>CAXXDA010000001.1:0-90606 GCA_963676775.2 uncultured Draconibacterium sp.
TACGGTTTGCCATCGGTTTTATCGGCAAAATGTAAGGCAATATCTGCATTTTCCGGTGCTTTTCCACGGGCATTAAATCCGATGACAATACTGGGATCTGCTTTTTTCCCGGCGTCAATCATTTTTTCAATATTGAAACTTTTGGCGCGGTGTGCCATTCCTTCGTTATCCGGATCGATAAAAACATTGCGATAATCATTTTCAGAAAGCCATTTAACGGTATTAGCCACAGCAGCATCGGCTTCATTTTGTGTCTGGTTTTCCCATTTTGCTTTTGAAGTACCCCAGTAGAGACAACCCTCCAGAACTATCATTTCGCGATTGTCGCAAGCTTCTATAATTTTTGCCATCCGGCGTGCGTATTCCGGATTAAGGGAACCGTCTTTGTTGTATCCTTTTACATCGCCAAACCGCGAGCCCATAAAAAAAACGCTAATGGTATTTACGCCGTATGACTGATACAAACTAAGATGATCAATTAAATCATCGGTGGTTTTGTCTGAAATCAGGGCATTTGAACAACGGAGCCCAATGCACAAAAATTCCCTGTTATTCAGGTATGTTTTGGTCCCTTTTACTGAAAACACATTTTTACCTGCATAACCATTTACTGCAAGGAGTATGATAATTATTAATGGAATGATTCTTTTCATTTCGAATTTCTTTCAGTGTTAAAAGTAAACCATAAACGTGCGAATCTGGTCATGTCCGATGGCAAAATGAAACTGCTTACCATCTATTTTAATTTCACTTCGCTGGTCGATGGGTTCTTCCAGATGATTGCATTCTGTTACCGATTTTGCCTCGTAAGGCAGTTGAACAGTAACGTTTTCATCCCGGCCTTCGGTTTCAACAATGCGCAGAACAATTGGATTGGGATTGTACGCATCCTGTTTTGTTTTCAGGCTCGAAATAATAACATGTTCGCTGTTGATTCCAAAGAATGATTTTTCAGCAGGGAATGATAAATCGCTGTAGGTCCAGCCTGATATCTCTCCCGGGTGCTGGTTTTCCCGTTTTACCAGTAGCGGTTGATTTAGTTCCCAGGCTTTTAACGGAATATCGGCATCGCGCCAATCACCCGGATGTACAATCAATGCATATTTAAATGTATGTTTTCCTTCATCCATACGCGGATCCATGTCGCGGGCACCACGTACCACCGACATAGTAAGTTCGCCCTGATCAATGGTAAATCCATATTTCCCATTGTTTAGCAATGCAACGCCAAAGTTGTTGCCCGAATAATCAATCCATTTCTGTGCCGGATATTCTTTGTTGGTTTCTTTGCGTTGCACGTAACCGTAGGATTGGTCGTAAAAAGCTTTGCCTCCGGATAAAACAGTTGGGAAAGCCAGTTTAAGTAACTTATTGTGGCTGTGCCACTCCACCTCCATTTCAAAGTCAATCTGGTTGTTGTTGGCATAAATGGTCATATACCGCACAAATTTTGATGACTGAAAATAGTCTTCCCATTTCACTATTACTTTTAAAGGAGAGGAAAATACAACTTTGGGCGGCATTAATGCATGAACTGGAAATTCTTTTTCCGTGATATCGAGTCCCCAACTACTCCCGTTATCTTCAAGTAAACGTAATTTATTGGCTGCATTACGGAGGATTTCTTTTTTCAGCCGTTTGTCGTAAAGACTGGTAATGCCGTTTGTATCCCATTTTATCCTGAAGTAGTTGTTTTCAATTTGATTTTTCCAGAGGACTAATTCTGTGTTTTTTCCCTCCGGTTTTTTGTTTATTACCTGGAAAACTTTGTAGCCCAATGGGGGAACATTTTCTGCATTAAATGTAATGACAACGCTTTGTTCCTTATTTGAACGCCTGGTAACCGTATATGGAACCTGTTCTCCCTCTGTATCCACTACCTTGAATTCGGCAGGTGAATCAATAAAAGCAATATCGGCGTCTACAAACTGGCTAACTTCCCATGAAAGCGGATTATAAACAACCACCGGAATTCCTTTCATTCCCGCCGTATTAATACGATTCCCGATATTTTCGAGCCCGTTATTTATTATATCCGAAGATATCTGATCCAATTTGTCATATTGTTTAAGTACATCATCGGCACCAAGACCTGTAAGTGTACCGGGAATAATATCGTGAAACTGGTTAAAAAGCAATATTTTCCATGCCTTTAAAAAGTCTTCGCGAGGATAAAACGGTTTCCCTTTGTGCATAATGCCAATGGCAGCAAATTTTTCAGCAGCAATCATCCGGTTTTCAAGTTTGCGATTTAGCTTTTTTATCTTGGCTTGCGAGGTGTAACATCCCAGCCACTGCCAGCCGTTGGGTTGATATCCGAATTCTTCCTTCTGAACCGGCCAGTTTTGATTTGTACTATTGAGTCTGGCAAAATAATCTTCGGGCGAAGAATAATCAAAATGCAAAGGATGATCTTGCGAAAGTAACTTCATACTTCGAATATCGTTTTTGCCAGGGCCGCCACCATGGTCTCCTTTTCCTACTGTAATCAATGGTGTGTTGTAACCCGACAGATTCGTCCATTTCTTCAATTGTTCAGGCAGGCTTTTATAATCAGGATTGTAGTGCCCCGGAATTTTGTAGGCCAGCATGCGTGAGCCATCTTTTGATTCCCACCAGAAAATACGTTTGTCGGTGGGGGCTTCCCGGCTGAATACGTAATTTTTTATACCGCAACCCGCATAAATCTTAGGCAAAGTGCCCGGGTGTCCGGTAAAAACATCAGGTGACCATGCAATTGAAATATCTTTTATGTCCAGGTTTTTGGTATAGTAGTCGCGGGCTACAAGGAATTGCCGGATGAGGCTTTCTCCCGAAGGCATTGTTTCATCCGTTTCTACCCACTGGCCGCCTACCACACTCCAGCGTTTATTTGAAATGCTTTCTTTTACCCTTTTATAAAGTGTCGGAAAACGGTTTTGTACTGTTTCGTAATATAGCATATAACTTTGGGCAAAATGTAGATCCGGAAAAGTGTCGAGCACATCCAATACGTCAGAAAAGGTTTTGTAAATCTCACGGTTTTCTATTTCATTCCATCGCCACCGGTACACCGGATCCATGTGCGCATGTCCGGTTACTTCCACTTCCATGGTAATCGAATCAACCTGGCTATATCCATTTAGAAATGGAATGATAAGAAGTAAAACAAGTAAAACAGATTTAAATGAAAATGGCAAAGAATGGTATTGTTGTTTTCGTTTCTGATTCATAATGAATTGTTCTTTTGGATAATTCATTTAGTAAAGAACTGATCCTATTTCTTTATACAAATATAAATTATAAAGGAAAGATAATATATTCACAATTGATTTGCTTTGCCCCATACGATAAAATCAGGGTATAAGTAAACGGGAACGCAACCCTATCTGCACCAAAGTGTCTTATATAAAAGAAAGAAATGAAAAAGAACCTTATCCATCTGCTTTTTATTTTCATATTATTTGGATGCACTGATGAACTTGTGAGTTTAGCCCCAAATTCCGGTATAACCGGCAAGTGGAACTGGAGCAGTACTAATGGCGGATTGGCTGCTCATATTCATGAAACGCCGGAAACTACCGGGAAAACGGTTCAGCTTATTTTAAACGAAGACCTTACTTATAAAGTGTTGGAAAATAATGAGGAAGTTTCTTCGGGGAAATATAAGTTAACGAAAGAAGAATCCATCTATTCCGGCGAATTAGGAGATTACATAATAATTGGCGATAATCTTCAGATCTCAAGTGTGGTTTTAAAAGGGATTATTCGTATCACAGAAGGAAGCATTTTAACCATTTCTGACAACGCTTACGATGGGATTGGGAGCAGCTTTATAAAAGAAAACTAAAGATTTGTTATTTTTAGGACTGAGAAAATTTGACACCAATGCCAATTAAATTTTTATTTTTTCTAATCCTGTTGTTTGGTTTTAATATTGCATCCTCTCAGTCGGAGGGAGCTTTTATTGATAAACTTACCCCTTCAGTGAAAAATGGTGGTTTTGAAATGGAAGGTTACTGGGTGTGGGGCGCTTCAGTAGTTCGTGGTGAGGATGGAAAGTATTATATGTTTGCCTCGCGTTGGCCAAAAAAGTACCCGTTTTTTAATGGATATATTTTTTATTCTGAAGTGGTTCGGGCAGTTTCCGACATGCCCGAAGGTCCTTTTGCTTTTCAGGAGGTGGTACTAAAGCCCCGCGGTAGTCAGTATTGGGATGGCCGAACTACGCATAATCCAACCATTCATAAAAGTGGTGATACCTATTTGCTGTATTACATTGGAACAACGTATGAAGGTGATGGGCCTACTCCGGAAATGCTTACCGAGCCCATTGCAGGTGAGGTTAAAAAATTTAAAAATGAGACTTATAGTAAACTTCGGATTGGATTGGCAACATCAAAATCAGTATTTGGTCCGTGGGAGAGGAGAGATGATCCGGTGCTAAAACCCCGCCCGGGAAAATGGGACGACAATGTAACTACCAATCCGGCACCTTGTGTTGCTGATGATGGCAGTGTATTACTGGTGTATCGTTCGAATGTGCCTGGAAAGGGAACTCGTCTTGGAGTTGCCAAAGCCAAAAGCTGGGATCAGCCGTTCGAAAGGTTACGTGATGATTACATGGACTTTCATGTTGAGGATCCGTATATATGGTGGGCTGGCGATCATTATGAAATGATAGCCAAAGATCAGTCAGGTAATCTGACAGAAGAATATCAGGCCGGAGTGCACGCTTCTTCAAAAAATGGTATCGACTGGCAAATCAGTAACCCGCCAAAAGCCTATTCCCGCACCATAATCTGGGACGACGGAACCCGTGTTAATCTGGGTAGTTTTGAGCGGCCACAATTACTAATTGAAAACGGAAAGCCCGTCTGTTTGTACTGTGCCACCGGCGATGGTCCGGGAGGATTTAATAATGCCACCCGTACCTGGAATGTGGCTACTCCTTTTAAAAAATAATCAGGAATAAATGTTTTGTTTTTGTAATAAAAACCATGAATTTTATACCTGTAATTCAGAATTAACCTAAATCTTAACAGGATGAAACAAATTACATTCATCATCGCCATTATTATGCTTATGTCTTCCTGTTCTTCTCAACGCAAAGAAAAAGATGAAGCGATTTTAAAACAGGACAAAAAAATGGAATGGTGGCGCGATGCGCGTTTCGGTATGTTTATTCATTGGGGATTGTATGCCGTTCCTGCCGGGGAGTGGAAAGAAGAACGAATTCCTGGTATTAGTGAATGGATTATGGCGCGTGCTAAAATTCCTGTAAATGAGTACGAAAAGTTGGGCCACGATTTTAATCCGCAAAAGTTTGATGCGGAAGCGTGGGTGAAACTGGCCAAATTTGCCGGTATGAAATATATCGTTATTACATCGAAGCACCACGACGGGTTTGCTATGTTTCATTCCAAAGCCAGTAAATATAATATTTACGATGCCACGCCTTTTAAACGAGATCCATTAAAGGAGCTGGCCGATGCTTGTAAAAAATACGGTATACGACTTGGTTTTTATTATTCGCAGGCACAGGACTGGCACGAACCGGGAGGCAGTTATCCCGGAGTGGATAAGGGTGTTCCTTTTTGGGATTCGACGGTGAAACGCGAACCTTTTATGAATTATATCAACAACAAAGCCATTCCGCAGGTAAAAGAAATCCTTGAAAATTATGAAATTGATATTCTCTGGTGGGATACACCCATCGGGATGTCAGAGGAAGCAGCGACTGAGCTGAAAAAAATAACCGATATGTATCCTAACCTGATTGTCAACAACCGGTTGTATGGCCCGTGGAAAGGTGATTTTTCCACGCCAGAGCAACATATTCCGCCTACCGGGCTCGATTATGATTGGGAGGTATGTATGACCATGAATACAAGCTGGGGGTACAAATGGTTTGACGAAAACTGGAAGTCTGCTGAATCGTTAATCCGAATGCTGGTGGACATTGCCAGTAAAGGCGGAAACTTTTTATTGAATGTAGGGCCAACAGCACAAGGCGTTATTCCTGATTCCAGTGTTGTTCGTTTAAAAGAAGTTGGCCGTTGGATGCAGCAAAATGGGAACTCAATTTATGGTACCTCGGCCAGTCCTTTTTTTAAATTACCCTGGGGACGTTGCACTCAAAAGAAAACCGGTATGGGAACCACACTTTTCCTGCATGTGTTTAACTGGCCCAAAGATGGAGTATTAAAGGTGCCGGGATTAAAAGTCAGGGTAAATGATGTTTTCCTGCTTACCAATCCGAAACAGAAATTTGCCTGGAAATTTGAAAATGATGATTTGCTGATTCATGCACCTTCAGTGATTTTTGATCCCATAAATACTGTGGTTGTAGTGAAAACAGCAGGCAAAGTTAAAGTGACCAGTAACATGCCAGCCCTTACTAATGGCAGTATTTTGATGCCGGCTGATTTTGCTGATATTCATAATCCCGGCTATGGGAAACATGCCTTTATAAGTGGTTCAGGAACAAAATCGGTTATTCAAAACTGGATAGATTCGCGTGCCCGACTGGAATGGATGTTCCGGGCCACTGAACCAGGAAAATACAAGGTGGAAGCACTGGTAAAAGCCGACACCCTTTCTGCATTGACTGTTACTGTGGGAGAAAACAAAACAGAGGCTGAAATTCCAGCAACCAACGATAAATTTGAAATTGTAAAACTGGGCGAACTGGACATTGCCGAAACCGGCCAGCCTGTTTTAACCTTGGCTCCCGTTAAGGACAAATGGAATGGAGTTGAGTTGATGTATGTTGAACTGGTGAAAAAATAACCTTTTAATCTCTCGGAGCATAATCCGGATTGGGATTCGGATATTTTGCGTGGGTTTCAGCTAGCTTTTGGTCGAGTAGTCTTTTTAGATCAGCTACTTTTTCAGGATTTTCATTTGCTATATTGGTTGTTTCATGCGGATCATCTTTCAGGTTAAATAGTTTCATATTATTATTTTCGTAGTGTATAATTAATTTCCAGTCACCTTTTCGCAAGGCAGAACCGGGTTTCCAGCCACTTCCATGGTAGTGAGGGTAATGCCAGAACAATAAATCACGATTCAACGGTTTTTCTTCGGAAAACAAAGGGGCAAGGTTTGCTCCATCGTTGTCGTTATGTTCCACACCCGCCAGGCTTAGAATAGTGGTGTAAAAATCCATGCTAACCACAGGCTGTTCTGTTACTCGGCCCGGGGTATTAATTCCGGGGCCTTTAATGACGAGAGGTACACGAATACCTCCTTCGTAGCACCAGCCTTTCCCTGCACGCAGCGATTCGTTGCTTGTGGGTGCTCCTTTTCTGTATAATGTTGACAACCCGCCATTATCGCTGGTGAAAATTACCCAGGTGTTTTTGTCCAGTCCCTGTTTCTCCAATGCTTCCAATATACGTCCCACATTTTCGTCCATCGAAGTCACCATCGAAGCATAAGCCGCGTCTTCCTGCAATAATTTGGTCCAGCCTTCGCCTTCTTTTTTGTGTGGGACTTCTTCAATACCACTTACTTCGCGTTTTTTACGGTATTCTTCAATAAATTTTTTCGATGCCTGTATAGGTGTGTGTACAGTATAAAAAGCGAGGTACAGAAAAAACGGTTCATCCTTGTTTTCTTCAATAAATTTGATGCCTTCATTGGTGAGTCTGTCTGTTAGGTATTCCCCTTTCGGACCATCGGTCAATTTCGGATTATTGTAAGGAGAGTAGTAGCCTCCGGGTGGGCTGCCTTTTTCATGGCCGCCAATATTAACGTCGAATCCCTGATTTTCGGGATAATAACCATTGCCGCCCAAATGCCATTTGCCAACAAAACAAGATTTGTAGCCTTTTTCTTTTAGCTTTTCAGCAATGGTAACTTCTTCAAGCGCCAGTTCATCCTGGTCCTGTGGCCCGAGTAATGGGCGTTTTTTGGGATTGAGTCCGGGAATCCAGTCAGTAATATCAACACGGTTGGGATGTTTGCCGGTCATTAGTGCAGCGCGTGTTGGACTGCATACCGGATTTGCTGAATAGGCTTGTGTAAACCGGATACCATTTTCCGCCATTTTATCGATGTTGGGAGTGTTATAAAAACTTTCAGGGAAATTGCATTTTACATCGGCCCATCCCAGGTCGTCAACCAGAATAAATACAAAATTGGGTTGTTCTTGTTTTTTGCATGAAAACAGGAAAATCTGTGAAAACAGTAGTGTGAAAATAATCTTTCTCAACATAATTACCGGACTTTACAACGCATTATCAAACTTACAATAAACGAATGACATGAAAAAATAGCATGTTGATGGGATTTTTAGATGTTTAGGAAAATTCCATTTTATAGGTCCAAAAAATAATAAATTATCAAAGGGGAAGTTTCATTTCTTTCAATTTAATCTGTATGGCGTTTTAAATTTGTATTTTTTTTAAACCATTTCTTATTGATGACAAAATCGTTGTTAAACATTTTTATGTGTTCATTCCATGTTAACTATTGAATTTTAAATGAAATTAAAATCATAAAAACTTGTAATTCACCTTTTTTGTTGCATAATTAGTTCTTCTATGACAGACTAAATGAGAAAGTGATTTTTCTGATTAATTCCCCAATACTTAAGGGAGAAGTCAGAAAAATCTATTCGGTTCTTCCATTTGAATTCCTGCGGAGCCCTTAAGGTTTATGGTTAAATGAATGGATTATTTGATTATGGACGAATGTGTATTTGTTGAATGAAGAAGGCTGTTTACTATTTTTATGAACGATATGAAATCTGAATCACTAAAAGAATATTTTCTGACAAAAATAAAGGAACGCGATTTCAGTGACTTCAACGGTACCGATTTAGTATTTCATTTTCCGGTATCCACTTCGTTCCTGAATTTTATATTGAATGCAGTGGTTATTACTTCGCCGGGAATGAAAGATTTGGAATCTGTTGAACTCAGCGAACTGAATGACGACAAATTTAAGGTTAAGATTCATCATAAATTAATGAATAAAAGTGTCAATTGTGCCATCCGCGAAATAGGGTATACTATGCATTCGCAACCGGTACTAACCATTGAGTTTATTGACGGACTGAAATTTCTCGAACGTGCGGCTTTAAATGCATTTTTTTTTGTAAGAAAAGGCTGGGGCTGGTTAAAAACGAGGATGGCAGATAATGATTCGCAATTGCCGGTAAAGCGGAATCCTGTTTTTGAGGTTACAGGTTCACACTTTTCGGTAAACATGAGCGAATTGCTTCGAAAGCAAGGGTTGGATGTGTTGGTACCTATGTTGAAGTGGGAGCGGCTTTCTACAAAAAATGAAATGTTGATTATTGACTTCAGGTTAAAAGTATAAACAATGAACAAAATAATTGAACGAATAACAAGCAACCGGTTAAAGGATTTCAGCGGACTTTCCATAGAAGGGGAACTTCCGGTTTCGGAAGAAATGATAAATGATGTGCTTCAACTTTTTATGGGGAAATTTGAGAAACCGTCATCGGTTGACCAGGCGTCAGATTCGTCGGCAAAAAGAGAACATACAGATGTTTCAGAAATAATTAACATGCTTGATGTAAAGGATGTAAAAATTGGCCTGAAAGAAAAGAAAGCTGTGCTCAAGCTGGATATAAGAAAATACTGAGATTAACTATGTGTTTTATACGGCAATATAGGTGCAGGTAATTTTATTGGCCAATCCATTCTTTAAACTCCGTAGCCTTTAAACGGCTAATTGTAATTGGTTCATCGAAGGGATGAATTAAACGAAGAATCAATTTTCCGCCAAAATGGTTTTCAAATTTTCGAATGGCATTGATGTGTATAATGGAGCTCCGACTAACACGAAAAAAGAATTCAGGATCAAGTTGCTCGTCCAGTTTTTCCATGGTTAGGTCAATTGCATATTCTTTACCTTGAAATGTAACTGCAGTAGTAACCCGGTTTTCGGTATAGAACCAGGCGATATCTTTGGCATCCAGCTTAAAATATGACGTTGCACCTGAAATAAGAAAACGCTTTCGGTATTTCTTTTCACCTTGAGTAATTGCCTGCAGAAGTTCATTGTAATCAGGCTTGTTATCAGCAGAATCTGTTTGAAACATAGTCAGTTTCTCAAATTTATCAATGGCCTGCTCCAGTTTCTCCATTTTAACCGGTTTAAGCAGATAATCGATACTATTAACCTGAAAAGCCCTCAGTGCATATTCATCGTATGCAGTAGTGAAAATTACCATGCTGTCAACTTGAACCTTATCAAATACAGAGAAACTGATGCCGTCCGTTAATTGAATATCCATGAATATAAGGTCAGTGTCAGGATTGCTTTCCAGCCAGTTCACCGTACTTTTTACACTGTCTAACCTCTCATGGATTTCCCATTGCGGTCGAAGCTTTTCTATCATTCCTCTTAATAAACGATAGTTAGGTAACTCATCTTCAACAATTATAACCTTCATAATATTAATGTTTAAGTTAGTGCAATAATACCATTTACAGTAATGGTATTTTTACTTCAAAACGCTCTTCGTCGTATTGAACCAGCACTTCTTTATCGGCGAGCATTTCGTATCTTCTGGCAAGATTTCGTAACCCCGTCTTTGTGGAATATGAAGTCGTACGCAGATTTAAATTATTAGACACTACAAAATAATCATTCTCTACCATAACTTGTATTTTCAAGGGTGTTTCCTTGCTTGTTACGTTATGTTTTATCGCATTTTCAATAAGTAATTGTCCTGTTAAAGGTGCCAGTTCTTTATCCATTTCCTCAGACGAAATATCATATTCCATTAATAATCCTTCGCCCAGACGTTCTTTATGCAGCGCATAATATGCCTTCATAAAGTCAAATTCATCTTTTAATTTAACCAGCCTTTTATTTTTGCTTTGAAGTACATACCTGTATACATCAGTAAAGTTTTCGGTAAAACCTACGGCAACTTCCGGATCATAAATAATTAAAGATTTTAGTACACTCAAATTATTAAACAGAAAATGTGGATTTAACTGATCTTGTAAAGAATTATAATCCATTTCGAGCTTTTCTCTTTTCATTTTTGCAATAACTTCCTGAGAATTAAGCCATTTTCTTGTTATTCTTCCCATTGTGAGTGAATTGGCAACCATCTGAACAAAGATTAAGCCGGCTACCATACCCAGAATTACCGAAGGCCGGGACTCTTTTATAATCAGCTTTGGTTCCACAAAGTACATAATCATCCGGTGGGCAAAAATCAGAAAAAGAATACTGACGCAGATTTGCAGGAAGAGGCGGAGTTTTAATTTGGTTGGAACCGGTAAAAACTTTTCAAGAATATTGTCTAAAACAATTTGGAGCTCCACCGCAACGTTGAATATAATTATGACTACAACATAAATAAATGCGGGAATCCGATCATCTATATGGTCTGGTGTTTTTGTTACCAATACAATAAAATGCAGGATTAATACTGCGATTAAACTGATAAAAACAAACCGACCAATAATACTTATAGGCTCATAACTAGGTAGTCGGAGTTCCAGTTCTCTTTTCTTCTTCTTATATAGTTGTAAACATTTCATTCAGAATCAACCATAAATTTATTCATTTTCTTCCGACATATAAAGATTTCCTGTAACACTTTGCCAACGCGTTTTCAGTATTTCGAAATTGGCCACAGCCTCTATTAGTTTTGCTTTTGCCTCAACCCATTTAGCCT
Organism: uncultured Draconibacterium sp.; assembly: GCA_963676775.2. Lineage (GTDB taxonomy): Bacteria > Bacteroidota > Bacteroidia > Bacteroidales > Prolixibacteraceae > Draconibacterium. The sequence goes on from CAXXDA010000001.1 coordinate 11,654, forward strand.
GCGAACTTAATAACTCGGTTGTTGTATTTAGTCCAACATCGAAACTGGCACGGGTTTCATCTAAACTTTCCCTGGATTCGGCAACACTTTTCTTTGCAATACGAATTGATTCGAATGCTTCTTCAACCTGTACCCTGACCTGCATAACTTCAAGATTTATCAAGTCATTTGTATTCTGCAGATTAGTTTCTGCCTTTTGCACTTTTAGTTGAGCTGCGCGCAATTTCTTTTTTCCCTGTCCCCATTGAAAAATTGGAATTGACACCTGGGCTGCCAGCATGGGTTGAAAATCAGTTGTTTCGTACAAATCTTTTAACCAGTAGTTTGCATACTGAGCACTTACACCAATTGTAGGAAGATAATCTGCCCTTGTAATTTTTGCGTCAAGTTCGCTTATCTCTTTTTGTTTCTCCAGAATTTTCAATTCATTTCTTTTGTTTTCTGCCTGAGTTATTCCGTCTCCAAAATTTATCAGTTGGACATCTGTATTTTCATCATGACTGATTTTTATGTCGGTATCTAATGGTTGTCCCAAAATTTGGTTTAAATACATTTTGGCTATTTTCAATCCGTTTCTGGCTTTTAACAAATTTAATTCGGCTTCATTTTTCTGAACTGTCACTTTTAACTTTTCACTGGCAGGTTGTAATCCAACTTCGTACATAGCAGACATTTGGTCTTCCAATTCAGTCAACATTTTAATATATTCTTCTGCAATTAAAATGTTTTCTTCAACGGTAGCTACCTGCCAAAATGCTTTATCCGTTTCTTCAATTATCTCCGAATATTTCATATTCAGGGATAAATTGGCTATATCAACCCCTGTGTCAGCCTGTTGATTGGAATACCTGATTTTTCCACCTGCGTAAATCGGCTGGGTTATTTCAAAACTACTGTTTATTAATGTAAGGCTGCTTATATCAATAGTGGTTCCTGGCTTCCAAACATCGCTTGTTCCTGAATAATTGCCTGCTATAGCATCTTCTTCACTGTCGGCAGTTGGCAGAAAGTAACCGGGCATACTTATCGGATCCATATTGGGGCGGTGCATTAACGAAGATGAAAAGCCAAATTTCGGTAAATATGCCGTTCTGGCAACTTCTTGGTTTACCTGAGCTTCTTTATTTTGCAGAGCTGCTGTTTTTAATTCTTTGTTGAATTCAACGGCCTGCTGACGACAATCTTCAAGGGTCATTACCTTTTGTCCTGAAGCATTGCTGAATGCGACGGCAAAAGAAAATATTACGATTGTGTTTACTATGATTTTTATTGATTTTTTCATTTCCTTTATCCTAAAATTGTGTTTGTCTTCTTCTTTAATTTTCTTTAAGACTACTTCCATCAACACGGTACAATACAGTATACAAAACAGGGACTACAACCAATGTAATTATTGAACCAACAGCCAGCCCAAACATAATTACAACTGCGGTAGAATTAAACATAGAGTCACTAAGTAGCGGCGCCATTCCAAGAATTGTTGTCAGAGAAGCCATCATTACCGGGCGCAGACGCGATAAAGCAGAATCGATTGTTGCAGTTAAACGATCTTTCCCTGCCCGGATATTCTGGTTTATTTCATCCAGTAACACCACCGCATTTTTAATCATCATACCAATAAGTCCCAATGCCCCGATAATTCCGGCAAAGGTCAGAAATACTCCTGTAGTTACCAGCCCCAGAACAACACCTACAAAAGCAAAAGGAACTATGAGGAATATAATTATAGGCTGTTTCAGATTATTAAACAGACCTATAATGATAATAGCCATTAAGCCGACAGCCAAAGGTAAAAACATGAACAATGCTTCGTTGGCTTCTCCTGAGCGGGCGGTAGCCCCTTCCCATTTCATTTCATAACCATCGGGTAACTCTAATGTTTCAACTTTTTGCTGAAATTTAGCCTGGACATCTGCTGCTGTGTATCCTTTTGCAGCATCGCATTGTGCTTTAATTGAACGCTGATTATCCAACCTGTTTATAAGCTCGTAATCCCATGTAACTTTTAATGTGTCTGCTATTTGCGATAAAGGTACACTTGCCCTGCTATGTTGCCCCCATACCGGAATATTCATCAGTTGTTCCACGTTGTTGCCCAATTTTGTATTTGTTCGCAATATAATCGGAAGCATTTCGTCTCCTTTATAAACAGCGCCAATTGGCATTCCATTTGTTGCCACAAGAATTGAATTTCCCATATCAGAACGAGTTAATCCAAGTGGCTGGGCCCGTTCCACAGAATATTCCGGAACAAGCTTTTTGGTTTGATTTTTCCAGTTGTCGGTAACATTGATTGCTGTTGGCTCATCCAAAAATATTTTCTTTGCCTGATTAGCCAAATCTTTTAATACAGCGGGATCTGGGCCAGTAAATTGTGCTTCGATATCTGCATCGGCAAAAGCAGCTCCATACTCTTCTACCTTGTAAAAAGCATCCGGATAGTTTTTGCTTAAGTACTGTTCAATTTGAGGAATAATCTCGGGTACCCTTTCTGTATTGTCCGTCTCAATAATTAAATCGCCATAATTGGAGCCTCCGGTAGCCATATGACGCATAAGTAAATAACGTGCAGGTGGCCGGCCAACAGAGCCTGTTACAGAATGTACGCCATCCATTTTTAAAATATCCTCCTGTATTTGCTTCACATCCTTTTCTACAGCCTTAATATCGGCCCCTTGCGGCAGGTAATATTCAATAAAAAATTGGTTATAATCGATTTTCGACATAAAATCAACTTTTACAAAACGGAACGACCAGAATGCAAAAATCAAAATGGCAAAAGAACCTAGAGCAAATGCATATTTATTTCGTATTCCCCACTTCAGAAATCTCCCAAATATCCGGTAAAACTTAGAATTATATGCTTCGGCATGTTCTCCCTTTGGACGTTCTTTACGGTAAAAATACTTCGCATTAAACGGTGTCTGTATCATGGCAAATACCCAGCTCAACGATAAAGAAATAATCAACACTGTAAATAATGATGATAAGAATTCGCCAGCTTCATTTGGTGACATTCTTAAGGGGAGGAAAGCTAAAATAGCAACCGCTGTAGCGCCCAGTAAAGGAAGTGCTGTTTTCTTTGCGGTATTAACAAATGCTTTGCTTCTGTCCATTCCCGATTTTAAGTCAACCAGAATCCCATCAGCCACCACAATGGCATTATCAACTAACATTCCCATGGCCAGAATAATAGCCGCTAAAGTTACCCGGTGCAATGGTAATCCAATACCAAGCATTACAATCAGGGTTCCCATAATAGTGAAGATGAGTCCACTTGAAATAAGTAAGCCTGAACGCAATCCCATGGCAAACATTAGTACGATAATAACTATACCAACCGACATGGCCAGGTTCATCATAAAATTTTTAACTGCATCATCTACACGGTCGGGTTGATAGTACACCTGATTGATCTCTATTCCTGTAGGAAGTTCTTTTTGAATTTCAGCCAGTTTTTCATCAAGGCGAGCGCCCAGTTTTACTACGTTAATGCCGCTTTCATTCGACAGGCCAAGTGTTAACCCTGGCTTGTTGTTATAGTACAAAGCTTCATTTTCCGGCTCCAGATACGATTTTTTTATTGTGGCAATATCACCTAAACGGAAGTTTCCTCCTCCGGGAACCTGAATCAAAAGGTTCTCGATTTCTTCAACACTTGTTATTTTCTTTCCAACTCCAACCCGAACTAATTCTTTCCCAACATCAACTGAGCCCGGATTAATTATGGTTGTCTCATTTTGAATGGCCGCCGCGATATACATTGGATTGACGCTCAGACCTGCTAGCTGTTCCGATGAAAAGACAATATCAATCGTTTGGGTATGTTCACCAAAAACCTGCGAACGACGTACACCTTTTACCCCTAATAGTTCCCTTTCTATGTATTCTGTATATTTCACCAATTCTTCATGACTGTAGCCATCAGCCGTTACAGCATATAGAATTCCGTACACGTCAGCAAAATCATCGTTAACAATCGGTTCCATTGCTCCTGAGGGTAATGAGCCTTTAGCATCGTTAACTTTTCTGCGAAGGTGATCCCAAAGCTGAGGCAGCTGGGGAGTTTTAACCGTTGGTTGAATATTGACAGTTATAAATGACAACCCGGGACGCGACACTGAGGTAATCTCATCGATATTTTCCAGTTTCTGAATGGCTTTTTCCAATAGATCAGTAACCTCCAGTTCCACTTCGTGTGCAGTTGCCCCTGGATAAACTGTTACTACCGTTGCTGCTTTTATTGGAATCTCAGCATCTTCTAATTTTCCAATGTTGTTATAAGCAATAATTCCACCTACCAATACTGCAAACAATATGGTGGAAATCATTGCTTTCTGATTTAAAAGCTTCTCTAACATTACAGCAGCCCTCCTATATTCGTTACTGAAGGAGCTGGAAGCGGTTCTACTTTTTGTCCTTCAACCAGATAGTGAACACCTGCTGTAACAACCTGTTCCCCGTTGTTTACACCTGAGGAAATATTCACTCTTCCCTGTGTGCCATCCAAAGCAATTTTTACTTCACGTTTTTTTACTTTGCTGGTGGAAGGATTATATATCCACACGTAAGTACTGGTTTTTTCGTGGAAAATGGCTGTTGTAGCAACCGACAATTGGTTTTCTTCTGTCTTGCAATAAATGGTTATTTCCGCGGTCATTCCGGGAGCAACTTTTAAATCATTTTTGTTTTCAAATGAAAATTTGACTTCATACAATCCATCCTGCATTGCTTTTTCACTTACGCTCAGCAACTGAACCGGAAGCTGTTTTATTCCCGCATTAGCAACATTAAGAAAGCTTTGCTTATCGCTTTTTATTCTGTTTAATTGACTTTCTGCGACCGATACAATAACTTCCAAATGAGAATTATCGATAATGGAAACAATTGGAGTACCTGCTCCGACTGTTTGAAAATTCTCCACAAATTTTTCGTAGATATAACCAGGAAAAGGTGCTTTTAACTCCGTGTCACGCAGCTGGTTTTGAGCATTTTCATACGCCGTTTTTGTCATCAGATATCCCGATTTGATTTTTTCAAAGGTGTTTTCCGGAATTTTGTTTTGTTCGATCAATTGTTTGTAACGATTGTACTCCCCTTTAGTCTGTTCGAATTGGGCCCTGGTTGTTTCTAATTGAAGTTGGTAATCGCGTTTATCAACTTCGGCGATAATTTGTCCGGCGCGAACATAATCACCCTGTTTTACATTCAGCTTTTTTAACGGGCCTCCTACACGAAAAGAAAGCATGGTTAGACTTTTTTCCTTAACTTTTCCGTTAAGGACCATTGTGTTCTGAACGGCATCGTCGGTAACTGTTTCTAATTTAACTTTTTTAATTGTTTTGGCCTGAGGCGCTTCTTCTGTTGAACTTTTACATCCTGATAATGCCAAAGCTGCAACTACCATTGCGAGGAAAATGTTGTTGAATTTCATGTGTTAACGATTTGTTCTTGTTTTCTGTTTCCGTTTTGTATGTTTCTTTTTGCGGGCGAAATTAGGAAGAAAATATTCGCCTGTCTGGCAAGAATGTGTCAACTGCTAAAAGTTATTTGTGAAATGCATAAACCTGAACTTGACATATAAAATTCAAAGTTCCCCTGAATATTACCTATGTTGAAAGAGGATTTTTTTTAATTGAAACTGAATGAATGGAGGATATTTGCGTGTGAAAATCAGGCCAGAAACAAAACAGTTTACGAGGTAGTTGTTTGGGCTATTTTTAAAGTACATTTACTATTTCTATCATCGCTCTGAAATTCTCATACGGAATATATGTTGGAATACTGTTCCCTGAACCGAGTGCATAGCTTCCTTTATCTGCCGTTAATTCCAGTAACTTTTTGGCCCGTTTTTTTATTTCATCAGGTGTCGAACTTGCCAGAAAGTTCATGTCTATTCCACCCAATATAGCAATTCGGTCGTGGTATTTTTCCCATTCAGTTTCAACGGGTGAAATAATATCTTCATACGAATGTAAACCATCAAATTTCATGTCATCGATAATATCATTCATTATCGCTGATCGGTTACCACACGAATGTAAAATAGCCGGTTTATTTTTGGCGTGAATGGATTCCACAAATTTTTTGTTCCATGGGAAGACATATTTTCGTAACATGTCGGGCGGGAACATGGTTTGTGTTTTAAACCCCCAGTCATCGTTACAAATTACTGCTCCTACTGAAGGAAACTGCGTAACAATTTCATAATAGCGTAACAACCTGGAGCCAATAGCATCAAAAATCTGTTCGGTTAATTCTTCATTGTCGAGGCTCATTAAGCAAAGGTTTTCAAAACCGACCAGTTCAATTGCATTTTCCAAGAGTCCACCGGGTGTGCTAGCAACCAGTCTCATGCCATCAGGGATCTCCTTTTCCAGACGATTATATATATCGTAATTGCCGGTTTCGGGATCAGGCCAATCATATTCATCAAAGGTTCTTTCATCAGTAATCACAAATCCTTCATTTAATGATTTGCTGCTTTTTAGGTTTACATCTTCCTTCTGAAACCATAGAGTTTTAGTATGCCAGGTTGGAATAGTTGCATAGTCGTATCCGGCATTCTTAAATGCACTGATTATTATTCTGAAAATCCGTAAATCGTTGTTATTGTTTTTGGCTTTTTCGTCGGCGAGGTATTCGTAAAGATTATCATTTAGGAAAAATTCAAATAAAGTAGGTCTTTTAGGTTTTCCTTTTCTCAGAATCTTTAGAAGGTTGTTAAAGTCAGGCTGCCTTTTTTGCATCTTTTATATATTAGAAAACTTAAAATTACAATTTTCATAAACTCATATCACTAAACCTTTTGTAATTTCTTTTTAAATAGTTAAACCTGTTTTATAAACAGAATTTTTACATTATATCGGAATCATTTTTCTTATTTCAACCACAATTATTTTATAAACTTACCTGGCTGGCTATAAAATCACTCCCAAAAGTAAACAGTTTTGACAGTGCTCATGATTCTTCAAATATATATACTTCATATTTGAAAGAGGCATAATGTAAAATGTTAGCGACTGAAACTGCCAGCGACCAAAAATGCCGACACCATATTTACCAATGTAAGCACTGCTTTGCTTTTGTCACAGTAGGATTAAACGAAAAGAACCGCCCTTTTAAAGAACAGTTCTTCTCATAACTAATGTTTAAGATCTTTTTTATTTACTCATTTCAGCAAAATGTTTGTAGAAAAGCGGGATGGTTCTTATTCCATTAAAAAACTGCTCCAGTGGGTAGTTTTCGTTTGGGGAATGGATAGCATCCGATTCGAGGCCAAATCCCATCAGAACCGATTTAATTCCCAGAACTTCTTCCAAGGTTGAAATAATAGGAATACTTCCGCCTGAACGAACCGGCACCGGACGTTTCCCGTAAACTTCGGTGAATGCTTTTTCTGCCGCCTGATAAGCCGGAATATTGATTGGGCATATGTAGCCCTGTCCTCCGTGCAGCGATGTAACTTCCACTTTTACACTTTTTGGTGCAATGCTTTCAAAATGCTTTTTAAATAATTCAGCAATTTTAAGGTGATCCTGATTTGGTACCAGCCGGGAAGATATTTTGGCATATGCTTTCGATGGCAAAACGGTTTTGGCTCCTTCGCCGGTATATCCGCCCCAAATTCCACAAACATCGAATGACGGACGGATACCTGTGCGTTCGTTAGGTGTAAATCCTTTTTCGCCAGCCAACTCTTCAATATCAATGGCTTTTTTATATTTTTCTTCGTCAAATGGAGCTCTTCCCAGCAAGTCGCGTTCTTCTGCAGAAACTTCCAAGACATCATCGTAAAACCCCGGGATCGTAATTTTCCCCTGCCCATCTACCATTTGGTCAATCATGGAGCAAAGTACATTTATAGGGTTAGCAACGGTGCCACCGAATAATCCGGAGTGGAGATCACGACTTGGGCCGGTAACTTCCACCTGCCAGTAAGCGAGTCCGCGTAAGCCGGTTGTAATGGATGGAATATCCTTGGCAATCATTGATGTGTCGGAAACCAGAATTATATCAGCTTTCAGCATCTCCTTATTTTCTGCGCACCATTTCCCTAAATTGGGCGAGCCCACTTCCTCTTCGCCTTCAATCATAAACTTGACATTGCAGGGCAGGGTATTGGTTTTCACCATTAATTCGAATGCTTTGGCATGCATCATCCCCTGGCCTTTATCATCGTCGGCACCACGGGCATAAATTTTTCCATCGCGAATTTCCGGTTCAAAGGGATCCGAATCCCATTTTTCAATTGGATCTACCGGCATTACGTCCATGTGGGAATAGATGAGTATTGTTGGCAGATTTGAGTCGATAATCTTTTCCCCGTAAGTTACCGGATTTCCATCGGTTTCAAAAACACCGGCTTTATCTGCTCCCGATTCCAGCAACAGATTTTTCCAGTATTCTGCTGCTTTGTACATATCGGCTTTATGACTTTTTATAGAACTGATGGAAGGAATCCGAATCAATCCGAAAAGTTCTTCCAAAAAGCGGTCTTTATTCTTATCAATATAATTATTTATGGTATCCATACTAATTTTTTAATTGAGTTTCATTATCAAAACAGGATTTCGAAATTATAGTTTTCAGACATTGTAAAAAAGTATAAATATCATGTTGAGATACAAAAAAGGGCAGTCCGTTTGAACTGCCCTTTGAAATATCTTCGATGGATTGTATTAGTCTACAATTGCTTTGAATTTCGGATTATCGAAATACTTGGCAAATTCCATATCTGTTTTAGCGTGAGCTTTCATATCAGCATTGATGTCTACAGCTTCCTGCAGGCTATCGAACATTAGATTTTCTTTAGCAGTGCGGGCACCGATAACAGCTTTCAGGTATTCTTTCATAAAGCAGTTCGGACGCTGGAAAGTTTCCAAATCTCTCAATGCACCATTGTTGTCGCCTGCCAGGATCTTAGCCAGTGCAGTATTGACGTCTGCATCGCTGCTGAAATATTTAACAGCCTGGCTGTAATTTGCTTTTTTGATGCTAACAATTCCGAGGTTGTAGTTTACTTCGTCTCCAGCTCCTGAAGCTGCACCAAACAGAGTTTCAGCTTTAGCAATGTCGCCGTCATGCAATGCAATAGCACCCAGGTTGTTCTTTATAATAGGTTCATCATTTTTCAGTCTTTCAGCTTTTTCGAACAATGGTTTGGCCTGATCGTATTTATTTTGTTTTACCAATACATAACCTGCATTGTTTGGTCCTCTCCAATCATCAGGATAAACTTTGATGAAAGAGTTGTAAACTGAAAGTTGTTCATTCAGGTCTTCAAATAATGTAGCAGCATAAAGTAATTCTGCAGGATTTAGTGAAGCCGGGTCTGATTTGGCAAGTGCTTTTAGCTCAGCATCAGATTTACCAATTAAATCAACACTGGTAAGTAATTTTGCACGACGCAGTTGTGGAAGAATTTCATCAGCTACTTCGGTAAATGCTTCTGAAAGATTTCTTATTTCACGTTCACGAACTTCCGGGTCGTTGTACATCGAAAGTACACGTAAAATAAGTTCTTTATCCTGTATGTTCGATTTTTCCATCAACTCTTTAAAACCTTCCCAGTCTTCAGGAGTGTATTTTGTTTTTAGTTCAATATCTACACCTGCATCTTTCAATTTCTTCGCAAGGAATGCAGAAGAAGTATTTTTACGTTTGGCAGCCAGTTCAGCATTGAAATCGATTGTTCCATCAGGTGATGCATAAGCAGAAACCTCAACATCTTTTAAATCGATTTTACTATCTTCATTTGCTTTTTTAGTGTAATCTTCCAGCATTTTAACATCATCTCCTTCTGTTTCTGATCTGCGAATATTGGAACGATTGATCAGGTAATGTATATCGGCCAGCATTTCATCAGGAACAATTCTTTGGAATGGGTCGATATTCGGATCGTATTTGCCGGTATTGTTAGCTTCACGACGCACACCGAGAATCGGTTTTGGCATGTTCACCACCAATTCGCTGGTAGCAATAACACCGTCTGCGATCTTAATCGGGGTAAAATCAACTGATTTTGCACCTTTGGAAGCAGTAATATTTACATAAAGTTCTGATTTTGCCATTGCATCTTTGTAGTCAACAGCATCTTTATAACTAAAGCTTCCACCTGTTTGATAACTAATTACTTTGTTGTTGGCTTCAACTTTCTCTCCCTGAACTGTAACCGGTTCATAAGCAGTTTCGCCACCATCATATTTCAGAACAGGAGTTGCTACCAATGTAGCTTTTTTGTTGAAATACTTGGCCGGGAATTTTCCGTCGATGGCTACGTCTACCTTGCTGGCATTAGCTTCAAGGACTTCCGGAGTAACTTTAAAATTGATTTGGTCAGCATTTTTTTTCATTTTTTGCAGCCCTGCGCAACCTGAAAAAATCACTGCAACCATTGCAGCTAGCATTAAAGGCTTAAAATTGAATTTTTTCATAACGGACAATATTATTTTTAAATTATTTATGAATTTTTTCGTTTAGTCACAAAAATAACAAGCTTTTTCTGATAAAAAAGCAGCTAAACAAGTTTTTATCACAATATTAGTCGGTTTTCCCCTAATTTATATTCGCTTTTAAAAATTGCAGCTTTCAATTGTTCATAATGTTCGGGATTATTAACAAAATCTATGTTGTTAGTATCGATTATTAAAACGGGAAATGATTTAACCTGTTTAAAAAAATCAAAATACCCTTTTTTTATTTTATCGAGGTAGCCCGGATTAATGTTTTGTTCATAATCGCGTCCCCGCTTAGTTATATTTTTAAGTAGTTTATCATTTCCAGCATGTAAATAAACATAGAGGTCGGGTTTAGGCATCGATTCAAAAACTATGTCGAATATTTGCCTGAATAATCGATATTCATCTTCTTTTAATGTGTTTCGGGCAAAAATGGATGATTTGGCGAAGTAATAGTCGGCTATTAAAAACGAATAAAAGAGATCGAGGTTAAGTACCTGATTTTTTATTTGGTTATAGCGGTCGGCGAGAAATGAAAGTTCAAGCGGAAAGGAATAACGTTCCTGGTCATGGTAAAATTTTGGAAGAAATGGATTATCGGCAAACTGTTCCAAAATAAGTTTAGCGTTGTATTCTTCAGCCAGTTTTGAAGCCAGTGTTGTTTTTCCTGCTCCGATATTTCCTTCAATTACTAAAAACTGCATCTTCACTTAATAGTTTTCCTGTGTCTCAATTTTAATAGTTTAGTAAATTTCTTCATTAGGCAAATAGTCATAAAATATTAAGCTATTTGTGGTTGTCGTAAAAGACTGTAAAATGGTATTTTATGCCTTTTGTTTAGAAATCTAGCAATACTATTGTTTTAAAAATTTCAAAAATACAGCTTAAATTTTTAAATGAAATAGTATAATCCAATGAAATTTCTTCTTTGATGAACCGGAGCATTTATATAATTTCCGATAGACTGAACTATTGATTATTAATTAAAGATGTTGTAGTTGTGGCTGATTTTTGGTGCAGGAACTACATTAGTTTTTTATTGCTCCTTATTTTGTTGTCTTTTGTATTGCCCCAGATATAGCCTGTAATGAGGCCAGCCGAGAAACCCATAGCAAGCATGGTCCAGTCATATGCAGGAAATAGTTTTAACAAAAGGTACCCCAGGACCAATCCTGCTACCATGCCGAAAAAAGAATACAAGTATACAAAATGAAAAGGAGTGTAAAAACCATGTGCTTTTTGCATATGCATGGAAAGTCTGCTAATCAAACGGTCGTATTCCCTACGTGTTTGTCCCGGCACATGCACAGCTTCATCTATTTTTTCAATGTTGGTGGAAATATCAATTTTTTGTTTTTGACAGAATGGACAACTGTTTGAAAATGAGTCAACTCTTTCAATGTTTCTTTTTAGTTCATCAATCCTGTAAAAACGAATTTCTTTTTCTTTGGTTCCTTTTAGTTTATCATCAATAGTTTGTTTTGTTTTTGTGGCCCAGTTTCCCATTTTGCATTTTTTATTGAATAAAGTATTCCATTAATCAAATGTATGAATAAAGATTGAAAGGCATAAAAAAAACCGTTCATTGCTGAACGGCTTTTATATCTTAGTTCTATTAATCGTTATCACGTCGTGGTTTCCAGTTATTGTCCCTTCGGTTATCACGTCGGTTGTTATCCCTTCGATGATTATCACGTCGGTTGTTATCTCTTCGCGGCGGACGTTCAACATAACCTTCCGGTTTTGGAAGAAGGGCTTTTCTGGAAAGTTTTAATTTACCGGTTTTTTCATCAACTCCGATAAGTTTAACTTCCATCATGTCGCCTTCTTTTGTGAATTTCTCAGGAGATTCAACTCTGCTCCAATCCATTTCTGAAACATGTAATAAAGCTTCTTTCCCCGGAAGAATTTCAATAAATGCACCAAATGAAACTACTGATTTTACTTTTCCTGTATAAACTTCTCCAACCTCTGGAATAGCCGTAATTGCTTTTATGCGTGCTTTTGCTGCTTCAATAGGTTCAATACCCGCACCTGAAATTTCAACCAATCCAACTTCGTCATTTTCTTCAATAACAATAACGGTTTCCGTTTCTTCCTGGATGGCCTGAATAATTTTTCCTCCCGGTCCAATCACTGCACCAATCATATCTTTTGGAATATGAATGGTTTCGATACGCGGAACGTTTGGTTTATAGTCGGCACGTGGTTCAGGAATTACTTCCATCATTTTTTCCATAATGTGTAAACGTCCTTCCTTTGCCTGCTGCAGAGCTTCTGCCAACACTTCATAAGAAAGTCCGTCCACTTTTATGTCCATTTGGGTTGCAGTAATTCCATCAACGGTTCCTGTAACTTTAAAGTCCATATCGCCAAGGTGGTCTTCGTCACCCAAAATATCGGAAAGTACGGCATATTTATCCGAATCTTTATCGGTAATTAATCCCATTGCAATTCCTGATACGGGCTTTTTCATTTTCACACCGGCGTCCATTAGTCCCATGGTTCCGGCACAAACAGTGGCCATCGACGAAGAACCATTGGATTCCAGAATGTCGGAAACAATTCGGATGATATATGGTAAATCCTGTGGAATCATTTTTTTCAATGCACGGTGTGCCAGGTTTCCATGCCCAATTTCACGACGACTTAAACCACGTGGTGTTCTGGGCTCACCTACACAAAATGGTGGAAAATTGTAATGTAACAGGAATTTTTCTTTTCCCTGAACCGTTACATTGTCAATAATTTTTTCATCCATTTTGGTTCCCAGGGTAATTGAAGTAAGTGATTGCGTTTCGCCACGGGTAAAAATGGATGATCCATGTGCTCCTGGCAAATAATCTGTTTCGCCCCAAATCGGCCGTATCTGATTGGTTGCTCTTCCATCAAGGCGGATTCCTTCGTCAAGAATCATGCGGCGCATGGCTTCTTTTTCCACATCATGAAAATACCTTTTGATAAGGTTTTCATTAAGTTCGAGGTCGATTTCTTCATCTTCAGCATTAGCCTCTTTATATGTTTCAATAAACTCGTCGCGCAGGATTTCAAAAGCTTCCATACGTTCGTGTTTATTGGTAATTTGCCGTTTGGCAATTTCATAACACTTGTCGTAAAGTTCAGCTTTTACTTTTTCGCGAAGTTCTTCATCGTTATTTTCGTGAGAGTATTCACGTTTAACGACACCCAATTCGGTTGCCAGTTCTTCCTGTACTTTGCAGTGTTTTTTAATTTCTTCGTGAGCCACTTTAATGGCTTCCAGCATAACATCTTCCGATACTTCGTCCATTTCGCCTTCTACCATCATAATGTTATCGAAAGAGGCACCAACCATAATATCAAGATCGGCTTGCTCCAACTGTGTATAAGTTGGGTTGATAACAAATTTGCCATTAATGCGTGCAACACGGACTTCCGAAATCGTCGTTTCAAAAGGTACATCGGAAACAGCAATAGCTGCTGATGCTGCCAGTCCAGCCAATGCATCGGGAATATCATCAGGGCTGGCTGAAATAAGCGAGATCATCATAGCTGTTTCAGCATGATAATCTTCAGGGAAAAGTGGCCGCAATGCACGGTCGACGAGCCTGGCCACAAGGATTTCGTCGTCAGACGGGCGGGCTTCCCTTTTTAAGAATCCGCCGGGGAATCGTCCTGCCGCTGAAAATTTTTCACGATAGTCAACCGACAGAGGCATAAAATCTACATCTTCTTTGGCTTCTTTTGCCGACACAACTGTGGCCAGCAACATGGTTTCACCCATTCGTACTACAACCGAACCGTCGGCTTGTTTGGCCAGCTTACCGGTTTCAATGGTAATGCTCCTGCCATCGGCAAGTTCGATTGTTTTAATTTTTGCGTTTACCATAATGTTTTAAAATTCTTATAAATATAAATAATTACAATGGGTGGTGAGGTTTTGCAATTTACAAAAAGAAAGGCAATACACCGCATTGCCTTTCAAATTTATTTTACTTACGTAAGTTCAATTCTTTAATTACCGAACGATAGCGTTCAATGTCTTTGCTTTTCAGATAGTCGAGCAAACTACGGCGTTTCCCAACTAATTTAATTAATGCGCGGCGTGTACTGTGGTCTTTTTTGTTTTGCTTCAGGTGTTCTGTTAGGTGGTTAATCCTGAATGTGAACAATGCAATCTGACCTTCTGTACTTCCTGTGTCTTTTTCACCTTTACCATACTTGGCAAAGAGTTCTTGTTTCTTTTCTGCTGTTAAATACATTTTAAAGAACTGTTATTAAGTTATACAATATTTAAACCGCAGCATCGCGTTAAATAACAACGGCTTAAAATTAATTCGGCGCAAAAATAGTAAAAGATTTTGATTTACAAGTTTATACGCCGTAGTTATTTTACTGTTTTTTTTTTAATGATTGATCTGGAAATCAACGTATTCGATCTCCGTATCCCAACTAAATTCCGCTAAAATCAACACCTTCAAATAAAACAGAAGGAGTTAACCAGGATGAATTGGTATTCACATCGTTGCCAATTTCGCCAATATTCGACCAAAGAGTTAGCATATTCCCGGTAATGTTCATTTCTGATACGGGTTGCACTACTTCTCCGTTTTCAATCAGGAAACCTTCAATTCCATAAGAGAAATCTCCTGTAGTACCGTTACTGTTTCCACCGTTGAATCCGGTAACCAGAATCCCTTTTTTTACTTTAGTGACCAATTCCAGCATATTCTTATCTCCGGTTTCAAAAACCAGGTTGGTTATATTACCGCTGGTAGGAGACATACTTAGCTTTTTGCCGTAATATGTGTCGATGTAATAGTTCTTAAGCACACCTTTCTCAAACACATGACGTTTTTGGGTGGCTAGTCCTTCGCCATCAAAAAGTCTAGAGCCACGGCCTGAAACAATGAATGGATCATCGGTTATAGTTAGCTTTTCAGAAACTACCTTTTCTCCCAGTTTGTCAATTAAAAACGAATTCTTTTGCTGGATAGCAGAACCGTTAAGGGCCGACATTAATGGCCCCAGAATTCGACCCACCTGGCGATTATCTACAATCATCGGCATTTTGCCGGAAGCAATTTTTTTCTGACCTATTTTTTTAATTGCCCTGTCCAAAGCCATTTCTCCAATGCCTTCTTTTTTTAGCTTATCATAAAACAAAGCACTTTCATTCCAGTACGATTCAGGGCGGGCATCGCTATCTTTTACTGATACTTCAGCATAAAGAGCGTAGTATGAATTTGCCATGTCACCTGCAAAACCATTGCTGGTAACCATTACTCTTTCATTGGTCCCATCAGAGTAGCTTGCCGAAACCGAAATTAATCGATTGTCTTTCCCCAGCACTTCATTCTCTGTTGTAAATGCAAGATTGATTTTTTGTTGTGGGTTGATGGTTTCATAATTGGAATCCAATACCTGTAAATCTGTTTTTTGCCCTTTAAAATAAAGATCGGGTTCAGGGAGAGTCCGGAATTCATCTTCCGAAAGATATTTTGTGCCGGCAATGGCTTCTGTTATAAAATGGGCCAGATCCTCCTTTGTGAGTCTGTTTGTTGAATGTACCGAATATTTTTTATCTACATAAAGCCGGATGGTTAGACCGCTTTGAATGGCTTGTTCCAACTTGTCAATTTTTTTATCACGAACCTCAATGCTGTTGCTGCGACTGTTGGAAATACTTACGCTAACTTGATTGGCTCCATTCTTAAGAGCATGATTCATTGCCCATTTAGCCAATGTATATTTTTCTTTTTTTGTCATTTTAAGTCAACTTTAAATATGGATGAAATCAGGAGCTGGTACCACCAACGGTTAGCTTTTTTACTAAAACGGTGGGTAGCCCGCAGGTTACCGGAACCGATTGCCCGTCTTTTCCGCAAGTCCAGGTTCCGTTGTCAATTTTATAATCGTTGGCAGCCATTGAAATATCGGCCAGAGCCTGCGGCCCGTTCCCAATGATATTGATGTCTTTTATCGGCTGTGTAAGTTTTCCCTTTTCTATAAGGTAGCCCGATTTTACAAAGAAAGTGAAATCGCCGGCACCAATTTGTACCTGTCCGTTACTGAAATTATCGACATAAACACCATAATCTACATTCGAAATAATATCATTCTTCGAGCTAGTTCCCGCTTCCATGTATGTTGCACGCATTCTGGGGATGGGAATATTTCTAAACGACTCGCGTCGTCCGTTTCCGGTAGGAGTTACCCCATAATAATTTGCACTAATACGATCATGTATGTAGCTGTTCAAAATACCGTCTTTTACAAGATAGGTTTTTTGAACGTCGTTTCCTTCATCGTCGATGTTAATAGAACCCCGGTTATTTTCCAACGTTCCGTCATCAATAATATTAATGAAGTTTTCTGCTACTTTTTTACCCATTTTATCGCTGAATATGGATGTCCCTTTACGGTTAAAATCAGCTTCGAAGGTGTGGCCAATGGCCTCGTGTAACAGTATTCCTGAACCGCCCGCACCCATGACAACAGGCATTTCGCCGGCTTTGGGTTTGGTTGCTTTAAACAATAGGTTGGTACGGTCAACAGCTTCGTTAGCCAGTTTGTCCACCAAATCGTCGGTTAGCCATTCAAAGCCTTTTCTGAAAGAACGGGCAGCATAGGCATTTTCAATCTGTTTGTCCTTTTGCATAATAGAAACTACGCCAAAACTTATCATGGGCCGGTAATCGTATGACAATCTTCCTTCTGAATTATAGAAAAGTATATAGCTGGTTTCGTCATTCATAAAAGCATTTACTTTAATTACTTTATCATCCAGGCTAAAAACTTTGTCGTTTATTTTTTGAACAAAAGGAACCTTATCTTTAACCGATACATCTTCCCACAATTTCTGTATGGAGTAATAATTCGAAGGAATTTTCTCATTTATGTCAACAGGAATTGATTTGGCCTTGCTGTTTGCAATATTTGCCGCCAGTTTGGCTGCATTTAGCATGGCATCGAGCGTAACCGTTTCAGAATAGGCAAAGCCTGTCTGGTCACCTTTTAGCACGCGAATGCCAACGCCAAAATCAATATTGGAATAAGCCCTGTTTACTTTACCGTCTTCCAGTCCCAGACTCTTTGATATTTTGTGTTCAAAAAAAAGGTCGGCATAATCACCTCCTTTGCCCATGGCTGCAGCTATAACTTTTTGCAGCATTTCGGCAGAAACTTCAAAATGGTCTAAATAATTTTTCACACTTCCGTATATTTTAATGTTTTTCCCTGTCTGTAGTAAAGGATGTCGTAACAAATTTTCCACTACAGCAAGTCCACCTGTTTCTTAAATTTATTGGTCTTATATAAAATATAAATGGCAAGAAATGTTCAGTTTAACCAAAGCAATTTTTGTTTAATTTTATATAACAAGTAAATGAACGCCTAAAATTACACTTTTGACTCAAACAAGTTGAATAAATAACAATTCTTCTGAATATAAAGTCATTTTTATTGGGATAGCAGATATGAGTAATAGGGTGTGTGAAAAAGAGGGTTGTTTTTGAAATTTTTGGCTAATTTAATTGAGGTATTGCCTCAAATTATGTGTATGTTTGAGAAAAAATATATTAATTCATTTTTCGAGGTGGCGTTTTGTAGGGGGCATTGACAAAAATCTAAATTTAATGTAAAATTAGTATTAAATTTTTACATTTTGCTATTAAAACAGGCAGGGACATTTCATTTTAAAATATTTTTGTGTCTATAAGTTAGAAAAAGATTGCATTAATAAATAAATAATTACATCATGAAATCAAAATTGGAATACATTTGGCTGGATGGTACGGAACCAACTCAGCAGTTAAGATCTAAAACGCGCGTTGCAAAAGATTTTAGCGGGAAATTGGAAGATTGCCCGATATGGAACTTTGATGGTTCTTCAACCAATCAATCAGGAGGTGGAAAATCTGACCTTTTACTTAAACCTGTTTTTATTTGTCCTGATCCTGATCGCAAAAATGCATATCTGGTAATGACCGAAGTGTTAAACGCTGATGGAACACCTCATGAAACCAATGGTCGTTCTCATATTGAAGAAGAAGACGAAGACTTTTGGTTTGGATTTGAACAGGAATATTTCATTTATGATCCACAAACAAGGCTTCCTTTAGGTTTTCCGGCAGGCGGATTTCCTCAACCACAGGGACCTTACTATTGCGGCGTAGGCGGTTCTAAAGCTTTCGGTCGGGAAATTGTGGAAGAACATTTTGATCTTTGTTTGGAAGCCGGGCTAAATGTAGAAGGTATTAATGCCGAAGTTGCTGCCGGACAGTGGGAATTCCAGATTTTTGCCAAAGGAGCACATAATGCGGGAGACCAGATTTGGATGGCTCGTTATCTTGCAGAAAGAACAGCTGAGAAATACGGTCTTGACATTGAATGGCATCCAAAACCACTTGGTAAAGATTTAGACTGGAATGGTTCAGGTATGCATGCCAACTTCTCTAATGGATTGATGCGTACTTGTGGAGACGAAAATGTATTTAAGGCAATCTGTGAAGAGTTTGGAAAACATATTCCGGAACACATTGAAGTTTATGGAGCAGGTAATGACCAAAGACTTACCGGGAAACATGAAACACAGTCGATTGATCAATTCAGTTATGGTGCATTCGACCGTGGTGCTTCTATTCGTATTCCGGTTAATACAATTGAAGATGGATGGAAAGGACGTTTGGAAGATCGTCGTCCTGCTTCAAATGGTGATCCATACAAAATTGCTGCACGTATTATTAAAACAGTAAAGCAGGTTAAAATGTAAAGCTTAACTTACTCAAGATATATTAAAAGCTGTCTCGCCGAGGCAGCTTTTTTTTGGCCCAAATTGGTAATATTTGAAAAATGTAAGTTAAAAAAATTGCTTTGTTTTGGGCTGTTAGTATGATTATAACAATTGTGGGCATTCTCCTGTATTCTGCTAATTAATCGCAGATATTAAAATTCCATTGTAGCTCCTGTAAATCCATCAGTTCCTGATAATGCTCTGCCTGCGTTAGGAGTGATGGCCTTTTCACTATTTACAACTTTATATAGCTCCTTTTGATTACTATAATTATTTATGGTAAATTCGGGTAGACTAAATGATTTAATAAAATCTTTATAAAACAGAGGGTCCTTTTGCGGAAGGATAAAAGGCTTTCCAATATTTCCCAAATCATTAAAATTTGTAAACCATAAAGTTGTATGTGCCCCGTCTATCGCTTTGCTCGAATACACAATCCACCGTCCGTTTTTCGACCAACAGTGATAACCTTCAGCAAAATTACTGTTGATGCTCTCTATTTTCCTATATTTTTTAGTTTCTAAATCTAAAATCCATAAATCTGATTCCTTGTGGAAAAGAGGGAAATTACCATAATCCAAAGCACAAAATAGGATATATCTGCCATCAGGAGACAACCTGGGTAAAACAATACTTTTATTAATATTGTCTGCTTTCAAAATACACTCCGGATTACCAAAACGTTTTTCCTTTCCATAAAAGCGGATGCGCATTAAATCATATTTTACATTTTTGTATTTAGCTATATCAAAGAGTGTTTTTGCCGAATCGGCATAATTATATGAAGTACGGCAGTAGTATAAAAAGTTACCCTTCGGATCCCAGCAGGGATATGTTTCAAGATATTTTTCACCATATATCAGGCTGTCGGAAAACATAATATTATTGTCGATATTATATATCACTAAGTCAGATGAAACATCGTATGCATCTCTTCGCTGTGCCGAGGTATACATTACTTGTTTAACTTTATTTGCAGAGAAAGCAATATACTCATGCGATGGGTGCCATGCCGCATAGGTTGCAAAATTATTCATTGCCCCGGTTTTAGGCATTATCTTGAAAATCTTCTTTTTCGAAGATATTACTGTACCACCTAATTCATTTTCACGTCCGTGGAACATTGAATACTGCGAATCGTTATCTGCATAAACATGACAATTGAAACATAAATTCTCACAATTAGCTTTTATGATCGGCTGTACATCAAAATTTGAGATATTTCTTCTGTATATACCAGCATTATTTAGAACATTGAATGATGGTAAAAAGTAACGATAAGTAATATATGGATCAATTGAATCGCGAATAATGGTATTCTCAAATGAAGGGAACTTAATCCACTTATTATCCCTTTTTAAATATATAGTATAATTTAATTTTTTACTTTTATTTATGAGTTTCTGCCATTTTTTATTTCTAATCTTCAGAATCCCGGATTTATTTTTTTTATTAAAGGAGGTTCCATTTGTTGAAGAGATAGAGAAAAAATAACAATCGGCCGAATCGGTAACCGAAAAATTCAATGCTGAAATATTAGGTGGTAATATAATATTTTTGTAATCAGGATATACGTTTATTTCTTTGTTTGCCTCGATAAAAGCGTCTGGAACCTTTTTGCACGACGTACTATACAGGCAAACGGTCAGTATAAAAATATATATGCATGGTTTTGTGTTCATCTCTTTTTACTGAATTTATATGTCAATGAATATTAATTACAAATAAAATAGTACATGTAGCTGTGTTTGAATTCTTTTAGCGCTTCCTGCGCTTCTTCTTTGCTCCTTGTTTTATTTAGTTTATTAAAAAAATTGGAGTATTGGATATATCGTTTGGGATTATTTTTTAAGTTTCCGGTGTTATACGTTTTTTTGTGTAACGAATTAGCCAGATATATAAAATATTCAAAGTCATGAGGAAGCTTGGTATACCCAAATTCTGTAAGCTTCTCAATAATAAAAGGGATTGTGGCGAAATTACGTTTTAGCAATGAATAGGTAATATAATATTCAAGTGCCATTTTGTTTTTTCCCGGAGATATTAATAATAAATATAGATTGGTGAAGGGGGAAGAGGATATAGATACATCATTAGTCGTTGTAACTTTTACATTACGTTTTTTCTCCGCATTAAGAATCAGGTTTTTTACTTTGTGATTATATAATGGATTTTTCTTAAGAATTTCTGCATATTTTGCTGCCGCCTCATCTTCTCCGTATGCTAAATAATTTTTTGTTAATAATAATAATGCCTGTGGTTGATTTTCAACATGAGCAAGGAAATCTGTTGCGATACCTTGTGTCATAGAAAATAGTCCCAAATCAAAGTACAATTCGCCTAATAAAACGGAATTCTTGTTGTAGAAAAAATTTAGAGGTGAGGGTGGACCAGTAGTATTAAGTTTAAATTCAGGAATCAGACCATCTGCAGAAAAATTTTGATTAAAATGAAAAGCTTGATCTGTTAAGTGTTTGTTTTTGTACAAGGCATAATTAACGCACATTGCTGATGTTTGTGATAATTTATGTTTTTTAATTGCATAATTTAATAACGAATCCCAATCACCGTAATTGAATTTGTATTTTATAATTGCTTCTGCATTTTTATCGGAGTTATCATAAATATATTTAACATCGTTGAAGCAAAGTATTATTAAAATACCAATTAATAGAGTTAATATGTGTTTTGATTGATTTATATATTTAATCACAACGGGGATGGAGATTAGCAATAGAAGAAACAATAAATATTTAATTGAATATAAATCTCTTATAAAAACCCATCGGACAAAATCTGGCGCGAAATTCACAAAAAAATGCCTGTAGCTGTATAGCGAAATTGCGAACAGCAAGTTTGCTGAAAATATTTTTAATGATAATTTTTTGTTTTCAGTAAATAAAACAATTGGTAAAATAATTAAATATATAATATAGAGAGGTTGTATTGTCCACCATAGAATAAAATTTACGATTAGCGTACCTATCCAAAAGTTTCGATGCTTAGCAACTTTTTTTAATAGAAGTACGCACCAGAGAATAATTAATAAACAAATTGAATCGACTATAATGTTTTTCTCTGGAATTAAAAATATCCCGGCTACAATAGCAAAGCTGCCCAGAGTAACAGTTAATTGCGAAGTTGAAAAGCAACTAAAAAAACGACGACATGTGATAAAAAGAGCAGTTAAAAGAAATGCAATAACAAGAGAAGCCAAAAATTTTGAATAAAAGAACTGGATGAAAAATAGAGATAAATAGTTACTGAAAGCAAAGCTGTTTGTTATGTGTTCAATAAAAAAGCCGGAAGTCCACAAAAAAAGTGGTGAAACAGCATACAGATCGTACGGGATGAAATTTAAATAATTATAAAGACATAATGCTGAAAACAAAAAAATACTTATTGGTATTATATATTTATTTGAATTAGACATGATTTGTTAGTTTAGATCAATCTGGCAAAAAACGATATCATGCAAATGTAATTAAACATTTGTAATTAATCGAATTGTCGTGCATGGCTTAAATCCTTTGGATTTAGTGCTTATATTGTTGAATTTTAAATAACAATCTTAACAAAAGCCTGGTACTATTCAATTAGTAATTCAACCAAAAAGAATAAACATTATTCAAAAAGAAAGGGGCAACAGAGGATGTGGTGCTATTATATATAGCCTATTTATATTTGTCAGTATAGATTTAAGGAGAAATTATTCAATCACAGCTGAATCGCAAACATAAGTGGGAATAATCCCGGATCCACTGATTCTTATCTTGGCCATATCGGGGAGCGTGTTTCCGGACAATACAAGTGCGGTATCCATTCCAAATTTGTTTCCCCCTATAATATCAGTATAAAGCGTGTCTCCTACCATCAGGATTTCACTTCTTTTTAAACTCACATCTTTCAAGGCGCGCTCGTAGGCCAGCAAAAACATTTGTGCATCGGGTTTCCCGAAACGTATGAATGTCTTGCCAATAATACTTTCCACTAAATCAGCCAGTCCACCTATGGCAACTGATATGTCGTTTTTGCTTACAGGGTAATTGATATCTGTATTGGCAACAACCACCGACATATTTTTCTTTCGCAGCAGGTTAATGGTTTTATTTATATCTTCATTCCAGTTGAAACCTTCATCATCAAGAAATGCAAACGATTCAATCTCATCTAGGTTGTCAAGTTTTATATCTCCGATATGAATGGTTTTCAGTCCAACGGTTTCAATATAGTGGGCTGATGCTTTTGTTCCTAAATAGGCCACTGCATTCCCGTTGGTAATTTTTGTTTTGAAATATTCCATCGCCAGCATCCCCGATGATAATATTTTATCGGTGGTAATGTATTTCAGACCTTTTTCCTGATACCATCGCGCCAGTTCCTCAGGGCTGCGCGACGAATCGTTGGTTAGAACATAGTAGTAAATCCCTTTTCGTTCCAGGTATTCGAATGTTTTATCTATATCCTGAATTAATCCTGTATGATTTTTTAATACACCAAATGCATCAAAAAAAACTGCTTTGTAATTTCGTACTACACTTCTGAAACTTTTGGTTCTCATATGTTTATTATATTAAATTCGTAATGCTTTTAATATTTTCTCTACCCGGTAATTTGCATCAAGAGCAGGGAAGTATGTATCGTAAGCTTCTTTTATTAGTTTGCTCGAATATGTTTCACGAAAAAAATAAGGTCCGTCTTTTATAACATAATTTAAAATAAAAAAGCGGTAAGCTTCCTTTATAAATTGTATTTCGGGTTCGGTTAACGGATAGATACGATGGTATTCTTTGAGGAAAATCATAAATCGTTCTTCCATAAGCGTATCTACCAGGTAGCTAAAAACTGTGCGGTCACCAACATCGGATACCACCCTGCTGAAGAAATAAAAATCCATTACCCGTGACGACATCCTGAACCAGTCATAATCCCAGCGGGAATATAATTTGCCGTCGGCTGTAATCGAGAAATTCCCGATATTCCAATCTACAAAAACAGGAATGTTCTCAAATTCAGTAGCATAATTTACTTTATCCGCATTGTTTAAAAAATAATCACAATGTCTTTGAATCATCTCTCTATGAGAATCATCCATATTAATCTCATTTCGTTCTATTGACTTTTGCAATTTGTGAATGTCGGTAACCACACTTTTCGAAGGATTGGTCAGTTGGTTGGAAACGTTGGTGCAGGCCATATGAAAGCGTGCCAGTTCACGGCCAAGTTTACGAATGAGTTTTTCATCGAGGCGACGAGGAAGTTTATGCAGGATACGAATGGGATTGTAAAATATTACCCATGAACTTTCCTTCTCCTGATGGTAGCGGTAAATAAATAGTTCGTTCTTTTTTACCAGTGATTGTGCCAGAAAATTCTCATACGGCCGTTCCAGATTATTGGCCAGGTTGTTAATTATAATATGGTCTTCCCTGAAATTTTCGAATTTGCCGTAATCTGATAATTTGGCAAAAACAGGTTCGCGTTTATAAAACGAAATTTTATATACCTGGTTGGTGGAAACATGGGCACTTACATCGTAAACACCTTTAATCTCATGCCGATCATCGAATTCGTACCAGGCATGTTTAATAATTTGTATGTGGTCAATTTTTTGCATTTTTTGTCATTTTGTGGAGCAAAATTAATCCGAAAATCCAATTAAATGATCTCAAAATACCTTTTTAATTCCCAGTCGGTAACCTCTTCGGCAAAACGTTTCCATTCCCACTCGCGTGTTTTTGTAAAATGATCGACAAATGCATCACCAAAAAGTTTGCGTGCAATTTTTGATTCGGCCATTTTTTGTGTGGCTTCGGGCAGGTTGTCAGGTAATGTCCCGTTTGATATATCGCGGTAACCATTTCCGCGCGTTTCTTTTATAGTTAGGTCCAGTTTATTTTTAATCCCATATAAACCAGCTGCCAATGATGCTGCCATTGCAAGGTATGGGTTGGAATCCGCTCCGGGAACACGCAATTCGGCCCTTGTAGATTGATTTCCCCCTTTTATAGCTCGGACAGCGGCAGTACGGTTATCTATTCCCCAGGTAATCGTGGAAGGAGCCCAGTCTCCATGTCCCAATCTTTTATAACTGTTCACGTTGGGAGCGAACATAGGTAGTATTTCAGGCAGGCAGGTTAAAATTCCAGCAATATAATGTTCCATCAGCCGGCTTATTCCATTGCCACTGTTTTTGTCGACAAATAAGTTGGTCGTTTCTTCAGGATTCCACAGACTTTGATGAAGATGGCCGCCACTACCAGGCAGTTTAGTGTTCCATTTAGCCATAAATGTAGCAACAAAATGGTGCAGGTAAGCAATTTTCTTTACGCTTGATTTAAAAAGAATCGCCTTGTCAGCCGCAGCTAATACCTCGTCAAAAATTATAGTAGCCTCATAAACACCGGGTCCGGTTTCTGTATGCATTCCTTCAATTGGGATGTTAAATTTTTCCAGCAAATCAAACAAGTCATTTACATACGAATGGTTTAACGAAGTACGTAAATCAGAATACCCAAACATTCCTGGAGTTATCGGTTGAAGGTTTTGAAACCCTGAATTATTTATTTCCGATGGCATTCCAACAAAATTGAACCATTCAAACTCCTGGGCAAACATGGCCTTGTAACCCTGTTCTTTACATTCCTCTTTAATTCTTTTTAATAGACTGCGCGGGCAGGCCGTTTGGGCATATGTTTCATCGGTACTAAAATCGGCGATAAAAAATGGCAGATCGTTTTCCCATGGAATAGCTCTGTAGGTTTCAAGATTAATGGTTGCTTTAGCATCGGGATAGCCCGTATGCCAGCCAGTTAATTGTGTGTCTTCGTAACATGTGTCGCCCGAATCCCACCCGAAAATTACATCACAAAAACCAATAGATTTATGTGTTGCATCCATAAATTTCTTTTTATGAATATATTTCCCGCGAAGAATACCATCAATGTCCGAAACAGCAAATTTGATTTTTGTTGCTGGAGTATTTTGTATTACCTGTATTATCTCAGTTCTGTTCATTGCAGTTCTAATTTTATGGTAAAATAACCGATGTTTCAATAAATATCAAATTCCTCGTTGTTAAAATTTATTGTAAGGTTTCCGGTTTTAATGAACAGGAATAAAATATTTATTTCCGGGAACCAACTGAAAGATCGTAAAAAATATTTGTAATGTTGTATCTTAAAACTGCTCATTATCCCATATTTATTGTAAAATTTTTATACGTATGGGGAATGAATTTGTGTGAGAAATAATTGAGCAAAAGTAAATTTTAGTTTACTGCATTATTTTTTACGGAGTCTGGTGAAATTTGAGGTGTTTTGTTTAAAAAGGAAGTGAAAATTAAATTGCACCCCTGTTTTTTAATAGCCTGTTCATAATTATTTTATGAATGTTCTCAATATTGCCTTATAAAAATAATTACTGAAAGCAAAAATAAGCTATTTTTGATTGTAGGAATAAATTTAATAAAACATACAACAGACATGGCAAAATTCAGATTTAAAGCGCTTGACGAGGTTCTTAATCGTGAACCAGTCGAAGTAGTCAGAGAAAATAACCTTGTTTCAGATTATTTTGGAATGTTGGTATTCGATCAGGCAAAAATGAAAAAGTATCTTTCGCGTGAAGCCTACAAAGCGGTTACCGATGCTGTAGAAAAAGGAACAACTATAGATCGTAAAATGGCCGATCAGGTGGCACAGGGAATGAAAGCCTGGGCCATCGAAAACGGGGCTACGCACTATACCCACTGGTTTCACCCGTTAACTGATGGCACTGCCGAAAAACACGATGCATTTATTGTACATGGCGCCGATGGCGGAGTAATTGAGTCATTCTCCGGGAAACTACTTGCGCAGCAGGAGCCCGATGCTTCCTCATTTCCAAGCGGAGGAATCCGGCAGACCTTTGAAGCTCGCGGATATACAGCATGGGATCCAACTTCACCTGCTTTTATCAGCGAAACCACTTTAACGATTCCCACCATTTTTATTTCATATACTGGTGAAGCACTTGATTTTAAAACGCCTCTTTTGCGAGCGTTAAACGCAGTAGATAAAGCAGCTACTTCTGTTTGCCAGTATTTCGACAAAAATGTCACTTCGGTACATGCGAACCTGGGGTGGGAACAGGAATATTTTCTTATTGACGAGGCACTTTATATGTCGCGTCCCGACCTGATGTTAACCGGACGGACACTTATGGGGCATGCTTCCTCTAAAGATCAACAGCTCGATGATCATTATTTCTCCTCCATACCAACAAGAGTAAATCGTTTTATGCAAGATGTAGAGAACGAGGCGTATAAGTTGGGTATTCCACTGAAAACCCGTCATAATGAGGTGGCACCTAATCAGTTTGAAGTTGCTCCTATTTTTGAGGAGGCTAATCTGGCTAACGACCATAACCAACTGGTTATGGACATTATGCAGAAAATTGCCCGGCGTCATAAGTTTCGCATTTTATTTCATGAAAAACCATTTGCAGGAATTAATGGCTCGGGAAAACACAATAACTGGTCGCTGGCTACTGACACCGGCGTAAATCTTTATTCCCCCGGGAAAAATCCAAAATCGAACTTACAGTTTCTCACTTTTGTTGTGAATACACTAAAAGCTGTTTTCGATAGTCAGGATTTGCTCCGAGCAAGTATTTTAAATGCTTCCAATGCTCACCGGTTAGGTGCAAATGAGGCACCTCCTTCTATTCTGTCTGTATTCTTAGGCACCGAAGTTTCAAAAATGCTAGATTTGATGGAAACCGCAGTTGTTGACCGGAAAATGACACCGGACGAAAAAACGGCTCTGAAACTGAATATAGGTCGAATTCCGGAAATCATTCTTGACAATACGGACCGCAACCGCACTTCACCCTTTGCTTTTACAGGAAATCGTTTTGAGTTCCGTGCAGTTGGTTCTTCGGCAAATAATGCTCCTGCGCTGATTGTGCTGAATACTGTAGTTGCCAACCAGCTTTCAAAGTTTAAAACTGATGTAGATGCTTTAATTGAAAAGGGAGTGAAAAAGGATGAGGCTATTTTTCAAATACTGAAAGATTTGATTATAGAATCGAAACCCATAAGGTTTAACGGCGACGGGTATAGTCAGGAATGGGTGGAAGAAGCAACACGCAGGGGATTGACCAATGTTACCAGTGTGCCTGAATCACTTGAAGCTTATCTGCGCCCTGATAGTAAAGCACTATTTTCGAATATGGGCGTTTTTAATGAATCGGAATTAAACGGACGTGTTGAAGTAGAGTACGAGAAATTCATAATGAAAATTCAAATTGAAGCGCGTGTATTAGGCGATTTGGCAATAAATCACATAGTGCCTACTGCCGTTGAATATCAAACCATGCTGCTCCAAAATGTGAGGAATCTGAAAGAAGTTTTTTCAAAAGAAGAATTCGAATCTTTAGCTGAAGGCCGTATTGATTTGATTAAAGAAATTGGAGAACACATTTCTGCAATTAAAGCAAAACGTAAAGAAATGATTGAAGCCCGAAAAAAGGCTAATGTTATTGAAGATATTTACGAAAAAGCACGAATTTACGACCAAACAGTTCGCCCTTACCTCGAAGATGTTCGTGTGCATATTGATAAGTTGGAACTGATTGTGGATAATGAGAAATGGCCATTGCCAAAATATCGCGAATTGCTGTTTATTAGGTAGATGTATTAACATATTGATAATTTGAGGGTTTCGTGATGCGGAACCCTTTTTTAATTGTAATTACTACCTGAGATGAGAATACTTTTCGGTAATACACTACAATGCAGAAAAGAAAATATTCTGTTATACTTACCATTTAATAAATTTTTGGAGGAATGCACTTTTTCCAGTTTGAAGCAGGTGATTTTCTATCTGTAAAAAGAATGAATGTAAATTAGTATAAATTCAGGTTGTTCCTATATACTTAACCTCCTAAACAGACGTTATTGTAACAGTCATTAAAAAAAATAATTTACTTTTACTTCCCAAAATAAAAAAGGAGGTGATACAAACTGTGCTGTGAAATAATAAAACAGACGTTAAAGAAGATGGACATTAGGCAGAGGTTAACTGAATTTTGGGAAGAAAAATGTTTTGAATAGATGAATTACGTTAAAATAATTATACTTTTTTTTGTAGTTATATTCTTAGGTTCGTGTGGTGCCGCCAAACTAGGCAGAGACGCGATTCTTTCTCACGATATTGGCGAATATTACAAAGCCATAGAAAAATACCGGAAGGCCAGCAGAAAAGAAAAGAACAGGACAAAACGTATGGAGTATGCGTTTTCTATTGCTGAATGCTATCGTGCCATAGGTGACTACGAAAGGGCTGCATTGTATTATAAGAATGCTATGCGTCGGGGTTATACCGATCCGATAGTAATTTTTTATGATGCTGAAATGTTACGAGCATCGCAGGATTATGAAGATGCAATTGAAGCCTACCGGACATTTCTGGATTCAGTTCCGGGTGACAAACGTGCTTTGGCAGGACTGGAAGCGATTCAAAAAACACAGGAGTGGGTAGCAAATCCAACCCGACATATTATTAATCCTATTAAAGAAATAAATTCGCGCGAAAGCGATTATGCCCCGGCCTTTGTTGGTGGTCGTGATAATGAAATAATATTTACATCGACACGTAAAGCTGCAACAGGGAAACGTGAAAGTATGATTACCGGACAGAATTATGCCGATTTATTCAGAGCTACTTTCAATATCCAAAGACAAAAATGGAATGAACCAAAGTTGCTGGAAGAAAGTTTGATAATCGATACTGGCGATGAAGAGGGGGCAGCTACTCTTTCGTCGACCGGAGAGCAAATGATATTTACTCGTTGCAGGTACGATAAAGGTCAGGGGTTGGGAGCTGAGTTGTATTCTACTTCTCAATCGCGGGGCTCATGGTCTAATCCCATAAAATTACAGGTTGTGGGCGACAGTCTGATTGCAGCTCATCCGTCACTAAGCGCTGATGAGTCGGTGCTCTATTTTGTTTCTGATATGCCAGGAGGAT
The DNA here is from genome assembly GCA_963676775.2 of uncultured Draconibacterium sp. Taxonomy (GTDB): domain Bacteria; phylum Bacteroidota; class Bacteroidia; order Bacteroidales; family Prolixibacteraceae; genus Draconibacterium. Next base: position 41,899 of record CAXXDA010000001.1, read on the forward strand.
TTGGCGGAAAAGATATCTGGATGGCAGAGAGCCAGGGAGGAACTTACGGTAATCCCGTAAATATGGGGGCGGATATTAATACACCCGGCGACGAAATGTTTCCTTTTATACGCGACAATGGCGAACTTTATTTCTCTTCTAATTATAGGATGGGTATGGGAGGTTACGATATTTTTAAAGCGGCTAAAAATGAAGAGGGGAAATGGGTCGTTGAAAATATGGGGGCCCCAATGAATTCTCCTGGCGATGATTTTGGGATTGCCTTTATTCCGGGAGAAGATAAAGGGATGTTCACTTCTAATCGAAAAGGTTCGCGTGGCGACGATATTTATTCGTTCTTGGTACCACCCAAAATCTTCCAGATAGAAGGAGAAGTAATTGATAAAGAAACCGGAAGCAGAATGGACGGAGCAACTGTACGGATAATAGGTACCGATGGCACTAACCTGAAAATGCGTACGAAAAACGGAAGATTCAGGCTGAAACTAAAACCGGAAACCGATTATATTTTCGCCGCTTTTAAAGATGGATATCTGCGCGATAAAGCAGCAGTTTCAACAATTGGATTGGAAGACAGTAAAGATTTTAGGTACGATTTGTATCTTACACCTACTGATGCTCCAATAAAAGTGGAAAACATAAATTATGCTTTTAATAGTTATGAATTGGTTCCCGAGTCGAAAATAGCACTCGATACACTGGTACAGATTCTGCAAATGAATCCAACAATAACTATTGAATTGATGTCGCACACTGACTATGTGGGTAGTGACCAGTATAACTTCGATCTTTCGCAGAAGCGTGCTCAAAGTGTAGTTGATTATCTGATTGAAAAGGGAATTAGCTCTGCAAGGTTAGTTGCCAAAGGATATGGTGAAACCTGGCCCAAAATGGTTACCCGGCAATTGGCAAAAAAATACGATTTTCTGAAACGGGAAGACGAGTTAACCGAAGAATTTATTTTGAAACTTACACCCGACCAGCAGGAAATTGCCAACTCCATTAACCGCCGGACTGAATTCCGGGTACTTTCTACCGATTTTATTGAAAAATACGACGCTGAACCGGAAAAGTAATATACCCGGGTGTAGAAAATCGAAAGGATTACAAGCTTTTTTTCTAAGTATTATATAAACATCAGTATACTTTTTTTAACAATTAGAGCAAAAGGTTTTTGTGTGGAAATCAGTCTGTATTGCTAATATAGTTTTTTAATTGGAACCCAAATCTCTTCTTCTGAATCCGGATCATCCTTTTTATATTTCTCTCCCAGAATTTCAAAGTGTGGTCGATTATCGAGTTGGTATATTGAGTTAGGTAGCCATTTTTCAAAAATATACTGAAAGACAGATGCGGCATCATTTGCGGCTCCGTGATAATAAAAAACACCGTATAATCCTCCCGGAAGAATAAAAGATTCCAGATTGTTAGGAATGTCATTAAAATCCGAAACTTCAATCAATGCCCATTTTTCAAATACAGAGGCCGGATTAAATGCTTCAAAATAGGATTCAGGGTAATATTGCAAAGAATAAAGCTTGGAGCTTACAGTATTGCCAATTTCTGTTCGTCGTTTCATAAAACTGTGCCACAGTTGTTGGGTTTTATTTTCTGCAAGCGACATTTTTAAGCGCTGGCCAACGAGTTTCTTCTTCGAAATTGTTTTTATTTCAGGTTGAAATTCTGTCATTCTTTACTTTAATGAAGCTAAATCAGGAGTGAAATAAAATTTGCATGCTTATTTTATTCTTCGGATTCCATAGCATTCTGAAGTTTCTTTATTTGTTCCGGATTTCCAAGAACAAAGAGCTGGTCATTGCGCGAGAGTATCATTTTCGGATCAGGATTAAATACGTAGCGGGCACCACTGATTTTTATTCCGATAATATTTGCCCCTGAGATTTCGCGTACTTTCAGATCGGCTATTGATTTTCCTACAAACCGCTGTGACAGTTTTTTACATGACAACTCTTCTATGCTTACATCCCTGGTTTTTTGCAAAAGTATATATTCGAGGAATTCAACTACGTCAGGCTGGTGTACCAGTTTAGCCATACGTTGTCCGCCAATTCGTTCCGGCATAATTACATTGGTGGCTCCGGCTCGTTTCAATTTCATCTGTGACTCCATTTCCGAAGCCCGACTGATGATGATTAGCCCGGGATTCATGCTTCGTGCCGTTAATACAACAAAAACATTATCGGCATCGTTTGGTGTTGTTGCAATAAGCGCCCGCGCATAATTAACCTGGGCTTGTCCCAGTATATCTTCATGTGTGGCATCTCCCTTTATATATAGCAATCCGGGGTTTTGTCGAATTCTTGAAACTACATTGTCTCGTTTATCAACAATAACAAAAGGTACATTGTGCTCGGCCAGTTCCATGGCGGCCTGCTCACCATTCCGGCCATAACCAACAATGATTACGTGATTTCTGAGTTTTGCAATTTTTTTATCCACCCTGTATGTTTTTATATAATTTGCTAATTCTCCGTCGAAAACAAACCGAGCCATATTCGAACCCACATACGCCAATCCTCCCAGGCTGGTTATAATTAATCCCATCGTAAATACTTTGCCTGAAGGCGATAATGGTTGAGCTCCAACTTCTTTAAAACCTACTGTTGAGACTGTAATTACCGTCATGTAAAGGCTGTCAAGCAGGCTCATTTTTTCCAGCAAATGATATCCCAGCGTACCGGCTCCAAGAATTGATAAGAACAAACCTATCCCAATTTTTAATGTCCGGCTTGACGCCTCCTGAAATTTATTGTATTGCTGGCTCATTCGGCTATTTTGGTTTTGCTTTTTACAAGTTTAACACCTATTTGGCAATTTAAGCATTTTTTCTTTTCGCAATATAAATTTTTAAGTTGAAGTAATGCTTGCGTATCAAAAGCAGAACGGGTATGAATGCCTAATTTTTTCCATTTTGTAATGATTGAATTTTTTTCAGGAGGAAGCTGTTCCAGAAATTCTAGCGCACGGTTTTTCAGGTAACTTTTGTTTTGTTTTTCGCCATAAACAAACAGGAATGGTATAACTACGTTTATAATTAGCGTGTTTGCTGAAGTCTCTCCCAATTCCTTTGAAATGGTTTTATTGGTTGTTTTGTTGAAATTGTAATGGTCATTCCAGTACTCTGATGCTTTTACTTTAAACAGTTGTTTTAACTCTTTTAGATTTTCGATTTCCATAATTTTCGAAAATATTCCGTTTGAATGATGAATTAGTGCAGCCATTTGCGAAATACGAACTGTTGGAAAATTTACCGGCCGCAATCTCATGAATTTCCATAGGTGACTTCCGATGGGAGTTAAACCATATTTTTTATACAAAAAGGAATATTCTTTTCTCAGTTCGAGAAAGTAATCGTCGCCCAGAAGTTGTTCGTTTAATAAACCTGAGTTGCCAAACAACAGTGCTTCCAGTTGAAACAGGTTACTTTTATGCTTGGCCAGGATATTCATTGGAAGCGAGTTGGCCAGCAATTCGAAAGGAACAGCATTCACTTTGAATCCAAACATGCGTGCCAGCATTTGATAAAAAGTTTCATTCCAGTTGTTATTATTTCGTTCAAATCGTTGTTCAATATCGGTTGTTTTATTTTCAAGCCGTTCAATCATTAAGCGGTTAAAACCCAGTTGCAGTAACACCGGATTTAACTTATGAAGCTGCTTTTCGCAAGGAATCCAGGTTTTGGCATCAAGTAGTTGTTGGTAGTTTCTGCGCAAATGTTCAGGATAGCTTATTATCATTGTTGGAATTACTTCACTATTCATTCGTGCCACTTCCTTATCGGCTATTTCAACTACATGTAAAATAACATTATCGTAGGCTTTATCGTTGTGGTGATTATGTAGCTGCCAGCCTGATGATTTTTTGTGAATTTCCACATTCCCTGCCCAAATGGTTTCTCCGATTTTTATTTTAGCATTGAAAAAATCGGGACCGGAATCGTGATTGCGTTTTCCGGGATGAATGATTTCTACTGTTTCGTTAGCGGTCGTTTTTAGGTTTTGGGTATGAAAAAGTTTGTTTTCCCAAATGTATTGTAAAAATTCTTCCGGCATCATTATCGGGTTAACGTTTAAAAATCAGAGATTAAATTAATTCAAAAAAATGCCAAAATCAAAAAAACTCACAAAGTAGAATTAATTTTTGTTTTGGATTTTTTGAAATATATCCCATAAAACAATACCTGCGCTTACCGAAATGTTAAACGAATGTTTGGTTCCATACTGGGGTATTTCAATGCTGGAATCGCACATTCGAACCACTTTCTGCTGAACACCTTTTACTTCATTGCCAAATACCAATGCCAGTTTTTCATTTTCGGATGGCTGAAAATCGGAAAGCAGAATACTGTTTTCTACTTGCTCAATGGCGTACACAGTAAATCCGGCTTCTTTTAGTTTAGTTATTGCGTCTTCGGTTTTTTCCAAATATTCCCAACTCACTGATTTCTCTGCATCGAGGGCAGTTTTATGGATTTCTTTATTTGGTGGTGTGGCCGTAATTCCGCAGAGGTATATTTTTTCAATCAGCAAAGCATCCGAGGTTCTGAAAACCGAGCCAATATTGTTACAACTTCGAATATTATCGAGCACTACTATTACCGGTGTTTTTTTAGAGTGCTTGTATTCTTCTACGGTTATACGGTTTAATTCGCTGTTTCTCAGTTTTCTCATAACGAAAAAAAATTGTTGCTTAAAAGATATGTTTTACATATTCACTTTGGACCGACGGATTGGCATGGTCATACACCGTGCACCGCCACCACCACGTGCTAACTCTGAGCCGGCAATGGTCACCACACATTTTTTGTAATCATCAGGTGAAACTTTCCCTTCAATCATATCGGTAGCTTTTATTACTTCGAACCCAAACTTATTTAATTCTTCCAGTGTATGTACATTGCGTTCGTATCCAATAACTTTCCCCGGGGCAAACGCAAAAAAGTTTGCGCCGCTGTGCCATTGTTCGCGTTCCTGAATCCAAAGATCATCGCTGCCACCACAATAAATCGGTTGGAGATCCATACCCAGTTTTTTTAATGCAGCAGGAATATTTAATTCTTCTTCAATACTAACCACCTTTTTATTATCAATTCGAATGTGCAGGGTACGGTAACGGCTTGTGCCAAAGATTACCGGCTCGTAAACCATGCATGCATCAGTGTCGAGGAATGTAAAAATCATATCCAGGTGAATAAAAGACTCCGGATTTGAAGGAAGTTCCTGAACGATTATATGATGTGGTTCCGACTTCATTAGTTTTACATTTTCAATAATAAAATCGATACCCTGAGTGCTCGTGCGCATACCTGTGCCTACCACAAATACATCTTCTCTGGCCACCTGGAAATCGCCACCTTCCAGATTTGACTTCATATTCTTAATAATCCCTGCTTTAGGTTTTAACGGGTTTAATGTCACTGTTTCGAACATGGGGTGACAATTAAAAATGGCATCCATAATGAGGGTTTCACGTTCGCGTACAGGATTGGCCATTCGGCCGATTAGCATTTTGTCGTTCATGCCCATGGCCGAATCACGGGTGAAAAACAGGTTGTGTAACGGGCGTAACAAAAAGCGTTCGTTATTCAAATAATTGGTGAGGTTGTTTTTCTCCAGAAAAACTCCTTCAATTAATAAACGGGCCAGGTTATCAGGTTCGATTTCGCCAAGTTCGTTTTCTTTTCCTGGAATTCCTTCATGTTCGCATATTTCTTTCAGTAGAGTGATTTTGTGCGATTCGTTTTCAAGTACCTTTTTCAGCAACGTTTTAATTTCGAATACCGGAGAAATTTTCTTTAGCACACCCGTAAGTTGTGTATATTCCTGTGTAGCTATTGAAAGGTTCAGGATGTCGCTGTACAAAGCACGTTCAGCATTTTCGGGGGTCATATTTTCAACTTCCGATCCCGGGGGATGAATTATCACACCTTCCAGCTTGCCAATTTCTGAATATATACTTGTTTTCATTTCTTATTAATTGTTGGTCCCTTTTTTGCACGAAAAATATAAATGGTATGTTTCACTGAATTTTTGAATTTTGGTCATTTCAGTAAAGCAATTAAATTCATTTTTTTACTATTCAAAAATCAGGTTCAAAGATATAAACTTTGACCTTGTAATAATTGTAAAATGAATTATTCGTTCTAATTTTATGTAACAAAAACAGATGATTTGAAGCGATTGATTTTCATAGTGATATATTTTTGTATGCCTGTATTAGCGGCATATGCGCAAGATAAAGATTCTGCTCAGATATTGATGGGTATCGTTCAGGATGGCGATACTATAATCCATAAGAATATTAAGGAAGTGGTGGTAATACCTCTGCGTCAATTTGAAAATAGACGTATGCAGCGTCGGTACAATCGTTTTGTCGCAAAGGTGAAAAAAGTATACCCGCTGGCAGTAGAGGCGGAAGAATTATTGAAAAAATATGAACCTATTTATAATAAGTTGGAAGATAGGCGCGACAAAAGAAAATTGATGAAAAATCTTGAAAAAGAATTGCTGTCAGAGCATAAAGATGAATTGAGGCATTGGTCCATTTCTGATGGTCGTATTTTACTAAAACTAATAAATCGGGAAACAGAACGTACGCCTTACAGTATAATTAGGGATTTCAGAGGTAATTTCAGCGCTTTCTTCTGGCAGGGGATAGCCAAAATTTTCAGGAACGATTTAAAAGCCGGTTATGAACCTGAAGGTGAAGATAAATGGCTTGAAGAAATAGTTACCCTCATTGAATTAGGATATATATAACTTTTGGGAATGAGCGAGTCATACAGAACATTTATTGCTCTGAAAATTCAACCTGAAGATAAATTGTTGCATTTGCTTGGTGAATTTAAAATGGTCCTCCGGGATGAAGCCATAAAATGGGTGGAGCCTGATAGTTTGCATATAACGTTAAAATTTCTGGGCGATACAACGACTGGCCAGGTTAAAGAGGTAAAAGAAATTTTAGCTCAAATAGCCGGGGAGTTTCCTGATTTTCAGTTTCAATTAAAAGGAATGGGATATTTCAAATCAAAAGGACAACCGCGTGTTTTGTTTGTTGGTATAGAGGGCTTTGACTCATTAACGCATTTGGTCGATAACCTTCAGAATTCGCTGGAAGAAATCGGATTTGAAAAAGAAAAACGGGCATTCAAACCTCACCTTACCCTGGCTCGAATTAAGTTGTTAAAAAACAAAAGTAAATTCTACTCTTTGGTTGAAAAAGCTGGGAACAATTAGTTTTCAGTCTGTACCAGCCAAACAGGTTATCTTCTATCAAAGTATTTTGAAACCGTCAGGGCCGGTGTATATTCCGCTGCTAAATGTGCAACTTAATGGTTGATGTTTTTATGGATTTTATCTGGCAAGCGGGAAATAGATCTATTTCCCATTGCCTTTAAAACTAACCATTAGGGTAAAGATCAGTATTTTAAAATCAATATATAATGAAATGTTCTTCAAATACATCATGTCATAGGGTAAACGTTCAAGCATTTCATTTACATTCGATGCATACCCGTATTTTACCTGGCCCCACGATGTGATTCCCGGCCTTAACTTGTGCAAATGAGTATAATGCGGTGCTTTTTTTATTATTTGATCTATGTAATATTTTCGCTCCGGGCGTGGCCCCACCAATGACATTTCTCCTTTCAGTACATTATAAAACTGAGGTATTTCATCCAGATGTGTTTTTCGAAGGTATCTTCCAATGCGGGTAACCCTGTTATCTTTTTCATTCGAAAGTTCAGGTGTGCCATTTTCAGCTCCTTTAACCATACTGCGTAATTTGTATATATTAAAAGGTTTGCCAAACCTGCCAATGCGTTCCTGCTTGTAAATAATAGGTCCTTTCGATGTGGATTTGATAATCACAGCCAGTACAATCGCAGCCGGAAGAAATACCACCATGGCAGCTAATGAAAAAACTACATCGAGCAGTCTTTTTGTGTTTTCCTGCCAGCCGGACATTAAACCGTTTGATATTTTTATCAGCGGGCTACCATAAATGGTATTTACTTTTACTGTACCTGAAAGAAAATCATAAATATCCGGAAGCCCCCATATGGTTACCTGGCGATTTTCTACAATGGTTAAAATGTCACTTAGCTGCTTGTGTTCCACTGTTTCCAATGCTATAATTACTTCTTCAACTTGATTTTTTTCTATGGTTTCTATTAAATTGTCGATGCCACCCAGTTTAGGTATATGTTTACTCAGAAGTTCATCATTATTATTTTCGAGCCCCACAAAGCCTACAAATAAATTTCCTGCCGGACGAATCTGACTGGTCATCTCTTTGTAAATTTTTACTGCATTTTCGTTACTCCCTATAATTAATGTATTAAAACCGATTTTTCTGTTATGAATCTGATGAATGGTGCGTGTGGTTAAAACCAGCCTGAAAAAGTAAGTGAAGGAGAAGTGAAGCAGAAGTAATGTAAAAGAGAGCTGGTAATAGTTTTTGTATGAGTGTATAAAATCGTCGAGGATGAGTGCAAAGAAGATTACAACTACACCGATAAGCGACGTTAAAAAAGTTTGTCCCAGTTCGAGCAAGCGTGAACGCCGGAAAATATTTTTGTAAAAGCCGGTAATGTAATAAAATGTAATCCAGAATAGGGGAATAATCAGTAACCCTAAATAATAGCGTGAGGTAAATTCAATAGGAATATCTACTCCAAACCGCTGAGGTTCGATAAAGGCTTTCCTGTAGACAAAAAATGCAGTCCAACTAATAGCTGTGGCCAGGAAATCGAAAATCAAATATTTTGCAACTTGTCTGTTCTTATTCATTCAATTTGGTTAAGTCTGGTATTGAGCAATTTGTAACAAGTGCATACATTAAACGTTCACATAAAAAGAATATTGCGGTAAAAGTAGTTTTTTAGATGAATTACTGAATGGTAAACTGATTAATCTTTTTATTGATTTTCAAGACTGAGTTAAGTACATTTAAATAATCTTCAATGCTGCTGATGGGACGCGTTTTATTTACAATTGTGCTGATAAATGTATCAAACTCATTAGCAGAAGTATAAGGTGTAAGGTTAATGGGATTATTATCAGAATGATATGTTTTTGTTTTGAAATTAAGTTTAGCAAATTTTCCCGGTGAGTAAGCTTCTATTTTAAACTCGTTTAACGGTTCGAATTGACCGTAATTTAAATTTATTACTGAGGCATCGTTGAATTCGAGTCTGACATTGTTAAAATGAGATTCAGTTTGTTTGGAATGGAAAGTAACAGCACTCATTTTTTTCGAGTTTACACCGGTTATCCCAAGTAACATCATTAGCAGCGGGTATAAGGAATCATCATTAAGTTCAGATGAGAAATGCGAGATGTCCATGTAAACCGGTGTGCTAATATTGTTGTTCATCCATTGTACAACCGGTGTGAAATAATACGGATTAGAAACTTGTACTACCGACCCTGATTCGTTGGTGAGTTTTACCAACTGTGTGCATTCTTCAACAGTTAGTTTTAGATATTCGGTAGTAAATATGTGTTTCGATTTTTTTACAATGTCACACAGCAACTTGAATGGAAGAAGCGAAGAATTATCCATTAAGATAATATCTGCCCGTTCGATCAGCTCAATTCTATTGAACTCCGGAATGGAAAAATGAAAACTGTTCAACTGCGGATTTATTCCCACCGATGATTTCCCGATGATATTAATCTTCGGATTTTTCTGAATCCGCTTTACATGCGGTTCCAGATTTTTTGTGTTTCCTATAATTCCAATGTTCAGCATATTACAAAAATAGGATTCCAAAACAAGCTTTTTCCACGCATCGGCAATAATTTATCAACGTTAAATGTTAATATTGAGAAAGGGGGTTTAAATGGATATCATGTGGATTTAGGTTATTTTAGTGGAATAATTTTAAAGAATGATACAGAACGACAACGATAACCTTCGTCACCAGGGAATGCGAAAAAAACTCGTTGATGGGTTGAAAATAAAGGGGGTACGAGACGAACAGGTGCTTGCTGCCATTGGTAAGGTTCCACGTCATCTCTTTATGGAAAGTACATTCATCAATTTTGCTTATAAAGATCAGGCTTTTCCCATAGGAGCAGGCCAAACCATATCGCAGCCATACACTGTTGCCATTCAAACCCAGTTGTTACAAATACAAAAAAACGATAAAGTACTCGAAGTTGGAACGGGATCGGGTTATCAGGCGGCGGTTCTCCTCGAATTAGGAGCCCGTGTTTTTACCATCGAACGGCAAAAAGAATTGCATCAGAAAGTTCAGTCTTTTTTGCCGGAAATTGGTTACCGGCCTGCGTGCTTTTTGGGCGACGGCTATAAGGGATTACCTAATTTTGCTCCTTTCGATAAAATTATTGTAACAGCAGGGGCTCCGTATATTCCCGAAGATTTAAAATTACAGTTAAAAACAGGAGGAAGACTGGTAATTCCGGTGGGTAACGAAAAGCGTCAGGAAATGTATGTTGTAAAACGCATTTCGGAAGATGAATTTAAAACCGAAAAGCACGGAGGCTTTGTTTTTGTTCCATTATTAAAAGGAATCGTAAATAGCTGAATATGATCCATGTTGAAAAATTTATAGTAAATCCGTTACAGGAAAATTCGTATGTTGTTTCTGATGAAACCGGTGAATGTATGTTTGTTGATCCCGGGTTTTTTTATGCTGAAGAGTACGATGAAGTGAAGCAATATGTTACTGATAAAAAATTAAAACCGGTACAGATTACCAATACGCATTGTCACTTCGATCATATTATGGGTGTCGAGTTTATAAGAAATGAGTATAATATTCCGTTTGCTGCTCACCCCGACGATGCTTTCTGGATTGATAAAGCTACCGATCAGGGACACATGTTTGGTTTCGAATTAAAACCGGTGAATCCAATCGATTCTTTTCTTAATGAAAATGAACAGGTGAAATTTGGAAATTCAGTTTTTGAGATCATTCATGTTCCGGGGCATTCCCCGGGACATATTGTATTTTATAATAAAGAGAATGGAATATTAATTGCCGGTGATGTGCTTTTTTATGGCAGCATTGGGCGTACCGATTTGCCGGGTGGAAATCATGAGTCTTTGATAACCAATATAAAAAGTAAGCTTTTCAAACTTTCTGACGATACAAAAGTATACTCTGGTCACGGGCCGGAAACAACCCTTGGATTTGAAAAGTCAACCAATCCGTTTCTAACCTGAAATTCCGGTTGAGTAAGATTAGTTTCGTATCTTGGTTTAAAATCATTTTTTCATTTTGAAGCAAATTTTATACTTGCAAATAATTCACTATTAATATCACAGATAGATGTCTCACGATAATTTTGAAAACAGGCACATTGGACCCAGAAAAAGTGAAATCACCGAAATGCTTCAGGCTGTTGGTGTTTCATCAATGGAAGAACTTATTGAACAAACCGTTCCTCCAAATATCCGGTTGGAAAAACCATTGAAATTGCAGGAAGGATTGTCCGAGCGAAAATATTACCGGAAGATTCTGAGTCTGGCTGCAAAAAATAAAGTATTTAATACTTATATCGGAATGGGATATTACGATACAATTACGCCTGCTGTAATTTTGAGGAATGTATTGGAAAATCCGGTATGGTACACTTCTTATACGCCCTATCAGGCTGAAATTTCTCAGGGCCGACTGGAAGCATTGCTCAATTTTCAAACCATGGTTTGTGAATTGACCGGCATGGAAATAGCCAATGCCTCCCTACTCGACGAAGCAACTGCCGCTGCCGAAGCCATGGTAATGATGATGAATCTTCGTTCACGAAAAAATGGTAAAAAGTGGTGTAAATGTTTGTACTAGTCGATGAAAAAATGTGGCTACAAACACATGACGTTTTGCAAACGCGAGCTGTCCCGCTGGGCATAGAATTAAAAATACAACCAAAAGATGAATTTGAATTCTCCGGACGATGTCTTTGGTGTATTGGTGCAGTATCCGAATTCGGATGGGCGAAGTCATTGATTATTCAAAATTGGTAGAAAAAGCACACGAAAAAGAAATAAAAGTTGCAGTGGCAGCTGATCTATTATCATTAGCCATATTAGTTCCACCGGGTGAGTGGGGAGCCGACATTTGTTTTTGGTAATAGTCAGCGTTTTGGTGTACCTATGGGATATGGTGGGCCGCACGCGGCATTTTTTACGGCCAAAGAAGCATATAAGCGAAGTATGCCCGGCCGTATTATCGGAGTAACTAAAGATATGCATGGAAAACGTGCTTTGCGAATGGCTTTGCAAACGCGGGAACAACATATAAAACGCGAAAAAGCCACTTCAAATATTTGTACAGCACAGGCTTTGCTGGCAACTATGGCTGGTTTTTTTGGCGTATATCACGGTCCGGAAGGTATTAAAATGATTGCCGGACGTGCGCACAGTATTGCAGTCTTTCTTGCTGATGAAATTGAGAAGCTGGGATATAAACAACTAAACAGTAACTTTTTTGATACCATTCGGTTTGCGTTGCCAAAGCACGTGAAACACGAAGATATAGAATGGTTGTCGCATGAACTGGAAATGAATTTCAGGTATTTTGAAAATGGAGAAGTGGGTATAAGCATCGATGAAACCACTAACCGTGAAGATATGACCTGGATTCTGGAAGTTTTTGCCAAAGCAGCCAATAAACGTTGGCAGGTTATTCATGAATATCCCGGAGGATTTAAAATAAATAAGCGTTTTGCCCGACAATCGGAATTTATGACGCAGGAAGTATTTAATAAATACCGTTCGGAAACAGAAATGTTGCGTTATATAAAAAGATTGGCACACAAAGATATTTCCCTTACTCATTCCATGATTTCGCTGGGATCTTGTACTATGAAATTGAATGCAGCAACTGAGATGCTACCGTTGAGCTGGATTGAGTTTAACGGTATTCACCCATTTGTTCCGAAGAATCAGGCACGGGGGTACCACGAAATGATGGAAGAACTTCGTCGTGATTTGGCTACCATAACCGGTATGGCTGATGTTAGTTTAATGCCGAATTCCGGTGCAGCCGGCGAATATGCAGGTCTGATGGTTATTCAGGCGTACCATAAAGGCCGTGACGAAGGAAACCGAAATGTGGTATTGATTCCTTCGTCAGCACACGGAACAAATCCAGCAAGTGCTGTAATGGCTGGATTAAAAGTGGTAGTAGTTGCCTGCGACGCAAAAGGAAACATCGATTTGGAGGATGTACGCAAAAAAGCCGAAGAACACAAAGATTCACTTTCTGCATTTATGGTAACTTATCCATCGACACACGGTGTTTTTGAATCATCGATAGTAGAAATGTGCGAGGTTATCCACCAAAATGGTGGACAGGTTTATATGGATGGCGCTAATATGAATGCGCAGGTTGGGCTTACCAGTCCGAAAAATATTGGTGCAGATGTTTGTCACTTAAACCTGCATAAAACGTTTGCTATCCCGCATGGTGGAGGAGGTCCCGGAGTTGGCCCTATTGCTGTGGCTGAACATCTTGTTGAGTTTTTGCCGTCGCATCCTATTATGAATAACGGGCACATTGGTATTAATGCTGTAGCTGCTGCACCCTGGGGAAGTGCGTCGGTGCTTACCATTACCTATGGTTACATAAAAATGATGGGTGCAGAAGGATTAACGGAGGCAACGAAAATTGCTATACTAAATGCCAATTACATTGCAAAAGCTCTGGAGAAAAATTATGGTATTCTATATGCTGGTGAAAATGGTCGCATTGCACACGAAATGATTTTGGAATGCCGTCACCTAAAGGCTGCATCCGGAGTTACGGAAGAAGATATTGCCAAACGATTGATAGATTATGGTTTTCATGCACCAACACTTTCGTTTCCGGTACACGGGACATTAATGGTTGAACCTACGGAAAGTGAATCGAAACAAGAGTTGGATCGGTTTATCGATGCCATGAATTCCATTTTTGAAGAAATTAAAGCCATAGAAAATGGAGATACGGATGCAACAGATAATGTGCTGAAAAATGCACCTCATACGGCAGAAGTTGTTAGTGCAGACGAGTGGAAGCATGCATACACGCGACAAAAGGCAGCTTATCCGTTAGAGTGGATCAAAGAAAATAAATTCTGGGTGCCTGTAGGGCGTGTTGATAATGCCTGGGGTGATCGTCACCTGATTTGTACCTGCGGATCGCCGGAAGAATACGAATTAATTTAGTAAGAATAAAATATAGTGTGCTCCTGTAATTTTAGGAGCACTTTTTTTATTAAAATGATAGTTTTTCCGAATGCAAAAATAAATATTGGACTAAATGTGGTTTCCAGGCGATCTGACGGGTATCATAACCTGGAAACCATTTTTTATCCTGTCCCGCTTGCCGATGCATTGGAGATGGTGCCTTCGGAAAAGCTGCAACTTACGATATCCGGAATTTCAATCGAAGGGAAAAATACCGACAACCTGGTATTGAAAGCCTACCGAATGTTACAGGCTGATTTTAATTTACCTCCGGTACATTTTTATTTGCATAAAGTTATACCAACCGGCGCCGGATTAGGAGGAGGTTCTTCAGATGCAGCATTTGCCTTACAATTGATGAACGAATATTTTCAGTTGAATTTATCTTCTGGGAAATTGATGAAATATGCCGCAAATTTGGGTGCCGACTGTGCTTTTTTTATTCAGAATAAGACGGCTTTTGCCACCGGTATTGGAGATGAATTGAATGCAATTGACCTCGATCTTACGAAGTACCATATTATAATTGCTAAACCTTCTTTCTCTGTAAATACATCAGAAGCATATTCAGGAATAATTCCCCATAAACCAACATTCAGTTTAATGGAAATTGAATCAATTCCGATTGAGAATTGGAAAGATTTTGTGGTTAACGACTTTGAAAAAAGTGTGTTTCAAAAGTTTCCTGAAATTGAAAAAATAAAAGAAAGTATGTACCAAATGGGAGCAGTTTATGCATCAATGTCGGGTAGTGGTTCTGCCGTTTTTGGTATCTTTCGCCATTCACCGACATATACCGATAAATTCCTACCTCGAGGTATTTTTATTTACCGATAATTTCCGACACTTACCGATCTTAGTATTTCATTAACAAGTTTTTTATACTTTTTAACAAAATAAGATGTAACCTTTGTACTCGTTGATAGTCTATAATAGAGAAGACAAAATTAGAAAACAGTAGAAGAAAACAACGAGAACAAAAACAATTAGTAAGAAATCAGAAAACAATAGAAACAATGAAAACAAGAATGAATCAATTAGTAGTAGTCGCCTTATTTGCCCTGCTAATGTTAGGTGGCAATGTAAGTGCAAAGGGAACAGAAGCAAATGTCTCAAGCCTTGGAAACGTAGAAGAGCCCGCATTGTTAATTGAAGATTGGATGATTGATTCCAACTACTGGAATGCATCCGGACTCAATTTTGAAATGTCGGATGTTACTGAAGAAAGCCTGAAACTGGAAGACTGGATGATTAGTGAAGATAACTGGAAAGTTAAACCAGTTTCAGTTTTCGAAGGAACTGATAACGAACAGAAACTGGCTTTTGAATCATGGATGATTGACGAAAATGTTTGGAAATAGATAAATAGAGAAAAGGAAAACGCGAATAGTTTAATTGGAATTTTTTGGAGGTTGTCACTAGTGGCAACCTCTTTTTTTAGATTTTTGGAAAAAGAAAAAGGCTGCTTGCCAGGCAGCCTTTTTACTATTTCAATACTTTTGGTTTTATCTCTATCATCAAATGCCTCTTTGGGATTATCTCATCCTTCTTTACATGGATTCTTACAATCTCACCATCAAATGGCATTCGTACCTGATTTTGCATTTTCATTGCTTCGAGGAGTAAAAGTGTTTCTCCCTCTTTAACTTTGTCTTTTGGCTTCACGAAAATATCGATAATTGTTCCGGGAATAAATGAATAAAGCAAATTTTCGTTGGGTGCCTCCCATTTTACACGGTACTCAAATTTCCGGGTGTAATGGGTTTTATAAATTGCTCCCTGTACTATCAGACTTTTGTATTCTTGTTCCTTGCTCATAGTGTTTCTTTTAAAATGGCGGAATACCATGTTTTTTGCCCGGAAGCATAACATTTTTATTTTCCGAAACTTTTAATGCATGTAAAATGCGTGGCCGTGTTTCTTTGGGTTCAATCACTTCGTCGATGTAACCCTGTGCTGCTGCTACATACGGATTGGCAAATTTTTCTTTGTATTCCAGAATTTTTTGTTGCCGCGTTTCATCCGGGTTTTCAGCTTCCGCAATTTCTTTTCTGAAAACAATATTGGCTGCACCTTCAGGTCCCATAACGGCAATCTCTGCTGTTGGCCAGGCAAATACAAAATCTGCACGAAGATGACGTGAGTTCATAGCAATATACCCACCTCCATATGCTTTGCGCAGAATAACGGTAACTTTAGGTACGGTAGCTTCGCTGTAGGCATAAAGAATTTTAGCACCATGGCGGATAACACCGGCATGCTCCTGGTCTACTCCCGGTAAGTACCCCGGTAAATCTTCCAATGTAACTATAGGTATATTAAATGCATCGCAGTAGCGGATAAATCGTGCCGCTTTATCAGAACTGTCAGTATCGAGTACACCGGCCAGAACCATAGGCTGGTTGGCAACAAAACCAACTGTTTCACCTTCCATCCGGCCAAAGCCAATAATAATGTTTGGTGCAAAATACTCCATAACCTCAAAGAATTCCGAACCATCGGTAATACTTTTAATTATGTCGCGCATATCATATGGAATGCGTGGATCGGAAGGAACGATATCGTCAACTTTTTTTCCTCTTTGCGGAGATTTGGGCGGGTAAGGCAACGCTTTTTTCGAATTGTTTCTTGGAATGTAGCTGATAAGTTTTTTTATCTGATCAAAACATTCCATTTCTGTTTGTGCATAAAAATGGGCATTACCGGTAATTTCAGCATGCACACGGGCACCTCCCAGTTCTTCCATCGATATTTCTTCACCCAAAACCGATTTGATAACACTTGGGCCAGTGATGAACATTTTTGAGATGTTTTCTACCACAAATACAAAATCGGTTAGTGCAGGGGAATAAACAGCGCCACCAGCACAAGGTCCCAGAATAACTGATATTTGCGGGATAACACCTGAAGCCAGAGTGTTGCGAAAGAAGATTTCACCATATCCGGCCAGTGAATTTACACCTTCCTGAATACGTGCACCGCCTGAGTCGTTGATACCGATAAGCGGAACACGCATTTTTAGTGCATGATCCATTATTTTGGTGATTTTTCGCGCGTGCATTAAACCAAGCGAACCACCTGCAACAGTGAAATCCTGTGCAAAAATACAAACAGGTTTATTATAAATGGTACCTGTTCCAATGACTACACCGTCGCCATGTAATACTTTCGATTCCATACCAAAATCTTTGGCGCTGTGTTCAACAAACAGGTCATATTCATGAAAAGAGTTTTTGTCTAAAAGGGCCAAAATACGTTCACGAGCAGTGAGTTTTCCCATCTTGACTTGTTTCTCAATGGCCTTTTCACCGCCCCCTTTTTGTACTTCTCTTTTCCTTTTTCTAAGGTCAAGGACATTACTTCTTAGTGACATAAAGCTTGTTTTAAGTTTATATTCCCTTCGGCAAAGAAGGGTTTTAATTTTAAAATAACGGGGTAAAATTAAAATTTTTTTCTGTAGCCCTTCGTAAAACCATTATTGTACTACGTAATTTAAAATACAATGATACATCTGGTTCGAATAATAGTACTCGATGTTTGAAAGTTATGGTCACCTGGCTGCCCATTTAAAAACAAAAAATGCAATAAGGCTATAACCCAGATTTGGAATCCAAACAGCCAGAATTGGTGGAGTGTTGCCGCTTATCGCAAATACGGTGGTGATTTGCATAAATAAGATGTAGGAGAAACTTAACAGCAGACCAAGTCCAAGGTGTAATCCCAATCCACCTTTTATTTTTCGGGATGCCAGTCCGGCACCAATAATGGTTAAAATAAATGCAGAAAACGGTCCTGCTACCCTTTTGTGTTTTTCAATTTCCCATTCTACGGTGTTTACTCCGCGCATTTTCATACGATTAATTTCTTTTTTCAGGGCCGGTGAAGTAAACGTTTCCATTTCATTTTTGGTCATCTTATAATCATCAGGACTCATATTTAGCGTAGTGTCAATACGATAGCCTTTCTCAAATTCTTCATGATCATCGTAAATGGTGCGTTTCCAGTAGTTATTTATCACCCACTTTTGGGTTCCTTTATCCCAACGAATGTTATCTGCTGTTAGTTTTTCAACCAGTTTCGAGTCTTTAAAACGTTCGAGCGTAAAACGGTAGCCTACATTGCTTGCGTTGAAACTTTGCATGTAAATATATACACCAGGCTCAATTTGCCTGTGGATATTTCGCTCGGTAACGATACGGTTCTGATCGATATATTTATGTCTGAAATCATTTAGCGTTTTGTTGGCTGGTGGAATAATGTAATTGCCCAGAGCAAAAGAAAAGGTAGCAAGGATGAATGCTGAAACCAAATATGGCCGCATTAACCGCGGATAAGAAAGCCCGCTACTGAGAATGGCAATAATTTCCGTGTTATATGCCATTTTTGATGTAAAATAGATAACTGCAATAAACGTAAAAAGCGGACTGAAAAGGTTGGCAAAATAGGGAATAAAATTCATGTAATAATCGAAAATGATAACATGAATCGGAATATCTTTTGAAATAAATTCATCCAGGTTTTCAGCAAGGTCGAAAACAATGGCAATACTAAGAATAAGCGCAATAGCATAGAAAAATGTACCAAGAAATTTCTTGGTAATATAAATATCTATGATTCTGTAAAGTTTCATTGCTTTTTACAGCCTTTCTTTTAATTGATTTACCATTTCTTTTTTCCATGAAGAGAAATTTCCCTCCATAATTTTTTCTCTTGCCGTTTTTACCAGCCAAAGGTAAAATGCCAGATTATGTTGGCTTGCAATTTGTGCCCCAAGCATTTCACTCGAAATAATAAGGTGGCGAAGATACGCTTTCGAATATTGGTCTACAAACGATGTTCCGTTTTTGTCAATAGGAGAGTGGTCGTTTTCCCACTTTTTATTTCTGATGTTTATCGTTCCTTCGCTGGTAAACAGCATGCCGTTCCTTCCATTGCGCGTGGGCATAACACAGTCAAACATATCGACACCGCGTTCAATCGATTCCAGTATGTTTACCGGCGTGCCAACACCCATTAAATATCGCGGTTTATTTTCAGGAAGGTCAGCAGTAGCTACTTCTGTCATTTCGTACATATCTTTTTCGGGTTCTCCCACCGAAAGTCCGCCAATGGCAAATCCATCAGCATCGAATGTTTTTACATGAGCTACAGCTGCTTTTCGCAGATCAGCAAAAGTATTTCCCTGTACAATCGGAAACAGCGATTGCCTGTAGCCATATTTAGGTTGCGTATTTGTAAATTGGGTGAAGCACCTTTCGAGCCAGCGCTGCGTTAATTCGAGCGATTTTTTTGCATATGCATAGTCTGCATCACCTGGTGTGCATTCGTCGAAAGCCATAATAATGTCTGCTCCAATGGAACGTTGAACATCAATTACATTTTCAGGTGTAAACATATGATATGAACCATCGATATGTGATTGGAACCTTGCCCCTTCTTCAGTAAGTTTCCTGATGTCGCCCAATGAAAAAACCTGGTAACCTCCACTATCTGTTAAAATGGGTTTATCCCATCTGTTAAATTTGTGTAACCCACCCGCTTTTTCAATCACTTCTAATCCCGGACGCAGGTATAAGTGGTAAGTGTTTCCTAAAATTATCTGAGCTTTAATATCTTCCTTCAAATCACGGGTGTGTATTCCTTTTACTGAACCGGCGGTTCCCACCGGCATAAAAATGGGAGTTTCAATTTTTCCATGGTCGGTTGATATTACACCGGCTCTCGCCCGCGAATCCACATCACTTTTAATTAACTCAAATTTCATCTACCCTTTTTTTTGAGGGTTCAAATATAGCTAATATCCTCGAATTGAAAGGGATTTTCAATAGTACCAGCCTGTTAATAAATTATAATTCCTTTAGATGAAAATAAATTGTTTTTTGTTCATTATTAATTTTGAAATTGATTTGATTGTTTCCATTTTTGAGCCGGTAAAATTCTATGTCAGTTTTTATATTTTCTGGATGCAGCAGTTTTTTCATATTTCCTTTTCCGGAATAAATGCGTTTGATGTGCTTTTGCTCACTATTTTTGGTGTGCTTCTGTTTTCACGTATCTTATATTTGTGGTTGGTCGTAGGACGAATTGCGTTCAGAAATAATAACCATTCAGATGTTAAAAACGGCGAACCAATTTCATTATTGCTAACTTTTCGAAATGAAGAAAAAAATCTACAGCAATATCTTCCAGAGATTTTGAAGATTAAAAATGTTGATTTTGAGGTGGTAGCAGTTGACGATTTTTCGCAGGACAATTCACTCTCAGTGTTGGGGGTAATGAAAGAAGAAAATGGGAAATTGCGTGTTTCTTCGCTCAACCAGGAAACACGTTTTTCTGAGAAACTGGCGCAGAACATTGCGTTAAAAGCTGCCCGGAATAATTGGGTAATGACCATACCCGTATCTTTGGTGGTAGGTGAAACAAATTGGCTGAAAAATGTATCAGGCAGGTTAATTCAGGGAAACGATGTGGTTTTAAACTATTCAAACGTATTGCATACCGGACGTTTTTATAATCGACTTTTTCGAATTGAACTTTTTTTGCAACAGCTTAAAAGCGCTGGATTTACAATATGCGGGCTTCCTTTTACTTATACAGAAGAAAATGTGGCTTTCCGTAAAGAAAAATATTTTGAAGGAGGAAGTTACAGTCACAAACTAAAAGAGCCGTTTGCCAATCTGGAATTACTGATTAATGCTTTTATCCGGAAAAATAAAACTGAAGTTTGTTTTCAACAGGAAACAGCGATTCAAAAAAACGAACAGATAGAGCGAAGTGATTATTTTGGTCTGCTGAAAAAAAGTTTTCGAATAGAAAAATATCTTCCGGCCAGCAAACGGTGGATACTTTTGTTTGATGAATGGACCCGGTTGCTGTTTATACCATTTCTTATTCTTGTAATTGTTTTTGTTTCTGAGCTTTGGCTTTTTATGTTCATGGTAATTGTTGTAAAAATAGTATTGCATTTGTTTATCATAAAAAGGATTGTAAATCATTTGAATGAACGTAAAATATTCCTATCTTCGTTAATGTACGATTTGATAGTACCTTATTATAAAGTTTTTTATCGTTGGCATTTTAACCGGCGAAGTAGAAAACAACGATGGAGGAGGAATACTTGAAATTATCAGAAAAAGCCCGCCAGGATTACGTTCTCGTAAATGCAGCCTTAGCAGGTGACGAAAAAGCTTTTGCCCGGTTACTAAGTCGTTACAAAGATGCCATCTACTTTATGCTCCTGAAAATGGTAAATAATCGCAGCGATGCTGAAGATTTAACCCTTGAAGCATTTGGTAAAGCATTTAAAAATCTTCACCAGTATTCACCTACTTATGCATTTAGTACCTGGTTATTTAAAATTGCCTCGAATAACTGTATCGATTTTTTGCGTAAACAGAAAGGCACGTACGTCTCTATTGAAAATAACGGTGATCAAAATGAAAATAACGAAACGGTTCGACTAAAATCAAAAGAACCCAATCCGGAAGAGAAGCTTATCCGCAAGCAAAAAGCCATTTTATTACAGAAAGTAGTTCGGCGGTTAAAACCGAGATACCGCACATTGGTTGAACTGCGTTATTTTCGTGAATTTTCATATGAAGAAATTGCAAAAGAATTAAATTTGCCGCTCGGTACGGTAAAAGCCCAGTTATTCAGGGCGCGTGAAATGCTTTTTAAAATGATAGAAAGTACCGAGATTAACCAACAGGAATAAAATGGTAATATGGATATTATCCGGAAATATTTTCCCCGTTTAAATGATATTCAAATCGAACAGTTCAAACAACTTGAACCGTTATACTCTGATTGGAATGCAAAAGTTAATGTGGTTTCGCGAAAAGATTTTGCCTCGCTATATGAAAAACACGTGTTGCACTCGCTGGGTATTGCCAGATTTGTTGGCTTTACCCCGGGAACAAATATATTGGATGTAGGAACTGGAGGAGGTTTTCCGGGAATTCCTCTGGCAATTTATTTTCCGGGAGTAAAGTTTCATTTGGTTGATTCTATCGGGAAGAAGATAAAAGTGGTGAAAGGTGTGGCAGAAACTTTGAAACTTAAAAATGTAACCGCTGAACAAATCAGAGCTGAACAATTAAATCAGAAATACGATTTTGTTGTAAGCCGCGCTGTTACTAAACTTCCGGAATTTGCAGGCTGGGTGCGTAAAAACATCACTCATAAGCAAAAAAACGCCATACCAAATGGAATTCTTTATCTGAAAGGAGGTGATTTAAGTGCCGAGCTCCAACCCTTCGGGAAAGATATATTTATTCAAAATTTATCGGAATATTTCGAAGAAGAATTTTTTGAGACCAAAAAGCTGGTTCATCTGGTATTGTAAAAAAATGCCCGGTAATTTGTATTTACCGGGGCATAATATTTATAATGAAAATAGCTTATCCTAAAGTGGCCGGATACTCGTCTCCAAACGAAACACCCATTTTTCTTGCCTTTTGTATCAAAGGAAATTCATGTCCAACCAGGCGGAGGTTTCCACCAACATCTTCAAGTGGCACGGTGGATAACTCATTTTGTTTCATGGCTACCATAGTACCGAAGTTACCATCGGCAATGCATTGTGCAGCGTAAGCTCCGTAACGGGTGGCTAAAATACGGTCCATTGGAGTAGGACTACCACCGCGTTGAATATAGCCCAGCACAGTTTCGCGTGTCTCAATGCCGGTATAGGTCTTAATGGCTTCGCCAATATGCGATGCTGCTGATGTACTCTTTGGATGATCAATCCCTTCAGCTACAACCACAATTGAATACGGTTTTTTATCCTCGTAACGATTTTCAATTTTTTTACATACCGAACGGATGTTGTATGGAAGTTCGGGAAGCAGAATAATGTCTCCGCCACCGGCGAGGCCAGAATACAATGCCAGCCATCCTGCATGGTGTCCCATAATTTCAATAATCATTACCCGTTGGTGCGAGTTGGCAGTAGTGTGTAACCGATCTATGGCGTCGGTTGCAATTTGCACAGCCGAATCGAACCCGAAAGTAACATCGGTTCCCCACACATCGTTATCAATGGTTTTTGGAATCCCAATTACATTCATACCTTCTTTTGAAAGCATATTTGCCGTTTTCATGGTTCCATTTCCGCCAATACATACTACACAGTCGAGCCCCAGGCTTTTGTAATTTTTTCTTATTTTATCGGGTTTTGCATTGTCCTTTTTCCCGTTACCGTTTTTTACCATTTTGTAAGGCTTTTCACGCGATGTGCCTAAAATAGTGCCGCCAACGGTTAATATACCGGAGAGCTGGGATTCTTTTAATTCAATATAATCGTTGTTAATTAATCCTGAAAAACCGGCATTGAATCCTAAAACCTGCATGCCATATTCAACAATTGCTGTTTTACCAACACCACGAATAGCTGCATTTAATCCGGGACAATCGCCTCCTGCAGTTAAAATTCCAATTTTTTTTGGTTTGGCTGAATTACTCATAACCATGTTGTTTTTATTTGAAATAAAAGAAATTCAAAAACCGAAATTACAAAAGAATATCTTAAAATGTTAATTTTGCAGGAAACAGTTCACAACAATTAGAAAAATTTAAAAGATAAGTACAGCAATACGTTTGATTGTAATTGGAACATAAATTTTTGTAACTTCGTTATTCAGCAAAAAAAATTGAAATTATAAACCAATTAAAATTCTTATAAGATGAAAAGAGTATTTTCAATTCTTTTAGCGGGTGCATTTATTTTCGGAATGTCTTGTCAAAGCGGACAAAAAAAATCATCACAGGAAACGGAAGAAAAAAGTGCGCCGGTAGAAGAAACTGTAGGACCTAACCAGTTAACGCAAAAAGAAAAGGATGAAGGCTGGGTTTTGCTTTTTGATGGTAAAACACATGAAGGCTGGCATGGTTATGGAATGGAAACATTTCCGCAAGGATGGCAGATTGTTGATGGAACGTTAATGTGTAATGGTTCCGGTCGTGGTGAAGCCGGTGCTGAAAATGGTGGAGATATTGTTACAAACAAGGAATATTCTAATTTTCATTTGAAACTGGAATGGAAAATCTCGGAGGGTGGTAATTCCGGTATTTTTTATCTTGGCAATGAAGATCCGCAGTTTGACAAAATTTATTATACCGCACCTGAAATGCAGGTATTGGACAATGAAAGGCACCCTGATGCTATGCTCGGTAAAGACGGAAATCGTCAGGCTGGTTCATTATACGACCTGATTCCCGCAAAACCCCAGAATGCAAAGCCAGCAGGCGAGTGGAACAGTATTGAAATAATATGTTACAAAGGAACAGTTGTTCATAAACAAAATGGCGAAACCGTTTTGGAATATCACTTATGGACCGACGACTGGAATAAATTAGTGGCTGATTCGAAATTTCCGGATCTTAATCCGGACTGGGCGAATGTGGCAAAATCGGGTGTTATTGCACTGCAGGATCATGGAGATGATGTTTGGTATCGCGATATCAAAATAAGACAATTGTAACCAGATTGCAATTATTGTAACTAACTGAACAAATGACCCGGATGCCTTAAGGTTTCCGGGTTTTTTTATTCGGGAAAATAGTCTGAAGCATTTAAAATATCCTGGTATCCGGAATTTTCCATTAGTTGTGACAGTGTTACTTCAGGATGTTTTTTCATATACTGACGAACAATCTGCCAGCCAATCCATATCCCCGTTCGTCCGGGTGATTCCATCGGGAATCCATTGGTATACGGTGCATCATTAATATAGCGAACAATATCCATTCGCTTATTGGAGTATAGCAATTTTTTATCTACCAGGTAAAGCCACATTTGTGCCTCATTTTTATCGCACCATTCCATTTGCTTTTTTGTATAGCCTATTTTTAGAGAATCTTCCATTTCAGGTAAAAGCGCATCTACAAAATACATAAGTTTTCCCTGGTAAATAATATTTCCCAGGAGGTTCGTTGGGGGGGACTTTGCGGGAAATTCTGTAATTCCCCAGGCATATGCTACATCAGAAGGTATTTTTTCTTTATGCATATTCACCGTTTTATATAATGGAGTGGTGCTTAGCATCCGGTAATATTTACAATCGCGTCCCAGATATTTGTCGAGACTTATTCCAATAACGTTTTTAGCTGTAAAAACGGACTGGTTAAAACCCGTGATACAAGTATAAACCGCAGGCAATTCTTTGTCTGGAAAGTGATACTGATAATATTTAAAAGCTTTGCTTAACTGTTTTGTAACTGGTTCGAAATTCACAAATTCATTATTTACCAGATGTTTAACATTTTGAATCATTGTGTCGTTCAGAAACTGATTCATGAGGTTGGGGAACTGTTCGTCATCTATGCCACCAATGCGAATAACTTTGTATGTGAACAGATCAAAAAAATCGGGGTGTTTTTCATGCAATGCAATATAAGCTGAAAGAGAATCTTCCCGGGGAAGATTGAAAAGTTCTTTATCGAAACGTACGATTTCTATATTTTTATCAATTCCTGAAACATCGACTTTTAAACGATTGTGATTACAAGCAAACAGAGCCGGAAACAATGTTCCCAGTATAAGCAAACGAAAAACAATTTTCATCTCGTTACGATTGATTGTATCTAAGATATTCGATATAACTCGCCATAATAGTGATTTTTGTCGGCTGTTTTTATTTGTCATGGCTCGTTTCATTTTATATGAATTTTAATTCAATACGCTTCCTATCAATTATTATTGCGAAATTGAACTAAAAATTGGAGATTTGCAATCATAAAATAAGTTGCTGGTTTCGACTTTCATGTTTCGTGTTTGAGTATTCAAATTTCGAAATTTTCAAAACCTGAAACTTTTCCAAAGAAATAACTTTGGCAGAACTCAGAAAATAAAACTCTTTTTATGAAGATTGCTTTTGCTCAGTTAAATTATACCATTGGTGATTTTGAAGGAAACGCGGATAAAATTATTCGTAACATTGAAAAAGCCAAAAAAGAGGGAGCCGACCTGGTCGTGTTCTCTGAACTGTCGGTAACAGGATATTACCCGCACGATTTGCTTGAAAAAAAGGAATTTATTTATAAAGCGGAAGAAACAGTGAAAAAAATTGCAGCACATTGTGTTGATATTGCTGCAATAATTGGCGCACCAAGAATTAATGAAAGCGAACGGGGCAAAAAATTGTACAATTCGGCTTTTTTCCTTACCAATGGAGAAATCGAAAGTGTACACAATAAAACGTTATTGCCCACATACGATATTTTCGATGAATACCGTCATTTTGAGCCCAACCATGAATTTGGTGTAGTAGATTATAAAGGTGAAAAAATCGCCATTACCATTTGCGAGGATTTATGGGATGAACAGCCTACCGAAAGTGAATTTGGTAAAGATAAGTTGTATCAAACCTCGCCACTGGAAGAGCTGGTTAAATTTAATCCCGATTTTGTGGTGAATATTTCAGCATCGCCATTTTCATATAATCAGGAGGGGTGGCGAAAAAATGTGCTGATTTCAAAAGCAAAGAAATATCGTATTCCCATTTTGTATGTGAATCAGATTGGTGCACAAACCGAGCTTATTTTCGATGGTGGTTCTGTTTTTATTAATAGCGATGGAAAGATTATAAAAGAACTCCGCTATTTTGAAGAAGATTATCATTTGTTTGATACAAAAAATTTGGGAGAAAAGCATTTACAAAAACAAACAGATACCATTGAAAAAATACACGATGCGCTGGTTTTGGGAATTCGCGATTATTTTTTGAAAATGGGATTTAAAAGGGCTACACTTGGGCTTTCCGGGGGAATTGATTCAGCTGTTACAGCTGTGCTCGCAGTTCGTGCCTTGGGACCCGAAAATGTGCGGGTATTGTTAATGCCCTCGAGATATTCTACCGGACATAGTGTGGAAGATGCCCGGCTACTGGCCGAAAACCTTGGAGTAAGGTATGATGTAGTACAAATTCAGGATGCAGTAGATGCTTTTGAAAGCGAATTGGCTCCACTTTTCGAAGGAACACAAACGGATGTTACCGAAGAAAATATACAAGCGCGGGCTCGTGGAATATTTGTTATGGCATTGTCGAATAAATTTGGACATATTTTGCTGAATACAACTAACAAAAGTGAATGTGCAGTTGGTTACGGAACATTGTACGGAGATATGAACGGAGGGTTGGCAGTGCTGGGCGACGTTTATAAAATGGATGTCTACCGTCTATCCAGATTAATGAACAGAAATGGTGAAATTATTCCGGAAAATACCATTGTAAAGCCACCGTCGGCAGAGTTACGTCCTGATCAAAAAGATACTGACTCTCTTCCGGAATACGAAGATCTGGATAAAATGCTGTTTAATTACATTGAGTTAAACAAATCACCAAAAGAAATAATGGAACTCGGATTTGACGAGCAGGTTGTAACCCGGGTTGTTCGATTGGTAAACATGAATGAATACAAACGGTTTCAGGCAGCGCCTATTTTAAGAGTAAGTTCAAAAGCATTTGGGTTTGGCCGTAAGATGCCATTGGTTGCGAAATATTAAGCTGTTCTTTTACTCCTGTTTTTATCTGGTGATAAATTTTTGAATTCGGTGAAATTCAATGTAAAATAACTGTTAAAAATAGGGGGTATTATGACAAAATTTTTAACTTTGATGCTGTAAAACATACTAAGACAGCTATATGTTAAATTCAGAGTTGGGTGTAAAAGATATTGTTGATAATCCGAAGTCGATATTTTATCTTTTAAGTCAGGAAGAAAAAGATGAATTACAGCATCATATTTCTCTTTCACATTACAAGAAAAATGAATTTATTTTTAAGGAAGGTGATAAACCTACCGGCTTTCTATTGTTGGTTGACGGGAAAGTGAAAATTTTCAAAGAAGGAGTTGGTGGTCGTGAACAAATTATACGAATGGCCAAACCATTGGGCGTAATCGGTTACCGTGCACTTTTTGGCGATGAAATTCACAATTCCTCTGCTGTAACTCTTGAAGAGTCGTTGGTATGTACTGTAGCTCCTGATTTTATTTTTAACAGGGCACTGAAGAACAGTGATTTTTCTTTTAAAATAATTCGAAAACTGTCAAAGGAATTGGGATTCTCTAATTCGAGAACGGTAACATTAACACAAAAGCACATTCGTGGAAGACTTGCTGAATCATTGATTTTGTTAAAAGAAAAATACGGTTTCGAGCACGATGGAAGTACATTGAAAGTATACCTTTCGCGCGAGGATATTGCCAATTTGTCCAATATGACAACTTCGAACGCTATACGTACCTTATCTACATTTGCAAACGAAAAGGTGATTGCCATAGACGGACGGAAAATAAAAATTCTGGATTCACACCGATTGGAACGTATCAGCAAGTTAGGTTAAAGGATATTTGTTTTTATTTTTATTCGTGGATATAAACCCTTTTCACACGTTGCGAAATTCCTGTTAAGATTTCATACGGTATAGTGCCAACTTTTTCTGCTACTTCCGAAACTGAAATATTGTTACCAAAAAATTCAGCTTCATCTCCCGGAGTTACATCCACTCCTGTTACATCCAGCATTAGCATGTCCATACAAATGTTTCCTACAATAGGGACCCGTTTGTTATTTACAAAAGCAAATCCGTTTTTGTTGCTCAGTTTTCGGTCGAGTCCATCGGCATACCCCAGGGGAACAACAGCAATTTTGCTTTCTTTTTGAATTTTTCCTTTTCGGCCATATCCCACGGTTTCATATGGTTGAACCGTTTTTACCTGCGAAATAGTACTTTTTAATGATCCAATATTATCGAGTGGCAGGCCTGTAACGGAAATGCCGTACAGCCCAATACCCAGACGCACCATTTCAAATTGTTTCCCGGGGAATCGCTCAATGCCTGCTGAATTTAGAATGTGTCGATCGATTTTGTATGGAAATTCATTTGAAATCAAAGAAAATTGTTGATCAAAATTATTGAATTGCTGAAGGGTGAATGCATCAAAATCAGGTTCATCACTGGCAGCGAGATGCGAAAATACCGAGCTGATTTTGATGTGGTTGGTTGTTTTTATTATCTCAATGGCTTCGTTTATTTCATCTGCTGTTTTAAATCCCAGGCGATTCATTCCTGTGTCTATTTTTAAATGAATGGGATATTCAGAAATTGCATTTTGGGAAACAGCTTTCAGAAATTCATTTAGTAAGTCTACACTGTAAATGTTCGCATCTAATTGGTAATCTATCATATTCTGAAAGCTGTGTGCTTCCGGATTCATCACGATTATTGGTGTCCGAATTCCGGCATTTCGTAATTGTACTCCTTCATCGGCCACAGCTACAGCCAGGTAATCTACATTCTGAAATTGAAGCAACTTCGCAATCTCGACATCGCCGCTTCCGTATGAAAATGCTTTCACCATGACCATTATTTTCGTTTCAGGTTTAAGCCGGTTCCGAAATACATTTAAATTGTGCACCAATGCATTCAAATGAATTTCGAGTGTGGTTTGATGAGCTTTTTGCTGAAGAAGACCGGAAATTTTTTCAAAAGTAAATTGGCGGGCGCCTTTCATAAGAATAACCGATGATTGAAATTGTTCGCGACGAAAAGCCTGCTCAAATTCTGTAACCGAGGAATAAAATTTTTTCTTTCTGGAAAAAAGGTTGGCATGAGTCGATATTTCTTCGCCAATTCCGATCAATTCGTCAATTTCCCATTCGCTTAACAACTCATCTACTTGTTGGTATAATTTATTTTGCGGAATTCCGGTTTGCTGAATATCAGATAAAATCACCATCTTGTTAAGATGCTCTTTAGCTGCCTGCTGATGCAAAACAGACAATGCAATGCTTAGCGAATTTAAATCTGAATTGTAATAGTCATTGATTAAAAGACACTGGTTAATTCCCTGTTTTATTTCTAACCGCATGGCAATCGGTGCCAGTTTTCCGAACTGATAAATAACAGTTTCCGGATTTTTAAGTAAAACAAATGATGCCGCAAAACAGTGACAGGCATTTTCAACGGCCGAATGATTGGTAAATGGGATTTTAATTGTTAATGTATTTCCATTAACTGTGGCTTTTAAATCTGTTGAATTATCTTTTTTTCGGGATGAAATTTGAATGAATGCCGGATTGTTTTTTAACGACCAGCTTATTTCTTTAATGTTATTTGTTTTACAATACTGACTCGTTTCTTCGGCCAGCATTTTTGAATCCGCACAGTATATTATTTTTTGGGTATGCTGAAAAAGCTGAAGTTTTTCCCTGATTTTTTGCTTAACTGATTTGAAATTTTCCTGATGCGCATCGCCAATGTTGGTGAATATTCCTATTTCAGGAAGAATTATTTTCTCCAGTTTTTGCATCTCACCGGGTTTCGAAATTCCGGCTTCAAAAATGGCCAGGTTGAAATTTTCATTCATCAGTAAAACCGAAAGAGGAACGCCCACCTGTGAATTGTAACTTTTCGGGCTTCGGATGATTTTAAATTTTGAGGACAGAATGTCGTGTAGCCATTCTTTTATAATGGTTTTTCCATTGCTCCCGGTAATTCCAACTACCGGATAGTTGTATTTATTCCGGATAAATGCAGCCAGTTTTTGCAACGCAGCAGTTGTATTTTCTGCCAGAATAAACGTTGCCTCTTTTTGAATGACATTTTGGTCAGATACAACATAGGTTTTCATCCCTTTTTCAAGCAATCTCGGAATATAATTATGGCCATTGTTGCGTGGCCCGGTTAATGCAAAAAACACTGATTCAGCGCCATTGAAAAATGTTCGGCTGTCAGTTACAACATGGGTAATTTTTTCGTCAGAGAAATCAGTTGCACGGAAAAGCTTTCCATTAATAATATGTGCAATTTCATTTGCGGTTAAATCAATCATTCTTTTTTATTTGCCTCCAGATAGCAACTTCTGCATAAAGGTTCGTAAATGTCTTTTTCGCCCAGCAAAACTACTTGCTCTTTTTCTGAAAGACG
The DNA here is from genome assembly GCA_963676775.2 of uncultured Draconibacterium sp. Taxonomy (GTDB): domain Bacteria; phylum Bacteroidota; class Bacteroidia; order Bacteroidales; family Prolixibacteraceae; genus Draconibacterium. The sequence continues at coordinate 73,050 of CAXXDA010000001.1, forward strand.
ATGTGAAAACTGTGCAACATTACCACATCGTACGCAAATAGCGTGTACCTTGGTTACGTAGTCTGCCACTGCCATTAACCCCGGAATGGGGCCAAAAGGAACACCTTTGAAATCCATGTCGAGGCCGGCAACAATTACTCTGGTACCCATATTAGCCAGTTGAGTGACCACATCAACAAGTCCTTTATCAAAAAACTGGGCTTCATCGATGCCAATAACGTCGACATCTCCCCGCAGCAATAAAATATTGGCCGAGTTTTCAACCGGAGTAGAACGAATACTGTTTTCGTCATGCGAAACGACTTCCAATTCAGAATAGCGTACATCAATTGCCGGTTTATAAATTTCTACCTTTTGTCTGGCAATTTTTGCCCGTTTCAGACGGCGAATTAACTCTTCTGTTTTCCCCGAAAACATCGATCCGACAACAACTTCTATGGTGCCTACTTTTTTATGGTGGTTTACATCCCTTTCAATAAACATTTAGCGTTATATGAATAAGAAATTAGTACTTTTACAAAAATAAACTTTAAAAATAATAGCCTGCACGGAATGGAAAATAAAAAACTGGTAAAAATTTTATTGAAGGATATGACCGATCTCGAAGAAATGATTGCCGAGGTGAAAGCCAGAGGCGAGTTTGATGTTCTGGAAATGGAGATTCTACATACCCGATCAAAAGGAATTTTACAACTGATGCAATTGTTAAATGGAATGGAACCGGCCGGGATTGTACCAAATATGCCTATTCATAAAGAGGCAGAAAAAGAATCCGAAAAGCCAGTACAGTCAATTCCCGAAGAACATGAAGAAAAAGAAGAGAATGAAGAAAAGATATCTGTGGAAGCGGAAGTAAAAAAGACACATGAAGAAAAGCAGGTGATAAACGTTCAGGAACCCGAAGAAAAGCAGGAAGAGGCAAAGGAAGAACTCGCTGTAGAAGAGCAGGAAACACCAAATGAAGTTGCAGGTGAAATCATTAAAGAAGAAATAAGAGAAGAACCGGCTGCGGAGAAACAAAAAAATGATGATGTTGAACTGGAAGAAGAAGAAATAGTGGAAGCTAATCAACGTCTTGGAGATAGCTTTTTAAAGGGAAAATCGGTGAATGACATTCTGGCCGATCAGAACAAACTCGAATTTAAACTTTCTAATCGTCCGGTAGTAAGTATTCAATCGGCTATCGGTATAAATGACAGATTTCAGTATATCAGAGAATTATTTGACGGGAGTGCTGAAAGTTTTGCCCAAACGGTAAGCGATTTAGATAAGATGAACAACATTAATGAGGCGGTGAAGTATTTACAGCAAAATTTTAAATGGAAGAAGAACGAAACCAGCCTTAAATTTGTAAATCTGATAAAAAGACGTTTTGCAAATGCCTGATGCCGGAAAACTTATTTTGGTTCCTACACCGATCGGTAACCTAGAAGATATAACTCTTCGGGCAATTTCAGTATTGAAGCAGGCGGATGTTATTTTAGCTGAAGATACACGCGTTTCTTCGAAGCTGCTCAAGCATCTGGAGATTGAGAAAAAATTACTGCCACATCATAAATTTAATGAGCACAAAACTACAGCCTCCATTGTTGCAAAACTGAATGAAGGTATGCTGGTAGCTCTTATTTCCGATGCCGGTACACCTGCGATCTCAGATCCGGGATTTTTACTTGTGAGAGCTTGTGTTGAGCATAATATTGTTATAGAGTGTTTACCAGGCGCCACAGCGTTGATCCCCGCGCTGGCGGTTTCAGGGTTACCCACTGATAAATTTGTGTTTGAGGGATTTTTACCACAAAAGAAAGGCCGGCAAAAAAGAATTACTCAACTGACCGAGGAGATTCGAACCATGGTTTTTTATGAATCGCCTTTCCGGTTGGTTAAAGCATTAACCCAGTTTGGCGAATTTTTTGGACATGAAAGGCAGGCCTGTGTGTGCCGTGAAATCAGTAAAATGTTCGAAGAAATAAAGCGCGGTACTATTGGAGAGTTGGCCGAATATTACAATGCTAATCCTCCTAAAGGAGAGATTGTGATTGTGGTGCAGGGTATTCCCAAAAATGACAAATAGTATTTGTTGGAAAGAAATAAAAATTACCTTTACGTTCCTGTTTATGTTTGCTAGCTTTTAAATCGAACTATTTCACACAAAAAAGGAATGAGAGGGACTTGTCCGTTTAATCTAATTATCATTTTACCATTTCTGTTTTTTGCTCACAACACAATGGCTCAACTCGATATCTCGGGGAGGGTAATTAATGCCGATACAAAAGATGTACTTCCGGACGTTGATATTACTATTGAAAATAACTCCACCGTTACAACTACTGATAATAGTGGTTTTTTTCGTTTAAAAGCAAATATTGATTTGCCTGTTACACTGGTTTTAAAGTTGGATAGCTTTATTACGCGAAAGGTGCAAATTGAAAAGAATCAACAAGGCATTGAAATATTATTAAAAAAAGTATTTGTTCCGAAAGAAAATATTGAAATAATTACAGAACCGGAGATCGATGAGAAGGTAAAACGTGAAAAACGTTCAAATATTCGATTAGATATTTCAGGTCGGGTTTATGATAAAAAGGAAGAATTACCTTTGACAGGTGTTAATGTTATTGTAAAAGATACAACTATTGGTACTGCTACCGATAACAGCGGATTTTTCAGACTAACCGGAAATAAGAATTTACCTTGTGTTCTGCGCATTTCAATGGTTGGGTATAAAACTCAGGAAATAGAGGTTACAAAAAACCACAAAAATCTGAAATTTTATTTATCGAACGAATCGATTGTCAGTGGCGAAGTGGTGGTGAAAGCAAAAGAAATTGAAGTGGAACAGAAAACGTTCAGGCAGATTATTTCAATGGAAATGATGGACGCTCTTACAATCAGAGAAACACCTTCAGCAAATTTTTACCAGGCACTTGGACATTTAAAAGGGGTTGATGTGATAATGCAAAGCATGAATTTCATGACCGTGAATGCCAGGGGATTTAATTCCACTGAAAATACCCGTTTTGTACAAATTGTGGACGGGATGGATAACATGGCGCCTGGAATGAATTTTCCCATCGGAAATATTGCCGGATTAAGTGAGCTGGATGTTGAATCTGTTGAATTTGTCCCAGGTCCAGGGGAGGTTCAATATGGAGGGAATGCCCTGAATGGAATTTTAATGATGAAAGGGAAGGACCCGTTTAAGTATCAGGGCGTAAGTTTATACGTAAAACCAGGAGTTAGTGACATTGTTCCGGGTAGTGATCATCCTTTTCAGTTTAGCGGAAAACCACAAATCGAAGCCTCTGTCAGAATAGCAAAAGCATTTAAAGACAAACTTGCTTTTAAGATAAATGCTTCTTATTCGACAGGACTAGACTGGTATGCTGATGATACCACCAATATTCGCCCTGGAAATATAAAATGGGAACCAGACCCGGGGCACGATGCCATTAATAAATATGGTGATGAGGTTACTTCTGACCTTTCTATTGGCAAAGGAGGTTCGAATGTTATTGTCTCACGCACCGGATACCGCGATAAGGATTTGATAAACAATAAGCTGGAAAATCTTAAGTTAAACGGAGCTATGCATTACCGGTTGACGAGTAATGTTACGGCCATTTTGCACGGAAACTATGGACAGGCAACCACTGCATATACCGGAGATAATCGAACCTCATTAACCGATTTTAGAATCTACCAGGGAAAAGCTGAATTGAATGGAGAGCATTTTATGTTTCGCGGATATGGGTCGTTTCAAAACTCAGGTCAGTCCTACGATGCCAAGTTTTTAGCGGTAAATTTGAACAATCTGGCATCCAGTGATGAAGATTGGTTTCATAATTTTTATTATGCGTATATGGGTGGGTTCAGGTCTTTAGGTGTACGTGCCCAGGATTATAATGAAGCCCGTGCTTTTGCTGACAGAGGAAGGTTGATGCCCGGCACGCCTGAATTTGAGAAAGCCAAAAATGAAATAATAAATAATCCTGATTTAAGGGAAGGAGCCGGAATTTATAATAATTCAGCCATGTATAACGTAGATGGCAAAATCGATTTGGATAAGTACCTGGAAAAAACAAAAGTGACTTTTGGAGGAAATTACAGGTTTTTTGATTTGGATTCCAAAGGTTCAATTTTCCCGGATACACTGGGGAACCATATTACTTTTTATGAAATTGGAGCTTTTGCTGAAATTAAAAGAAATTTTTTTGGAGATCGGTTGGTTCTGAATGCGGCAACACGATACGATAAAAGCGAAAACTTCACAGGTCATTTTTCTCCACGATTTTCAGCATTATATACTATAGATAGTAACAATAATGTGCGATTTTCAGTTCTAACCGGCTTTAGAAATCCCGGAGTGAAAGAGCAGTTTATTAATAAAGATTTGGGAACGGCGCGATATCTTGGAGGCTTGGAAGGTATTTTTTTACCTTATGATATTCCGTTAAATAGTATTTTTCTCGATAATGTAACGGCATTTAATAAGGCTGTCGCCGACGATGTAACTAATTCCGACAATCCATATGGATTAAATCAGGCCATTCAAAAGAATATGGGGCTGCTTGAAGAAGGGATAGTGCAACCCGGACAAATACAGCAGTTGCAGCCTGAACAGGTAATATCATTCGAAGTTGGATATAAAACCAGCATAAAAAAGGTACTTTACCTTGATGCCGTTTATTATAACTCTGTTTACCGTGATTTTATCGGAATTACCAAATTAGTTAAGCCGCGTACGAGCCCGCAGGTTGATATGTTTATTGCAGCAACACAAGTAAATAAATCAGCGCAAAACGATGTGTATTATTTGAATGTAAATTCCCAGGAACTGGTGGGTATTCAGGGAGCATCTCTTGGATATAAATGGCTGATGCCAATGGGATCGATAATTTCAGGAAACATTACATGGTCGGATATTCGCTCAGATGTGAACGACCCGGTAGCACCTGGGTTTAACACTCCCGGTTTAAAATATAACCTTTCGCTGCAAAACCGTAAAATGGATAGAATGGAGAATAATCCGGGATTCAGAAATATTGGATTTAAAGTTACCTGGAGATATCAAAATCGCTATTACTGGGAGAGCACATTTGGCGATGGCTGGGTGGAGCCGGTAAGCACACTCGATTTACAGTTTACCGTTAATATTGACAAACCAAAGTCGATGTTGAAATTCGGGGCTTCGAACTTTTTTAATAATGCCTATTCCTACTCATTTGGAGGACCAAATATTGGGGTATTTTATTATGTATCGTATTTAATCGATAATATTTTTTAGATTTTAGAACGATGAAAACAAAATTAGCAACTGGACAATTATTATTCATTCTGTTTTTTACAGCTTGTACGTATGAATTTCCAGTAGCTGAAGGACCAACGCAGGCAGATTTGGGAACGGTTAATGCTGATAAATTTATAGCCGTTGGAGATGGTTTTCTTTCAGGTGCAATGGATGGGGCGCTTTACACAGAAGGTCAACAAAATTCATTGGCTACGATTATTGCTTCCCAAATCAGTGAGATAACCGAAACCGCTTTTAACCAGCCCGATATAAATGCCGAGAATGGGTTTAACTTTTATGTATCGGATGAGAATAATGTTTATGGAAAATGGATTTATCGTTTTGAAAATCAGATCGACGAAAAGCCCAAAATGATTCTCACGGCTGGTGAAATGGTTCAGGATTTCAACGGAGATAAAAGCACACTGAATAACCTGGCTGTTCCTATGCTTACGGTAAATAAACTAACGGAATTGCCAGGTAACTTAAATCCTTATATGTCACGTGTTTATGCAGTGACTGACCAAAGTATTTTACAGCAAGTGGCTGAAAAATCTCCGAATTTTGTGCTTTGCTGGTTGGGGATGAATGATTACCTGAAGTATGCAATGAATGGCGCAACAGTGTATTCTGATTTAACTTCTGTCGAAACTTTTCGCAATAATATTTCCCAATTAATTGATGAAATTATTCAAAAGAACGATGCTAAAATTTTATTGGGAAATTTAATTTCAATTGAAAACCTTCCATATTTCTATTTCAAAACGTTCGATAATTTATTTCTTTTAGGTTCGGATTTGGGAATGGCAAGAGGAAGATATGTGCAATTTAACCTCGCTGTAGCAGAGTATAACCGAACTGTTCCGGAAGAGTTGCAGCGACCCTTTGTGAATTTTTATGACAACGGAGCATCAAATCCACATGCTCAGCCACTAGTAGTAATTGATAATTCGTTACCCGATGCCGCATATCCCGATGGTCAACCTTTGGAAAAATACAGACAGTTGAATAAGAATGAAATAGTTTTACATAGTATTACCGATGAGATGATTGAAAATGGTTATGGTTGGTTGACACCATTGGAGGAGAAATTCTATTTAGCTGAAAATGAAATAGAAAAGGTTGTTGAGCGGACGAATTCATTTAATGCTGTATTGGAAGAATTGGCCGGATACTTTCCACAGCACATTGCACTGGTGGATGTGAATAGTAAGATAGCTCTGGTAGCGGAAACCGGAATGACTGATGCTTGGGGAGAACCATTAACCAAAGATGTTATCTATTTTGAAGGAGTGCCGGTGGGAGGTTCGTTGTATCAAAACAGTATTTTCTCGCTCGACGGGTTACATTTTAACCAACGGGGGAATGCCTATGTAGCAAATATCTATATCCAAACTCTTAATGAAAAATTTGGTAGCAGAATAAAAACAGTAAGCATAAATAATTATTTGGGAAATGTTTACGAGCCGGCAAATTAGTCTTATTTTTTTTAGCAAGGTAATTTGAATCATGAATAAGCGTTATAATTATATTTTTTTCGATCTGGATAATACATTATGGGATTTTAAGATAAATTCATACGAGGCAATGCAGGTTGTTTTTAAATATATTGATATCCGGGAAGATGTCACGTTTGATACTTTTTTTATGAGTTATTCCAGGCACAATCATCTGCTCTGGGATAATTACCGGAAAAAAGGAATAACCAAAAGGGAGCTGACACGAAAACGATTTCAGAATACCTTCGAAGAATTGGGCATAACAGGAGTTGATGCAGAGCAAATGAATAAAGATTATCTGCGTGAAATGCCAAAACAGCAGAAACTACTTGACGGTGCTATTGAGATTTTGAATTACCTGAAAAATAAGAATTATCAGTTGTTTATCATAACCAATGGATTTAAGGAAGTACAAGAAAAAAAGTTGATTAGTTCAGGAATAGATGGCTTTTTTAATAAAATATATATTTCCGAAGATGTTAAATCCCCAAAGCCTTCAAATGAGATTTTTGAGTATGCCATTAAATCGTCAAATGCAAAAAAAACACAAAGTTTGATGGTTGGAGACGACTGGGAAACAGATGTTATGGGAGCGCTTAAATTTGGTATCGATTCAGCATACCTGGGAAAGGAATCGAACGGGAACAAAGCAATTCAAACAGCACATAACGTTCATTATATATCGAGTCTGTGCGATTTGATGAAAATATTATAAGCTTTGTTGGGTTGTCACTAAAAGTGTGTTTTCAATGAAAAAAAATGATGATTCTTAATTAAATTCAATATTTATAGCATTAATTATTTTTAAATTTCATTTCTTTTTTTAACATTTGCAATTGTTAATATTTTTAACATTTGGGTTAAAAAGTTAATAAAGTTTATTTTTAAGAGGGGTAAAATTTATAAGGAATTTGGGGGAATTCCGAATATAATGTGAGAGAATCACTCAAAATAAATGCTGTTTAATTGTTAATTTAAAACTATTTCTATGAAAAAAATCATGCTGTTTTTGGCAGTTGTGCTTTTTATGGGAGGACAATTGCTTTATGCGCAAACTAAAACCTTAACAGGAGTTGTAACAAGCTCTGATGATGGGGCTACAGTTCCGGGCGCATCAATCATGGTAAAGGGGACTACACTGGGAACAATTACCGATATCGATGGTAATTTTTCATTGAAAGTTCCGGATGACGCCAAAACTCTGGTCGTCTCTTTTGTAGGTATGAAGAATGTTGAAGTACCTATTGGAAATCAAACTACTTTTAATGTTACTTTACAGCCCGATGTATTCGGGATTGATGAAGTAATTGTTTCCGGTGTTTCGTCGGAAACTCCAAAGAAAAAACTATCAGTATCTGTTGGACGTGTTGGTGAGACTGAATTGAAAGAAGTTCCGGCTTCTTCAGCTGCTTCAGCACTTCAGGGAAAAATGGCAGGTGTCACAGTTACAAATTCTACTGGAGAACCTGGTTCCGGATCAACAATCGTTGTTCGTGGTGCGACACAAATTGCAGGAAGTCAGGAACCTCTTATTATTGTTGATGGTGTTATTATGGACGGTACTTTGGCTGATATAAATGTAGATGATATTGAGTCTATTGAAGTTGTAAAAGGAGCTTCTGCCTCTGCATTATATGGTTCACAGGCTGGTAATGGTGTTGTTGTTGTAACAACTAAACGTGGGAAGAATCTTGGAAGTGGAGAAACAATTGTAACCTTCAGGAATGAGTATGGTGTTAATCGCATTGCTAATAACTATGATTTGGCAGAATCACATGCTTTTGAGCTTGCTGATGACTGGCAAAGCGTTTCTAACTATACAAAATTTGCCAATGTTATTTATCCCGATGGCTATGCCGGAGGATACGGACACCTTTCAGGTAGCCCGGTTATAAAAGGCGATCGTTACATGGACAATCCATACAGACTTTATAATGATCACCAAAAGGAGATGTTTAATGGTAGTGATTTTTATACCAACTATATTAGTGTGCAAAACAATACAGGGAAAACCAATTTCCTTGCATCGTTTGAAAACTACAAACAAAGCGGTATTCTTTTCGATACTGATGGCTATAACAGGAACAGTTTTAGGATGAATATTGACCACCGTATTTCAGATAAGCTTTCATTTTCTGCAAGCAATCTGTTTGTAAAAGCAAAACAAAATTATCCTGGTGGTGATAGTAAATATAACGGAGGTGTATACTTTAACCTGCTTTTGACGGCTCCGGATGTTGATTTAATGGCATCAAATCCTGATGGTCAGCCTTATGCCTTTTTACCCGATCCTTGGCAGGCTACTACAGAAAATCCTCTGTATAGTTTGTGGAAAATTCAGGATAATCAGGAACGCGATCGCTATTTGGGAAGCTATCAGTTGAATTGGGATATTACTTCGGATTTGAAATTTATGGCTCAATATTCTTTTGAGAATACAACCAGAGTGAATACCGAATATAGCCCTTATGATACATACACCAGGGGAAGTGGTGAATATGGTTTTCTTTACTCACAGGGATATTACTATAAATATAATTCCAAACTATTTTCGGAAAGAGCTCAAACAAATTTATTCTATTCCAAAAATTTTGGCGATATAAATATTCGTGCTAAAGCAAGCTATTTGTATGAAAACATGGAGTATCAAAGTTTTTCTTCCACCGGGTATGACTTTGGTGTTAAGGGAATTCCCAGTTTTGATGCAATTAAAGGAAATATAACGTCTACATCGTACCTGGATCAAACTGTAGCTGATAATATATTTGGAATACTTTATTTAGACTATAAGGACAAGTATATTTTTGACGGTATGTACCGTTATGATGGATCTTCGCTTTTTGGAGAAGAAGAGAGATGGCAGTCTTACTATCGTGTTTCTGGAGCATGGCGTATAACTGAAGACTTCAAAATTAATGGTATACAGGAAATGAAATTGCGTGCTGCATATGGTACTGCAGGACAACGCCCGCCGTTTGCCGCACAATACGAAGTTATGTCGATTGATGGTGGTGTTGCCTCAAAACTTCATAAAGGGAACAAATATTTAAAACCTTCTCATACCAGTGAATTCGAGGTGGGATTAGACATGGATTTCCTAAACAGGTTTAGCTTTAGTATCGTTTATGCCAATGGTGTAACAGAGGATCAGTTCCTTGAAGCACCACAGGCCTCTTTTGCTAATGGTTGGAATACCCAATGGATAAATGCAGGTACATTGGAATCAAATACAGTTGAAGCTTCTTTAAATACTAAAATTGTAACTACAAAAGACTTTTCATGGAGTGCCAATATTGTGTTTGACCGCAACAGGAATAAAATTACCAAGCTTGATATTCCTGCATACCAAACCGGTCCTCAGGGGCAGGAAGCTGATAAAGCGTTCTATATTCGCGAAGGTGAAACATTTGGTGTAATGTATGGTTCGCACTTTCTTACATCTATGGATGAGCTATCACAACAAGTTGAATTTATGGCGGGTACCATGGACGATTATACAGTTAATGCCGATGGTTATGTAATTGAAAAAGGTACAGAAGGAACCATAGATGAAGCTCCTGTTAAAGAGCTGGATGAAAACGGGAAAGTAGCATTTGTTAAAATCGGGGACTCCAATCCGGATTTTAAAATGGGATTCTCTTCAACTCTGACTTATAAAGCAATTACTTTATATTTCCTGTTCGACTGGAAACAAGGTGGAGATATTTACAATAAAACGGCTCAGTGGTTAACCCGCGACGACCGTCACGGAATGATGGATCAGGCAGGAAAAGCAGAAAATGCCAAGAAGACCATCAGTTATTACAAAGCATTTTATGATATAAATAACTTTAATGATTTTTGGATTGAAGATGGAACTTACGTAAAATTAAGAGAGTTGTCTTTAGCATATAACTTAACACCTAAAGCATTGAGCTCTGTTGGTCTCGGATTCTTAAAAGGAGCTAAGTTCTCAGTAATTGGACGTAATTTGTTGACTTTTACAAATTATACAGGTTTTGACCCTGAAGTGGGTACAACCGATAGTAATTCGACCCAGATTTATGCTTACGACTTTATGGGGTATCCTAATTTCCGGTCGTTTTCAGCTTCTCTTGAATTGAAGTTTTAAACCTTAAAATGAATTAGAAATGAAAAGTTTAAGATATATTTTAGTTTTGCTGATCACTGTTATAACAATGTCGGCATGTGAGGATTTGGTTGTTGAGAATCTGAATGATCCGGATTTCGACACAGCTTTCTCAAACCCAAGTGATATAAAAGGTGTTGCTGGTGGGTTGATTAACGGTTGGTTTCAAATTAACCAGGAATATGATGGTCCGGGGTTAGCTCTTTGGACGGCGTCCGATGCAGGAACATGTTCACACGGTAATGCAGGAATGCAGGATTTTGGAAACGAACCTCGGTTAGAATTCGATAATAAGCCATCTTATTCAAACGCGATTATCTCCGAAGACTATTATAATACAATTTATTCCATTTTATCACAATCAAATGATATCCTGGCACAAACCATCAACAATGGAGTAACAATGGATGATGGCTCTACCGATTTGGTGAATGCCGTAGCATATTTTACTCAGGGGATAACATTGGGGTACTTAGGTTTGGTGTATGACAAGGCATTTATTACTACTCACGAAACCGATTTGACTCAGGAAATCTCAGCTTCTCCATATCAGGATGTTTTGGCAGCTGCAGTAGCCAGTTTGGATAAATGTATCAGTATTTGTAATTCCGGTTCATTTACTGTTCCTTCTGAATGGTTGCCGGGTGAACCATGGAATAATACTGAATTTGGTCAACTGGCAAATTCTTTTGCTGCCAGGTTCCTTGTATATGGGGCAAGAAATAAAAGTGATGACAATGCAACCGATTGGGCAACTGTATATAACTATGCTTCAAATGGAATTCAGAAAGATTTTGCTCCGTTAGCTGATGATATTACATGGTATTCATTATACCAGACATACAGTGTATATCCTGGTTGGGGACAAGTTGATATGTATGTGATTAACCTGATGGATCCTAATATGCCTGCCGTATTCCCATCTAGTGGGCTGTTTACTGATTTGCCAAATAGCGGATTAGCTTCTTCTAATGATGCCCGTTTGGAAACAGATTTCGAATATTTAAGTTCCTGTCCGTTTCGTGCAGAACGAGGATTTTATCACTTCTCATCTTATCGCTACTCGAGATTAGATCAATATTTAGCAACCTGGGTTGAACCCATGCCTGTTTTCCGTAAAGCGGAAAATGATTATCTGTTGGCAGAAGCCGCACTTAGAACAAATAAGGTACAAGAGGCTGCTGATGTTATGAATAGTTCCGCACGCGTAACCCGTGGTAATTTGCCTGAATTGCCCGCTGATGAAGCAAGAATTGCAGCTGCCATTCATTATGAAAGAATGGTCGAGCTTATGTTATCAGGAATGGGAATCCAGTTCTTTGAAATGCGTAAGGAGAATTTGTTGCAGGAAGGAACAGTTCTGCATCTTCCAATACCAGGGGCACAGCTTGATGTAATGCAAATGGATTATTACACGTTTGGCGCAGGAACAGGAGAAGCAGGTGTCGACTATAGTAATGGAGGTTGGAAATAAATAAAATAGAAAATCATGAAAAATAAAATATTATTAGCAATTGTTATAGTAATGGTGGCTGTAATGTATAACTCATGTACAACACCACCTATCGAAGCTGCACAAGATGCTTACGATTATAATGCAATTATTCCAAAGGTGTTGGATGGTGTTCAGGGCCCTGAAATAGCTATCCAAACATTCACCGCTGATTTTACTATTGGGTATCACAGAGGAGGATCAACCTGGGAATGGAGCGCTCAGGATGCAACGGTTAAAAGTGTTAGCGAGGATACACGTGTTGCTACCGTTGAGTTCAATACTTTTCCGGCCGATAGCTTTGCAACGGTGACCGTTGCAGAAACTACCATGGGCGGTATAACATCCGATCCGGTTTCGATGGAAGTGCGGGTGAAAAAATACTGTCCCCTTGAAAATGGCAATAGTGATTTAGTTGGTTCATGGACCGGAACAGACGGACAAGGACCTGATTATACTTTTGAAAGCATTATTACCACTGAGGTTAGTGGAGAATCTTTGGCTGTGTCAGGCATAAGTGTTGGTGTTATTAATAATTTCTGGGGAGAAGCCGTAATCGATGGCGGAACCATATTAATGACTGTAAATGTTGATGGAACGGTAACTATTCCTCGGCAATATTTATATACGACTGAATACAATGGGGCTCCTTATGACTATGAGATTGAAGGTTCAGGTAACTGGGATAATTGTGGAGAAAGTCCGACATTGCTGATTAATTACGATATCTATTATGCAAATGAGGCAGATGCATTTCCGGATGGGGCTGGTATGGCTGAATATTATCCCTCATACTTTGGGGATACTCCATACTTAACTGCCGAAATTCAATTGGATAATAATTAACGTTTTGGTCAACTCTTAAAGTAAGAGATTACTGATAGTTCTTAAATGTTATCTGTAAAAGGATACTATTTCTGAGGATAACAGTTCCAATTTTATTAGATGATATAAAATAACCAGTGAAGATTTATCTTCGCTGGTTATTCTACACAAAAGAAAGAAATATGAATAGAATGTTTAGGCAAGTGTAGCATTTATATTTTTTTGTTAAGTATTATCATCATTTATCATTTTAATTAGGAATTGCATGGGCCAAAGTGCAATGAATATGGTTGCAGATTTCTTTGAAATAAAGTTTACCTGCTAACTATAAATAATTTTTAAGGATTATTACTTAAATGCGTTGAGGCCTAAATATTGTGAGAGCAAGATTACAATATTAAAGCATATATAGGTTATATAGCCAGGGGGAGCTCACTCTACAATACTCACAATTACCCTTCGTAGATTTTTTTATCCTCCTGGCTTCTTTTTGGGCTATTGTGAGATAAGTATGAGAAGTGAAGAAATAATTACGTTTTTCTTTTTTTCTTTTTAGCAGCAGGGAATAAAATGTTATTTAATATTAATCGGTAACCAGGTGAATTTGGATGTAGATTTAGATCTGTCGGAGGATCGCCAATGAGGTGACGGTAATCTTCAGGATCATGACCACCATAAAATGTCCAGAAACCTTTTCCCTGCTCCCCATGAATATAACGTGCTTCATGTGCTGATTTATTTTCACCCATAATTAGTACATTCGGCTTTAAGACATCGTCTCTGAATGCGGTGGTTTGTCCCATAAATCCTTTTATCAGATTTTTATGATTTTGGCAAAGCATAGTTGGAATGGGGTCCCACTTAGCTGAAAATTCGAATAGGGTGAAGAAGTCATTTTCACGGGATACTTTACGGGTATTAGTGGCATCGATATCTGAAAATTCATACTCGTAAGGGCTTTCAATCAGATGAAAATTTTGAAAAGCAAAAGTCTGTGAGAAGTTTAGTTTTTCATTTGCTTGTTTATCGGCTGGGTCGCCGTCAAACATTGGTTGACAAATATCGATGCCGGCTGCAGCCAGCGAGATATCATAAGTGTCGGTGGCTGCGCACATAGCAAATAAAAAGCCACCGTTCATTACATATTTCTGAATTTCGCGGGCAACAAATAATTTCATCTCCGAAACTTTTAAAAAGCCTAACGTTTTTGCCAGTTCAGTATTGATTTCAACGTCTTGCTGGTACCACGGCATGTGTTGGTAGGTGCGCCAGAATTTTCCAAATTGCCCTGTAAAGTCTTCATGGTGCAAATGCAACCAGTCGTATTTTGAAAGTTCTCCGTTTAATATTTCTTTATCGTAGATTACATCATAATCAATTTCTGCATATGCAAGAACCAGTGTAACTGCATCATCCCAGGGTTGTTTGTTGGGCGGGGAATAAACAGCAATTTTAGGTGCTTTATTCATGCTTACTGCATCCTGGTTAACGTCGGGCTGTGCAATTTCATTTAATATAGCTGTGGCACGTGCATCCGTAACGTTTTTGTAACTTATACCACGCACTACACATTCATTTTCAATAGATTGCTGATATTGTACTAAAAAACTTCCGCCTTGATAATTTAAAAGCCATTTTACTTCAACTCCCTGTTTCAATACCCAATATGCAATGCCGTAAGCTTTTAAGTGGTTTTTTTGGGTGTCATCCATCGGGATTAGTAGTTGCATGCTTTTTGCCTGCGAAGAAAAAAGCAGTACGAACAGCATAAGTACAATTTTGTTTTTCATCTTGTAAATGTTACTTCGTTACCACAATTTACGTTTTGTTTAGGTTTAGTGACGTTAAAAAGGGGTGTCAGAAGTATCCGACGATTGGTTGTCGAAACCATGGTTGGTCGTAATGCCAGCTCCCATTGATTCTTCATCTTCATTCATTTTCGAACTGAAAGTTTGAGCCTCTGCTCCATACCCCTCGTTATATTGTGTTTCCATATCCGCAAATTTGGCCAGTTCTTTCTTAAACGACAAATGTACATCTCCTGTTGCCCCATTACGGTGTTTAGCTATAATAATTTCGGCAACACCCCGTAATGAGTTTCCCGATTCGTCTTCATCTATGCCGTAATATTCAGGACGGTGGATAAAGGTTACAATATCAGCATCCTGTTCTATAGCTCCTGATTCACGCAAATCTGAAAGTTGAGGTCTTTTCCCCTCGCGGGATTCTACCGAACGGTTCAACTGCGACAAAGCAAGAATAGGAATATCGAGCTCTTTTGCCACTGCTTTCAATGACCGGGAAATGGTACTAACTTCCTGCTCACGACTGCCTCGATTGTCACTCCCGGCGGTCATTAATTGCAGGTAGTCGACAATTACCACCTGAATGTCATGTTGCATTTTTAACCTTCGGCATTTTGCTCTGAATTCGAAGATAGAGAGTGCAGGTGTGTCGTCGATATAAATAGGAGCCTTGTCAAGGTTTGAAATTTTTCGATTCAAATGTTCCCACTCCCAATCTTCCAGATTGCCGGTTTTTAATTTTTGCGAACCAATTTCAGTTTCCGAAGCAATTAAACGGGTAACCAACTGAAGGGATGACATTTCGAGCGAAAAAAGTGCCACCGATTTATTATGATCAACCGCCATATTTCGCGCCATGGAAAGAACAAATGCTGTTTTACCCATTGACGGACGTGCCGCCACAATCACAAGGTCGGTTTTTTGCCAGCCTGAAGTTATTCTATCGAGTGCCGTAAAACCAGAAGGAACTCCATTTAATCCATCTTGCTGATTCCGGGCTTTTTCAATCTGAATGATGGCCTCGTTTAACACCGGTTTAATGGGTACGGTTTCCTTCTTTATGTTTCCTTCTGCCACCTGGAAGAGTGACGATTCAGAGAAATCAATTAAATCGTCTACGTCAACAGTATCGTCGTATGAACGCGACTGAATTTCCGAGGATACACGGATTAATTCACGCTGAATAAATTTTTGAGCGATAATTCAGGCATGAAACTCGATGTGGGCTGCTGATGCCACCCTTCTTGTAAGTTGCGTGATATAGCCCGGACCACCTACCTCATCTAATTGTTCGCGATCCTTCAGCTCTTGCGTAACCATTAGCAGGTCAACTGTTTTTCTTTGCCCGAAAGTTTCTTAATCGCCTCGAATATTTTCTGATGTTCCTCTTTATAAAAACTGGTAGTATCAATTATATCGGCAACCGTTACATATGCATCCCGTTCCAGCATTAATGCTCCAAGAACAGCCTCTTCCACTTCAACAG
The DNA here is from genome assembly GCA_963676775.2 of uncultured Draconibacterium sp. Lineage (GTDB taxonomy): Bacteria > Bacteroidota > Bacteroidia > Bacteroidales > Prolixibacteraceae > Draconibacterium. Next base: position 89,573 of record CAXXDA010000001.1, read on the forward strand.
CCTGGGGTGGAAGCTTTCCATACTGTGCATTAATTTGTTCGATAGTGGACTGTGTCGCAGATTTTTTCTTTTGTGTTGCCATATAAAAAATCCCTCGTTAGATTTAAGCTGAATATTTTAGAAGTGCTAAAAGTACAAAAATAGAGGTCGGAGAACCAAATTAAATTAAGCTTAGTTTTTAACTCATTTCAACTGTGGTTATCCACAAATGTTTATTGCCTTTTTTGATTTAAACCTTCGTCAATTATCATCGATATAATGTCTTGAAGAGTAAATCCCATAGCCTCTATTTGCTGTGGTATAAAAGCTGGTTTCTGTCATTCCTGGTGTGGTATTTACTTCGAGAAAATAAAATTTTTCGTTATGCAAAATAAAGTCTATACGGCAAATGCCCGCACAGTTACAGAGATTGTAAATCAGGGAACTCAATTGCTGGCATTTTTTGAATAAATTATCGGGTAAACGGGCGGGGGTTATTTCCTCGGCCGATCCGGGAGTGTACTTGGCTTCGTAGTCGAAAAACTCATTTTTAGGAAGTACTTCCGTAACCGGAAATATGAGATTTTTGTCATTTATTTTTACCATACCACATGTAAACTCAGTTCCTGAAATAAATTCTTCTATTAAAGCTTCATCACTTTCGCTCCAGGATTTATGAATGGCTGCCGTTAATTCTGCTTCCTCTTTTACTTTGGTAATGCCAAAACTCGAGCCACCTGCATTGGGTTTTACAAAAACAGGTAGTCCCAGCTTACTTATTATTTCAGATGTATTTATTTTTTCCCCTTTCACCAGTTTTACCGACTGTGCCATTTTTATTCCGAAGCTGCGCAGGTAATTGCTGCAAAACCATTTGTTAAAAGTGAGCGATGAAGAATGAACATTGCCGGATGAATATGGAATTTTAAGCAATTCGAAATAGCCTTGCAAGATGCCATCCTCGCCAGGTGTACCATGGATGGTTATATAAGCAAAATCAAAATTGATTTTTTTGTTGTTCAATGAAAAACTAAAATCGGACTTATCGATTGGAG
>CAXXDA010000002.1:0-219108 GCA_963676775.2 uncultured Draconibacterium sp.
TTTTGATCCCCGGTTTAACACTTATACCTGGGACAAAGTCTATAAAAAAGCGGACCGGGACAACATTAACGCCGTTCACATTTACCTGTTATACAGTAACCCGGAGCCAAAACCCGGCTTCATAAAAATTGACTTTAAATATATCAGAAGAATTGATTACGTTAAAAAAGATGCCAGTAAAACTACAAAGTCGCACATACTTGGATGGGCAGGTATTTCTTTTATTGCTGCTGTTATTGTTGCAGCTATAATAGATCCTCCTGTTTATGTTAGTTTTCCTTCCTTTAGTTTTTAATAAATTTAAAAGGCTTTCAACGATAGAAACAAAGAAAAATTTGCGGTTGAATAGTGTTTTTCGGTAGGGGTAATTTACCACCATTGAAGTTAAAACCTCAACGTTTAAGCGAGTGAATATTTCATATTGCCGGTAGCTGTGTCTAATGATTCTGTTTTAAATCCCGGTAACTTAAATACATCACCGTTGATATCACCATCAACAGCAGGATTACACAAGTAAACATTATTATCATAATCCACAATTTTAGTTCAACAATTAAACCTTTGGTGAATCAATTTCAAATTCAATTTACAACTTATTTTTATTGCCTGGCTGCTCTTAATCAGAAACTTATCAAACATATTTTGTTTGTAAGTTAGGCATATTAGTTAGAGTCTGTATTTTGCTGTAAAAAAAAAAGACACGCCCGATATATGTAAAACTTGTCCGGTAAAATTTTTAAACAGGAGATTCATTTCCCAACTATTACAAAAATCAGCTACCAAAAAATTAAACAGCATTAACTACAAAGTAATAAAGTAGTACAGCATAAATAATTTCAATCCAAATTACGGTTAATGCGTTGGCAATCCATATAATCAAAGCAAAAGGGTAACCAAAAATTGCCAAGGGATTTTTAAGAATGTATTTGTTGGTATCGTTCCAAAGCGATCTGGCATCGGTTGAACTGGGAAAAGAATTGGTGGCAATTGATGCGCCCAGCCAAATAAAAAAATATTTCAGCCACGCTTCTTCATAATTTTCTGTCGATAAGTAATAAAAAAGTACCGCAAAAAAGGCTCCTGAAATCAGCGGTCCAACGGCGATGAAAAAAGCCTGTCCAAACTTTTTAGGCGCCTCGTGAATCACGTAACCTGCCGGATTTCCAAACCGGAAATAACAAATCTTATGTACTTTCACACCACTAAGATCGCAAAACAGTTTATGCCCGAATTCATGAAAAACGACACCAATAAAAGTGATGGTTTGAATAATTTCTCTGAAACTGGTTTTCATCAACATTTTTTGTGTTCAGTAAAGATAAATGAAAAATAGTGGGAATATTTACGCATATTTTTAAATACGGGTAAATAGTTCTGGCGAATTTGTAAAATCTGAGTATATTTAAGTTAATCATTTTGGAACTAACTAAAATTTTCACCTATGAAGTATTTTGTTTTTTGTATTGCAGCAATAGTTTTGATGTCTTGTGGTTCCTCACAAAAGAAAGCTCAAACAGAGGAAAGCACAGAAGAAAAATCGAGTGTAAAACTTGAAATGGTTTGGGAAACCGATACCTTGTTACGAACTCCTGAATCAGTGTTGGTTGATGAGGGACGCAATGTCCTTTACGTCTCGAATATGAATTCAGATATGCCGGTTGGCGGCAATGCTTTTTTGTCGAAAGTTGATTTGGATGGAAACATTATTGAGTTAAAATGGGCGGAAGGATTAAATGGACCCAAAGGAATGGGCATTTACGGAAACAGCCTTTATGTGGCCGATGGTAATGAAGTAGTCCAGATCAACATCGAAACCGGAGATATAGTTAATAAAGTACTTATTGAAGGAGATCCGGGTTTAAACGATATTACCATGGGCGACGATGGCTCAGTTTATGTTTCGGGCTACACTTCTAATATTATTTATAAAGTTAAAGACGGGAATGTAGAAGAAATTTTTGAAGGAGAAGAAGGAGAAAATTTTAATGGTCTTTTTTGGGAGGAAGATAGAATGCTTTTAATAACCAGTAGCGGAAGTACTTTTAAGTCGATCGACTGGGATACAGGTGATGTAAATGTAATAGCAGAAAATTTGGGGCACGGTGATGGAATTGTTCTTCTTGAAAATGGCAATTATATAACATCTGACTGGCGTGGCAGAGTTTTTTATATTCCGGAAGAAGGAGAACCAGTTACCCTGCTCGACACGAGAGAACAGGAAATTAATGCAGCGGATATTGACAATATTGTTGAAAGTAACATGCTGTTTGTCCCCACATTTTACGATAACAGGTTAAAAGCCTATAAAGTGGTTATTGAATAAGCTTATTCATTTTCAGGACTTAACAATAATCAGAATAAAACCTTTCATTTTTTGGAAGGTTTTTCTTTTTAGAAAAATATATTTTTATTATAAATATTTGGATTAAATTATGTTTTAATCATCTGTTTATTAGTTAGTTGTGGTATGGGTTCATTCTTTTTAAATTAGAAAATTCTAATTAATTGCATGATATAGGGGATTACCTTTTGTTGTTTTTTAGAATATACTTATACAAATTGGACGCAAATAATTTGTAAAATTTTAAAAAGAAGATGGCTGCATTTGAGGATGCAGTGAGTTTTATTTACGGATAAAACTAATATGGTGATTTACAAATCCCTTTTCACATGATGGACTTAAACCAGGGAGGACCAGGCGCAAAAATAGCCGGGTGATGGTGGCTTTATTAAAGGAGTGTAAAATACTCAAACTGTAACCAATTATTAAATCGAATAGTATGAAAAAATTTTACATCGCACAACGAATCGGTCTCTCCCTGTTTTTTTTATTTTCTGTAATTTATTCGTTTAGTCAGGAATCTCTGACAATAACAATTCCGGATATTGAAATTGATCCGGGACAATCGATGCTTGTTACCGCGGAATATACCGACAGTAGCGGAACAGTTCAGGACGTAAAAATAAAATGGAATACCGAACCGGGGTATCTCGGCAAAGTAGATAAGAACGGAAATCTCACTGCAAACCATTCCGGCGAAGGAGTGCTTATTGCCAAATACAAAGAACTTCGTGACTCAGTTAACTTAAAAGTAACGGGTATCGTCAAAGGCGATGGAGAAGAAGATGATTATCCAAAAGTTAAAGTTATACCCGGTAAAATTAAAGTTGCTTTGGGCGACTCTGTTGAATTGGCTGCCTTTTATATCAATGAGTTTGATGAAAAGGTGGACACTTCTTTTACATGGGAAGTTTTACCGCCTGAATTGGGACATTTCCCTGATTCTTCCGTAAGTATGTTCTATGCGGATAGCATCGGAAAAGGGTTTATTGTAGCATCGCTTGGTGACCTTGCAGATACAGTGAAACTTGAGATTCAGGAGCCAAAGGTTAAAGCGAACAAAGGAAATAACAGCAGGCAAATGCAAATTACTCCCGGTGACACTGTTGTTGCTTTAGGTAGTATTTTGGATATTCAATATGAAGCCGAATATAAAACAAATGGAAACAAACATGAAGGAGCTGAATTAATGTGGAGTATTTCAGGTGATTCAATCGGGACTATTGATGCAAGTACCGGGTTGTTGGTTCTTTCGGGTGAAACAGGATTGGCACTTATAAAAGCTGAGTATAGTAATTTTAGTGCATCGGTTGAACTTTTGGTTGTCGATTCCCTGGTTGATCCTGTTGTCAATACCATAACAATTCACAGAGTACTTCCCGATGGCACTGAACTTCCTGCAAAATCATTCAACGAAGGAGAATCCTACAAAATAGGTGGATTGCCATTCCCTTTAAATATTCTAAATGGTGGAATGCTTCATTTCCCCTTTGGTTGTATCGATGAGGATATTTTAATATACATGTTTATTCCTGAAGAATACGCAGAAGTTGATGAAGATAGTGTTGAGGTTGAATTTACAGATGAAATTATTACCGGTGTTAAGTTTAATGTAATGCCGGCTGGAAGTGATTCGATTGTTGAACCTTATTATTTTAATATTCCGCTGAATTTAAGCCTCGTATTTAAACACGGACTTTTGGATTCTCTGGGTATAAGCCCTGAAAACCTGGATGTATTTTTTGCAGAAAACACAGGTTTTGTTCAGGTAAATGATGGTTCAGGTAATATTGCAGTTGATACTGTAAAAAACAAAATATATGCTGCAATTGAACACTTTAGTACTATCATCGTCAAACAAAAAGAGAGTAAGACCTTTGTAGAACAGAGGGAGTTGGATGAAGATGAAATGATGGTGGTTTATCCGAATCCGTTCAGTGTTTCAACTCAAATAGCTTTTAAGCTAGCAGAAAAATCAGATATTGATCTCACAGTTTATAATTTAAGTGGACAAATTGTTAGAGTTTTGGCGCATGGAGAAAAGACAAAAGGTTTGCATACTGTTAACTGGAATGGACAAAATGAGAACGGAAGCCCGTCTTCGCCTGGTATTTATTTATGCAGAATGCTGGTGAATGGCGAAAAAACAGTTGTGAAACGTCTTGTTCTTAGTAGGTAGTTTTAATTCTTAATCGAAGATCACAGCCCCGGAATTTTCCGGGGCTTTTTCGTAAAAAAAATTGTCGTTCAGATTTTCTTTACAGCTAAACAGTGAAGGTTAATATTTGTTGCTTACCTTTAAAACAGTTGCCGGTTTTAAATTGTAAGAATGAGTTCGTTTGCAAAAAACAAACAATATTACAAATTCAGCTTCTACGGATTTCTTAAAAATCTTCGTTTTTTTGATGCGTTTTTTATTCTTTTTCTGGTTGAAAAAGGATTAACCTATACTGAAATTGGCGTGTTGTATGCTGTCCGGGAGATTTGTATAAATATATTTGAAATACCTTCCGGAATTGTAGCTGATACCTTTGGAAGAAAAAAATCGCTGACAGGCTCATTTATTGCTTATATCATTTCTTTCATTTTGTTTTTCATTTCATCCAACTTTTGGGTGTTTTTAGCGGCTTTTATTTTTTATGGCTTTGGTGATGCCTTCCGCAGTGGTACACATAAGGGCATGATTATGGATTACCTGAAAATAAAAGGTTGGGAGAACCAAAAAATTGATTATTACGGCCATACCCGTTCCTGGTCACAAAAAGGATCGGCAATATCCTCTCTGATTGCTGGTGTAATTGTATTCTACAGCGGTTCATACCAAAATATATTTTTGTATTCAGTTGTACCTTATTTAATCAATCTGGGGCTTATACTATCGTATCCGCGCGAGCTGGATCATTCATCCGGAAATAAGATGAAAAAGAAACAATATGATTTTTTGTTTATGACTAAATCGCTTATCCAGATGATAAAACGACCAAAAGTTTTTCGAATCATTAATACAGCCGCACTGCACTCCGCATACTTAAAGGCGGTTAAAGATTATATTCAACCTTTAATGGCTAATGTTACCGTTTTGATACCGGTTTTTATTTATCAGGAAGCTGAAAAAAGGAATGGAGCAATAATAGGTGTTATTTATTTCTTTATCTACCTGGCAACATCCGGAGCATCAAAATATTCATCGAAACTGGAAGAGAAAAGGAGGTTTAATTTACCATTTTTCACCTTGCTTATTGGTTTCTTCCTGGGCATTGCAACCGGTATCTTTTATTCTGCCGGGATTTGGATTGTAGCGCTAATTTTATTTATTGGAATTTATTTGATTGAGAATGTGCGCAAACCCATTCTTACAGGATATGTTTCAGATCATGTTCCTAACGAAATTTTAACTTCAGTTTTATCTGCACAGTCGTTGTTAAGCACTATACTGACCTCCATTCTAGCTCTTGTTTTTGGTTTGGTAGCTGACCATTTTGGAATAGGAATATCGTTTATTGTCGTTTCTGTATTGCTGAGTATTTTTTCGATTGTTATTTATTATTTTAACAGGCTTAAAAAATGAGCCATAATGTCCACTAAAATTAAATATGTACACACCAATATTGTAGCCCAAAACTGGAAGAAACTGGCAAATTTTTATATTGAGGTTTTTGATTGTAAACCGGTTTTCCCGGAGAGAAATTTAAGGGGAAGGTGGGTAAATGAATTAACCGGATTGGATGATGCAAATATCAGGGGGATACATCTTCGGCTTCCTGATTTTGAGAATGGACCAACATTGGAAATTTTTGAATATTCACCGGAAGAACAGGAGACGATACCTCCAGCTATCAACAAGCAAGGGTTTGCTCATATTGCATTTCATGTAGAAAACGTTGAAGAAATTACGAAAAAAATTATCGAAAACGGTGGCAAAAAGTACGGTGAAATAATAAGAACGGAAATTGAAGATGTCGGAATTTTAACGGCAGTTTACACCCGCGATCCGGAAGGGAATATCGTGGAAATTCAAAACTGGGAAAAATAAAGAATAGGAAAAATATTATTTTCCGTTACCTTTAAAACTTACCATCAAGGTGTAAATAAGAATTTTGAAATCGATGTAAAGAGAAATATTTTTCAGATACATCATATCAAAAGGAAGACGTTCCAGCATTTCTTCAACATTTGATGCATAGCCATATTTGACCTGTCCCCATGAAGTAATTCCCGGACGTAGTTTATGAAGGTGTGTATAGTGAGGAGCTTTTTTAACAATCTGGTCAATATAATATTTTCGTTCCGGGCGGGGACCAACCAAAGACATTTCACCTTTAATAACATTAATAAACTGAGGAATCTCGTCAAGATGTGTTTTTCGCATAAAACGACCTATATTGGTAATTCTTTCGTCGTTTTCATTCGACAGCTCGGGTGTTCCGTTTTCTGCACCAAAGAACATACTTCGTAGTTTATAAATTTTGAAAGGTTTTCCGAACCTGCCAATTCGTTCCTGCCGGTAAATTATGGGCCCTTTTGAGGAAGTTTTTATAATTATGGACAAAACCAGAAAAACAGGAGAAAATAAAATGAGCGCAATGGAGGAAAAAAGTACATCAATAACTCGTTTTGTATTTTCTTGCCAGCCGGGCATTAAACCATTTGAAATTTTAATCAGTGGGGAACTATAAATAGTGTTCACTTTTACTGTTCCGGATAGAAAATCGTACAAGTCAGGTATTCCCCAAATGGTTATTTGTCGGTTTTCAATAATGGTAAGAATATCACTCAGTTTTTTGTGTTCAATAGTTTCCAGCGCAATTATTACTTCTTCAATATTTTGTTTTTCAATAATTTGACTCAGATCTTTAACACTTCCGAGTTTTGGGATATAATTACTCAGCAATGCGTCGTTATTATTCTCGACACCAACAAATCCAACAAAAAGGTTACCAGCCGGACGTTCCTGACTCATCATTTCGTTGTAAATTTTTACTGCTTTTTCGTTACTTCCTATCAATAGTGTATTAAATCCGATTTTCCGTTTATGAATCTGGTGGATGGTACGTGTAGTTAAAATCAGCCTGAAGATGTAAGTGAGAAAAAAATGCAAAATAAAAAGGGTGAAAAAGAGTTCGTAATAATCTTTATAAGAAGTAATAAAATCATCCAGAATCAGTGCAAAGAAAATGATTACAACACCAACAGCTGAGGTCAAAAAAGTCTGCCCCAACTCTATCAAACGTGAGCGCCGAAAAATGTTTTTGTAAAAGCCTGTAATGTAATAGAAAGTTAGCCAAAGAACCGGGATAAGGATCAATCCAAGAAAATAACGATTTGTAAATTCAAGAGGAATATCAATTCCAAACCGCTGCGGCTCAATAAACAATTTCCTGTAAATGAAGAAGAAAGTCCAGCTTAGGGCTGCTGCTAAAAAATCGAAAATCAAGTATTTTACAACTTGCTTTTTTTTGTTCATTCTATGCCGGTTAAGTTTGGTAATTCAGCAGATGCAATTATGAAACGCTAACCAAACAAAATTATTGCCGCAAAAGTAGTTTTTTAGTTTACTCAAACAGTAGAAAATTGTGTAATCTTTTTATTGATTTTTTGAACCGCATGCAACACAATTAAATAATCTTCGATATTGCTGATTTGTTTTGTTTTTTTCTGAACAGAATTCAAGAATGCGTCTATTTCATTTACCGAAGTATATTCTGAAAGGTCAATGGGGTTATTATGACACTGAAAGTTTTTTGATGAAAAATTTAAGGTCACAAATTGTCCCGGAGAATAGGATTTGATTTTAAACTCGTTTAGCGGTGCCAGGTTTCCGTAGTTGATATTAACGACGGATGCATTACTAAACTCAAGCCTTAAATTATTGAACCTTGATTCGGTTTCTTTGGTGCGGAAGGTAACAGCACCAATCTTTTTAGGACTTATTCCTGTTGTACCTATCAGCATTAGCAGAAGTGAGATGAGCGTGTTGTCTGTTATCTTTTCCTCTGTCAGATAGGAAATGTCGAGGTATGTAGGTAAAATAAAATGATTGTTTAGCCACTGTATAGCCGGAGTGAAAAATTTCGGATTTGTAACCTGAATAACAGAGCCTGATTCATTGGCAAGACCGCACAACTGAGAACATTCATCAACAGTTAATTTTAAATATTCAATAGTGAAAATGTGTTTCGATTTCTTTACCATGTCACATAATAAATTGAAAGGCAGTATTGATGAATTATCCATTATGATGATATCTGCTCTTTCAATTAGTTCAATCCTGTTAATTTCAGGAATAGAAAAATGAAAACTGTTTAAACGGGTGTCGGTTCCTACCGAGGTTTTTCCAACAATGTTTATTCCTTTTACTTTTTGAATCCGTTTTACGTGCGGTTCCAAAATCTCAGTTTTCCCTATGAGTCCAATGTTCAGCATATTACAAATATAGACTTCAAAATTTTTTGTCCGACTTTTCCTGAAAAATACTTATCAACGTTAAATGTTAATATTGAAAAACATTCAATAAATTGGAATCAATATCATTTAGCTTATTTTAGTATCGTTTTTCTTTACTTATCAATGAACGACGATTTGCGACATAAGGGAATGAGAAAAAAGCTTGCTGCCGGGCTGAAAATTAAAGGCATTCGGAATGAAGATGTTTTGAAAGCGATAGAGACGGTACCGAGGCATCTTTTTATGGAAAGTAGTTTTATAAATTTTGCCTACAAAGATCAGGCATTTCCAATTGGCGCAGGTCAAACCATTTCACAGCCATACACTGTGGCTTTTCAAACCCAGTTGCTTCAGGTCGAAAAAAACGATAAAATACTGGAGATAGGAACGGGCTCCGGATACCAGGCGGCTATCTTGCTTGAAATGGGTGCCAAAGTTTTTACTATTGAAAGGCAAAAGGAACTTTTTCTAAAAGTCCAGTCTTTTCTGCCCGAAATAGGATATCATCCGGCCTGTTTTTTTGGAGACGGGTATAAAGGACTACCCAATTTTGCCCCCTTTGACAAAATTCTAGTAACCGCCGGTGCCCCGCTGATCCCGGAAGATTTGAAATTACAACTAAAAATTGGTGGCAAGCTGGTAGTTCCCGTGGGAAATGAAAAACGACAGGAAATGATGGTTTTAATCCGAATTTCTGAAAATGAATTCAAGTTGGAGAAACATGGTGGATTTGTTTTTGTTCCCTTGCTAAAAGGAACAGTAAATTAGTAATTATGATAAAGATTAAAAAGTTTGTTGTCAATCCACTTCAGGAAAATTCATATCTGCTCTCTGATGAAACCGGTGAGTGTATATTTATTGATCCTGGTTATTTTTATGAAGACGAACATGAAGAAGTCAAAGCATATATTTCTGAAAATAAACTGAAACCTGTAAAAATTACAAATACACACTGTCATTTTGATCATATAATGGGAGTTGAATTTGTTCGCAATGAGTTTGACGTTTCTTTCTTTGCACACCCTGAAGATTCCTTTTGGGTTGAAAAAGCAGTAGATCAGGCTCAGATGTTTGGTTTTGATATGAAGCCCTTAAATCCCATTGACAATTTTTTTAACGAGGGTGAGAAAGTAATTTTCGGAAAATCAGAACTGGAAATATTACACATTTCGGGGCATTCTCCGGGCCATGTAGTTTTTTATAATAAAAAGAATAATTTTCTGATTGCAGGAGATGTGCTTTTTTACGGGAGTATCGGCAGGACGGATTTGCCAGGTGGCAACTATCAACAGTTGATATCAAACATTAAAAGTAAACTTTTTGAACTGCCTGATGAAACAAAAGTGTATTGTGGGCACGGACCGGAAACAACGATTGGGTTTGAAAAACAGCATAATCCTTTTTTAACTTAAAAGAAGAAGGATAACTATTGGAATTTTGTGGCTTAAAATCATTTTTTACAATTGTCTGATATTTTATACTTGCAAATAAATCTAAAAACAAAACAGATACATGCCTTACGATAATTTTGTAACCCGCCATGTCGGTCCACGCGAAAATGATATTAAGGATATGCTTGAAGCTGTCGGTGTTTCATCGATGGATGAGTTAATTGAGCAAACCGTTCCTGCAAATATCAGGTTAAAAGAACCATTAAAATTACAAGAGGGATTAACCGAGCGCAGATATTACAGAAGAATACTTGATCTGGCAGCAAAGAACAAGGTGTTTAATACATACATCGGGATGGGGTATTATGATACGATCACCCCGGCTGTGATTTTGCGTAATGTGTTGGAAAATCCGGTTTGGTATACTTCCTATACACCTTACCAGGCAGAAATTTCTCAGGGAAGGCTTGAGGCACTGTTAAACTTCCAAACCATGGTTTGCGAACTTACAGGGATGGAGATTGCTAATGCCTCTATGCTGGATGAAGCAACAGCTGCTGCAGAGGCAATGGTTATGATGATGAATATACGTTCGCGTCAAATGGTAAAAAACGGAGTGAGTGCAGTTTTGGTAGATGAAAAAATGTGGCCTCAAACAATTGATGTTTTGAGAACAAGGGCTAATCCACTTGGTATAGAACTTCGGATTCAACCTATTGACGAATTTGAATTTTCCAACGATGTTTTCGGCCTTTTGGTTCAGTATCCAAATTCAGACGGAGAGATTATCGATTATTCAGAAGTTGTAAAAAAAGCTCACGAAAAAGATATAAAAGTGGCTGTCGCTGCTGATTTGCTTTCATTAGCGGTTTTAATTCCACCGGGAGAGTGGGATGCAGATATTGTTTTTGGCAATAGCCAGCGATTTGGTGTGCCAATGGGATATGGTGGTCCCCACGCAGCATTTTTTACTGCAAAGGAAGCATACAAGCGCAGTATGCCGGGTAGGATTATCGGAGTAACAAAAGATGTTCACGGAAACCGGGCGTTACGGATGGCACTTCAAACGCGGGAGCAACATATTAAGCGTGAAAAAGCTACTTCGAATATTTGTACTGCCCAGGCTTTGCTAGCTACGATGTCAGGTTTTTTTGGTGTTTATCACGGGCCCGTTGGAGTGGCAAATATTGCAGAAAGGGTACATAATATTGCAGCTTTTCTTTCCGAAGAAATTGAAAAGCTGGGATACAAACAGTTAAATCGTAATTATTTTGACACTATACGTTTTGCATTACCAAAACATGTTAAGCACGAAGATATTGAATGGCTGTCGCATGAGTTGGAGATGAATTTCAGGTATTTTGAAAATGGAGAAGTGGGAATAAGTATTGATGAGACCACCAACCGGGAAGATATGACCTGGATTCTGGAAGTTTTTGCAAAAGCTGCTAACAAACGCTGGCAGGTTATTTTGGAGTACCCTCAAGGATATTCAATTGATAAGAAATTTGCCAGAACATCAGAGTTTATGACGCAGGAAGTATTTAATAAATATCGGTCGGAAACGGAAATGCTGAGGTATATCAAAAGATTGGAACATAAGGATATTTCACTTACACATTCAATGATTTCATTAGGTTCCTGTACGATGAAATTAAATGCAGCTACGGAAATGCTTCCCTTAAGTTGGATTGAGTTTAACGGAATTCATCCGTTTGTGCCTAAAAATCAGGCTCGAGGCTACCATGAAATGATGGAAGAATTGCGACGTGATTTATCAGAAATTACGGGAATGGCAGACGTAAGTTTGATGCCAAATTCAGGAGCGGCAGGGGAATATGCAGGTTTAATGGTAATTCAGGCCTATCATGAAAGCAGGGGAGAAGGTAAAAGAAATGTAGTTTTAATACCATCATCTGCTCATGGAACCAACCCGGCCAGTGCAGTAATGGCAGGGATGAAAGTTGTTGTGGTGTCGTGCGATGAAAAAGGAAACATTGATTTGGAGGATTTACGCCAAAAGGCGAACGAAAACAAAGATTTTCTTTCTTCGTTTATGGTGACTTATCCTTCAACACACGGTGTTTTTGAATCGTCAATAATAGAAATGTGCGATATTATCCATCAAAATGGTGGACAGGTTTATATGGATGGGGCAAATATGAATGCACAGGTTGGTTTAACAAACCCTAGAAAAATAGGCGCCGATGTTTGTCATTTGAATTTGCATAAAACTTTTGCAATTCCGCATGGCGGTGGTGGTCCCGGAGTTGGCCCAATTGCTGTGGCGAAACATCTGGTTGAGTTTCTACCGTCTCATCCGATTATGAATAACGGACATATTGGAATAAATGCAGTTGCAGGAGCCCCTTGGGGAAGTGCTTCTGTTCTTACCATTACCTATGGTTACATAAAAATGATGGGAGCACAAGGATTAACCGAAGCAACTAAAATGGCTATTTTAAATGCCAATTATATTGCCAAAGCGCTGGAGAAAAATTACGGAATTTTATATACTGGTGAAAATGGACGTATTGCTCACGAAATGATTTTAGAATGCAGGCATTTTAAAGCAAATTCAGGAATTACCGAGGAAGACATTGCAAAACGTTTAATGGATTATGGTTTTCACGCGCCAACGCTTTCGTTCCCTGTACATGGAACTTTGATGGTTGAACCAACAGAAAGCGAATCAAAGGAAGAGTTGGATCGCTTTATTGATGCAATGAATTCTATTTATATTGAAATTAAAGAGGTGGAGAATGGAATGGCGGATAAAACAGATAATGTTCTTAAAAATGCTCCCCATACAGCAGAAAAAGTTTGTGCAAACAATTGGGAACATAAATATTCAAGAGAAAAAGCCGCTTATCCGTTGGAATGGATTAGAGATAATAAATTTTGGGTACCTGTAGGGCGGGTGGACAATGCCTGGGGTGATCGGCATTTGATCTGCACCTGTGGCTCGCCCGAAGAATACAAGTTAATGACCCAGGATTAATACAGATAATAAAGGAATGATAGTTTTTCCGAATGCAAAAATAAACATTGGGCTGAACGTAATCTCGAAGAGAGAAGATGGTTACCATAACATAGAAACCATTTTTTATCCGGTAAAACTTTCAGATGCATTGGAAATTGTTGATTCTGAAAAAACAGAATTTACATTATCAGGAATAGAAATTGGAGGACCTTTTGAGGATAACCTGATTTATAAAGCTTACCAACTTATTAAAAAGGATTTTAATCTTCCCCGATTTAAAATTCATTTGCACAAAACAATTCCCTTTGGAGCCGGACTAGGTGGAGGTTCATCAGATGCCGCATTTACTTTAAAATTATTGAATGAACATTTCAATCTTGGCTTAGATTCGGTTCAACTTGAAAAGTATGCCTCTTTACTGGGGGCCGATTGTGCATTTTTTATTAATAATAAACCAGCTTTTGCCAGTGGAATTGGTGATCAACTTAAGCCGGTTGAAATTGACCTTTCAGGTTACGAGATATTAATTGTAAAACCAAATGTTGCAGTTAATACTTCGGTTGCCTATGGGAATATTAAACCTGCCAAACCATCTTTTTCATTAATGGAATTAAACAAAATTCCGCTTTCAGAATGGAAAAATACAGTTTTAAACGATTTTGAAAAGACTGTTTTTCAAAACTACCCGGAAATTCAAAATTTAAAGGAAACACTTTATGATATGGGGGCTTTGTACGCCTCTATGTCTGGAAGCGGTTCCGCTGTTTACGGCATATTTCGCCATTTACCGACGAATTTCGATAAATTCACACCAAAAGGTATTTTTATTTACCGATAGTTTCTGTCATTTACCGACCTTAAGGTTTCGTTAACAAAATATTTGTACTTTTTAACAAAAAGCAATGTAACCTTTGTGCTTGTAATAAGTCTATTAAAGTGAAAACAAAATTTAGAAAACAAGAAAAAAGTTAAACGAAGACAAAAACAATTAGTAAGAAAACAGAAAAATAGAAACAATGAAAACAAGAATTAATCAATTAGTAGCCGTAGCAATTTTCACCCTGATATTAGTTGGTGGAAACAGTTTCGCAAAAGGAACAGAGTTAAGTGCCTCAAGTCTTGAAACAATTACAGAGCCCGCATTGGAAATGGAAAGCTGGATGGTTGATGAAGCAATCTGGAATAAAGCCAACACCGCTTACGCATTTGAAGATGCAACAGATGAAAATCTGGTCTTGGAATCATGGATGATTGATGAAAACATTTGGGAAAATGTTGGATTAAATGAAATGTCGGTTGATTTTGAATCAGATTTGGTTTTGGAACCATGGATGACAGATTCAAATGTTTGGGAAAAAGGAAGTTTTATTTATGCTGAAATGCAAATTGAAACAGAATCTGACCTGATGCTTGAATCATGGATGACTGACGAAAATACTTGGAATATACAATAGAGAGAAGTTAGTTATAACGCGATTAGCTTAATTGGGATTTAAAGGGACTGCCGTTTGGTGGTCCTTTTTTTTATTAACAAAGGTTGAGTTTAAAGTCAACCTTTGTTTTTATCATCTATAATTATTTTAAAATTTTTGGTTTTATTTCCACCATTAAATGCCTTTTGGGAATAATATCGTCTTTTTTAACATGTATTTTTACTATTTCTCCATCGAAAGGCATTCGAACTTGATTTTGCATCTTCATTGCCTCAAGCAATAATAGAGTTTCACCTTCTTTAACCTTGTCTTTTGGTTTAACAAAAATGTCAATTATTGTTCCGGGAATAAAAGAATAAAGAAGGTTTTCGTTTGGAGCCTCCCAGTTTATTCTTTCTTCAAATTTACGTGTATATGTTGTTTTGTAAATAGCCCCCTGAACAATGAGGTTTTTATATTCTTTATCTTCTGTCATAGGATTTCAGTTTAAAATGGTGGAATGCCATGTTTTTTACCTGGTAAATGAACATCTTTATTCTCTGAAACTTTTAAAGCGTGTAAAATTCGCGACCTGGTTTCTTTTGGTTCTATCACCTCGTCAATATAACCTTGTGCAGCAGCAACATACGGATTGGCAAATTTTTCTTTGTACTCCTGAATTTTTTGTTGACGCATTTCTTCGGGATTTTCAGCCTCAGCGATTTCTTTACGAAAAACGATATTTGCTGCTCCTTCAGGTCCCATAACGGCAATTTCGGCTGTTGGCCATGCAAATACGAAGTCTGCGCGTAAATGTCTTGAGTTCATTGCTATGTAACCTCCTCCGTATGCCTTTCTTAAAATAACTGTCACTTTGGGTACAGTTGCTTCACTGTATGCATAGAGAATTTTAGCACCATGACGAATGACACCTGCGTGTTCCTGATCAACTCCAGGAAGATAACCCGGAAGGTCTTCAAGCGTTATAATCGGAATATTAAAAGCATCACAATATCTGATGAATCGTGCTGCCTTGTCTGAACTGTCAGTGTCGAGCACACCTGCCAAAACCATTGGCTGATTCGCAACAAACCCAACGGTTTCGCCTTCCATTCGGCCAAAACCTATAATAATATTCGGAGCGAAATGTTCCATGATTTCAAAGAAATCTGAACTATCTGTAATTCCTTTGATAATATCTCGCATATCGTAAGGGATTCTGGGATCAGCCGGAACGAGGTCTTCAATCTTCTTCCCTTTTTGTGGCGATTTTGGCGGGTATGGAAGTGCTTTTCTTGAATTATTCCGGGGAATAAAACTGATAAGTTTTTTTATCTGTTCAAAACATTCTAACTCGTTCTGCGCATAAAAATGAGCATTTCCTGTGATTTCAGCATGAACACGAGCGCCTCCCAGTTCTTCCATCGAAATTTCTTCTCCAAGAACCGATTTTATAACACTTGGTCCAGTGATGAACATTTTTGAAATGTTCTCCACAACAAAAACAAAATCGGTCAATGCAGGAGAATATACTGCACCACCTGCACATGGTCCAAGAATTACCGAAATTTGCGGAATTACACCCGAGGCCAAAGTATTTCTAAAAAATATTTCACCGTACCCTGCTAATGAATTTACACCTTCCTGGATACGTGCACCACCTGAGTCGTTGATTCCAATTAGCGGCACCCTCATTTTCAGGGCGTGATCCATAATTTTGGTAATTTTGCGGGCATGCATCAAACCCAAAGAACCTCCTGCAACAGTAAAATCCTGAGCAAAAACACATACTGGTTTATTGTAAATGGTACCTGTTCCGATGATTACACCGTCGCCATGTAAGACTTTCGATTCCATGCCGAAATCTTTTGCACTGTGTTCAACGAAAAGGTCATATTCGTGAAATGAGTTTTTATCAAGCAGGGCGAGAATACGTTCACGGGCAGTGAGTTTACCCATTTTAACCTGTTTCTCAATGGCTTTATCCCCACCACCTTTTTGTACTTCTCTTTTCCTTTTCCGAAGATCAAGGACATTGCTTCTAAGTGACATAAAGTTTGTTTTAAGTTAAAAATTCCCTTTTTCTTTTTTCAGGAAAAGGGTTTAGTTACGCAATTTAAAGTGGGAGCAAAATTATAATTTTTTTCCATTGACCTTTCCTTTCACAAAATAGTAGTACGTAATTTAAATTACATTGATTCATTTGTGTCGAATAATGGGACTTAATGTTTAAAAAGTATTTTAGCGGGCGGCCCAACGGAAAACAAAAAAAGCGATAATACTATACATTAGATTTGGAATCCAAACGGCTATTATGGGAGGCGTATTCCCATTAATGGCAAAAACGGTGGAAATCTGCATAAATAGGATGTATGAGAAAGCAAGGAGTAAACCTAGTCCCAGGTGAAGTCCAAGCCCTCCTTTTATTTTTCGCGATGCCAGTCCCATTCCGATAATAGTTAAAATAAAAGCAGAGAAAGGACCTGCTACTCGTTTATGATTTTCGATTTCCCATTCCACTGTATTTACTCCCCGCATTTTCATAAGTTTAATTTCTTGCTTTAATGCAGGTGTTGTAAAGGTTTCCATTTGATTTTTCATGACCATATAGTCATTTGGAGTCATATTCAGCGTTGTGTCAATGCGGTAACCTGTTTCAAATGTTTCACCATTTTCATTAATATGACGTATTACATAATTATTAATTATCCATTTCTCAGTATCTTCATCCCAACGGATATTGCTGGCGCTGATTTTTTCGATAAGATTTGCTCCATCAAATTTCTCAAGTGTAAATTCCATTCCTACATTATTGGAATTAAAACTTCTCATATAAATATAGACCCCGGGTTCGATTTGGCGGTGAATATTCGTCTCGAATATTGCCCTGTTATTGTCAATATATTTATTTCTGAAATTGTTTAAAGTTTCATTTGAAGGAGGAATAATATAATTTCCGAGAATAAATGAAAACATGGCCAGAATAAACGCTGAAACAATGTATGGGCGCATCAATCGCGGATATGAGACCCCACTACTCAAAATGGCGATTATTTCTGTATTGTAAGCCATTTTTGAAGTGAAATATATTACCGCAATAAATGTAAATAACGGACTAAACAGATTGGCAAAGTAAGGAATGAAATTCATGTAATAATCAAAAATGATCACCTTACCCGGTACATCTTTTGAGATGAATTCGTCCAGATTTTCTGCCAAATCAAAAACTATGGCAATACTTAAAATTAATGCAATAGCATAAAAGAAAGTTCCCAGAAACTTTTTTGTGATATAAAGATCTATCGTTTTATAAATTTTCATTTCTGAAATTATAATCTTTCTTTAAGTTTAATTACCATTTCTTTTTTCCAGCTTTCAAAACTTCCGTCGATTATTTTCTGACGGGCTGTACTAACCAGCCACAGATAAAAAGCCAGATTGTGCTGGCTTGCAATTTGCGCGCCAAGCATTTCATTTGAAATTATCAGATGACGAAGATAGGACTTTGAATACTGGTCAACAAACGAGTGATTGTTTTCATCGATGGGAGAATGATCGTTTTCCCACTTTTTATTTTTAATATTAATAACTCCATTACTTGTGAATAACATACCATTTCTTCCATTTCGGGTAGGCATGACACAATCAAACATATCGATTCCCCGTTCAATCGATTCCAGAATATTAACAGGTGTTCCTACTCCCATTAAATAACGTGGTTTATTTACCGGCAAATCAGCAGTGCAAACTTCAGTCATTTCGTACATCGTTTCCTCAGCTTCACCAACCGACAGACCACCGATTGCATATCCGTCAGCATCAAAATTTTTGACATGATCTACTGCTGCTTTCCGCAAATCTTTAAAAGTATTTCCTTGTACAATTGGGAAAAGAGTTTGACTGTACCCGTATTTGGGTCCTGTTTTATTAAACTGAACAAAACAACGTTCCAACCATCGTTGTGTAAGTTCAAGTGAATTTTTTGCATAAGTGTAATCAGCATCACCAGGAGAGCATTCATCAAATGCCATAATAATATCGGCTCCGATTGAACGCTGGATATCAATAACATTCTCAGGTGTAAACATGTGATAAGAACCGTCAATATGCGATTGGAACTTCGCTCCTTCTTCGCTAAGCTTTCGGATATCGCCAAGAGAAAAAACCTGGTATCCGCCACTATCCGTTAAAATGGGTTTGTCCCAACGGTTAAATTTGTGCAATCCGCCTGCTTCTTCAATCACATTAATTCCCGGGCGCAAATACAAATGGTATGTATTCCCAAGAATAATTTGAGCATTTATGTCTTCTTTTAAATCGCGCGTATGGATGCCCTTTACAGAACCTGCAGTACCTACAGGCATAAAAATAGGTGTTTCTATTTTACCATGGTCAGTAGTGATTATACCTGCACGCGCTCGTGAATTTTCTGAAGTTTTTAGTAACTCAAATTCCATGTATTTTTTTTGAGGGTTCAAATATAATTAATCTGCCTGAATCAATGGGTTATATTTGTTTTTGCTACTGTTAATTATTTTTAAACCCTGTGAATAAAAATAAAATAGTTATTTTGTTATAATTTTTGATTTTGAATGGATTGTTTCCATTTTTGATGTATCTAATCTTTATCTGCTTAGTATATTGAATGATTAACGATTTGTTGAAAGTGATCTCTGAAGCAGAGATTATTCACCTGGTACTCTTCCTCATTTTATTAGCACTCATTTTTGTACAGATAGTATTCAAAATTATTATTCTTGTAAAGGTAATAAACCACAAGGACTCTTTTAGGAAGGAGCAAAAGTCTCCTATTTCAATTTTAATGGCGGTCCGCAATGAAGAAGAAAATCTTTCTGTAAATTTACCCTACTTACTTTCATTTAAATATCCTGATTACGAAGTTATTGTTGTAGACGATTTTTCACAAGATAATACGCTTACTGTGTTAGGGAAATTGAGAGAAACAAATCCTAAATTAAAGTTTTCAACCTTAACGCAGGAAACACGTTTTTCTGTAAAGTTATCACAGAATATTGCTTTAAAATCGGCTAAAAATGATTGGGTTTTGTTTGTTCCTCCCACTTTAAAAGAATTTCAGGATGAATGGCTGGAAAATATTTCGGCTTTTGATAATGACAGTTTTGATACCATTGTCCATTATATAAATGTAATCCCAAGCAGAAAGATTTATAATAAGTTATTTCGAATCGAAACTTTTATGCTTTACCTGAAAAGTATGAAATATTCAATGTTCGGTATTCCTTTCGTTTTTTTCGAAAATAATATCGCATTTCGAAAAGAAAAATATTTTGAAATGGGTGGTTATGGGAAAAAAATAAAAGAACCTTATGCTAACCTTGAATTATTAATCAATCAATTTTTGCTTAAAAAGAAATATCGATTTGTTCTACATAATGATTCTGCCATTCGTTTTTCTGAAAACATTTCGCGGCAGGATTTCTTCGATTTGATAAAAAAGAGTTTTCGGATAGAAAAGTATTTATCATATTCCAAAAGAGTATTGATGGCAACAGACAGGTATTTGAAATTGACAACTTTTTTGCTCTTTGTTGCTGTAATCTTTTTATTTACTGGTGTTTGGCCAATAGTGTCAATTACGTTGAGTTTTCTTCTGATTTTAGACTTGCTTATCATAAAAATAAGTCAAAATCGTTTGAATGAACGTAAAATATTCATAACTTCGTTAGTGTATGCGTTAGTAATGCCCTGCTTTAAAATGGTTTTCAGTTGGTATTTTAACAGGAAATTCAGGAAGCAAAATGGAAGAGCAAAATTTGAAATTGTCTGAAAAAGCACGCCAGGATTACATTTTGGTACAAGATGCTTTGAAAGGTAATGAAAAGGCTTTTGCCCGCTTGCTAAGAAAATATAAGGATGCGATTTATTTCATGCTGTTAAAAATGGTAAACAACCGTAGTGATGCAGAGGATTTGACACTGGAAGCTTTTGGTAAAGCATTTAAAAATCTACATCAATATTCTCCAACATATGCCTTTAGTACCTGGTTGTTTAAAATAGCTTCTAATAATTGTATTGATTTTTTGAGGAAGAAAAAGGGAGTTCATATTTCAATTGAAAATACGAACGATCAAAATGAAAACGGAGAACAACTACGATTAAAATCAAAAGAACCCAATCCGGAAGAAAAATTGATTCGTCAACAGAAAGCCATTTTGCTTCGAAAAGTTGTTCGTCGATTAAAACCACGTTATCAAACTC
Organism: uncultured Draconibacterium sp.; assembly: GCA_963676775.2. Classification (GTDB taxonomy): domain Bacteria; phylum Bacteroidota; class Bacteroidia; order Bacteroidales; family Prolixibacteraceae; genus Draconibacterium. The sequence goes on from CAXXDA010000002.1 coordinate 20,812, forward strand.
TTGTAGAATTAAGATATTTTCGCGAATTTTCTTATGAAGAAATCGCAAAAGAGTTAAATTTGCCGCTCGGTACAGTAAAGGCTCAGTTGTTCAGAGCCCGCGAAATGTTGTTTAATATGATTGAGAGTACTGAAATGGCCGATCATTAATTTTTCTGATGAATGGAAATTCTCCTGAAATATTTTCCCAAACTTGATAATAAACAAATAGAACAATTTAAATTGCTGGAAGAGTTGTATTCCGATTGGAATCAGAAGATTAATGTGATTTCACGAAAGGACTTTTCTTCGTTGTATGAAAAGCATGTTTTGCATTCACTGGGTATTGCAAAATTTATTCGTTTCAAGAACGGCACCAGGATATTAGATGTGGGAACAGGTGGAGGCTTTCCCGGAATCCCGCTGGCGATTTATTTCCCGGAAGTTAAATTTCATTTGATTGATTCAATTGGCAAAAAAATTAAGGTTGTCAATGGTGTTGCCGAATCGTTAGAATTGAAAAATGTTCAGGCAGAGCAGATTAGAGCCGAACAAATAAATAAAAAATACGACTTTGTTGTCAGCAGAGCTGTGACCAGGTTGCCTGAATTTGTTCAATGGGTGAAGAATAATATTTCAGGTGAACGAAAAAATGCAATCCCAAACGGCATATTATATTTGAAAGGAGGAGATATTCAATCAGAAATTCAGTCTTTCAAAAAGAAAGTTTTTGTACAAAATTTGTCTGAATATTTTGAAGAAGAGTTTTTTGAAACCAAAAAACTTGTCCATCTTTTTGTATAAATACATTATTCAATAAGACTGTACTCATCGCCAAATGAAACACCCATTTTTCGGGCTTTCGAAATTAGAGGGTGCTCAGGTTCAACCAATCTGAGATTTCCGCCAACTTCTTCCAAAGAAACCGTAGTTAATTCATTATTTCTCATGGCAACCATGGTTCCAAATTTTTCTTCCGCAATGCACTGTGCAGCATGCGCTCCGTATCGTGTAGCTAAAATTCTGTCCATCGGTGTTGGGCTTCCACCTCTTTGAATATAACCCAAGACTGTTTCCCTGGTTTCTATTCCGGTATATGTTTGAATCGCTTCAGCCAAATGAGATGCCGCCGACCTGTTTTTTGGATGATCAATACCTTCAGCAACAACCACTATTGAATAGGGCTTATTATCTTCGTATCTGTGTTCGATTTTTTTGCAAACCGAACGAATATTGTAGGGAAGCTCCGGTAACAAAATGATATCGCCACCGCCTGCTACACCTGAGTATAATGCAAGCCATCCGGCATTATGTCCCATAATTTCAATGATCATAACCCTTTGGTGAGAGTTTGCTGTGGTATGCAGTCTGTCAATAGCATCAGTAGCAATTTGAACGGCAGAATCAAAACCAAAAGTAACATCGGTTCCCCATACATCGTTGTCAATGGTTTTTGGAATGCCAATGACATTAAGACCTTCTTTTGCAAGCATACTTGCGGTTTTCATTGTGCCATTTCCTCCAATGCACACAATACAGTCAAGGCCAAGTTTTTTATAGTTCTTTTTTATTTTTTCGGGTTTATGCGTATCAACTTTCCCGTTTTTCTTTACCAGTTTATATGGTTTTTCTCTCGATGTCCCAAGAATAGTTCCACCCAGTGTCAATATACCAGAAAGTTGAGATTCTTTCAAAGGACTGTAATCGTTATTGATTAAACCCAAATATCCGGCGTTAAATCCGATTACCTCCATCCCATATTCAACAATAGCAGTTTTTCCTACCCCACGAATAGCTGCATTCAATCCCGGGCAATCTCCACCGGCAGTCAAAATTCCAATTCTCTTTGGTTTACCTACAGTTTCCATGTCAAATATTTTAAAGAATATAATCAATAACCGAATTTACAAAAGAATAACCTAAGTTTAGAATTTTAAAGGAAAGGATTGATAACTATGATGTAAATTTCAGAAATAAGTTAGGTTTAATGATTTAAGAGCCTAGCATATTCTTCAAATTTAATAAGGAATCATTACGAAAATCATTACTTTCTATTCCGGAAAATACCCCGAGTCATTGAGAATTTTCTGATAATCGTTATTGTTCATAAGTTCTGGGAGTGTTACCTCTGGATGTTCTTTCATGTATTTCCGAACAATTTGCCAGCCAATCCAAATACCGGTTCTGGCAGGCGATTCAAGTGGAAATCCATTGGTGTAGGGGCCATCATTGGTGTAGCGGAGTATATCCATTCGTTTGCTTGAATACAACATTTTTGTCTCAACAAGTTGCACCCACATTTGGGCCTCATTTTTTTTACACCATTCCAGCTGTTCCTTAGAGTAGCCAATTTTCAACGTATCACTTGTTGTTGGAAGCATTGCATCAACAAAATACATCAGTTTCCCCTGGTGAATCATGTTTCCTAAAAGATTGGTAGCTTTATTTGTATGTTCAAATTCAGTCATTCCCCAAGCATATGCAACATCAGCAACAATCTTCTCCTTGTGCATATTTTTAATTTTATATAACGGTGTTGTACTTAAACGGAGGTAGTATTCACAGTCTTTCCCGAGATATTTATCCAATCCAATTCCAATAAGGTCTTCTGCAGTAACCACAGACTGGTTAAAGCCTGAAATATAAAAATATATAGTCGGAAGGTTTTTATCTGGGAAGTGGTATTTATAATATTGAAATGCTTTTGTAATTTGATTCTGAATATTATCAAGATCTTTGAATTCACTTTCAACCAGCGATTTGACATTCAATATCATCGTATCGGTTAAAAACTGATTCATATAATCTGTGAAGTATTCATCATTTATGCCTCCAATGTTGATAACCTTGTAGGTGTACAAATCAAAGAAATCAGGATTTTTTTCACGAAGGTCTATAAATTCCTGTAAAGTATCTTTTAAAGGAAGAGAAAATAGTTCTTTGTTAAAATTTACATATTCCGGTTCTGCCTCTATTTCCGATATATCAACTTTTAGAGGATTTCGGTTACAGGAAATTAAAGTAGTAAGCAAAAACAGAATTAAAAAAGAAATTATTTCTCGTTTCATTTTATATGAATTTTAATTCAATACGCATCCTTTGATTTATTATTGCGAAATTGAACTAAAAATTGGAGATTTGCAATCATTACTAACAATCACATTCAACTTGAACCAAAAGTTGAAATTAATTTATAAAAAATGAAAGTTGCACTGGCTCAATTAAATTATATCATCGGCGACTTTGAAGGTAATTCTGCAAAAATTATTAAAAACATTAACAAGGCAAAAAATGAAGGAGCTGACCTTGTTGTTTTTTCAGAACTTTCGGTAACCGGATATTATCCTCATGATTTGCTGGAAAAAAAAGAGTTTATTCAGAAGGCTGAGGAAACCGTTTTAAAAATTGCTGAATTATGCCTTGGTATTGCTGCAATTATAGGAGCCCCTCGAATAAATAAGCAGGAGAGAGGAAAAAAATTGTATAATTCAGCTTTTTTTCTTGCTGATGGGAAAGTGCAAAGCGTTCATAATAAAACTCTGCTACCCACTTACGATGTTTTTGATGAATACCGGCATTTCGAGCCAAATAAAAAATTTAATGTTGTCGATTTTAAGGGAGAAAAAATAGCAGTAACTATCTGCGAAGACTTATGGGATGAACAGCCCACGGCTAATGAATTTGGGAAAGATAAACTTTATCAGACATCGCCAATGGAAGAACTAAGTTCGATGGGCCCTGATTTTGTGGTTAATATTTCTGCATCACCTTTTTCATATAACCAGGAAACATGGCGAAAGGATATATTAATTTCGAAGGCGAAAAAGTATAAAGTTCCAATATTGTATGTAAACCAGGTAGGCGCACAAACCGAGTTGGTTTTTGACGGTGGATCGGTCTGGATGAATAAAATTGGTGAGGTAACGAAAGAGCTTAAATATTTTGAAGAAGATTTTTTGATTGTTGACACACAAAATCCGGGAGAAAAAACGGTTCAGAGAGAAACAGATTACATAGAAAAAATACATGATGCGTTGGTTCTGGGTATCCGTGATTATTTTCATAAAATGGGATTTAGAAGTGCCACACTCGGTTTATCGGGCGGTATCGACTCGGCTGTTACAGCTGTTCTGGCAGCAAGGGCGCTTGGCTCCGACAATGTCAGGGTGTTGATGATGCCATCGAAGTATTCCTCCGATCACAGTTTGGAAGATGCGCGTCAGTTGGCTGACAACCTGAAAATCAAATATGATATTGTGAATATTCAAACTGCGGTTGATGCGTTTGAAAAAGAACTGGCACCACTTTTTGAAGGCAAATCTCCTGATATCACCGAAGAAAATATTCAGGCCAGGGCGCGAGGAATTTATGTTATGGCACTCTCGAATAAATTTGGTCATATCTTGCTGAATACAACCAATAAGAGTGAAAGTGCAGTTGGTTACGGAACTTTGTATGGCGATATGAACGGAGGCTTAGCTGTTTTGGGAGATGTGTATAAAATGGATGTGTACCGGCTTTCGCGATTTATGAACAAAGATGAAGAAGTTATTCCTGAAAATACCATTGTTAAACCTCCTTCTGCCGAGTTACGTCCGGATCAGAAAGACACCGATTCATTACCCGAATATGAAGATTTGGATAAAATTCTGTTCAATTTTATTGAATTAAACAAGTCGCCAAAAGAAATTATGGCTTTGGGTTTTGAGGAGGAAGTAGTGAGAAAGGTTATCAGAATGGTAAATATGAATGAGTATAAAAGATTTCAGGCGGCACCTGTTTTAAGAGTAAGTTCAAAAGCATTTGGTTTTGGCCGAAAAATACCTCTGGTAGCCAAATATTAGAAAAATGACAGATTTATTGTGGATTACAATTTTCTAAATACATGATCTGTGACAGTTTCTGTGTAAAATAACTGTTAAAAATAGGTGCTGTTTTTACAAAATTTTTAACTTTGATGCTTTAAAACATACAAGCTGCTATATGTTAAATTCAGAGTTGGGAGTAAAAGATATTGTTGATAATCCAAAGTCAATCTTCTATCTTTTGAATCAGGATGAAAAAGATGAATTACAACATCATATTTCTCTTGCACACTATAAAAAGAACGAGTTTATTTTTAAGGAGGGAGATAAACCTTCAGGTTTTCTTCTCTTGGTCGATGGAAAAGTAAAAATATTCAAAGAAGGTGTTGGCGGTCGCGAACAGATTGTTCGTATGGCTAAACCTCTTGGAGTGATTGGCTACCGGGCACTCTTTAGCGATGAAATCCATAATTCTTCGGCGGTTACTTTGGAGGAATCTTTGGTTTGTACGGTAAGCCCGGAATTCATTTTTAGCCGTGCTTTAAAGAATAGCGATTTTTCGTTAAAAATAATCCGGAAGTTATCAAAAGAGCTTGGTTTCTCTAATTCAAGAACTGTTACTTTAACACAAAAACACATTCGCGGGAGACTGGCTGAATCTTTGCTTTTGTTGAAGGAAAAATACGGCTTTGAGCATGATGGCACTACTTTAAAAGTTTATTTGTCAAGAGAAGATATTGCTAACCTTTCAAATATGACAACTTCAAATGCTATAAGGACATTGTCTACTTTCGCCAGCGAAAAGGTAATTGCTATTGATGGACGGAAAATTAAGATATTGGATGCCAGCCGACTTGAACGAATCAGTAAATTAGGATAATATCAATCCCGCATTATGCGGGATTTTTTTTGCTGCATTAATTACTCCTGTAAATATATACGCTTCACGCGTTGAGAAATTCCCGTTAATATTTCATAGGGGATTGTTCCTGCTTTTTTTGCCACTTCAACAATTGATATATGAGCGCCAAAAAACTCTACTTCATCACCCGGATTGACATCAATTCCCGTTACGTCCAACATTAACATATCCATACATATATTTCCGATTATCGGAACAATACTTCCATTTACATAAGCTGAGCCATTCCTGTTTCCCAGTTTTCTGTCCAGTCCGTCGGCATAACCAAGCGGTACAATTGCAACTTTACTTTTTTTTGTAAGCTTGCCCTTCCTATTGTAACCGATAGTTTCATCTTTTTCCACTTCTTTTACCTGCGAAACCGTACTTTTTAAATTTCCTATATTTTCAAGTGGTAATCCGGTTTGTGAAATTCCGTACAGACCAATTCCCAACCTGACCATTTCAAACTGGTAATTTGTGAACCGTTCAATTCCCGCTGAATTGAGAAAATGTCGGTCAATGGGGTAGGGGAAATGCTCTGAAATAATTTTACTGAATTTTTCGAAAATGGAAATTTGCTCAAATGTAAAATGATCTAATTCAGGATCATCACTTCCTGCCAAATGCGAAAAAACGGATTTTATTTTTAAAGCTCCCGAAGATTTTATTTTGTGTACTGCGGTTTCAATTTCGTTTTCGCTTTTGAATCCCAATCGATTCATTCCTGTATCAATTTTCAAATGAACCGGAAATTCATCAATTGCATTTTGTGAAACTGTTTTCGAGAAGGAATCCAAAAGCTCTAAACTGTAAATGTTGGGTTCCAAACGGTAGTCAATAAAATTCTGAAAACTGTGTTCTTCCGGATTCATAACGATAACAGGAGTTTGAATCCCGGCATTTCGAAGTTGAACTCCCTCATCGGCCACCGCCACCGCAAGATAATCCACATTCTGATACTGCAGTAGTTTGGCGATTTCCACATCACCGGTTCCATACGAAAATGCTTTCACCATAACCATTATTTTGGTTTCCGGGTTTAACAGTTTTCGAAAGGTATTAAGATTATGAACCAATGCATTTAAATTAATTTCCAGAATAGTTTGATGTGTTTTTTGCTGCAGGAGTGCTGATATTTTTTCAAAAGTAAATTTACGTGCTCCTTTGATTAAGATAACAGCATCTTTTAGATTAGACTTTTGAAATTCATTTTCAAAATCACCCACACTCTGATAAAATTCTTTTTCTGTCAGAAATATTTCTGAATGTTCTGTTATTTTCGGGCCAATTCCAATTAACTTATCTATTTCCCAGTCATTCAAAAGTTTGTTTACCTGGTTGTACAATTCAATTTTTGATATTCCGGTTTGCTGGATATCGGAAAGAATTACTGTTTTTAGCATATGTCCTTTTGCTGCCTGTTGCTGCAAAACTGACAGCGCAATGGAAAGTGAATTCAGATCGGAATTATAATAATCGTTTATAAGAATACAATTATTTATTCCCCGTTTAATTTCCAAACGCATAGCAACTGGTTCCAGTAACTTAAACCGAGGCAGAATCGAATCAATATTTTCTTTTAATGCCCAAACAGCAGTAAAACAATGACACGCATTTTCAATGGATGAGAAATCAATAAAGGGAATTTCAAACTCATATTTTTTTGATTCAGCTGATGCAGAAATCAGGGTGTGGTCTTCTTGTTTTTTCGCAGAAAAATTGATGATTGCATCCTTGTTTTTATTTAATGTCCAAGGAATTGCACATACAGAATTTTTTTTGCAAAATTGACTGATTTTAGTTTTGCATAGTTCGTTATCTATTGAAAAGATCAACTTTTTTGCATGTTCAAAAAGTTTAAGTTTTTCTTCAAGTTTTTGTTCGTAGGATTCAAAATTCTCCTGATGGGCATCCCCTATATTTGTAAAAATTCCAATATCAGGATCAATAATTTTAGCCAAATTCTGCATCTCACCACATTGAGAGATTCCTGCTTCAAAAATTCCCAGATTATAGTTATCATTCATTAATAATACTGAAAGTGGCACCCCAATTTGTGAGTTGTAACTTTTTGGGCTTCTTACGATTCGTGAATTATTTGAGAGTAAATCATGCAGCCACTCTTTTACGATTGTTTTTCCATTGCTTCCGGTAATTCCTATAACCGGGTATTGAAATTTTTTCCGGTTGAATGCCCCGAGTTTTTGAAGTGCTTTCGTTGTATTTTCAACAAGAATAAATGTGGCCTTTGTATTTATTCTGTTTTTTTCCGAAACCACAAAGAATTTGATCCCTTTTTCGGTAAGGTCTGAAATATAATTGTGTCCATTATTTCTGGGGCCTTTGAGCGCAAAAAAAATAGTGTTTTCCCCTGTGAAAAACAGGCGACTATCGGTTTGAATCTGCGAAATTAGAATATCTTCAGCATCGGCGGAAGTATACAATTTTCCACCTGTGATTTCAATAATTTCGTATAACTTAAAATGATTCATTTTTTGCGGTTTGCATCCCGATAACAACTGCGACAAAGCGGTTCGTAGATATCTTTTTCACCCAGAAGCACAACTTGTTCTTTCTCGGAAAGGCGATGTGAAAATTGTGCAATGTTTCCGCACCTTACACAAATAGCATGCACTTTTGTTACATGGTCGGCAATGGCCATCAATCCCGGAATTGGACCAAAGGGAGCACCTTTAAAATCCATATCCAGCCCGGCAATAATAACCCGAATTCCCATATTAGCGAGTTGTGATGCAACATCAATTAGTCCTTTATCAAAAAACTGCGCTTCATCTATTCCAATAACATCAACATCGTTTGAAAGGAGTAAAATATTAGCAGAATTTTCGACAGGAGTTGAACGAATCGAATTTTCATCATGTGAAACAACCTCACTTTCTGAGTAACGAACATCAATTATCGGTTTGTAAATTTCAACCCGTTGTTTGGCAATTTTTGCCCGTTTTAACCTGCGAATGAGCTCTTCAGTCTTTCCTGAAAACATCGATCCTACAACAACTTCAATCACCCCAATTTTTTTATGGGCGTTCACATCCCTTTCTATAAACATTTACGTTATATGAATAAGAAATTAGTACTTTTACAAAAATAATCTTTAAAAATAATAGGTCGGCCAAGAATGGAAAATAAAAAACTGGTAAATATTCTTTTAAAAGATATGAGTGAATTGGAAGAATTGGTTGTCGAAATAAAAGAAAAAGGCAATTTCGATTCACTTGAAATAGAATTTCTTCATACCCGTGCAAAAGGTATAATGCAGCTTTTGCAAATGTTAAACGGCCAGGAAAATGGCAATCCGGTTCCTGAGGTGATTCAGAAAATTGTGGAAGAAATACCGGAGAAGATAAACAAGGAAGAATTTTCAGAAAAAGAAACAGGGGAACCGTTGAAAAAAGAAACAGCTGAGCCAATAGCTGATGTGACGGAAGAGAGGTCTGAGACAAAACAGAAGAAGGAATTAGAAACTTCTTCGGAGAATATTGAGGAGGAAACTGCTGAAAATGAAAATGATAAAGTTATGGAGGAGGAATTAGCAGATACAAAAGAAAGTGAAGATAAAAATGGTGCTGCAACATTAAAAAATGATGAGGTTGAGTTGGAAGAGGAGGAAGTTGCTGAAGCAAATTCACGTTTGGGAGACAGTTTTTTGAAAGGAAAGTCGGTCAATGATATTATTCAGGATCAAACAAACTTAGAGTTCAAGTTATCCAACCGACCGGTAGGTAGTATTCGGGCATCCATTGGGATAAACGATCGTTTTCAGTATATCAGGGAGCTTTTTGATGGGAGCCCCGAGAAATTTACCGATACAGTTACCTCGCTTGATGAAATGAATAATATCAATGAAGCTGTGGTTTATTTACAACAAAATTTTAAGTGGAAGAAGAATGAAACAAGCCTGAAGTTTGTAAACTTAGTAAAGCGTCGATTTACCAATGTCTGATTCGGGAAAATTAATATTAGTTCCTACTCCCATAGGTAATCTTGAAGATATTACATTACGTGCGATAAATGTTTTGAAAAGTGCTGATTTGGTTTTAGCTGAAGACACACGTGTATCATCGAAATTGATGAGACATTTCGAAATCGATAAAAAACTTATTCCGCACCATAAGTTTAACGAACATAAAGCTTTACATAATATTATTTCAAAACTTCAGGAAGGCGATACTATTGCTCTGATTTCAGATGCAGGGACGCCGGGAATTTCTGATCCTGGGTTTTTATTGGTAAGAGCCTGTGTTGAAAATAATATAAATGTAGAATGTTTACCAGGTGCAACTGCACTAATTCCTGCACTCGCCGTTTCGGGTTTGCCAACTGATAAGTTTGTTTTTGAAGGATTTCTTCCACAGAAAAAGGGGAGACAGAAGAGATTGCTTCAGCTCTCAGGCGAGTCTCGTACAATGGTTTTCTATGAGTCACCCTTCAGGTTGGTAAAAGCACTTTTACAATTCTCTGAATTTTTTGGAGAAGAGCGACAAGCCTGCGTTTGCCGCGAACTAAGCAAGTTATTTGAAGAAATCAAAAGGGGGACAGTTGCAGAACTTGAAAAGTATTATTCTGAAAATTCTCCCAAAGGCGAAATTGTTATTGTTGTTGAAGGTGCAAATAAAAAAGAAAAATAGAATCGTTTTTCTTTAGTTGACATATAATGCGTAAAAAGTACAATCATATTTTTTTTGATCTTGACAATACATTATGGGATTTTGAGAAAAATTCAAAAAATGCTATGCATATAACTTTCAAAGAGTTCTTTAGGGAGGATCAATTCGTTTTTGAGCACTTTTTTGATACCTATTCTGAAATTAATAAGCAATTATGGGATAAATACAGGAAAGGAGAAATTTTCAAAAAGGATTTGATTTATGAGAGGTTTAATCAAACTTTTATTGCGTGTCAACTGACTGGAGCGAAACCAGAAGATATGAATACTCTCTATCTCGAAGAAATGGCAAATCAAAAGGTTTTGAAAGATGGAGTATCGGAAGCATTGCAATATTTAAAAAATAAAAATTATGTTCTCCACATTATAACAAATGGCTTCAAAGAGGTTCAAAATAAGAAACTTGAAACCTCCGGATTGCTTCCTTTTTTTACAAATATATTTGTTTCAGAAGATGTTAAAGTCCCGAAACCGGATTCCCAAATTTTTGAGTATGCAATAAAATCATCCAATGCAAAAAAATCAGCAAGCTTAATGATAGGTGATGATTTTTTCGTTGACATAGTTGGGGCAAATCAATTTGGAATCGATTCAGTATACATCCCAATGGATAGTCAAAAAGATATTTCTGGATATGGAATTATAATAAACAGCAGGAATTATATTTATATAATTGACGAAATACAGGGAATAGTCAATATTTTATGATTTTTGTCATTTCACTTTTTATAGTGCTTGCATAGCTAATTTCTATTTCTTTTACCTAATTTAAATTTCTAAACTTTTATTTTTGTTTCTCATTTCTTTTTATCACATTTGCAAATGTTAATATTTTTAACATTTAAACAATTTTGTTTAAACTTTAGGAAAGGGAACTATAAAACGTTTTAATAGGATTTGGGGGAATTCTTATAAGACGTTTATATCTATATTTTAAAATGCTGTTTAATTATTAATTTAAAACTATTTCTATGAAAAAAATTGCGCTTTTTTTATCGATTCTTCTTTTCATGGGAATTTCGATGGCCAATGCTCAAACAAAGGTTATAACCGGTACGGTTACCTCTGGTGAGGACGGCACATCAATTCCGGGAGTTTCGGTAGCAGTAGAAGGTACTACAATTGGAACAGTCACTAATTTGGATGGTGAATACAGTTTGCAGGTGCCGGAGGATGCTACTACTTTAACATTTTCATTTGTAGGAATGAAAACTGTTACCAAAGAAATAGTAGGATCGGTTGTTGATGTCTCTATGGAAGGAGAGACAGTTGGTTTGGAGGAGGTTATGGTAGTTGCTTATGGTACTGCTACAAAAGAGTCATTTACCGGTTCTGCTGCAACCATTGAAACAGAAGATATTGTGAGGCGACAGGTTTCCGATATCACAAAAGGACTTTCGGGTCAGGTTGCCGGGGTTCAGATTATAAATTCAAATGGACAACCTGGAACCAGTGCCTCAGTTCGAATCCGTGGTATCGGTTCAATGAGTGCAAGTAATAGCCCGCTTTATGTAATTGATGGCGTACCCTATGACGGTGATATGTCAGCAATAAATTCAAATGATATTGAATCATTGACCGTGTTGAAGGATGCAGCAGCGAGTGCGATTTACGGAGCCCGTGGTGCAAATGGGGTAATTATTATCACAACAAAAAAAGGAAAATCAGGGGAACCTGTGATTACATTGGATGCTAAGTGGGGTAACAATTCAAGGGCTGTACCAAGTTATGAAGTTATGACGGATCCGGCTATGTATTATGAAACGTTTTACAAAGCAATGTATAATAGTAAATATTATGCTGGACAATCCGTAGCAGCTTCACATGCATTTGCCAGAAATAATTTTCTTGATAAGGCTAATGGTGGATTAGGATACCAGATTTATACCGTGCCAGAAGGTGAATATGTAATTGGAACCAACGGAAAATTAAATCCAAATGCTAAATTAGGTTATTCAGATGGAGAGTTTTATTATACACCCGATGACTGGTATGATGAGATTTTTAACAAAACAAATTTGCGACAGGAGTACAACATTTCGATATCGGGAAGTTCAGAGAAGATAAACTTCTTTGTTTCAGCGGGTTATCTTGATGATACAGGGATAGCTGATGGTTCAGGTTTTAAACGTATTACCGGCCGTTCGAATGTGTCTTATCAGGCCAAAGATTGGTTACAAGTTGGTGCGAATATTGATTATACCAATTATAACATTCAATCACCAACTGGTCAAACCGATTGGGGATCTTCCGGAAACCTTTTCTATGTATCAAATTTAATAGCTCCGATTTATCCAATTTATGTGCGTAATGCAGATAAAACTATTAAGGTTGATGATAATGGTTATACGGTTTATGATTATGGAACTTCTAATTCAACGAATCAGATCCGTGCGTTTATGGGACTGGCAAACCCTGCCGGCGATTTAATGCTTGATAATTACGACAACTATAATGACGTGATTACAAGCAAATGGTTCGCGAATGTTGATTTAATGGAAGGTTTAAAATTGAGTGCCGTTATTGGTGCCAATGCAACAAACGAGAGATATGCAAATTTATATAATGCCTTTTATGGTTCAGCAGCTTCTGATGAGGGAAGAGTTTATGTTGGGCATGAAAGAAATGTTAGTGTTAACCAGCAGTATCTGCTGACTTATGCAAAAAGCATTGGAGCGCATAACTTTGATATATTGGCAGGTTACGAATCGTATGAATTAAAGATGCAATATATTGATACTGGTAGCAAAAAGCTCTATAATCCAACTATAGGTGAAATTGGTAATGCAATTTATTCTCCGGCTGAAGTTGATTCATATACAGATACGTATTCAACTCTCGGATTTTTGGGCAGGGTAAAATACGATTATGATGAAAAATATTTCTTATCTGTGTCATACCGTCGTGATGCTTCTTCCCGTTTCCATCCTGACAACAGATGGGGTGATTTTGGAAGCGTAGGTGGTGCATGGGTAATGAATAAAGAAAACTTTTTCACAAGTTTGAATGCCTCGTGGATAAATGAATTAAAACTGAAAGCAAGTTACGGTATTCAAGGTAACGACAATTTGGGTAATTATTATCCCTATTTAGACCAGTTTATTGTGACCAATGCAGATGGTGAATTTTCAACAACTTTTGATTACAAAGGGAACAAGGATATTACCTGGGAAACTTCATTCAGTTTTAACACAGGTTTGGAATTTGCCCTTGTGAATAAAAGAATAAACGGTAGTGTTGAATATTTTAGCCGTAGAACAGTTGATTTGTTATATAATCAACCTGTGCCGGTTTCCTGGGGATATGCATCAATACCTACCAATGTGGGTGAGATTCGTAACTACGGTGTAGAATTGGATTTGAGTTTTGACATTGTTAGGACCAATAATGTAAATTGGAGCCTAAACTTAAATGCAACAAGTTACAAAAACGAGATATTGGACTTGGAAGAAAGTATTCGTGAAACGGGTATTAAAGCTTCAACTTATATATATGAAGTTGGAGGTTCTTTATATGATGCCTATTTAAGGGAGTATGCAGGAGTAGACGCTGTAACAGGTAAGGCATTATATTATGTAGTTGAAGATGGAGAATATGTATTGGAGAATGATGAAAGAACTACCACCGACGTTTGGGCTGATACAGAACAAAAAAATCAGGGTAGTACACTGGCAAAAGTATATGGAGGATTAGGAACCTCATTAAGCCTGTATGGTTTTGATCTTTCTGTTGCAGCTTCTTATCAACTCGGCGGGAAAGTTTATGACTTTACTTATGAAGAACTGATGCACAGTGGTGACAGCCCTGGAAGCAATTGGCATAAAGATATTTTGGATGCCTGGACTCCGGGAAATGATAAAACAGATGTGCCAAGACTAGATGCGGCTGATGATACTTATCAAAAATTATCCAATCGGTTTTTAGTTAGCTCTGACTATTTCTGTATTGATAACCTTACACTGGGTTATACACTCCCATCAAGTTTAACGCAAAACGTTGATATTAGTAGTGTAAGAATCTATCTCGCTGCTGATAATTTAGCACTTTTTACTGCAAGACAAGGACTTGACCCGCGTCAGTCGTTTGGAGGGAGATATTATCAGGATGTAGGAGCACATAATTATACTGCTTTACGCACCATTTCAGGTGGTATAACTGTTACATTTTAATTATTTAAAAATAAATAGTAAGATATGAAAATAATGAATAAGATATGGATTCTGGTTTTTAGTACTGCATTTTTGTTTTCATGTACTGAAATGCTTGATACAATGCCGGAAGGTTCGGTCACTACTGAACAACAAAAGAAGGATGTTGCCGAAATGATACCCGAACGTTTGTCGGCCGATATTAACGGGCTTTATTCCATGATGAGCCAACAATTCCCTATTTATGGAGAAGATAGGGGGCGTGATGATGATTTTGGATATCCTATGGTTTGTATGAGTAATGATATGAATGGTGCTGATATGTGGTCAACTGATGATGCTTATAACTGGTTTACCGTTGCAAGCGACTATGAAGACAGGACTTATACCTATGCAAACCCATATATGCGTTGGGCTTTGTTTTATAACCAGATTAAAGCAGCCAACGATATATTAGCTGCTATCCCGGACGATACAGATGTTGAGACTCTTCTAAATTATAAGGGACAGGCATTGGCTGTAAGGGCTTTTGATTATTTAAATCTGGTTCAACAATATCAGTTTAACTATGTTGGCAATGAGGATAAACTGTCAGTTCCAATTGTAACACCAGGAATGTCTGATCCGGAGAATCCTCGCGCAAGGGTTGATACTGTATATGCATTGATAATGAAAGATTTGAATGAAGCTATTGAATTGCTGGAAGGTGGTCCTGCACGTGCGAATAAAGCTGCTGTTGACCAGCAAGTTGCTTATGGTATTCGGGCACGTGCAAACCTTGTAATGCATAATTACAGTGCGGCTGCTTCTGATGCTGCCAATGCAAGAGCTGGTTATACCTTACTTTCAAAAGAACATGTATCAACTCCTGCTTTTTACGATGCCAGTGAATCATCATGGATGTGGGCATTGATAATAAATCCATCAAATATTACCAACCATTATGGAACATGGCCTTCAAAAATGTCATCTTTCCCTGGTCTGGGTTATACAACAGAGGTTGCCTGTTGGAAAGGAATAAATAACCTGCTTTTTGATTTAATCCCGGAAACTGATGTTAGAAAAGGCTGGTGGGTGAATGATACTTTATATTCACCACTTTTAAATGACCTTGTATGGGACGGAGCTGTTGGTCAGGAAATTGCAGATTATGCTGGTTACTATCCTTATACAAATGTGAAATTTGGCGTGGAAAATGGCCCGGGTAATACTGATATGGCTGAAGATTGGTGTATTATGCGTGCTGAAGAGATGTTATTGATCGAGGCTGAAGGAAAAGCGATGAGTGGCTCTCTTGGTGAAGCTAAGACGCTTCTTGAAACATTTATTCAGGAAAATCGCGATCCGAATTACACATGTGATGCAACAACTCCTGAGGAAATGCAGGATGAAATCTGGTTTCAGCGCCGTGTTGAGCTTTGGGGCGAAGGTTTTGCCTGGTCAGATATTATGCGTTTGAAAAAGAACATGGTACGTTTTGTTGATGGAGTAGATTCTGCTTTCCCGGATAAATTTAAGTTTAACATGGCGTCTAATGATGGTTATTTATTGTTACGTATACCTCAGGCTGAAATTACTTCCAATACCGGTATCGGTGAAGGTGATAATAACAATGAAGGTACCCTTCCTCAAAGTGGAGACGGTGCAGGATTAACAGATGGAGTAGTAGTGAAATAGATTTTTATAAAACAAAATATTGAATAATATGAAAAACATAAATAAAATATTATCGATTTCTGTAGGACTTTTCGTACTGCTTTTTACTTCCTGTACGGAAGAGTTTCCGGAAAGAGAACCATCTCCGGTAACCAGTGCAAATAATGCACAGGTGTATTTTCCTAGTACAAATGAAACAAGTCAGGAGTTGGATGAAGACGCTACAAGCGTTTCCGTTACCATTGCACGTGGAAATACTTCGGGAGCAGTTACTGTTCCGTTAACTGTTCTGAAAAATGATTCCAGTATTTTTAGCATTCCCGAAACTGTAAGTTTTGCAGATGGTGAAGCTGAAGTAAGTTTTACTGTGACTTTTACCGGTGCTATACCAGCAGTTGATTATACTTTTGAAGTTATTATTGATGGAGAGGAATTGATTGATGCTTATACGGTTGTTGATGGCGCTCCGGCTGTTGCGGTTACTATTACATTGTTGAAATGGGTGAAATTTGCAACCGGGATTTATGAAAGCGGACTTTTTGGAAATAGCTGGGAACAGGAACTTTACCGAGCAGAGGGATCCAATAAATTCCGTTTCTTTGATCTTTATGCTGACGGTTATGATTTTAATTTTATTTGGGATGGTGGAGCAGCTATAACTCCGATTGGAGAATTGTCAGGTCCTTATTATATCTTTGACCCGGGAGTTTCTTTACCTGATTATGGTGCATTTACAGCGTTTGTTGACAGTGATCCAACTTATACTTTTTATTCGTCAGCAGCTGATGCATTTCAATTAGAAGCATACTGGGTATCTGAAACTGAGGATATTGGATGGGTAGATGACTACTATTACATATCTGAAAGATTTTAATTATCCTTCTTAAAATAATTTAGCAAAAAGAAAGAGCTGTTTATGTTAAAACAGCTCTTTCTTTTTGCTATCCCTTTTTAATTTGCTTGATATCCTAAATTATTTGTGGTAGAGTTTTTTGTAAAGAACATTTATTTCACGAGTGATGGTTGGATCATAAAAATTAATGCCAATCTCTATTTTTTTCAAAGTCAATTGCAATCTTAAATATTTTATAGGGAAAGAACGATAAGAAAAAACATTTTACGTTTTCCTTTTTTTCTTTTTGGCTGCGGGGAATAATACATTATTTAAAATCAACCGATATCCGGGAGAGTTAGGGTGTAAACTCAAATCTGTAGGAGGGTCGCCTATTAAATGGCGATAATCTTCAGGGTCGTGGCCTCCGTAAAATGTCCAGAAACCTTTGCCAATTTCACCGTGAATATAGCGGGCTTCATTGGCAGGTTTATTTTCGCCCATAACCAGAACATTAGGTTTTATTATTTCTTTTCTGTAGGCTGTTGTTTGCCCCATAAAACCTTTAATCATATTTTTATGGTTCTGACATAACATGGTAGGGATAGGGTCCCATTTTGCTGAAAAATCAAAAAGAGTGAAATAATCGTTTTCAGGTACAACACGTCTTGTTTCTGTTGCATCAATATCAGAAAATTCGTAAACGTAAGGATTCATTTCCAGATGAAAGTTTTCAAAGGCAAAGGTATTTGAATAATCAAGTTTTTCATTTGCCTGCTGATCTGCAGGATCTCCGTCGAACATTGATTCACAAATATCAATTCCAACCGATGCCAGAGAAATTTCATACGTATCAGTAGCTGCACACATGGCAAATAGAAAACCTCCGTTCGTAACATATTTTTGAATTTCTCTTGTAACAAAAGTTTTCATTTCAGCTACCTTTAAGAAGCCCAGATTTTGAGCAAGCTCATTATTTATATTAACCTCCTGCTGATACCAGGGCATCTGTTGATAAGTTCTCCAGAATTTACCAAACTGGCCTGTAAAATCCTCATGGTGAAGATGCAGCCAGTCGTATTCTGAAAGTTTACCGTTAACGATTTCTTCGTCGTAAATTATGTCATAATTAATTTCGGCGTAGGTAAGAACCAGCGTAACGGCATCGTCCCAGGGCTGTTTGTTGGGTGGGGAATAAACCGCAATTTTAGGAGCCTTATTCATACTAACAGCGTCCTGGTTAACATCTGGTTGTGCGATTTCATTTAATATGCCGTCAGCCTGAGCATCAGTAATCGTTTCATAACTTACTCCCCTGATTACACATTCATTTTCAATTTCAGGGTAATGCTGCATTAAAAAGCTTCCCCCTCTGTAATTGAGGAGCCATTTTACCTCAACATCCTTTTCAAGAACCCAATAAGCAATTCCATACGATTTTAGGTGGTCCTTCTGTGTATCATCCATTGGAATCAGAATCTGAATACATTTGGCCTGAAATACAAGGAAAATACTTAACAGTATGAGTAATATCTTTTTGTTCATTGTCCTATCTCTTCAGAAATAAATACAAATTTAGTTTGGGTTAGGTTCAATTCTATTAGAACGGCGTATCATCTGTAGACGGACTTTGAGCGTTAAAACTATTGTTTGATGATATTCCAATACCCAAATTTTCATCGTCATCGTTCATTTTTGAATGAAGAACGTAATTGTCTCCAATATTTGTCTCCATATCCGTGAATTTTGCCAGTTCTTTTTTGAACGAAAGATGAACATCTCCGGTGGCACCATTTCGGTGTTTAGCAATAATTATTTCGGCTACACCGAGCAAAGAGTTACCTGATTCATCTTCTGTGATTCCATAATAGTCGGGGCGGTGAATAAAAATCACGATATCGGCATCCTGTTCAATTGCTCCTGATTCGCGCAGGTCGGACAGCTGCGGACGTTTCCCTTCCCGTGATTCAACTGAACGGTTCAACTGCGAAAGAGCAATAATTGGTATATCCAGCTCTTTTGCTATGGCCTTTAAAGAACGCGAAATAGTACTTACCTCCTGTTCACGGCTACCTCGGCTATCTGTACCGGCGGTCATAAGCTGTAAATAATCCACAATTACAGCCTGGACATCGTATTGCATTTTTAAACGACGACATTTTGCTCTGAATTCAAATATGGAAAGCGCCGGAGTATCGTCAATAAAAATTGGAGCTTTATCAAGATTGGCAATTTTTCGATTCAGGTGTTCCCACTCCCAGTCTTCAAGATGACCAGTCTTCAATTTTTGAGCATTAATTTCGGTTTCTGATGCAATTAAACGTGTAACCAATTGCAGAGAAGACATTTCCAGTGAGAAGATGGCAATCGGGCGATTATGATCAACTGCAATATTTCGTGCCATTGACAGCACAAAGGCAGTTTTTCCCATCGCCGGACGCGCTGCAATAATTATTAAATCGGTTTTTTGCCAACCGTTGGTTATTCGATCAACACCTGTAAAACCTGAAGGTACGCCACTTAATCCATCCTTTTGGTTTCGTGCTTTTTCTATTTGCAAGATAGCGTCGTTAAGTACTGGTTTAATTGGGACAGTCTCCTTTTTTATATTTCCTTCAGCAACCTGGAAAAGTGATGATTCTGAGAAATCAATCAAATCATCCACATCAATGGTGTCATCGTAAGACCTGGTCTGTATCTCTGAAGAGACTCTGATGAGTTCCCTTTGAATGTATTTTTGTGCAATTATCCTTGCATGAAATTCGATATGAGCTGCGGATGCGACTCTTCTTGTAAGTTGTGTAATGTAACCCGGACCGCCAACTTCTTCAAGTTGTTCACGATCTTTTAATTCCTGCGTAACCATCAGAAGATCAACTGGTTTTTCCTTTCCTGATAACTTCTTTATGGCTTCAAAAATCTTCTGGTGTTCCTCTTTATAAAAGCTGGAAGTATCTATAATATCGGCAACAGTAACATAGGCATCCCTTTCCAGCATTAATGCACCTAAAACTGCTTCCTCAACTTCAACAGCCTGCGGTGGAAGCTTTCCGTATTGTGCATTAATTTGTTCAATTGAGAATTGCGCCTGCGTCTTTTTTCTTTCAGCCATAATTATTCTTTAAAAACAGTTCAAAAAGCAATTATTTTTATTGAATGGCTAAAGTACAAAATCGCAAACGGTGTGAAAATTAATCCGTCTTCTTATTTTAAACTTATTTATTAACGAGGGTTATTCACAATTGTTTATTGAAATTACCTTTCCAGTTTTTCCTCAATGATGAGTGTAATGACATCCTTCAGAGTGAGTCCCATCGCTTCAATTTGCTGTGGAATGAAACTTGTTTCAGTCATTCCGGGGGTAGTGTTTACTTCAAGAAAATAAAACTGATTTTCCTTTAAAATAAAATCGATTCTGCAAATTCCGGAACATTGGCAGAGATCGTAAATTTGAGAACTAATTCTCCGACATTCACGGAAAAGATTTTCAGGTAATCGGGCAGGGGTAATTTCTTCTGTCGCTCCCGGCGTATATTTAGCTTCATAATCGAAAAATTCATTTTTTGGAAGTACTTCGGTAACCGGAAAAATCATTTCTTTATTTTTGAATTTCACAAGCCCGCATGTGTATTCAGTTCCTTCAATAAACTCTTCAATAAGTGCTTCTTTGCTTTCTTTCCATGCATTTTGCACAGCATTTTCAATCTCCGATTCACTTTTTACTTTCGTAATTCCAAAACTCGAACCACCTGCGTTTGGCTTTATAAAAACTGGAAGTCCCAAATCTGAAATTATTTTTTTTGTATCAACATGGTCTTCTTTATTAAGTTTTATGGATCGAGCCATATTCACACCAAAACTTTTGAGATAATTGTTGCAAAACCATTTATTAAATGTGAGCGATGACGAATGTACATTACAGGTGGAATATGGAATTTTCAACAAATCAAAATAACCTTGTAAAATGCCATCTTCGCCAGGTGTACCATGGATAGTTATGTAAGCAAAGTCAAAATTTATTTTTTCTTGTTTAAGGGAAAAGCTAAAATCGGATTTGTTGATGTCAGCAATTTCTTCATTGTCTTGCAATACAATCCATTTTTCTCCTCTTATTTGTACGAGCCACGGTTTAAATTTTTGATTGTCAACAGCATCAAAAACATTCTTCCCGCTTTTTACTGAAACGACAAATTCTGATGAATCGCCGCCGCAAACTACAGCTATATTTGGTTTTTTATTCATTTCTATGAGCTATATAATTTTCCCATTTATCAATTACTGTTCTCATATCATCCGGCAGTTCAGAATTGAATTGCATAAATTCACCTGTCTTTGGATGCGTAAATCCAAGGGTTTTTGCATGTAGAGCCTGACGCGGTAATATCTTAAAACAATTTTGAACGAACTGCCTGTATTTACTAAAGGTTGTTCCACGCAGAATCTGGTCTCCTCCATAGTTTGAATCGTTGAATAAAGGATGATTAATGTACTTCATGTGAACACGAATCTGATGTGTGCGACCGGTCTCCAGTTTACATTCAACAAGACTAACATACCCGATTCTTTTTAAAACACGGTAATGAGTTACAGCATGTTTCCCATAGTCTCCTTCCGGGTAAACGGTAAAAACCTGCCTGTTCTTTAATGAGCGCCCAATGTTTCCGGTAATTGTTCCTTCATCTTCTTTTAAACTTCCCCAAACTAATGCCTGATATCTTCTTTCTGAAGTTTTTTCAAAAAATTGGAGAGCAAGTTTGTTTTTTGCCAGTTCAGTCTTGGCCACAACCATTAATCCGGAGGTATCCTTGTCAATTCGATGTACAAGTCCCGGCCTTGGATCTTCGCTGTTAAAAAGCGGAAGATCACGAAAATAATACGCCAATGCATTTACCAGCGTGCCGGAATAATTCCCGTGACCCGGATGGACAACAAAATCAGGCGGCTTGTTAATTACGATTAACTGATCATCTTCATAAACAATATTTAAAGGGATATCTTCAGGTATTATTTGTAATTCATGTCGGGGATAATCCATTACAATAAGTATCTCATCGTCTGGCTTTACCTTGTAATTTGGCTTTACAGCTACCTGATTCACCAAAATATTTCCTGCATCGGCAGCTGCCTGAATTCTGCTTCGCGACGCGTTATCGATACGATTGGATAGAAATTTGTCTATTCGGAGAGGCGACTGACCGTGATCAACTTTCAGTCGATAGTGTTCAAACATGCCACCTTCTTCCAAATCTTCATTTTCCAGCAAATATTCTTCCATTACAGGTTAAAATTCAGGTTCCAGAATTTCTTCAATTTTTTGATCATCTACAGTAATCCAAATATCTACAGACGAACCCAGAGGTATATTCTTTGTCATTTCCGGATCAGGACTTTGTCTCCAAACACGGGCGTTTGTTGTGTCTTCTCCCGTAATGACTGTTTCATCGTAAATTAAAACTCCCAGGTTTAACATTGCTTCCTGGAGAGAATTTTCAGCCTCATCGACAAAAAGTCCAACTAAATTGGGAAGAGGAGTGGCCACATTGCCTTGGGTGCGACCAATAATCAGGTCCACTTTAGTCCCTTTTGAAATCTTTACACCAGGACTTATATTCATTGAATCAACCAGAACGTTCAATACCAAATCATTGTATTCCGATGGTTGATAGGAAATTCGTCCTACTTCAAGACCACTGTTTTGAATTAATACTTGTGCTTGCCTGAAAGAAACATCAATAAGTTTGGGTAGTGTTACTTGTTCGGGTTGTGTGGAATTTATAGTTAAAAAAATAGTTCGTCCTTCTTTTACTTTGAAACCTGCTTCAGGTACCTGGTCAACTACAGCTCCCGGAGGAATATCATTAACGTAAACAGAATCAGTAATTTCTGTTTTTAGTTTTTGATCACCCGCTATCCGGGAAGCTTCATCAAATGTCATCCCCGAAAAATTTGGAACAGAATATGATTCTCCATGGTTTGTGTATTTTTTAAGTCCCCACATGGTGGCAAAAATTAAAACAAAAACCAACAGTATAGCAATAACTATCTGAATCAGAAATGCGCGGCTTACCAGAAATTTTTTGAAACTCATATTTTTAAATATCGGTCAATTAGTAAACAAAAATAATCCAAAATTAGTATGCAGAAAGTGTTTGAATAGAATTTCCAAAAAATTTAGGAAGATATCATATTTTGAATTTGAAGGAGAAATAAGTTATTATAAACACGAAAAGGTAAAGAATCGAAATTCTTTACCTTTTCATAAATACCAATTGAGGTATAAATTATCTTTTATGTCTTGGTTCGTCAGAAACGGACAATTTTTTTCTCCCTTTTGCACGACGTGATTTTAATACTTTCCTACCGTTTGCAGTAGACATTCTTTCTCTAAAACCGTGCTTATTTTTTCTTTTTCTATTCGATGGTTGAAATGTTCTTTTCATTTCTATTTATTTTTTCGAGTTTTCTCAATAAATTTTCGGACTGCAAAAATAGCTGTTTTTTTATTTCCTCCAAATACTATAAGCTTTTTATTTAATTATTGTACGAATAAAAATTAATTACTTTGAAATAATCATTTTTGCCGCGACAAAAAGTAACAATATTCCAAAAATCCTTCGAAGCATTCTGTCTGAAATGTTTAGTGAAAATATGGATCCTAAGTATGCGCCAACAATAAAAGTAAGAGACAATACAAGTGCAAATTTCCAATTTACATAACCTTCTTTCCAATAATTCCAGGCCGCAAGTATTCCAATAGGGGGTATCATAAATGCCAGGCTGGTACCTTGTGCCTGGTGTTGTGAAAGTCCTAAAATAAAAACTAATGCCGGAATTACTAAAATGGCTCCACCTACACCAAAAATGCCTGCCAGCATTCCTGAAAGTAGCCCTATTATTATTAGTAAGATTAATTGGTAAACGCTCATTCTATATGAATTTATTATTCATTTTTTACTGTAAAACGGAACCCAATTCCATGGAGATTAATGATTTTTATGTTCGGGTCGGCATTGAAATATTTTCGTAGTCTTGAAATAAAAACATCAAGACTTCGTCCTAAAAAATAATCGTTTGATCCCCATACACTTTCCAGAATCTCATTCCGGCTCAATACTTTGTTTTTATTTTCTGCGAAATATTTTACTAATTCTGCTTCCTTCATAGTCAGGTTGCGCACGTCCTCATTTATCGTAAGCGAAAGTTCATCAGGTTGGAATATGTATTCTCCGATTTTTATTGTTTCTTCCGTAGATTTTTCACCGATTGGATGTGACTGACTTCGTTTTAAGAAAATTTTAATTTTCAGAAGCAGTTCTTCCATACTAAATGGTTTGGGTATATAATCATCTCCTCCAATAGTGAGACCGGTTATTTTATCCTCAGTCATCGATCTCGCTGTGAGGAAAATAATTGGAGTCTGTTCGTCATTTTTACGTATTTTTTTTGCTACTGCGAATCCATCAACCTTTGGAAGCATTACATCAAGTATAATCAAATCGAAGTGATCCTCTTCAAATATTTTTATAGCCTTTTCGCCATTTTCAGCAATAGAAACATTATAATTATTCTGTTCGAGATTATCTTTTACAATGTAACGCAAGGCATCATCATCTTCTACTAATAAAATTTTGTAAACAGGAGTATTCATTTTTTGGAATCTTGTATTGTGAGTGTAAATATACTTCCTCCTTTTGGATTTTCATCTACTCTTATTTTCCACCCTTGTGCATTAACAATTTTGTATACATAATCCAAACCTAATCCAAAACCTTTCACATTATGAACATTCCCAGTCGGAATTCGGTAAAATTTTTTAAATATTTTCTTTCTATGTTCTTTAGGAATACCAATACCGTTATCAAGTATTTCAAGTTGATATTTGTTGTTTTCCTTCGTTAACTCAATTTTTATTTCGGGTTGTTTTTCGCAATATTTAACGGCATTTTCAAGAATATTAACGATAAGATTCGAAAAATGAAACTTGTCTGCCAAAATTGTAGCTTGAAAACCATTCATATGTGTAATTATCTTTGCTTTTTGCCCGTAATCAGATTGCCTGAAGTGTTCGATAGTATCGCTTAAAAATTCTTTGAGATCAATTTCCTCTTTTTCTAAATGAATACGGTTTTTTTCAATTGAAGCCAGATTAAGAACGTTTTCTACATTTTTTGAAAGCCTGTTGTTTTGATCCTGGATTATTTTGGCATACTCAAATAATCGTTGTGGTGTTTCCAGAATTTTTTCGTTGTTAATTACTTTAGCCGATAAACCAATAGATGAAATTGGAGTCTTTAGTTCATGGGTAAGGTTGTTGATAAAGTTTTTTTGTATTTCAGACAATCGGCGCTGTTTTATAATAATCCAAAGTGTATATCCGAAAAAGAATACGACAAGTAAAAGTAAACCGGTGAAAAAGTACCAAATAAAAAGTTGCGCATTAAAATAGGAAGTACGGTCTGGGAAATGCACACTAAAATATTCATTGCATTTTTCACTTAAGGGAAATGTGTAAAACGACTGTTTTTCTTCCAAATCAGTATTTACAAGGGTTCCTTCGCCCATTTGCTCCGTATCTTCATTGAATACTGCAAATTCAAATTCGGAGTAAATTTCATGTTTTCTGAGTTCATCAATTAAGTGTTGTTTAAGTTTTTCTCTTTCGAAAACTTCTACATATACTCTGTAAGAATTGTTTGATATAATCTCAACCGGAGCGATGCTGTCAAAATTAGCAGGGCTTCCGGCATCCTGCAATAACTGCCAGGCAACCTCTTTTAAAGCTACAGTGGTACTTTCAATAAATTGTTTTTCACTATATTTGTATGAATTTCTTAACAGAACAAACTGAATAAACAGTACTCCTGTTATTGAAATTACAGCTAGAAAAATGACATATTTTAAGGTTTTACCTTTCATGCAATAGTCTAATTTTGACGCTAAACTACTTAAATATTTACTCGAAACTGTTTGTTAACAGTTCATTAACAAAATATTAGGGACGATTAACACAGTTTGTTTAAATGCTTTATACATTTGTTATTGAATAGTAAAAATATTAAAACCAACATATTAAAAAAACATATTATGAAACGAATTTTACAAATCATTTCTGTTTTTGTTTTGGTGATAGCCACCTCAAATGCATTTGCACAAGGGAAAGCAAAAATTGTATTTGATGAAACTGAACACAACTTTGGAGATTTTAAAGAAACTGACGGAGTTCAAACCACAGCGTTTAAATTTACTAATGAAGGAGAAGTTCCGCTTGTTCTGAATAATGTTAGGGCATCATGTGGTTGTACCACTCCAAAATGGACAAAAGAACCTGTAGCTCCTGGTGCAACTGGAGAAATTCAGGTGAGTTATAATCCTAAAAATCGTCCTGGTTCATTCAATAAGTCCGTAACAATACAATCAAATGCGGAAAATTCAACAGTTATTCTAAGAATAATAGGTAGTGTTGCTCAACGCGAAAAGACTTTAGCCGAATTATATCCAAGACAAGTGGGAGCATTGCGGGTGAAAACAAATCACGTTTCTTTTTCCAGAATGACTGAAAAGGAAACTAAAACTGAGGAATTGGATTTAGTTAATGATACTGATAAGCCAGTTAATGTTGGTTTCCGTACTGTTCCAAAGCATATTTCTGCAAAAGTTGAACCTGAGACAATTCCTGCCCACAGTAAGGGTAAATTAATTGTAACATACAATGCGGAAGATGTAAATACTTATGGATTTGCGTCGCATAGAATTTATCTTTCATTGGATGGAAGCAATGATTACAAAGCCTCAATTGGCGTGAGTGCTACAATCGAAGAAGACTTCTCAAATTTATCACCAGAACAATTGGCCAATGCTCCAGTGGCAACATTTGGAGATAAAGCTTACGATTTTGGTGAAATGACTCAGGGAGAGAAAAAAGAACATACATTTACTTTGACTAATAATGGGAAATCCGAACTGATTATTCGTAACGTACGATCTTCATGTGGATGTACAGCGGTTGCTCCTTCAAAAAAGGTTATTGCTGCCGGTGAAACGGCTCCAATTAAAGTTACTTTTGACTCAAAAGGAAAACGTGGGCGTCAAAGTAAGACAATTACAGTAATTACAAACGATCCGAAAACACCAACAACAACACTTCGGATTTCAAGTAATATTGTTACTACTGCTGACAGTTAATAAAGTTTATTTAATAAGTCATGACAGGAAGTGTCGCAAGTAAATACTTGCGGCACTTTTTTATTTGTACTTTTGCATGAAACAGATGTTAAAAGATGGAAGACAATTCAAATGAACATATCGAAAACAACTCTGAATACAAAGGCCTTAAGGTAAACAAAGGAATTCAGCAACCCGAGATTGTAAATAATGAATCTATTCAGCGTTTTCTTACAAAAAAAAGAAAATTGCTCTCGGTTGATGAATATGTAGATGGTATTTTGAATGGCGATATTACTTTATTGAGTCGTGCAGTTACGTTGATTGAAAGTTCAAAACCGGATCACCAGAAGATTGCACAGGGAATTATTGAAAAGTGTTTGCCGCATAGTGGAAATTCATTACGGGTAGGAATTACTGGCGTGCCTGGAGTAGGTAAAAGTACGTTTATTGAAGCTCTTGGGAAATATTTAACCGGACAAGAAAATAAATTGGCTGTTCTGGCTATTGATCCCAGCAGTGAACGTTCAAGAGGAAGTATCCTTGGCGATAAAACCCGAATGGAAGATTTGTCAGGCGATAAAAATGCATATATTCGGCCAAGTCCCTCAGCAGGATCACTTGGAGGGGTGGCAAGAAAAACAAGAGAAACCATCGTTCTTTGCGAAGCGGCAGGATTTACACATATTTTTATAGAGACTGTTGGTGTTGGGCAAAGCGAAACGGCGGTACACTCAATGACTGATTTTTTTCTGCTTTTAATGCTTGCGGGAGCAGGGGATGAATTGCAGGGGATAAAACGGGGAATTATGGAAATGGCTGATTTGATTGCCATTAACAAAAGTGATGGGAGTAATATTGAAAAGGCTAAAATGGCAAAAGTACAATATTCAAATGCGCTTCATTTATTTCCGCAAAAAGAATCTAAATGGATGCCGCAGGTTTTTACCTGTTCGGCAGCAAATAAGAATGGAATTGCTGAAATTTGGGAAAAAATTGAGGAATACAAAGAGCAAACAATTCAAAACGGCTATTTTTCTGAAAAACGAAACAGGCAGTCTATTTTTTGGATGCACGAGACAATTCTGGAACAACTCAAAAGTAGATTTTATTACAATTCCGTGATTAAGGCGGAAGTTAAAAAGATTGAATCAAGTGTTTTAAGCAACCAAAAAAGTCCTTTTGTGGCAGCAGGCGAACTATTAAATTTATATACAGATAATCAAAAAGAGAGTTAGAAATTCTCTTTCCTTGTCTAATGATTTTGAGTTTCTAAATTGTTTTCGGTGAGTAACCCCATATTCGTGACGTAGCCGTACATTGCAGTATGGTCAAAAGTCGGAAATGCCTTAAATTTGTAAAACCTTTCAAAAGTAGAAATGTTATAGTATCTTAAAGTCAATAATCAAAAAAAAAGTCATAATGAATTACGATGTAATTGTTGTTGGAAGTGGTCCTGGCGGATATGTAGCTGCCATTCGTGCTTCACAACTTGGATTAAAAGTTGCCGTTGTTGAAAAAGAAAATATTGGTGGTATTTGTTTAAACTGGGGATGCATTCCAACCAAATCATTGCTAAAAAGTGCACAAGCGTTTGAATATGCCAAACATGCAGCAGATTACGGTGTGTCAATAAATGGAGACGTAAAGCCAGACTTAGCTGCTATGGTAAAACGCAGCAGAGGCGTTGCAGATGGAATGAGCAAAGGCGTTCAGTTCCTGTTTAAAAAGAATAAAATTGAACAACTATTGGGATTTGGTAAATTAACAGATAAAAATACGGTTGAAGTTACTGACGATTCGGGTAAAAAAACTTCATATACCGCAAAACATATTATTTTGGCTACCGGGGCACGTTCCCGTGAATTACCAAATTTGAAACAGGATGGGGAAAAAATAATTGGTTATAGGAATGCACTTGCTTTGGGTAAACAACCTGAAAGTATGGTGGTGGTTGGTTCCGGCGCTATTGGAAGTGAGTTTGCTTACTTTTATCAGTCAATTGGAACAAACGTTACTCTTGTTGAGTTTTTACCCAATGTGGTTCCAAACGAAGACGAGGAAGTATCGAAACAACTTGAAAGATCCTTTAAGAAAATGAAGATGAAAGTACTGACGTCTTCTTCAGTTGAAAAAGTGGATACCTCAGGTAAAAAATGTAAGGTAACCATAAAAACAAAAAAAGGAGAAGAAGTTGTTGAAGCTGATATTGTGCTT
This sequence comes from uncultured Draconibacterium sp., assembly GCA_963676775.2. Taxonomy (GTDB): domain Bacteria; phylum Bacteroidota; class Bacteroidia; order Bacteroidales; family Prolixibacteraceae; genus Draconibacterium. The sequence continues at coordinate 50,200 of CAXXDA010000002.1, forward strand.
TCGGCAGTTGGAATTACTCCTAACACTGAAGGAATTGGTTTGGAGGAACTGGGCGTGGAAACTGATAACGGACGTGTAAAAGTGGATGAATTTTACCGTACCAATATAGAAGGTGTTTATGCAATAGGCGATATTATTGCCGGACCTGCATTGGCGCATGTTGCATCAGCTGAAGGGATTGTTTGTGTTGAAAAAATTGCAGGATTAAATCCCGAGCCCGTTGATTATGGAAATATTCCAGGGTGTACATATACAAATCCTGAAGTCTCATCCGTTGGCATGACAGAGGCAAAAGCAAAGGAAGCAGGTTATGAAATTAAAGTAGGGAAGTTTCCTTATTCTGCAAGTGGAAAAGCCAGTGCTGCCGGTCAAAAAGATGGTTTTGTAAAACTAATTTTTGACGCTAAGTACGGAGAGCTTTTAGGAGCACATATGATTGGTGGCAACGTAACAGAAATGATTGCCGAAATGGTGGTGGCAAAAAAACTGGAAATTACCGGGCATGAATTAATTAAATCAATTCATCCTCATCCGACCATGAGTGAAGCGATAATGGAAGCAGCAGCAGCTGCCTACGACGAGGTAATTCATTTATAAAATATCTTAAACATTTGTTGTTTACCCGGAGGATTTTCTTCCGGGTTTTTTGCTGAATAAAGTCGACGAAACGATTGTTTTGTTCGAAAATTCCGTAATCAATTGAAAATCAGAAAGAATGTTTTGCGGGTAAAGATTAAATTATAAATTTGCTTTCTTTAATTCAGCTACACACCGAATGAATGCCTCATATACTAGATTCAAAATTGAGTTGATTATAATTAACATATTTAATAAACTTTAAACGAATGAAAAAACTAACACTATTTGTAGCATTATTTATGCTAATTCAGGTAGCCTTTGCCGGAGGTATTTTAACAAATACAAATCAAAGCGCACAGTTTATCCGCATGCTTTCAAGGAATGCTTCTACCGATATTGACGCGGTTTATTTTAACCCTGCTGGTTTGATAAAATTGGAGGATGGCTGGCATTTTGCTTTTTATAGTCAAACAATTTTTCAGGATAAAACAGTTGAGAGTAAATTCCCATTATTGAATGATGGAAAGTACGTTGGGAAAGTGAGTGTACCTGTTTTCCCAACAGCATTTGCGGTATATAAAAAAGATAACTGGGCTTTTTCTTTAGGTTTTGGTCCAAATGCCGGTGGTGGATCTGCTGATTTTGACAGAGGATTACCCTCTTTTGAGATTCCGATAACTAAGGTCGTACCCGGCCTTGCTGGATTATCACAAATAGATCCGGCTTTAAATGTAACAGGATATGATGCAGAACTATCTTTTAGCGGGAGTTCAGTATTTTGGGGAATTCAGCTGGGTGCAACATATAAAATAAACAACGTTTTATCTGTATACGGTGGTGTGCGATATATGCCTTCAAAAAATGTATATGAAGGAAGTATCAAAAATATAATGCTTGAGGTTGCCGGACAATCTTTTGCAGCTCCAGCCTGGTTATCAGGAACAGCCACAACAGTAAGCGGATTGGCAACAATGGCAAGTAACGCAGCAACTCAGCTTAGTGGAACGGCATCGAATCTGCAACCACTTATAGATGGAGGAGCAGGTTCGTACACTCTTGCCCAGTTGGAAGGCGCCAACTACATTGATGCAACTACCCGTGCTCAGATTGAGGGTGGTTTGTTAAGCTTAGGATTATCTCAGACTCAAATAGATCAAATGCCACTTTCAAACGTACAGGGGACGTATTCTACTGCCGCAACGACATACAGTGGACAGGCCGCTGTTTTGGCGGGAACTGCAACAACTTTAACGGGAACAGCCGGGAAATTAGGAGACAAAGACGTAAACACTACTCAAACCGGCGCCGGTTTTACGCCCGTGCTGGGGGTTCAGATTTCACCGGCCGAAAATCTGAATATTGCCGTAAAATATGAAATGAAAACCATACTTAAACTTACGAATGATACCGAAGTAGATGAGCTTGGATTGTTTCCCGACGGGGCTGAATCAAGAAATGACGTTCCGGCCATTTTGGGAATTGGGATTGGCTACAAACCGGCCGACTGGCTGGAAGCCCAATTTTCATATACCGGTTATTTTAATAAGGGTGTTGGTTGGGGCCAAAACACTCGTGACCTTGCAATATATAAAGATCTTGTGGCGCAAGGACTAGCTGATCCCTCAAAAATAAGAACAAGGGAGATTGATAAAAACGGTTATGAATTTGGTTTAGGCTTACAATTTAATTTGAGTGAAAAATTCGCCTTAAGTGTTGGGGGGCTTATGGGTGACATGGGGGTTGCCGACAGTTACCAAAGTGACTTTAGCTATAGCAATCCTTCAACAACATTAGGTTTAGGCTTTATGTGGAAAATTACTGATAAACTGGTTCTTGATGCCGGGTTCTCTGATACTTTTTATAAAGATCAAACGGTTACTTTCACAGATCCAGATGTAGGTAGTTATAAGGAAACGTTAGGGAAAACTACCCTTAACTTTGCTGCAGGAATTTCCTATAGTATTTTTTAAAAAAAATATTTTTGACGAAAGAGCTGTCTAATATTTTAGATGGCTCTTTTTATTTTAAAGAACCTGCAATATTTGAAAAAACCATTTCGAAGCTTTTATCTACAAGTGCTGATTTTTCATGATTAAAAATTGGAAACGGATTTTCATGAGAATATGTGTATGGAAAATCAATCGTATGAAGTTGAAAATGATTTTTTCTGGGATTGCCTTTCAAAGTATCAGTAATATATTTTACCGGAATTACCTGGTCTTTTAATAATCCGATAACACTAATCTTTTTTGATAGTCTGGAAAGGCTTTTTTCTTTTTGTTTAGAAAATGAAGGTATTGGAATCATTGCTTTAAACGATTGTACAACAGATTGAAGCGGGGATTTCAAATGTTTTCTTTTTTCATTTTTTGACCTTTTTTCAAAACTATTTAAATAAAATTCATTCAGGTTTTTATAAGCCTGATTGTCCATAATGAGTTTCGAAGTTCCGCTCATATTGTTAAAAGTTGTTCCTCCACAAAACAAAACAGCCTTTGAATTCTTCAATAGATTTCCCGGATCTGCCATAAACATGATTTGGGTGAGAAAAGCGCCGATAGAATATCCCAAAAAGTTGATTTGAGTGTTTTTCTCAAGTAGCGGATAATTCCCGACTTTTATTTGAGTTAAAAGCTTAATCAGGTCATGAGCACTTTGCAAGCCACCTCGGTAAAATCGCATTGGGTCTTCCGACAAACGGTTACTTAGTGCAACATTGGCAAATGAAACCTGGATAATATCCTTGTAGTTGTTTTTTCTTAAACTAACGTGCCAATTCATAGTTCGTGGATCGCTCCATTCTTTTTTGCCCCGATTCATATGAAATGCCAGAGGAAAAAGAATAACAGTTCGTTTGGTTTGCTCAGCCAGATATGTCGCCCATGTTAAATACTTACTCCAGTCGCGTTCATTTAAGCCATGTAATAAAATTATGGCCTGGTTATTTTTCTTCTCAGATGCACTAAAAACAGGATATTTGAAATGCCAGTTTTCTTCAATCTTTGAATCCTCGTAACTATACTCATTCTGAAAAATACTATTCTTTAACGAAACTGATTGAAAGTTAGATTGAAATTCCAGATTTTGTATATGGACTTCAGAACCGGGGATTTTGATGTACTCCTTTTCAAAAGTAAAAAGTGCTACAAGTTGGCGGTGTAAGTCCGTATAATTCATTTGTTTCTATTTTTATAGTGTGAAATTATCAGGCTTAATGTTGGGTTGCAAAAGAATGTGATTACCACGTAAAATCAGGGATGGGAATTTAAATAGTGGGAGGAATTGAGTTATTGTGGGGTGAAATTTGATAGTTAGATTTTTCAATTTTAGTATGATTTCTTTATTTAAGCTTTATTTTTGAAGAAAATCTGTGTTATGCTCATTTGGGAAAAAAGGATACCCGAATTTTTGGTTTTTAAAAAGAATATCGTCAACCGTATTTTTTTTACTGCTGCATTTGCTTTAGTATTTATAAATATATATGCACCATTTGGGGTAAATACATGGTTTAATGTTACCAAGCTCGAACTGTTTTTATATTCCAGTGGATTGATTTTAACGGGGATTTTAGTAATGGTGATCAGCCGTATTTTAATGTTCCGGGTGAGTAAGAAGTATAAATTAAATTATTTGCAGTATGGAAGCTGGGAATTAATGGAGATTGCTATGATGGCTTTTGTTTATACCCTGCTAAAAATATTTTTTCTTCACGAAAAACATGATATTGTAGATGATTTTGTGGTTTCCCTTCAAATTACGGCCTTGGTTGTATTTTTGCCATACATTATACTCACCCTTTATTTTTCGTGGAAAGATAAAGCTCTGAAGTTGGAAAATCTTGAGCAACTGGAAGAAAATACAGTTAAGGTAACCAAACTTCTGCCTTTTTACGATGAGAAGCATGTTATGCGGTTTTCAATACTACCTACTGATATACTTTATATTGAAGCTGCCGACAATTATGTTACCATCTATTTCCTAAATAAACAGAAAATAGCGCATTATCTGCTTCGTAACAGTTTGAAAAATCTGGAAGAGTATCTTTCGGAGTATTCATTTATCCGTTGTCATCGCTCTTTTATTATAAATTTTGAGAAAGTAAAACTCATAAGAAAAGAAAAAGATGGATTAAAACTTGAAATTGATGCTCCTTCCGAGCTGGTAATTCCTGTTTCAAAAACTTATTCACAGGGAGTTTTAAAAGAATTTATAAAGACAGGAAATTAGCATATAAATAAAATAGTAATTTTTGATTTGCAAGTTCAAATAATCTTTAAAAATGAACAAACTAAACAACAACACTAATCCTAAAGTAATTGGTTAAAAAAAGGCTGCCCGAAAATTCGGACAACCTTAAAGACTAACCTGGTATCAAAAAAATACGGGTGATGGTATTATTAATAATTCAAATCAAAAATCTCGGAATAAGTTTCACCGTTAGCCAATTTTGCTTGTAAAATAAATTCAGTTTTTCCTTCTTCCACCAAAGGGCTTAAATCATAACGTAACTCTTTTGTGAACGACGCTTCACACAAATCGCCATTACCATTGTGCCTGATTTCAAATGTTGGAATAGCAGAAGAACCACTAATCCAGGGGTGCATTCTTGCCAGATCTATAGTATGTTCTTTACATCCTCCACTGTAAGAAAGTTTTATTTGCAGACAATTGCCATCAACAAAAGCTTCGTGGATATATACAGGGTCACGGGCAAGACTGTCATAATTATTAAAATACAAATCAACATAAGGTGCGCAACTTAATTCTTCAATATAGGCGATATCGCTTGCAGCACCACGGTCACATGTTGGAATTATATTGGTTAGTTCTGTGTATTCAACCAAAACACGCTGACCCTGTGAAAATGTAAATCCCGTAGGATAATATAATGGCTGGATACGATTTCCGTTATCGAGTTCAATAACAAATCGACAACTACTTGCACCAGCATAATCTACTACTGTGCCAGTCTCGGTGAAGGTCAATTCATCATTTTTCTGGCAACCGGTAAATAGAAAAGCGGCAACTATTAAGGTGATTAATAATTGTTTCATGGCATTTTGTTTCTGTTGAATAAGAACGCAAAAAACAGTTTTTTTATTTTATGTCAATAGCAAATTATTCATAAACAGGATTTTTAACTGTTCCCATAAAAAGAACAGCTCCTGTACTTTTTTCAGTGATAGCATACAAAAACGGGCGATTTACATTAAAAACAAAGTTTTGTGGCATGGATGTCAATTCAATTCCCACGACCGTGACCGCTGCAGCTTCAGTGCCTTCTTCGTTAACATCAATAAATGATTTGTGTTTAACAAAATCGATTTGTAGCTGGCCGTTTTTGTTTATTCCGGTAAAATCTGCAGCTCCCGTAAATGCGATACCCATTCCCATTTCAGATAATACGTCATTTAAGGTTATTTCATAAGCGTATTTGAATTTAGGGAATTTTATTTCAATATTTTTTTCGTAAAAGCTCTGCATCCAGCTATCCCATTGGTTTTTATTTAGGTTATCAACCACATCCTGAATCGTTTTATCCTGGTTTGGAAGAAAAACATGCATATTGTAGTTTCCTTTTCCGTATGGAAGTCGAATAGCACTAAATAAATTGTTGCTGGTATAGGATACTGTATTCGTTTGGTTCATAAAATCACTTTGAATAGTTGAACCGTTTTCTTTAAAAAAAACATTTCTTTCTGTGTTTTTCTTTTCAAATTCCGATTCCCAAATTCCTTTAAAATAAATTGCATTTATCAGGAACATCACGTGTTCGGGAGAAATCTCGTTGAGAATCTTTTTTATTTTTTGGTGGGTTTTATCGGCAACCCAACCATTTATGGTCTCTAAAGCGTTGGCAGAATTAAAATCTAGATCTTCAATTTCTGCATTATAGTATGTTTGGTTTGTGGTAATAAAATCCTGCTCAACATCGAAGCCTTTTCGGTAATAAATAGCATTTGCAATTTCGAGAAGAACTTTGTTATCCAGTGATTTTAAACCATCTACAAGTGTCTGGTATGAAGTATTTATTTCTTCAGGAGTTAATCCAAAAACTTTCAGTGTTTTTTCCATCGCGGTTTTGGTTTCGGTATTTGCTCCGTTGTAAGTCATTGCCAAAGCCAGACTTATACTTAGCGGTGACACCATAATATTTTCATACTCAGATTCAGATTTGTAAATATTTTGAAATATTTCAAAGCCAAAATCATTCTCAGCTTCAATTAGTTTTGCTGTTTTTTCGGTGAGTTCAATTTCATGGATTTCATCATCCTGACCTGTCAGATCGCAGCCTGGCATAAGGAGAAAAGCTAAAATAAAAGAGAATAAAAACTTGGTTTTCATGGGACTATTTTTTTCTGTTGAACCTTTTTCTTTTGGCACAGATGTTTGCCTGGGTAAAAAGGTTGCGTGATACTTTTATGATAACGCAACCTTTTATCCTATAGTTTCATCTGAATATTGTTTTCGCGTAGTTTAAAGTTATAGCACGGAAATTGAGGATAAACATTTTTATAGTGTTGTTGAATTATCCTTAATTTTAACGGAACATTTATGACCTGATTTGGAAGACCTTAAAAATATTGTTGAAGCTTGTGCCTCCGGTGATGCTTGGGCTCAGGAGACGTTGTATAAACTATTTGCACCAAAAATGTTTGGTGTGTGCCTGCGCTATGCGAAGGACAGGACTGAGGCAGAAGATAATTTGCAGGATGGATTTTATAAAGTGTTTACAAATATAAAAGGATTCCGGCATGAGGGTTCTTTGGAAGGTTGGATTAGAAGAATTATGGTGAATGTCTCTCTTGAAAAATACAGGAAACAAAATATGTTGCATCCTGTGGAAGATGTTTCAATATACGACAACCAGCAAATATCGGAAGATATTTTGGATAAAATATCAGCAAAAGAACTGATGGGCTTGATTCAGCAACTTCCGCCACGGTACCGAATGGTTTTTAACCTTTTTGTGATGGAAGGATTGAGTCACCAGCAGATAAGCGAAGAAATGCAAATAAACGTAGGGACGTCCAAATCTAATCTGGCACGAGCAAGGGATATTTTAAAAAGAAAAGTAATTGAGCTTTATAGAGTTGTCGATACAAATGAAAATTACTCTGCATGAATATGGAGGAACAAAATATAGATAAAGCCATTCGCGAAAAACTGAACGGATTTTCGCAGCAACCGCCATCGCATGTTTGGGATAATATACAGGGGCAGTTGCAGGCACAAAAAAGAAGACGGAAGATTATTTTTATCAGTCGCATAGCAGCAGCGGCGATGGTTGTACTTGCATTTCTGGCCGGTTGGTATTTTAATGAGAAATCAGCTGAGATTATTCCTGCTGTATCAGAAAACAGGATTCAGGATACCCAAAAGTCTGATGAATTGTTAACGCCGGAAGCTGACAATAAAAGTGCTACTCAAGCTGATCAAGCTATGGCACTAAATGAATCCCAAAATGTTATAACCGATCAAAGTGTTGATTCTAATTTGGAAAATAATGTACCTAAAACCGATGTTGCAGAGGCAACACCTGAATTGGGTGCCAAGGTTGAAAATTCACAAGTTTCATTAACATCAGATGGTTCCGAATATACAAAAAGACAAGATTCAGAATTTAACTTGCTTGATAGAGTGGAGGCATTGTTTACAAGGGAAGAAAAAGAAAAAATTGAAATAAAGCAGATATCAGTTCCTGTTAATGAAATGAGTTATGCGGATGAGATTTTGATAGCAGAAAATATTAGAAATCTGGATAAGGAAGAGTTGAAATGGAAAATTGGTGCACAGGTATCACCAGGCTACTCGTCACAAAATTCAAGTTATTCAGAAGCCTATTCCAATGCGATGACCTATTCCGGACAAAACGGAAATGCAAATCTTACTGGCGGAATTTCGGTACAAATGAAAGCAGGTAAAAGGTGGAGTGTTGAAAGTGGAGTGTATTATGCGCAGAATGGTCAGCGTTCAACCAATTCAGGAGGATTTAATTTTCGTTCAGAAAGTTATTACGGTAGCCTCGATGGTGGTTTTTTTAATACGGAAGTAAATTTAGCTAACGGGCAAATTGCTATGAATAGCACTGCAGGGATTATACAATTTTCCAAAACACCACAGGGTACAGAGCTTAGTTCCGCTATTGATGAAATGGATTTTGGCGCTAATGCCCCGGCATTAATTACTGAAGGTGAGTTTTCGCAGGTTTTCGAGTTTGTTGAAGTACCTTTATATCTCCGATATTCTTTGATTGATGCAACCTTTGGAGTTGAAATTCTGGGAGGACTAAACGCTGGGATTGTAACCGGAAACAAGGTGTATATGAAAAACCAGTATGGTAACCAGAATATTGGAAGAACCAGAGATATTTCAACTGTAAATTTCTCAGGTACAGTAGGGTTAGGAGTGAATTACGGATTAGGCAAGAACATTTCTCTGGCGGTTGAACCCCGGTTTAGTTATTATTTAAACTCCATAAACCAAAATCCGGATGTGAGTTTCCGTCCATATAGAATTGGAGTTTATACAGGCTTGTACTATGAATTTTAGTCAGACGGTTGTGAAAATATCTAACCAACCATAGGAAAGGAACAATTGTTCGAAAAAATGCTAATATTTTTATGATGAATTTAAGTATTTCCTGGGATAGATTGGATTTAAATTGTAAATTTATTCGCAGGGAAGTTAAATCTTTTATCTAATTTGAATACTTAAAAATCTGTCATTGGACCGCCACACATGTATAAAATTTGAATAAACATTTCTTCTATGAAATTAAGACTCTTAAGCAAAATATTATACTCTGATAACATTAAGCAGGATCTTTTTAGGTCAAAAGTTGACTATAGGAGTTGCTAAAGACAATTTCATAAATAACTTATAATCTTACATCCAGGTATGGCAAAACAGTTTATATTTATCATACTAATCATTTTTGCAATTGTTTCCTGTGAAGAAGTTTACAGACCGGGTTTAGATGTTGTGGATGATTTTTTAGTTGTTGAGGCTGTTTTAATTTCCAATCATATACAGAATGAAATTAAACTTTATAAAACAATTGGATTTAACAAAGAGATTCGTGAATATCCACGTGCCTCAGGAGCATCGGTTTTTCTGGTAGATAATAATAATTATCGAATTAAATGTTCAGAAACTGATGAGGGAACCTATTTGTTGGACCACGAATTTGATCCAAATGGAGCTTACTATCTTTATATAGAGTACAATGGAGAAGTGTACCAGTCAGAAATACAAACATTACCGGATATGCCGGTTTTTGATTCAATGTATTTAGGATATACTACCAGGGTGTTAGTACAAGGTGCATCTAACTCATCAGACAAAATAATAAAAGAAGATGGAATTCAAATTTATGTGGATATTGAAGATAAAGGAGATTTAACGTATTATCGTTTTTCTTCAAGAAAAGTTATTCAATACATAGACTATGTTGATTCCATTTTCCCTCTCGTTCCTATACCCATACCTATTGCCCACTATACGTGGAAATCTAAATACCCTACCGGTATTTTCAATATAGCGGGCCCTCCCAGCTACAGTACAGTAAAAGATATCACCAAGCACCCGATTGAATTTTTTGAAAAGAATTATAACAAGTATATTCCATATACCTCAAGATTTGAAGGTTATATTTACTTTCTTTACCAATATGGACTTAATGAAGACACGTATAGTTTTTATTCTGATTTGAGTAGCCAGATGGATGCCGAAGGAAAAATATTTGATCCGGTATATATTCAGGCTGAAGGAAATATTTCTTGTGTTTCAGATCCTGAAAAAGTTGTTCTGGGAAATTTTGAGATTTCTTCGATGACTGAAAAAAGGTATTATTTAAATTATTATAAAACAGATGATTCAATAAGATTATTTAGGAGCATACCATATTTTTATGATATTCCTGAAGAAGGTTCTACAATAGATATTCAACCCGATTTTTGGGAATCACGATATAAAGAATATCCTGACAAATAGGTTAAATTGAATTTATTTCGTTCATAAAGTTTACGAATATTTGGGTTTGAAAAATACAAAAGAACATTTGTTTGAAAAGATTTAATATTTTTGCTGATATATTTATATTACATTTAGGATAGATTGATTTAAATTGTGAAATTTATTCACTTGAAAGTTAAACCTTTTTTGTAATATTTTATCTAACACAGGTACTTATAGATAACTTACTAGACCGACACTAATAAAGACAAACTTGAATAAACATTTCTTCAATAAATTGAGGCTCCTTGGCATAATGTTATCCATATTGATAACATTGAGCGGATATACACAAAATATTGAGGAAATTCGTATTTCAGGTAATTTTCAAAATGTTCCCCTAACGACTTTCTTTCAAACTCTTGAAAATCAATACGGAATAAAAGTATATTTCAAAAGTGCCTGGGTAGATCAGTATCAGATAAATACTTCTTTTGATAATAATCCGCTATCACGGGCTTTGAATAGTATTTTTTTAGATCACGAATTAACATATGAAATTTTTCAGGATAATATAGTAATTGTTTTTCCTCGTAGGCTGGATACAAGAACAAATCTAGAAGGTGTTGACCAAACTCTGGTTATTGGTAATCCGATTAATAAAGGGCGGTATAAAACAGCATTAATAACAGGAAGGGTACTTGATGGGAAGACTGGCGACCCGTTACCCGGCTCTGTAATATATAACAAAAAGCTGGACAAGGGAGCGACTACTGTTGGAGATGGAACATTCAAACTTGAACTTCCAACCGGAGAACATTTTTTGAGTATTTCATTTATGGGATTTCAAGGTTATGAAAAGAAGATTAATTTAATAGAACCCGGAACAGTTGAATTTGAGTTATTCGAAGAAACCCATAACATAGCAGAAGTTACTGTTTTTGCTGATGAGTTTAATACTTCGCGTACTCAAATGAGTATGGTTCAAATGAGTTCTAAGGATATAGAAACTCTACCCTTGTTAATGGGAGAGAGGGATGTGATGAAAAGTATTGTTATGTTGCCTGGAATTCAGTCTGTGGGAGAACTTTCTTCCGGATTCAATGTAAGGGGCGGGAATTCCGATCAGAATCTTATTTTGCTGGATAATTCACCGGTTTTTAATACATCTCATTTGTTTGGTTTTATCTCCGCCATTAATCCTGACGTAGTGGAGGATATGAGGGTTTTTAAAGGCGGGTTACCGGCGCGTTACGGAGAACGTGTTTCATCGATTATGGAAATTGAAATGAAGGACGGGAACGAGGATAAAATTAAGTTTTACGGTGGCTTGGGAGTTATCAATTCCCGACTTGCACTCGATGGTCCACTTACAAAAAACAAAAAACTCACATTTGTTACGGCAGGCCGTATGTCATATACCGATTGGGTTTTAAAACAAATCCCTGATCCGGATATTTCCAATAGTGTAACAAGTTTTTACGACTTGAGTGGGAAAATATCTTATAAATTTGATAACAATAACTGGTTGAATATCATAGGATATGCAAGCAATGACGAATTCAGTACAAGTGCTCAGTCAGTTAATGATTACGGTAATACATTGTTCAATGTTGAATCGCATAACAAATACGGTGAAAAATTAAATGCAGAGCTTAATGTTTCTTATAGTCAATATAAGTTCCGTTTAACTGATTATGCTGATGGGAAAGATTTTGAGGCATATTATCTTGATAATAAAATCCAGTATGGTTCGGCAAAATATAATCTAATCTGGCATCCGCATCCGCTTCACAATGTACAAGCGGGATTTAATGCAATCTATTATTTAAATGATCCTGGAGAAATTACATCTGTTTCAGAGAACACAATAATTACTCCCGACAAACTTGACCGTGAAAATGCATTGGAGGGGGCTCTTTATTTTAGCGATGAATTTGATATCGTTCAGGGCCTAACTTTGAATGTTGGACTACGCTACAGTCAGTTTGCCCTTATGGGCGAAAAGACAGTATTATTGTATGATGAGAATAAAGTAAGAAGTGCTAACAGTGTTGTTGATTCGTTAACTTTTGGTAACGGAGAAATTGTTAAAAGTTATGGTGGTATAGAACCGCGTATGGCATTAAGTTTTGAAACGGATGGGGGAATTACTTATAAATTAAGTTATCAGAGAACGCGTCAGTATATTAATCAAATAAGTAACAATGCGGTTATATCGCCGGCTGAGATATGGAAAACAAGCGATTATTACCTCAAACCATTAATAAATGATCAGTTTGCTTTGGGGTTACAAAAAAATAATTTTTTACGACAATATTCAATTTCTGCAGAGGTGTATTATAAGCAGCTTCAAAACCTGATTGAATATAAGAACGGGGCAAAAATTATTATGAATAAACACCTCGAAACAGACTTGGTCCCGTCAGACGGTTATTCTTATGGGCTTGAATTATCTCTTAAAAAGCCTGATGGTCGTTTAACGGGTTGGTTGAATTACACGCTTTCAAGAACAATGAGAAAAACGACTGGTGTTTTTGATGACGAACAAATAAACAGCGGGAAATATTACCCGTCGATATATGATAAACCACACGATTTATCGATAGTTGCTAATTATAATATAAGTCGAAGATGGAGGGTTTCGGGTAACTTTGTTTTCATATCCGGAAGGCCTGTTACTTTGCCCGAGGTTAGCTACGAATACGCTGGAAGTACAATGGTGTATTATTCAGATAGAAACAAATACAGAATGCCTCCATACCACAGGTTTGATATTTCTGTAACCTTTGACGAAAATTTAAGGAAAAAACGTATGTGGAAGGGAAGTTGGACATTTTCAATTTATAACTTATACGGACGAAAAAACCCTTATTCAGTTTATTACAGGAAAACGATAGCCACAAAAGAAACCAACTATAGCATGTATTCTTTATTCAAACTTGCTGTGATTGGGGTTCCTATTCCATCAATAACGTATAATTTCACATTCTGAGCATGATAAGAAAGTTAATATATATCATATTAATCGTTTCTGCAGTTATTGCATGCGAAGAAGTTTACACGCCGAAATTGGATGATGTTGATGATTTTTTAGTTGTAGAAGCTGTATTAGTTTCCAATCATACACAAAACGAAATTTATTTATACAAAACCATTGGGTTTAATAAAGAGATTGAAGAGTATCCACGTGTCTCGGGGGCAGCGGTTTTCCTGGTAGATAATAATAGTAATCAAATTAGATGTACAGAAACGAATAAGGGAACATATTTGTTGGACTACGAATTTGATCCAAATAAAGCTTACTCTCTTTATATAGAATACGATGGAGAAGTCTACCAGTCAGAAATGCAAACAGTTCCGGCTACTCCGGTTTTCGATTCAATATATGTAGGATATACCACCCGGGTTTCTGTGCAAGGTGCATCAAATTCATCGGACAATATAATAGAAGAAGATGGAATTCAGATTTATGTGGATATTGAAAATAAAGGAGACTTAACGTATTATCGTTTTTCGTCAAGAAAAGTTATTCAGTACTTAAACTTTTATGATACAGTTTTTCCTCCTATTCCATTTCCTGTAACGATGCCAATTTATTTATGGAGATCTATATACCCAACTGGGGTTTTCGATATAGCGGGCCCTCCCAGCTACAGCACAGTAAAAGATATTACCAAGCACCCGCTGGAATTTTTTGAAAAAGATTATTTCAAGTATATTCCTGATACTGTACTTTTTGCAGGCTATATATATATTATGTATCAATATGGTTTAAACGAAGATACATATAACTATTATTCAGATTTGAATAGCCAATTGGATTCTGAAGGGAAAATATTTGACCCGGTATATGTTCAGGCTGAAGGAAATATATCTTGTGTATCAGATCCTGAAAAGGTAGTTCTTGGAAATTTTGAGATTTCTTCAATGGTTGAAAAAAGGTATTACTTGCATTACTTCGAAAAACGGGATTCTATAAGTCTATTTAGAAATATACCCTATTTTTATGAAATCCCCAAAGAAGGGACAATTAAGGATATTCAACCAGATTTTTGGGAATCTTATTCAAAATCATATTCCGATGAATAGAGTGAATTTAAATATTATTCCAATCTTATTTCTATTACTTTTTATTAAGTTTAATGAAGAAGTAATAGCGCAGGAACAGATTCACTTGTTTCCCGATAAATCATATGCTATTTCTGGCGATACAATTTGGTTTAATGTTTTTATATATAGTGAGAACCAGGTTGATTTGAGCCAGATTGTGCATGTTCAACTTGATGATTCAGAAAATAATCATATACTGAAAGTAACGGTTCTGTGCGAAGGCTCGTTTGGTAAAGGATATATTCCTGTGCCGGATTCTCTTTCTACGGGAATTTATGAATTAATTCCATTTTCCCTGGTGCAAAAAAATAGTCAGTCGGGCAGTATAAATCAGAGATTTATTAATATTTACAATCGTTTCGATGAAAATATAAATACGATTAAGGTACCGGATGGAAAGTTACAAGAATTCGTTTTGAATAGAAGTGTTACAATTCAAACTGATAAAGAAAACTACAAAACAAGGGAAAAAGTTTCTGTAACTTTTGATATTCCGCAAAATGAATCAGGTAAGTACCAAAAAGCATGGATTTCTGCAGGGATATCTGATCCGAATTCCGAAAGGTACTTTAATTCCTTTTTGCCAAAACAATTATCAGTTAATACATCTGCGCCGATTCAACTGGTTGAAAAGAATGGAGTACTGATTACGGGCAAAGTTGTTAAAAGTCAGTTTGATGATGCACCGGCGTCAGACGTTATCGTTTTGTTAAGTATTCCAGATTCCATACCTTTTTTTGATTATTGCGTCACCGATGAAAACGGAATGTTTTATTTCTATCTGAGGAATGCAGTTGGAACGGCAGATCTGGTTCTTCAAGCGGTTTCTGAATATAATCTGGAATATAGAATTGAACTTATTAACGACTATTCCAATGTTCAGAATACTATAATGGAGGAGAAAGTATTGACTTATGATGAAGAGATTTTTGCAAATAACATTTTAAAAGCATCTTATTTTGATAAGCTTTTTAATGGGTATTCGATAACGGGGTCAGACTATTTTTCAAAGCCACAACAGTTTGAATATCCTTTCTACGGCGAACCAACAGCAACTTTTGATCCTAATCTGTTTATTGATTTGCCTGATTTCCAGGAGATTTCAAGAGAAATATTAACAGGGGTACAGTACAGGGAAAGAAGAGATGAAATAACTATTCGACTGCTTAACTATGGGAATACTAGTATTTTTGATAATGAGCCATTGAAACTTATTGACGGTATTCCGGTTTTCGATAATAATATAATTAAACCCTTAGGAACAGCAGATATTAGGAAGGTAGATGCTATTTATTACGAACGTTTTTTGAGTGATTTGGTATTTCCCGGTGTCTTATCGATTTATACAAAAAACAGATCACTTACCTGGGTAGATAATAATCCGAAGATCGCGCATATTAAATATTTATGTATACAACCGCCCAAAAATCAAATATTTATTAATAATAAGTTGATGAGTTCGAACGCTCCGGATTTTAATAAGGTATTGTATCGTAGTTCGTTCGAAGATTTGGATAGTCATAATGAGTTTGAGTTTCTTACATCTGATATTAAAGGTCATATTTATATTCGCCTAATATTAGTTGATAATAATAACCAGATTACTTACTGCAATAAAATAGTAGAAGTAAAATGAAAGTACTGATTAAAATATGGTTTCTTTTTGTACTTATTCTTGGAACTTTTGCTTCAAGTGGACAGGAATTTTATAAATCAGTAAATCAAATTTCAACTGAGGCAAATTCGCTTAACTACAAATTAACAGGGAAACGGCATTATATTGAACCATCATTTAAGGGGAGTCCTTATTTATATGATGAATGGCAATTGGGCAGTATTCTGCTGGAAAACGGAGACAACTATGATAGCTTGTATTTAAATTTGAATACTTTGACCGAGGAACTTATATGGTATAATAAAAGAACAGGAAGTCTGGTAGACCTGGATAAATTTATTGTTAATGAATTTACTTTTAATGGCAACCCAAACGATATAAGATTATTCAAAAAAATATATAGCGATAAATACCACAAAGGAGAACACTATTATAATATTCTTCATGACGGAGAAATAAAACTATGGCTTTGGCACAGAACAATTGTTACTGTTACATCTGTATATAAAGATGTTTGGGGCAACATGTTGAATTCAGAGTATGATTTACACGATGAGTTTTTTGTTGTTCTTCCTGATAGCGATGTTGTTAGAATTAAAAACAACCGCAAATCATTAATTCAGTTATTTCCGGAACATCGTAGGGTGGTTCGCCGATTGCTCGTCAGAAATGGAATTGATTACAGGGATATAAGCCCTTCTGAAATGGCAAGGGCAGTCAAACTGATAGACCAGGAAATTTTTTCAAATTAGTTTTTATACACGCAACCCTTATTATCCTTTTCACATCTCTTTCATAAATGTTTGAACTTATGAAAAGATTGTGGCTGTTGCTTATTGCTATTTTAATAGTAATTCCCGTATTTTCTCAATTGGAGAAAGGGTACATTCATTTAAAAAACGGGACAGTTCTAAAAGGTAAATATCAATATTCGAATGATAAAATCCATATTGTTTCAGCAGGAAATATATGGACTTTTGAAAAATCGGAAGTTGATACCATTACTGGAATTCGGGGCACCAAAATCAAGCAGACTCAGGATTCAGTTGCCCACTATGATATTTTTTATCGTATAGAAGCAGGACTTCTACTGGGTAATTCTCAAAATAATCAGTCGGCTCCTTTTAGTTTCTCAGGCTCTGTAAATTATCATCTTACTCCGGAGTTTTCTTTGGGAATGGGTTTAGGTGTTGAGTTCTTGAAGGAATCGTATTTGCCAGCCTTTATAAATTTAGAATACAAATTTAAGGACAATTTATCTTCACCATACGCCTTCCTGAAGGTAGGTTACGAGGTAGCACTGGAAGATGGCCCCCCGGCTGTATATTACGATGTTTATCCCAATTGGAGCAGTATCTGGCCCGGTCCTTATCCGGAACAGAATAATCTAGATCCGGACGGAGGTATGCTTGTAAATCCGGGAATCGGATACACATATATGTTTTCCTATAATTTTGGAATATCAATTGCCGCCGGATATCAGTTTCACAGGCTACAATACAAAAATGTTGAAAATGATTATCGTCTCGATATAGACTATAACCGGCTTACATTAAAAATAGGAATCCTTCTAAACTAAATTTTCAGAACATGAAAACAATCAAATATATATTTTCATTACTTGTTTTATTTACAGGATTAAATTCCTGTATGGATGAGTATACCGAGGTTTTTACCGCCAATTCTCCGGTTTATATGAGCTGGGAAGAATTGCGGACCTCGGTAAAAATGACTGAGGCTTGTGATTTGGTAAATCCGGGTAAAATCTATTTTAAAGACGGCTATATATTTATTAATGAAGAGTTAAAAGGTATTCACATTATTAATAATCAGAATCCCTCGAACCCGCAAAATATTGGTTTTTTAGAAATTCCAGGGAATGTTGATATTGCTGTTAAAGACAATATTTTGTACGCAGATAGCTATGTTGATCTTGTTGCCATTGATATTTCAGACATAAATAATCTTCAGGAAGTAAAAAGAATAGAAGAAGTTTTTCCGTATACCACACCACCTTTCGACGAAAATTATCGTGTTGCTGAAGTTGATGAGGAAAAGGGTGTTGTGATCGAATGGGAGATTAAAAGGATCCGCCAGAAAATGGAATATTATTACCCTGTCTATTATAGGTTAAGTTATGGTGCTGAAGATGCAATCAATTTTAGTAACGCCGCTCCTGCTGCAAGTAACGGGGGTAGTTTTGGGGTCGGTGGTTCCATGGCACGTTTTGGTTTATACAACGATTATTTATATGCTGTGGATAATTCCAATTTGTATATGTTCGATGTAAAAAATCCGGAGAGTCCAAATAATATTGGAAGCCAGAATGTAGGTTGGGATATTGAAACCATGTTTATTACCGATGGGCAAATGTTTTTTGGAACACAATCAGGAATGCGCATATACAGCCTGGAAGTCCCAACAGTTCCTAACTATATCGGGCAATTCTGGCATGTTACCAGTTGCGATCCGGTTGTAGTCGCCGATGGTTACGCTTATATAACCTTAAGAGGTGGAAATACATGTGGTAGTAATGTGAACCGACTTGACGTGCTGAAACTTTCAGATAATTACGTTGATAATACATTGTTGGAATCGTATCCTTTACACGGACCTTACGGATTGGGAATTGATGACCAGATTCTGTTTGTTTGCGATGGAGATGCAGGCCTGAAAGTTTACGATGTTACTGATAAATTACATATAGATGATCATCAAATTGCAAGTTTCCCAAATATAAACACATACGATGTTATTCCTGTAAACGGATTTTTATTCATGGTAGGAGATGATGGATTCTATCAGTATGATTATTCCGATATCCAAAACATTTCTCAGGTTAGTGTTATTCCAGTTGCCAATGAAGATTAAATCTTCAATACTAACCACAAATTAAAAGCCCGGGATCTTGCCGGGCTTTCCTTTTATAAATGTTTCTAAAACAGAATGTATTTCCTTTTGTTTTGGTTGTAAGCCAGCAACTAAAAATGTATTTTAGCGTGATCAAATAACCGAACAAAAAGAGGCAAAAATGAAAGTGTGGTGGAGGATTTTATTGACAGCTATTCTGGCAGCAAGTGTAATTTCAGTGGTTATCGTGTTAAGCTCAGCAGTTGATTCACAGCAAGTTGAAGAGAATGTTTCGAGTCAACCTGAATATCGTTCCCCCTTTATGCCGGATTCCGTATCTTTTGCAGGGGAATGGTTGCCATTAGAGCGGTTTGATGTAAAAGAATCGCTTGACAGAGAAATGCTGTCAAACGCCTATTTTCATTCTCAAACCATGCGTTATCTGAAACTTGCCCCACGTTATTTTTCTATTATTGAACCTATACTCGAAGAAAAAGGCCTGCCTGACGATTTTAAATATTTGGCAGTGGCCGAAAGCGGATTTGACCCCCGTGCAGAATCACCGGCAAATGCAATCGGATTCTGGCAATTTTTGAGAGGTACAGCCCAGGAATATGGATTGACAGTAAATGGGGAAGTGGATGAAAGATACCATGTCGAAAAATCGACCTATGCTGCCTGTGATTACCTTTTGGATTCCTATGAGAAATATGGTAGCTGGAGTATGGTAGCAGCTTCATATAATGCTGGCATGAGAGGAGTCGACAGGCAAGTGGAAAGGCAAAAAACAGATTCGTATTTTGATTTGTTATTGGTGGATGAAACGCAAAGGTATGTGTACCGCATTGTAGCGTTAAAACTTATAATGGAAAATCCGGAAAAATACGGCTTTTATATATCTGATGAAGAAAAATATCCGATAATCGAAACACGTGAAGTTGAAATTACGGGAGCGGTTGAAGATTTTGCCGACTTTGCAAAGGAGCAGGGTATTAACTATAAATTATTGAAAGATTTTAATCCCTGGCTTCGTGAAACATATTTGAGAAATCCGGAAGCAAAAACATATACGGTAAAAATACCGGTGATGGAATAATATTTAGCCGATATGCAGGAAACAGAAACAAAGAATATTTCGTTGGAAGAAAATATTGAAGAGGAAGAGATTATTTCAGTTCACGGTGCCCGTGTCCATAATCTGAAAAATATAAGTGTCGATATTCCTCGAAATAAACTCACGGTTATTACAGGACTTAGTGGAAGCGGAAAGTCTTCGCTTGCATTTGATACGATTTATGCTGAAGGGCAAAGGCGTTACATTGAAACTTTCTCTGCTTATGCACGCTCTTTTTTGGGAAATATGGAGCGTCCTGATGTTGATAAAATTACAGGATTAAGTCCTGTGATTTCCATCGAACAAAAAGTTACTACCCGAAATCCGCGTTCTACAGTTGGTACGGTAACCGAAATCTACGATTTCCTCCGATTACTTTATGCCCGAGCTGCTGAAGCTTTCTCCTACAACACAGGAGAGAAAATGGTAAAATATACCGATGACAAAATTTTGCAACTTATAAAAAACGATTTTGCAGGAAAAAGAATTCACATTTTGGCACCGGTTGTGAAAGGCAGAAAAGGACATTATCGTGAATTGTTTGAACAAATTTTGCGCAAAGGATTTTTATATGCCAGAATTGACGGTGAGATTACCGAACTTAAACATAATCACCGGGTCGATCGATATAAAAATCACTTTATAGAGATTGTTATCGATAAACTTGTTGTGAACGATGCCAGCGACAAACGTTTAAAAGATACAGTTCAGACGGCTATGAAACATGGCCATGGCATTCTGATGATTCTGGATCATGAAACCGGTGAGGCAAAATATTACAGCCGTTTACTCATGTGTCCAACAACCGGAATTTCATATACCGAGCCGGCTCCCCATAATTTTTCTTTTAATTCACCACAGGGTGCCTGCCCGAAGTGTAACGGGCTCGGCAGAGTAACAGAAATAGATATTGATAAAATTGTTCCTGATAAAAATAAAAGTATTGCCAAAGGAGGAATCGCTCCACTTGGACCCTATAAAAATTCACTTATTTTTTGGCAAATTGAGGCGCTGGGCGAGAAATATGATTTTACTTTAAAAACTCCGGTAAAAGATATTTCTGAAGAAGGATTAAATGCTGTTTTGTTTGGAACAAACGAACGCATTCAGTTGAAAAATACTCCATTGGGTACAAGTATGAATTACCTGATGTCGTATGAAGGTGTAGTAAAATATATCGATAGCCAGCGGGAAGATAATCCTTCAAAAACAGCGCAAAAATGGGCCAATCAGTTTGTGAAAACCACAGAATGTCCTGAATGTAATGGGTTACGTTTGAAAAAGGAATCTTTACATTTTAAAATTGATGGAAAAAATATTTCTGAACTTGCACGTTTGGATCTGAAAGAGCTGGGAGAGTGGTTTAATGGTTTGGAAGATCGGTTGACTGAAAAACAGAAAAAAATCGGTACTGAAGTAATTAAAGAGATCCGCGACAGACTGGGATTTATGTTGGGTGTTGGACTCGACTATCTTGCTTTAGACCGAACAGCACGGAGTCTTTCAGGAGGTGAATCACAGCGAATACGACTGGCCACACAAATAGGATCGCAGTTGGTTAATGTTCTTTACATACTTGACGAACCAAGTATTGGCCTTCATCATCGGGATAATTTAAAACTTATTGAGGCACTGGAACAATTGCGTGATACCGGAAACTCGGTGATTGTTGTTGAACACGATAAAGAAACCATGTTGCATGCCGATCATCTTATTGACATGGGGCCACACGCAGGAAGACATGGAGGAGAAGTAGTTGCGGCAGGGAGACCAAAGGACGTACTAAATGCGAAAACCCTGACATCAGACTACCTCAATGACAAGAAACAAATTGCTGTTCCTGAGTCTAGAAGAAACGGGAAAGCAAAAATTTTAAAAGTAAAAGGTTGTTCCGGCAATAATTTAAAAAATGTAGATTTAGAGATTCCACTCGGCAAATTTATTTGTGTAACAGGTGTTTCAGGAAGTGGTAAATCAACACTTATCAATTCTACATTGCAGCCTATTTTAAGTCAGCATTTTTATAAGTCGCTGGAAGACCCGCTTCCTTATAAAAAAGTGGAAGGATTGGAACTAATTGACAAAGTTATCAGGGTAGATCAATCTCCAATTGGCCGCACACCACGCTCGAATCCGGTTACTTATACGGGTGTTTTTTCCGATATCCGGAATTTGTTTGCACAGCTTCCGGAAGCCAAAATACGGGCATACAAACCCGGACGTTTTTCATTTAACGTTAAAGGCGGGCGTTGTGAAGAATGCCAGGGAGGAGGTTTAAAACTTATTGAAATGAATTTTCTTCCCGATGTGTATGTTCATTGCGACAAATGTAACGGCAAACGATACAATCGTGAGACACTGGAAGTTCGGTATAAAGGGAAGTCAATCAGCGATGTGCTGGATATGACTATCAATCAGGGTGTGGAGTTTTTTGAGCATATTCCTTCCATTGTAAATAAATTAAGAACTTTAAAAGAGGTTGGATTGGGTTATATCACCCTGGGGCAGTCATCGACTACTCTTTCAGGAGGTGAATCGCAACGGGTGAAACTGGCAGCCGAACTGGCCAAGCGCGATACAGGAAAAACTATTTATATTTTAGATGAACCAACCACAGGACTTCATTTTGAGGATATACGGGTTTTGCTTGAGGTATTAAATCGGTTAGTTGATAAGGGGAATACGGTTATTGTAATTGAACACAACATGGATGTCATTAAAGTTGCCGACCATATTATTGATTTGGGCCCGGAGGGTGGCAAAAATGGCGGCCAGATTTTGTGTACAGGAACACCTGAAGAAATCATTAAAATCAGAAAATCTTTTACTGCAAAATATTTAAAAGAAGAATTAAACGGAAATCAAAAATAGAAAGCAGTTGATCTTCCAACTTCCGGCTTTCCACTTCTAACTTCCGGCTTTTTTTATACTTTTATATCTCTCGAAAACAGTCTACAGCATGAAACAAGTACATATCTTTTGCGAAAATACTGGATCGGAACATGCGTATCCGATGGGAACGTCATTACTTGAAATCAGCCATGATCTGAATATTCAAACGGAAAATATAGTTTGCGGAGCAATCGTCAACCACCAGGTAAAAGAGCTCTCATTTTGTGTGGTAAAAACAAAAAAAATTGAATTTATAGATGTTTCTCATCCCGATGGAATCCGGATGTATATTCGTAGTCTTATTTTTGTTTTGTATGCCGCCATAAAAGAAGTTTTTCCTCACGTTGCACTTAAAATTCAGAAAGGTATTTCCAATGGTTACTACTGCGAGTTAAATGGATTGGGCAGAACTGTGTCTGATTCCGATATTTCGTCCATTAAGAAGGAAATTGATCGTTTGATTCGCGAAAATATTCCATTTGTTAAAAAAGAAATGTTTACCAATGATATATCTGATTTGCTTGTGAAACAAGGGCTTGAAGATAAGGCCCGATTGTTTGAGCAGCAGGGACATTTGTTTTCGAGTCTGTATTTCTTGAACGAATTGGGGAACTATTTTTATGGGCATCTGCTTCCTTCAACCGGGTATATTTCCAACTATGGGTTGGTTTCTTATTTTGACGGACTTTTACTCCAGGTGCCTAAACAGGAGGATTTTACCCAACTTCAAAGTGTTGAGAAACTGGATAAATTGTTCGGTATTTATCAGGAGCATAAGGACTGGGCCGAAATATTGAATGTTTCAACTATAAGCCATCTGAATGATTTTACCCTGCGAAAAAAGGGAGGTGATATTATTAAAATCTCGGAAGCCTTGCATGAAAAGAAGATTGCAGAGATTGCCAATCTGATTTATGCAAAAAATAGTGATGTAAAAGTCGTTTTAATTGCCGGACCATCAGCTTCCGGTAAAACCACATTTAGTAAGCGATTAGGTGTTCAACTTTCAGTTAACGGCATGCATCCCTACCAAATTTCACTTGATAATTATTTTGTTGACCGGGAAAAAACACCGAGAGATGTATATGGGAACTATGATTTTGAAGCTTTGGAAGCTATTGACGTAGAGTTTTTCAATCATCAGCTGAAAGAACTTTTTGCCGGTAAGGAAATTCAACTTCCCAAATTTGATTTCAACCGTGGGAAAAGATATCTGAACGGCGACAAATTGAAATTAAACCATGATGATATTTTAATTATTGAAGGAATTCACGGAATGAATCCAAACCTCTTGCCGCATATTGACAAGAAGAACACGTTCAAAATATTTATATCGGCTTTGACACAAATTTCATTTGACGAACATACGCATATTTCCACAGCAGATAATCGTTTGATCCGACGTATAATTCGCGACAGTAAATACCGTGGTTACGCAGCTTATGAAACTATAAAACGATGGCCTTCAGTGAGGATGGGTGAGGATAAAAACATTTTTCCGTATCAGGAAAATGCAGATATCATGTTTAATTCGGCCACCCTTTATGAACTTGCTGTTTTGAAAAAATATGCTGATCCACTGCTCAAGCTGGTACTTGAAAATCAGAAAGAATATATTGAATCTACACGATTATTGAAGTTTCTTTCCTATTTCAAACCCATTGACGATGAAGAGATTCCGCCAACATCGCTGCTTCGTGAATTTCTGGGAGGAAGTAGTTTTATTTATTGATATTTGTTTGTATTTCTCTTTTTTTCGTTCATAATACTCTTGTACAATTTCCCCTGTTCCTTGCTCTTTTGCCGTTTCTCTTTTATTGAGCTTGAAAAATGAATTTGTTCCCGAAGTAGTTTCCGGTAGTTTTCGAGCATATCTTCCGAAATAATTCCATTGTCTATAGCCTGTAAAATGGCACAGCCTGCTTCATTGGAATGAGTACAATCATTAAACCGACATTGTTTTGACAATTCGGCAATTTGGTCGTAGGTTTGTTCAATACCTGCAGCGCTGTCGGTAAGTCCGATTTCGCGCATTCCCGGTGTGTCAATAACAATGCTTTTGTTGGGTAAAACGATGAGTTCACGATGGCTGGTGGTGTGACGTCCTTTAAAGGTTGAAGAACTGATTGAACTGGTTTTTAAGATTTCTTGTCCGGCAAGATGGTTTACAATGGTCGATTTCCCTACTCCGGAAGAACCAAGAAAACAATAGGTGTTATAGGGTTGTAATATTTTTTCAAGTTCTTCGTAACCTGTATCGGTTTCACTGCTTAGCGAGAGAATTGGAATATTTTTGATTCTTCGCTGGATTTGAGCAACCATTTTCTTAAGTTCTGAATTGTCTATTAAATCAATTTTTGTGAGAAGAACTACCGGTTCCGTTTTTGAATTGTGACAAACCGTTATGTAACGTTCCATTCGGTTTATATTAAAATCCCTATCGACCGCCTGTACGATGAATGCCACATCGATGTTGGCGGCGATTAGTTGCGTTTCGCCAAATTTTCCAACAGCTTGTCGTTCCAAAACCGAAATGCGTGGAAATACCTTTAGAATTATGGCCGAGTCTTTATCCATCATGGTAATTTTTACCCAGTCGCCTACCGCAGGAAAATCACTTCTTTTTTGTGCCGAATAACGCAGGTTTCCGGTTATCTCAGCATTAAAAGCGCCTTCTTTTGTATGAACGATATACCGCTCTTTGTGCTCGGCAACTACACGCGCCAGTTCAAATCCTTCCCAATTTTGTGGTTGAATGAGCTCCGTTATTTTTCCAAAAAAACCAAGTTCTTTCATATTTAAATTAACCTTTCTAAAGATATAGTTTTCTAATCAGCAGCCTGTTGTAAATTTATTTTATATACAGGAATGAGTCTGCCCGGAATCGATGATTTTGACTCATATAAAAATTCAGCTCCAATTCTATCATAAAATCCCCGGGCATAAGGATCTACAAAAATTAATAATTCTGAAATTCCAATTTTCCTTGAAATCGATATTACATGTTCAATCAGCAAACGCCCAATTCCCATACGATGGTATTCAGGTTTTATAAAAATATGTTCCAGCCAGAATCCTTTTTTTACCAGTATTTCTCCGGAATAAAAGTCTGATTTGTTTTCAATAATCGAATAAAAGCCAAAAATAAGATCATCAATATGAGCTTTATAAATTATATTCTGATGAATATAATCCTTTGTTATAGTTAATTCGTTATTCCAAATTTGAAAGTATTCATCGGGATAGCCCCAATGTCTTTTTGCAGAGAATGCAATATCCGTTAAAATATCAGAATCTGTGACGTTTGCTTTGCTAATTTGTATTTTTTGCAGGTCAATCATTTCAAATCATTTCTTAAGCAGTTGTGATATATTTTCTCAAATCAGAAGTTAGTATTTCATTTAACTCTTTTACATTTTGAGGACTGGTTTCCAAAAATACAAACCCAAATACTGGATATTTTTTAATATCAAATTTTCTTAACAATACCGGATTTTCAAAATCACCAGAAAGTTTTAAATAATCAAAATTCTTAATATTTACCGGAGAAATTCCCGAATTATTATCTAATACAACAATGCTAAATATTTTGTCTTCCTTATTTCTGAATATTTTTTCCCAGGCAGGTTCTTTATTCTCGAAAAAGTATTTATATGAGTTAAAACCTAAGGTTAGGCCTAACAAGTCAGCTGTTGTGCACCAGCCACCAAATCTAAGTGGATTTATCTCAATTGGTACTATTTTACCTTTATCATCAATTCTTACTTCTGCGTGGGCCGGGAAGTTTCTTAGCTTTAATTGCTGTCCTATCTCATTTAAAAAATTCTCGATATCCGTTTTATGTCTGTGAATTATTTCTTTTGACGTAGAGTAAACTCTATCACTGGTATCAGTGTTTGATGAGAAAATATGATGCATTATGTTTAACACAATAGCTTCTCCATTTTTATTGTAATAATAGTCTACAGCATACTCCTCTCCGAAAACGAACTCTTCGATAATAAAATAGTTTGTGTTCAAGACATGTTCAGGAAATATACTTCTCAAATTTTTTGAATTCAATTCATTTTTAGCAGTTTCCCAGTCTTTTTCATTTTTTACAATATATACACCGATACTTAAAAAACCAACCGATGGTTTTATCACAAATGGGAAAGAACAATCTTTAATAGAAAAATTTTGAATATCAGCTAAGCTTATCTTCTCGTAATAGAAATCAGGGAAAATATGTTTAACCAGTTCTCTGAACTTCACTTTGTCCTTCAAAACTTTAATTTGGTAAGATAATTCACATTCACGAAGATTTTGTTCTATCCAGTTCAAAGCATTTTCTGAATTAGAATATATAGCCGTTTGCGGATCACGATTTATTTTTTCCAGTGCTTCTTCTTCAGAAATCCAATTTAAAGAATAGTCGGTAAGCATTTCTTTTGCCGTATGAGTTGCGATTATTTCGTAATTATTATCTCTTATTGTTTGAATAAGAAAATCTGAAACAAATGGTTTGTCTATTAGGTACATATTTAATTTCCTTTGAAACTTTAAGATTTAAAGCAGATTAGGTTACTAAATTTCGTAGTTTGTTTTTTTTCTTAATGAGTTAAAACTAGGCTTTATATAAACAAAAAGTGTAAAACATAATATCCGATATATAATTTTTACCTTATGTTGATATTATTTTGGTTGAAATATTTATGTTTCGTGGCTCAATGCATTAACCATTTTTGTGCGTTCAAAAATAATAAGCATTTGCTTTAAACACAAGGTATTTTATCCATTCCTGCAAGGTATATTATACAAATATAAATCAGGATAAAAGTGAAGTGACATCTTTAAACTGCTACAAATTGGAATGTGTTTTCAGTATCCTTTTTTTCTTCGGGTTAGCCAAAAATCGATTGACCATTTTCCTCCCCCTGTAATTAAGAGGAAGAGGCTTCCGAGCCACATTGCAAAATCAGTGCGCATTTCATGAGCCATACTCCAGAAGCCATAAGTTTTTAATTCGCGCAAAATAAAAGGTCCAAAACTTTGGCCAAAGGCAATGGGAATTTTTGTTACAATAATGGCCACTGTCATGTTAACAAGCATGGCAATTGCAGCGCCGCGGGTAAAAAATCCAAACACGATACATACACCACAGACAATTTCAAAAACTCCTACAAATGTGGCAAAAAAATCTGGCAAGGGAAATCCCATGCTTTCAAAACGGCCAACGCCCCGCATGGCAGGTAAAATGAATTTCTGAACGCCTTCGGAAAGAAAAACCAGCCCGACAATTAAACGAATAATAACTGTTGTTTTTGAAGAATCTGTTTGAATCAATCTGTACAACATAAAAATTTTACTTTGTTATTGGAAACACGGTCGAATATGTTTTGTTCATGTGTAACTTACTGGAATGCAGTATTTTCGATCCGGTTAGGTTAAGGTCATACAACTAAATGCATAATAAATTCATCGAAAACTATGATTAAATATTATAAATATCTAACTTTGTGTTAGAAATAAATAACTAATCATTGTGAATAAAATTCATAAACTTTTCTTTTCAATTTTTACTTATGCAGGATTTTTGGCTATTTTGGGTTATTTACTTTTCAATACAAAAACACCTTTAGGCCCAATAAGGTATGTCTTTTTTGGACTGATAGTTCTTATGTTTGGTATTCACTTTTATTTTGAGTTTAGTAGCTACAAAAACGAAAAAGCAGGTTTAAATCCTGAAGATGAACTTTCGGTTCGCATAAAAGAAAGAGCAGCTGCCAGGGCTTTCCACTTCTCGATATATATGTGGACCTTTATAATTATATTTCAAATAGATAAGGAGTTAAAGACTGAAATGCTAATATTCGGGATTACATTTACATTATTATTCTATCTGTTTAGTTGGTTATATTATTCAAAAGTTGGTATTTCCAATGAAAACAAGAATTAAAGAACTTCGTGCGAGGAGAAATTTAACTCAACTTGAACTTGCTAAAAAAGCAGGTGTGCGCAGAGAAACAATTGTTTTTCTAGAAAAAGGGAAATATAACCCTTCCTTAAAGTTAGCTTACGATATTTCGAAAGTATTCGATATGAGAATTGAGGAAGTTTTTATTATGGAGTAGTATGACCAATGGAAATTATACCCGTTAGCATGGATTTATATTCAAATTGCTTTAAGATTCGAATCTACACCGACCAGATAAGTTTCTGTGTGAATAATGCGCTTCTACCGTATAGTTTTGTTATGTTTGAAAACAAAATCAATTATACCCGAAATCTGTTATGTCGTATCATTTAAAAAGTATAATCCTTGAGCCGGAACGGTATCCGACCAAAGAGCATTATCCATTTAGTTTGCCTTTGTTCTCCAAGACCAAAAGACTTGAATTTCCCAGCCCGATTACCTTATTTGTAGGTGAAAACGGATCGGGTAAATCAACATTGCTTGAAGCGATTGCTGAGGCAGCCGGTATTTACATCTGGAGAAACGGGATGAGTTCACGTGTAAGGGTTAATCGCTATGAAGGGTCCTTACATCGTTACATGAAGATAGAATGGACAAACGGTAAAGTTCCGGGGTCTTTTTTTGGTGCGCAAATATTTAAAGATTTTGCTTCCATTCTGGAAGAATGGGCAACAACCGACCCGGGGCAACTGGAGTTGTTCGGGGGAAAGTCCTTGTTAAGCCAATCTCACGGACAGTCATTGATGTCTTTTTTCAGAAATCGGTATAAACTGGAAGGTTTGTATTTGCTGGATGAACCCGAAACTGCACTATCTCCATCAACACAATTGGAATTACTTCAATTATTAAGTGAAAACGCCAAAGGCGGACATGCGCAGTTTATTGTCACAACACATTCTCCAATTTTACTGGCTTGCCAAGAAGCGACTATTTACAGTTTTGATGAAATGCCGGTATCTTCTGTCGCTTATGAAGATACAGAGCATTTCAGGGTGTATCGTGATTTTTTAAATCACCGTGAAAAGTACATGGTCAAATAAATTCTATTCAGCAATAATTTCCACAACAACAACCGAATAGGGAGCTAACTCAATGGTCATATCCTTCGAGTATGGCATAGTTGATTCAACTGGTTTTATTTTATCAGGTTCCTCAAGTGTTGCTTTCTCATCAGGCCCGGCCTGAATGGTATAAATTTTAACGCTGGCATTTTCCGGCACCTTAGATCCTTGTACACGGGTAATCAGAGTGTTTTTGACTCCTTCGTAATTTACCGCTTTTATTATTATTCTTTTTCCGTCGGCACTTCCCGATGCAATTGCGTCAACAGCCCCTGGTCGCCAGTCTTCGGCTTTAAATTGTGAAATATCGTCGATAAGATTTTCAAAAGGATTTTCAACTTCGCGAAATGTACCTGATGTTGTAGCGTATTGTATTTCAGCGTAATGTTCGCGAAACAGTTTTTCAACGATATAACCACCGCCAGGGAACCAGGAAACGTGGTCGTGGTAAATCCAGGCTGTCCAGGTTGGATCATCACTCGTGTTGCGCATTAACAATGCCGGACAGCTAAATTCAAGTTCCGGGCTTAACTTTTCGTAACTTATTAAACTTCCCGCTGCGTGCAACCCGGCACGCCAGTCGTAAGTTCGACTTAGGTTCCATTCCAGAACTCCTATTTTAATATCAGGGTGCTCAGATTTTAAAATGTAGTTTCTCAGTTTTACCAAGTACTCTTCAATTCTTCTGACGCCGGTTTTGAATTTGTCGGGTTCATATTCATAATTATGACATCCAAGAATATCAAAATTATCGCCTGCAATATCAACAATTTTCTCACTCCAGTTCAGGTCGTTTGAACGTTTTTGACCACAAGCCACAATTTTTACATCAGGGGCAATCTCACGAATCCGGCTACCATAAACATTAACTATTTCAGCATACTGATCCGGAGAAAGGCCATGGTTCATAGGTTCGTTATCAATTTGAATATAAGGCACATCGTATGGTTCGGGATGTCCATTTGCGGCGCGCAATTGTCCCCATTCCGTGGTGGCTGGGTCAAGAAGATAATGTACCCAGTCTATCGCGTACTGAACAGCTTGGGGATCAGTAGTTGTAGCTGGAAGAACTACCAACGGATCAGTTTCCAGTTTTTGACAAAGCGCCATAAATTCTTCCGTTCCGAAACCGTAATAATCGGCGTAACCTCCCCAAATTTCGTTGGGGTGATATTTCCTTGAAACATGTGCTCCTATTCCGTCTTTCCATTTATATGTTGAGGCGTAAGAACCACCCGGCCAGCGAATAAATGTTGGTTTTAATCCATCCAGTGCGTCCAACAAATCAGGACGTATCATTCCATTTTCGCGAATATCAGCACGCATCATTGAAATAAAATCAACTAAAACAGCACCTTCACCGTTTGCCAAAATTTCAATAGATGCCTGTGTATCGGTTGTGCCGGCTTTAAATGTAAACGGAACTTCCTGCCAGCCATTTCCTGACGTTTCCAACCTTGTTTCTGCAATGTTATTTCCTTCTGAGTCATTTACCGTTAAAGAAATATTTACTTTTCCTTCTTCCGGTTTCAGCCATATAGAGCCGTTGTAGTCGTAATCGTTTTCAATGTATATGCGATCTTGTCTAATCCCTGCTGTTCCATTATTAACTGCAAGGCGTACACTTTTTTCCCCGTTTTCAAATTTTGTATTCTCTACACTTACACTCCCGTCCTCTTCAAAAGCCTGCCAGTAATTTTTAAAATCTTCGGCTTCAAAGCCACGTCCCCTTATTTGCTCTGCAAAAAGGCCATCAACAACCGAGTGGTTAATATGCTCCAGAAACTGCCCATATATATTTTCTTTTATTTCTCCCATTTTTCGGTCGGTATCGACCAATAAAACAGCAACACCAGAGGAGTCGTTTCCTACTACTATTTCTGTCTTAATATTTGTACAGGATATTGCGATAGCTATTGCTATGATCAATAATACAGTCTTCTGAATTTTTTTATGGAATTTAACTTGGTTAGTCATAGATTTTATTATTTAAATTAATCGGGATATACAGTTTGATTTTTAATAGTTTCGAAATATTGTAGGCTTACCACTCCAATTTGATAAATGATACACCTTGTCTGGGCAAAGGAAATTGAATATTAACTCCGCCGCGTTCTGTTGTTTTCCACTCAGGTGAAGTATATAATTTTAGATGGCCTGCTTCCTCCACCTGTCTGTATTCGTCATCTGTTGGATTTTGAGGTGCTCCCAGCTTTTGCCACATCGTGTAAGAATTACTAAACTCCTGATCTACACGATAGTGCTGCACAAGCACTTGTCCGTCGGGAATACGATGGATTGAAAGTTCAATAGTATCTATTTTTCCAAGTATATCATCATCATGATAATTCCACACCATAATTGTCATTTCGTTTTGATCTACACAGGCCATTGCATTGATATCAGGCTGCTCGCGTATACCTTCTTCAATTACTTTCCTTGCAGGATAAGGATTCCCGGTTACACGAACACGTTCTCCCTTCATCATCCCAAGCATACGGAAGACATTCATAACAGGTTTGTCTACTCCGTTGGAAGCCAATTCACGGAATCCTGCAAACCATTCCTGATCTTCAAATTCAAAAGCCCAGGTAAGTGCACCTTGTAGGTTGACATTATATCGATCCACTAATTCAAAAATTTTGGCAAAAGAAGATGCTGTATAGCTTGGATAAACGGTACCATTTCTATATCCATATTTAGGATCTCTTTTCCACGAACATGCTGCACATCCTTCCGGGTCGCATTCACCAATGATTATAGGTAGATCTTCATATGCCGGAAAGCTTTTTACTACTTTAAATCCTTCCTCAATATCCTTCAATTGTACACCCATATTCATTCGAATGTGGTCATCAACCATTACCGGATTTCCTTTGGCATGAAAGGCGATGTAATCAAGTGGAGAACCCTTTTCTCCGGTTACATAATTGGTCCCATTCAAACAATGTTCAAGAAAATTGCTGAGGAAAGTCCTTCCTCCTTCATTTCTGGGACTGGTTGTGTGCGGACCTCCTACAGTGCATTCCGGACAAGCACGCTTTACAGCGTCTGCTGCATAATCGTATAGTTTGCAATATTCCTCAAATGTACCCGACCAGTAACCTATATCAGGTTCATTCCAAACCTCCCAAATCCAGTTTTTTATTTCATCTTCACCATAAATATCTATTTCGTGTAATACCAGTTGATAAATAAGTTCTGCCCATTTTTCATAATCATCAGGTGGATATGTCCATCCTGTCCATAGTGGGCCATTTGTACTCCATTCGTGTTTATAAGGTTCAGGATTAGTCGACAATGCCTTGGGCATAAACCCCAGTTCCACCAGAGGTCTTAACCCATTTTCCACCTGTGCTCCCAAAATCTTATCCAGGACTGTCCAGTCGTAAACCGGATTTCCGTTTTTATCTTCGGTATAAACATTCGTAAATCCCCATTTTAAATCCGGTTCATCTTCTTCAGTGGTAAGCAAATTGTGGGTGCGAACATAAACTGGGACAGGGCTTAAGTCTGCAATTTCACCTAACAGTTTTTTTCCGTTATCGCGGTATGTATAATTGGGCTCATCGTATCCAAAGTAGGCATATATGGGTAGCATTTCGCCAACAATTTGAGTAGCATCTACATCCAGTTTTACTAAAGAATTCTGCGCGTTGGAAGAAAAATACACAAAAAAGATGATCAGGATAAAAGCAAGTTTAGGTCGCATAATTTCTTATTTAAATTTTAAGGTGAATTTAAATAATATTTGTTTCAGACCATAGATAATGGCTAATTTATTCCATTTAAGGTTTCAATACCGAATTGTTTTTAAGGCAAGGGAGGTAAGGCTGTTAATTAAATTGCTAGAACCAGTGTCGCTTTCGAAGAACAATTACACCAAGGAATGAAAGTGTGAGCGATGCCAGAACAATCAATAAAAATGCACTAGTTGAATTTTCAAAAATATTCGGCACATTCATTCCAAAAAAACTTGCTATCAATGTTGGAATCATTAACAGAATTGAAACAATGGTAAGTTGTTTCATCACCACGTTTAAATTGTTTGAGATTACGGAGGCAAATGCATCCATCATTCCACTTTGTATATCGGAATAAATCTGGGCCATTTCGAGGGCCTGTTTGTTTTCAATGATAGCATCCTCAAGTAAATCTTCGTTTATTTCTGTAGTTATTTTCTTTGCATTTCGAAGTTTTGCCAACACAATTTCATTCGCTTTAATTGAGGTAATAAAAAACACCAGGCACTTTTCCATTTTTA
The DNA here is from genome assembly GCA_963676775.2 of uncultured Draconibacterium sp. Classification (GTDB taxonomy): domain Bacteria; phylum Bacteroidota; class Bacteroidia; order Bacteroidales; family Prolixibacteraceae; genus Draconibacterium. The sequence continues at coordinate 84,601 of CAXXDA010000002.1, forward strand.
ATAATTTATTCAGTTCCCGGTTTTTAATTGATTTTTCGAGATCCTGCTCAATGGCGGCTGTTTGCTGGTTAATCTGTTTGAGATAACGAAGATACATACTGCCTGAACGAACAAAAAGCCTTAAAATGAAATTGTAGCTATCGGTTATTTGTTTATACTGTTCTCTGAAAGGAGACGGTTCTTCGCTGGGTAAAATTTCATTGTTTTGCAGGCTGATGGTTAAAGTAAAACCATTCCGAATAAAAATTCCCAGTGGAATTGTATAAAATGGTACACCATTGTTTTGGTTTTCAACCGGAATACGCATGATTATCAGCGTCCACTCATCATCGAATTCCACACGCGGACGCTCATCAGCATCAAGTATGTCACGGATTATGTCATCCGGTAATTTAAAATCGTCTTTTAAGCGTTGAATTTCAGATGTATCAGGTGCAGTCACATTAATCCAGCAACCTTTTTCAATTTTTGGTATTTCGATATACCCCCCGAACGTTTTGAAGATTTTAATCATGGTTCGCCTCCTTACGTTTTTGTTCCTGTAAGGAGACCGCAAATGCCCCTTACAGACTGGTTATTACTTTAAATTTCTTATGATACGGGCCTTCGTCCATATATTTACTTTTTTTATTGACGGTGCAAATGTAACTTTTATATTGTAAAGATGTCTTCCCGGTGCGTTATTTTTCCAAATTAAAATTTGAGTTAACAGAATCCAGTCAAAAACATTTAAACCTTCAGTTTTTTTCTTTTTTGTAGAAAATGCGACCTGTAATCAATAATCCCGCAAAAACGAATAATGCAAAAACCAAACTACTTACAGCCAGTTGCATTCCTCCTGAAATCACATGGCCGCTGGTACAGCCTCCGGCCATTCGGGCACCAAAAATTAAAATAAAGCCACCAATCAGCGCCCATACTGAACGAGAAATGGCTGAATTGTTTTTGTATCTGACCCAATTTTCGTGAATCAGCTGAATTTTAAAGTCTTTTCGCAATATGGAAAGTGCCAGTCCTGACAACAATGCCCCTGCGAGAAAATACATTTCCCAATTTCCCGGAACCCTTATTTTTTCAAAATAACTATTCTGAGTAACTCCTGTTAACAAATCAGCCAGGTATGGGTAAGTAGTTGAAGCGCCAATAGGACGATTGCTGACACCCTTTGAAAATACAATTACATTTAAAACGGCGAGTGCAATTCCGGCAGCAAGCCATTTCATATTTTTATCAGCACGTTTTTCAATTTTATGTAGGCCAAAAGCGATTCCGGTAAAAATCAGTCCAAGAATAACCATTATAATATAAAATAATGCTGAATTTCCATCTGTCAAACTATTTATTGAAATATTTCCAAGATCGGGTCCCAAAATTCCGCTAATTGCTGGTAAAACGAGCGTGTATACTACACCGCCAATCAAACCTCCGATAATTCCCAGAAGAGCATCCATTGAACCTTCTCCGAGTGAAACTGCCAAAGTGCCCGGGCAGTATCCAAGTATTGCCATTCCTGCTCCAAAGATGAGTCCTCCAACCATGATTCCACCTAAAATGAATGGTTTGATATGGTAATCAGCCCATCCTAATCCAATGGCAATATTTAATAATATGGCTCCAATGCCAATTGCTAAAGCGATTGCTTTTGCAACGGTTAAATCCTTTAGAATTGCGATACCACTTATGGTATTAAATCTGTTAAGTTTGGCGTATTGAAGGATACTACCAAAAATAAAACCAAGAAGTATAGTTTCTAACATAACATTTTTATTAATATGGTTAATATCTTTTTAAGAGTAGCAGATTTATGCATCTCCCGTTATTTTAATAGCAAATAAAATCGAAAATTGGTAGTTGAATATTGCGTTGACAAATCAGTTAACTTTTCAGTATAACAAATGTAAGAAAGATTATCTCCTCATTTTTATTCGTTGCGTTAAAATATGTTATTGTTTTAGGATTATCTGTCTGAATTGAATTTGACTATAAGTACTACACATTTATTATTTTGCGAATAGCTCTAATAATAAAATACTTATATGTTTGTTTTTTACTTATTAGTAAGTATATTTGTGATCGTAAAGCAATTTAAAATCTATGTCAGTAACACGTGAAAAAATACTTGAACTGGGTGAAACCCTGATAAGGACTAAGGGGTATAATGCTTTTAGTTATCAGGATATTTCTTCTGAGTTAGGGATAAAAAATGCGGCCATTCATTACTATTTTCCTTCAAAGAAAAATCTAGGAACGAGTATTGTGAAGACTAATATTCAACGGTTTGAAGAAATGGTTGAAAATATGCAAAGCCGTGAATTCGATGAATGGCAGCAACTGGAAGCCTTGGTAAAAATATATATCAAAAGTCATCGCGAAAATAAGAAGTGTGTGGTTGGTTCATTAAGCCCTGATTTTAAAACCCTTGATGAGACTACTCAGCAAGAACTTAAAAAAATGGTTGAAATAATTTTGAGCTGGCTCGCAAATTTACTCGATAAAGGAAGGACTAAAGGGATTTTTGTTTTTGCAGATAGTGCTGAAAGTAAAGCTATGGTTATTTTTTCAAGCCTTGTGGCGAGTCTGCAATTATCGGGTGTACTGGGAAAGATGGAATACAAGAGTTATTACCAGTCTATACTTGACGATTTAAAACCTTAATTCATTTTTTAAAAAAGAAGATTTTATTAAACCCAAAAATTTTTTTGTATGAAAAGAGCAGTAGTTACCGGACTGGGAGCGGTTACCCCAATTGGGAATAATGTAAATGATTACTGGAAAAATTTGCTGGACGGGAAAAGTGGTGCTGCGCCCATAACCCGGTTTGATGCAACACACCATAAGACCAAATTTGCCTGCGAGGTAAAGGATTTTGATCCGGAAAATTTTTTTGACAGGAAAGAAGCCCGAAAATTGGATCGTTTTACCCAGTATGCATTGGTAGCGGCCGACGAATGTGTTCGTGATTCAGGATTGGAGCTTGAGAAAACCGATCTCAAGAGGATCGGAGTAATCCTCGCAACCGGAATTGGAGGAATTCAGTCCTATGAGGAGGAAGTACTTGCCTTTGGGCAAAATAATGAAATTCCCAGGTTTAGTCCCTTTTTTATTACCAAAATGATTGGGAATATTGCTTCCGGACATATTGCAATTCGCTACGGATTTCATGGAATCAGTTATGCTACGGTATCTGCATGTGCTTCTTCCAACCACGCCATTGCCAATGCACTTGATTTAATTCGTTTGGGAAGGGCAAATATAATTCTCGCTGGAGGTTCGGAAGCCGCAGTAACCAAAGCGGCAGTTGGTGGATTTAATTCGATAAAAGCATTGTCAGCCAATAATGAGAACGCTGAAACTGCATCCCGTCCGTTTGACATTTCCCGCGATGGATTTGTGTTGGGGGAAGGAGCAGGCGTACTTATGATTGAGGAACTGGAACATGCATTAAATAGGGGTGCCAAAATTTATTGTGAACTGGTGGGCTACGGAGCTGCGTCCGATGCGTACCATGTTACCGCTACTCACCCTGATGGGCTGGGAGCAGAGCTGGCAATGAATGATGCACTTAATGATTCGGGATTATCAGCAGGCGAGGTGGATTACATTAACGCACATGCTACGGCAACACCGGTTGGAGACATTGGCGAATGCCTCGCAATTGACAAGATTTTTGGGAAAGATTCAAATAAAGTGTATGTAAGTGCAACAAAATCAATGACCGGGCATTTATTGGGCGCTGCTGGAGCTATTGAAGCTATTGGCAGTGTTAAAGCAGTTGAGTGTGACAAAATTCCACCAACAATAAATACTCAAAATATTGATCCGCAAATTCCGGTTAATTTGCATATTGTATTGCATCATTTTGTTGAAAAAGAAGTTAATGTGGCAATAAGCAATACTTTTGGCTTTGGAGGACATACAGTTTCTACTGTTTTTAAGAAGTTCAATTGAACCTATAAAACAATAAATCCAAATTAAATTTGTAATCTATACTTTCATTTTTTTGATATTATTGTTTTATTAATTTATGTCCCATTATATAACCTTTTTTCGAAGTTTGCTCACTATAGTATCTTTGATAATAATCATTAGTCATAAGATCTACCTGGTAGACATGCTTGTCATAGTTTTTTGCATTTTTCATTAATTTACTTACAGATACCTGAGTAAAGTCTGTGTTTTTGTAATTATTAAGCATGTCGTTTTCAACTCTTTTCCCATCAACCCATACACCATACATTTTAGGGTCTTTGAACGACTCAAATTTCTCCACTGATGGAACTGAGCGTGGTAAAACCATTTCTTTAAGGGCGACAAAAGAAACTGCCTGATCATCTTGCTGCTCTTTACTCATTTGAAAATAAATGGTTTCCAGTCGTTTTTGATCGGCTTCTGAAATATCGTTTGAAACATGTTTGTCGCCGTTTTTATTTGTTACAAGGTTTCTCGCAATTATTCCTTTAAATTCTTTCATAAGTTCTTCAGAAATACCTTCTTGCGTTATTTCAGCTTTGCCTTGCACTGGTGGCTGAATTTGACTTATAAACTCAGTGGCAATAGTTTTGGTGCTAAAAATGAACATTGTTACTAAAACTACCGGAATAAGTAACATTTGTTTTAAAAGGGCCTTTTTTGCCGATGTTTTTTTGTTTAACATGATGATTCGTTTTTTGATGGGTGAATAGTTGAATGGATGAACCATAATCAAGCTTTTTTTCTGGATTGGAGATTCAATTAGCAGAAGTTGATAAGTGCGTTTACTCTCTGCATTTTTTGCTACAGATTCATCCGCCAGAAATTCATGATTAAGTTGAATTGCGTTTTTGTAAAGGAATAGAAAAGGATTAATCCATGCGAAAATGGTTATGACTTCCAGAAATAAAATATCTAGTGAATGTTTTTGCTTTACATGGGTTATTTCATGTTTAAGTATTTCATTTTTGATCGAGTTCGAATTATACTCTTCTAAATCAATAAAAATATATTTTAAAAAACTGTGCGGTACTGTTTTTTTGTGAGTAAGAACAAGTTTTGCTCCATTTTTATAATCAATTGATTGATGCCTTTTTATTTTAATAATGATTGTGGATAAATTCACAATAAATCGTAAAAATAAGAAAGCGGTTACTGTTACATAAATTAGCAGTTTTATATCGAAGCCTGATGATACATGTATTTCGGATGGAGAAGTTGGTGTTTGTGGAATTGCAAATTCCTGAAAATTGAGTTTTGAAAGATTTAAGGATTCAGGGATTGAATTTGTTGGCAGTATCAGATTAAAGTTAATTAGCGGAACGACGAATGAAAAAATGACACTAAATAGAAAATAGAAACGGTTAAACCGGTATATTTTTTCTTTCTGAAGGAAAAAGAAATACATTAAAAAAAGTATTGCTGAGCAGAGAATAGTTTTTAGAATATACGCTGTCATTTTTCTTTTCTTTTGATTTCTTTATCTATAATTTTTTTCAAATCCTCAAGTTCTGAGGTGGACAGATTGCTTGTTTTAGTAAAAAAAGAAGCAAACTGTAGAGCGGAGTTTCCAAAATAATTTTTTATGATTCCTTTAACGTGTTTGGAGAAATATTCGGTTTTTTTTACCAAAGGATAATATTGCCTTGAGTTTCCCAAAAGATTATAACCAACAAAACCTTTATCCTGCATTCTTTTCAGTAGTGTCGCCACAGTCGTAGTTGCAGGCTTGGGATCAGGCAAACATTCAATCAAATCTTTGAGAAAGATTTTTTCATTTTCCCAGATGTGTTCCATTATCTGTTCTTCTGTTTTTGATAGCTTCATTTCTACATTTTGTTTATCTTGCTCTACAAATGTAGAATATAAAATTTTAACTTCAAACGATTTTGCCGAAAATTTTTTATATGGCTGGTTATTTTTCGAAAGTTGCTGCTATCCTAACGGCATTGAAATTATCTATTAAGTATCGCTTTTTTATAAAGCAATGTTTGGATTGCACCACGGGAAAACATAAATAAAATCATCCCCAACCAGAGAGCATGATTTCCGAGAATTGGATGGAGGAAATAGTAGACTGGTGCAAAGACAACAAAAGTGGAAACAATAAGTGTATTTCTCATGGCTTTCGATGCTGTTGCTCCAATGTAAATTCCATCCCACACAAAAGATGAAAAACTGGCAAAAGGAATTAGGAACACCCAGAAAAGATATGGTTCTGCACTTTTAATGACATCGGTTTGGGATGTAAGTAATTTTAGAATAACTTTTGTTCCCGGGATGTAAATTAAAGTGAAAATCAGGGCAAGTCCTGTTCCCCATAAAAATAAAAGTTTTACAACCTTTCTGAGTTTTGGTGGTTGTTTGGCACCAATGAACTTTCCGACCAGTGCTTCGCCGGCAAAAGCAAATCCATCAATAAAAAAAGCAAAAAACAACAGGAGCTGAATTAAAAGTGAATTGACTGCCAATATGGTATCATTAATACTTGCCGATTTTGAAGTAAAAAATGTAAAAACCAAAATGATACAAAAAGACCGAATAAAAATGTCGGTATTCACCTTAAAGAAATTAACAAGTATTTTTAGGTTTAAAACACTTTGTCTGGAGATTTCCGGAAGCAGGGATCTGTATTTTTTTAGCAAAAGAACAATCGCAATTGCCAACCCTGCATATTGCGAAAGAGCGGTTCCCAAGGCGACACCATCAGATTTCATTTTCAGAACAAAAACGAAGAATACACTAAATAAAACATTGACTACATTGACTGAAATAGCAATGACCATTGGGAAACGTGCATTTTGCATTCCTAAAAACCAACCACTGAAAACAAAAAGGCTTAAGGCAGCAGGTGCAGCCCAAACTCTGATTCTGAAATATTGGTTTGCCAAAGTTTCAACCTCGTTACTTCCCCCGATAATATTGAAACTAGCCCAAGCTATGGGAACTTGCAGAATTAATATAAATAAACTGATTACTCCTGAGACAAGAAGTGCCCGTATCAGAATGGTGATGATTTCTTTTTGGTTTTTTTCTCCAAAAGCCTGAGCTGTAAATCCCGATGTACTCATCCTCAGAAATCCAAATCCCCAATAAATAAAATTAAAAATTACACCCCCCAGCGAGATAGCTCCAATATAAATTTCTGAACCCAGATGCCCCATTAACGCCATGTCAATTAGCCCGAGTAGGGGTATTGTAATATTACTTACAATATTCGGCAGTGCTAATTTTAGTATCTCTCTGTTCATTTTTAAGAAGATTGCCAAAGGTAACAGTTTTGAATTCCTTTTTTAGAAAAAAAGTATTCGTATAGTAAAAAATATAAAGAGTTGAAAATCCTGTGGCTATGCTTGTTTGGTATTATATTTTGAAATATTGACTACAGAAAAACAGTCATTATTGATTGTGCCTATGAACAATAAATGATTTCAATTTGTTTTGTGCAGTAAAGATTTGGATTAATTCTAAATAGCAGTTAATTTTGTTTTTAGAATAAAATATATTTAAATCTTTTAATAATAAAAGCTATGGCATTTGAACTAGTAAAATTAGGATACAATTACACAGCGTTGGAACCTCACATTGATGCAAGGACCATGGAAATTCACCATACAAAACATCATGCGGGTTATACCAACAATTTAAACAATGCAGTTGCAGGGACTGATTTGGAAGGAAAATCTATTGAAGAAATTTTAAGTAGTGTTTCAGGTCAATCAACTGCAGTGAGGAATAACGGAGGAGGATATTATAACCATAATTTGTATTGGGATGTGATTGCTCCGGGCGGAGCAACAGCTCCGGAAGGAGAACTTCTTGATGCAATTAATGATTCATTTGGGACATTAAAAAATTTTCAGGATGCATTTGTTCAGGCTGCGGTAACGCGGTTTGGATCGGGTTGGGCATGGTTGGTACTTCAAAAGAATAAGCTGGCGGTTTCGTCAACGCCCAACCAGGATAATCCTTTGATGGATGTAGCGGAAGTTCAGGGAACGCCTATTTTAGGAATTGATGTGTGGGAGCACGCGTATTACCTGAATTACCAAAACAGACGTCCGGATTATGTAAATGCTTTTTGGAATCTCATCAACTGGGATGAAGTCGCCAGGCGGTTTAAAGGTTAGTTGATTTTTGGTTTTTTTCCCCGGGGCAGAGGCTCCGGGGTTTTTGTTTAAATATTGTGAAATATTATGTTAAGTTATTTGTGATAAAGTCAACAAAATTCAGGTACATTTTATTTAAATCCTTTCCAAATTGATTCTTTGTTTAATCCTTTTTCAGTTTAATATGTTTTACCTTTACAAAAAAAGAATCAACAAATAGAATATTAACTTTTAAACTGAAAGATTATGGCATTTGAATTACCAAAACTTCCATATGCTGATAATGCATTGGAGCCGTTCATTAGTAAAAAAACCATAGAATTTCACTATGGGAAACATCATCAGGCTTATGTAAATAATTTAAATAATTTGGTCAAAGGAACCGGTTTTGAAAATGCATCTTTGGAAGAAATAGTCGAGAAAGCCGAAGGTGGAATTTTTAACAACGGGGCACAGGTTTGGAACCATACGTTTTATTTTATGCAATTTAATCCTGATGGATGTAAAGAACCAAAAGATGGATTTAAAGCTGCTATTGAAGCAAAATTTGGTTCGGTTGAAAAATTTATTGAAGAGTTTTCAAAAGCTGCTGCAACTTTGTTTGGATCGGGTTGGGCATGGCTGGTAAAAACCAAAGATGGAGAACTGGAAATTGTACAAACAAGTAATGCAGGAAATCCGCTGAGGGAAGGTAAGACACCTCTTGTAACCTGCGATGTTTGGGAACATGCCTATTATCTTGACAAACAGAATTTGCGTCCGAAATATATTGAAGATTTTTGGAAAATTTTGGATTGGAAGGTAGTTTCAGAAAGATTTGCGGGATAAATACAAAATTTGAATACGTTTATGAGCACAGAAAAAGTTTTGGAAACCTTAAAAGTTGCCGGAAAACCGCTTAAAGCAGGTGAAATTGCTGAAGCTTCAGGTTTGGATAAAAAAGAAGTGGATAAAGCAATGAAAATTTTGAAGGCAGAAGAGAAGATTATTTCTCCAAAACGATGTTTTTGGGAGCCAAAATAATATCAAAAAAAAGAGACACTTTAATGGTGTCTCTTTTTTTATTTTTCTGATGGATTATTTTCTCCACAATTTTTCCATTTCTTCCAATGTTTTTCCTTTGGTTTCCGGAACCATTTTCCAGACAAAAATCAAAGAAAGCACACTCATTAATCCGTAGAATCCATAAGTAAAACCACCACTGAACTCCATCATAGCCGGATATGTGGAAGATATTAAATAGTTGGCTGTCCATTGTGCAGCAACAGCAACGGCAACAGCTTTGCCACGTATTTTATTTGGGAACAGTTCTGAAATAAGAACCCAGGTAATCGGACCCCAAGACATCATGAATGATGCGGTATAAACAATAATAAATACCAATGTTCCTATACCAATTACTTCCATAAAGGCCAGACCTGAAATGGCAAACATACCAAGAGCCATACCAGCTGATCCAACAATAAGAAGTGGTTTACGTCCCCATTTGTCAACAGTTAAAATGGCAATAACCGTGAAAACTACGTTTACAAGCCCCATTACTACTGTTTGCATCATCGATGCGTCTTTCCCCGCTCCCATACTTTCGAATATTCTTGGAGCGTAGTAAAGGGCAACGTTGATTCCTACAAATTGTTGAAAAACAGAAAGTAATATGCCAATGATAATGACGATTTTACCATAGGAGAAAAGTTTGGCTGAAGATTTCTCCACACTGCTTTTAATATCTGCAAGAATTTCTTTGGCTCTTGAAGCTCCGTTTATTTTAGTCAGGATACCAAGTGCTTTATCATCTTTATCTTTTAGTGCAAGGTAACGTGGAGTTTCCGGAACAAAGAATAGCAAAATACCAAACAAAGCTGCAGGTATCGCTTCGGAAGTAAACATTCTTCTCCAACCTACAGAATTGATCCAGTCCAGAGTTTGTCCGTTGGCAATTCCCCAGTTTACAAAGTAAACGACCAACATACCAAAAATAATCGCGAACTGGTTAACAGAAACCAAACGTCCACGAATATCAGCAGGTGCAATTTCACCAATGTACATTGGGCTCACAGCAGAGGCTAGTCCTACTCCAATTCCACCAATTACACGATAGAAATTAAACATATATAACAATCCGAGTGTAGGCTCTCCCTTTGTAAAAAAGAGAAACTCCGGGTTGCCTGAACCTAATGCTGAAATGAAAAATAATACAGCTGCAAGAAATAAGGTATTTTTCCGTCCCAGCGCTGAGGCAAGAAGTCCGGAAATTGCACCCCCGATTATACAGCCAATTAATGCACTTGAAGTAGTAGCACCGTGAACAAGAGAGCTAAGTCCTAAACTGTCGATAAGGAATGCCTGAATTGATTTTTCGGCACCTGAAATAACAGCAGTGTCATAACCGAACAAGAGGCCACCGAGGGTGGCCACTAAAGTTATAACAATTATATAAAACGTATTTCTCTCTTTCATTAGATATACCAATTAATAAGTTGTTCAAGTAATTCCTGCTTACCACTTATTTGTTTTGGTTCTCCAACTTCTTTTGCTATCTCACGTAAATCTTCCAATGCAAGTTTTCCTGCTTCAAAATCAGCTCCTTTACCGCTATCAAATGATGCATAACGGTTTTTAAGCATTTCTAAATAAGGTGAATCATTCAGAATTTTATCCGCAATAACCAGAGAACGGGCAAATACGTCCATACCTCCGATATGTGAGATAAAGATATCTTCTAAATCAGTAGAATTTCTTCTTGTTTTTGCATCGAAGTTGATACCACCATGAGTAAATCCACCTGCCTGAACGATTTCAAGCATTGCTTCGGTAATTTCGTATACACTAGTTGGGAATTCATCAGTATCCCAGCCATTTTGGTAATCACCTTTATTGGCATCAATTGAACCTAGTAATCCTGCGTCAGCTGACATACGTAAGTCATGTGCGAAAGTATGGCCTGCAAGAGTCGCGTGGTTAACTTCAATGTTCAATTTGAAGTCGTTTTCCAAACCATTTGCTTTCAGGAACCCAATAACAGTTTGTGCATCGTAATCATACTGATGTTTTGTTGGCTCCATTGGTTTTGGTTCAATCAGGAAAGTTCCTGTAAAACCTTGTTTACGACCATAGTCGCGTGCCATTCTTAAAAATTGACCCAAATGTGCAAGTTCTCTTTTTGTATCGGTATTGTGCAGGCTCATATAACCTTCACGTCCTCCCCAGAACACATAACCAGTACCGCCCAATGCAATGGTTGCATCAATCGCATTTTTAACCTGAACACCAACGTTTGTAAGAACGTTAAAATCAGGATTGGTTGCAGCACCGTTCATATAACGGGAAGCAGAAAATACGTTAGCTGTACCCCAAAGCAGTTTAACACCTGAAGCAGCTTGTTTTTCTTTAGCATAATCCACCATTTTTTCCATTCGCTTTTCAATTTCGAAAACCGAACCGTCGCCAACAACATCAGTATCATGGAAGCAATAATATGGAATACCCATTTTAGTAATGAATTCAAAAGCTGCATCCATTCTTTCTTTTGCTGCATCCATAACGTCTGTTGCACCATCCCAGGGGAATATTTGTGTTCCGGGTCCAAATGGGTCGCCACCTGTACCACAGAATGTATGCCAGTAAGCTACAGCAAAACGCAAATGCTCTTTCATTGTCTTTCCGGCAACTACTTTATTTTCGTCATACCATTTAAATGCTAATGGATTTTTTGATTCCGGGCCTTCATATTTGATTTGGTCAATACCCGGAAAGTACTCTTTGTTTCCTTTTAAAACTCCCATTTTTTTTGAATTTTATTTAATAATTTATTATGAAATAACTTTTTCAAGATTAGTTTTCCAATTTTCGTAGGCTCCTTCAAATGCAGCCTTTTTCGACATATCCGGTTCAACTGTTTCCAGTTTTGTAAGATTGTTAAATGCTTCTGTAAACGATTTGTAGTAACCTGAACCGACTCCTGCACCACGGGCAGCACCTATTGAACCATCAGTGTTATATAATTCAATTGTAGCGCCTGAAATTCCGGCCAGTGTTTCCCGGAATATAGGGCTAAGGAACATGTTTGCTTTTCCTGCGCGAATTACAGATGCATTAATACCAATATTTTTCATTATATCCATTCCGTATTTAAAAGAGAATACAATTCCTTCCTGTGCTGCTCTTAATAAATGTCCGTTGTTGTGAATATTAAAACTTATACCGTTAAATACAGATCCAATATTTTTGTTGTTAAGAACCCGTTCGGCACCATTTCCAAAAGGTAGAATAGAAAGACCAGCCGATCCTATTGGAGCAGAAGATGCCACTTGATTCATTTCTTCATACGAAAGATTCTCACCTATCAAACGCTTCAGCCATGCATTCAAAATACCCGTTCCGTTTATGCATAACAAAACACCCAAACGTGGATCATTCTCAGAATGATTTACATGAGCAAATGTATTTACGCGCGACTGTGGATCAAACTTTATTTCATCGCTTACACCATAAACCACACCTGACGTACCTGCTGTGGTTGCAATTTCGCCCGGGTTAAGCACATTCAGAGAAAGTGCATTGTTTGGTTGGTCGCCGGCACGGTAACTAACTACCGTTTTGGGTGAAAGTCCAAGTTCAGTAGCAACTTCTTTGGTGAGTTGGCCCTGCACCGAAAAAGTAGGTACAATTTCAGGTATGATATCGGATGAAAAACCATAATTTTCAAAAAGTAAATCGGCCAATGAATTTTCCTTAAAATTCCACATAATTCCTTCGGAAAGTCCACTTATCGTGGTTTGTGGCATTCCGGTAAGTTTCATTGCAATATAATCGCCGGGAAGCATTATTTTGTATACTTTTTCAAAAAGCTCAGGTTCATTATCCTTCACCCATTTCAATTTTGATGCAGTAAAATTACCCGGTGAATTTAAAAGATTGGTAAGACAGCGTTGTCCTCCAATTTCATCAAAAGCCTTGTCGCCAATTTCTGCGGCACGACTGTCACACCAAATAATTGAAGGTCTGATTACGTCCAGATTTTTATCAACCATAACCAGTCCGTGCATTTGGTATGAAATTCCAATGGATAAAATGCTTTCAGGATTTATTTTTGATTCTTTTAAAACATCATTCAAAGCCAGTTTCAGGTTTTGCCACCACAATTCAGGTTCTTGTTCTGCCCATCCCGCCTGGTGCGCAGTTATCTTCATTTCCTGTTTCGGATAAAATGATGTAGCAACACAATTTCCACTTTCTCCCTCAATTAAAGAAGCCTTTACAGATGAACTTCCAACGTCGAATCCTAGTAAATACATGTTTTTTAGAGTGTTATTTAAATATTATTAATTGAACTGTTCTGTTCTGGTATGCTGTCAAAATTACGCCCAAAACTTAATTATTCAAAATCATTAAAATATGTTCTTTAGCATACTAGAGCGAAGAACGCAGTTTTAATGTTGTAGGTACTTCAAACTGTATCGGATTCCCCGAAATAACAAACTCTGCAGCTTTTTGTCCCATTTGTTCAAAATCGGTGGAAATGACGGAAATACCATTCTTGACATATTTTTTCATCGGAGTATCATTGTATGAAATAACCCCGGCTTCCTGTCCCGGTTCAAAACCTAACTCTGCACATTGATCTAGAAAACTGGCTAATGTACGGTCGCTAACCAAAAAATAAAGGCCACCTTTTTTTATTTTGAACTTTTCCAATTTATAAATTATATTGTATTTAATGTTATAATTGGTACAGAATTTTTTAAAATAATCTATTGCAATTTTCGGGTGGTATGTGAAAGTAGGATACAGGAAAGTAAACTCTTTGTATTTTTTGATTTTTGTAAGATTTTGTTCCAAACAGGTATAAACAGGCTTTCCAAAATTTTGATATACAAACGACTGATTTTCATTTGAATGAATTTTCCAGTCAATGATCAAAAGTTGTTCATTAGGTATTTTACCAATAATTCCCGGAACGCTGGGGGAATCAAAATTCATAATGATATATTTACTGTATTTGCCCAAACTTTCATTGATCACCTTTTCAAAAATTCCAATATTATAATGATGAAAATGTAAATCGACACTGATGCTTTTGGGCAGATGCTTAAGAAATGAAGCGTATAAAACTTCTTTATACGCTTTAAAAGTATCGAGAAAGAGAAAAACCTTTGTAATTTTTTTTGTTACAAAATATCCACGGTTAGGAACCGATTCTACAATCCCTCGTTTTTTAAGTTCAGCGTAAGCTTTAAAAACCGTATCGCGAGAAAGCTGACTTTCTTTCATTATCTGGTTGACAGATGGTAACATGTCACCTTCTTTTAGCTCGTTTCTGCTAATAGAATCGACAATTGAATCAACCAGTTGTTGGAATTTTAAAATATTGGAATTTTCGTCGACGGAGAATTTAAATTTGGTCATTTTGCTGGCACAAGATTTAACGGAACAGTTGCTGTTCTGTTCTGTTCTACAAATCTAAAAATAAATATGGTATTTTCTGATTATTTTTTAAAGAATACAATAGATAGTTTCATATGGCGTTAAATGAAAAAGGATAGAGCGGGTTAAACTTTCTAAGTGGTTAAGTTTGGTCAGTAATTTTTGTTTAACTGTCTGCTTTATCCTTTTTTCTGACCTAAAATTAAAATATCTTTAGAAATTCCAAAAGTTTATTTTTAATCTAACACATATAAAAAATGATTCGCGATCTAATTATCAAAAACCGCAGTTACCGCAGATTTGATTCATCAGTAAAAATACCACACGAGAATTTAAAGAACTGGCTTGAACTGGCAAGATTTTCGGCCAGCGCAAAAAACAACCAGCCATTGAAATATATCATTTCTGCCAGCCAAACTACAAATGAAAAGATTTTTCCTAACCTTGGATGGGCAGGTTATCTGACAGACTGGAAAGGACCGGAAGAAAATGAACGGCCTGTTGCTTATATCATTGTTTTAAATGATAAGTCAATCGCAACAAATTACTTTTGTGACGATGGGTTGGCAGTACAAAATATTTTACTTGGTGCTGTTGAAGATGGTTTTGGTGGCTGTATTATCGGAACTTTTAACAAGGGTAATATCGCCAAACTTCTTGAAATACCAGAACATTTGGAAATATTATGGTTGATTGCCTTAGGGAAACCTGCAGAGAAGGTGGTTTTGAATGAAGTTGAAAACAATGATATTAAATACTGGCGCGATGGGAATGACGTTCATCACGTTCCCAAACGGCCGTTAAACGAAATAATTTATAAGATAATTTAAGTGAAAAGGATGGTCGAAACCATCCTTTTTTACTCCAAAAACTACCCCTTTATAAAAATTGCCTTAATTATATGGTTTGCCATTTTTGGATTTTCTTTTAACCTGCGGGTTGAATATCCAAACCAGTGTTTTCCAAAAGGTACGTACACACGCATCACATGTCCATTGTCAACAATCGATTGCCTAAGCTCTGGAGTGACTCCGAAAAGCATCTGAAACTCATACATGTTTTTCGGAACCTTATATTTTTCAATTAGTTTATACGCGTTTTCAATCAGGAATTTATCGTGTGTCGCAATGGCTGCGTATATTTTTTCCTGAAACATATATTCAAGATCTTCCAGAAAATGGTTACGAACTTCCTGATAATCTTTGAAAGCTATTTTCTCTGGCTCAATGTAAATACCCTTGCATAGTCTGAAATTTAATGGGCTATCTTCCGAATTCAAATCTTTCAGATTCTGAAGATCTGACATGGTTCTTCTTAAATAGGATTGGAAAACCAGACCGACATTTTTTGGGAACTCAGAGTGAAGCTTTCTGAAAAGTTCTATTTCTCTGTCTACACATTGTGAGTCCTCCATGTCAATTCTTACAAATGAATTTTTTCGAGCTGCATATTCAACAATTTCGTGGATGTATTTGTAACAGCTCTCTGAATTTATCAGCAGCCCAAACATGGTTGGTTTTAATGAAAAGTTACCATTAACGCCTTCCCTGGAAAATACATCAATAATTTTCAGGTAATAATTTTTATTTTGTTCGGCTTCCCCGAGCGTTCTAATAAATTCACCCAGCAGGTCAATGGTTACTTCAATATTTTTCTCATTAAGTAATTTGGATGCTAAAAGTCCTTCTTCAATAGTTTCCCCGGCTATATACCTCTTTGAAAATACCCAAATCAGTTTTTTAGGCATATAGGGTAAAATATTTGCGATTAACCTGTTCAACATTTAAAATTTTAGGCTTTTGTATCAGTAACTGTTTTGATGTAAAAGTACTATTCGAGAGGGGCTTTTTTCAATGATGTTTATCAGTCTGAAATTATGATTTTACACAGGTTTTTTTTGAAAATGTTTGATTTATAATGAAATAAAAAAAGTAGCATTTTACGTTATTCAGTTTCATCTAAAAAATTATCTTTGTCAGACTTTATTGTAATACATTTAAATTATTTTAATAATGAAAGGAACATCATTAATTGTAAGCGTTATACTTTTTGTAGCTGTTGCTATTTTGTATGTACTTCATTTTACCGGTTCAAAGAACAATAATTCAGAAGTTGCCAGTCCCGGTGTTGTCAGCCCTGAATCCGGTGGATTGAATATTGCCTACGTAAAAGCCGATTCTGTTTTGGTTAATTACGATTTGGCACAGGAATTACACGATGATTTCACAAAGAAACAAGAAGCCTATACTACTGAATATGGAACGAAAAGACAAACCTTTGAAAAAGAAGCCGCTGAGTTTCAGGAAAAGGTTCAGCGTGGAGGATTTTTAACGGAACAACGTGCAATTCAGGAGCGTGACCGTCTTCTTGGAAAAGAACAAGAGATTATGAAGCTTGATCAGGAATTGTCGACCAAATTGGCTGACATTCAAACTGCAAATAATCAGCAGCTTTTAGATAGTCTACTGAATTGTATTGAAATGTTAAATGAAAAATACCAGTACGACTATATTTTTAATTCGGCTGATATTTTAGTTGGCGACGAGGCTCATAATATTACTTCCGAAGTATTGAGTACTTTAAATGAAAGATATTCAGGGAATAAATAAAAGTTTGAGAAAATATATTTTATTTAAATCCGGGTAATTAACCCGGATTTTTTTTGCTGTTTAATTAGCTTTGTATTGAAATTCACTTATTAATGTTTGCACAAAAATATCTTTCAAAAAAAGGGAAGGAACCATTAATAAATTTACCACCTGAAAAAGGGACAGGTATTATTGTGGTAATTCCTTGTTTTAATGAACCTGATGTATTACTAACATTAATTTCTCTTACTTCCTGTGTGGCTCCTTCATTTCCCGTTGAAGTTTTGATTGTTATTAATCATTCTGAAATAGAAGCCAATGATATCAAGAACTTTAACAAGGAAACAAAAAGGAAAATTCAAAACTGGATATTCGAAACGCGAATAAAGAATATTACATTTTTTGTGATAGGGCCGGTTGAACTACCGAAAAAATGGGCCGGGGCCGGACTTGCCAGAAAAACAGGAATGGATGAAGCTGTTTTGCGATTTGATACTCTGGGAAATCCCCGTGGACTTATTGTTTCACTAGATGCTGATACGCTGGTGGCAAAAAATTATTTTGTCGAGATTGAGAAACACTTTATCAAAAATCCTAAGGATGTAGGAGCTACGATTTCGTTTCAGCATCAGATAACAAACCTAAGTGGAAAACATTTGGAAGGTATTCAGCTGTATGAAAAATATTTGGCTTATTACAAAAATGCCATTCAATATACGGGATATCCCTATTCTATGTTTACCGTAGGTTCGGCATTTGTTGTCACAGCAGAAGCCTATGTAAGAAGGGGAGGGATGAACAGAAGGCAAGCAGGCGAGGACTTTTATTTTCTTCAAAATCTGGCTCAGTTAGGTTCCATTGGAGAAATTATATCAACAACAGTGTATCCCTCAGCACGTTTATCGGATCGGGTGCCGTTTGGAACAGGTCCCATTCTTCAAAAATGGATGAATAATGAAGAAGATTTAAGAAAAACATATAATGTTAATGCTTTTAAAGATTTGAAATCATTTTTTGACAAGCTTCCTGAACTTTATGAAATTTCAGAAGATAATTATAGAACGTTGCTTTTGAAATTGCCAAAAACGGTTTTCGAGTTTCTCGATTTTGATAATTTTTGGGATGAACTAAATGAAGTAAATCAAAATTCATCAAATTTTGACAATTTCAGAAAGAGGTTTTTTCAAAAGTTTAATGCATTCAAAATTCTGAAATACCTGAATTTTGCTCACGAAAATTTTTATCAAAAGGAAAATCTGGAAGAACAATTGCGAATATTGAAAGAAGAAGCATAAAAAAATGGCTACACGAATTTCCTGCAGCCATTTTCTATTCTTATTGAATGAATTTTATTTCAGTCCGTTTGCAAGCATGTAATAGACTTCATTCCAGCGAAGTTCTTTTTTGAATTCTGAAACTTTTGTGTTTTTGTCGATAATAACAAATTCAACGTCAGCATATTCCGCGAAAGTTTCAATGTATTCCGGCGTAAGTGCAAGCGTATAGGCTGAGTGATGGGTTCCTCCAGCATAAATCCATGCTGCAGCTCCGTCGGCCAGATTCGGGTGAGTTTTCCAAAACGCACTTGCTACAGGTAGTTTAGGCATTTCTTCCAGCGGTTCAATAACATCCAGAGTGTTCACAATAATTCTGAAACGGTTGCCCATGTCAATTAATGTAACGTTCATTGCATCACCGGTTGCACTTTCAAAAATTAAACGTGCCGGTGCATCTTTACCTCCAATTCCTAATGGTTGAACTTCAAGACGTGGCTGCTTAGCTGCAATCGACGGGCAGATTTCCAGCATGTGCGCGCCGAGAACTGCTTCATTTGCCGGATCCATGTGATAGGTATAATCTTCCATAAAAGTACTTCCGCCTTCCATTCCAGCCGACATCGTTTTGATTATGCGCAACAAAGCAGCCTGTTTCCAGTCACCTTCAGCACCAAAACCATAACCTGCTGCCATTAAGCGCTGCGATGCCAGTCCTGGAAGCTGCGAAAGTCCGGTAAGGTTTTCGAAATTTGTTGTAAAAGCTTTAAAGTTACCGTCTTTCATAAAGTTTTTTAGTGCAATCTCGTAACGAGCCTGAACGCGAACATTTTCATGAAATTCACCACCAGGCTTACAATTTTCGGCTACCTTGTAACTAGCTTCATATTCCTTATAAAGTTCATCAACTTCTGTTTCACTAACTTTATCTATATATTTTATAAGATCCCCAACTCCGAAAGCACTGATTTGCCAGCCAAATTTGATTTGAGCTTCCACTTTATCGCCTTCAGTAACAGCAACTTCGCGCATGTTATCTCCAAAGCGGGCAACTTTAAGTCCCTGCGAGTCTGCCCAGCCAATAGCAGTACGACACCAGGCAGCAACCTGATCCTGTACTTTTTCATCTTTCCAGTGGCCAACAACCACTTTGCGGTTCTTGCGCATTCTTGCGTTGATAAAACCATATTCCCGGCCGCCGTGTGCACTTTGATGCAGGTTCATATAATCCATGTCAATTTCACTCCACGGAAGATCGCGATTAAACTGAGTATGAAGATGCATGTATGGTTTGCTTAAAGCTTTCAATCCTGCAATCCACATTTTTGCAGGTGAAAATGTGTGCATCCAGGTAATTAGTCCAATACAGTTTTTATCGGCACTGGCCTGAACACAAATATCCAGAATTTCGTCAGGTGTTTTTACAACGGGTTTAAAAACAATTTTAACCGGCATCTTTCCCGATGCATTCAATCCGTCTACGATTTCAGAAGAATCAACATCAACCTGTTTTAATGTAGCAGGACCATATAAGTGCTGGCTTCCGGTCACAAACCACACTTCCATTTGTTTAGAATCTGTCATTTTTATTTGATTTAATTTGTTGCTAAAATAGTAATTATATTTTAAAGGTAAGATTTACACTTTAAAAAATCAGAGGAAAAATGTTAAGAAACTATAACTATAAAATCAGATTATTTTAATAATTCCCATGCCGTGTTTTTAATTATTTCCCAGGCTTCTTCTACATGTTTTTCTTCTGTGTTTGTCTGTGCGATGCACATTCGTAAAACAACCTTTCCGTCCAGTTTGGTATGAGTGAAATATATTTTTCCGGTTTCGTTTATGGTGTTCATTAATTTCATATTGAAATCGTCGCTTTTTTTATGACGAAAACATACCAGATTTAAAGGAGGCTCAACAAAGAGGTCGAAATCATCTGATTCTCTTACCCATTGAGCAAATTCTTGTCCAAGTGTAATATGTTTTCTTATATGAAATTGTAATCCTTCTATTCCGTAGTGTCGAATAACAAACCATAGTTTTAAAGCGCGAAACCGTCGTCCGAGTTGAACATGCCAGTCGCGATAATCGAAAACTGCACCCGATTCTGTTGCTTTGTTTTTTAAATATTCAGGAAGAATTGAAAAAGTGTTTATTAGTTCATTTCTGTTGGCAATCCAGAAAACGTCGCAATCGAAATTGGTAAACATCCATTTGTGTGGATTAAAAACAAAGCTATCGGCCAGTTCAACGCCATCCATTAAATGTCTGAATTCAGGACACAGCATGGCGGTTCCTGACATAGCCGCATCCACATGAAACCAGCAATTTTCTTTTTGGGCTATTTCCCCAATTTTCCGAAGAGGATCCATGGCGGTTGAGGAGGTTGTCCCAAGAGCACCACAAATGAAAAAAGGCTGCAATCCAGCATTTTTATCTTTTTGAATTTGTTCTGTCAGGATTTCCGGACGCATGGCAAATTTTTCATCCACATCAATCAATCGTAAATTTTCTTTTCCGATGCCGGCCATTTTTACGGCCTTTTCCAAAGAAGAGTGCGTTTGTGTGGAAATGTACGCCACCAGTTTTTGTCGCACGCCTTTTTCGTTTGTTTTATAGCCGGTCGCTCTTTCACGTGCTGCAATAACAGCTGTTAAAGCAGAAGTAGATGCAGTATCCTGAATAACTCCGCCACCACTTGAAGTTGACAAAAAGTTCTCCGGCATTCCCATCATTTTTGCCAGCCAATCCAGTACCCGGGTTTCCAGTTCAGTTGCCGCGGGGCTGGTTGCCCAAATCATTCCCTGAACTCCCAATCCTGAGGAAATCAAATCTCCCAGAATTGAGGGGAATGAGGTATTTGACGGAAAATAAGCATAAAAATTAGGCGATTGCCAGTGTGTAATCCCGGGCATTATTTTTTTATCGATATCACGCATCATCTCATCCATGGACTCACCATTTTCAGGCGGGTCATTCGGGATGGATGATATTACCTCACCCGGTTTTACTTTTGAAAGAACAGGAAATTTTTCAATATTTTCGTAATAGTCAGCTATCCAGTCGATTATTTTTTTGCCTTCCTCCCGGAATTGTTCCGGAGACATGTGGTAGTTTTTCGAATTCAATTTTGTGATTTTTAGTATTTGATGCTAAAATTATCAAAATCGCTTAAAACATGTAATTCGGAAGAAGATATTTTATCCACACGCGCCATAGGCGGACCAATTTTTAAATAATCAATAAAAGTTTCCAAATCTGTTTTTTCAGCCTGGACCATTATCAGCACGTTCCCGTCTGGAGTGTTTTTCACCCAGCCTTTTATCCCCATCATTTTTGCTTTATCCTCGGTAAATTTCCGGAACCAGACACCCTGCACCCGACCGGTTACTTTTATTTCATATTGTTTCATTAGTAAACAATTTTCAAACTTTATTTATAATTGTAATGGAATTACAAAGGTATGCAGGAAGATCAAAAGTTACGAAGAATTTTGTTACAGCTTTTGACGACGTCAGTATTAATACCCTGCTAAGGTTTGGAGTATTTTTCAAAACGGGATGGTTTATTTCCGAAGGATACGAAACTTTAATATTAATTTTACTTTTTAAAGTGTTCAACAGTTTCCGGTTGAACCAAAGCCCAAATAGAGTATACGCCAACGGCTGTTCCGAGCGGGAAATTGAATAAATCCAGTACTGAAATAATCAAAGTCAGAATGCGTGCCCATTCTTTTCTTTTAAATAAACCAATCCCAGCAATTATTCCGGGTATGCATAAAACAGTGAAGAAAATTATTAATACGTTGGCGATAATTGAAAGAATATACTGTGCCTCGTGATCGCCGGAAATATCTCCTGCAAAATGAAGTACAGCAAAAAGTACGGCTCCTATAACAATTCCGAAAATGCTAAATCCGATACGAAGTGATGCAACAATGTTAATGTGCTTTTCCATGATACATTAGTTTTTTTGTTTGCAAATAAAATTACAAAAAACAAGGCGAAAGATTTGAGGGAATTCTTTTTTTTAGACGATCACAACATTTCGCAGGGTAAACGAGTTTAATTTATAGGGAAAGTAAAAAGAAAGATGTATTTTTGCAGTCAATTTATTGGTTAGAAATGGAAGTTTTAAAAATTATTTTATTGTCGGTGGCACTGGTAGCCATCGCAATGTTTGGGTTAGCGATTCGGATTTTGTTGTTAAAAGGCGGAAAATTCCCGAATACCCATGTGAGTGGAAATAAATATTTGAAGAAACAGGGAGTATATTGCTCTCAAACGCAGGATAAAATGGCACAGCGGGATGCCCGCAAGAAAGTAAAGTTTGACAATTTGACTTTTGTACCAGATAAGAAGTGAAGCCGGAATTTATCCGGTTTTTTTATTTCCGAATATATTGTTCGAAGTTTTCCGACATAAAAATCTGGTTTTCACCCTCTTCGTCAGCATAAATAAAATAAACAGCGATATCGGGAACCTTTTGTAAAATTTCTTTTCCTTTTTCCAGCCCCAATACCATAAACGCAGTTGCCCAGGCATCAGCGGTCATACAATCGTCGGCCAATACAGTTGAACTTAAAATGCTGTGTTGTACCGGGTATCCGGTTTTTGGGTCTATTGTGTGGGCATATTTTTTCCCATCCTCCACATAAAAATTTAAATAGTTCCCTGAAGTGGCCATTGCATTATCCGGTAGTTCAATGGCAGTTTGAAGATCTACCTCAAAAGGATCCTCAATGGGTTTCCTGATGCCAATTGACCATGTTTTTCCTTTAGCATTCTTGCCTTTGGCGACAACTTCACCACCAATATCTACCATATAGTTTTTAATGCCTTTGTTTGCCAAAAAGTCACCAATAAGATCGCAGGTATATCCTTTCGCAATAGCGCTCATATTCAATGTCATGTCCGGATTTTCTTTAACAATCTTCCCATTTTCCAGTTTGATTTTATGGTATCCGGTTACCGAAAGCAAACTGTCTATTTTCTCCTGTGTCATTTTTTTCCTGTCCTCTGGTCCAAATCCCCAGGCGCTGATTAAAGGCCCGGCAGTTATATCGAATGCCCCGTTGGTTATTTCAGAAATTTCAATTGCTTTCTGGAAACAGGTAATAAATTCAGGTTCCGGTTCTACATCAATGTTCCTGTTGATTTTGGAGATGGTCGATTCAGGATCATAATGCGAGAAAATTTTTGTGAACCTGTTAAATTCTTCGTCTATTTCACTTTGAAAATCCTGCCCGTTTGGGCTTTCGTATTTGATACTGTAATATGTTCCATAAACGGTGCCCCGGTTTTCGACATAAGCAGTTGAAGCAGAATTACAACTGCTCAAAACAAAAAACAGAGCTAATACAATTAAAAAATGTGTTTTCATTTTTATTTGATATGTTGGGAGCAAAAGTAAAAAAATGTATCTAATTGATTTGACTAACTTCAGAAGAAAGAAATTTTTGGGTTGAAAATAATTTTAGGTATAATGTGATATCCAGTAATAATTAGTTCCCTTCCTCTAAAACTTTACTAAAACCAATATCTTCGGCTTTTACAATATCTTTTTCAAGAATTTGAATAATGACAAGGTAGCCGGTTGGACAGGCGCAAGATTCACAAAATGGGCCTTCAGAATATTGATGCCTTGTAACATTTTTTACCCAAATACCTTGATCATTTAAATAAGCTTTTATTTTATCCTTTTTATCAGTGCTGAAATTATCCCATGGATTCATACATCCAGTTTCGGAAATCGTCATTTCCACCAATTCGAGATCATCAGAACAGGATGGACTGAGTAGAATTGAGAAAAATATAAAAAATATAGAAACCTGTTTAATCACTTTGAACTAAGTTTTTGTCTTCTTATGTAAAGATTATTTTTTTATGTTTAAGGTTGCGTATTATAATAATTTAGTTTTGCTACGTTCCTTTTTCTTCACCCATTTTATAAAACCGGGTAGTCGGGTAAGCAAATTGAATGTCAGTGTGATTTTTAAACTGAAGTAGTATATTTTCCCAAATTTCGTTTTCTGAACCTCTTCGCTTTCTGGGATTGCACAAATACCTAATTGTTAGTTGCACTCCAAATTCTATCACTTTGGTATAAACAATAGGAGTTAGATGTTTATAATAAATCATATAATTTTTACTGGCTTCAAAAATTTCACGTTCAGCATCTTTACTTATGTGTTCCGCATGTTGATTAATAATTTGCTCAAGGATACTTTTTGCTTTCTCCCAATTGCTTTCAAAAGTCACGGCCACTTTTATTTCGTTCCAGATATATTCAAACCCGGTACTGTAATTGGCTTGTGCCTCCAGAAAAACCTTCCCGTTGGGTAGGTGGACAATCCTTCCGGTACTTTGATCGGCCTCTACCCAGTTTCCAATCTCAAGAAGTGTAAACTGAAAAAGCCGGATATCAACCACATCTCCTGCATGTTCTCCAATCTGTACACGGTCACCAACTACAAATGGCTTTCGGAACATGATAAAAAACCACCCTGCCAGATTAGTAAGTGGATCTTTTAACGCAATTGCCAAACCAGCTGAGAATAATCCCAAAAATGCGCCAAACTGTCTAAATGCCTGAACCCAGACACTTCCTACCAAAATAATTCCGATAAAAGGGATAATCATTGAAAGTGACCTTTTCCACTGATAGCGCGTTTTTACATTTTTGGTTCGCCGCCAAACTATTCTCAGAATAACTACCCGCAATATCCAGAGAACAAGAATGATAGCCAGTGACAAAATAAGTTTGTCGAGACTTTCGTGGGTCAGTCCTGTGGTTTCGGTAATATATGTGCGGATAGTATCCATTTTTAGATAAATTACCTAAGAGATGTAAAGCAAAAGTTATAAAACTATATGTTGTTTGCCACTTCTTTAATTGCCTGTTTAACTGGTGTAGGTTTTATTTTAAAAGTCGATTCAAATTTTGAACTATCGAAAACATAATCTCTGTCGTATTGATACAACATTTCCACAAATTCCTTCATAACGGAATTAAACGTTCCCATAAAAGAAACCACTAATTTTGATGCCACCTGAACTTTTGGTTCAACACCCATTTCAGAAGCGATCATTTGAAGCCATTCTTTACCTGTGTAGGCTTCAGCGGTTGGCAAATGCCAAACTTGTCCGTACGCGCTTTCAGTATTACCCAAAAGAGCGGTTGCCTTTGCTGCGTCAGGAGTATAAGTATAGTTGTGTTTCATATCTAAAGTACAAAACCAGTTCGCTTTTTTACCGGCTTTAAAATTTTTAAAGGTCGTTTCGTTTAACACGCTACTATTAATACCCGGACCATAAAAATCGGCCGCTCTTGCAATAAGCGCTTGCAGATTTCCTTTTTCAACTTCTTCCATAAGCATTTTTGCAATTTCAGCCCGCACCTTTCCTTTTTTGCTTGCTGGCCGAATTTCCGTTTCTTCGGCCATAGGATTCAGCTTGTCGGGATTATACATGTATATGTTGTCGAAAAAGACAAGTTTTGTTTTATGTTTTTTACATGCTGAGATAACATTTTTCATAATAAGTGGCCAAAGTTTTTGCCATACTTTTGCTTTGTAAGGTAACCCAACAGTAAGATAAGCTACATCGGCTCCCAGAACTGCTTTGTCAACTTCTTCGGGGTTTGTCAGATCGCAAGAGAAAAGTTCATCGTCTTCATTAATTTTTTTCGGATTTCGGCTGACCAGCCGAATATTCTTTTCGTATTTTTTTAATTCAAGTGCCAAATCATTCCCAATGGCACCACCTGAGCCTAAAATTACCTGCATTGTTTGCTTATATTATGGATTCATATTAATTTCTTTTTACTCACATTGTTTCTATAACCAGTTTTTTCTTTTGAAATAATATAACATTGTTAAAGCAATTATCGCCATTACACCCAACATAATAAAATAACTGTTTTTATAGTGCAGTTCCGGTAATACGTCGAAATTGGTTCCATAAACCCCTGCTATAAAAGTGAGCGGTATAAAAATGGAAGCAAAAATCGTAAGTACCTTCATTACATCGTTTGTTCGGTTTCCAACGTTTGCATGATAAATATTTAAATAGTCGTTGGTCATATTGTAATAAATATCTACAGCTTCCATGGCCTGTGTTGAAAGGTCGAGCAAATCTTTAAAAAATGAATAGGTTTTTTTCTGAATAAATTTTGATTCTGTTTTGTTTAAAACAAGCATCATTTCTTTTAATGGAAAGACACTTTTTCGGATGAAGCTGACATTCATTTTAAGCCGATATATTTTTTGAACCACCTCGTTTTTTGTTTCTGTAAAAACTTCCTCTTCCATATCTTCAATTACAGTCCCGAGGTTTTCGATACTTTGTAAGTACCCGTCCATCAGGGTGTCAATTAAGGAGTAGGCCAGATAATCAGGGCCTGTTTTCCTGATTCTTCCCTTGTTGCTTCTAATCCTTTCGCGAACTGGTTCAAAATAACGCGCCACTCTTTCCTGAAAAGTGATTACATAATTTTTCCCTACTACCATTGAAATATGATCTCCGGTCACCCTGGTATTTTCCTGATCATATTCAAGAACTTTGAGGAAAACCGTAAGGTTATTTTCATTTTCTATAATTTTTGGTCGCTGGTCGGTGTTCAATATATCTTCCAGTTCAAGAGGTGGAATAGTAAAACGTTCACCGATTTTTTCAATAAGTTCTGTATCCTGTAATCCGTAAATATTTACCCACAAAACAGCATCTACAGAGAGATTTTCCGGAATTTCTTCCAAACTTTCAATTTGCTTTTCAACCAAAGTTTCCCGATCGTAAATAATTAGATGGATTTGGGAATTTTCCATTTTTTTGTTCCCGATAAAAATCAGTGAACCGGGTGATGCACCATGCGATATTTTTCTGCTTTTTAGAAATCGTGCCATTATTCAATTTCTTTTTGATTTTTGGAATGAACAAAAAGGGTAGTCCCGATTGTATCATATCCTTCAAATAGTTTTTCTTTTTCGTGTTTTATTAATTCTTCCCTGATGCCAATTAATGTTAATCCTGCTTTTTCGGAATATTTGTTAATGATCGATTTTTTTGAGACGTCGGGTTCCTGTTTAATAATATTGATGTTTTTTGCAGTAATTGGCAAACGGCCCGAATTTACCAGTTCATTCATCTTTTTTTGCGTTTCCTTAATTTTATCCGGTAAACAGATTTCAAAAATCTGAATTTGCCCCTTTTTCCAGTCAGGATGTCCGAGAATTATAAAACTCAGCAGGATCATTAAGTTTGCATTTTCCGAGTCCAGTGAATTAATCCAAACATGAATACCACTTTTAAACGAAATGGACTTTCCACTGCTGGCCAGTATACAAATATCAAAATCACCGGAATTCACTAAAGAAAAATTATCAATAATATCCTCCAGATTATCAGGATTATCTTTATCGTATTCAAAAATTATCATGTTATTTTCCATCCCTGCTATTCCCGGAATTTGAATTGCCTGTGCAATAGCTGAGGTGTAGGAGGGAGAAATTAGTGTGTCAATGTAAACATGATTCCCTGAATCGCTAAATATCGACAACAGCCTTTTTGCTTCTTTTCTGGCTGTTTGTACAGTAGTTTTTGAGTAGTAGCCCTCTATTCGGTGTAAATAGGTTCCAAAGCCGTATTTGTAAGCAATCCAGTTTAAAAGTAGAAATGCCTTATCTCGTTTAAATGAATCTTTTGAAATACAAATAGCACTTGGACGCCACTCTTTATGTGTGTTTTTACTGTTTTTCTTTTGAATAAGAATTTGAAGGTTTCGGTTTAACTGGAAAAGTGCATTGGCAAATATTGAGGCAAATCCTTTTCTGTATTTGTGGTAGTGATTAATGTAAATGTAAATCAGGGATATAACCGCAAATGAAAGTAAAGCGTAGGGGGTATTAATTTTAAACATAACCCATACAGCAACCAGAAAACCGGTAAGTGAAATGTACCATTTTGAACGGAAAGAAGGACGATAAGACGGGGAAGAACCAAAATGGTTCAGAAACGAAATAAGGCAAAGCGAACCATATGTTACCATAAAAAACATAGATATGATTGAGGCAACAGCGTTAACATCACCAAGTGCAACAAAAACAAAAGCAATAATTACAGTTAAGAGTGAAGCATTTTTGGGTTCATTATCTTTAATAGTCGCAGCCGACAACCATTTGTTAATTCTTTTTGAAGGGAAGGCATGGTCGAGAGCAAGTGCCTGTAGTGTACGTGGTGCAACCATTACAGAGCCCAGGGCAGAGGAAATGGTTGATGCTGCAAGACCGAGAGGAATGGCTATTGCTCCTCCAACGGCAATTTTACCCATGATAAGCTGGTTCTCAAGTAAATCTTCTACCGGCGCTGATTTAGCAAGTTTAAAAATTACAAAAAAGTATATTATCATTCCCGAAAGAGTTGCCAGCGTCGTGCCCAGGGGGATGGAACGCGATGGTTTTTTTAAATCACCGGATAGCCCAACACCCGCTGTCATCCCCGTAAAAGCTGGAAATATGATGGCAAAAACAATAAAAAAATCCTGTGGATTTCTTAATTCTGCTTGTGAAAGGTTGTAGGTTGTTTCAGCAGCATGACCTGTTTTTCCAAGAAAAAACAGAACGAGGGAAACAAGCAGGATTGCAACTACAAAATATAATGCTTTTACTCCAAGATTTGCCCCTTTTTTTAATATTAAAACAGCAAGGCCTGCCATGGCTGGTAAACTTATGGCTTGTCTGGGCAACACAAGATTGTAATGGTCCAGCAAATAATTAAAAAGAAATTCAAAAGATTCTGTGAACGCAATAATATAAAAAGCTACACTAATTGCCTGCGACATAAAAAGTGCGATTCCTATGGTGGCACCAATGTTTAACCCAAAGGAACGCGAGATAATAAAATACTCACCGCCACCTTCAACCCGCTTATTGGTTGCAATTTCTGAAATTGCCAAAGCAGTTGGAATAGTTACAAAATGTCCAAGGAGAATAATTAATACAACTCCCCAAAAGCCTAAGGTGCCAACTGCATAACCAAATCTAAGAAATAGTATCGCGCCTAAAATGGTAGAAATTGCTGTGAAAAATACCGGGGCGGTTCCAAATTTTTTGGGATTATTACTCATATTGAGATTTTAACAAATATCATGTAAGAAAGTTAAAAAAATGTATACATAAATGCTAATATATTAGAGCAATTTCAAATAGTTTGTGAAATAAATTATTTGTAGTCAATAACAAGTGTTTGAAGGTGACTTTCGGCTCTTTTCGTTTTAGGTGGCATTGTAATCATAGCTATTTAGTTGTATAGTATTTGAAATGAAAAGTTGAGATACACCTTCAGCAATAAGATTGGTGATATGAGGAAATAAATATTACATTTGTTCCGCATTTTTGAAGAAGTATAAGAAGTAATTAATGTTCCAGGAAGAAAAAGAACCAAATTTCAAGTTTGAGTTTTTTAATAAAGATTTGTTGTGCAAAGTTACCGGCTCAGGTAGTCTGAATTTTGAAAAGACAACCAGAGCTATAAAATACGTTGCAAATCATTTGGAATTCAACTCGAATTTTCGTTTAATGGTAGATTTGAGAAAGATGAATTATCATCCCAGCTATAATGAATTTCTGAAGATTGTTGATACACTTAAGCTTTTGAATGACAAGTTTACAAACAAAATTGCCGTAATTACTGCCTCAGAAATGCATATTTTAGCAAAATTAGCAGGAATCTATTGTAATTCTGTCGGGATAAAAATGCAATCATTTACGAATCCCAAGGATGCTGGATTGTGGATTTTTGAAACAATATAATATTCTTATTAAATAAATATCTCCTATACAACAACAGCTAAAATCTATTACTTTATTTTGAACAAGAGTTTATACTGTTTGTTATTTTTGTACGTCGTTTAATATAAAAACAGATAGTATTATGAGTTATCATTTTAGTAAATTTATTTTGGGTAAAAATTTTGATGAAGCTACAGAGCTTGTTAAAGAAGAGCTGAAAAAAGAAGGTTTTGGTGTGCTGACAGAAATTAATGTCGGCGAGACTCTGAAAAAGAAGTTGGATGTTGATTTTAAAAAATATAAAATTTTAGGTGCATGCAGTCCAAAACATGCTTATCAGGCAATAACAGCTGAAGATAAAATCGGAGTATTTCTTCCGTGTAACGTTGTTTTGCAGGAGCATGAAAACGGAGACATTGAAGTTTCAGCTGTTGACCCAATAGCTTCTATGAGTGCTGTTCAAAATGAAGCTCTGGGTGGATTGGCCGTTGAAATTCAGCAAAAAATGAAAAAGGTGATTGATAATCTTCACTGATCTTAAAAAACAACCGCAATCAATTATTAACCGTTTTTCCCGATTTTCGTTTGCTCCCTTTTGATACTGCTTTTATAAATTAAATTTTATTGAATTCCCAGGTACTTTTGCTACTTTTAAACATGTTGAAGGAATGGATCTCTGATGGCGAAACAAAAACCTTTACTTATTCAACATGCCAAAGTCGTTTAAAACAAAATCTACCTTTCTGCAGCAGCTGGCACTTATTATTGCTCCGGTTGTAAGTTTACTCATAATTATTTTTCTTGATCTTGATCCGGAAAACAAAAAAGTAACTTATACTTTTGCAATTGCCTTATTAATGGCCGTGTGGTGGATCACTGAGGCCATTCCACTGGCGGCGACTGCATTAATCCCTGTTGCGTTATTCCCTCTTTTTGGAGTTGTTGATGGGAAAACGGTTTCGTCAATATATTTTAACCACCTAATATTTCTGTTTATAGGTGGTTTCCTCATGGCTTTTGCTATGGAACGATGGAACTTGCATCGGAGAATAGCATTAAAAATATTGATACTCTTTGGCATAAGCCCGGGACGGATTTTGTTGGGTTTTATGCTTGCCACATCTTTTCTTTCCATGTGGATGTCGAATACCGCAACGGCAATGATGATGGTGCCTATTGCATTATCAATAATTCTGAAGTTAGAGGAAAGCCTCGGAAAAGAAAAAACGGGGAAATATAACATTGGATTGTTGCTGGGGATTGCTTACTCTGCTTCAATTGGCGGTATAACAACACTGGTTGGAACTCCCCCGAATTTGTCGTTTGCCCGTATTGTAAGTATAATTTTCCCGGAAATGACAGAAATATCATTTGCCGATTGGTTTATTTTTGCAGTGCCTGTTACAATTCTTATTTTTCTGGCAGCTTGGTTGTTACTATTTGTAATGTATAAACCTAAAGAACGCTGGGACGATCTTCAACTCGATGATTTCAGGAAAGAATATAAAGCGCTTGGGAGGCCAAAACCTGAGGAAAGAATTGTTCTTGTTCTGTTTGTAATTTTAGCTTTCTTATGGATATTCCGGGCTGGTTTTTCCATTCAAAATGTAAATATCCCAGGATGGTCATCGTTATTTAAAAATCCTGATTTTATAAATGATGGAACAGTGGCAATTTTTATTGCACTTTTACTCTTTATGATTCCTTCAAAAACAAAAAAAGATGAGCGTATAATGGACTGGAAAACAGCCAAAAAAATTCCCTGGGGTATTGTTCTTTTATTTGGTGGTGGTTTTGCCCTTGCGCAGGGATTTGTCGATTCCGGTCTTTCGGTTTGGTTTGGGGAACAGCTTGCTGGTTTGGCAAATGTAAAACCCATTGTATTAACTTTTGCCAATGTGACCATGATGTCGCTTTTAACCGAACTTACTTCAAATGTAGCTACTACCGAAATGATTCTTCCTATTCTTGCTGGCCTTGCAATGACTATAAAAATAAATCCCCTGCTTTTAATGATACCGGCGACTCTTGCTTCGTCTCTTGCTTTTATGCTTCCTGTTGCTACACCTCCAAATGCCATTATTTTTGGTACAAACCGAATTCGTGTAAAAGACATGGTAAAAACAGGAATTTTATTGAATTTGGCTGGTATAATTATCGCAACCCTGGTAATGTATTTCTGGGGAACATTAGTTTTTGGTATTGATGTAACTATTTTTCCGGATTGGGCGATTGCGGCAAAATAAAACTTTATTTTTGGTAGTAATTTTATTTCCTTAAATCTAAAGATAAATTTTGACAGCATGTTGATTTATACCTATGACGGGACGTTTGAAGGTTTCTTGACTGCGGTTTTTGAATGTTACAGTCGAAGTGATTTTCCGGTTGATATCGTTTCAAAAAAAAACGAGCAAAAAAATATGTTTGCCAAAAGATTTGAAGTTCATTCCGATGCAAAAAAGGCCGACAGAGTCTGGAAGGGAGCACAGAAGAAATTGTCTGCAAAGAACAATCAAATGCTTTTTCACGCTTTTCTTTCGGAAGAAAAAGGAATAGAAATGAAAATTTACCGTTTTATGCGGCGCCTGTTTAGTGAGCATTTTAATATTGAAACCGATTTTGGCGACTCCGATGTTTTGTATCTTACCCAGACTTCACAAAAGGTAAAAAAGGAGGCGATGAGGATGTTGCAATTTGTGAGGTTTCAACATACAAAAGACGGTTTGTATTTCTGTGGAATTGAACCTCGTTACGATGTTATTCCTATGGCCGTAGAGCATTTCAGAAGACGGTTTGCAGATCAGCGTTGGTTATTGTACGATTTAAAACGAAATTACGGGGTTTTGTACGATCATGGTAAACTGGAAGAAGTGGAGATATCGCATAGAGAATTTAACTCAATTACAGGAAAAGTAAACGAAAACGTATTGCAGGAAGGGGAGGAGTTTTACCAGAAATTATGGCAATCGTACTTTAAAAATATAAATATTAAGGAAAGAAAGAACCTTCGTTTACAGCGTCAACACATGCCCCGAAGGTTTTGGAAATATCTTCCCGAGGTTTCGAATAATAACTAGTTTTCCTGTTTTTTCGTTTTTGGCAGAATCAGGTTCAAAATAATTCCCACTGCAGCAGCCAAGCCAATTCCCGCAAGTGAAAAATTCCCGTATTGAATTACTGCACCGCCAATTCCAACAGTCAGGACAACTGAAACGACAACCTGATTTCGGGTTTCTGAAAGATTGGCTTTTGAATCAATAAGCGTTTTGATTCCAATAGACGCGATCATTCCAAAAAGTAAAAGCATAATTCCACCCAAAACAGCTTCAGGAATGGTTTTTAGAAAGCCGCTTATTTTGCCGATAAAGGCAAAAACAACAGCTGTAATTGCGGCGATCCGCAAAATAAATGGATTGGTTACTTTGGTTAAAGAAATTGCACCAGTAACCTCAGAATAGGTAGTATTGGGAACTCCGCCGAAAAAACCTGCCAAAGCGGTCGCAACTCCGTCGCCAAGAAGCGTTCGGTTTAACCCGGGTTTTTCAATAAAGTTTTTGTCACAAACTCCACCTAACGCATACATGTCGCCTACATGCTCAATTACAGGTGCGATAGCAACCGGAATCATATAAAGAATGGCCTGCCAGCTAAATTCAGGTACAGTAAAATTGGGAACCATAATCCACGACGCTTCAGAAATGGCAGAATAATCAACTTTTCCTAAAAATAGTGCTATAATGTAACCAACGGCAATTCCAACAAAAATTGGAATAAGTTTGATTATTCCCTTTGCAAAAATAACAACGATAATTGCGGATGAAAGTGCAATTACGGCCAGTAACCAGTCAGTTTTTGCCATATCTACCGCTGAGGACGCCAGCGATAAACCTATAATCATTATAACAGGGCCCACAACAACCGATGGGAAAAGACTTTCGATAAACCTGATTCCTCTTAATTTTACCAAAATGGAAACAATACCGTAAACCAGTCCAACGGCAATAATACCTGACAAAGTCCCTGGCCAGCCAAAAAGTTTGGTTGCTTCAATAATCGGAGCAATAAACGCAAAACTACTTCCCAAAAAGGCAGGTACCATTCCCCGTGTAATCAGATGAAATATGAGAGTGCCGATTCCAGCTGTGAATAGTGCAACTGATGGATCAATACCAACAAGAAGCGGTACAAGCACCGTTGCTCCGAATGCAACAAATAGAAATTGTATTCCAAGGACCGTATTTTTGAAGGTGAATTGTTCCCGAAAAGTAACTGGTTTCATCTGATAACTTTAAATTTTTTGCAATTGTAATCTATTTTTTTGATAAAGTTGGTTTTAGCACTGAAATGAAGATAAATATTGTTTGCACCTTAAAATTGGAAAAATAAAACCCGTTTCTTTTGGGAAACGGGTTAATTTTTATTGTAGTAATTCTTCCGGAATTTCTTTGATTGGTTTTATCTGAATGGTTTTTATAAATAGTTCCCCACCTTCCGACTGAATCTGGATTCTTCCGGATGAAACGGGAATTACCTCTCCGTCTACAATTTTTCCGGTGTTGGTATTTACCATCGTAACCTGTCCGTTAACTACATGCACGGTTGTACGACCAACACTGTATAATTCCACTGTGTTCCATTCTCCAATAGGCAGTTTTGCATCCACTGCCTTCTGAATACTTCCTCCGTTATAACCTCTTCCAAATTCTTTTATTTCACCCTCCTTTGCATACATAAATCCACTGTTTTCGCCTTCCTTAACCGAAGTCTGGCAATATGTATTATCCATTAAATAAGTATCGCCCATTCGTTCATTCATCAACTGGCATTCAAAACAGGCCATCCAGGTTCCGAGAGCTTTCCCGAAATCGCCAAAACTATGATAAAGTAATCCGCTATTCCAGCTTGTATACATTTCATCACCCCATTTAAAAACAAGCTGTAAATGATAATTGGCAAAAGTATCGCGAGTGGCAAGTGATGCATTTACATCTCCTGAGATACGAATAAGTTTTTCACCGTTTTCTTCCACAACCGAGAATACTTTGTCGGGAGTGGCTGCCTCTGCAAGGCTGTCAAATCCTCTGAGCGGCGTTCCAATATGTTTTTCCCAATTATCAAGATTTTCACCATTGAATATGGGTTGCCAGCGTTCTTCACATGAGCTAAAAATCAGTGCAGAAATAAATAAAAGGAATATAATTTTTTTCATAATAAAAGGTTTAGATGGTAAAAAAAAACTGTCCCTAAAGATAGGACAGTTTTATCAAATATTTTTATGAAGAATTTTTTTTTTGTTAGATAGCTTCAGCTTCTATAATTTCTTTTGCTCTGTCTAAAATTGTTGAATCGTCTATAAGAACTATTCCGCCGTTAGGGCCCGGCTCCATGTGAATTCCTACTGCTGTTCCGTTGGTGTAGTTTGCGCCTCCAAAATAATTCCTGACGGTCTCTTCACTTACTTCAAATTCTTGCGCTATCTTTTTTATTGAACCGTCAGGCAAGCTGTCTTTGATTTTACGCAGCTCGTTAAATGTCATTTTACGCTCCATGTCTTATTAGTTTATTAAATTATATAAAGAACTTATTGTACCTGTAAAAATAAAATTAATAATTTAATAACCTGCACATTAGATGCAGGTTATTTTTTTAATTTTTAACTTTTTAAGTCGACCACAATTTCGTATACGAAATTAGGGATGTGTAAGTTTTTTAAATTCAGATTTTTAGTGCGTGTTTTATATCTGATTGTAAGATTTTTTCGGGCAGATAATTAACATTTTTTAATAAATCAACATCAATTATTTTTTAAGCAATCGTAGATAGCCTGATGTATGGCGGTGCGGATATTTAAATCGTATAATTTTTCATTGTCCCGTGTCGGATAAACCCTGTTGGACATAAAAATATATAGCAATCCGTTATCTGGATCGGCCCATGCAAACGTTCCTGTAAATCCGGTATGCCCAAAACTATTTTCACTAGCATCAGGGGCAGGGAAAGCGTCTTTTAGTTTGTTTTCTTTATTATCGATTAAAGGTTTGTCAAAGCCTAATCCCCGGCGATTGTCATTTTCAGGATATTGAATCCGGATAAACTCTTTTATGGTCTTTTCGGATATGTATCTTTTCCCTCCAAAGTATCCCTTTTGCAGGTACATTTGAAACAACTTCGCCAAATCATTGGTGGTTCCAAAGAGACCCGCATTTCCTGATACTCCTCCCATCATAGCCGCACCTTCATCATGAACAAATCCCCGAACGGTTTCCATCCTGAAAAGGGTATCTGTTTCTGTAGGGATAATGTTATCGATTGGAAAATATTTGTAAGGGTTGTAATTAATGGAATAAGCACCCAGTGGTCTGTAAAAAGTATCTTTAATATAATCTTCGTAAGAAATGCCAGTCAGATTTGCAATAATATCGGGGAACAGGTAAAAGCTTAACCCTGAATATAAATATCGGGCACGGGGTAATAGTTTGGAATCGCGAATAGTATCATACATGATCTGTCGGAAATGATAGTTCATGTATAGATGAGGTGAAACACGTACATTAAAATCCGTGGATGGTGTACTTTTAAAAATGGATGAACTAAGATGCTTATCCTGATCGAGTGTCATTTGCCAGAATGGAATCCACGATGCCAGGCGTGCCTGATGTGCAAGAATTTCGCGAATGGTTACATGTCGCTTGTTGGAGCCGATAAAGTCAGTCCAGTATTTACTGAAGGTGTCATCGAGGTTCATTTTGTTTTCTTCTACCAATTTCATAATTGCTGGCAAAGGACCTGTAACTTTGGTTAATGATGCCCAATCGTACAAATTATCTTTTTCAACTTTTTGTTTTTTTGCATAGGTGTGATACCCGTAACATTTATGAAAAATTACATTTCCATTTTTTGCGATTAATACCTGGCATCCCGGGTAGGCCTCCTTTTCTATTCCCAGTAATGCAATTGAATCAATTTTATGTTCCAGAATTTTTGAGTCTATGCCCACCTCTTCCGGAAGTGTGTATGCAAGTGTACTATTTTTTTTAACTTCAATACTGTCGTTTAAGTGAAATCGAGAATCAATGGTAACAGGCAGTCTCCCGATTGCATCATTGGCACCAAAAACCAGTTGTGCCGCAAGTTCCTGTGTAAGTGTATTGTTTTGATAAGCCAGAATCAGCCCGTTTGCTTTTTCAATATTGTCGAAGTATTTCATTGCATAAGCATTCCCAAAGAAAACGACTACTGAATTATTCCTTTTAATAAGCTCAGAAACTGCGCGTTTTTGAATAGTAGAAGTTCCGTATTGCCCTGAAGGGTATAAATTTATGCCATGGATACCTGCTATAACTAAGTTGTAATCTTCCATTAAAATATGAAGCAGTGAGAGGTCTTTTTCAGTTGCATCCTTAGAAAGATAATAATGATCAACAACCGTATATTTCTCCAGCATTTTTTGAAACGGAGTAATATTTTCAGCGCCAATAGAAATGGAAGCGATTCTAAATGAATCAAGATGTTGGACAGGCAGGATATTTTTTTCGTTTCTTAGTACCGTCAACGAACCTTTAATTAGCTGCCGGTTGGTCATTTCGTAATAGGGGGAATGAAGATTCTCGTATAGCATATCGATATTTGCCGGTTGATAATCATTCAGGTTTGCCCAACGTTTTAGCGCCAATATTTTGCGGCACTTTTCATTAATATCCGTTTCTGTTATTTCACCTCTTGAAATACCGTTTAGAACTGATTCTATGGCTTTCCCCAAATCTGGAACAAATTCAATCAAATCGTTACCTGCCTTTAAGGCCTCAAGTTCAGTGTTTCCATTTTCGGTTCTGACACCCTGCATGTTTATAGCATCAGTAACAACAAATCCTTTAAAACCAATATCATCTTTTAAATAGTCAGTTATTATTTTTTTTGATAAAGATGATGGAGTTCCTGAATCGTCAAGTGAAGCAACATCAAGGTGTGCTGACATAATTCCACTGATTCCGTTTTCTGTTAGATAACGGAACGGGTAGGTTTCCAAAGTATCCATTCTTTCTTTTGAATGTTTTAGTACAGGTAAAGTTTTGTGTGAATCGGTCTGCGTGTCGCCATGGCCGGGAAAATGTTTTGCAACCGGGATAATACCAACATCCTGCATTCCTTTTGCAATTTGCCAAGCTTTGTTGGCTACATTTTCTTTGTCTTCTCCAAAAGAACGAAAATTAATCACCGGATTATTGGGATTGGTACTTACATCTGCCACCGGTGCAAAGTTCATGTGAATGCCCATTTCTTTTAACTGGTTTCCAACGTCGTGTCCCATTTGGTATACAAAAGCGTCGTATTTTACTGCACCTATTGTTTGTGCATAAGGATATTCAGGTGTACTGTCAATTCGCATTGATAAACCCCACTCACCATCAACGGCAATCAATAGCGGTATATCTGAATTTTCCTGAAAATCATTTATCCATGTAGCAGTTTTGACAGGTGCGCCCTGCATTACCAATACACCTCCCGGTTTATAATTTTTGATTTGGGTTATCACTTTATTTTTGCTGGCATCATTCTGTGTCGGGTAGGCAGTAATCATCATTAACTGGGCGATTTTTTCATGGATGGTCATACTGTCCAATTGTTCATTTACCCATTGATCATTGAGGTATTTTAAAAACGGTGGATCTGTGGCCAACAGATTTTGTGTGTTTACCAGAAATATTGAGATAATTCCTATGAAAAATTTGGTTGCCTGCTTCATAATTCTCCTTCTGCTAATATCTATAACTTCAATTCTGTTTTTTTAGTCCATTTGAAGAATAGTAATTTTCAAACGTTAATATTTTTTCCTTTATTACAAACTGTGTAATTTCTCTGACTATTTTTGTTTTTATAAACAACGAAATCAATAATAAAACGTTGGAAAGACGTAAATGTAAAAGTTTTAATAAAACAGATGATAAAAACTACCGGATATTTTTTTCTGTTAACATTCCTCCTACTTTTTAGTAGAACTTATGCAGAAGAATTAAAGTGTGGAGCAGATCAGCCTGAAAAATATATACCATTAATTCAGGATAAAAACGTTGGTTTGGTGGTTAATCATACTTCGTTTGCCAAAGGAGTTCATTTGATTGATTTTTTATTGGCAAACAAGATAAGTGTAAAGAAGATTTTTGCTCCGGAACATGGATTCAGAGGGAATGCAGCTCCGGGTGAAGAAATTCAGTCAGGGGTGGATGCAAAAACCGGTATTCCGGTAGTATCCCTTTACGGTGAAAGCAGAAAGCCATCCCCTGAACAACTGAAAGAAATTGATATCCTGATATTTGATATTCAGGATGTGGGCTGCCGGTTTTACACCTATATTTCTACACTTCATTTGGTTATTGAAGCTTGTGCAGAAAATAATGTTCCCTTAATAGTTTTAGACCGGCCAAATCCGAATGGTGATTATATAGCCGGTCCTGTATTAAAAAAGGAATTTCAATCATTTGTAGGTATGGACGAAATTCCGGTAGTACACGGATGTACAGTCGGTGAACTGGCTAAAATGATAAACGGTGAACACTGGCATAAGGCAAATGCAATGTGTGATTTGACAGTCATTCCCGTAATAAATTACGACCACAAAACAATGTATTCGTTACCAGTTGCACCTTCACCAAATTTACCCAACGATTTATCGGTTCGCTTATATCCTTCATTGTGTTTTTTTGAAGCAACAAGTGTAAGTGTGGGTCGTGGAACTGATTTTCCTTTTCAGGTTTTGGGAGGTTTAGATTCAAAATTGGGTGAGTTTCAATTTACTCCTGAAACTATTCCGGGGGTTGCAGTAAATCCATTAAACGAGGGGGAAAGGTGTTATGGAATTGATTTTCGGAATTTGGATGAGGTTCCGAAATTTACGCTTAAATATTTTCTTGAATTTTATCAAAAATTTGAAAATGAAAAGGATTTCCTGACACGAGAAAGTTGGTTAAATCTTCTTGCCGGAACAGACCAGCTAATTCGCTTGATTCGGGACGGAAAAAATGAACAGGAAATAAAAGCATATTTTAACGACGAATTAAACAGATACAAGGAAATCAGAAAGAAATATTTATTGTATCCCGATTTTGAATAATTATGAGTCCTTACCTTGTTTTGGGAATAGTTCTTGGTTATTTTGTCGTTTTGGTGTTGATCTCCTGGTTGACATCTAAAAACGCCAATACCGATACTTTTTTTACAGCAAACCGAAAATCGCCATGGTATCTGGTAGCGTTTGGAATGGTTGGAGCAACGCTTTCAGGGGTAACTTTTATTTCGGTTCCCGGTGAAGTGGGCAATTCGGCATTCGCCTACCTCCAGTTTGTATTTGGAAATATTGTTGGATACTGGATTATTGCCGGAATTCTGCTGCCTCTGTATTACAAATTGAATTTGATTTCAATCTATACATTTCTGGAGCAACGTTTTGGAAAATATTCATATAAAACCGGTTCATTCTTTTTTCTTATATCAAAACTTACAGGTGCTGCTTTTAGACTTTATCTGGTAGCAGGTGTTCTACAAATTGCCTTTTTTGATGCATTTAATATTCCATTTACTGTTACCGTTACAGTGACAATTTTTCTGATTTGGGTCTATACTTTTCGAGGGGGTATAAAAACAATTGTGTGGACCGATACTTTGCAAACTTTATTTCTGGTGAGTGCAGTAGTTTTTACCATAGTCGTAATTTCTCGGCAAATGGGATGGGATGCAGGTAATTTGATTAAACAAGTCACTGAGAGTTCAAATTCAGATATTTTTGTTTGGAACTGGCGTTCCGAAAACAATTTTTTTA
This sequence comes from uncultured Draconibacterium sp., assembly GCA_963676775.2. Lineage (GTDB taxonomy): Bacteria > Bacteroidota > Bacteroidia > Bacteroidales > Prolixibacteraceae > Draconibacterium. The sequence continues at coordinate 125,565 of CAXXDA010000002.1, forward strand.
AACAGTTTATAGCGGGAATTTTTACTACAATTGCCATAAACGGACTGGATCAGGACATGATGCAGAAAAACCTTACCTGTAAAAACAAAAAAGAGGCACAGAAAAATATGGTTGTTTTTAGCTTTGCCTTTCTGGCGTCTGTTTTTTTATTTCTAAGTCTGGGGGTTATTTTATATACTTTTGCTGAAAGTATAGGTGTTTCTGTACCTGATAATTCAGATGATTTTTATCCTTTACTGGCCCTGAATTATTTGGGATTACCGGTTGGGATTGCATTTCTACTCGGAATTACTGCAGCAACCTATTCAAGTGCCGATTCAGCTCTCACTGCGATGACTACTTCATTCAGCGTTGATTTTTTAAACATCGGAAAATTTGAGGAACAGAAAAAGAAGAAGTTAAAAAAATGGTCGCATTTGTTGTTTTCTTTATTGCTGATTGTTACCATTTTACTTTTTCGGGCGATAAACAATGACAGCATCGTTATAGCTGTTTTTAAGGTTGCCGGCTATACTTACGGTCCGATTTTGGGATTATTTGTCTTTGGAATGTATTCAAAAAGGAAAGTCAGGGATGTTTGGGTACCGGTAATCGGTTTTATAGCACCGATTGTATGTTATATCTTGTCGAAATATTCTGAAACACTTTTTAATGGATATCAATTTGGTTTTGAACTATTAATATTGAATGGAATTTTAACAATTGCCGGATTGTTTATCATTTCGGTCAAACATGTTGTAAAAAACTAACGATTGTAAATAAATGTTAAAATTTGTAAATTGAATATATTATATTTGCAGTAATAAGCAACTGGAATAATCGTTATAGTTAAAAGATTAAACAATTGGTAAGATATCTACTTCAAATAGGGCTGGTAGTTTTGCTTGCTGTCTCATTTTTTTCATGTGAAGATGAGAGATATTTGGATTCTCCGGATGCTTTGCTCCAGTTTTCAGCTGATACAGTTGCATTTGATACCATTTTTACAACAATAGGCTCTACTACTCAGCATTTTACAGTTTATAATCCCTACAATGAAAATGTTCTGATATCCCGAATCCGATTAGGGGGTGGCGATTTTTCCAGTTTCAGACTAAATGTTAACGGAGTTGCGGCAAATGAATTGTATGAAGTGGAGGTACCTGCTAAAGACAGTATTTTTATTTTTGTGGAAGTTACAATTGATCCCAACGGACAAAATCTTCCTATGGTTGTAGAAGATTCCATTGAATTTACCACGAATGCCAATATTCAGGGTGTTAGTCTTGTTGCTTACGGCCAGGATTTTAAACTTATTAAAGGTGAAACAATTCAAACTACAACCTGGACGGCTGAGAAACCTTATCTTATTTACGATTATGCTTATGTTGACAGTACATCAATATTAACTATTGAACCTGGCACAAAAGTCTATTTTCATAATGCTGCAGGTTTATATGTGAAAGGTACTATCATTGCTGATGGAACATTTCAGGAACCTATTATTTTTCAGGCAGATAGATTGGAAGATGCGTATAAAAATATACCCGATCAATGGGACGGAATTATTTTATTTTCAGGTAGCCACGACAATATTTTCAACTTTACCACGATTAAAAATGCAAATATTGGTTTACAGGTAGGAAATATCGAAAATGAAGGATTTGCATCGGTTCAACTTAGCAATTCACGAATAGAAAATATGGCTTATGCCGGCATTTTTGCTCTTAAGTCAAAAATTTATGCTTTTAACGATGTTGTTGCTAATTGTGGATTCTATGCTGTAGCCTTACTGGTTGGAGGTGATTATGAATTTTATCAGTCAACAATTGCAAATTATTGGGGAAATTATTCCAGAAGGTCACGTTCAACAGCCTCTTTGATAGTTTCAAATTTTCTTCCGGTTAAACAAAGTGATGGATCAACAACTATTTATGCCGGTGATCTGGAGAATGCAACTTTTGGAAATAGCATCATATACGGTTCAAATATCAATGAAATAGAATTAGGGAACAGGGAAGAAAATGCATTTAATTATTTATTCGACCATTGTATTATACAGGTCGCTGATACTTTTAATGTATCAAATGCCAATAATTATAAAAATGTATATACCGGAATCGAATATGATCCCTTGTTTATCGATCCGTTCGAAGAATATGATTATTCGCTCGACTCTCTGTCCCCGGCAAGAAACATAGGAAACGTGGAAATTGCTTCAGATTTCCCATTAGATATATTAAATAAAGATCGTTTATCGGATGATGGCCCGGACTTGGGCGCTTTTGAATACATCCAAAAAAAGAATGAAGAGTAATCTTATTTTACTTTTAATCACATTTTTTCTTTTTCAATCTTACATTTCATATCCCCAGAAGAGTAAGAAAAGTGCTACTGTTTTGTTTTATAATACAGAAAATTTATTCGACGCCAGAAATGATTCGGAAAGCGAGGACGATGAGTTTACTCCTGACGGCGACAGACACTGGACAAACAAGAGACTAAATCAGAAATTGATAAATATTTCAAAGGTAATTCTAAATTCATCAGGTTTTGAAACACCTGATGTTGTTGCTCTATGCGAGATCGAAAATCACTATGTTCTGGAAAGTTTGCTTAGCAGTACTCCGCTAAAAAACCTGAATTACAAAATCATTCATAAAGAATCGCCAGATCACAGGGGAATTGACGTGGCATTGCTCTATAATGCTGAATTTGTTTACCCGCTTGAATACGATTTCTATCCTCTTTATGATAAAGGATTTACTGTCTCAACCCGTGAGATTTTATACTTCGCCGGAGTTTTAAATGAGACTGACACCTTACATTTTTTCGTTAATCACTGGCCTTCGCGTTACGACGGACTTTTAGAATCTGAGCCGCTTAGAAATCTTGCGGCACAACTTTTAAAAAGTAAAGTTGAGGAACTTCTGTTAAATTATAATGCTCCTAAGATTATAATTCTTGGAGATTTTAATGATCAGCCAACGGATGAGAGTATTTCCGAAATATTAAATGCGAAAGAGCCGGTTATGAACCCTGATCCTTACCAGTTATACAATCTTTCTTTTTCCTGGATGAATGATGAAATTCAGACACTGAAGTACCAGTCGCAATGGTCGGTATTTGATCAATGTATTGTATCAGGAAATCTTTTGAACCACCAGTCAGGGTATTTTATAAATCTTGAAAACGTTCAAATAGTAAAACTTCCTTTTCTTTTGGAAAAAGATGATAGATATGGCGGCCTCAAACCTTTCAGAACATATAACGGATTTTTATACGAAGGTGGCTTTAGCGATCACATGCCTGTTTTACTGAAATTAAATCTTGTAGATTAATTCATTTTTTCAAGACCCAATTCTTCAGCTTTTTTTATCATAAAAGAATAAGCCTCTTCAAAATTGTTATGAATTTCTCCATCAAGAATGGCCTCTTTTATGGCGTCTTTTATTTTCCCTACTTCCTTACAGGGGGATAATCCAAAAGTTTCCATAATTAACTCACCAGAAACTGGCGGCTGAAAATTTCGGATGGCATCTTTTTCTTCAATTTCTTTTAGTTTTTGCCGAACAATAGCAAAATTTTCCAGATAACGATTTACCTTGGCTTGGTTTTTTGAAGTAATATCTGCTTCGCAAAGCGTCATTAAATCGTCAATGTCATCACCAGCCTCAAAAAGCAAACGACGAACTGCTGAATCAGTAACTTCTTCTTCAGAGAGTACAATTGGTCGCATATGAAGATGAACCATTTTTTGAACGTATTTCATTTTTTCGTTCAGAGGAAGTTTCATCCGTTTAAAAATTTTCGGAATCATTTTTACACCAACAAAATTGTGTGCATGAAATGTCCATCCCTGTCCTTCAATAAATTTTTTTGTTGCAGGTTTTGCAATGTCATGTAGCAACGCCGCCCAGCGAAGCCATAAATTATTTGTATTTGGAGTAATTCTGTCGAGAACTTCAATGGTATGGTAAAAGTTATCTTTATGAGCGATTCCGTTCACCATTTCAACTCCTTTCATTTTATAAAGTTCGGGGAAAATTATTTCAAGCAGGCCCGTTTCTTCAAGTAGTTTAAATCCAACTGATGGCTTGTCTGAAAGAATGATTTTATTCAATTCATCAATGATTCTTTCTGCTGAAACAATTTTTATACGTTTTTTATTTGAAGCAATTGCCTGAAGTGTCTTAGTTTCAATTTCAAATCCCAACTGGGTGGAGAAACGAATGGCCCGCATCATTCGTAGGGGGTCATCAGAAAATGTAATTGAGGGATCAAGCGGAGTACGGATTGTTTTGGCTTTTAAATCTTCAACACCGTTAAAAGGATCAACGAGTTTGCCGTAATTGTTCGCATTTAAACTCAGTGCAAGAGCATTAATCGTAAAATCACGTCTGTTTTGGTCGTCCTCTAAAGTTCCATCCTCAACAATTGGTTTTCTGGAATTTCTTTTATAAGATTCTTTTCTGGCGCCTACAAATTCTATCTCCAGGTCATTATATTTTAGCATGGCTGTGCCAAAGTTTTTAAAAACATTGACCCCTGGTTTCGGACTTAAAGTCTTCGCCACATTTTTTGCCAGTTCAATGCCACTTCCTAGGGTAACAATATCAATGTCTTTCGACGGACGGTTTAAGAGCAGGTCGCGAACATAACCCCCAATAACATAGGATTCCTGTCCCATTTCATTACTAACCTGCGATATAATTTCAAATATTTTTGCTTTTAGTCTTTTCTCCATTCTTCTGACAAAATTTGCAAAACTAAATAGTATTTGCTGTCACGTGTTAAAAAATTGTGACAAAATTACAACTATTTCAAAAAAACTTACTTAAATTTTTGAGTTTGGCTAAATGGTATTATTTTTGAATCAATATATATAGATTGTTAGATAATTAAATATTTAAAAATTATAAATCATGCTGGAACATTTAACAAAAGAAACTTTCAAAGAAAAAGTATTTAACTGGGAAGTTAACAAAGAGTGGAAATATGAGGGTTCAAAACCTTGTATGATAGATTTTTATGCCGACTGGTGTGGGCCATGTAAAATGGTTGCTCCTGTTTTGGAAGAGTTGCAGAAAGAATATGGCGACAGTATTGTAATTTACAAAGTTAATACTGAAGAACAGCAGGAATTGGCTGGAATGTTTGGTATTCAAAGTATCCCGTCATTGTTGTTTGTACCGCAGGACGGACAACCTCAAATGGCGATGGGAGCGCTTCCAAAACCAACTTTCGAAAAAGCTATTGCTGACGTATTAAAGGTTGAAAAGCCGTTGGTTAATTAAAAATATTAAGTATTTTTTCCAATTGAATGCTGCGGGAACCTTTGATAAGAATATTTCCGCGTTTAATTGGATGTTCGATAAGATGTTGACGTAGCAAGTCTACATTACCAAAAGTCATCCGATTGAATTTTTGGGCAACTGCAGAAAATGTTTTTCCAACAAGAAAAACATTTTTTGTTGGTACCTGGGCAATGAGTTCAAGGATTTTTTGATGTTCCTGTTCCGAAAAAGAGCCCAATTCCAACATATCACCAAGGATTAAAAAGTTATCATCCGGATTAGGGCTGGATGAGAGAAAACTTTGAACAGAAGCCTGCATGCTTGTAGGATTTGCATTGTAGGCATCCATTATTATCCTTACATCATCTTTAACAATTAACTGTGAGCGAATATTGGAGGGTTTGTAACTTTTTATCGCTTCCTGAATTTTTAATGGATCAACTCCCAAATGATTTCCAATACACGCCGCAGCAAGAACATTTTCAAAATTGAAATCTCCGATAAGATTTGTATTTAGGTAAAGTATTCCTTTTGGGAAAAATGCTTTGATGTGTAAAAATGGGGGAGAATTTAATACCTCACCATTAAAGTCACAGCTTTTTGTCCCAAATGTTATTTTGTTCTTTATGTCTTTTGATAATTCTTTAAGAATGGAATTTTCTCCGTTCAGAAAGATGGTTCCTTTTTTGCTTTTTATGTGATTGTAGAGTTCTGCTTTTGTTTTTTTGACGCCTTCGAATGAACCAAAACCTTCAAGGTGCGCCTTGCCAATATTGGTGATAATTCCATAGTCAGGGTCTGCTATTGAACAAAGCTCTGCAATTTCACCCGGATGATTGGCACCCATTTCAACAATGCCAAATTCAGTTTCCCGGGTCATTGAAAGCAAGGTGAGAGGGACACCGATGTGGTTGTTTAAATTTCCTTGTGTGAAACTTGTTTTTAATTTTTGGGATAGAACGTTGGCAATTAATTCTTTTGTTGTTGTTTTTCCGTTTGTGCCGGTTATCCCCAGGATTGGTATGCCCAATTGTTTTCTGTGGAAATGCGCCAAATCCTGAAGGGATTTCAGTACATTTTTCACCAATATGGTTTTTTCAGGAATATTGTACTCTTCTTCGTCGATGATAGCAAATAGAGCTCCTTTATTCAAGGCTTCTGCAGTATATTTATTCCCGTTAAAATTTTCTCCTTTTAAAGCAAAAAAAAGACAATTGTTGGTTACTTTTCTACTGTCGGTTGAGACCCCCGAAGAGTTTATGAAAAGGTCGTAAATTTCTGCTGTTGTTACCATACGAATACAAAAATAAAAAACCTTCCATCAAAATGATGAAAGGTTTTCGTTATATTTCTTTCTAATTTGCTTTCTTTCTAAAATCCTTCCGGACTTCCTACTCGTGTCATTGCACAACGGAAACCAAGGTCTCTTTGGGCTTTGGTTTGTTCCAGATACCTTCGGGTTCCGGGTACAAGCCAATAAGGTCTGTCCTGCCATGAACCACCTTTGTAAACCCGAACTTCATCATTAATCAGTGATGAAAAATATCCCGGACGATCATCCTGAATGTACATCCCTTCAGTGGATACACCTTCAACTGCGTTCCAGCTATCTCCTTCAACAAGTTGTGAGTTTATATCACCATCATTGAAATTCCTGTAATCGGCAATGGTATCTTTTACAAGTTCTCCGTATTCGTTTGTCATGAGAGAACCATCAGCATCTCTTCTGTATTCCGTAACTACATTACCTCTGTAAGGTTGAAATTCTTCTACGTCTATCATGGATAGCGGACGATATACATCACTTACCCATTCATTTACATTTCCTGCCATACAATAAAGACCGTAATCATTCGGTTCATAAGAAAATACCGGTGATGCAATGTCAGCATTGTCATTTAGTCCACCTGCCATACCCATCATGTCACCACGGCCGCGAACAAAGTTGGCTTTCATTCTTCCTTTTCCATCTTTTGAAGCCTCTCTTAAATAGGTTCCGTTCCAGGGATACATGTTTCTTTCCGTAAGAAGTTCGCCAGCCACATTTCCAATCAATCCATATGCAGCATATTCCCATTCTGCTTCAGTTGGTAAACGGTAGGTTGGAAGTGCAATTCCGTCTTCCCATTTTATTCTTCGAGTTGTACCATCTGAATTTTCTATTGGTGCTTCACCTTCAGTACCTTGGTATATACCAGCAAGATAAGTGTCAGTTGTAAAGACATTTTGTCCGCTTTGGGTATTATCATGCTGTAATATTTCCCTTTCCACAAGAATTTGTTCGTTTACCCTATCGGTTCGCCATGCACAATAGGCTTCTGCCTGTTCCCATGTAACACCAACAACCGGATAATCAGCATATGCCGGATGACGAAAATAGTTATTTACATAAGGTTCGTTATAGGCTAGTTCACTTCTCCACACTGTTGTGTCAGGAAGAGCAGAGTTTAATTTTTCTCTGTCACCAGGATAAACACGATTTAACCAATGTGTATATTCTCTGTAATCCTGATTCGAAACTTCGGCTTCATCCATATAGAAAGAGGCAACCGTAACTCTGCGTGGGTAGTTGTCCCATTTATACATTACATCCTGTTCAACTCTACCCATGGTGAACGTACCACCCTGAATAAAAACCAATCCCGGTCCGGTTTCCTGTTCATAACCTGACTCATAAGGGATGTTACCTGTCTCATCTGAATTATACGCCCATCCTGTAGTTCGGGAAACATCTTTGCTTCCTTTCCCACCAAATAATCCACATCCTGAAAGGAATGCGGCTAAAAACACTACTACTAAAGTTTTTAGCTTCATTGATTTTATTTTTTTGTTATATAACTGTATCGTCACAAATATAACTATTTTGTCTAATTCTTATTGTTTTAATATTTTAATATTTTTTCTATTAATGAGAACGAATGTATATTTACCCCTGCTTTTGAACTATTATTTTGTATTGGTAAATCGAATTATCCCGCAATATTTGTTTCAGCAGGGCGTTTTAATTTTGTTAATTTTTTAGAGCTTGATGAAAAGATATTTACTTCTGTTTTTTGTTTTTATTGTTGGTTTTTCTGCTAACGATATTCAACACGAGTTTATTGTTCTGAATTGGAATAATATTTCATCTGATTATCAGTCGGGAATGATTTTTCCAAATACATTCAATAATGCAGCTTATTCTGCACAGTACGGAGAATTACCTTATTATTCTAAAATATACGATCGATCAGGTTTTCAGATTGTTGTTGAAAATTTCCGTTTTGAGGAGGTTGAAGATATTGATTTCAATTTTGACCTAAGTGCTGTCCCTGAGGATTTTAAGGTTGAAACAATTCATTCAAAATCAGGGGATGATTATAAAACTGAAATACAAATACTACCTTTTAAAAAGTTAGGTGAAAAGCTATTCCGCTTAACAAGTTTTACTTTGAAAAAAATTCCGGTTCAACAGGAAACTGCAGTTGTTGAAACACAAATTTGGAAGACCCAGTCGGTTTTAAGCAGTGGGAAGTGGATTAAAATTAAAACTTCGGGGAAAGGAGTTTATAAAATACCTTATTCAACACTCACAGATTGGGGATTTTCTAATCCAGCGAGTGTAAGTGTATATGGAAGTGGAGGCAAGCACCTATCAGAAAAACCAGAGGAAATTACCTACGATGATTTGGAACAAAATGCAGTTTGGCATGACGAAAGTGGCGGTGAAAACTGTTTGTTTTTTTATGAACCCGGCAATGTAGAGTGGTCGCTCAATAATAGTGGTGAGTATTTTGAACACAAAAATCACGACTATTCCAATCAGGGATTCTTTTTTTTAAGTGAAAATGCCGGCCCGGCAAAAATGGCACAAACTGCTGAAGAGATTAATCAAATACCTACTCACCATGTTTCCGATTTTGATGCATACTCTCTCTATGAAAAGGACCTGACAAATTTAATTTTATCGGGTAAGCAATGGTTTGGTGAAAAGTTTCAGCATAATCAAACACGGAGTTTCAACCTGAGTTTACCGGGCATTAAAAGCTCAAATGAAGTTTATCTGAAAGTAAATGCAGTAGCAAGGTCTTATCAGTCGTCTAAAATTCGGATTAAAGCAGATTCTGAAAATATAGGTGAAATTACTTTTACCAAAGTGAATACCGAGGAATTGGTTGATTTATATGCAAGGGAAAATAGTCTAGGTGTCTTGTTTGAGGCTGACAATGAAACAACAGGTATCGATTTAACATTTGCGGGAAGTAATTCAAGTGCTGTAGCCTGGCTCGATTATATTGAAATAAATTATAAAAGAAATTTGGATCTCGATGAAGGAGTTCTGTTTTTCAGAGATTTGGAATCAGTGGGAGTAGGTAATATTGCTGAATTTGAAATTCAGTCGGCATCTTCTTCGACAAGGGTTTTTGACGTTACAGATATTAACAACGCCTTTGAAGTTCCCGTTCAGGCAGACGGAGGCAGTATTAAAATAAAACGACCGTCTGACAGCTTAAAAGAATATGCTGCTTTTAATCCAGATGGTAGTTTCCCCGTTCCTGAAAAAGTTGGGGATTTGGAAAATCAAAACCTGCATGGACTCTCAACCCCTGAGTTTTTAATTATTACAAATCCTTCATTTTTAAATTCAGCCAATGAACTGGCACAATTTCATGAAAGTTACGATAATCTGAGTACAGAAGTGGTCCTTTCAACAGAGATCTATAATGAATTCAGCTCAGGCCATTTTGATGCTACTGCTATCCGGAATTTTATAAAAATGTTTTACGATAGGGGTGGGACATTAAAATATGTGTTACTGTTCGGCGATGGTAGTTTTGATAATAAAAATATTGATGCTTTAAATTTAAATTTTATACCAACTTACCAATCACAAAATTCTCTGAATCCTATTGCTTCGTTTGTTACAGATGATTATTTTGTGATTCTGGATGAAGGTGAAAGCGTTTACAACGGTGCGGTAGATTTGGGAATTGGTCGTATTCCGGCGTCAACACAGTACCAGGCACAACTGGTGGTTGATAAAATTAAAAACTATCATTCTCCGCAGGCTCTGGGTGACTGGCGAAATGTAGTGTGTTTTATTGGTGATGATGAGGATGGAAACATTCATATGTCGGATTCCGAGAAACTCGCGGACATAATTAACGAAAATCATAATGATTTTATAACTGACAAAATTTATTTTGATGCTTTTGTTCAGCAAGTAACAACCGCCGGAGAAGAATATCCGGAAGTTACGGAAGCCATTAATAAAAGGGTGCAGGACGGGGTTTTGATTCTGAATTATGTAGGGCATGCCAATCACAGATCACTGGCACACGAAAAGGTTTTGAATATAAGCGATATTAATTCATGGTCGAATAAGAATACTCTCCCGATTTTTGTTACAGCTACCTGCGAATTTAGCCGCTTTGATTCCGAAGAGATGTCAGCTGGAGAGAATATTTTGTTCCAAGGTAATGGCGGAGGAATAGGGCTTTTTTCGACAACCCGGCTAGCTATTTCAGGCCCTAATTATTTATTAAGCAGAAGTTTTTATAGCCATGTTTTTGAGCTTAATGAAAATGGAGCGCATTATCGTATGGGTGATGTTATGCGATTGGCAAAAATAAATACATCAAATACAACCAATAAACGAAATTTCAGTTTACTTGCTGATCCGGCATTGAAACTTTCTTATCCAGAATATAAGGTAGTAACAACATCAATAAATCAACGGGATGCCAATGCTGATCCTGATACCATAGGGTCGTTGCAGAAGATTACAGTATCAGGTTATATCGCGGATTTTGAAGGAGAAAAACTGGACAATTTTTCAGGTGAAATACTTCCAACAGTTTTTGACAAGGCAGTAGAAATGGAAACATTAGGTAATGCCGGTGAAACGCCTATGAAATTCAGTGTGCGGGAAAATGTTATTTATAAAGGAAATGTAAGTGTAGATAATGGTGAGTTCACATTTAGTTTTGTCGTCCCTAAAGACATCTCTTACGACCTTGGAAATGGGAAGATTATTTATTATGCTTCTAATGGAGAGACAGATGCTCATGGCGCTTTTGAAAATTTTGTAATTGGAGGAACAGATGATCAGATTTCTGACAATTATGGACCTGAAATTCAACTCTATTTGGATTCAGAAGATTTTATTTCTGGTGACGAAACCAGTAAAAATCCTGTATTATTAGCTTATTTATCAGATGAAAACGGAATTAACACAGCAGGTACAGGAATTGGGCACGATATTACTGCCGTTTTAGATGATGATTATTCAAAAATATTCATATTAAATAAATACTATCAGGCCAATACCGACGATTACACAAGCGGATCAATTGAATTTCCCTTTTCAAACCTTTCTCCCGGAATGCATAATTTGAAATTCAAAGCATGGGATGTAGCAAACAATTCTTCGGAAGTTGGAATCGATTTTTTTGTTTCAGGTGACCTGATAATAACCGATGTGAGTACTTATCCCAATCCAATGAGTGATTATACATTTATAGTTTTCGAGCATAACCAGACAGGTGCAACTTTTGAAACATTAATTGAATTTTTTGATATCCAGGGAAGACGTATCGATTATTTTCAAACTCAGGTTGGCTCCAACGGTTTAAAAAGTAATCCAATTCGCTGGGACTTAAGCGAACTCCGGTTGGAAACCAGAAGCGGGGTGTATTTCTACAGGATTACCGCACAAAATGAAGATAGCGTAATCGCTTCTAAATCAGGTAAAATTGTAATTTCTTACTAATTTTTACAATAAGGTGTAATTTTTCCTAAAAAGAACCGTTCTCTTTTTTAGTTTAACTATGGCAACAAAGACAATTATTATATCTTTGCAGCGCTCAATTTTAAAAATATTATGATCAAACAGTTACGATTACTTTTTATTCTCGCTTTGGTAATTTCTATGGCGGAAAATGTGAAAGGACAGGCAACAACTTCTGGGGCAAATGTTGTTACTTCGGCAGTCCCGTTTTTATCTATTACGCCCGATTCAAGAGCAGGCGGTATGGGCGATGCCGGTGTTGGAACAACCCCCGATGTAAGTTCACAGCACTGGAATCCGGCAAAATATGCTTTTATAGATAATGACATGGGGGTAGGTTTGTCTTATTCTCCATGGTTGCGTGCTTTAACACCGGATATTAACCTGGCTTATTTGGTGGGTTATAAAAGACTGGACGATGTTCAAACTTTAAGTGCTTCCCTGCGCTATTTCTCTTTGGGAAGTATCCAGTTTCGTGATGCTGAAGGAGTGGCAGGAATGAGCGCCAATCCAAATGAGTTTGCTTTGGACTTTGGCTACACACGTCAACTTTCCGATATTTTTTCGGGTGCGGTTTCGGTTCGTTATATTCGTTCCGATTTGACCAATGGGCAATACAGTGAAACAACCGGTCAGACACACGCTGGAAATTCTTATGCTGCCGATGTTGCTTTTTATCTTTATAATGAATTTAGAGCAAACGGAAATGACAATATTTTATCAGCAGGTATTAACATTCAGAATATTGGGGCCAAAATATCTTACGATGATGGTAACAGAAAATATTTCATTCCAACAATGATGAAACTGGGTGTAGCATATACTACCGAGGTTGATGATTATAATTCGTTTATGTTTGCTTTTGAAGCAAACAAATTGCTGGTGCCAACGCCTCCTAAAGATACAACGAATTACCAGCAAGGAGATATTATCTATCCTGGCGGAGATGATTCTGATGTTGGTGTTATTTCCGGAATTTTCAAGTCGTTTGGTGATGCACCGGGCGGACTTGCAGAAGAGTTACAGGAAATCAATCTCTCTATTGGTGTGGAATACTGGTACAACAAGCAGTTTGCACTTCGTGCCGGTTATTTTTATGAACACGAAAATAAAGGAAACAGAAAATTCTTGACATTTGGTGCGGGTTTGAAACTAAATGTATTTGCACTTGATTTTTCTTATTTGCAGCCAACACAGCAACAGCATCCGTTGGCAAATACCCTGAGGTTTTCGCTCACATTTGATGTCGACGCGTTTGGAAATCAGCGATAACTTATGACTTTCCGTATTGGACAGGGATATGATGTACACCGTCTTGCCGAAGGAGAAACCTTATGGCTGGGCGGTATTTTAATTCCACACGATAAAGGGACGGTAGCGCATTCCGATGGAGATGTTCTTATTCATGCGATTTGCGATGCCTTGCTGGGTGCGGTTAAACTGCGTGATATCGGAACCAATTTCCCGGATACATCTGATGAATTTAAAGATATCGACAGTAAGATCCTTTTAAAAAGGTCCTACGAAATGGTTAAGAAAAAGGGATTTGAAATTGTAAATATCGATGCTACCATAAGCGCCCAAAAACCCAAATTAAAATCCTACATGCCTGATATGGAAAAAACAATGGCAAACGTTTTGGAAATCGACGAGGACAGGATTTCTGTAAAAGCCACAACAACCGAGAAATTAGGTTTTGAAGGCAGGGAGGAAGGAATTTCTTCGAGCGCAGTTGTTTTGCTCAGAAAATTTGAAGATGGGAAATAAAAAAACGCTGGTAATAGGAGCAAGTGCCAACCCGGCACGATATTCAAATCTGGCAATTCATTCGTTACGGCAAAAGGATTATGAAGTAGTGGCTTTGGCTAAAAGGGCCGCTCAGGTTGCAGATGTGGAGATTGTAACAAAGTTTCCTGCAGCAGATGAAAATATACATACCATTACTATGTATGTAGGGCCTCAGAATCAACCGGAATATTACAAACCGATACTTTCACTTCAACCAAAACGGGTTATCTTTAATCCTGGAACGGAAAATCCTGAATTGATGAAACAACTCAGAGAAAATGGGATTGAAGTTACAGTGGCCTGTACTTTGCTTTTGTTAAGCACAGGCCAATATTAAAATCTGAAAATTTGTGGCATGTTTACCGAAGTTCAATCGTTTGAAGAATTTTTGAAATTAAAGGAAGAAGAGCCGGCATTGCTGGCTTATTTCTCGACCGATGCCTGCAATGTTTGCAAGGTGTTAAAACCAAAAGTTACGGAGCTGATTCAAAATGAATTTCCCCAAATAAAAATGGTTTATATAAAATCGGATGTTTTACCAGACGTGGCGGCTCAAAACCAGGTTTTTGCTGCACCTACAATTCTTATTTTTTTTGAGGGGCGGGAATATATCCGAAAAAGCAGAAATATCGGTATTAGTGAACTTCAGCGCGAAATCGACCGGCCGTATTCCTTGTTTTTCAATGAACAATGAGAGTTTCTATCCGGTAGTTTTTCTGTTAAATCGGCAAATTTACTAAGCGTATTAATCTGCGCAAAATGCATCAATCATTTTTCAGGATGGATATAATCCCTTAAATTCTTTACATAGTTTTCAAAGGCTTCTATTCCTTTTTTTGTGATTGATACGGTTGTATTTGGATAATTGTTTTTAAACGTCTTTTCCACCTGGATGTATCCCGCATCCTGTAATTTTTTTATCTGGATACTTATATTGCCTGCGGTTGCCTGTGTGGTTTCTTTTATAAAATTGAAGTTGGCTTTGTCTACCGAAATTAAAATAGAAACTATTGACAGCCGAAGTTGAGAATGTAATATGGGATCTAAATCTTTAAACATTTCTACCTTTTTGATTTTTATACAATAATACTCCAGGAATAATTAAAGCAAATACTGCACCCGCAGACATAAACAAAAACCGGTACTGCCAATCGCATAAAAAGCGGAAAGTGCCAATAAATTGAGCATCACACCTCCAAAAATAAGAGGTTTATACTTGATGGCTATTCCTGAAATAAAAACCAGTTGCGCCAGGAAAATCAAAAATACCGGGATAATGGCCTCTCCCAGGTTTTCCCAGAAAAGGAAACCTAAAATCATAAGATTTGCAGCCATAAACCATGCCGCTGACCCAATAATTCTACCGATAATGGTTTTGGGTAGGTTTTTCTTTTGAATTTTTTTCCAGAATAGAATGGCAAAAATCCCTCCAAGTGGATAAAGAAAATTGGGATACCCTGCAATATCGTAATATTCCAGTTTTATCAGAATAAACTGACTAAGGCTTGCCACAAGTGTTATGCTTCCCCAAAAAATAAATGAAAATCCGTTTTCTTCAAAGTTTTTTTTGGTGTCCTGGATCGTCTTTGAAATCAGTGAAAGACTCTCCTCTGGTGTGAATGTTGTTTTTTCCATTTTCTTGTTTATTAATTAATGTTGATGTAAATATAAACCAAATTAAATTGGCAAATTTTATATCAATGTAAAATTCAAAAAAATCAAATCTTTGTGATTCTATTTAAAAACGGACTGGCCTTTTAAAAAGGGTGGGGTAGAATCTAAAGTTTTTTCTGTTCTGTTATTTGAAGGAATCTCACCTTCTAACGTCCTGTTAAGCATGCATGCCTCCTGTAACGCTTGAAAAGCCTGCAAACACCCCGGCAAAAATCATAATGATAAAAGCAAGCAGGTATAGCACAAGGCCAACAATCATAAATATGCCGATAAAACGATAAAGTGCTTTTAAATTTTTAAAGGCATTGACCAATTGGTCCTGATTTTTAAATAACAGCGCATTATTAATTCCGGTAGAAAAACGAAACAGAAAAAGAACCGGGAAAAAATATATGATTCCCATTACCAGGTAAATTAGTCCAAACAAAAACGAAGGGAAAGGCATGGGTGTAAAATTATTTTTGGGAATTATTGCAAAAACGAAACTCATAACCACTCCGGCCATCACTAGTAATCCCAGAAATACAAAACCCAGAATGGCCAGAAATTTTCCCCACTTTCCTGCTCCATCCAGCTGGGTAGTCACTTCGTCTGTTATTTCCAGAGTTTTTATTTCCTTTTCAACTTTGTTTTCTTCCGCTTGAAATTGTTCCATTTCCTGATTCTCAGTATTCATAAATTTTTTGATTTGGTTAGTAATATTAAGTATGATAGTATTTTATTTTCTAGTTAATGGTTAAAACCCTGCTCCCGATAGCAATCGGGATTATTGCAGTTGCTTTAGTTTTTATAAATTTTTAACACATTTTGAGTACAGAGATATGAGTATTAAGTATCTAAAATTTTTAATTCTTACTTCTCTTATCTCGCTACTCATTACTCACATCTCATGTCTCTATTCTCCTTTTCAATTTTATTCAATTTTAACCTGTGTACTTCCTGTGCATATTGGTTTAGTTTTTTTTGGTGTACTTAAAATAAAACAAATTATCCATCATTTGCACCCAAGTAGGTAATTCATTTATTTTTGTGTCAGTTACGTCAATTAATTTTAAGCTCGAATTGGTTGTGATGACGGAAATATCTGAAAGTTCTTTATTGCCATTTAAATATAACTGTTCAAGGTTTTCACAATTGTTTATGGCATAATTTAATGTCCTGAAATAATTGTTTCTTAACGAAAGTGATTTTAAGTTTTTAAGTTGGCCAATCCATTCCGGCAATTTAGTTAGATTATTATTGTCAAGAATTAAAGTTTCTATTTCCGGATTTATTGCAATTGCCGGGATTTCGTCAAGGTTGCGGTTGCTTAAATCCAGTATTTTTTGTGTATTGTTAATTTCTCCCCTTCCATTAAAAATTTCAACTGAATTTGTGTTTTGTCCGTTTGACACAAACCCAATGAGCAAAAGAAAAATGGTTATATAATGAATTTTTTTCATGGTGTATGAGTTTGTTTTGATCCAGCGTTCGTTTTATTGGACTTGTTGTAGGTAGCTTGATTTTACTTTTTCACAAGAATTAGCTTATTATTTTTTTCTGTAATCTCAAAATCGTAAATCCGTCCGTCATTTAAAATGAATCTTATACTCCTTGCTTTACCCCTGCTATTTTCTGAATCTGAAACCAGTAAAAGATCATACCGACCTAAAAGCTCATCTGAATTCATAACTGTTGTTGTAAATATTTCCCCGGTTTCTTCATTTTCTTTGGTGACTTCCCTGATTTTTATATTGTAGAAAAGACAGAAATTTAAATTCCCGTACAATTCTAATTTTGAAAATTCAGGATTTTCTGTTTTGTCATACAAACTAAAACTATCCCGGGTAAATATTTCTGAATCATATAAATTTTCATGAAAGTAGTAGATTTGGTAACCCTTCAAATCAGTTTTTTCTGATTCTGTATCCGGGAATTCTGTCATTGTTTCGGTGTTCTGGCAAAAAACAGCAGAAACTGCTAAACCAAAAACTGTTAGTGTGAATAATATTTTTTTCATGGTGTGTATTTGATTGTGTCTATTGGTTCAGCAAATTGTATACCTAAATTTCACGGGTGACCATTTTAGCCATAGTAGTAGCACGTTTTTTATTGCAAGGATAGGAACTGTAGAACAATAATTATGGAGAAAATTACAAATTGAGGAATTGTAACCTTAAAAACTTCTCTGTGGAAAATTACTGCGATTACCAAGCTTGTAATGAAGTTGATGAAAACTATTGCCACAGGAAAGTAAGTTGAAATTCCGGGAAGTTGAATGATATCTACCGAAACTAACACCTGAATTATCCCCACGGCTAATAACAATATTCCGCCCTGAAATATCATTATTCTTAAAGAGCCAATCATTATCGGATCATCGGTTATCTTTTTTAGTTCGGGTATCTGTTTCTTTTCACCATAAATATTATGAGCGAAACTTATTAAAATGATCATTATTCCCGCTGCTATTTCCATAAATACCTGTTTCTTGTTACTATTTTAATTTGTCCAACATTTGGCGGAATGAAAAGTTGTTGATAGCTAGTGATTATCTGGTTAGAAAAAATTTGTTTCTGTTTTTTCTGCTAGAGTTTAAATTTTACTGGTTAGTTACGGTTTTATCTTTGGTATGATGAAACCCAACGGTAAATTATAGCCTTTCCCCGATAAATATTCTGATTTTTTAAACATTTTGTCAATATTTGTGCCTATCTAAAATAACAGTGGAATTATGAAAAGAATATTTTTAATCGTACTGGCACTTGGGTCTGTATTTTTATTCTCCAGTTGCGGGTATAATAAAATGGTGGAATTAGATGAACAGGTTGCTTCATCGTGGTCGCAGGTGGAAAATGTCTACCAGCGCAGGGCAGATTTAATTCCCAATCTCGTAAACACGGTAAAAGGCTATGCGGAACACGAGCAGGAAACTTTGGAGGGTGTTATCGAAGCCCGTTCCAAAGCAACAGCGGTAAATGTAAATCCCGAAAATTTGAGTCCGCAAACACTCCAGCAATTTACACAGGCACAGGAAGGTTTATCTTCAGCACTGGGTCGTTTAATGGTGGTTGTTGAACGTTACCCTGATTTAAAAGCCAACCAGAATTTTATGGATTTGCAGGCTCAACTGGAGGGAACGGAAAACCGTATTGCGGTTGAACGAAGAAATTTTAATCAAACCACTCAGACTTATAATGCTTACATCCGTAAATTTCCAAGAGTAATTTATGCCGGTTGGTTCGGTTTCGACAAGAAATCGTATTTCGAAGCACAGCAAGGTGCAGAACAGGCTCCAGAAGTTCAGTTCTAAAGGAAGGGATAATCAATGAGTGTATACAAATATTTTACGGAAGAGAACAAATTACAGATTTCTAATGCAATTCGGGTAGCGGAGACCAATACTTCGGGTGAAATTCGGGTGCATATTGAGAAACATTGTAAAAGCGACGTACTTGACAGGGCTGCTTATATTTTTGAAAAGCTGGAAATGCACAAAACAAAATTGCGGAACGGTGTACTTTTTTATCTGGCTGTTGAGGACAAAAAGTTTGCGATTTTAGGCGACGCCGGGATCAATGAAAAAGTACCTGAAGATTTTTGGGAAAAGATAACAAATGAAGCCATTGAAAAATTTAAAGAAAGCCGGTTTGCAGATGGTTTGGCGGATGGAATAATTGAAGCCGGCAACCAGTTAAAAGCTCACTTTCCGTATCAGGATGACGATGTTAATGAATTATCGGATGAAATTTCATTCGGCGACAAATAGGAGAAACAATGAGGAAAACAATTCAAATAATACTACTTTTTTTATTCACAAGTGCACTTGCATTTGCCGAAATTCCTGAACGTCCGAATCCCCCACGCCTGGTAAACGATTTTGCAAATGTGCTGAGCCAGGAAGAATACAGCCGTTTGGAATCAACGCTGGAACAGTTTGCGCGAGAAACTTCCACACAAATTGTGGTTGTAAGTGTAAATGATCTGGAGGATTATGAACCCTACGATTATGCTACCCGTTTGGGTGAACGTTGGGGGGTTGGTCAGCAAGGGAAAGACAACGGAATTATTATTCTTTTAAAACCGAAAACGGCATCCAGCAACGGACAAATTTTTGTGGCCACCGGCTACGGAATGGAAGGCGTTTTACCTGATGCAATTGTAAACCGTACGGTTGTTAATAACGAAATGATTCCGCACTTTAAGGAAAATGATTATTACAAAGGCCTGGCGGCCGGAATAAAGGTAATTATGGACATTACCCGTGGCGAATATACCGCAGAACAATACCAGGAATACTACGGAAAAGAAAGGGGCGGAGGAATACCTGCTTTGTTTTTTATCATCCTGTTTTTTGTTGTATTCCCAATTTTAAGAGGGAGAAGAAGAAGATTTTACAGCCCGGGAAGAAGTTTACCTTTCTGGCTGGCGATGGGAATGATGTCAGGCGGAAGTTCGCACCGTGGTTCGTTTAATAATTTTTCATCGGGAGGCGGAAATTTTGGCGGCTTTGGTGGCTTTGGCGGAGGTAGTTTTGGAGGCGGTGGCGCTGGAGGAAGCTGGTAATTCAGATTGTCAGATTTTGAGATTTGAGACCATGAGATTGTTTCAAAAGACATTCGAAATGTATCTCAAATGCTTGTTCAAATAAATCCTCTTTTTTTAAAAGGAGGTGGTTCGCCAGTTGGCGAATCGGAGGGTTAGATTCAATTTTATTCAAAAATCATTTTTATCTGAAAACATATAAAAAAACCGATTCGAATCAACGAACCGGTTTGACTTTATTTGCGTGAGAATCTTCTATTCAGCTTCAACAACATTGATATCCTTGTCAACCAGGATACGCCCGCAATATTCACAAACAATAATTTTTTTCCGGCTGGCAATATCCAAATGTCTTTGTGGAGGAATTTTGTTAAAACAACCGCCGCATGCATCACGCTGGATAGTAACAACTGCCAGTCCGTTGCGGGCATTTTTACGAATACGTTTAAAAGCGGTAAGTAACCTTGGCTCGATAAATGATTCAATTTTTTCTGATTTTGTTTTGAGTTTATCTTCCTCTATTTTCGTTTCTTCTGTAATTTCCGATAACTCTTTTTTCTTGCGATCCAAATCTTCAATACGCTCTTGCAGTAATTTTTCTGAATTGGTCAAATTCTCTTTTTTCTCCGTCATTTCAGCCGTAAATTCTTTAATTCTTTTCTCTGAAAGTTGGATCTCGAGGTTTTGAAATTCAATTTCTTTTGAAAGAGAATCAAACTCACGATTATTACGAACGTTGTTTTGCTGTTCGGTATATTTGGCAATCAATGCCTGCGAATCTTTAATTGATATTTTTTTGTTGTTAATTGCAGTATCCAGATTTTTAATGTCTTCTTCCAGATTTTTCAATCGGGTTTTCAAGCCGGCAATATCATCTTCCAAATCTTGTACTTCCAACGGAAGCTCACCCCTTAACGTTTTTATTTTATCAATTTCGGAAACCACACTTTGCAGTTCGTGCAATGCGCGTAGTTTTTCTTCAATGGAAATGTCTTTGTCTTCCTGCCTTGAATATGGTGCATTCATCGCTATATAATGTTAAATTTCAAACTCAATTTTAGAAGTAAAAAACCGGATTGGTATTCACTTCCGACAAACGGACTGCAAATTTAGGGAAATTTTTCATAAGTAATTCATAAAAAAGATCTTTAGTGAATTGTTCACTTTCAAAATGCCCGATGTCTGCAATCACTATTTTATTTTCAGCATCAAAAAACTGATGGTATTTAAAATCTCCGGAAACAAAAAAGTCGGCTTTGGCTGCCATGGCATTGCTCAACAGGAAAGAACCTGCTCCCCCGCAAACTGCAACTTTTTTGACCGCTTTATTTCTTAATTTGGTGTGTTTAATTACACCTGTTTTGAAGGTATCCTTAAGTTTCTGAAGAAACTCCTCCTCTGATTTCTCTTCAGGCAGGGTGCCAATCATTCCCATTCCTACTTTTTCAAAAGTGTTTTCCAGTGGGTATATATCGTAAGCCACTTCTTCGTATGGATGTGCATTTAAAAGTGCACTGATAACCTTGTGTTGCAAAAATCCGGGGAATACAGTTTCGAAGCGAATTTCCTTTTCGCAATGAACCTTTTCTTTCTCACCAACAAAAGGATTGGTGTCTTTATTTCCCCGAAAACTTCCAATTCCTTCAAGGTTAAAACCACACGAGTCGTAATTCCCGATATGCCCTGCGCCGGCAGTAAAAACAGCTTCTCTCACTTTGTCTGCATGTTCATCCGGAATAAATGTGACCAGTTTTTTTAATAGTCCTTTTGAAGGTTGAAGTATTTTACAGTTTTGCAATTTCAGCTTTTCGCAGATTTTGGAATTTACTCCGCCATTTACGCTGTCGAGATTGGTATGCGCCGCATAAATCGCAATATCGTTTTTTATGGCTTTTATTATCGATCTTTCCACATAATTTTTCCCGGTTATTTTTTTTAGTCCCGAAAAAACGATGGGGTGGTGGGCAATAATCAGTTGTACTTTTTTGGCAATTGCCTCGTCAATTACTTCTTCTGTAACATCAAGTGTAATAAGTACAGAATCAACTTCGCTGTCGGCAGCGCCAACAATCAGTCCTGCATTGTCGTATGACTCCTGCAATGAAAGTGGTGCAAATTCCTCAAAAAATTTTATGATTTCTTTTAATTTCGTCATTTTAGCTGCCCATTTTATCTCTTATTTCAATCAGTTCCTGCCTGATTGTCTGAAGTTTTTTTACAATTTTAGCGTCGTGTTCCGTCCCCTCAGGATTTTCTTTCAGTTTTTGTTTTGCCCCTCTAATTGTTAATCCGCGTTCCTTTACAAGATGATGAATGAGTTTTACTGTTTCAATATCATCTTTCGTAAACAGACGATTTCCTTTTTTGTTCTTCTGAGGTTTTAAAGCCTCAAACTGGTTTTCCCAATAGCGGATAACCGTGGTTTCTACATTCATCATCTTAGCCACTTCGCCAATGGTAAAAAGGATTTTTTCTATTTTGGGTTCTTTATAAGGCATTTTTTGCACCAACCAAAATTTAGCTAAAGATAAAAAGGAGTGAATTTGTTTTCAAACGAATACAAAAAAATATTACGATTAATCCAGCGTTTGTCCTATACTGGAAGAAATAGCAATCATTCTATCGTATTCTTCAGGAGTAAGATCTTTATAATAATAATAGGATGGATTCACCGCTTTTCCTCCTTTATGTACTTCATAGTGCAGGTGAGGAGCTGTAGAACCGCCAGTGTTGCCAACATAACCAATAATATCGCCACGTTTTACTTTTTGCCCCCTTTTCACATTAAAAGCACTTAGGTGTCCGTAAACAGTTTCATAGTCAAAGCCATGGTCTATTTTAATCATCAATCCAAAACCAACCTTGCTTCTGGATGAGCCGCTAACTTCAGTAACTTTTCCATCTCCGGTGGCATAAACAGGTGTTCCGGTAGGAGATGAAAAGTCCATTCCGTAGTGAAATTTCCGAACCTTATAAATAGGGTGCGTGCGGTATCCCCAACCACTGGCTGTTCGTTTTAAATCTTCGTTTGAAACCGGTTGAATAGCTGGAATACTAGCCAGCATCTCTTCCTTATTCAAAGCCAGTTTCATAACTTCATCGTATGATTTTGACTGAATGTAAGCTTCTTTTGAAATAATATCCAGCTTTTTAGCCGTCTCAATTACCAGTTCTGAATTGTCCAGATCTTCCAATTCTGAATACTTGTTGGTTCCCCCAAAACCGGCTTGTCTGACTGACGAGGGAATGGGCTCTGATTCAAAAATTACCCGGTAAATATTATCATCGCGCTGCTGAAGATCCGCTAAAACTTTGTCTACAACTTCCAAATCTTTTGCCATCAACTCATACTGTGATAAAAGTCTTTTGTTTTCCCTTTTCAGCGCTTTGGATTTTGGCGTTTCGTAAAGATTCAGGAAAACAATAACAATGATCAAAGCCATTGCAAAACTACTCGCAAAATAGGCTATAATTTTTCCAAATTTTTCTTTAATTGATATCCCAACTCTCTCGTAACTGAGCGTATCCGGATTAAACTTATACTTCTTTTTCGCCATAAAATAAAGGCTAAATTTTAGTTTCAGTTTCTAAACAAAATTAATTAAAACGTCTAACTTTGCAAGAATTTTTAAATTCACGTTTTAAACACGTGGCAAATGTAACTAAATAACAGTCAGAGAACTCATTTATTTTAGTAACATTAGAAATTATTAACAAAATTGTAAAACGATACAGGTAATATATGAAGACTTCTAAGGAGATACGTAACGCATTTTTGGATTTTTTTAAAGAAAAAGAGCATCAGATTGTTAAGTCGGCACCAATGGTTGTGAAAGGTGATCCTACACTGATGTTTACCAATGCCGGGATGAATCAGTTTAAAGATTTGTTTTTGGGGAATGAACCTGTTAAATGGAAGCGGATTGCAGATACTCAAAAATGTTTGCGCGTATCAGGAAAACATAACGATCTGGAAGAAGTTGGTCTTGACACATATCACCACACCATGTTTGAAATGTTGGGAAACTGGTCATTTGGCGATTATTTCAAAAAAGAAGCCATTGACTGGGCATGGGAGTTCTTGGTCACAAGAATGGGAATCAATCCTGAGCGTTTGTATGCTACTGTTTTTGAAGGAAGCTCGGATGATAATTTAGACCGCGACGATGAAGCAGCCGGTTTCTGGGAACAATACTTGCCAAAAGACAGAATCCTGAATGGAAGTAAAAAAGATAATTTTTGGGAGATGGGAGATACAGGGCCTTGTGGTCCTTGTTCCGAAATTCATGTTGATTTGCGACCCGATGGTGAAGTGGAAAAACTTTCCGGCCGCGAACTTGTAAATAAAGACCACCCGCAGGTGATTGAAATATGGAACCTGGTTTTTATTCAGTTTAACCGAAAAGCAAATGGTAGTCTGGAAGAACTGCCGGATAAACATGTGGATACGGGAATGGGTTTTGAACGGCTTTGTATGGTTCTGCAGGGATTTACTTCGAACTATGATACCGACATTTTTCAGAATACAATAGGAGAAATAGGTAATTTGAGTGGTAAAAAATATGGTAATGATGAAAAAACAGACATTGCCATGCGTGTGATTGCCGACCATCTTCGGGCTGTATCATTTGCTATTGCCGACGGACAATTGCCATCGAACAACAAAGCCGGATATGTAATTCGCCGAATTCTGCGACGTGCGGTTCGTTATGGTTATACCTTTCTTGGTTTTAAGGAGGCATTTATTTATAAATTGGTTGATGTGTTAAAACAAACCATGGGAGAGGCATTTCCTGAGTTGGTCAGTCAGCAGGTTTTGATTGAAAAGGTTATCAAAGAGGAGGAAGAATCGTTTTTGAGAACCCTTTCAACCGGAATTAAATTATTGGATGATATTATTTCAAAAGCCAAAAAAGAAGACCTTGAAGAAGTGCAGGGGAAAGATGCTTTTGTTTTGTACGATACTTATGGATTTCCGTTGGATTTGACCGAACTGATTGCACGTGAAAATGGTTTGGGTGTGGACGAAAAAGGATTTGGTGTTGAAATGGAAGCCCAGAAAAACAGATCAAGAAATGCGGCTGCGCAGGAAACCGATGACTGGGTGGAAATCCGAAAAATTGAACAAACTGAATTTTTGGGATATGATAAACTGGAAGCTGAAATCCGAATTTCACGCTACAGAAAAGTTACTCAGAAGAAAAAGACATTTTACCAACTGGTTTTTGACCAAACACCTTTCTATGGTGAATCAGGAGGGCAGGTTGGCGATACAGGCTACATTGAATTTGAGGGAGTAAAAACAGTGATTTTTGACACACAAAAGGAAAACAACCTGATAGTTCATCTGGCTGAAAAATTACCTGAAAATCCGGAAGAAACATTTACTGCTGTAGTGAATTTTTCAAAAAGAATTAAAACTGCCAATAATCACACGGCAACCCATCTTTTACATGCAGCTTTACGTGAAGTTCTTGGAACTCATGTGGAACAAAAAGGTTCGCTTGTAAATGCCGACCACCTGCGTTTTGATTTCTCTCATTTCCAAAAAATGTCCGACGAAGAAATAGAAAAGGTAGAGGAAATTGTAAATCAAAAAATTCGCGAAAATTCTCCGCTGGAAGAAAATCGTGCTTTGCCGATTGATGAAGCTAAAGAAATGGGGGCGATGATGCTTTTTGGGGAAAAATACGGCGATGCAGTGAGGGTGATCAAATTTGGTGATTCTGTAGAATTATGTGGTGGAACACATGTGGCTGCAACCGGTCAGATAGGTATGTTTAAAATTGTTTCTGAAAGCGCAATTGCTGCCGGAGTAAGACGTATTGAGGCTATCACGGCTGACCATGCCGAAAAGTATGTAAATGACCAGATTAAAACGCTAAAAAGTATTCAGGAAACCATTAAAGGTTCGAAAAATATTCTGGAAAGTGTGATGAACTTGTTGAAAGAAAACAATGAACTTTCCAAACAAATTGAAGTTTTCAATCGCGAACGGCTAAAGATTCTGAAATCGAATATGAAAAGTAAAGTTTTACAGGAAGACGGAATTAATATCATTTCCGGTGTAGTTGATGTTGACAATGCAGGAATGATTAAAGATTTGGCATTCCAGTTAAAAAATGAACTGGATAATATGTTTCTTGTTCTGGGGGCGGAGATTAACGGAAAACCTAATTTAACCATTATGATTTCGGAAAATCTGGTTCAGGAAAAAGGATTAAACGCCGGGCAAATTGTTCGCGAAGCCGGAAAAGAAATTAAAGGCGGCGGTGGCGGACAACCATTTTATGCTACTGCCGGGGGAAAAGATGTTTCCGGAATTCAGGCAGCCATTGAAAAAGCTCTTGCTTTTTTATAATGGAAAGTGATTCAGAAAAAGTTTTATAAGATTCGGGGAATGATAATCAGGACCGGTAATTTTAATTGATTGACATTGAATAACACCAAAAAGTACACACACTATGAAGAACAAATTCTATTTTTTGTCTCTTTTGGTTTTAATCCTTTTCGGATTTTTATCATGCAGTAAGGAAGAAGATAACAATATTCAGTGTTCCGGTGAATGGGCCGTGGAATTGTACGATGAACTCAACGCAGTTTCTACTGCTGCTACCGCTTATTCAACAGACCCAACAGCAGCCAATTGTGTGACTTACAAGAATGCTTTACAGGTCTATCTGAATGCTTTGGAGCCTTATGGAGATTGTACAAACTTGACTGCTCAGCAGAGAATGCAGTGGGAAGTTGCTTTTGGAGATGCACAGGAAAGCTTAGGCGATTTAAACTGCAATTAATATTTGCATGAATAAAAAATACCGTAAAGTTAGGTTTTGTGTCGTGCTTTTTTGATATGAAAAATATTATCAACCATAAAAATTTTAGCGGAAAATAGAAAGAAAACAAAACTATTTTAATCTCTATCTGTTTAAAATTTCGGTTTTTCTAATGCCGGATTCCGGATTAAACAGATGGTTGAATGAAAAAAATATATTCGTTTATAACTTCAATGCCATTTATGGCATTTTTGTTTTTAGTACTGGCCTTTTCAATGGCCATTGCCACTTTTGTTGAAAGTAGTTACGGAACACCCGCTGCCAGATCGCTAATTTATAATACCCGTTGGTTTGAACTTCTGTGGGCATTGTTTGCACTTAACCTGGTGAATAACCTTATCCGGTATAATTTTTTCACTAAACAACGATTTACACTGGCTGTTTTTCATATCTCATTCCTCGTTATTTTGCTCGGAGCAGGAATAACACGTTATTTCAGTTTCGAAGGTGTGATGCATATCAGGGAGAACAGCAGTTCAGATTCTATTCTTTCATCGGATACCTATTTTTATGCAGGTTTTAATGGTCATGAAAAAGAAAAAAAAGTTAGGTTTTCGGAACTTACACCCCGGCAGTTTTCAACAAAAATTGACGTTAACGGACAAAAAGTAAAAATAAAATCAGTGGGTTTTATCGAAGATGCAGCAAGACAAACCATTCCTTCAGAATCGGGGGAAGCTGTGATTGATTTTGTTTTTTCATCATCAGCAGGGCAGGGAATGCAGTCGTATTTCTTTGCTAAGGGAGATTTGCTGGATTATCCCGATTTTCGTGTTGGGTTCGAAAATTTATCACCCGCCGATATTCGGTTTTTTACCCAAAACGAACAACTTTACATGGTTTCCAATGAGCCTGTTAACGAAACAACAATGGCCACACAGGAGACCGTTACTTTAGAAGCTGGAGATACTATCCCAGTAAAAAATATGTTTTTGTACGGTTATAAAGATTTTCAGTTTTTGATTCGTAATTTTCATCCAAGTGCATCTTTTACAGCTGTGAAAGGTCAGGATGAAACGTTCGAAGATGCTGTGATTATTCAGATATCAGATGGCATAAGAACGCAAACTGTGCCGGTTTTTGGCCATTCAGGAATGTCTCCCGATACCGTTGAGGTTCCGCTTGGAGGAAATATTCTAAAATTGGCTTATGGTGCTTTGCCGATTCATGTTCCTTTTCATATTTTCCTAAAAGATTTTCAACTGGAACGCTACCCCGGCTCGGAATCCCCGTCATCCTTTGCTTCAGAAGTAGTACTTCATGATGATAATATAGGTTTGGAAAAAGACTACCGAATTTTTATGAATAATACATTGGTTTATAAAGGATATAAATTTTTCCAGTCTTCCTATGATCAGGATGAACAGGGGACCGTACTTTCCGTGAACCACGATTTTGTGGGTACCTGGGTAACCTACATTGGATATGCACTTCTGATAATCGGAATTATCTTATCGTTGGTAAACCGCTATTCTTATTTCAGATTTTTGGCGAAGAAGCTTCAGCAAATCTCTGTAAAAGCTGTTGTTTTAATTTTGATGTTATCAGGAATTTCACATGCTGCTTCAGCACAAACCGGGGTAGGTGCGGGTATTCCCGATATTCATGATCAGGTAGTTATTGAATTTAGTGAATTGTGGGTTCAGGGAGTTGACGGACGTATTGAGCCGATGTCAACCCTGAACAGTGAAGTTGTAAGAAAGGTAAGTCACAAATCATCGCTTTACGGACTAACAGCCGATGAGGTGGTTTTAAGTATGATGACTTATCCTGAGATCTGGAGAACACTGCCTATCGTTTATGTTTCCGATAAAGAGCTTGCAACACAAATCGGTGTCAGTGGGAAATATATGAGTGTTCAGCAAGTATTTGATACAGAGGGAAATTATCTGATTGCAGACCAGGTTCGGGCTGCTTATGGAAAAATGCCGGCTTTCAGAAATCAAATGGATAAAGAGTTTATCTATCTGGATGAAAGGATAAATATCTGTTTTATGGTATTTGGTGGTTCGTTGTTTCAGATTTATCCGCGAGAACACCGTGATGAGCCTTGGTACGCACCGGGTGCCCAGGCAGTCGAATATTCAGATGGTGATTCTGTATTTGTAAAAAGCGGATTTCAGCTTTTGTTACAATCCATTTCAGGAAGACAAAATGCCGATGCTGTTCAGGTTTTGCAGGCAATTGAGAGTTTTCAGCAAAAATATGGCAGCGAGTTGTTGCCATCTGAAAAAAAGAAAAATATTGAAATTTTATATAACCAGGTAAATCCATTTAAGCGTATTTTCCCGTTTTATCTGATGTTTGGATTTTTACTCCTGGTGGTGTTGTTTATTAATATTTTCCGGCAAAAACCACTGCCTAAATTCATCAGGATACTCTTCTTCGGATTGATAGTTATTTTGTTTTTGGTTCACACTGCCGGATTGATCACACGATGGTATATCTCAGGTCATGCTCCGTGGAGTAATGGTTTTGAATCGGTAGTTTATGTAGCCTGGGCAGCCATGTTAGCCGGTTTAATTTTTGGAAGAAAATATCCGATGGTTGTGGGTACTGCAGCTTTTCTTTCTGGTGTGGCATTATTTGTGGCGCATCTAAGCTGGATGAATCCGGAAGTTACAAACCTTGTACCTGTGCTGAAATCCTACTGGCTGGCTATTCACGTGGCAATTATCACGGCAAGCTATGGTTTCCTTGGACTTAGTATGTTTTTGGGAGTTATGGCAATGATTTTAATCGTTCTTCGAAGAAAGTCAAATCAGACAAAGGTCTCTGGTTTTATTGAACAGCTTACAACCATAAATGAAATGTCGGCCACGGTAGGATTATATTTTCTAACTGTAGGTACATTCCTTGGTGGGGTATGGGCAAACGAAAGCTGGGGACGTTACTGGGGCTGGGATCCAAAGGAAACCTGGGCATTGATAAGTGTTGTAATTTATTCCTTTATTGTTCACATGCGGTTAATCCCTTCGTTAAAAGGCGCTTTTAATTATAACATGGCTTCAATACTTGGATTTGCTTCCATAATGATGACCTACTTTGGTGTAAATTATTTTCTTTCAGGCTTACATTCCTATGGAAAAGGTGTTGTTGACGGGATTAGTCCTTCAGTACCTATTTCAATTTTATTGCTTGCCGGATTACTCATTTGGGCTTATTTGAAAGACTCTAGATTTGAGAAAGAAAAACAGATAACTGATTCTTAATTTTCATATTGTCATTTCAAAAATTGTTAGTTGTTTTTATTTGAAAATAAGTTTACATAATATTTGTTTTTTAGAATAAAATGCTCTAAAATTCGATGTTGAAATTATAACATCCTGATTAATAAAATTTTATATTATTTTGATTTTTTCTAAATAAAAAATTGAATATTCCAGAATTTTAGCTGTCAAACTATTGAATTTATCAAAACTGTATATTTGATTTCTTGACTTAACGACAGCTAGATATGGGAATAAAAGTAACGCGCACATTTGACATTCTTGAGCGCTATTTAAATGAATTTCCACGTGAGGATGCTTTGGGTGGAAAACAGAACGGAGAATGGTATACCTATTCAACGGCAGAATATAATGAAAAGTCACACCAGTTTGCTTTAGGACTTATGTCACTGGGGTTAAAAAAAGGTGATAAAGTTGCCACAGTAACTACAAACCGGCCTGAATGGAATTTTGCAGACATGGGAATGTCAATGACCGGTGTTGTTCATGTGCCGATATATCCAACCATTGCTGATGATGAGTACAAGTATATTTTGGAACATTCTGAGGCCAAAATTGTCATTGTCGGTGACAAAAAACTTTTCGAAAAAATAAATCCGCTGGCCAATCGCATTTCAGGAATCGACAAAGTTTACACTTTTGAAGATGTGGAAGGAGCCAAAAATTTTCGGGAAATACTCGATCTTGGCGAATCAAAAAAGGCCGAGTTCAGCAACCAGTTGAAAGAAATTAAAGATTCGATTAAGCCAGACGATCTGGCAACATTAATTTATACATCAGGTACCACTGGAGTCCCGAAAGGGGTTATGCTGACACAAAATAACCTTGTTTCCAATTTTGTTTCGCATTCAAAAATGCATCACCTGGGGAAAGATCATAAAGTAATTAGTTTTCTTCCGCTTTGTCACGTTCTTGAGCGTAGTGTAAATTATCATTTTCAATATAAAGGTATGGGAGTTTACTATGTTGGAAACCTGAGCCAGATAATCTCTGCTCTAAAAGAAGTTAAACCACATATGTTTGTTTCTGTCCCACGTCTGCTTGAAAAAGTCTACGATGGGTTTGTTTCCAAGGGAAAGGAGCTAAGCGGAATAAAAAAAGCCATTTATTTCTGGGCTTTACGTCTAACCAAACATTTTGAGTACAACAAAAAATATGGTTCGTGGCTTTCATTAAAAATAAAGCTTGCTGACAAATTGATTTACTCAAAATGGAGAGAAGCATTAGGTGGGAATATTGTGTATATAGTTTCAGGTGGAGCGGCTTTGCAGCCCCGGATTGCTCGGTTGTTAGGAATGGCAGGAATGTATAATCTTGAAGGATATGGACTAACTGAAACTTCTCCGGTTATTGCAGTCAATAATCCAGCAATGGGAGAAATGAAGATTGGGACAGTCGGTCCTGTTCTGGAAGGTTTTGAAGTGAAAATTGCTGAAGATGGAGAAATACTATGCAAAGGGCCTGGTGTAATGAAGGGTTATTATAAAGCACCTGAACTAACAGCTGAAGTAATTGATAAAGCGGGTTGGTTTCATACCGGAGATATTGGCAGACTGGAAGATGGAAAATACCTTAAAATAACCGATCGTAAAAAGGAAATTTTCAAATTATCGGGTGGCAAATACATAGCTCCTCAAATGATCGAAAACAAACTTAAAACCTCGAATCTTATTGAACAGGTAATGGTTATTGGGGCTAACGAAAAATTTGCCAGTGCGATTGTTTCACCCAATTTTCCGCTTTTGCACGATTGGTGTGCTGAACACAAAATTCATTTTGAAGACAACAAACAGTTGATCCAGATTCAGGAAGTAATTGAAAAAATTCAGAAAGAGGTGCAGAGCATTAATAAGCAGCTTGGCTCGCATGAACAAATTAACCGAATTCGATTGGTATGCGAAGAGTGGACACCTGCTACAGGTGAACTTTCGCCAACATTGAAACTTCGAAGAAATATGGTTACGGTTAAATATCAGCATTTGATTGAAGATATTTATTCTGTTGGAAAAAATTAAATTTCACCGACCGAAATTTTGAAAATCTTTCCGCATTTTATATCAGTGCTCTGTTCCACGGGATCGCCGCTAATATTAAAATTAGACTGATAGTATAAAATATAGCTGCAGAACGGTGCTTTTTTAACGGTGAAGTCGCTTTTTTTGATTTTGCGCGGCCGATATGGACTAAGGCTAGTGCGATAACCATCATGCTGATATGTTCAACTGCGTAAAACCGTAAATCCGGATTTTGCATTGCCGCACCAAAATTGGCAAATGCTGCTTTTGTTAACGGACTATAAAAAGCATATAAAAGAATACCCACCAGAAATTGTAAATCCATAAAAATTACGAGTAATAATCCGGCAAGATTATCTTGTTTTTTCCACTGCTTTTTTCCTAGCCAGCCTTAATTGCAAAAACAACAGTTACCAGCAATAAAATTAATACTATCCAACGAAACATATTATGTGTGTGAACCAATCCTGTATACATCGTTTTAAATTTTTTATTTTGAATACAAACATTTTTTCAGGCTTTTGGTTGAAATTATTTTTAATCAAATACTAAAAAATTGTTCCATTTTAAGTTTTTTCTGATTAAGATTGCTTCATCCAATTCTATTGTCTGAATTATTATTTTGCTTTAAATACCGGGAGAAATTCTTATGTTGTTTGAACTCTGGCACCATATTTAAAACATATTGTTAATGATATGTTCCAAATTATAAATAAATGTTTTACTTTTAACGAATTACGAATCCTTATTAAGTTTCTGTTATGGCAAGCGTTAAAAACTATTTAATTTATGTAGTTGAGAACAACAAGGTATATAATCATCTTGTTTCCGAATATTTGAAAAAGCAGGGTTTTTCGAATGTGAAATCAATAATTTCCGGGGAGGAGTGTGTTCAGGCAGTTGAAAAAGGCGAAAAACCTGCAATTGTTATTCAGGATTATTCTCTTGACGGAATTAATGGTTTGGAAGTCTTGAAAAAAGTAAAAAAGTTAAGTCCCAAATCAGAGTTTGTTTTTCTCACCAGTAATGAAAACATGGAAGTAGCTGTAAATACCATAAAGTTTGGCGCTTATGATTACATTGTAAAAGATAAAATGGCGCTGGAAAAAGTGGTTTACAAAATGCGAAAGATTATAACCATGATTAGATTGGAGAAAAAGAACAGGCAAATTAGAAAGTTTATGTATATCAGTTTGGCTGTAGTTGCCTTGATCATTATTTTTGCCTTTCTAATATTTGTCGTGAATATTTTTAATACAAGATTTTATACCTGATTATTTCCTGGCCGGGAAATAGAGAGTTTACCCTAAAACATTTCAACATTTATTAAGAGGAAGAATTTTTGTTTTTAATTCTTATTATTTCTTCGTTTTTGGCCAACAACATTTTTGTGTCAGAGAATGGTAAAAACCAAATTGTTGTTAATATTCATATTTGTGTATGTAGTTACCACCACATGGAGAAAATCCAGGATCAAAACCAAAATACCAGGTATCTTTCTCAATTAGCTTTCCGTTTTCGTAGAAATTTTTTTCTATAATATTGCCATCCTGAATTATTTCATCCAACAATCCTTCACTAGTGTAAGTATATTCTCTGAAGTATCCGGTTTTACCAGAAGATAAAATTCTTTTTTCTGTTGACAACTTCCTGTTTTTATAAGTGTAAATAAGTTTATCATTTGCTGACTCTCTGGTTTCATCGAAAAATCTTAGCTTTTCAATTAACTGACCGGAGCCGTTATATTTATATAAGTATCCGAAATTTAGAATCCAGTCATTGCCTGAACGTCGTAAAATTTCTTCGTATTTTAATAAGTTACCTGAATAAGTATATACTGTTTTATATAAATAATTGTCTTCAACATCGGAATTAATTTTTTCAATAAGTCTATTTCTTGAATATTTATATTGATCTTTATTGCTTAGCACCCAGGCATTATTAGTAAAATTATAATAGGAATCGGTTGTTTTAAAATTTTGGAAATAATATTCACTTGTGATTTTTGATACCGGTTTATCATAAGAATATATTATTTCCTCAATTCTGTTTCCTTTTTTGTCATACTTGAAAGTTTTTGATGAAATTTTATACTCAGGATTTCCTTTGCAATAAGTTTTTTTAACTTTATATAAAAATTCTCCATCCTCTTTTATGAAAAGATTGTTATCGTATTCAGCTTCTTCGCAGGAGCACAGAAACAAAACAGAAATGATCACTGAAATTTGAGTAATTTTTGAGAATGGATTGTTCATAGCTAAATTTTTAACGAGATGAGTTTTCCCTGTAAATAGTTGCGTATTATTGAAAAAACTACGCAACCTTTTATATAAAACTGTAATCTAACGAAAAACCTTTCAAAATGAAGAATTTATGCTGGCTTATTTTTTTTATATTCCTTCTAGGTTGCAGCAAAGATGAAATTCCCGAAAAAAATATACTTTTCAAAATAACTGATTCTAATTATCCGGTGAGTTATAAAAAACTCACCCCTCAGCAACAAAAACAAAAGCAGGAAGAGTTTGAAAAAGGACAAATTACCTTTTCACTTATCGATTCGTTTGGTTTTGTTGGATGGAGTTTTGAAGATGATTTTGAGCTTAGGAAACAGCTTTATGAAAAGCAGTTTTCCGATATCTCAAATCTAATAGCCTCAATAAAAAAGTATTTGTTTGAAAAGAGGGAATTTACAGGGATTAATGATACATCGGTTTTGGTGCCACAGGAAATTGATATAAGATTTGCAAATTTTGGAGGGATATATACCAGAATAGATAGCACATCATACAACCATTTGGGAATTAATTTTGGAACACAAAAAATTGAAGGCCTAGAAGTGTACAATTCGTTACTTACCATATCAGCTACAGCAGAAGGGATTCATCATGTGTTTGGTCACTGGTACCCGGAAGTTTATATTCCTTCAGTCGATAAGGTAAATATAGATTTGGCAAAATCGGTTTTAACTGGCCATGAATTAACAGGATATGACGGATGGGGAAAGGAATTAAGCTATGTTATTTCCGAAACAGATGTAGACGATTACCGCAAGATTATTTATCCTTATATAAACGGGAATAAACTGGAATTGCGCGTTTGCTGGGAATTTAAACCATCACACTGGCAAGTTTTAATAGATACAACTACCGGTGAAATTTTATTGGAGCAGGATATTGCATCTTATTTACATTAGCTTAAAGACGGTTCCCGGTATTTTTCTTTTACTGCAGTACTTAATGGCATAATCAAATTTTTCAAAATCAGACTTGCATAATATTTTTGTATTTTTACTATAATGTAATAAGAATGGTCTCATTACTCAAAATTTTATATCTGAAGTCTTAATAATGAAACTTTTCACAACAAAACAAATAGCAGAAATTGATAAATACACCATTGAAAACGAGCCAATTGCGGACATTGATTTAATGGAACGTGCGGCTTTACAAATTACAAATTGGTTGGTAAAAAGATATTCCACAGAACACAAAATGATTTTTCTTGTGGGTCCGGGAAACAACGGGGGAGATGCATTGGCAATTGCGCGACAACTCGCAGATTTGGATTTTATTTGTGAAGTTTATTTGCTCGATTTTGGAAAAGATTTAAAAGGTTCACTTGCGATAAACTGGGAGCGGCTTCAGGAACAGGGGAAAGTGAAACTGGCAAAAATAAAAGAAGCCGGTGAAATTCCACATATTGATTCTGACGATATTATTTTAGATGGAATGTTTGGTTCCGGACTAACAAGACCTCTTGAAGGATTTCCTGCTGCAGTGGTGCAAAAGATCAACCGGTTAAAAAATACCGTGGTTGCTATTGATATTCCAAGCGGTTTGATGGGAGAAGACAATTCAGAAAACATCCCTGAGAATATTGTAAAAGCTGAATTTACACTTACGTTCCAATTTCCAAAGATTAGTTTTCTCCTTGCAGAAAATGCAATTTATACCGGGAAGTGGGAAGTTCTACCCATTGGACTCCATCCTGAAGGAATAAAAAAAACATTTACTGATACTTTTTATCTTCAAGATAAAGATATTCAACAAGTTATAACTCCCCGCCAAAAATTTGCGCATAAAGGTAACTTTGGTCACGCATTGTTGATTGCCGGAAGTTTTGGTAAAATGGGCGCTGCTGTTTTATCTTCAAAGGGGTGTTTGCGCGCAGGAGTTGGTTTATTAACGACTCATATTCCGAGATTGGGTTATACTATCATTCAAACTGCTGTACCTGAAGCTATGACAAGTATAGATCAACATGATGCTATTTTCACGGAATTTCCTGATTTATCGCCGTTCTCGGCTATAGGGATTGGTCCGGGTATTGGAAAAAAGCACAATTCCTGCAAAGCTTTGGTTGCGTTGATACAGAATTCGAAAGTTCCTTTGGTAATTGATGCGGATGGATTAAATATCCTTTCAGAAAATAAGGAATGGCTTGAATTTTTGCCGGAAAATTCCATTTTAACGCCACATCCCGGCGAATTCAAAAGACTGGTAGGGGAATTTTCAAATTCCTACGACAACATTCAACAGCAAGTTGAATTTGCCAAAAGGTATAAGGTTATCCTGATTTTAAAAGGAGCTTTTACAACCATTGCCACACCACAGGGGAAAGTGTACTTCAATTCTACGGGTAATCCGGGAATGGCAACCGCAGGAAGTGGTGATGTTTTAACCGGAATTCTTCTTGGATTGCTTGCGCAGGGATATTCAGCTAAAGATGCTGCTTTTGCAGGCGTTTTTCTGCACGGTATGGCAGGAGATTTGGCAGTAATCGAAAAATCAGAACCAGCACTAATTGCAGGAGATATTGTTGATTTTCTTCCACGGGCTTTTTTGAGGTAAATAATTAAATCCATTAAAAGTATGGTGATTAATTTTTTTCTTGAATTGCATAATAAAATCTCTATTTTTAGGTCTTAAATAAAAAAGTTATGAAGAAAATATTAATAAGTATACTCGTAATCTCATTTGTTATTCCTGCTTTCGGACAGAGAAAGAGGGACGAGGAAGAAGTAGTTGTTCCGACATTTGTTGAAGGAGTAACTTACGCCTTACCTCGCACAGGTGTGCGGATTTATGTAAATGTTGTTCAGGAGAAATTTGTTCCCGGACCGTATGCTGCTTATGCTGAACAGCTGTTGGGAATTAGCAATGCCAAAAACAGGGAAACTGTAAAATGGAGTTTTGAAGATGTAAAAATGGAGACTTTCTCAGAACCGGACCCGAACCAGGTTCATAAAGCCTTTGGCGATGCTGCGTTTTTGCTTAGCCTTACCTCTGATGGTCGTTTGGCAGGTATTAATTCTGGAGTGGCTGAAGAAGCTCAAATAAATATAAAAAGCAACGACTATATTCCAACCCCACAATATGATGATGGCTTTTTATACGATAATTTTAACGATTCACCAATGTACACAGCCGGTGATTCAACGAATAATTTCAGACCTGTAAGGAAAAGTATTGAGGACAGAGCAAATGATGCGGCATTTAAGGTACTGGAATGCCGTTTAAATCAATATGACATTGTTTCCGGTTTGTTGGATGAATTTCATCCTGACGGAGAAGCTTATCGAATTAGTTTGGATGAACTCAAGCAAACTGAAAAGAATTATCTGAGTCTTTTTACAGGAAGAACAACCTATAAACATGAAGTATTCAGTTTCGATTTTGTCCCGACTTCATCGGGTGGAAACGGTGAAATTGTATTTCGGTTTTCTGATGAGAAAGGGGTAGTTCCTTCAACCGATCTTTCAGGAAAACCTGTAATGATAAAGGTTGATTTAGTTGGTGATTTAGTAAAAAATTATTCAGGAACGGCAGAATCAGAAAATCCGGAAGCAGGGAAAAGCGGAGTTTTTTACCGAATGCCGGCTGTTGGTACCGTAAATTTAATTTATGAACTGAATACCATTGCGTCAATGCGCGCTACTCTTGCTCAATTTGGAGTTATTGCTCCGGTTCCTGAGGAACTTTTATATGGTGACTACGAGTTAACAATACATCCTGAAACAGGTGCCATTCAATCTGTTTCCAGAAAATAGAAGATTTAAAGTTTGAAAGAAAGATTCCTCTTTAAAATAAAATAATACCCGGCTGTACAGTCGGGTATTATTTTATTTTAGATTGTAAAACTTATTTTATCCCGTGCATCATCTTTTTTAACCAAGGTGAGAGGATAACAAGTATAACTGCTATTATAGCCGATTGAACGGCAATAAGCCAGAAAACCTGAATCTCGGTTCCCAGCGCTGTTTCCAACTTTAAAGAAATTGCTTTCATTTGCGAAGCAACAAAGTTACCCGCGGCAAAGGAACCCATCCATACTCCCATCATAGTCGATACCAGTTTTGGTGGTGACAATTTTGTAACCATTGATAATCCAATGGGAGAAAGGCAAAGTTCACCCCAGGTATGCATTAAATAGACTAAAGCCAACCAGACCGGACTTACCAATCTTATTTGTTCCCCTGCGGTGGACCTTGTAAAAGCTATCGCCATTATAACAAAACCCAATGCCAATAATATCATTCCCCATGCAAATTTCATTGGAGTATTAGGATTTATTCTTTTTTTATCCAGTTTTACCCATAATATACTAAAAAGTGGTGCGAAAACAACAATATAAAACGCATTAATGCCTTGAAATGCTGAAGCTGGTATTTCCCAGTTTCCAATAAGGCGTTGTGTGTTGTCACGAGCAAAAATATTAAAGGTTGTTCCTGCCTGCTCAAAACCAGTCCAGTAGAAAATATTAAAGAGCGCAAGTACTAAAATAACGCCTACCCTCGACCATTCTGTTTTACCCGAAGTTCCTACTGTAATATTTCTAATAAGAAATAAAGCACCTCCGATTGCAAGAATATAAATAATTGCAGTGCTGACATTTGAAGGTATTGCGCTCCAGCCCAGAATAATTCCGAAAATCACAGCAACAACGCCAATTACGTAAGTGAAAATATTAAACCAATCCTTGATTGCGAGTCGAACACGTTCCGCCTTAAATTTTGGAGGCATTCCGATATGGCCCAATGTATGACTGCGAAAAAGAAACCAGGTTGTACCAATCAGCATTCCAATACCGGCTGAAAGAAATCCATATTGCCAGGCAACTTGTTCACCCAGTTTGCCGGCTACCAATGGTGAAAAGAAAGCACCAATATTTATTCCCATATAGAAAATAGTGAATCCACCATCTTTCCTTGGATCATTATTGTCGTATAATTCTCCAACCATGGTTGATATATTGGGTTTAAAAAAGCCGTTTCCCGCAATTAAAATTCCTAATCCGGCAAAAAATATCGTTTGGCGGAGTTCTATGTCAGCTCCGGATTCACTGAGCCATGCACTTGCTGATAATAAAAACTGACCTATAGCCATGGTCATACCACCGATATATATTGATTTTCGCTGTCCAAGAAATTTGTCGGCCAGCATTCCACCGATTATGGGAGTCACATATACCAGTCCAGTGAAAATCCCGTAAATCGTAAATGCATCGAGTTCTGCCATCTCAAATCCACCGGAAGCAAATGTTGCTGTCAAATAGAGAACCAAAAGCGCTCGCATACCATAGTAACTAAATCGTTCCCACATCTCACTGGCAAACAGAGTTGACAGTCCGATCGGATGTCCAAAAAAGGCTTTGTCTTTGTTCATACTCATAATCCCAAAAAATTTTGATTTAAGCGGATAAAAATATCAATTAAATTTAAAGAAATACTTGAAACATGTCAGCATTTGAATGCTAACTGATTATTTTATGCATATCGATGTAAAAATTGGTGTTTAGCATTTGAAAAATTTGGTTCAGTGAAAGTAGATTACTGTTTTCGAAAAAGGTTGGCATCATATTCCCGAAACTCGAAGCTCGTAACTCACAAAACCAAACTTCCCTGTTCATCAAACTCCCAGAATGGTGCCCACGCAATTTCCCACAGATGTCCGTCCGGGTCAGCAAAGTAGGCATCATAACCACCCCAGAAAGTATCGCGCGGTTCAACCAAAACCTTAGCGCCATTTTTTACAGCCTTTTCAAAAGTCTCTTTTACAGCTTCTTTTGAGTCCTGATTGATCGCCAGTGTCACACCTGAAAAACCAGAACGTTCTGCTAAAACCCCGGCATCTTCAGCTAGTTTGTCTAAAGGGTAAAGTCCAACAACAATTCCTCCCTGGTGAAAAAAGACAATATTCTCATCACTGCCGGGAGCAGGTTCCCAACCCAAAGCATTTTTGTAAAACTCTTTTGATTGCTGAAGGCTCTTTACTCCAAGTGTTACAATGTTTAGTCGTGGTTTCATATTTTTCTTTGTGAATCTCTGTGTCTACTCAGTGTGTTCTGTGGTTATTTTTTTTCAAAATTATAATTGTTCTTCAAAGAATACTTGAAATACTTTCCATTTTCATTCTAAATACATCCAATTCAGTTGCTTTTCTATCGTATTCATTTTTTTATATGTCTGAAATTTTTGGTTATTTCGTCGTAGTTACAAAAGTGGGGTATGGGAAAGAAAACATGTATGCTTTTTTGTCTTTGTAAAGCTCCGGTAATTTCATCCGAAACATTGGAGAAAATTTCTATCGGATTAAAAAATTTTGACACCGATGTTTTTGAGTTGCAGGACTTGTGTGCAATGACTTTATATGAAAAAGATGTGCTGCATAAAATAGGCGAAGCGTTTGAGCAAAAAATAATTGTGGCCTGTTATCCGAGGGCTATAAAAAATATGTTCCGGCAAAACGGAGTTGAATTTGGTG
This sequence comes from uncultured Draconibacterium sp., assembly GCA_963676775.2. Taxonomy (GTDB): domain Bacteria; phylum Bacteroidota; class Bacteroidia; order Bacteroidales; family Prolixibacteraceae; genus Draconibacterium. The sequence goes on from CAXXDA010000002.1 coordinate 166,439, forward strand.
AGTTTGAGGTTTTAAATTTTAGGGAGCTATCGGCAGAAAACATATTTGCCAAATTGGAGAATGAGTTTCAAATTCAAAAAGGGGAAGCTCGTTATCAGGTTCAGATAAGCGATTTAGATGTTCCTGCCTGGTATCCGGTTATCGATGAATCTTTGTGCAACCAATGTGGAAAATGTGCGCGTTTTTGTCTGTTTGGTGTTTACAGTTTCGACAAAAAGAAACTGAATGTGGTTGACCCGCTGGCATGTAAGGACCAATGTCCGGCTTGTGGCAGAACCTGTCCCACTTCAGCAATTATTTTTCCCCGGTTGGCAGAAAATACGGTTTTGGCAGGAGATGAAACCAGCGGAAAAAAGATTGGAATTGATAAAGGAAGCTTGCTTTCAACGTTAAATGCGCGTAACCAAAATCGCCGGAACATTTTCAGGCAGGGAGTTGTTGAACAAGCCGAGGAGGAACGCAGAAAAGCTTTGCAAGGGTTTAAAATGGGAATGGATTTCAAAAAGAATGATAGGAAGGATTCTTAAAAATACCGACAAAAAGTGTTTGTACAAGTTTGTGTACAACATGGGAGTGAAAGGCTCAATTAGCTTTGCACGTTACCAGAAACGACTGAAAAACGGCGATTTTTTTCCGGCTTTTCATTTTATTTCGGTTACCGACGATTGCAACCTGAATTGCCAGGGGTGCTGGGTGACGCATAAAAAAGAAAACACCCGCATGTCGCCGGAAACGCTGAATCGGATTATCGAAGAAACCAAAGCAAAAGGGTCGTACTTTTTTGGCATTCTGGGTGGCGAGCCGTTGATGTATAAACCACTTTTTGATGTTTTGGCAAAACATCCCGATTGCTATTTTCAGCTATTTACCAACGGAACTTTGCTTACTCCAAAAGTTGCAGAAGAATTGCGTAAATTGTCGAATGTAACGCCGCTGATTAGTTTTGAAGGCGATGAAGTTGTAGCCGATGTCCGCCGTCGAGGAAAAGATGTTTACCGACGAACAATTGAAGCGGTTGAAAATGCTACGAATGCTGGGTTGATTACCGGAGTGGCGATGAGTGTTTGCAAATCAAATATCGATTTGGCGTTATCGCCCGATTTTATTAATTCACTCATTCAGAAAAATGTGGCTTATTTGTGGTACTATATTTACCGGCCGGTTGGTGCTGAATCGACGGTTGAGTTGGCACTTGATAAGGAAGAAATTCAAAAGCTTCGACAGTTTATGGTTGATGCACGTTCGGAATATGATATTGCAATTATTGATGCTTACTGGGATCAGGACGGAAACGGATTGTGCCCGGCAGCAACGGGGTTGAGTCATCATATTAATTCGTCGGGTTACATTGAACCTTGTCCTGTTATTCAGTTTGCCGCAGAAAATGTGAAGGAGAAATCGTTGGAGAATATTTATAAAGAATCGGTTTTCCTTGAAGCTCTGAGAAATGAAATTCCGAAGAAAACATCGGGCTGTATTATTATGGAAGATCCGAAATGGCTGGTTCAGCAAGTAGAGAAATACCATGCAAAAGATACTTCCGGCAGGAATAATGAGGCGGCACGTTTATCAGCAATGGAGCATGTTCCAAGTCATGGCTCGGGAACTCCGGTTCCTGAAAAAAGTTGGATTTATCGCTTCGCAAAAAAACGGGCATTTTTTGGATTGGGTGCTTACGGATAAAAAATGGCAGCAAAAAAACGCATATTAAAAGTTCCAAAGGACAAACGAATTCGCGAATTATTGCGAAAGGAAGTTGCTTTGTTTGCTACCGAAAATAAAATACTTCCACCGGCTTCGTTTGAAGTTCTTGAAAAACATGCATCAGCAATTTTGAATAAAATTGGGATTGATAAAGAGTTCATCGATTTTACCATTGTAATGTTGGGAAATGAAACCTGGCGCGATGTGGTCAATGCAACACCGTATCACCGGCGTTTACTCTTGCTTCCGCAGTGTTTACGAAATAACCTGCAATGTAAGGGTGTTTTTGATGAGTTGGGGCTGGTGTGCGCGGGTTGTAAAAGTTGCCAGATTGATGATATTCTCGGAAAAGCTGAAGAACTGGGTTATTCAACGCTTGTGGCTGAGGGAACAACAGTTGCCATTGGTTTGGTAGAAGAGGGTTCGATTGATGCGGTGATTGGCGTGAGTTGTATGCCAGTGCTGCAAAATTCGTTCGAACCGGTATCAAAAGCCGCAGTGCCGGTAATTGGACTGCCATTGCTTTTTGATGGCTGTACAAATACTTCGCTTGATTACGACTGGCTGTTTTCAGAAATCGAACAAACTTCGAAGAAAAGCGAATTAAGGCCGCTTTCAATATCAATGATAAAAAATCAGGTGGATAAATATTTTAAAAAAGAAAATTTAAAACCGTTTTTCCCGGGGGACTCGGTTACTGAAAAGCTGGCATTAAAAACCATGGCGCTTGGCGGCCACCGGATGCGACCGCAGCTTTCACTTTTGGCGTACCAATCATATTCCGAAACGGTTTCAGAAGATGTACAATCTGCTCTTGCAGTTATCATTGAATGTTTCCATAAAGCTTCGCTCGTACACGACGATATTCAGGATGATGAGGATTTTCGTTACGAACAACCGGCACTCCATAAATCGGAAGGCATTCCTATAGCCATAAATATTGGCGATTATTTAATCGGAAAAGGGTATCAGATTTTAGCGAATACACCGTGCGACTCAACCATAAAAGCCACGTGTTTAAAGGTGGTTGCGGCATCTCATATAAGTCTTTCCGAAGGTCAGGGTGCCGATATACGTTTGCAGGAAAATATTGCTCAAAAGTCGGTTGATGAGGTTTTGAAAATATTTGAACAAAAAACCGGCGAAGCAGTTAAAGTGGCTTTATTAATGGGGTCAATTGCCGGAAATGCTCCTGAAAGTGAATTGAAAATTCTTGCCGATTTTTCAGAATATTTTGGTATTGCCTACCAGATTCGTGACGATTTAAATGAGCTCCGCGAAACCAACGATTTAAAACATGCTTTCGATTTTCCGTTTTTGCTGACGTTACTAAATCAGAGTATAAACGGACATGCTCCAACTTTTAGTGAAATCATAAATTCCGGCGACTTAAAACTTTTGCTGGAGCAGTTTCAAAAGTATGAAACTGAAATTTCAGCTGACAAATACCTTGCGAATTACGTTCAAAAATGTTATGCAGAGCTGGATAAACTTCAAAACCAAAAATTACGGCTGGGATTGTACGGCATAATGGGCAAAGTCTTCAAATCATAACGTGGCCGGCAAAAAAACATACCAACCCATTTTTCATCAATTTATTACTGAAATTGAAAAAGGTTTTTTGCTATTGGATGAAACAAGCAGGGCAGAAGTAGTTGAATTTGTAAAAAGCCAGCAACTTCAAAACGGCGCATTTAAAGATCGTGGCGGAAATCCAGACCTTTACTATTCCCTTTTTGGCAGTTGGATTATTAAAGCTTTGCAGTTGGATGAAGAACAAAAAGAACAAAAAAAATTTATCTCAGAAATTCAGGCTTCCGATAAAATCGTTGATAAATTCTCGTTGCTTTTAATCCGCTTGTCTCTGGAAGAAAAAGCATCCCAAAAACCATCGTTGACTGAACTTTTTCGATGGGTAAAGAAGGACGCGAAAAACCTGAATGCTGCTTATCGCTTTTTTCTTTTTATGCTGAGTTTTGATGCTTTGTTTAGTAGAAATCGGTGGATTTATTTTGTTATCCGGCTGTTTTTAAGTTTTTACAAACCACCAAAAGATTTGCCTTGTAGTTTTTTTGCTGCAATGATTTTAACCAAATTTTTAACAGGCAAGAATGTGGAAAAAGAATCCAAAACTTTGATGCAATATTTCGAAAAAGGAAAAGGATTTAAGGTTTTCCCGGAGCAGGAAAATGCCGATTTACTTTCCACGGCAGTTTCGCTTTTTGCGTTGAAAAAAATTGGTGCCGACCTTCGATTGGTAGCACCCGACTGTCTGGATTTGGTTCAACAAAATTATGATAGCGGCGCTTTTTTATCCGGAGATGGAGATTCTTCGCGCGATTTGGAATATACTTTCTATGGTTTATTAACTTTGGGAGTTCTGGCGTGAAATAAGAGCTTGGGTTAAACTCTTACTGGAAAATGAGTCTCAGTTAAAATTCGTTGTGTTACTCTGTGCCTGCTTTGTGTGCCTTTGTGGTATTTTATTCAGTGTTACACAAAGAATCACAATGATACACAAAGAAACTCAAAGGTGAGAAGAAAAATTATTATGTGGTTTTTACTTCAAAACTTGTAATGAGAAATGGAGAAGTATGAATAAAAAGCAAATTCAAAATAGACTGAATAAGGTAGGCCGGTTTGTTGCTTCGGAACTTAATGCTGAAGGATTTTGGGAGGGGCGACTTTCGTCTAGTGCACTCGGTGTTGCAGTAGCTGTGGCTGCTTTACATTTTGACGATGCAAAAATAAATTCCAACGAAATAAAAAGGGGAATTGATTGGCTGCGAAAGAATATCAATTCTGACGGAAGTTACGGAGACACACCTGAAAGTCCGGGGAATGTTAGCACAAGTTTATTGGTTTATGCAGCATTGAATTTGTATAAATCTGATAACGTCGTAAAAGAGACACAATTAAAGATTGCCGGATATTTAAATTCATTGAATATTGATGTACTGTCGCCGCAGGTTGCTGAATATATTTTGGCGCACTATCAAAAAGATTACACATTTTCGGTGCCTATTTTAGCCATGTGCGGACTGTGTGGTGTGCCGGGCGAAGATGCTTTCAATCATATTCCACAACTGCCTTTTGAACTTTCGTTATTGCCTCGACGGTTTTATCGTTTGCTGAATTTAAGTGTGGTGAGTTATGCCATTCCGGCGCTGGTAGCGGTTGGAATTGTAATTTTCAAAAAGAAAAAGTCAAACCTGTTTTGGCGAATTGTACGGAAGTTTTCCATAAAAACAGCCATGCGTATTCTGCATAAAATGTTGCCCGAAAGTGGTGGTTTTTTGGAGGCAATTCCATTAACCGCATTTGTTGCGTTGAGTTTAATAAACTCCGGCTTTGCTGAAACAGAAGTGGTAAAAAAAGGAATTGGGTTTTTAAAACGCACTCAACGAGAAGATGGTGGTTGGCCAATCGATGTTGATTTATCCACGTGGGTGACTTCACTTTCTGTTAAGGCATATCGTGAAAAATTAAACGGTTTTTTTACTACCGACCAGCAAGATGAAATTGCCGACCACTTTAAGTTGATTCAAAACGAGCGGGTTCACCCATTTAATGGAACTGGTCCGGGAGGGTGGGGCTGGACTAACTTTTCAGGTTCCGTTCCCGATGGCGATGACACACCGGGAGTTATTCTGGCACTGTTAAAACTTCAGCCCAAAGAAAGAGTGAAAAGTGAAGTTTTGGCTGGTGCAAAATGGTTAAAAAAATTACGAAATAATGACGGTGGTTTTCCAACATTTTCGCGTGGTTGGGGCAAATTACCATTTGACCAGAGTTGCTCCGATTTAACCGGTCATTGCCTTTTGGCAGTTTCTGCAGTTTTGGATGCATATCATAAAGAACTGCAAAAAAAAGATACCCGCATATTGAAAAATATTTTTGAAGGTGCACTGAACTACCTGAAGAAAAAACAAGCGCAAAACGGAAGCTGGCTACCATTGTGGTTTGGAAACCAAATGACACAAAATCACATCAATCCGGTTTACGGAACGGCAAAGGTCGTCACGTATTTGAAAGATGCAGGAAAACATCAATGGCATTCTGAAGAGACAACAAACAAACTGCAAATACTCATTCATAAAGGAAATGAATTCCTGATTTCAGTTCAGAACAAAGATGGAAGTTGGGGCGGTGATAAAAATATTTCAGGAACCATTGAAGAAACAGCACTGGCAGTTTCAGCATTGATTTCAGAAGAGAATCTGGAGATTTGTAATTCGGGAATCATTTGGCTTGAAAATTTCATATTGGAAAACGGATACAAATCAGCACCGATCGGTTTATATTTTGCATCGCTTTGGTACGATGAAAAAATGTATCCGGTAACTTCTTATTTGGAAGCATTAAGCAGGGTGGAAGAACATTTAAGTGCAAAATGATGTTTTCCTTTAAACGAATTTTATAAACAAAACTTAGAACGATGAGAATTCATTATATACAACATGTTGCGCACGAAGGATTAGGATATATTGGTGAGTGGGCTGAACAAAATAACCACGTGCTTACATCAACCAAACTCTATGAAGGAGAATCTTTTCCGGAAATGTCGGACTTTGATTTGTTGGTGGTAATGGGAGGCCCAATGAGCGTTCATGACGATGATAAAATTCCATGGTTACAGGATGAAAAAAGTTTTGTGGTTCATGCCATTGCCGATGGGAAAAAGATGCTCGGTGTTTGTCTGGGGGCGCAGTTAATTGCTCACTTGCTGGGGGCTCAAATCAAAAAATCACCTCAGCCAGAAATCGGTTGGTTTCCGGTGAAGAAAACAACGCACCATCCGATGTTTGCAAAATTACCGGATGAATTTACCGCCTTCCACTGGCACGGCGAAATGTTTGATATTCCGGCAGGTGCAGAACGGATTTTTGAAAGTGAAGGATGCGAAAATCAGGGATTTATTTATTATAATGAAGTGCTTGGAGTTCAGTTTCATTTTGAAATGACACCGGAGTCGGTAGAAGAAATGCTGGCCAACGAAACAATTGAAAAAACCGATGAAAAATTTGTTCAGACTGCCAATGAAATTCAGTCGAAAAAAGAGTACACAAAAGCAATTAACGAATATTTGGCATCTATTTTAGAACATCTTAACTCAGAAACAGTATAAATCTGAAAATCGGCTATTTCATTCTCTAAACTCGATAGAGCGAAAATCTTTTTTCTGAAAATTTTGTTATGATGCTATGGAGAAATTTGAATCAAATAAATTTCAGTCAAGACTTAGTCGTGAATTCAGAAAGATAGAAGAATTTCTGCATGAATTTGAAGGTGTTTTTGATGCTGAATTGAGGAAGATTATATTTAAAAATTATTCGGAAATTAATAGTAATGACAAATTGAGTGAGGCTGTGTTGACCTATGCAAATGAAATAATCAGCGTAGCTGAATCGGTTTGTGATAAAGATTTAAACTATCCTGAAAATCGTTTGAAAGAAGAACTGGATGATATGTCACGAGCGGTTGAGAATTATCCACCTGAGGATCTAAATCCTGAATTTTTACAACAAACCCATAAAAAGGCAAAAGAGTTGATGGTAAATTATTATCCTTATATTTTTGATCTGTCTCCAAACGGTTTCCGTTTACTTGAAAAATATTGTCAGATGTATAACCGGAAGTTTGTTGGTTTTTTTCAACAGACCATTAAAAAATAACAGTTTCCAATAAAAGAAATCATAATAGTTATTTATAAAGATGACGTAGTTGTATGGCTTTATTTGAAGCTTGGTATTCTTTTGTATTTTTGAACCTCAAAAATCTATCAGGCTATTTTTTTGCATGAGTGGACTTTCCAAAATAGTAGTTGAAGCAAAAGGCATTGATTTTAAAGTCAATCATAAACAAGTACTCCAATCGGTAAATCTTAACATCGAAAATGGGAAAGTTTATGTGATTACCGGTCCGTCGGGAAGCGGAAAAACAACGCTGGCAAAAATTCTTGGCAATGAATTGAACCCAACTAATGGTAGTATAAAAATTCATGGGAATAATAAGATTCTATTTGTTTCACAACAAGATGGTTTTACACAGATTTCAGGGTTACGAACTTCGTATTACAGCCAGCGATACGAAAGTCCAAATGAAGAGGGAATTCCAACGGTTGAAAATTACCTAAATGCAGCAGTTAACAATTTTCACAAGAATCAGTTGGTTAAGCTCCCTTTTTACCCGGAATTGGAAGGTTTGCTTCAACGAAAATTATTGTCGCTAAGCAATGGCGAACGCAAGCGGATTCAGCTGACAGTTGAGTTGTTAAAATATCCAGATTTATTGGTGCTCGATCAGCCATTTATTGGATTGGATGTGAGATCAAGAGAGAAGCTTTCTTTGTTTTTGCAGAAGTGGAAAAAAAAGGGCAAAGCTCAGGTAATCGTTAGCGATCCGGAACACATTCCGGATTTTACGGATTTTATTGTAGAAATGAAAGATGGTACAATAGAAAAAAATATTTCTTTCTCAGATTTTGATGTTTCAGAGGTAAATAATGCAAAAAATCAAAATGATACGTCTGGCTCAATTTTGAATGAGCTTATAAGGCAAAAAAATAATTATCAGCTGATCGTTCGCATGAAAAATATAAATGTCGTTTTGGGTGGAAGGCAAATTCTGAGCGACATTAACTGGGAAGTGAAACCCGGAGAAAAATGGGTTTTAAAAGGCCATAACGGCGCCGGGAAAACAACACTTTTAAGTTTAATTACAGCCGATAATCCACAGGGATACACAAATGATTTGGTGCTTTTTGATCGAAGGCGCGGAAGTGGTGAAAGTATTTGGGATATCAAAAAGAAAATAGGTTTTGTTTCTCCTGAACTGCATCTTTATTTTTTACGACAAAAAAGCATTTATCATCCGGCAGCGGGAACACAAATGAGTTACAATTCTTTAACATGTTATGATGTTATTTTATCCGGATTAAAAGATGAGATCGGATTTAATTCATCAAGGTCAGAAAGAAGTTTACGATTGGGAAAACAGTGGCTTCAAACTTTAAAAATGGAGCATTTGGAAAAGATGCCTTTTCTTCATTCCTCCCTGGGTGAGCAGCGGATCATTTTGTTGGCAAGGGCTTTAATAAAAATTCCTGATTTATTGATTCTGGATGAACCCTGTCAGGGACTCGATCCTGCACAGACCAAACGTTTTTTAAATTTGCTAAACTTTATTTGCGAAAAGGGAAATACTACGATGATTTATGTAACCCACCAAGCTGAAGAAATTCCTTCGAGTGTAACACATCAAATAGAACTGAAGGACGGATTAATAAAAAATCTTGGGGAATACAGCAAAGATTGAGATCAGCGATACTTATTACGGAATTTATGAGTTTGCCGTAAGAATCTCTTCACCATCTGTCGTTTTGTACTTCTTTGCCAAATTTGCTGTAAGGCAAGAGTGAACGGGGATAATTTCAATTAAATCTCCCACGTGAAAATTTTTAAATTGTTTTTGCTCAACTTTCAGAATTCCATGTTCCTGAGAAAGTTTAGCTACATAATTTTTGGGATCCAGTAATATTTTCTCACCGTTTTTTTGAATGATAATTCTTCCATACATTTTTTTTCCGTCAATGTTGGTAATGGAATCCTGCGACAGGTGAACCGCTCCGCCATAGATAACCACTTCATTTCTGGAAAGATGCTTTGCAACCACCGGACAAACCATTCGCACTGCAATGTCAGTAAATGTGCAAACACCAAGATTTTGCATCATTAAATCATAAAAAACAAAATTACTCGGCCGTATTTCGTCAACATCAGTAAAAGTTGTGCACAATGTGCTTGAAGGTGTATCACCCATGCTGATTTCAATGTTGGGAAACTTGGTTTTGTACCTTTGTTTGAGCGATTTCATTTTTAGCAGAGCATCAAAGTGTCGGCTGAAAATTTCGTTGGTTGACAGAGCATGATATGTATGGCCGGTGTGCGTTAAGAAACCCTTGAATGTAATATTTTTGTTCTTCTGTAATCCTTTTATAATACTGTCAATTACTCCGGTCTTTGATGCTGCCACACCGGTTCGTTTGTATCCGGTATCTATTTTGATAAAAGCGCCCAGCTGGTATTTTATCTTTTCAGATAAAACCTCTACGGCATCAGTATTTTCTACCAGTAAGTTAATTTTTATATTGGCAGCCAGACGATTTATATTCGGGATTTCAAGAATATTTACAGGGAAAGCAATGGTAATATCATTCCAGCCATTTGTAGCAAAATATTCAGCCATAGAAACCGAGGAAACAGTGATTGACTTGACACCAAACTCTCTAAACCATTCTCCGATTTTTGCCGACTGGTGAGTTTTAAAATGGGGTCTGAAAAGCATATTGTTTTCTTTGGCTTTTTTCGCCATTCTTTCAATGTTCCGAAGACATATTTCTTTATTAATAATGAAGGTTGGCCGAATTATTTCGATCATAAAAAATTATTAATTATTGGTTTGTAATTGCGTCGCAAGTGTATTTCTTGTTTTCATTAGTTTTTCTGAAATACCAACTTTGTACAAATGAGGGCTTATAAAACGTCTGTGTTCGGCAGGCAGTTTTTGTGATCTTTCAAAAAGGTAGTTACGAATATCTTCCAGTGATTTGTTGCCAGATATAATTTTACCTTTTTGTACGACTTGTTCTAAAAGAGACTCGAATTTCAGATTTTGAATGGGCGTATATTTTTCAGGATAAACTGGGTGATGAATAAAATTTGTTTCTTCGATTTTTTCTTGTTCAAGTAAAATGGCATCTCTGTAAAAATTTCCATCTTTGTCGAAAATACGGCATAACTTTTTTTTGCCAGGTAAAGTAACCTTCTCAATATTTTCAGAGATTTTCATTTTTGGATTACCTTCAATCTCTGCTAGTTTATAGACTCCGTCAAGTGCCGCATCTTTTTTTCCCGTAGCGAGTTCCGTTCCAACGCCAAAAGCATCAATTGCAGCATTTTGTTCGCTCAATAAACTTTTAATGACTTCTTCATTCAATTGGTTGGAGGCAATTATTTTCACATAGTCCAGCCCGGCTTCATCTAACATTTTTTTTGCTCTGATGCTTAAAAAAGCTAAATCACCGCTGTCAAGTCGAATTCCAAACAGGCGGTGACCCGTTTTTTCCATTTCCTTTGCCACTTTAATCGCATTGGGAACACCTGATTTTAAAGTGTCGTAGCTATCAACAAGCAAAATGGTTTTTTCAGGATGAATTTTTGCGTAGGCACGAAATGCTTCCAGCTCAGAATCAAAACTTTGAATCCAGCTGTGAGCCTGAGTACCGGATACAGGAATGCCAAATTGTTTTCCTGCAAATACATTTGACGTGGATGATGCACCTCCTATGTAAGCTGCCCTACTGGCGTGGATGGCTCCAAGGCCCTGTGCCCTGCGTAATCCAAAGTCTGAAAATGCTTTACCTCCGGATACAAGGTTTATTCGAAAGGCTTTCGTTGCTATTAGTGACTCAAAATTGAGAATGTTTAACAGTAGACTTTCGATAAGCTGGCATTCAATTAGGTTTCCTTCAACCCTTAGAATAGGTTCATTTGGAAAAACAATCTCACCCTCTTTTACACTAAAAATATTTCCCTTGAACCTAAAGGTTTTTAAATAATCAAGAAATTCGGTTTTTAGTCCCTGTTTCCCTAAATATTCGATGTCTGAAGTGCTGAAAGTAAACAGATTTAAGGTTTCCAGAACGTCGGCAAGACCAGCAAATACGGTGAAGCCACCCTTGAAAGGATTTGTACGAAAAAAATAATCGAAGGTGGCACTTTGTTCCTTTTTCCCACAAAAAAAATAGCCTTGTGCCATTGTTAATTCGTAGAAGTCGGTATAAAGTCCGAATTTTTCAATAGAAGGGTTCATAAAGAATCTTTTTTAGATTGTTTAAAGATAAATAAGATTCTAAGGGAATGAAAATATGACGTGAGATTATTTTCTGAAAGAAATGAGATGATTGGAAACTAGATTAGAAAATAGACAAAAAAAATCCTTTATCGACAGATGATAAAGGATTTGGTATATTTTTTTAAAATTATTATTCTTTGTCGAGGAAAATAGTCTGCTCCCGGTTTGGCCCCACAGATGCGATAGAAACCGGTATTCCCATTTCTTCTTCAATAAAACTGATGTAATTGTTTAATTCTTCCGGGAATTCATTTTGATCCTTAATTTTTGTCAGGTCGGTTTGCCAGCCCGGTAGTTCAACATAAACCGGTTTAACTTCATCATTTAATTCAAATGGGAAATGTTCAACTGTTTTACCTTCCATTTCATAGCCTACGCAAACCTTAATGGTTTCAAATTGATCCAGAACATCAGCTTTCATCATAATTAGCTCAGTGACACCATTTAACATCACGGAATATTTTAAAGCCACCAAATCAAGCCATCCACAACGACGAGGCCGCCCGGTAGTTGAGCCATATTCGTTTCCTGCATCGCGAAGTTTTTCACCTGTTTCATCTAATAGTTCAGTAGGGAAGGGGCCCATGCCAACTCTTGTACAATAAGCTTTAAAAATACCATAAACATCACCTATTTTTTGTGGTGCAATTCCTAGTCCGGTGCAAGCTCCGGCACAAATGGTATTCGAACTGGTAACAAAAGGGTAGGAGCCAAAATCGATATCAAGGAGAGTACCCTGTGCGCCTTCAGCAAGTACAGATTTTTTATCATTTAATAACTGATTAATCATGTGCTCACTGTCGACAATTTGAAAGGATTTTAATGTTTCAACGCCTTCAAACCAATCTTTTTCACATGCAACCAATTCGGATTCAAAATCATATTTGAAAAACTCTTTCAACATGATTTTATGATTGTCAATCCGTGAATTGTATTTTTCGTCGAAATTGATAAGCAAATCACCAACACGTAGTCCTTCTCTTCCAATTTTGTCTTTATAGGTTGGGCCAATTCCTTTTAAGGTTGAGCCAATTTTTGTTTTCCCTTTTTTCTGCTCAGAGGCTGCATCAAGAATTCGGTGCGTAGGTAAAATCAAATGTGCTTTTTTTGAAATGTACAGGTTTTTGGAAATATCGAAACCAATCTTTTTTAACGATTCAATCTCTTTTTTGAAGATGATGGGATCGATAACTACCCCATTTCCGATAATATTAATTTTGTTTTCTCTGAAAATACCAGACGGGATCGTGTGTAAAACTTGTTTGATGTTGTTAAATTCCAGGGTATGACCTGCATTTGGCCCTCCCTGAAAACGGGTAATAACATCGTACTTTGGTGTCAGCACGTCAACAACTTTTCCTTTACCTTCATCGCCCCATTGCAGGCCCAACAATACATCTACTTTCATTAGTGATTTGATTTTATTTTACACACAAAAACCGTGAAAACTTAATCTCAAGGATGAAATTTTCACGGCTTACTATTTAAGCACTTAAAAGTACAAATTATTTTTATTTACAAGAATAAAAAGACCTCAACTAATGAGGAATTTATAAAAGTTTAAAATCTAATAAATTGCTTTATTTAATATTTTCACCATAAATATAAAGGGTATGATGAGAAAGTTTAAAATTGTTTTTCAAACATGCTTCCTCAATAATTTCCCTTATTCTTGGATCATAAAACTCAACTACCTTCCCGTTTGAAGTGTCAATAAGATGATCGTGTTGCATTGTTGCAAAAGCTTTTTCAAATTGTGCTATATTTTTGCCAAACTGATGCTTTACAACTAGTTTACAGTCCAACAGCAAATCTATGGTATTATACAAAGTTGCACGACTTACCCTGTAATTTTTATTTTTCATAGAAATATACAGAGACTCAATATCAAAATGCCCTTCCCTTGAATATATTTCCTCAAGAATGGCAAACCTTTCCGGTGTTTTCCGATGACCATTTTTTTCCAGGTACTCGGTAAACATATTTCTCACGGTCTCTCTGGTTTTCTGGCTATTCATAATTAAACCAATTTTAAATAGGTCTCAAAAATAAAAATATTTTTTTGATTTTATAGAATGATTCTAATTAATCGTAAAGATTTTCTACTCTCGATACTGTATCAATGCCTTTTATCTTTGTTAATCGGGTAATAAGGTTGTTCAAATCGTCTGCATTGTGGATGTAAAGGAAGAGATCACCTTCAAAAATTCCTTCGCTGGTATCGAATTTTACAGAACGCATGTTTATATTGTGTTCTTTGGAAATTACATTGGTTACTTCATTCACAATCCCTACCCGATCGAAACCATCAAGACGTAAACGTGTTAAATATGATTGTCGTTTAAATTTGGTCCATTCAGCAGTAATAATACGCTCACCCTGGCTGGAAAGAAATTTTTCCACTTCTTTGCAACCTGTTTTGTGAATAATGATATGATCGTCGGAGCTGATATAACCCAGAACTTTTTCACCCGGAATAGGATTACAGCATTTTGCAAGTGAATATTTAATGTTATCCTGTCCTTCTTTTAAAATGAATGGTTTTTTCCTGTCAAAACTCTTGCCAGTCCTTTGATCATCATTTTCTGTGTTATCCGGCTCATCTTTTTTCTTTCTGCTGAAGGTGATATTCCAGTATTTAACAAGTTTATTTTCTGATTTTTTACCTAGGATCTCCTCAATTCCGTCCAATTCAAGGAATCCCATTCCTACCTCAGAATATAATTGCTCTTTGTTATTCAAATTATAATGCGCAATTATTTTTTTCAGGTTATTTGCAGTTAAAGGAACCTTTGCATTTTTTATGGTTTCTTCAATTAATTCCTTTCCTTTTTCAATATGTTCTCTTTTTTTCAGTTTAAAACTATCTTTTATTTTGTCCCGGGCTTTTGCAGTAGTAGTAAATTTAAGCCATTCCGGTTTTGGTGACTGATTTTCAGAAGTTAAAATCTCAATTTGATCACCGTTCTGTAAAACATGGCTTACAGGGACTAATTTTAAATTTATTTTTGCTCCAATACATTTATTCCCCAAATCGGTGTGAATATCATATGCGAAATCGATTACTGTTGAACCCTGTGGCATGGAGATCATATCACCTTTAGGGGTAAATACGTTTATTTCAGTAGAAAATAAAGTCAGCTTAAAATCATCGAGAAATTCAAAAGCATCTGATTCGGGATTTTGAAGATGATCCCGAATTCGTTCAATCCAGGATTCCAGTTCACTTTCGTACGTGCTAATGTCTTTATATCGGTAATGGGCAGCAAATCCACGCTCTGCGATTTCATCCATTCTTTCAGTTCTAATCTGAACCTCAACCCATTTGCCTTGGGGACCCATAACGGTAACATGTAACGATTCGTAACCATTAACTTTAGGGATGGTGATCCAGTCGCGAATCCGATCGGGTTTCGGTTTATAAATGTCGGTTACAATAGAAAGAACATCGAAACATTGTCGTTTTTCTGAAATACCGGGTTTGGCTTTTATAACTATCCGAATGGCAAGTAAATCGTAAATTTCATTGAAGGAAACTCCCTTTTTTTGCATTTTTTGCCAAATGGAATAAGTCGATTTTAATCGGTGAGAAACCGTACATTCTATATTTTCTGAAATAAGTTTCTCATTAATTGGTTTTATAAATTCGTTTATAAGATAATTTCGTTTTTCTTCCTGATTATGAAGAAGGTATAGGATTTGATTATACTCCTCGGGATGCTTGTGTTTAAAGCTGAGTTCTTCCAGTTCGTTTTTTATTGCGTATAACCCCAGGCGATGCGCCAAAGGAACATAAAGGTATAATGTTTCACCGGCAATTTTGATTTTTTTGTGGGGCATCATCGAGTCGAGTGTCTGCATATTATGCAAACGATCTGCTATCTTAATCAGAATTACCCTAACATCGTCGGAAATGGTCATTAACATTTTTTTCAATGTCAATGCCTGTCGCGAATCAAAATCACCTGAAAGTTTGGTTAATCCGTCAACAATCTGCGCCACCTTCGCCCCAAACATATTCTCAATGTCGGAAACTGTGTATTCGGTATCTTCCACCACATCGTGCAAAAGGGCAGCACATATTGAAGTTGCCCCTAACCCTATATCTTTAGCAATGATTTTCGCAACGGCAATAGGGTGAATAATATAGGGTTCTCCTGATTTTCTTTTTATTCCGTCGTGTGCTGCATTGGCAAAACGAAAAGCCTTCTCGATTCGATCCAGTCTTTCCTGGTCAAATTTATCCTGAATCACCTTCAGAAAGTCCTGATAGCGATCCTCAATATAACTTATTTCTGATTTTGTAAAATGCTGCACTTTTATACTAACTTTTCAGAATAAAAATAGTTCTCGTCTAAAAGATCCTGAATATATAAATTCTTTCCAATTCCTGCTTTTTCACCCGCTAAAATATCCCTTTTTTTATCTCCAATCAACACAGAATTAACAGGACTGATATTAAATTCATCAATTGCCTGTAAAATCATTCCGGGTTTAGGTTTCCGACAATTGCATTTTCCTGTAATTTCAGGATGATGCGGGCAATAGTAAACCCTGGTAATAATGATGCCTTTTTCTTTAAATTGATCGAGCATCCAATTGGTCAGTTTTTCGTAATCTTGAACAGAATAATATCCCCTTGCAATTCCTGATTGATTTGTGATTATAAAAATTAGGAAACCTTCTTTCTGGTAATTTGAGATGAGTTCAAATATGCCGGGCTGAAATTCAAAATCATCAATTTTATAAACGTATTTTTTTTCAATATTAATTGTTCCGTCTCTGTCCAGAAAGAGAGCTTTTTTTTCTTTGTTAATCATCCCCGAACATTTTCTTTTCAACAGCTTCGCAGATTATATGTCCTAAAAGCAGATGCATCTCCTGAATTCTGGGAATGACAGTCGATGGAACCTGAATAATAAAATCGGATAACTGTTTTATTTTACCACCGTTTTTACCGGTTAGCCCAATCGTAATGATTTTATTTTCGCGTGCTGCATTAAAAGCCTGCACAATATTTTCTGAATTCCCTGATGTAGTCATTCCAATTAATATATCACCTTCTTTTCCGGCACCGGATACATAACGTGAATAAATTCTATCAAAGGAATAATCGTTCGCTACAGCAGTAATATAAGATGAATTTACATGTAATGCTTCAGCCGGCAGGGGATGACGGTCGAGATAAAATTTACCGGATAATTCAGCCGCAAGATGCTGAGCATCTGCCGCACTCCCTCCATTCCCGCAAAACATAACTTTTTTACCGGTATTAAAACATTGAATAATTTGGGCAATTATTTTAATCACAGTCTCTTGCAATTTTGTGTTATTCTCAAACTTTTTTAAAATATCACTGCTTTCCCTTAATGATGCCTTTAACTCTCTCATTTCAATCTGTATAATTTAATTCCGATAGTTTCTGCCCGTATCATCAGAACGAATTTAAAGTAAAATTCCGCAATTTTTGGGGAACTTCAAATATTGTTTGAAGAAATTAATTTGTTGGCGACTATTTTGTCTATTGGAAAAGTTAAATCACAGGTTGAAAGTTCATCTATTTTCACCCATCGAAAACTTTGATTACCGTTAATCATTTCTTTAAAATCAAAAGATTTGTCAGAAATCTCAAACTGTAAAGGCCTTGCTAATTCGGCGGTGTAATAAATGCTAATAAGTTGATGATTTTCATAAAAAAAAGCTTTTTGGTAGAAATCGGTGGTGTAGAAATGATTTATGTTTTTCAATTCTTGTCCGTTGCATTCTTCTTTAATTTCTCTCTTCAGGCAGTCGATAGGTCCCTCCCCAAATTCCAACCCGCCTCCCGGGAATTTTGTCATTTTCATACCCAACTGAAATTCATCAGAAATTAAAATTTCGTTCTTTTGATTTACAATCAGACCATAGACTCGGATTACAAAATTAGTCGGGCTTTTCATGTACTGAAATTTGTTTTTCAATCGTGTTAATTATTTCCTTTTCCTGGTCAGGTTCAAACCACATTGTGTCGGTATCTTTCGTGAACCACGTTATTTGTTTCCGGGCGTAACGGCGTGAATTTCTTTTAATTAATTCGATCGCTTTTTTTCGGGATATTTCACCATCGAAAAATGCAAACCATTCGCGGTAACCTACTGTATTTAATGAATTGAGATGTTTCAGGTGATAAACATTTTTAGCTTCTTTTTCAAGGCCTGCTTCAACCATTTTATCTACTCTTTGATTAATTCTTTGATGTAACATGTTTCGGTCGCAATTCAACCCAATTTTAATAATATGAAAAGGTCGTTCTTTTTTCGAATTGGTTCGGAATGAGGAGTAAGGCTTTCCGGTCATTAAACAGATTTCGAGAGCATGAATGATTCGGGTATGATTTTTCAGATCAACAGTATTGTAGTAATCAGGATCTAATTTTTTTAGCTGTAGCCTGAGACTTTCAATTCCTTCATTTTTAAATTTAGCTTTTAGTGATTCCCTGATTTCCGGATCGGCATCGGGCATAATATCAATTCCTTTACATATAGCATCAATATAAAGCATCGAACCTCCAACCATGATTGCCTTATCGTATTTCTTGAATAGTTCATCCAACAGAGCCAGTACCTCAGCCTCATATTTGCTTGCATTGTAATTTTCAGCAATTGAATGGGAATGTATAAAGTGATGTTTAACCTCGTTTAGTTCTTTTCCCGACGGAACAGCAGTTCCAATTCTAAGTTCCTTGAAAATCTGTCGCGAATCGGCTGAAACGATTTCAGTATTAAAATATTTTGCCAGAGAGATACCCAGTTTAGTTTTTCCTATTCCGGTAGGACCAGTAAGTATGATTAATGTTTTTGGCATATTTGTTCATTCTTCCGGCAAAGAAATAACAAAAAAAAGACTGCTCAAAATAAACTGAGCAGTCTGAAATTTTAAACTTAATCGAATAATCTCTGCAAATTTGAACTTTAAAAGTCATCCATTTCTCCAAAGATTTCTGTGTAATCTTCCAATTCACCAAAATCCATGTAGACTTCCTCCTCACGATTTATTAATCGTTCTCTTTCCTTGGTTTCTTCTCCAAGGATTTGTAGCGGAGATTTTCCTTTTTGTAGGGTGACTAACGGTTCATTCAGATTTCGTTCCATAATAATTCCAGTTAGTTCTATATAAAATGATCTGTCGTTAAAAAAATCAAAAGTATAAATGAGTTTCTGTTCTTTTGAATTTATGAGTTCAGATAATTTAGTTTTCTGCATTATAAGATAAGCTCCCTCGTTTAATCCAAGATCAAGTAATGATATTTCTTTCTCTTTCCTCCATGTTTTGTCTGAAACAAAAAACGATGCCAACTGGTATGATTCATAACCTAAGGTATCTTGAATGATCCGGTGAAAATCAAAGAAAGTATTATTTTCACTTAATTGGATTTCCAGTTGAAAATCGATGGATTCCTGAGATTGTATTCTAAAGTGATATATCATAACCCTTAAAACGAGAATCCAAATTTTACATCATTTTTTTCAAAATGCAAGCTTTTTTTAAACTCAGAATTAGATAAAACTTATCAGATCCATTCTTAACAAAATATATAATATCGATGCAATTTTCCATCAAAAAACTGATTTATAACATTTTTAGAAGTAATTTTTTGGGGGATATTTATAAAAATGAAGTAAAATTTTGCTTTGTTTAAAAAATGTTAAAAAAGTTTAAGTCTTAGAAATTATCGAACAAATTCGTCATCTGTTCGTCAAAAAAGGTTAAAATCTAAGTTCAATTTTCTGTAATTTACAGCACTTTTTTGTAACACATAAACCAAACGATTTATTAAATTAGGTTGAAAAAGGGAAAGAATGTACAAAACTGCCTTGTTTGCTGAAAATATTCGTATTGCGCTTCAGTCAATCCGCTCAAATCTTTTAAGGACTGTGCTTACTGTATTGATTATTGCAGTTGGAATTACTGCATTGGTCGGAATATTAACAGCCATTGATTCAATTAAAAATTCAATAACGAAAGAGTTCACATTTATGGGCGCAAATACATTTTCGATATCCAGCAGCGGTATGCGGGTTCAGGTTGCGAATAGGAGGTATAGAACAAAAAATTATGAATATATATCGTTTTATCAGGCTAAGGAATTCAAGGAGATGTTTGATTTCCCGGCTATTACGGCTATTTCTGTGAATGCAACAGGAACTGCTACAGTGAAGTATGAGTCAGAGAAGACTGATCCAAATATTTCTGTAGTTGGAATTGATGAAAATTATTTGAGTACTGCAGGTTATGAAATAAAGGATGGAAGAGGATTTACTATACAAGATATAAATACCGGCAGAAATGAAGTGTTGATTGGAAGTGATTTGGTAAGAAAGCTGTTCGGTGAGGATATAGACCCATTACAAAAAGTCATAACTGTCGGCAACGGTAGATACAGAGTTATAGGAATATTGGAATCCAGAGGAAGTGGATTTGGTGGGGGTGGAGATTTAGTTTGTTTTATTCCTTATACAAACGCACGGAATTACTTTTCGCGTCCGAATATGAATTTTAATGTTCAGGTTAAAGTTACCCGGCCTGAGTTGATAGATGCGGCCACCGGACAAGCCGAATCTACATTCAGAATAGTCAGAGGTCTAAATCCATTGGATGAAAGTGATTTTAATATCGAAAAAAGCGATAATCTGGTAAATATTCTTTTGGAAAACATCAAAAATATAACACTGGTAGCTACGATTATTGGTTTTATAACATTGTTGGGGGCAGCAGTTGGCTTAATGAACATTATGCTTGTGTCGGTAACGGAAAGAACCAGAGAGATCGGCGTTCAAAAAGCGATAGGTGCGAAAGGAATAACGGTTAAACAACAGTTTTTACTTGAAGCAATTGTTATTGGTCAGATTGGTGGTTTTCTTGGAATCATTTTAGGAATTATAATTGGTAATCTGCTTTCTTTAATAATCGACATACCTTTTGTTATTCCATGGATGTGGATTTTACTTGGAGTTATTTTGTGTTTCATTGTTGGAATAGTGTCAGGATATTATCCTGCCCAAAAGGCCGCTCGCTTGGATCCGATTGAATCTTTACGATACGAATGAAGCTTTTCCAAAGTTCTAAACTTTGGAAAAGTTAAGTCATAAAAAAAGGATGCCTTTCGACATCCTCCTTTAATAATATCTTATAATTCAGTTGAATTATTTTACTGAATCCATGTATTCAATCAATTCGCAAACTTTTGCTGAGTAACCCATTTCATTGTCGTACCATGAAACCACTTTTACAAAGTTTGGAGTCAATGAGATACCGGCACCGGCATCGAAAATAGAAGTACGAGTGTCGCCAACAAAGTCGTTAGAAACAACTGCGTCTTCAGTATATCCAAGAATTCCTTTCAATTCGCCTTCTGAAGCTTCTTTCATTGCAGCGCAAACTTCTTCGTAAGAAGCACCTTTTTCCAAAGTAACAGTTAAATCAACAACTGATACGTCAGGAGTAGGAACGCGGAAAGCCATACCAGTAAGTTTTCCGTTCAGTTCAGGAATAACTTTACCAACAGCTTTAGCTGCACCGGTAGAAGAAGGAATAATATTTTGTCCGGCACCACGGCCACCTCTCCAGTCTTTCATAGAAGGACCGTCAACTGTTTTCTGAGTTGCAGTTGTGGCGTGAACTGTTGTCATCAAACCTTCCTTAATTCCAAATTTATCATTCAACACTTTTGCTACCGGAGCCAAACAGTTGGTAGTACAGGAAGCATTGGATACGAAATCCATGTCGTTTGTGTAAGATTTATTATTTACACCCATAACAAACATTGGAGTATCGTCTTTCGACGGAGCAGACATTACTACTTTTTTAGCACCTGCATCAATATGACCCTGGGCTTTTTCTTTTGTAAGGAAAAGACCTGTTGATTCAACAACATATTCAGCACCTACAGCGCCCCAGTTCAAATCGGCGGGATTTCTTTCAGCAGTAACGCGAATAGTTTGTCCGTTTACAACAAGGTTTCCGTCAACAACTTCAACAGAACCTTTAAACTGTCCGTGAGTTGAGTCGTATTTTAGCATGTAAGCCATATAGTCGGCACCAATAAGATCGTTAATACCAACAACCTGGATTGTACCTTTTTCAATTGCCTGACGGAAAACAAAACGGCCAATTCTACCAAAGCCGTTAATACCAATTTTAATCATAGTTGTGAAAGTTTTAATTATTTAAATGAAATTATCCTAATTATTTAATTTACAGGATTTAATTCTGCTTTTAACTGTTTAGCAAAGTAAATACTATTATTTAATTGTATCAAATGGATTTTTTGATTTTAATTGAAAACATTCGAACCTTAATAATTATTTAAAGGATTGTCTTGTTTGGGAATTTCATTTTTTGATAGATGTTGATTCAGCTAATTTTAATATCCAAACTTATAAGGCACTAAAAAATCATATTAATTATGTTTCTTAGGATTATAAAATGGAATAAAGAAGAAATTTAACTTTTGGGAGCCAGGCATGATTCATTTATCTGAGTATCGGTTTGTGTATAAGCGGGGCATTGGCAGGTTTTACAAGAAATTGAAATTCCTGAAATAATTATAATTATAACCAATAGAAGAATCTTTAAATATGGATTTTTAGTTTGGTAAAACTTCTGAAAGTAATATTTCTCTTTAATATTTTTAAACTTTACTCTTTTCATGTTTTATTATTGTCCCAAAAACTTAAATAAATGGGCTAAACTACTGTATAAATCGAAAAAAAAAGAAGATATTGCCGAAAATTCAAAAAATAAATTTAAAATTGTACCATTATATTTAGAAAATAAAACTGACCTTGATTTAATGCACCATAAAAAAGTAGTTGAAACTTTGATGTTTTTTAATGGTATAGCTGTTGAAAAGTAGCATTAAAAGATAATATTTTATACAGCATATATTTTGTACATTGCTGATAAATTTTATACGTTTGTATTATTTAGTTAACGAGATATAGACACGATAGTGTGGAAATTGATATAAAGAATTAAATAAATTAAATCACAATCAATCAATTAAGTTCAATTTTAAAGCAATTTGCTATGAAAAAATTTACTAAAAATTTTTTAGACGGAGGACATCGCAGGTCACTGCGAATTCTTCGATCTGTTGCACTTGGCCTTATCGCTTTGGTATGGACGCATTCTGTAGCGTTAGCGCAGTGTGATCCGCCAGCAGGTACGGTGTATTTTATGGCTGACGACGTTGAGGCCTGTTACATGGGAGACAACATGTATACTGTTGATATCCTTGTAAAGGATTTTATGAACGTTGACAGCATCGATTTATTCCTGGATTACGATCAAACGTACTGGACGTATGAGGGTTTTACTATTTTAGATGAAGCCACTTTTGACCGTACTGATGAAGCAACACCAGGAGTTTTTAATCATCCGTTGGATATTGACGATGACGGGGATGTCCTGAATATTTACTGGTCGGAATTGAGTAATGATAGGGCTGACGTTGGAGCCGGGGTTTATACTCCAATTATTGAGTTGGAATTTTCCTTGAACAATTTCCCTAATAACAACAGTTTCCCATATGATAATCCATTAGAATGGGATGTTGTTAATAGTACGATCTATTACTGTGGGGGAGGAACTAGCTTCCTCGAATTTGGAGATGATGCAGGTGAAGTTGTTGACTATACTGACGGCAACATTAATGTTGCAGGTCCTGAAACTGCCGCTGTTGAATATACATTAGATCCACTGGAAGAAAACATATTATGTTGGGATTCTCCGGTTGAAGTAGAAATTATTTCGCCGGTAGGTGAAGGTGCCATGTACAGAATTAACGGTACTGCCTGGACAGAAGATAATACATTTAATACTGTTCCTGGAACACAAACTGTTAGATACATTACAGCTGATGGTTGTATGTCAACCGTTCAAACATTTGAAATTAACGGGCCAGACTCGATTTCTTTCGATGTTGATGTTACCGATGCAGGCTGTGTAGATGATCTGGGTACTATTATTGTTGATGCTGAAGGTGGAACCGGAGCTTATACATATTGGGTATTGCCTTATGATGAAGCTGAATATATCGCTGAACAAATATTTATCAGAGGAAAAGATGATCCGATGTTTGATGATTATAAAACACCATCAAACATTATCAGTAGAGATCCTGGACGGTATTATGTTGCTGTGGATGATGCAAATGAGTGTGCAAGCCTGTTACAGGAGTCTGACTGGGAATATGTTGAAATAGAAGACGGTGGTATGCTTGAGTCAATGGTACATTATTATACTGATACAGTAACATGCCCCGATGGTAGTGATGGAGCCATCGAACTAGGGATGTATAGTCAAAATTATAAAGATGGATTCCTTGTTTCATACAATGGTATGGATACATTGGTTGCAGGTACACCTGTTCCAGGAGGTTACGAAGCATATCTTGATGTTTCTGATCTGGAAGTTGGAACTACCATATTTTATATTTCTGATTCAATGTGTGCCATTACTGATACTGCAGTAATTGTAAATAAAACAGCACCTACATTCTATGTGGGTTATACTGATGCTCCTTGTACTGCCGCGACAGGTACCATTTATTTAACAAATATTAATGGTGAAACTGATATGACTGCTTACGCAAGTGATGGATGGACATTCTGGGTTGACGGTGCAGGTGTGCAGGATACAGCGGTTGTAGGTGATACAATTACAGATTTACCTTCCGGCTATTACGAAGCATGGTTGATCAGTCCTGACGGATGCGATGACGTACCGTTTTATAATACAGACCTTTCCGGTAATACTATACCGATTTTGGATAACGGACAAATTGAATTTACAGTTGAGCATGCCGATATAGCATGTGTTGATTCTGTTTTAGGAAGTCTTGTTGTTCCTGCAGAAGGAATGATTTGGGTTCCTGAAGCTTCCAGAAGTTGTGAAAATTGCAACGAAGGGGCAGTTTATCAATTCTCTCTTGATAGTGTTAACTGGTATGATGTAGGTGTTGATACTATTATGGCTCTTGATACTGGTGCATACGTTGTAACAGTGCGTGATGAAGCCAATGATACTGTTTGCTATGTAACGCAAAATGTATATATAGATGCTCCTGATGAACCATTAATGGTTGTTGTTGATACAACTTATTCTCCAACCTGCGTTGGTGGTAATGACGGATGGGTAAGAATGTATGTTTCAGGAGGTACTCCTCCTTACCAATATTCAGTTGACGAAATGCCAAACTGGCGTGCAAACCCATCGTTTGGTTTAACTGAAGGTGAGCATTTGTTGCGTGTTATGGATGCGTATGGATGTGAATGGAGTGATATTATTACTGTTGATTCCTTATCTCCAATTATGATTACCGGAACAATAGATACTATCGAATGTGCAAATGAAACAAATCCGATTTCAATTGAATTGGATACATTTACACATTATTCTGATATGGATGATTATACTTTCTATTATTCTGAAGGAGAAACTAGTGATCCTATTTTAAATGGAATTTCATTTATACCGGAAGAACTTGGAACAGTAGATGATCCTGCCAATACATTTGGTGCAGGTACCTATTTAATTACTGCTAAAGATCCTAACGGATGTTATTCAAATGTTGATACGCTTGTTCTTGACGATGTTCCTGCTCTGGAAGCTGTAGTTAACAAAATGGAGGATGCAACATGTTATGGAACATGGAGTGGTCTGGTTGAAATTGAAATTTTAAGCAGTAATCCAAATAATGAATTATTCTATGCAAAAGCTAACAATCCTGATGTATTTATAAATCCAAATGCAAATATCGACTGGATTCCGATCCCGATGGGTGACACAATAGTTTATGAAGAACTTCAGAAAGGTACATACTGGATTCAGGTTGTTGATTCAACTTGTAATGAAACAACAAATCCGGCTTCGGTAACCATTGAGGGTTATGATCCTATCGAAATTGATGGAGATGAAGTAGATATTACAAATGTAAGTTGTAATGGTGATGCAGATGGTGAAATAATGATACCTGCTGCAGCTGTAACTGGTGGTGCTCCTGGCGGATATGATGGTTTAGGTGGCGAAGGTGCTATGGGTAATTATTTATATACTGTAGTTCACTTAGGTCCAGATACCATTGTTGGTACTGAGTTACAGGAATCAAATATGTATTCAGGTCTTGTTGCCGGTGATTATAGAATTTATGTATATGATACAACCGATCCTGAAGGAGAACCAGCACAATGTGCTCCGGATAGCACAGATGTTGAAATTCTTGAGCCAATGGAATTGGATTTTGACACTGAACTTACTCATGTAAGTTGCAATGGTGTAGAAGACGGTGAAATACTTATTGACATCTGGGGTGGTACAGGTGGTTCTTATGGATTGGCTGCTGATCCTGACACAGATGGCAAAAAATATAGTGTAACCATTAACCAAATAGTTGGAAATGGAGAATACAGTTATCAGCTGAAAGATGCTATTGACACAATTGTCGTTCAGGTAATGGGTGGCGAATTTGAAATTGAAGTAACCGACGGAAATGGCTGTTCAACAAAAGACACTGTTACTATAATTGAACCGGCTCCATGGGTAATTACAACTATAGTTGAAGAGCCTTCTGATTGTAATATCGAAGACGGTGAAATTTGGGCTGTTGTTACAGGTGGCCTTGATACTGCAGAAGTAGGTGATGTAGAAGTTTGGGTAGAATATTCATATGATGGTAACACATATGATGTTGCAGTAGATGGAGATGGATTCTATGCAGGAGATACAATTTTGGTAACTGATTCTGCAGTTTATGATGTAGCATATACTATAACTGTAGGTAATGTTGAATCTGACTTAAGTATTGAACTTGCTGACGAACAATGTACTGGTTCTTACACTGAAACAATCGAAACATACAATCCATTTGTATTTGATGTTGCGGTTGAATGTGTAAAATGTTATGGAGAAAGCAATGGTAAAGTAACCATTTCAAATATTACCGGTGGTGTTGGTCCTTATCAAATCCAGTTGGTAGGTGGCGATAATCCGTCATACAATCCTGGAGATAATGATTTATGGTGGCCAAAAGATGCAGAAGGTGATGATGATTATGAAACCACAATCGTATTTGATACGCTTGCAGCTGGTGATTACTGGATCTATTTGCGTGATACTTCTGGCTTTACTTTAGCTAATTGCTGTCGTCCTGAAAAATTCACAATGTGTGAACCAGATTCACTTATTCTTGAAAGTGTTACATTGGTAAGTAATGTAAACTGTTATGGAGATAGTACTGGTGCATTAAGTATTCAGGCTAGCGGTGGAACAGGTGACTATGAATATGCTATTACTAAGGTTACTACCGGATTTGAATATGTTGGAGTAGTACCGGAAGATGCTGTTTGGTATCCTGATTCTATTATTACAGGTCTGCCGGTTGGAACATACATTGGTTGGGTAAGAGATGCCAACTTATGTGAAACAGGATGTGAAATTAACAGTGAAGGCTTACCTATCGATGACCACCGTGTGGTTATTCGGGAAGCTGGAATGGTTGCGGTAGATTCAGTTTATATTGATGAACCGATTTGCTACGAAGGCATGGCTAATGTAGAATTATGGGGTGTTGTTGGTGGAACAGGTGATTCCATTACATTCCAGCTTGCAGGTAAAACTTATGCAGGTATGGACACTACATATATGTTTGGTCCATTAGCGTACACAGCTGGTAATGACTACATACTTGAAGACGTATATGCATCTGATACCAGTGGCTACGTACTTACCTTAGCAACAGAATTCGATTGCGAAAGTGAAGGTGATACGATTATGGTTACTCAACCAGATGTATTTACTGTCGAAGCTATGGTTGTTTCAGGTGGAATATGTGCAGGTGATGCAGAAGCAGCTATCGAAATTAGTGTTACTGCAGGTGGTGTTGCTCCATATACTTATACAATTTATGATGAAGATGGACCAGTTCCAGGAAGAGAAAATACAACCATTGTTAATCATGTATTAGCACTTGGTTCAATGTATGTTATTGAAGCTACCGATGATATAGGATGTACAACAACTGATACATTACATCTTGAATCAATTGAACCTGTAACATTTACAGTTGAGAATTTAACTTGCGCTGGAGATACATTGGCCTCTGCCAGAATTGTTGCCAGCGGAACTCCAGGACGTAAATTCACCGTTTCTTATAAAAATATTGAAGACGGAAGTGCCTGGGTAGATGTTGACAGCTTGTTCAGTGAATCTATCGAATTCGATCAAATCTTCGAATACGATGCTGAAAATCTGGATGATGTTCACTATGCATTCGAAATCTTTGATGAATCAGGATGTAGCTCAGGTGTTGATACTTTAACATTCGATATTGTTCAGAACGAAATTGCCTGGGATGACGTTATTATAGGAGATCCAGTAAATTGCGAAACTCCGGTTGAAGTTTCTGTAACAGGTGGTATTCCTCCTTATACATTATTTGTAAACGGAGAAGCACAAGCTGGTATGACTGCAATGCTTGCTTCAGGTAGCTATGAAATTATGGTTATGGATTCACATGAATGTTATGTGATGGAAACAGTTGATGCAGCATGTGAATTAACTATAGCAGAAGTTCAAAGTATGAAAGAAACTTCAGATTATGTAGGTGATATCGTACAAATTGAAGGTACTGTATCAGCAGTTGCTGAAGGTGGTTTCTACGTACAGGATGACAATGCTGCTTGGAGTGGTATTTGGGTTGCATCTGATAGCACTGTTGCTATTGGTGATGGTGTAACTGTTTCAGGTACCGTTGCTGAAATTGATGATGTAACTACAATTACTGATGCAACTGTTACTGTTGGAACTGCAACATTAACTGTTGAAGCAATTGAAGTTCTTCCTGAAAATATAGAAGATGAAATGTACGAAAGTGTATTAGTTGTGGTTGTCGGCGTTCGCGCTAATGCTGCTACTGATGGAATCTGGACTGCATTCACTGAAGAAACCGCAATAGTAACTATTGATACTTTGATGTATACTGCAGATCCTGTTGCTGGTGACTTCTATACTGTAACCGGTATTGTAAATGGAATGGACAGTATGTACTATGTTGAACCAAGAATGGAGTCAGACGTAGTAAACAATTCTATTAACGAAGATGAAGAAATTAAAGCAATAGAATTCAAGGTTTATCCTAATCCGTTTAATGACAGGATTACCATAGACAATAATGAAAAATTGACAAGAGTAATTATTAGCAATATTGCTGGTCAAAGAGTTATTGACATTGAATATCCACGTCACGAAATCCGTACTGCTAATCTGGTAAGCGGTGTTTACTTAGTCAGAATGTTTACTGAAGAAGGAAATACCAAAACCGTAACGATGATTAAAAGGTAATACCGAATTGATTGATTAAAAAGGGGAAGCTTTTAGCTTCCCTTTTTTATTATCACTAACACAAAAAATATGGAATTATTAAACAGGCACGTATCAATTAGAAAGTTCATTGATAAAGAAGTTGATGATGAACTTTTAAAATCAATTATTTATTCTGGAACAAAAGCTTCTACAACAGGAAACATGCAACTATACAGTGTAATTGTTTCAAAAGATAAAAGTCAAAAAGAAAAGTTACTTCCTTTTCACTTTAATCAACCTGTTGCTAAAAACGCACCGGTATTATTAACTTTTATAGCTGATTTTAATCGTTTCATTAAATGGTGTGAATATCGAAATGCTCAACCCGGATACGATAATTTTCTTTCTTTTTATACAGCCTCAATTGATGCTTTACTGTTTGCACAAAATGTATGTATAGCTGCCGAAAATAATGGACTTGGTATTTGTTACCTCGGTACAACTACTTATAATGCAAAAGAAATTAGTGAGGTTCTCGGATTGCCTAAACTTACTTTTCCTGTAACAACTGTTGCTTTGGGTTACCCTAATGAAAGTCCTGAACTTACCGATCGAATACCATTAAAAGGAGTTATTCATTATGAAAAGTATAGTAATTATTCAAGAGGGATTATTGACGATTTATATGCATTCAAAGAGAATCTTAATTCTTCAAAACAATTTGTTAAAGAAAATAGCAAAGAATCTTTAGCTCAGGTTTTTACGGATGTCAGGTATAAAAAAGCAGATAATGAATATTTTTCAGAAAAAATGTTAGGATTTTTAAAGGAACAGGGATTTTTGGAATAATTGTTTATTCTGCCAAATAGGTATTTATGTAACTTAAAAAATCTTGTCGGTAGCTATTTCCAATCGGCAGTTTTGTCTTATTAATAACTACCATATTTCCCTCAAGCAATTCAATTTTTGGTAATGAAATTATAAAGGATTTATGTATGCGGTAAAATTGCTTTTCCGGCAATAATTCAAGTATTTTTTTCATAGAAAGATTAGTGACAATTTTTTGTTCATCCAGATGAATACGAATATAATCTCCTAAGCCTTCTATATATTGGATACCACTTAGATTAACTTTAATCGTTTTCTTATTCGATTTTATGAAAAGGAAATTTTCATCACTTTTATCTGATGAATGAGAGATGGGAGCTGCTTCTTTTTTTAGTTTTAACAATTCTTCAGCTTTAAAAAACGCTTTGCAAAAACGGTCAAAAGAAAATGGCTTTTTTAAATAGTCGGTGGCATCAAGTTCGAAACCTTCCAAAGCATACTCTGAATATGCAGTTGTAAAAATAACTAATGGTGGATTTTTGAGATTGCGTAAAAAAGATATCCCGGACAACTTAGGCATATTTATATCAAGAAAAATAAGATCAATTTCTTTTTCCTGTAATTTCTGATGAGCACAAATTGCATCGTTGCAAGTGTCTGTAATTATTAAATTTGGGAGCTTTTTGGCATATTGTTTTATTACATTTTGAGCCAAAGGTTCATCATCAATTATTAAAGCCTTAATTTCCATTTTTATTTGAGTTTTAGTTGAAGAGCCACGAAAAATATGTGATTTTCTCTACTGGTAATCAGTGAATAGTCTTCCGGGCCGTACAACAATTTTAGCCTTTGTTTAACATTACTAATCCCGATTCCGGAGTTTTTTTTACGATTCCAATTATTATCATCTTCAAAATTATTTTTTATAGAAAAGTCGATGATTTCAGGTTGAGTAAAATTAAAACTAATTTCTATAAAATCTTCCTCGTCGTTTCCGGGTAATCCATGCTTAAATGCGTTATCAATAAACGGCTCAAAAAGAAGCGGTGCAATCTTTGAATCAGGAATATCACCGATTATTTCATATTTTATTTTTGTATTTTCCGGAATCCTGATTTTTTGGAGCGTCATAAAATTATTTACAAATTCAATTTCCTTTTCAAGTGAAATATATTTTTCTTTTGATTCGTAAATAATGTGTCTCATTAAATCTGAAAGCTGTAAAATTAATTCCGGCACTTTATCGGATTTTATCAAGGCAAGTGAATATATATTATTCAAGGAATTAAAAAGAAAATGTGGATTTAATTGTCCTTTTAAAGTCTTTAACTCAGCCTCCAGTTTTTGCTGTTCTATTTTTGTGAGCTTAAAATTCAAATCCTGCAAGGAAAACCATTCTTTTACAAATTTTAAAAATGTTGTTACAGCTACATAAGTTAGTGTTGCAAAAAAATATGCAGAATGGAGGTTAATATCAAATGAAGTAAATCGGTCGTTAAAATTTAGTGCATTTCTTAGAGGAAAAAGAAGTAAAAACTGAATTAACAAACTTGATAGAGTTAGTAAGATTACCAGCCAAAAGATGTAAAATATATAGTTTTTTTCTTTTAAAAATTTTGGAATCAGTACATACAAATTTATATAAACGGCCAGTGCGAATCCCACATTTGTGATTAATGCTTTTACTAAGGTTATAAAATCGAAATGAACACGTTTCTCATTGAAATAAAAAAAGGAGAGCATAAGGCCAATACTGGCCAGCCAGAATACAATGTGTCCAATAATTTTTAGCCGATTATATAAAATTGTTTTTGGCATTTAAATTCGATCTCGTTTGTTTACAATTTTTTTCAGATAATATAATACCGGATTGGAATACTTCAAATTTTTCCATGGTCTGCTTGAATGAGGTAAATGTAAAACTTCAAGTTCTTTAGCCAGATAGTTTTTGAATCCCAATTTTTTTGAATGTCGGCTAATGAATATATCGAACCAGTCCTTTTTTTGAGAAAGTGATTGAAAGTCAAATTTTTTTAATAATTCAACTGAAATAAGTGTGCAACAAAAACTCAGACTATGAGATGTGTCTACAACGTCATTACTTTTCTTATTTTCGAAAGTATAGGGAAAGTTGTAATTTCCTGATTCATCTACGGTAATTGCACCAATAAGCCCCGTTTTATTATTTCTTTTTGAAAGTTGAACCAACCGCAGCAATGTATCTTTTTTAACAACTACATCTGATTCTACAATAATTAAAGGTTTCTTGTTTTCGAGGGCCATCTTTTGAGCCAATTGCAGCACAAGTTTATAGTTGGGAGAAGGAGTAGAAGTAATATCTTCCAGGTTAATAAGCTGAAAATGTAAATTTTCTTTTGCATTTTCAAGGTAAGTTTTTGTCTCCGGCTTGCTAAAATCGTTAAAAACAAAATATTCGAAATCACCATCCACTTTAGATATAGCCTCAATGGTTCGTTTGGTTGTTCCAAGCGAGTCTTTTACCGGAGTTATAATTATTGCTTCTGACATTTTCTACTTTTCTGGAATACAAATGTAATACAAATTTACATGTTTATTCCCGGTTAAATTCCCGACTGAATCCCTGTGCCGTAGGCATTACCAAAATATCATCGATATTTACGTGTGCCGGCCTTGTTATTACAAAAAGAATAGTTTCTGCAATATCTTTGGCATAAAGAGGTGTAAATCCTTCATAAACTTTATCTGCTTTCTTCTCATCTCCCTTAAAACGAACGATAGAAAACTCTGTGTCAACTGCACCCGGACAAACCGAACTGACTTTTATTCCATGTTTTAGCATGTCAAGTCTCATTCCTTGCGTTAGTGATTGAACGGCATGTTTAGTTGCACAATAAATATTTCCCATTGGGTAGGTCTCTTTCCCCGCGATCGAAGAAATATTCACAATATGTCCTGATTTTTTTTCAACCATTTTGGGTGAAATAAGTCTGGTAATGTATAGAAGCCCTTTTATGTTGGTGTCTATCATTCTTTCCCAGTCATCAATGACACCTTCCTGAACAGTATTCAATCCAACTGCAAGTCCGGCATTATTAATAAGAATATTAATATTTTTCCATTCATCAGGTAAATTGTTATATGCATTTTCAGTATCCGTCAAATTACGGATATCAAAATTTAGGGTGTATACTTTACTGTCAGAAGTATCACGTATTTCTTCTGCTAGTTTTTCGAGTCGTTCTTTTCTGCGACCAGTGATAATTAAATTGAAATTGTTTTTAGCCAGAAGTTTAGCAGTTTCTTCACCGATGCCGGCAGTGGCACCTGTGATCATTACATTCTTTTTCATTTTCTTTTTTTTGTTAATTCTACCCGAATTTAAAAAAAACACCAATTTTTATGGAAAAATCACGTACTTAATTACCTTTGCTTTGCTGAATTATCTAATAAATGAGCAGTATGAACGAGATTGTTGAAAAAGAAGAGGAATTTGTAATTGATTCTATCCCTGAGCCAGAAAATATTGAAGATGTAATTTATTCGTTGATGGTAAATCCGAATTTGTCGGCAATAAATTATTTTAATGATTTTAGCGATTTGAATATTTCTCCGGATTCAATCGGTAATAGTGACACTGATGAAACAGGATTGTTTGACATCGATTCTTCAGGTACATGTATGGCGATGAGTACGCATGCATTTCATCACCATTTGGAGGTCGATCCACAAATTGCCACCGAAATATTAATTTCAAGAGCAGCTCGTAAGATGTTGTGTTTTGGAGCAAAACCAATTGCAATTAGTGCGTTTTTGTATCATATTGATTTTGCAGATCCAAATGGGCAGTTTATAGCCTCAGGCGCTAAGAAAGGATTGGAAAATGCAGCACAAAAATTTAACCTGAAAATATCAGACCGAAAAATCAGATTTGACCATTTTTCGGAACATGGTCCTGTGCCTCCAACTATAATAATTAGCATGGTGGGCTCAATTGAAAACAGAGAAAAAATTACTTCGCATAAATTTATTAAAAAAGGGAATAATATATTCATGATAGGTCGTTCTGTTGATGATATTGGCTCTTCAGAATATCTTGAATTTTATCACGGCATTGTAAACTCACCACTTCCGGCTTTTAATATCGACAATGAATTAAAAATTCAGAATGCGTTAAAAAAATTGCATGAAAAGGAATTGATTCAAAGTGCAAGTCCAATTGGAAAAGGTGGGTTATTTTTCACTTTACTTCGATCTGCCATTCCAAATGAACTGGGTTTTGATATAACATCGGATGCTGAAATTCGCCTCGATTCTTTTCTTTTTGGAGAAGCCATGGGAAGAATTTTAGTTGATGTTGATTCTGATAAGGAGGATGATTTTGTAGATACTTTGACAGAATTGAAAATCCCGTTTTTTACGTTAGGTCACATAACAAAAGGAGAAATAAGAATAGATGATATTTCTCTTGGATTTATTGATAAAATGACCTCAGGAGTTTAATGACAGCACTTCCATATAAAAACTCAACACAGGGTAAAAAAAAACAGGTTGAGGAAATGTTTGATAATATTTCTTCAAAATATGATTTGTTAAATCATCTATTATCAGCAAATATTGATAAACTTTGGAGAAGAAGGGCTATTAAGATTCTTAAGCAATTTAACCCTGTTTCAATAATTGACATTGCTACCGGTACGGGTGATTTTGCCATTTCAGCAACAAAAATTCAGGGAACTAAAGTTACCGGTATTGATATTTCGGAAGGAATGTTGAATGTTGGAAGAGAGAAAATTCAAAAAAAAAAGTTATCAGAGAGAATTGAACTTATAAAAGCAGATTCTGAAAATTTGCCTTTTCCGGACAATACGTTTGATGCCGCAATAGTGGGATTTGGTGTTCGTAATTTTGAAAATCTGGAAAAAGGATTGGCAGAAATACAGCGTGTTCTTAAATCTGATGGAATTTTTATTGTACTTGAATTTTCAAAACCCAGGAAGAAACTGTTTAAAAAGATTTATTATTTATATTTTACAAGAATTTTACCACTGCTTGGCAGTGCAGTTTCAAAAGATAATCGGGCATATACGTATTTGCCTGAATCGGTAAATGAGTTTCCTGATGGTGAGCAATTTATACAAATACTTCATGAAGTCGGGTTCAGAAATGCGAAAGCTTTTCCACAAACATTTGGGATAGCAACAATTTATCAGGCCTTAAAACCAAAGATTTGATCGTGTAAATACAATAAAATGAATAATTAATTGTTTTTTGAGAATAGTAAGTAGTTTAAAAGATTAAGTGAAAAAAAGTATAGTCGGCATATTGTTTTTTTTGATTGTCTTTAGTGGTTATTCGCAGCAGCAGAAAGTGAATTATCTAACTACTTTCGACGATAAATTAATTCATTTTGGATTTACTTTAGGATTGAATACGCTTGATTTTGCGGTGGAGAACTATAATCCTATTGGTGAGAATCCAAGATTTGTACCTGAAACCTGGCAGCTGGATGAACAGCAAATTACTTACACTAGTAATGTACGTGCCGATTTGGTTGAAGTTGTTCCCGGTTTTACGGTAGCAATTGTTACAAACTTAAGATTGGGGCAAGATGTCGATCTTCGTTTTCTTCCGGGCTTGTCATTTGGTGAACGAAGATTAACTTATAATGTGGATGTATGGGATATATACAACAATCAACCAACCACCTATTATTCAATAAAATCTACTTTTTTGGATTTTCCGTTGTTAATTAAATACAAGGCCAGAAGAATAAATAACGACAGGCCTTATGTTGTTTTTGGTTCTGCTTACCGGCAAGATATTTCCAGAACAGGTGAAGAAGATCTGGTAAGTTTAACAACCGGAGGTTTATATGCTGAGTTAGGAGTTGGCTGGGACCACTATTTTACGTTCTTCCGATTTTCAGTAGAAGCAAAGGTTAGTTTGGGCTTAAACAATCAAATTGGTTCTGCCCCAGTTGATACGCAGAGACAATATTATACGCAATCAATAAAGTCTCTTCGTTCGAATATCTTCACACTTTCATTTCATTTCGAATAGTTTTTTGAAAATTGCTGGCGTCTGAATTCAGCGCAAATAACTCCTGTTGCTACAGCAACATTTAATGATTCCGCAGTTTTATTTTCATTCGAGAACGATGGTATCTTTATTTTTGTTTTTATTTCAGATTCTATGTCTTTCCTGATTCCGTTTCCTTCATTTCCAACTACCAAAATAGTTTTTAAAGGAAGTTTTTCGGTGAAAATATTCCTCCCTTCCAAAAATGCACCTGTTATTACTGCACTTGAAACCTCGCTTAGTTTTACGAGTTGTTCAAAATTGGTATAAATTACCTTTGTACGACATATTGAACCCATACTTGCCTGAACTACTTTCGGATTATAGACATCTGCAGTGTCTGGCGAACAAAACAGGTATTCTATTCCAAACCAATCTGCGATTCTTAAAATCGTACCTAAATTTCCGGGATCCTGAATTCCGTCGAGATAAATGGATAATTCTTTTTCCAGATTGTCAGGTATTCTTAATTGTTCAGGTATCTCACATAGAGCAATACAGTTTTGAGGGCTTTTTAATAAACTTGTTTTTTTTATTTCCAGTAGATCGGCTTCTA
Source organism: uncultured Draconibacterium sp. (assembly GCA_963676775.2). Taxonomy (GTDB): domain Bacteria; phylum Bacteroidota; class Bacteroidia; order Bacteroidales; family Prolixibacteraceae; genus Draconibacterium. The sequence goes on from CAXXDA010000002.1 coordinate 202,842, forward strand.
TTATTTCACCCGATTTTTTTAATTTGTTTTTATTTTCAGAAATAAATTCTTTTGTTGCAATTAATCGTGATACTTTAATTTTTGACTGGAGGACATCAAGAACATTTTTATCTCCTTCAACCAGGAATAAATTTTCTTTTTTTCGGTATTTTTTTTGTGAAAGTGAACGAATCAGTTTAATAGTATTTTTACTAATCATTTAAAAAATTATATTGCATTGAGATATTAATAGTAAAGTTACTGTTTCTTAATAAAACACTTCATTATTTTTGATAAATAAAATAGTTGGATGAACAGGCAGATAAATTTTGGAAAATTGAATATTCGGTTCACAGTTCTGTGGATCGCTGTTTCCTTTTTATTTTCGTGTTCACCGGTAAAATATGTGCCAGAAGAAAGTTACTTATTAAATAAGGTTGATATTGAGGTTGATAATTCAAAAATTAATAAAGAAGAGGCTAAATCTTATATCAGGCAAAAGGAAAATTATAAGATTCTAGGTTTTGCAAAATTTCATCTTTGGCTTTACAATTTATCTTCAAAAGATAAAACAGATGGTTGGTTAAAGCGAATAGGCGAACCTCCCGAAATTTTTAATGAAGGTTTAGCAGTAAGATCAGAAGATCAGTTAAGACAATATTTGAATAATTTAGGGTATTATAATGCTGAAGTTGAAAGAGAAAATGAGTTCAATGAAAAAAAGCAGAAAGTAGATGTTCGCTACGAATTGAAAACGGGAGAAATTTATCGAATAAAAAGTATTGACTACCATTTTAATGATGCAAATCTGCAACGAATTTTTATGAATGATACCACCCAAACATATATTCGTCCTGGGACACCATTCGACTATTATATGCTGGATGATCAGCGTTCTTCAATTATGAATCTTTTTCGAAACAATGGATATTATTATTTTACAAAAGAAGACATAAATTACCTTGCAGATACCAGTAAATTTGAAAAGGAAACAATTCTTGATTTATATGTGGGAAATTCGCGGGAAAATCCGGAGGATTCTATCAAAGTATCTACTCCATATTTTTTAAACAATTTTTATATCTCTGTTCTTCCCGGAACTACACCATTAAACAATGCGCAACAAGCATCCAATGCATATTCAGATACTCTTATAACAGATAACTTTATTGTATATCGCAATAATCTGTATAGATATAAGCCGAATCTGTTTGAGCGATCGCTGAAAATGAAAAAAGGAGATCTTTACCGCGTATCTGATGTTGAAAAAACGTTTAATGCTTTTAACAGACTTAGACAATTTCGTTTTATCGATATCCAGTTTTTGGAACCTGAAATGGGAAGAGACACGAATTTGCTCGATTCTTATATTCGTCTCGCACCTTTAAACAAACAATCTATATCTTTTGATATAGAGGGTACAAATACGTCAGGGAATCTTGGTGTTGCGGGGAACATAAATTATCAGCAGAGAAATTTATTCAAGGGGGCTGAAATTTTTCAAGTGAATTTACGCGGAGCAATGGAGCGCCAGCAAAGAGTCGTGAAGAATGAGCTTGAATACTTTAATACTCGTGAATTTGGAATTGAAACAAATATTACCATTCCCAAGCTCATCGGACCCGGTAATATTATAAGGTCTTTTGAATCTGTTTTGCCCAAAACAGTTTTTTCAGTTGGATACAATTTTCAACGCAGACCGGAGTATACAAGAACAATTTCGAACATTAAATTTGGCTATGACTGGCAGACTTCAGAAACTTTCAGACAAACTTTGAATTTACTCGATTTTAACATGGTAAATCTATACAGTTTCGATCCTGAATTTATTGCCAGAATACAAGATTTATATATTAAAAGTAGTTTTACCGATCATTTAATTTTTGCAACCAATTATTCCTTTATTTATAATAATCAGAGTCTAAACCTAAGCAAAGGTTATAGTTATTTAAGATTTAATATCGAATCGGCTGGTAACGTATTAAACATGATATCGTCGATAACAAATCAGCCCAAAATTGAGACCGTCGACACTTTGGGTTTAGGAACAGCAGAATATTACCGGATTTTTAATACACGTTACGCACAATACGTAAAATCCGATGTAGAATTTCGTTATGGTTACACTATTGACAAATATAATACTATTGTAGCCCGTACATTTCTCGGAGTTGGCATTCCTTATGGAAATTTTGATGTATTACCATTTGAGAAAAAGTATTTTACAGGAGGTGCAAACGGAATAAGAGCATGGCAGGTGCGTTCTTTAGGGCCTGGAACATATAAAGCTCCTCTGGGAGCATATCCAAACCAATCTTCTGATATTAAACTCGAAGCTAATCTTGAGTATCGTTTTAAACTTATAAGTTTTGTTGAAGGAGCCCTGTTTTTCGATGTTGGTAATATATGGGCAATCAACAGAAAAGATAATCGTCCAGGGGCATTATTTGAGTTTGATAAATTCTATAAACAACTTGCGTTCGGAACTGGTACAGGGTTCAGGTTCGACTTCAATTATTTTATTTTTCGTCTTGATCTGGGGATGAAACTCAGGGAACCGTCAGATCTTTTTTCTGATGGCTGGATAATTGGTAATCGCCCTTATAAAACAGACGATCTTAATCTTTCTTTTGCAATTGGATATCCATTTTAGATATCTTTTTGAAAACAATACACTTTACATTATATCAGATATAATTTTTTTTGCATTTTTAGGCTTTAAAATTTTGGATTATAAAAATAGTCCTCTTTTTAATTTCAATTATAAAGTTTGCCTATGTCAGATAAAAACAGCCAGTCCCAGTTACGTGATTCATTTGGTTCTAAATTTGGCGTAGTTGCAGCTGCTGCAGGTTCTGCTGTTGGTTTGGGAAATATATGGAAGTTCCCATATATAGCAGGTGTATATGGTGGAGCTGCTTTTTTATTTGTTTATCTGGCATTTATAGTCGCCATCGGTTTACCCGTAATGCTTTCCGAACTTATTATCGGTCGGAGTTCACGTAGAAATGCTTTTGGGGCTTTCAAAATTCTTGCGCCAGGATCACCCTGGAAGTACATAGGAATTTTAGGAGTTAGTGCTGCTTTTCTAATTTTATCTTTTTACGGAGTTGTAGCAGGTTGGAGTTTGCAATATATAGTATTATCAATAGAGAACGGTTTCTCAAACAAAACACCAGATGAAATATCAGCATTGTTCACGACGTTAATCGAATCTCCGATTAAACCGGTTCTTTTGCAACTATTCTTTATGGTTTTAACTGGTGCAATTGTAATCATCGGTATAAAAAAGGGAATTGAAAAATATACTAAAATTCTGATGCCAATACTAGTAATTATTTTAGTATTTCTTTGTGTTAAATCAGTTTCGCTGGAAGGAGCAAAAGCCGGTTTGTTGTTTTTGTTCAAACCTGATTTTTCAAAACTCACAGGTGATGGTATATTGAGTGCGCTCGGACACGCATTTTTTACATTAAGCCTTGGTATGGGTACCCTCATTACGTATGGTTCGTATATAAAAAACGACAACAATCTTGTTAATACGGTTATCAACGTTACCGTGGCTGATACTGTAATAGCAATTCTGGCCGGTGTTGCAATTTTCCCGGCAGTATTTGCTTTTGGTATTGCACCCAGCGAAGGTCCCGGCCTGATTTTTATAACACTTCCAAACGTATTTCATCAGATGCCGGGAGGTTACATCTTTTCAATTTTGTTTTTTATTCTTCTTTCAGTCGCAGCTTTAACTTCAGCAATATCTATTCTGGAGGTAGTGGTGGCATATTTTAAAGAAGAATTTAACATGGGAAGAAAATCGTCGACTGTTTTAGCAGTTATCTTAATTTCAATACTTGGTATACTCTGTTCATTGTCAATGGGAGTTCTCTCGCCTTACGAGTTATTCGGATTAAATATATTTGATCTTATGGATTGGATTTCTGCTAATATTTTATTACCCATTGGAGGATTATTTATTGCACTTTTCGTTGGTTGGTTTTTAGGAAGAAGAAAAGTACAAAAAGAAGTTTCCCAGGGAGGAGCCCTTTCCGGTGTATTTTTATCGGGTTTTATGTTTTTAGTGAAATTTATTGCTCCAATTGCTATTGCTATTGTCATGTTAAACAAAATTGGACTTCTTCGATTTTAATATTTCACACTGGATTAATGTATCATTTTTGTTTTTATGTCTTATGAATAGGTTTATCATATAAATATTACTATTTTAGGGTAACCCATACATTTTACAAAATGGCTCGATTCTCAAACAGATGGATTAAACCATATTTTAAATTTTCAAAAAAGGACAGAAATGGAATATTAATTTTATCCATTTTAATATCTACCATTTTTTTAGCAAATATTATTATCGATTATTTTCCAATAAAAGATAATTATAACCACACAAAATTAGAGAAAGCTTTAGCTGAATGGGAGGAGTTGCATTCCAAAGATTTAAACAAATCTCAATATCTTTTCTCATTCAATCCAAACACAATTTCAGTTGACTCTTTGGATGCTCTACTACTTCCTGAATTTGTAAAACGAAACCTGGTAAATTATCGCAATGCAGGTGGGCAAATTAAATCGGTTTCAGATTTTAAAAAAATATATGGTATGAATGACAGTATATTTTCTATGATTGAAGATTATGTTGATATAATTCAAGAATTTCAATCAAAACAAATAAATGAGGAAAGCGGCAATAAGGGCGATAACAATGAAAAAAAGGGAATAGAGAATTCTTTAGAAACGTCTTTGAAATTAAACGTAGAACTAAATAGTGCGGATTCTATTGATCTGGTAAAACTCTATGGAATTGGGCCGGTGTTTGCTTCTCGCATTATTAAGTATCGGAATTTATTGGGTGGATTTTATACAAAGGAGCAGCTACTTGAGGTATACAATTTTCCTGAAGAGACTTATATGAACATTTTAAAAAATATTACTGTAGATGTTTCAAAAATTAAAAAAATCAGGTTGAATTTTGCAGAATATTCTGAATTGCTTCGTCATCCATACTTAACCAATAAGCAGGTTCAATCTATTATTAATTATAGAACCGGCAACGGGATGTATAAATCAATTGAAGATTTAATTTATATGAATCTTATTGACTCAGCAACTTATATTAAAGTGAGTCCATATTTAAACTGTCGTTAAAAATTTTTAAATCAAAATAATCACGTAGGAAATATTATTTTTTTCCTTTAAATTTGATAAACAAGGAATAATTTCTAAATTTGCGCCTCGATTTTTAAAAATGTAATAAACCGATTGGATATGATAATTATTCCGGTAAAAGAAGGCGAAAATATAGAAAGAGCCTTAAAAAGGTTCAAAAGAAAGTTTGAAAAAACAGGGGTAATCAAAGAGTTACGCGATCGTCAGAAGTATACAAAACCTTCAATTAAAAGAAGGGAAGAGTTGAAAAAGGCTATCTACGTTCAAGGATTACAGCGCCAGGAAGACTAATTAATGTAAAGGTTCCTGGTTAATGGTGAGGGAGATTAATGAACTATCAGGAATCGTTTATTAAATATTTGATGTATGAGAAGAGATATTCTCCTCATACTGTTGCTGCATATAAAAATGACCTCGATCAATTTGTGAATTTTAGCATAAAAATGATCGGGGAATTTCTTGTTAATAAGGTTGATTCGAAATTGATGAGAAGTTGGATTGTTTCGTTAATGGAAAACAATAATTCTCCACGTACGGTTGGAAGGAAGGTAACTGCAGTAAAAGTTTTTTTTAAATATTTAATGAAGGAAGGGATAGTTGATAAAAATCCTGCTGTGAATTTGCCAATTCCTAAAATCAGAAAAAAATTACCTCATTTTTTAGAAGAACATAATTTACATCATTTACTTGATGACGGTTTTTTTTCGGAAGATTTTAAAGGAGTAAGAGATAAATTGATTATCACCTTATTGTATGGCACAGGTATTAGGCTGGCCGAGCTTCTTCTTTTAAAAGATTCAGATTTCAATACAAAAGGGTATTTGATAAAAGTGTTGGGTAAAAGACAAAAAGAAAGGATAATTCCTTATCCGCGAAGTATTAATAATTTATTGGAGCAGTATATTGAACTAAGAAACAAAACCATTGGTTTTTTGCCTGACAAATTACTTGTTACTGAAAAAGGAAAACCGGTTTACGAAAAGTTAATATACAGGGTAGTAAAAAGTAACCTTGAAAAGGTTACTTCATTGGAGAAAAAAAGTCCGCATGTATTGCGCCATACTTATGCTACCCATTTATTAAATAAAGGTGCGGATTTAAACGCGGTAAAGGAGTTGTTGGGACATGCGAATTTGGCAGCTACGCAGGTTTATACGCATACAACATTTGAAAAGCTGCACGATATTTATAAACAGGCCCACCCTAGGGGTTAAAAACGTTTAATTATGGAAGTAAAAATTAATTCAGTACATTTTTCACCTGACAAAAAGCTGGTGGATTTTGTGAATAAGAAAGTAAACAAACTGGATACTTTCTTTGATGGAATCATTAATGCAGAGGTTACACTAAAAGTGCAAAAACCCGAGGTTGCTAATAACAAAATTTCTGAGTTAAAAATTTCTATTCCTTCCAATGGATATTTATTTGCAAAAAAACAAGCGGATTCCTTTGAAGAAGCTACTGATTTGGTTGTTGATGCAATGCGAAAACAACTGACTAAATACAAGGAAAAACTTAAAAACAAATAATTTAAAAATTTGCTGTTTTTATTTTTAGTTTTTTAAAATAATATTTTTACATTTGCAAACCCTTTTAGGGACGTTCCGGAAACTACTGAAATTAAAGTAGTTTGCTTTTGTTGATGGGTGTTTTGCGGGTTTTTAAAAAATCGGCTCGTTAGAAGAAGGATAGCAAAAAACAGACTTTATTTTCAGGAAAGCGTATTAATTGCTTGTGGTTTCGAGAAATTATGTAATTTTGCACGGCATTTTTGCAAGATAATGATTGCGGGAGTAGCTCAGCTGATAGAGCATTAGCCTTCCAAGCTAAGGGTCGCGGGTTTGAATCCCGTCTCCCGCTCATATTATGAGATTGGGGTTTTAAATAATAAAATTTTTAACTCCTGTCTCTTTATGTATTAATGCCGGAGTAGCTCAGGGGTAGAGCGCATCCTTGGTAAGGATGAGGTCACGAGTTCAATTCTCGTCTTCGGCTCAATTGATTTAAAAAAAAATAATTTAAAATTGCAGTTATGGCTAAAGAACATTTTAATAGGGACAAGGAACATGTCAATATTGGTACTATCGGCCACGTTGATCATGGAAAAACTACCCTGACCGCCGCCATTACAATGGTTTTGGCAAAAAAAGGTCTTTCTGAAATTAAATCATTCGATTCAATTGATAATGCTCCTGAAGAAAAAGAAAGGGGTATTACTATTAACACTGCTCACGTTGAGTATCAAACAGCAACACGTCACTATGCGCACGTTGACTGTCCGGGACACGCCGACTATGTTAAAAACATGGTAACTGGTGCCGCTCAGATGGATGGTGCTATCATCGTTGTTGCTGCTACTGATGGTCCTATGCCACAAACTCGTGAGCACATCCTTTTGGCACGTCAGGTAAACGTTCCAAAATTGGTTGTATTCATGAACAAAGTGGATATGGTTGATGACGAAGAATTGTTAGAACTTGTTGAAATGGAAATTCGTGAATTATTGGATTTCTATGAATTCGATGGTGACAACACTCCTGTTATTCAAGGATCAGCACTTGGTGCAATGAATGGTGAAGCCGAATGGGAAGATAAAATTATGGAATTGATGGATGCAGTTGATACCTGGATTCCACTTCCACCACGTGATGTTGATAAGCCATTCCTTATGCCTGTTGAAGATGTATTCTCAATTACAGGTCGTGGTACTGTTGCTACTGGTCGTATTGAAACCGGCGTTGTTCATACAGGTGACGAGCTACAGTTGATTGGTTTGGGTGCTGAAGGACGTAAAACTGTTTGTACAGGTGTTGAAATGTTCCGTAAAATTCTGGATGATGGTCAGGCTGGTGACAACGTAGGTTTGTTGCTTCGTGGTGTTGACAAAAAAGAAATCAAACGTGGACAGATTTTAGCAAAACCTGGATCAATTACTCCTCATACCAAATTCAAAGCTGAGGTGTATGTGTTGAAAAAAGAAGAAGGTGGACGTCACACTCCATTCCATAATAAATATCGTCCTCAGTTTTATTTACGTACACTTGATGTGACCGGAGAAATCCATCTTGAAGAAGGTCGTGAAATGGTTATGCCTGGTGATAACGTTTCAATTGTGGTTGAATTGATTTATCCGGTGGCACTTAATATTGGTTTACGCTTTGCAATTCGTGAAGGTGGACGTACTGTTGGTGCTGGTCAGGTAACCGAAATTATTGAATAATTTATAATAAAATATTCAAAAAATAGTCCTGGGTTTTTAGCCCGGGACTATTTACGGTTGATACTCAGAGGGGGTGGTTTATAAAAACAGTAAGTTCGATTCTTACCTTCCGTACAAAAATTAGGAACAAAGAATGAAATTAAAAGTATATCTGCAGGAGGCCTACGATGAATTAGTTCATAAAGTAACATGGCCTACTTGGAAAGAGCTACAAAGTAGCGCATTGGTTGTAATGGTTGCTTCCTTAATTATATCACTCGTAATTTTCGTTATGGATCAAACATTCAGAACCATAATGGATTTTATTTATGGATTATTTTATTAATCAAAATCCTTAAACAAAATGAGCGAAAATAGTAAAAAATGGTATGTTCTACGTGCTATAGGTGGCAAGGAGAAGAAGGTGAAAGAATATATCGAAAACGAAATCGCAAATGGGGATCTAAAGGGTTTTGTAGATCAGGTTCTTATACCAACGGAAAAGGTTTATCAAATCCGAAATGGTAAAAAAATTAGTAAGGAAAGAAACTTTTTTCCGGGGTATGTTTTAATCGAAGCTGCGTTAGTGGGTGAAGTTGCACACACACTAAGGAATTTCCCAAATGTTATCGGATTCTTAGGCGACACCAAAGGTGGAGATCCGGTTCCAATGCGGCAGAATGAAGTAAACAGAATTCTCGGAAGAGTTGATGAACTTGCTGAGACCGGAGAGGAACTAAATATTCCTTATGTTGTGGGAGAAACTGTGAAAGTTATCGATGGACCATTTAATGGCTTTAACGGAACCATTGAGGAAATCAATGAAGAGAAGAAAAAGTTACAGGTAATGGTGAAGATTTTCGGACGTAAAACTCCTTTGGAACTTAGCTTTATGCAAGTTGAAAAGGAATAATAACGCGTTAATTTTTTGTTATGGCGAAAGAAATTGCTGGATTAATTAAATTACAGATCAAAGGTGGTGCTGCTAACCCTTCACCACCGGTAGGGCCAGCGTTGGGTGCCAAAGGGGTAAATATAATGCAGTTCTGCAAACAATTTAATGGTAGAACACAGGATCAGGCTGGGAAAGTCCTTCCTGTTATCATTACAGTTTACGCAGATAAGTCATTCGACTTTATTATAAAACAACCTCCGGTGGCAGTTCAATTGCTCGAAGCAGCAAAGCTCAAAAAAGGATCTCCAGAACCTCATGTAAGTAAAGTAGGTTCAGTTACTTGGGATCAGGTAAAACAAATTGCCGAAGGCAAAATGGTTGATCTAAATTGCTTTACTGTGGAATCAGCGATGAGAATGGTTGCTGGTACTGCCAGAAGTATGGGAATCACCGTAAAAGGTGCTTCACCATTCAATAACTAAATAAATCTTTTACGATGGGCAGAATTACGAAAAATAAAAAAGCTTCTTTGGAAAAACTCGAAAAAGGAAAAGCTTACACAATTGACGAAGCATCACAATTGGTAAAGGAAATTACCTTCACAAAATTTGATGCATCTGTTGATATTGATGTAAGATTGGGAGTGGATCCAAGGAAAGCTAACCAGATGGTTAGAGGCGTAGTTTCTTTACCCCATGGAACTGGAAAAGAAGTTCGTGTTTTGGCATTAGTTACTCCTGATAAAGAGGAGGAAGCAAAAGAAGCCGGAGCAGATTTCGTAGGATTAGATGAATACGTAGATAAGATTAAAGGCGGTTGGACTGATGTTGATGTTATTATTACCATGCCTCCTGTTATGGGAAAAGTTGGTCAGCTGGGACGTATTTTAGGTCCCCGCGGTTTAATGCCAAACCCTAAAAGTGGTACCGTAACGATGGAAGTAGGTAAAGCAATCAGCGAGGTTAAACAAGGTAAAATTGATTTTAAGGTTGATAAATTTGGTATTGTTCATACAACTATTGGCAAAGTTTCATTCAGCGCCGATAAGATTAAAGACAATGCAGTTGAGTTTATGAATACTATTTTGAAATTGAAACCTGTAGCTGCCAAAGGTACGTATGTTAAAAGTGTTTATCTATCCAGTACCATGAGTCCTGGTATTCAAGTAGAACCTAAGTCGATCGCAGAATAAAAAGGAGTAAAAATGAAGAGTTCAGAAAAACAAGTTATTATTAATAATTTACAAGAACAGATTGATTCTTACAGCCATTTTTATCTGACCGACATTAGTGGATTAAATGCTGAGAATACCAGCGATTTAAGGAGACAATGTTTTAAACAAGAAGTAAAACTGGTTGTTGTTAAGAATACACTATTACGTAAAGCTTTGGAAAGTTCAAATAAGAACACCGAAGAAATTTACGATGCGCTTAAGGGGAATACAACGGTAATGTTTTCAGAAAATGCAAATGTGCCAGCCAAATTGATCAAAGACTTTAGCAAAAAGCATAAAAAACCTGTTTTAAAGGCTGCTTATGTGGAAGAAGCTATTTATATGGGAGCCGATCAGTTGGAAGCACTTATTGCAGTTAAATCTAAAAACGAACTTATTGCTGATGTTGTTGCTCTGTTACAATCACCGATGAAAACTGTTCTTGGACAGTTACAATCAGGAGGTAATATTATACACGGTGTTCTTGATACACTGAAAGAAAAAGAATAATTTTTTGAAATAATTTAATAAAAGTAATAAAATGGCAGATTTAAAACAGCTTGCAGAAGAGTTAGTAAACTTGACTGTTAAAGAGGTTAACGAATTAGCTGGAATTCTCAAAGATGAGTATGGTATCGAGCCAGCAGCTGCAGCAGTTGCAGTAGCAGGTCCGGCAGCCGGTGGTGGCGAAGGTGAAGCTGCTGCTGAACAAACTGAATTTGATGTTGTTCTGAAAGCGGCTGGTCAATCGAAATTGGCTGTAGTTAAACTCGTTAAAGAACTTACTGGTCTAGGTTTGAAAGAAGCTAAAGCAGTAGTTGATGAAGCTCCAAAGGCTATTAAAGAAAAAATTTCTAAAGACGAAGCGGAAGCATTAAAAAGTCAATTAGAAGAAGCTGGAGCAGAAGTTGAAGTTAAATAATCGCATTAAGACCTTATTTATAAGGTTATCTGGTTTAGAATCTTATCAGTGGTAGGATTCTAAACCTTTTTGTGTATTTATATTTTATATAATTAACCTGTATAAATACATGTCAGTATATACAAAAAATGAGAGGATAAATTTTTCCTCAACACAAACCAGGTTTGATTACCCTGACTTCTTGGAAGTACAAGTTAAATCATTTAAAGATTTTTTTCAGTTAAGAACCACTCCTGATAACAGAAAATCAGAAGGATTACATCGTGTATTCGAGGAGAATTTTCCGATTACTGATACACGGAATAACTTCGTTCTGGAATTTATAGATTATCAGGTAGATCCGCCGAGATACTCCATCCCGGAATGTATTGAACGTGGTTTAACATTTAGTGTGCCTTTAAAGGCAAAATTAAAGTTGTATTGTACCGATCCTGAACATGAGGATTTTGATACCGTAGTTCAGGACGTTTATCTCGGAACAGTGCCGTACATGACTGATAGAGGTACCTTTATTATAAATGGTGCCGAAAGGGTCATTGTATCACAATTGCACAGGTCTCCCGGGGTATTCTTTGGACAAAGTTTACACGCCAATGGTACAAAACTTTATTCCGCACGTATTATACCTTTTAAAGGTTCGTGGATTGAGTTTGCAACTGACATTAACAGTGTCATGTTTGCTTATATCGATAGGAAGAAAAAACTTCCTGTAACCACATTATTACGTGCCATCGGTTATGAAAGTGACAAGGATGTCCTTGAAATTTTTGATTTAGCCGATGAAGTTAAAGTTTCGAAAACAGGACTGAAAAAAGTTGTCGGCAGAAGATTAGCTGCCCGTGTATTAAAATCGTGGATAGAGGATTTCGTAGATGAAGATACCGGTGAAGTTGTTTCAATCGAGCGTAACGAAGTTATCATCGATCGTGAGACTGTCATCGAGGAAGATCATATTGAAGAAATTCTGGAATCTGGGGTGAAAACAATATTGCTGCATAAAGATGATCAAAATCAACAGGATTTTGCTATTATCTACAATACACTCCAGAAAGATCCATGTAACTCGGAAAAAGAAGCTGTTCTTCATATTTACCGTCAGTTGCGTAATGCCGAACCACCGGATGAAGCAACTGCGCGTGATGTGATCGATAAACTTTTCTTTTCAGACAAAAGATATGACCTTGGAGAGGTAGGACGTTACAGAATTAATAAAAAATTAGGTCTGAACGTTGACTCCGAGAACAGAGTTCTTACGAAAGAAGATATAATTGAAATTATCAAGCATCTTATTCAGTTAGTGAACTCAAAAACTGATGTAGACGACATCGACCACTTGAGTAACCGTAGGGTTAGAACAGTAGGTGAACAAATGTATAACCAGTTTGGTGTTGGGCTAGCACGTATGGCACGTACTATTCGTGAAAGAATGAATGTTAGAGATAATGAAGTTTTTACACCAATTGATTTGATCAATTCCAAAACTTTATCATCAGTAATTAATTCATTCTTCGGAACCAATGCTTTGTCTCAGTTTATGGATCAAACAAATCCATTAGCAGAGATGACACACAAACGTCGTATGTCTGCATTAGGACCTGGTGGTCTTTCACGTGAAAGAGCTGGATTCGAGGTTCGTGACGTACATTATACTCACTATGGAAGACTTTGTCCGATTGAAACACCGGAAGGTCCAAATATTGGACTGATTTCTTCATTATGTGTATTTGCCAAAATTAATGATCTTGGTTTTATTTCTACACCTTACCGAAAAGTGGAAGGTGGACAGGTGGACCTGTCTGATGACGGAGTAGTATACTTAACTGCAGAGGAAGAAGAATCACAAATTATTGCTCAGGCGAATGCCCCGATTGATGAAAAGGGATTCTTTATTAATCAGAAAGTTAAATCAAGACTTGATGGTGATTATCCGGTTGTAGAGAAGGAGGATGTAAAACTTATGGACGTTGGTCCAAACCAGATTGCATCAGTAGCTGCTTCTTTGATTTCATTCCTGGAGCACGACGATGCAAACCGTGCATTAATGGGGTCAAACATGATGCGTCAGGCAGTTCCTTTATTGCGTCCGGAATCGCCTATAGTTGGTACTGGTCTGGAAGGTAGAGCAGCTGCAGATTCAATGATACTTATTAAAGCTGAATTTGATGGTGTTGTTGAATACGTCGATGCAAATCAGATTATTGTTCGTTACGATGTTACAGACGATGATCGTTTTGTAAGTTTTGATCCTGAGGTTGTTACGTATACATTAGATAAATATACCAAGACAAACCAGGGAACAACTGTTGACCTGAAACCGATCGTAAGAAAAGGACAAAGAATCAAACAAGGAGAAATTCTTACTGAAGGTTACGCTACAGAACAAGGAGAACTTGCATTAGGTAGAAACCTTATGGTAGCTTTCATGCCATGGCAGGGGTATAACTATGAAGATGCAATTGTTATTTCTGAGAAAATAGTTCGCGAAGATATTTTTACATCTGTTCATGTTGATGAATACAGTTTGGAAGTTCGCGATACAAAACGTGGTGTTGAAGAATTTACTTCAGATATTCCAAACGTTAGCGAAGAGGCAACTCGAAATCTTGATGAAAATGGATTAATTCGTATCGGAGCTAATGTTAAACCTGGTGATATCCTGATAGGTAAAATTACACCAAAAGGAGAATCGGATCCATCACCTGAAGAAAAATTGCTTCGTGCAATTTTTGGAGACAAAGCAGGGGATGTGAAAGATGCATCTTTAAAAGCATCTCCGTCTTTATCGGGAGTTGTAATTGATAAAAAACTTTTTTCACGAGTTGGCAAAAAGATAAAAAAGGAAAGGCTACTAAGGTTCTTTTAGATCAGATTGATGATAAATTTGGGTCGTGATATTGAGGCATTGCGTGCTAAACTTGAGGATAAGCTTTTCACTTTGGTGGCAGGTAAAACATTCTCAGGGTGTTAAAGACTATTATGGTACCGAAATAATATCCAAGGGAGTTAAGTTCACATTAAAAACAGTTACAAGAAATCGATTACCTGAATGTGAATCCATCAAAATGGACAACCGATAAAGATAAGAATGATTTGATTTTCAGTGGTGGTTAATAACTTTATCATGAAGTATAAAGAAGCTGAAGCTGTTTCTCGCCGTGAAAGATACAATGTTACCATTGGCGACGAACTTCCTGCAGGAATTATTCAGTTAGCAAAAATATATATTGCAAAAAAACGAAAACTTCAGATTGGTGATAAAATGGCTGGACGTCACGGAAACAAGGGTATTGTTTCGCGTGTTGTTCGTGCTGAAGATATGCCTTTCCCTGGCAGATGGAACACCGGTTGATATAGTTCTTAACCCACTGGGTGTGCCTTCAAGGATGAACCTGGGGCAGATTTATGAAACAGTTTTAGGTTGGGCCGGGAAAGAATGGTGGGGCTTAAGTTTGCTACGCCAATTTTCGATGGTGCTTCATTAGAACAAATTTCAGAATACACAGATAAAGCGGGAGTTCCAAGATTTGGTGAAACTCGTTTAATTGATGGTGAAACAGGAGAACCGTTTGATCAGCCAGCTACAGTTGGAGTTATTTATATGATGAAACTGGGACACATGGTTGAAGATAAAATGCATGCTCGTTCAATAGGTCCTTACTCTTTAATTACGCAGCAGCCATTGGGTGGTAAAGCACAATTTGGTGGTCAGCGATTTGGAGAAATGGAAGTTTGGGCTCTTGAGGCGTTTGGTGCATCTCACATATTGCAGGAAATCCTTACGGTTAAGTCTGACGACGTAATGGGTAGGGCAAAAGCATATGAATCAATCGTTAAAGGTGAACCAATGCCGCAACCTGGTATTCCGGAGTCACTAAACGTATTGTTACACCGAACTTCGAGGTTTAGGCCTCAGCGTAAGAATGGAGTAATATCCAACCGATAATGAATTGGTTCTGTTTTAAAGATATTTATTAAGTATTATGGCATTCAGAAAAGATAATAAAGCAAAAAGTAGTTTTTCAAAAGTTTCAATAAGTCTTTCATCACCGGAAGAAATTCTGGAAAGATCATTTGGGGAAGTATTGAAACCCGAAACAATTAACTACAGAACTTATAAGCCTGAGCGAGATGGTCTTTTTTGCGAACGTATTTTTTGGCCGCGGTAAAAGATTACGAGTGCCATTGCGGTAAATACAAACGAATCCGTTATAAAGGAATTGTTTGCGACCGTTTGTGGTGTGGAAGTTACGGAGAAAAAGGTACGACGCGAAAGAATGGGGCATATTTCCTTAGTTGTGCCGGTTGCGCACATTTGGTATTTCAGATCATTGCCAAATAAAATTGGTTATTTGTTGGGCTTGCCTACCAAAAAACTCGATACGATTATTTATTACGAAAGATATGTTTGTAATTAATCCGGGAGTTAAATCAGTTGACGGAGTTAAAGAACTTGATTTTCTTACTGAAGAAGAATATCTTGATATTCTGGCATACTCTGCCAAAAGAAAAACCAGTTTTTGGATGACGATGATCCTAATAAATTTATTGCCAAAATGGGAGCTGAAGCTCTGTATGAAATTTTGAGCCGTCTTGATTTGGATGATCTTTCATACACACTTCGTCATAAAGCAAATACTGAAACATCTCAACAACGTAAAAATGAAGCATTGAAACGATTGCAAGTGGTTGAGGCGTTCAGGGCAAGTAAAAATTTGAACCGTCCGGAATGGATGATTGTTCGTGTTGTTCCTGTAATTCCGCCGGATTTACGTCCGTTGGTACCGCTTGATGGAGGTCGCTTTGCTACATCTGATTTGAATGATCTTTACCGTAGGGTGATTATTCGTAACAACCGTTTAAAAAGGTTAATAGAAATTA
>CAXXDA010000003.1:0-1176603 GCA_963676775.2 uncultured Draconibacterium sp.
TTTTGTTAACATCAAATTAGTGTATTAACTATTAATTTAAAAGAATGGTAAAAATGAAAGAATTACAGCCTATTAACCAAAATGTTTTGTTGGAGCTGACTGAAGATTTGTCAGAACAAAAAACCGCTTCAGGAATTATTATTCCTGATTCTGCAAAAGAAAAGCAGGAAGTTGCTAAAGTTGTTGCAGTAAGCAACATAGAAAATGCAGAAATAGCACCTGGTGACGAGGTTCTTTACAAAAAATTCGCAGGAACAGAAATCGACTTCGATGGGAAAAAATACCTGTTGTTGCCGTACGCTGAAATTCTGTCGAAAATTGTAGAAACCGAATCAATTTAAGCTGTTCTACAGAAATTTATCATTCTGCCAAAATTTTTCGAAATCGACAAGAAAAGCCGGAGTTTAAACTTCCGGCTTTTTTATTGGAGTTCTGTTTTAATATTCTGATTATACCTCCTATTCCCTGCATTTTTTGAATAGAAATATCAGGAAAGAGTTTTTACCAATTCCTCAGCCGTAACAATCTTCTGCTCTCCGCTTTCCATATTTTTAAGCGTAAATTTCCCTTCATTAATTTCCGATTCTCCGGCTAAGATAACATAAGGGATATTCTTTTTATTCGCGTAATTCATTTGTTTTTTCATTTTGGAATTTTCAGGAAAAATCTCAGCATTAACATTTTTCTTCCTAAGTTGTGAAAGAACAGGAAGACAGTAAGCCTCCTCCTTTGCTCCAAAATTTACAAACATAACCTTTGTAGTTTCCAATGAGTCCTGCGGAAAAAGATCGAGTTGAGTAAGCACGTCAAAAATACGTTCTGCTCCAAAAGAAATACCAACACCCGATACATCGGGCATACCGAAAATGCCGGTTAAATCATCGTAACGTCCACCACCACAAATACTGCCAATAGATACACCTTTTGCTTTTACTTCAAAAATAGCTCCGGTGTAGTAATTCAATCCGCGTGCAAGTGTTAAGTCAAGCTCAACTTCAGTCTCCAGCTTAAGTTTGTCAACATACGCAAACAATGTTTTAACTTCTTCCAAGCCTTTCATCCCAATCTCGGAATTCGTCAGGATATCTTGCAACTGACCTATTTTTTCCTCTGAGCTTCCTTCCAACGCCAAAATAGGTTGCAATTTTAAAATGGCTTCATCAGAAACTCCCTTTTCAGCAAGCTCAAGATTAACTTTCTCAAGCCCAATTTTCTCCAGTTTGTCAATTGCTACTGTTATGTCAACAATACGTTCATTCTCTCCGATTATTTCAGCTATTCCCGCCAGAATTTTCCGGTTATTGATTTTTACAACTGTATCAATTTTTAAGCGGCTAAAAACATCGTCAATTATTTGAACCAGTTCCATTTCGTTCAGCATACTATTGCTGCCAATAACATCTACATCGCACTGATAAAATTCGCGATAACGTCCCTTTTGAGGCCGATCAGCACGCCAAACCGGTTGAATCTGGTAGCGTTTAAATGGAAATGTAATATCGTTCCGATACTGGACGACAAAACGAGCAAACGGTACCGTCAAATCGTACCGTAATCCTTTTTCTGAAATTTGCGATGTTAATTTTGTGGAATCTCTTTGAGTATATACTTCATCTGAAACTTTAGAAATAAAATCACCTGAATTTAAAATCTTAAACAATAATTTATCACCTTCCTCGCCGTATTTTCCCATCAAGGTTGAAAGATTTTCCATCGCCGGAGTTTCAATCGGCTGAAATCCGTATAGGCGAAAAACATCTTTTATGGTATCGAAAATAAAATTTCTTTTCACCATCTCAAGCGGTGAAAAATCGCGGGTACCTTTTGGTATAGAAGGTTTCTGTGCCATCAATTTCAATTTTAGGGGGCAAAAATAAAGAAAATGTAAACGATATACGAATTTCAGAAAATGAAAAACGAATGAGCCAACTTTCCTGGGGCGTACTTCTAGTTAATAAATCTGAATGTTAACGGATATTTGTAATACTGACCGTTGTTTGCAGCCACAGCTCCCATAATAACCAATATTAACCAGGCAATACCAAAGCCAATAAGAAGTAAAAATCCAATCCCAACTACAATAAAAATGGTTGATACAATGAGAATCAATGTCCAGGTAATCTGAAAATTAAGCACTTCTTTTCCATGCTCATTTACAAATTCATATTCGTCTTTTTTGATCAAATAAATAATCAGTGGACCAATAACATTTCCCAGCGGTATTCCAATTAAAGTCGCCAGAGCAGCCAGATGTAAAAACATGCCCCACTGTCTTTCATTTGGATCAGTGACTAATCTTTCCATATTTTTAATTTTTTATTCATCTAAATTAAACATTTTTTGTTTTTTCGTGGACTAAAACTTTCAATGTTGATAAAATGGACAGCAAAAAAAAGGAAGGACGTTACAGCCGGATATATAAACAATTACAGGAACTTGTCTTAAAAAGTAATAATACACAAGCCAGAATGGCCACCATTATTGCAGTGTTACATAATAAAATGGAAACATTTTTCTGGACCGGTTTTTATTTGGTTGGCAAAGGTGAAATGATTGTAAGTATGTACCAGGGACCAGTGGCATGCCAGGTTCTTGAAAAAAACAAAGGTGTTTGTTGGGCAGCATTCAACAAAAACGAAACCATTATCGTGGACGACGTGCACCAGTTTCCCGGACATATTGCCTGCGACTCCCGTTCAAATTCGGAAATTGTTGTTCCTTTAAAAGATAAAAAAGGTGAAACCATTGGTGTCCTTGATGTTGACAGCAAGACTCGCTCCTCCTTTGATGAGACCGATGCCAAATGGCTGGAAAAAATTCTCGTTTTAATCTATATTTAACAAAAAACGAGGTCGAAAAAAAATCCTGTTATTTTGAATTAATATAAATATTATCAAATTGACAAACATCTTCTTCAAAAAGGAATAATTTCAAATTGAAGATTTTATTTTTAAAAAATTTTTAAATTGTAATTATAAACCAGTAAAAAATGACAAACCAGAGCAATGCCATAAAATTTTATAGTGGCGAACAGATTCCCGTGGAACTGCACAAAGTGCGAATCGTACAAAAATTATTTCTAAAACCTATTGAAGAAAGAAAGCTGGCAATGGAAACTGCAGGATTTAACACTTTCCTGTTAGATACCTCAAATATATTCCTTGATATGCTTACTGATTCCGGCACAAATGCCATGAGTGATAATCAGATTTCATCAATGTTGCAGGCAGATGATGCCTATGCCGGTTCTCAAAGTTTCTACAGGATGGAAGCTGCAGCCCGTGAAGTTTTCGGTAAACACTATGTTCTGCCGGTTCACCAGGGTCGTGCTGCGGAAAATATTGTTTCACAGGTTTTTATTAAAAAAGGACAGGTGATTCCTATGAACTACCACTTCACCACCACCAAGGAACACATGGAAATTAATGGCGGTAAAGTTCTTGAAATATACACTGACGAAGCCCTTAAAATAAAAAGTAATGTTCTT
This sequence comes from uncultured Draconibacterium sp., assembly GCA_963676775.2. GTDB lineage: Bacteria > Bacteroidota > Bacteroidia > Bacteroidales > Prolixibacteraceae > Draconibacterium. The sequence goes on from CAXXDA010000003.1 coordinate 3,488, forward strand.
TTCAAAGGAAATATTGATACCAGCAAATTAAAAGCTGTCTTTGAAAAATATGGTAAAGAGGGCGTTGCTTTTGTTCGTATGGAAGCTTCAACAAACCTGATTGGTGGACAACCATTTTCAATGCAAAACATGAGAGATGTTAGAGCCATTTGCGATCAAAATGACACAATGCTTGTTCTAGATGCAAGTTTGATTGGCGAAAATGCATATATGATAAAAGAACGGGAAGAAGAATTCAAAAATGCAGAAATAAAAGACATTTTGAATGAAATGTGTGGTTATGCTGATTTGGTTTATTTCTCAAGCCGTAAAGTAAGTTCAACACGTGGTGGTGGAATTGTTACCAACAGTGAAGATCTGTACTTAAAAATGCGTGATTTACTGGTACTTTTTGAAGGATTCCTCACCTACGGAGGGATGTCAGTTCGTGAAATTGAAGCAATGGCGGTTGGGTTAAGAGAAACTTGCGATGACACGGTTATCAGTCAGTCTCCTTCCTTTATAAAATTTGCTGTTGACTCATTGGATAAAGCAGGAATTCCTGTTATTACTCCTGCAGGTGCATTAGGTTGTCATATCGATGCAATGGGATTTTTACCACATGTTCCTCAGGAAGAGTATCCGGCAGGAGCTTTGGCAGCTGCATTTTATATTGTTTCAGGATGCAGGGGAATGGAACGCGGAACTGTCTCAAGCGTACGAGATGAGAATGGAAACGATGTACTTGCCGATGTTGAGTTATTGCGTCTTGCTTTCCCTCGTCGCGTGTTTACATTATCGCAAACTATGTTTGTTGTCGACCGTGTTAAATGGTTGTATGATAATCGCGAATTGATTGGTGGTTTGGAATGGATACAGGAACCCCCGTTATTAAGGTTCTTTATGGGTACTCTAAAAGCAAAAGGAAACTGGCCGGAAAAACTGGTTGCCAAATTCAAAGAAGATTTTGGAGATTCTTTATAGAAAGGAAAAAATCAAAAACCATTATTATAATATCAGGGGAATCAGAAATGGTTCCCTTTTTTTATCAAAAAACAGTGTTTATTTTTTAAAATTCAGTTTAAACTTTCATCTTTAAATTCAAAACATAAAATTATGGTCGATTGGAATAAAATACGGGAAGAATTCCCTGTTTGTAAAAAATATGTTTACTTAAATCCGGCAGGTGGATCACCAGTTTCGAAAAGTGCTGCCAATGAAGGCAAACTCTTTTATGACGAAATGCTTGAATTTGGAGATACCTATTGGGAAACCTGGCTGGAAAGAACTGAAAATGTAAGGAAAAATCTGGCTGAATTTATAGGTGCTGAACAGGAAGAAATCGGTTTTACCACCAACACTTCGCACGGAATGAACTTGGTTGCGCAGTTTCTACGCGGTAAAGGGTCAGTTCTTACCATGCGCGACGAGTTTCCTTCGACCACATTTCCATGGTTAAACCAGAACACTGATATTAAATTTGTTGAACCGCTGGATAATTCTTTCCCCTTAAGCGAAATTGAAAAGGCCATTACTCCTGATATAAAGATCCTTATAACCAGTTATGTCCAATACAAAACCGGATTTCGTCAGGATTTGGAAGAATTAGGGGAATTGTGTAAAAAACATAATCTGATTTTTGTAGTAAATGCGACACAGGCGCTTGGAATATTTCCGGTTGACGTAAAAAAATGTAATATCGATTTCCTTATGTTCACAGGATTAAAATGGGCAACTGCTGGTTACGGAATTGGTGGTCTGTACATTAATAAAAAATGGTTACAGAAAAAAGATTTTCCGTTTGCCGGCTGGCGAAGTGTTAAAGAACCGGAGAAAATGAACAATACGGAACTCGATTTAAAAAATGAAGCTTCTGTTATAGAATCGGGATGCCCGCATTTCCCAAATATTTTTGCTCTGGGCGGGGCACTTCAACTGTTTAACAGAATCGGCCAGCAAAACGTCGTAAACCGGGTACTCTTTCTGAATCATCTTCTGGAAAATAAACTTAAAGAACTTGGTATTGAAGTAATCTCTCAGGATAAGGATATAAATCGTTCAGGTATTTTAATTGCAAAAATACCAACCCCAAAGTTTGTGGTTGAAAAACTTTTTGAAAAAAATATCATTGTTTCTGCGCGAGGCGAAGGTGTAAGAATTTCAACGAGTATTTTTAATAACGAAGAAGATATTGAAATTTTGATTCGGGAATTAAAAACAATATTGTAGTACATCTGAATCTAATATTGCAACTTAATTACAAATAATATTCCCCTAATGGTTTCCTGTAAACGGAATTGCACTAAATTTCAAATCAATTATCTTATTTACCGCTAAATATCTGTTTATCAACCTCCCTATCCAAACAAAAAAATTGGCAATTGCACAAGATAAACGAACGGATAAAAAGATATAACCTCATTCGTTTTAAAAAAGAAATTGTAGAACTTTCAATTGTTAAAAATGTTATAACTTCAAAGCCTGATAAATCGGAATTTCTGCATGAAAATTAGTCCACGCATTCAATTTTTACTTAAAAACGGGCTAAGGGGATTGGCTTGGATGGCCGTTCTTTTAGCGGCCTATTTTATGTTTAAGGAACTTGTATTATCAAAAGCTTCCGATGAATGGGTTCAACAATTTTATGCCCGCCCTGAAATTATATACCTGATTTATTGTGCCTCAGAATTCTTCTTTGGTATAATTCCTCCTGAAATCTTTATGATTTGGGCTTTTAATAAAGCAGATACAGCTCATTACATTTTGAATGTAGGTTTTTTTGCCGTGGTTTCGTATGTAATGGGATATGTGACCTTTTTAATTGGACAATTTTTTTATAAAAAAGCTACATTTCGATTAATTCAAAAAAAATTGTTAAATCAGCAATGGCCTCTCATTCACAAATACGGTCTTTTTCTGATTATAGTAGCCGCGCTTACTCCTCTTCCGTGGTCTGCCGTAAGCCTGCTTATTGGTTCAGCAGGGTATCCATCAAAAAGATATTTAAAATACGCCCTGTTCAGATTTGTACGGTTTATGGTTTACGGATACATTATATTTCAAACCCACCAAATTTAATACATTCCAAAAAACATACTTTTAACTCTTTTGTTATCTAAATAAATAAGGATAGCAATGTTTGAGAAACTCAAAAAAAGATGGAAAATAACAAGCAATTTTCAGGTTGCTGTTATTCTAGTGGTATTTGCCATTACGGGCAGCTCAACCGTATATCTCAAAGAGCTTATATTCGATTATATAGGCATAACTGCTGAAACTCATCTTTGGATTAAAGTTCCGGTTAACATTGTTGTTATACTTGCAGTTTACAATATCCTTTTATTGATTATTGGTTTTTTATTTGGCCAATTCAGGTTCTTTTGGAATTTTGAAAAGAGATTTTTTTCAAGGCTCATGTTTTGGAAAAGACAAAAATCGGTGGTAAAAATAAATTCATAAAATGAAAACAAGATTATTAATATTAATATTTCTTCTAACTGCAACAGGAACTATGGCTAAAGAATTAGAAACGGCAACATTGGGAGGGGGCTGCTTTTGGTGTACAGAGGCAGTCTATCTGCAACTAAACGGAGTAGTGGAAGTGAAACCCGGTTATAGTGGCGGACATGTAAAAAACCCCACCTACGAGGAAGTTTGTACCGGAAATACCGGGCATGCTGAAGTAATACAAATAACCTATGATCCTGAAATAGTTGATTTTTCGGAAATACTGGAAGTATTTTTTCTCTCCCATGATCCGACAACTTTAAACCGACAGGGAAATGATATAGGTACACAATACCGTTCGGCAATATTCTACCACAACGAAGAACAAAAGAAAATTTCAGAAGAAATTATACAAGAATTTGAGAAAGAAAATGTTTACCCAAATCCAATCGTAACTGAAGTTACACCTTTCGATAAATTTTATATTGCAGAAGATTACCATATTAATTACTACGCACGTAATAAAAACCAACCGTATTGCCAGTTTGTGGTTGCACCAAAACTTGAAAAATTTCAGAAAATATTTAAGGACAAATTAAAAAAGTAAACTTAATCCGGATTTAAACCACATTAAACTAAAAAATACTTATTTTAGATAACTATATTGGTTCAGGAAATGAAAAAATCGCTCTTTGTCTTATTGTTCTCAATGATTTCAGCGGTAGTATTTTGCGCTAAGAGAATTTTATGGCTAATACCAACATCCTTAGAATGAATGCCTTTTATTGGTGGGGAGAAATAGGAACTGTAATTGATTATATACGATAAATAAAATACACAAACCTTTTTTATTGAAATTATTAAGATCGACCCAGAATTAACAAGCCCGTTGCTAAAAAAGTAACGGGCTTTTATTATTTGTCTCATTACAGTGTTAATATATGCCTGCCTTCTTTAATGTAATCTGTTAACTCACCCATATACTTTACTTCTACTCCCAATTCTGAGAGTTTATCTGAGACTCCGTACATATCAGCACAACCCTTGCATGCTTTAACCGCAGTTCCTTGTCCCAGCATTTCCTTAACACTTTCCTGCAAATCAGTATCTTCACTCAATAATTTTGCTGACGGCCCCCATACTACAAGTGTGATATCCTTCCACCAATCAAATCTTTTCGAATTGATTGTGTACATAAATACCATTTTTTCCGCCACTTCCTTATCACCACTTGTCCAAAGTACTACCAATTTTTCTGAAGCTGGAATTTCCTCCTGTTGAACTTCTGTTTTAATAACTGGCTCATTTGCTGATAATCCAATAGAAAATCCAACCAACATGAGCATTAAAATTAAGATTTGGTTTTTCATTTTGATTTTTATTTTATAATTAGAAACTTTCTTTCACAATAAATTCATCCAATGGTTTCTTCTCCTTTTGCGGCCATTCAATAGGAATACCAAGTGGAGTAAAACAAACCCGGGAATACTGATCCGGAATATTAAAAACACGTTTAGTTAATTCTTCAGAAAAAGAGTCGGTGATATGTACTGTCCCATAGCCAAGTGCGCGCGCCGCCAGCATCAGATATCCTGCGGCTAATGGTCCGTCCCAGTGATTATAAGTCGGATACTGACTTTTATTATCCGTTAATACTACAATGTAAGTTGGAGCTGATAAATAACCGGTTGTCAGTTGTTGTTCCGACTGCTGCAATTGTTTTCTAAGATCTTCACCACTGAGCATTTGAGAATCTTTGTAATATGTTTCCGCTTCCTTTAATTTCTCAGTTTTTAACTTGTCAATCTTATTTCGATCGCTAATAACGAGAAATTTCCAGGGTTGTTGATTCCCTGATGTAGGTGCCAATCTGGCTGCATCAATAATTTTGCGGATATCTTCATCCGGGATCGGATCAGGTTTAAATGCACGCACTGAACGACGATTTTTCACTACCTCCCAAAATGAATTCTCAGGTGGGAATGTTACATTTTCTCCTGATATTCCTACTGTTGGGAGCAAAGTTAATCCGGCTATAACCGACGCACCGGTTTTCAAACTGTTTCTTCTGTTCATTGTAATAATTTTATTTGTTCAAAATTTTTTCTGGACGATAAATATATAAGCTGCTATTGCTCAATTTGTATTCCTTCCAGGTTTTCGAATTCTGCTTTGAATCCCCAACCACCAAAACTCTCCGCTACCATAACATAAACGTTGTTTTTCCCTGATTTTAAATCTAAGTAAACCGCATCGAAATAACCTATAGTCCCCAAAAAACGGTAATCACGGCTGGTATAGGGATCGTTTCCTAGCCAAATTGCTTTTCCGTTCACAAAAATTTTAGCGGCATCACTGAACCCGAAGTTCATCATTTTAACCAGATCGGTTTCTGAATTAATTACAATTTTTAATAAAACTGCATTTTTATTTTCACCTAAAGCTCCTGTTTGTGAAATATTGAGTAATCCGTTAGCTTCAGTTTTATATTCTTTGAACTTAAGTTTTTCAATAAATCCTGCCGGAAGCCTATTCTCAAATATCAAAGATTCTGCATCAAAAATTTCAGAAACCCAGTATTCCTGAATAACTTCATTTCCGGCTTTTTTTATTTCCCTGAACTCCCCGAGCAGTTCCGGTGAATCTGCATTTGTAATTTTAAAATCAGCAAAACGAGCTGGTCCGTAAAAGGCAATTTTACCGCCTTTTTCGCCCAATTTAAGTTCATGGATTACCAGAATTGGTTTTTCCATATCAGAAATATAAACCTCACCTTGGGTACCTGAAACAACTAGTTTAACTTTAAACCATTCATCAAAAACATGAGGTTTTGCAGCACTATATCCATCGCCATAATACAATTGCCATCCGGCATTTCCATTGTAAACCGGAGTATACTGCATTGCATCAGGATTTCCGCTTTGGTGTTTTCGGATGTAAAATTCTTCTGTATTGGAGCCACCGTCGCCATGAAAACGAATTCCGGCAAATCCACGGCCAGGTTGAATACACATGCTAAATTCTATTGTGCCGTTTTTGAAATTAACATCTTCTGCAATCACAACACCATCGTCTGTTTTCAGACAATCTTTCTTTTTGTATTTTTCTTGAATTACATTCCCTTCAAATTGCCATTTTAATCCGCTTATTTCAGCAGAGTTTTGGGCAAAAAGAGAAAAACTTAAAATAGACAACATGAAACAAAAAAAAGTTTTCATCAGCTTTCATTTTTCAATTTGAAGCGAATTTCCCCAATACACCTGTAAATCAACAATCAAAACCTGTTCAAAATCCAACCAAATTTGATTTATTTTAAAATTATTGCAGGTTCTTATTATTTTTATAGTCTCAAAAAAACAGAACCATGAAAAACAAAACTGATCATGAAAAACTCTATATCAATCTCATCCTTCAAAAAATTTCAGAAAAATTACAATTAAACGAACCGGAGGAGTGGCAACAGCGTGACTTTGAAAATCTCAGTTTGTTAATAGAGGAAAAAACCGGCATCAGTTTAAGCGTTTCTACTTTAAAAAGAATAAGTAAAAATCAATTTCAAAAAATACCTCAAAAAAATACCTTAAATGCACTTGCTCAATTTATAGGATATAAAGATTGGTATGAATTCAAAACTACCAGGATAGAAAAGGATGATTTACCGGTAACAGCAAAAAAGCATAAATTCAGATTCAGTAAAAAAATTATCTACTTTCCTGTTGCGGCAATAATTATATTCCTGGTGTCCCTGCTAATTTTAAATAGCCAACCAGCGCAAAGTTATTCGGAAGCAAAATTTTCAAGCAAAAAAAATGTTGCTGAAGGAGTACCTAATACTGTGATATTCGACTATGATATTTCAATGTATGATTTTGACAGCGCGTTTGTACAACAATCCTGGGATACTCGAAGGCGGGCAGAAATAAAAAAGAACGAAAGATATTCAACCTCAGTTTATTACTACCCGGGTTATCACAAGGCCAAACTAATGATCAATGAACAGCTTGTAAAAGAAATTCCGGTTTACATCACCACTGATGGATGGTTGAATCTGATTCAAAATCCTATGAATGACATAGTTCCAATTTATGTAAAAGAAAACTGTATAAATAACGGGCAAATTTATATCTCTCCTGAGACCGTTGAAAAACACAACGTTAACTTGGTAAATAACAACCACGCCACCTGCTTTTATTATGTGAATGAAAATTTTTATGGAGATAGTGATAATTTCACTTTCAAAACTCGTTTGAAAAATAGCATGGATGAAGGAGCATTGGTATGTCAAGCCTGCGAGATTTCTATTTTTGGCGAAAATGGTAGACATTTCGTGCAGCTTTCTGATCCGGGTTGCATCGGAAGCCTGTATTTAAAATTTGGAAGTGATTATGTTTCGGGGGAAAACAATGACTTATCGGCATTTGGAACAAATTTAAATCAATGGAATGATTTAAAACTGGTATTTAAAAACAAGATAGTGACTATTTATTTAAACAATATAGAAATTTATAAAACATCCTATACTGATAGTAATGGTGCCATAAAAGGTGTTTATTATCAATTTGCAGGAAGCGGGGCAGTTGATTATGTTCGACTTTACGATGCAGAAGAAAATCCTGTTTTTTCAGAAGATTTCGAACAATCTCCATCCATTTAATAATTCATCTTTGAGTATCTTCCATGTATGTTATAAAAGATTCTATTTCATCTAAAGAAAAAAGCCTGAAGTATACTTCAGGCTCAATGTTTAAATTTTATTTCTGCTACAATTCTCTTATCCAAATATTTCGGTAGCTAACCAGATTTCCATGATCCTGTAAGCTAATACCACGCGGGCCGTGTCTTTCCACAAAATATTCAGGAATTCCGATATATTCTGTCGGACCACGCAGTTTTACATTATTCTGTACCAAAACACCATTTTGTAACACCGTTACAGTTGGTGGTGTAAAATAAGTTCCGTCGTCGTTAAAACGTGGTGCTGTGTATATAATGTCGTATGTTTGCCATTCTCCCGGCCCTTTACAAACATTAACAAGAGGAGCATACTGTTTGTAAATGCCGCCAGCCTGACCGTGGCGATAAGTACGATTATCATAGCTATCCAAAACCTGCACTTCATATAATTCCTGGAGAAAAATTCCACTGTTTCCACGTCCCTGGCTTTCACCGGAAACTTCGGAAGGAGTACGCCACTCAATGTGCAACTGAAAGTCTTCGAACACTCTTTTTGTTTTAATATCTCCGGTCCTTGGTTTTACAGTAACACACCCGTCTTCAACTGTCCACTCCGGTTTTCCGCCACTTCTGTTTGTCCATTCACTATTGAGATCTACACCGTCAAATAAAATAATTGCATCAGAAGGTGCATTAACAGGAGTTTCACCTGGTGTTATTATTTTCACTTCAGGATCCCATATTTCTGTCATTTCCGGTTTCATTTCCATGCCTTCTTCCTGCTGAGCAGAGACGAATACTGCCACAAAAAGCAGTAAAATAGTTAGTATTAGATTTTTCATGATTTAGTTTTTATTTAATAATAATTAAAGTCCTAATTCTTCCATAATTGAATCTATTTTCTTCTCTGCCTTTTCCTCCTCGTTATCAAAGGTTTCTCTTGATTCCAGCTTACCTTTCACCTCAAAATAAAATTTGATTTTAGGCTCCGTACCTGAAGGGCGTACTGAAATTTTTGTTCCATCCTTTGTAAAAAACTGAAGTACATTGGAAGTTATTTTCTGATCAATTTTTTTCTCTTCCCCGGTAACAAGATTTTTGGCAATCAAAATTTCATAATCTTTTACCCATTCTAAAGGCGAATCGCCCAATTCCTCTGGAGGATTGGAACGGAAGTTATCCATAATCTGCTGAATCTCTTCAGCCCCTGTTCTTCCTTTTCGAACCACATATTTCATTTTCTCTTTGGAATAACCGTATTCCAGATAAATATCCTGTAAAAGTTCGTACAAAGTTTTTCCCTGGTCAATAGCCCACGCTGTAATCTCACCCATCAACGCACATGAAGAAACAGCATCCTTATCACGAACAAAATCAGAAGGCATAAATCCAAAACTTTCTTCACCTCCCCCAATGTACTTTTTCTTTCCTTCAAGCTCGCGTATAATTTCTGCAATAAACTTAAAACCAGTGTATACATCAAAATATTCAATCTGATTCTTCTTTGCTATTTCAGCAATCATCTCCGTGGTAACAATGGTTTTTACAATGTACTCGTTCCCTTTCATTGCACCTGCTTCTTTCATTTTTGTAATAATGTAATAAATGAAAAGAAGCGCTGTCTGATTCCCGTTTACAATAATGTATTTCCCCTGATCATTCTTGACTACAACACCAATTCGGTCTGAATCCGGATCAGAGGCCATTACCACATCAGCATTTACTTCATAAGCTTTTTTTATAGCCATATCCATTGCAGCTTCCTCTTCCGGATTTGGAGAAATTACAGTTGGAAAATCTCCACTGACGACATCCTGTTCAGGAACATTTATAATATTTTTAAAACCAAATTTTCTTAACGCTGCCGGAATAAGTTTTACACCTGTCCCATGAATTGGGGTGTAAACAATTTTTATGTCTTTATGTCTTTCAACAACATCGGGCGAAATGGAAACCGTTTTCACTTGATTAAGAAACTTCTGATCCATCTCATCCCCCATGATTTCAATCAATTCTTCAGGGCCATCAAATTTGATGTCTTCAGGCTCTATTTTTGCAACTTCATTTACAATGTTTACATCGTGCGGAGCAACAATTTGAGAACCGTCATCCCAATATGCTTTGTAACCATTGTACTCTTTCGGATTGTGTGAAGCAGTAAGGATAATACCACTTTGACAGCCAAGTTCACGAATTGCAAATGAAAGTTCCGGCGTTGGACGCAGGTCCTCAAACAGGAAGACTTTTATACCGTTTGCTGCAAATATTTTGGCGCTGCTTTCGGCAAACAAGCGACTGTTATTTCGACAATCATGCCCAATAGCAACTTTTATTTCATCAAGGTCAGCAAAATTCTTTTTCAAATAATTGCTAAGGCCTTGTGTGGCAGCTCCTACAGTATAAATATTCATTCGGTTGGTTCCAACACCCATAATACCGCGAAGTCCGCCGGTTCCAAATTCCAGACTTTTGTAAAAAGAATCAACTAATTCTGATGAATCCTCTTTATCCAGTAATTCCTGAACTTCTTTCCTAGTGTTTTCATCGTAAGTGTCAGACAACCAATACTTAGCCTTTTCTCTAACTTGTTGCAGTAACTCCTTATTCTCCATAGTAACTATTTATCCATTTTATCTAAACAAACTTTCAAACTATCTTTCCAGTATGGAATTGCAATTCCAAATGTATTTTTAAATTTCGATTTATTCAAGACACTGTAATTTGGTCTTTTGGCAGGTGAAGGAAATTGATCGGAAAGCACAGGCAATACTTCGCATTCTATTTCTGAGATTTCAAAAATTGACTTCGCAAAATCAAACCAGCTGATCGCACCTTCATTGGAATAGTGATAAATACCCTGAACAAATTTGTTCGATTCTTTTTCTGAAAATTCAATAATTGAAAGTATTGATTCAGCCAAATCAGCAGCATAAGTTGGAGTTCCTACCTGATCGAATACAACATTTAATGAATCTCTTTCCTTTCCCAGCCGCAACATGGTTTTTACAAAATTATTACCAAAGCTTGAATACAACCAGGAAGTCCGGATTATAATCGAATCCGGATTCTCCCTTTGACAATTTTCCTCGCCTTTCAACTTTGTTTTTCCGTAAACTCCGGTTGGATTAACCTCATCCGATTCTGCCAATGGAAGAAAGGCTTTACCGCTAAAAACATAATCAGTAGAAATATGAATCATTTTAGCTGATACATTTTTAGTAGCTTTTGCCAAAATTCCGGGGGCGATGGCATTTATCCGGGTAGCTGTTTCAATATCGGTTTCAGCCTGATCTACTGCTGTGTAAGCTGCGCAATTTACTATAAACCCGGGCTTCGTTTTCAGAAAAAAATCAGCAACAGCATTTTCATTTGTAATATCCAATGAGTCAACATCAGTATACAAAAACTCCCAGGTTGGATATTTTTTTGAAAGCATTTTTATTTCATTCCCAAGTTGTCCGTATGAACCTGTAATTAAAATTTTCATCCTGATCAAAAACTAAAATTCATTTCAGCATTATCGAAAAACGGTGCAATTTGATCTTTCTCTGAAACGATTTGTTCTGATTTTTCAATCATCCAATCGATATTGAGTTTTGGATCATTAATATTAATATAACGTTCAGAGTCCTTGTTATACACATTATCACATTTATAAGAAAAAACTGCGGTTTCACTTAAAACCGAAAATCCATGCGCAAATCCACGAGGAATAAAAAGTTGTTTTTTTTCAATATCATTAAGTTCTATTCCAAACCATTCTCCAAATGTAGGTGACCCTTTTCTTAAATCAACGGCAACGTCGTAGACGCTTCCCTGGACAACACGAACTAATTTCGACTGTGAAAATGGATCCAATTGATAATGCAGTCCACGAATCACGCCTCGAACTGATTTTGATTCATTATCCTGTATAAAATCACTCTTCATTTGATTCTGAAAGTATCTCTCCTTTTGATAGGATTCATAAAAATAACCTCTGGAATCTTTAAAAACCCGTGGTTTGATAATTAGCAATCCTGGTATTTGTGTTTCAATTATTTTCATTCTGATTTAAAAAGATAATATCTGCCTTTCAGCCAAACGTAATAAATATTCTCCATATTGATTTTTACTCAATGGCTGAGCAAGTCTTATTAACTGTTCCTTATCTATAAAACCTTTTTTATAAGCAATCTCTTCAATACAGGAAACCTTAAGTCCCTGACGTTGCTCAATAGTGGCAATAAAATTGGAAGCCTGAAGTAAACTGTCATGCGTACCTGTATCCAGCCAAGCAAAACCACGCCCCAATAATTTTACATTCAGCCTGTTTTCCTCTAAATATAAACGATTCAAATCAGTAATTTCCAGTTCTCCCCTTTTCGAAGGTTTAAGATTTTTAGCTTTCTGAACCACATCATTGGAGTAAAAATACAATCCTGTTACTGCATAGTTTGACTTTGGCTTTTCTGGTTTTTCTTCAATTGTAATTACTTTTCCGGTTTCATCAAATTCAACCACGCCATATCTTTCCGGATCGTTCACATAATATCCGAAAACATATGCACCGTCTTCAAGCGAAGCTGCATCTTCAAGAATACTTCTAAAATTATAGCCATAAAAAATATTGTCTCCCAAAATCATACAAACATTATCGTTGCCAATAAATTCTTCACCTAAAATAAAAGCTTGCGCCAAACCATCCGGCGAAGGTTGAATTTTATAGGAGATTCTTAATCCCAGTTGTTCCCCATTACCTAAAAGCTGTTCATACAAACCAATATCAGTCGGTGTTGAAATAATTAAAATCTCTCTGATTCCGGCAAGCATGAGGACAGAAAGCGGATAATAAATCATTGGTTTATCGTAAACCGGAATTATTTGCTTTGAAATTGAACGCGTTATCGGATAAAGTCGGGTCCCGGCACCACCGGCAAGAATAATACCTTTCATATTAAATTTTATTTGAGTTTGGTAATATAACGATTCTCAACAATTTCGTTTTTAATTAGTTTTTATTTTGAAATGTTTTATGATTTTATTCAAGATTCAAAATTAGTAAAAGTAAATAAGCCGGCAATAAGAGTGGGTTTAATAAACCAGCAAATTCGCATAAACATGTTTTTTGAAATTAATTACGTAATTATCAATTAAAACAGTTAAAACTTTTGAAATAAGTGAATTATATTTTACATTTGCGCGCGATTTAAACAATAATAAAGTCTAACTCATTAATTTAATTTGAATTACATGGCTGAAAAGAAAAATGAAAATCTTGAACAAGAAGAGGTAAAACAAGAAGCCGCAGCACCTGTTCAGGAAGAAAAGAAAGTCTCCAAAGAGACTAAAAAAGAAACCCCAAAAGAAAAAGAAGAAAAAGCAGCAACTGAAGAAGTTGTTGAAGAAAAAGCGGTTACTGAAGAAGTAGCTGAAACTAAATCTGAAGAAGCTTCAGAAGATAAAACGGAGGTCAAAAAAGAAGAAAAAGTAGAGGAAGCACCTGTCGTGGAAGAAAAAGAAGCTGAAGAAGTGAAAGCAGAAGAAACGACAGCTGAACCTGAAGAATTTGATTGGGCAAGCCTTGAAAGCGGTATTGACGCTTATTCTGAAAAAGAAAGAAACAACCTTGAAGATCTTTACAACAACACATTAAATACAGTTACTGAAAAAGAAGTTTTGGAAGGAACTGTTATATCGTTGAATAAACGCGAAGTTGTTGTTGATATAGGTTATAAATCTGACGGAATCGTTAGCTTAAACGAGTTTCGTTATAACCCTGAATTGAAAGTAGGCGACAAAGTAGATGTATATATCGAAAGTCTTGAAGATAAAAAGGGTCAGATGATCCTTTCACACAAAAAAGCCCGGGCAACCCGTTCATGGGAACGTGTTAATGAATCTTTGGAAAATGATGAAATTATTAAAGGATACATTAAATGCCGTACCAAAGGTGGTATGATTGTGGATGTTTTTGGCATTGAAGCGTTCTTGCCAGGGTCGCAAATTGATGTTAAGCCAATTCGCGATTACGATGTATTTGTTGGAAAAACCATGGAATTCAAAGTGGTTAAAATCAATCATGAATATCGCAATGTTGTTGTTTCGCACAAAGCGCTTATTGAAGCAGAGCTTGAACAACAGAAAAAAGAAATTATTGCTAAACTTGAAAAAGGTCAGGTACTTGAAGGAACTGTTAAAAACGTTACTTCGTATGGTGTATTTATGGACCTTGGAGGTGTTGATGGTTTAATTCATATTACCGACCTTTCATGGGGACGTATTTCACATCCAAGTGAAATTGTTGAATTGGATCAGAAACTTAATGTGGTTATTCTTGATTTCGACGATGATAAAAAACGTATCGCACTTGGGTTAAAACAATTAACTCCTCACCCATGGGATAAACTGGACGAAAATCTTAAAGTTGGTGATTCAGTTAAAGGTAAAGTTGTAGTTATGGCTGATTATGGTGCATTTGTTGAAATTGCACCGGGAGTTGAAGGGTTGATTCACGTTTCAGAAATGTCCTGGAGTCAGCATTTAAGAAGTGCCCAGGATTTCCTAAGTGTAGGTAATGAAATAGAAGCACAGATTCTTACACTTGATCGTGAAGAACGTAAAATGTCACTCGGTATCAAACAGCTTAAAACCGATCCTTGGGAAAATATCGATAAAGAATTTGGTGTTGGAAGTAAACACAAAGCAACCGTTCGCAACTTCACTAACTTTGGTGTTTTTGTTGAAATTACAGAAGGCGTTGACGGTTTAATTCATATCTCAGATTTAAGCTGGACAAAAAAAATCAAACATCCTTCAGAATTCACAGCAGTTGGTGATGAAATTGAAGTTGTTGTTTTGGATATTGATAAAGAAAACCGTCGCTTAAGTTTAGGACACAAACAACTTGAAGAAAATCCATGGGATGTATTTGAAACCATTTTCACTGCCGACAGTATTCATGAAGGAACTGTTGTTGAGTTGATGGATAAAGGTGCTGTTATTGCACTTCCTTATGGTGTTGAAGGTTTTGCCACGCCACGTCATTTGGTAAAAGAAGATGGTTCTTCTGTAAAACAGGATGAAAAACTGGATTTCAAAGTTATAGAGTTCAATAAGTCGGCTAAAAGAATTATTGTTTCCCACTCTCGTGTTTACGAAGATGTTAAACGTGCTGAAGAAACTGCGAAACGTAAAACAACGCGTTCTTCTAAAAAGGCTGTTAAATCAGTTAACGATAATATCGAAAAAACTACATTGGGTGATATCAGTGAATTAGCTGCACTTAAATCACAAATGGAGGCTAAGGAAAAAAAAGATAAATAGTTCAGGATTGGGATATTTTGAATAGAATTTCGTAAATTGATAACATGGCTTTCGAAATTCTCAAAAATGGAAATCATACCTTAGTAAAGGTAAATTCCGACAGATTAGATATAAACAATGCTCCTGATCTTAAGTCAGAATTAATTGTTATTAATAATGGAGGTGAGAAAAATATAATTCTCGATCTGAGTAATGTAACTTACTCTGATTCTTCCGGGTTACGTGCCGTTCTAGTGGCAAACAGACTTTGTGAAGATGCAATCGGGACATTTATTTTATGCGGTCTCCAGCCCGATGTGGAAACTTTAATCAAAATATCTATGCTTCATACCGTTCTATTAATAACAAAGAATGCAAAAGAAGCAGAGGATTTACTTGAAAAAAAGGAAAATCTGTAATACAGATAGATATGCCTTTTGAATTGACCATACTCGGAAGTAGTTCTGCGTTACCAACATCTGACAGATATCCTACCGCCCAGGTACTTAATGTACTTGGGCGTTTATTTTTGATTGACTGTGGAGAAGGAACGCAAATTCAGATCAGAAAACAAAAAATCAGTTTTAGTAAAATAAAACACATCTTCATTTCGCATTTACACGGCGACCATTTCTATGGATTAATCGGATTACTTTCCACTTTTAATCTGCTAGGATTAACGAACGATATTCATATCTATTCACCGTCCGAACTAAAAACAATTATTCAACCTCTATTAGATCATTTAAAAGCTGATTTACAATTTAAGATAGTCTTTCACCCCCTGAATTTCAAAAAGCAACAAAAAATTTACTCTGATAAAAAAGTGGAAATCTTTTCTTTTCCTTTAAAGCACAGCATCCCAACCTGTGGTTTTCTTTTTAAAGAAATTCAAAAGCAACCCAACATCAAAAAAGAGTATATTTTAAAATTTCATATTCCAATTTCCAAAATAAAAAATATTAAAGCCGGGGCTGACCTAAAAACAAACGAGGGGGAAATAATCCCTAATGCTGAACTGACGATACCACCTCCTAAACCTCGCTCGTATGCCTTTTGTACTGATACCGTTTTTCTACCAAAAGTTTCTGAATTTATTCAGGATGTTGATCTTTTATATCATGAAGCAACATTTACCGAAAAATTGAATGACCTGGCAAAAAAAACTTTGCATTCAACTGCAAAAGAAGCAGCTGAAATGGCCAAACTTACAAATGCCAAAAAGCTTATAATTGGACATTTTTCAGCTCGTTATAAAGATGTTTCAAAATTTGAGAAAGAGGCCAAGGCAATCTTTAAAAACACAAAAGCTGCTGTAGACGGGAAAACCTACAAAGTTGAACGATAGTATTAAGTTACTTCGTCATTATCTTCAAAAAAACTTTTATTAAAATTCACCAGGTACAATTTTTCTGTAGGACGTGTAAATGCTGTGTACAACCATCTGTAATATTCCTTATCGAGCATATCTTCCGAAAGATATCCGTGATCAACGAAAACCGCTTTCCATTGACCTCCCTGTGCTTTATGGCAAGTCAGAGCATAGGCATACTTTACCTGTAAAGCATTGAAATATGGATTCTCCTTTATTTTTTTCCAACGTTCGCGTTTATTTCGAATCTCTATATAATCTTCCGAAACTGCATTGAAAAGTTCACGATTCCTGTCCTGCGTAAATGATGCTGTTTCAATTTCTAAAGTTTCAAGAAAAATTTTACAGTCGAGTTCTACATTTTCATAATCGATAAAACGTAAACAAACATTGGCAAACCTAAATCCGTACAATTCTTCATAATTGTAAATTTTTTCAATTTCAGCTATATCTCCATTGGCAATAAAATCAAGTTCCATTCCTTCCCCAATCCAGAAATAATTATTTTTTACAACCATTAAAAGATCACCTTTTTCAATTTCATTCTCTTTGTAAAGAATAGATCCTCTGATTCCTTTATTGTACAAATTAGCCCTTTTGTTAGAACGTGTTACAATTGTTGTTTCAAAAAAACCATACTTATCGTAACAAGTGCTTATTTTTTCAATTAAATCACCCCCACTTATTTTTTCTATGTCAGGAAAAGATTCCATTTTTATAGACATAAATCCCGGTTCTTGTTCTTGAGAAGCAATCACCTGACGCATTTTTGTTGCATTAAACAAAACCCCTGACTCTGACTCCTGACGAACAACATCGGTTAGTTCATACTCAATAACTGAAAATCCGTGGCTTTCCAATTGCTCTGCATCCAGTGCCGGACTTATATTAAGACCAACGGGAGGGAGTTGTGCTGTATCACCAACCAAAACCAACCGGCAATTCTCACCGGAATACACATATTTAAGTAAATCATCAAGTAATTTTCCACTCCCAAACAAGGAACTGTCGTTTGATTCGTTTGAAATCATGGATGCCTCATCAACTATAAAATAGGTGTTCTTGAACATGTTTTTATCAAGAACAAATTTCCCCATTCCATCGGCTGACGATTTTTGTCGGTATATTTTTTTGTGAATCGTAAATGCGCTAATACCTGTATATCCTGCCATAACCTTCGCAGCCCTACCTGTTGGAGCCATTAAAACAGATCTGATTTTTAACCTTACTAATGTTTGAGTAAGTGCATTAATCATTGTCGTCTTTCCAGTTCCGGCATAACCTTTGATAAGCATTATTTCATCAGATTTATCGGATGAAATATATTTTGCCAAACCTTCTATTAAACTTGTTTGACAATTAGTTGGTGAAAATTGAAAATTTTGGGTTATTAAATTCTGCAAATGATTTTTTATCATACCTGCTAAAATAACATTCTATAAAGGAATGTAATTTGTTTTTTTTTTTAAATTTGCAAACTATCGAAAATAAACTTACTAAAATTATAAAAATGAGAACCGTTATTCAAATTGTACTTTTCATCGTTGCTGTTGTTCTTGCTTATTTAATTTATCAAAGTATTCAGCGACCAATTGATTTTGAGAAAGCCAAAGAAGCAAGATATAATGCAACTATTGAGAGGCTTAAAGATATTCGGGAAGCGCAGATTGCCTATAAAGATGTTTATGGCAAATTTACCGGAAGTTGGGACACACTTATTAATTTTGTAATGCATGATTCAGTTAGAAATGTTAGAAGAGTTGGAGAATTAACCGATAGCATGCTTGAAGCAAAAATTACTGAGAAAAAGGCAATTGAATTGGGATTAATTATTCGCGACACTATAAAAGAAAGCGTTTTAGAATCAGTATTTGGAAAAGGTTTTGATGCAAGTCAATTAAAATATGTACCTGTTCCTGACACACAATCAGAATTTCATTTGGGTGCTACAATTATAACTACAGGTTCAGGAATTAAAGTTCCCGTATTTGAAGCTAAGGCACACAATAATGTTATTTTAAATAATCTTGATCGACAGCTAGTGATTAATTTGAATGATCAGCGCAGAACAAATGAAAAATATCCGGGATTGAGAGTGGGTTCTCTTACTGAAGCTATAAATAATGCGGGTAACTGGGAGTAAACTTCATGCATGAGATAGTAGTTAGCGACTTATTCGATATTAACAATACAAAAGATTATACATTATCCATTCAGATAAATCTGGGTGGATTTTCTTTTTCTATTATTTCATCCGAACTTGACTTAATTGCCTATAAAAATATTCCTTTGACAATTACCAATGCGCGTTTCCTCCCACGAAGATTTGAAGAATGGTGCGAAAGTGAAGATATTTTAAAAATGCAATTTAAAGAAGTTAGTTTTATTTATGATTCGCGTGAGTATACATTGATTCCTGACAAATATTATGAATCATCACAAAACTACAACCTTCTAAAAACTGTGCTCGATATCGATGAAGAAGCAGAAACAGAAGCTAATAAAGTGGATAACCTTGACCTATGGATTGTATATCGTTTCCCAAAACTTCTAAAAGTAAGAATTGGTCAACGTTTCCCGATGATAAAACTACTTCATCCACTAAAAAACTGTCTTGAAAATATTCCGCATATTGAGCCAAAGGAAAATGGAATAATTCTTCTTTTTAATTCAAACTATCTGAACTTGATCTTATTTAGGCAAGATAAATTTTTAATGGCAAACAGTTTCCCTATTTTACATCGTAATGACGTTATTTTTTATACGTTTTCAGTTTTGAAGCAATATCATCTCTCAGTTGCAGATAGTAAAGTTTTCTTTACAGGTAAAATACCCGACGAAGAAAAAACTATACATGAACTCAAAAATTATTTCCCGGCAACTAAATTTCTGGAACCTTCAAAAAAAATAAACGTTAGAGATGATATTTTTAAAATGCCGAAATATCATTTATACAGTTTATTAAGCTCAATCTGATGAGAATTGTTGGAGGAACATACAAAGGTCGGATTTTTAGTCCAAACAAAAAATTGACTGCAAGGCCAACAACCGACATTGCTAAAGAAGGCTTGTTCAATATCCTTGAAAACCGGTTTAATTTTTCTGATAAAATTATTCTCGATTTGTTTTCGGGGACAGGTAGCATTGGATACGAATTTATTAGCCGGGGAGCTGCAGAAGTGACCTTCGTTGAAAAGAACTTTCACCACACACAATTTATTCAGAATGTGGTTAATACTCTGAAAATAGAAAATGCTAGAATTTTTAAAACTGATGTATTCAAATTTCTCTTTAAATATCAGGGGAAATTTGATATTGTTTTTGCTGACCCTCCTTTTGACCTGCCACAATTTGACCAGGTGCCACAAGCAATTTTTTCAGGTGGAATTTTAAAACCCGATGGTTTATTTATTCTTGAACACCCAAAAGAATTTAATTTTTCAAACCACCCAAATTTTAAAAAAATTCGAAACTACGGAAAAGTCAATTTTAGTTTTTTTGAGACATAAAAAAACCCTTCCTTTTCGGGAAGAGCTTTCTTTTATAAATATAAAAAACCAATTTACTGCAATTTCCTTTTAATGCTGCAACCTGTTGGTTTTGTTTCTGCAACCGCAATTTCTTCACCATTCGCTAAACTCACAATTGCGTCTTTCAAGTAAGCCTTTTTAACCTGTTCCGCACTTTGATAACTATCATCTATGCTCCCTTGTAAGCAAGCTCCATATCACTATCAAACAAAAATACGTGGGGTGTAGTTTGTCCGCCAAACGCATTTGCAATCTGACTTTCTTCATCTACCACGTAGTTAAAATTATAATTATATTCCGCGGCATGTTTTTTCATGGCCTCATAAGAATCCACACCATCCCTGTTTTGGTAGTTTGAATTCAATACAATCATACCCACATCATTATTATCTGCCCACTCTTTCACAGCAGGATAACGATCCTGCCATTGTTTTACAAACGGACAAGTATTACAGGAAAAAATTACGACCAGGCCATTATCTTTTTTTGCTTCGGCGAGCGATATCTTCTCCCCCGAAACATCCAGCATTTTAATATTTGTCAATGCTGCTTTATCTCCAAGTTCCATCTGACCACCACTATTACCTGCCATTACTGTTACAGAAAGTAACATGGCAAAAATCCCAATTAACTTTTTCATGACAATTCTAATTTCTGGTTAATAAAATACTTTTAACTCTTTTATTAAACATTGTCGAAAATCAAAAGGTTCATTTGAGATTAATTTTTAAACATTATAGGCCAGAAAATAGTTATTTGAAAAAGTATTACGATGAAAATCGATTCTATTCGGAGAGAATATACGCTTTCAGGTTTGTCGAAGGAAACTACTGAAAAAAACCCGGTTAATCAGTTTGGGATTTGGATTAAAGAAGCTTTAAATGCAGGCGTTGAGGATCCAACGGCAATGACTTTAGCAACATTGGGAATGGATGGCTTTCCCCAATCAAGAATTGTGCTTCTTAAACATTACGACGATAATGGATTTGTTTTTTTCACCAATTATAACAGTGAAAAAGGTATTTCTATCGAAAAAAATCCGGCAGTTGGCTTACATTTTTTCTGGCCTAAACTCGAAAGGCAGGTTCGGATTATTGGAATCGCAAAAAAAACGGATGCAAGAATCTCTGACCAATATTTCCATTCCCGCCCCCTGCTTAGTCAGATTAGTGCCATTATCTCTGAACAAAGCAGTGAAATTCCTTCCCGGAAATATTTAGAGACACAATTCTACATTTTACAATCACAACTTCAAAATAGCAAACCTGCCCGTCCGGAAAATTGGGGAGGCTATCGTGTAAAGCCACAGAAGTTTGAATTTTGGCAGGGGCGCGAGAACCGGTTACACGACAGAATTCAGTATGAAAAACAATATGATACTTGGATTATAAAAAGACTTGCACCCTAGTAATAAAGATTGAATGTGCAATTGGATAAAGTTGTAATTGTAATTTACTGAGATCAGTAGTTAAATTTATCCTCCAAAATCAAGGTTGAATTTTTGTTTTAGCGCTGCCAGATGAGGATTCTTCTTTACCATTTCTTCAAATTTTTCAGAGTCGGTATAAATAATTCGCCCCTTTGTCGTTTCAGTAATTTTTGTAACCAATTGAATCTTTGAATTTCTCAATTCGGTTCGAAGCCACGACACTAACTCTGGTTTTATACTTCCAATTAAATTTTCCTGAATTGTGTTTTCTATCTCCAGTAGTAATTTATAATCCTCCTGTATTTCGGGAACTCTGGACAATGTTGATTTCAGATTAGGACGATCTTCATAACGTGACGTAAACTGTTCCCACTTGATTTTCAAATCTTCTTTGGAAAAATCCTCTTTTTCGTCTGATTTGCTAAAAATCTGATGCTGTTCTTTCGCAGAAATCTGGTCTTCATCAAATTTCCCCTTTAATGCATCCTTTATCGACGGAACACCCATGTTTCGGGAGCTGCGTTTTACAAGTTTTCTTGGTTTGTCACTTACTGGAGCTTCGGGCCTTTTTGGAATATTCTGAACTGCCGGTTTTTGAAAATTAGTTTCACTTCCAGCTTTTAATTCTGAGAAAATGGGTTCAAGTATGTCATCAGGTTCCGATTCGTCAGCTATTTTTTTTTTAAGGTAAGCTGTGCCATCCGAATCAAAGAAAGCTCAACAAGCAGTCGTTTATTTTGGCTGGATTTATATTGAAGGTCACATTCGTTACTAATTTTTAGTGCATCCAGTAAAAAATTATGCTCACAACTTTGCGCCTGATTTTTATATCGCTCTTTAATGTCACCTCCAACTTCCAGCAGTTGCACTGTTGCAGGATCCTTACAAACCAACAAATCACGAATATGTCCACTCAATCCGGTAATAAAATGATGGCCGTCAAAACCGTGATTTAAAATATCGTTAAATGTCAGTAATGCTTCGGTTACGTCATTCTTTAAAAACTGGTCGATCAAGCGGAAGTAATAATCGTAATCCAGAACATTCAAATTTGTGATTACGTCCTGATATGTAATCTCTTTCCCCGAGAAACTGACAATCTGATCGAAAATAGACAATGCGTCACGCATAGCGCCATCAGCCTTTTGCGCTATTATATTTAATCCCTCTTTTTCCACCTCAACATTTTCATTTTTGGCTACATATTCCAAATGATGAGTAATGTCTTCGACTTTTATCCGGTTAAAATCAAAAATCTGACAACGCGATAAAATAGTAGGTATAATTTTATGTTTCTCGGTGGTCGCCAAAACAAAAATGGCGTGCTTTGGCGGCTCTTCCAAAGTTTTCAGGAAGGCATTAAATGCCTGCTGTGAAAGCATATGAACCTCATCGATTATATAAACACTGTATTTGCCCATCTGCGGGGGAACGCGAACCTGATCAGTCAGTGTTCGGATATCATCAACCGAGTTATTCGACGCCGCATCCAGTTCATGGATATTAAACGAACGATTGGTATTAAAAGCTTTGCACGACTCACATTCATTACATGCTTCAATCGATTCGCTTAAATTGGTACAATTTATTGTTTTGGCAAAAATACGGGCACAGGTCGTTTTCCCCACACCTCTTGGTCCGCAAAACAAGTAGGCATGCGCCAGTTGATTGTTTTTAATGGCATTTTTCAGGGTGTTGGTTATCGACGATTGGGCAACAACCGTATCAAATGAATCGGGCCTGTATTTTCGTGCTGAAACAATAAAATTCTCCATAATTTCGCTTTGCAGCTGTATCTGACCAAAGATAATCAAATATGCCTTTTTTACATGGTTTTTTTATTAACAACAAATCACCTAATTTTAAATACTATTGATTTGCAGCAGAATAAAAAACATTGTGATGAAAAAAATTATTCTAATCATTTTTGTACTCATTTCGGTCTCGTCGAATGCACAATTCAAGACCTTGCACGATTTTAAAGCAACCGCCATCGATGGAAAAGAATTTGATTTTTCTGTGTTGAAAGGCAAAAAAGTACTGATTGTGAACACAGCGTCAGAATGTGCTTTTACTCCCCAATTTAAAAAATTACAGGAATTGTATGAAGAATATGGCGGTGATGATTTTGAAATTATTGGTTTTCCGTGTAACGATTTTGGGAAACAAGATCCAGGTAATGATGAACAGATCTATGAATTTTGTACTGAAAATTATGGTGTCACATTTCAAATGATGTCCAAAATTTCAATTAAAGACAATCCTCATCCAATATACCAATGGTTAACCAATAGTGAAGAAAATGGTACTCTTGATGCCAAAGTCACATGGAATTTCCAAAAGTTTTTGATTGATGAGGAAGGGCAGGTCGTGGATTTTGTTTCCCCTATAAGAGGTCCAAAAAGTAACAGGATAATTGAATGGTTGCTGGAATAAATTTTATTTGTTAAACATTTTTCCCGGACGCTCTGTCTCTTTGGGTATTTTCCCATGGATGTTTCCACCTTCCCATTCTGTTCTGGTTTTTTTTCTTTTAAACTGAACGCTCTTTTTACTTTTTTCATTTTTAAAATTCTGCCTAAAATATTCAATTGAATACAGCGGGATAAAAACCACAAAAAACACGAGCAATCCACCAATGATCCAAGGACGGGCATTTCCACTGGTAAAAAGGTGCACAAAAATAGCTACAATCTCAACGATTACGACTCCCGGGCCAGCAATGTACATAATGTTTTTTTTGATTTTCTTCATAGCTTCTAATTTAATGCATCTTTGTAAGTTTTTAACGCTCTTTCCCTGGCTAACTTGTGTTCAACAATCGGCTGCGAATAATTTAATGTTCCGTATTCAGGAATCCAATTCCTAATATATTTCTCTTGCGGATCAAATTTTTTTAATTGTGCTTCAGGATTAAAAATACGAAAATAAGGAGCTGCATCACAACCGGATCCAGCTGCCCACTGCCAATTTCCATTATTTGAAGACAACTCGTAATCGAGTAATTTTTCAGCAAAATAGGCTTCACCCCAGCGCCAATCGATAAGTAAATGTTTGGTTAAAAAACTGGCAGTTATCATTCGAACACGATTATGCATAAATCCGGTTTCATTTAATTCCCGCATTCCGGCATCGACCATCGGAAAGCCGGTCTGTCCTCTGCACCATCGTTCAAACTCTGTTTCGTTATTTCTCCATTGAATAAAATCGTATTTTGGCTTAAAAGCTCTATCTGAAACATGAGGAAAATGCCACAAAATATCAATAAAAAAGTTACGCCAGATAAGCTCGTTTAAAAATGTTTCAGAAAGCTTCAGAGCTATTTTTGTTACTTCTCTGATGCTAATCGTGCCAAAGCGTAAATGAACACCTAAGCGGCTTGTACCTTTGATGCCGGGTAAATCGCGTGTTTTGGAATAATTGGAAATAACTCCTCTTGAAATAAGCGGGGGTGAAACTTCAATCGAACTTTTTTCAAAACCTAATTCTTCCAGCTTAGGCATTTCAAAAGGTTCTGTTTTAAAAAGCCTGTCCAATTTCTTTTCAGAATTAAATTCAGGAATTTCATTCTTCGCTAAAACCTGTTTCCATTTCTTGCTGTATGGGGTAAAAACAGTATAAGGATCACCGTTATCTTTCAAAACTTCATTCTCTTCAAGTATCACATGATCCTTAAACGCAAAAAAATCAATTCCTTTCGCACGAAGAAATTCTGCCACTTTTTTATCTCGCTGAATTGCGTATGGTTCGTAGTCCTTATTGGTATAAACAGCGTTTATCGAAAAATCTTTAATCAATTTTTGAAAAGCCTCCTGTGGATTAGAACACAGGATTTTTAACGAACTTCCTTCTTTTTGCAGGGCTTCTGTTAATTTCTCAATTTCTGAATAAATGAAAGACACGCGGGCATCTTTTTTATCGTTGAGCTTATCAAGTATTTCTGAATCAAAAACAAAAACGGGAAGCACGGACAAACCACTTTCAAGCGCCCGAAATAATCCGTTGTTATCTTTTAAGCGTAAATCGCGTCTGAACCAGAATATGTTTATTTTCTTATTCATGAAGAGGTGGCAGCTGACGCGGCTGCAGTCGCTGCGACTGATGCAGCAACAGCCTGTGATGCAGCAATCGCTTCTGCAACTGCTTGTGAAACCTGGTTCTCAACCATCATGCTTTTCAATTTTTTTAAAGCATATTTGCGCTTGTTCTTTTCAGGAAAAAGCCGATTCATTAAACCAGCAGGTTTTAAAAATGACAATACCAAAATTTCTTCTTCAACGGTCGTTCCCTTAAAAATCTGGCTTTCAATTTCAGCTACTAATTTATAAACCAACTGTTTATTTATTATAACCGGAGTATCCCATCTGAAAAATAAAAACTTGCGACGCTTCATTCTTATAATTCGTTTATCAACCAACTCCTGCTGGACTTCTTTTCGAATAAATTTTAAAGAGAAATAAAGCTTGTTCATCCACCGTGATATTTTTAAATCACGTTTTGAACTTTCAAGCTTTTCAATTAAAAATTGGTGTATTGGAATCTGGGATTTTCTATTTGTAAGGATTATTCTTTTATTTTCAAAAATTACATTCTTATGCAAATAAAGTTCAAGGAATAAAGTTCCAAGCAAAACATAGTTCATTTTGCTGTATGCTGCCGAAATAATTCCTCCTTTTTGGGGATGAATTCCCAGAACATATATTTTCTGTGATATTGGAATTGAATCATTCATTTTTTTGTACTTTCGATTCTTTCTTTCATTCGTAAAAAAGGCAACTGAAAGTTACAAATAATCTGAAGACAAAGGAACTCACAACAGTTTTAAATTATGAATAAAGGTTTTGCAAGCGACAACAATTCAGGGATACATCCGGCAATTCTAAAAGCTATTGAAAAAGCTAACCAGGGACATGTCGTAGGTTACGGTGACGATCCTTTCACACAAAAAGCCATCGATATTTTTAAAGAAAAATTTGGAACTGAAACTGAAGTCTTTTTTGTATTCAATGGAACTGGCGCCAATGTTCTCGGATTATCCACCGTCACTCAAAGTTTCAATTCAATTATTTGTGCCGAAACTGCTCACATTCAGGTTGATGAATGTGGTGCTCCGGAAAAATTTACAGGATGCAAGTTAATCCCTGTTGAACCGGAAAATGGGAAAATTACTCCAGAGAGAATATCGCCTCATTTAAAAGGATTTGATTTTGAACATCATGCGCAACCTAAAGTAATCTCCATTTCACAGGTAACAGAAATGGGAACAGTCTATCAGCCACATGAAATAGTCGCCCTGGCCGATTTGGCTCATAAAAATAATATGTTCCTGCATATGGACGGGGCGCGAATTGCAAATGCCGCCGTGGCTTTGAATATGGATTTTAGAGAATTCACTAAAGATTGCGGTGTGGATATCCTTTCTTTTGGCGGGACAAAGAACGGAATGATGATCGGTGAGGCAGTACTGTTTTTTAATCCTGAACTTACAAAACTGACTAAGTATTTTCGTAAACAAAGCATGCAGCTTTATTCAAAAATGCGGTTTGTCGGTGCACAATTTCTTGCCTATTTTGAAGACGATCTGTGGAAACAAAATGCTGAACATTCGAACAAGATGGCTAAACTTTTGGAAGCTGAAGTGACCATAATTCCTTCAATTAAACTTACGCAGCCGGTTGAAGCTAATGGAGTTTTTGCTGTCATTCCCCGAAAAATTATTGGACCACTGCAGAAACGTTTCTTTTTTTACACTTGGAATGAAATCGTGTCTGAAGTAAGGTGGATGACTTCGTTTGATACAACTGAAGAAGAAATTTATGAGTTTACGGCGACCATCAAAGAATTAGTTGCAAAATAGAAAGTATTCTGAACTTTTCAGGATGACTAATTAAATTTTAAATGGGCATTTTTAAATATTATCCGAGCAATCCTAAAAAGCTGGATCAAGAAATGGAAAAACGAATTTTTTTCCACAGTTTGATTATTCCGGCTGCTTTCATTTTTGTTTTTTGGATGGTTGAAATTATTGAACGGACATTAGGCATATCCCTGGTAAATTTTGGAGTATTTCCACTAGAAATCAAAGGATTACCTGGAATTATATTTTCTCCGTTTATTCATTCCGACTTTAATCATCTCATTTCCAACTCCATTCCATTTTTTATTTTAATGGCTGCGCTTATATATTTCTATCGCAGAATTTCATATCAGATTTTTATACTTCTTTATTTATTCGCAGGAATTTGTCTCTGGATTTTTGGCCGACCTGCCTGGCATATTGGTGCCAGCGGAGTTGTTTATGCAATGGCAGCATTTCATTTTGTAAGCGGAATAATCCGAAATGATGTTCGTCTTTTAACGCTTTCCGTTGTTGTAGTATTTTTATACGGTGGGTTGATCTGGGGGCTTTTCCCTATTGACCCAACTGTATCATGGGAAGGTCATTTATGGGGTGCCATTTCAGGAGTCGCACTTGCCATATATTATCGAAAATATAAAATCAGGCGTGACAAATTTGATTGGGAAGACGAAGAGGAGGAGGAAGAAGTTGACAGTGAACAATCGCAACTATTAAGAGAAGAAACTTCACCGTCACCTTTTTCGGAAAATGATGGAGATGATGAAGAGAAACAGGGGAATGTCAGCCACACCGGAGAATTTTGAAAGTTAAAGTCAATCCGAATATTAACTATTTAAATTTGTTCAAACTAAAACAAAATCTATGGAAATCCTGATTCATCCGACCTACACACATAATCAAAATTTTGTTCCATCATAGTATTTAACACATCCAGTCTAAAAAAAAACTGTTAAAAATGTACATTTTACTAATTTTGTAATAAACCAATATGAACTTAACATTATGAAAAACCTGAACTTATTACTAGCAATCAGCGCTTTGTTAATCCTCTTAAGCTGCAAAGAAGAAAATCCAGTTCTCAGTATCGAAGGAGGTCAAATACAGGGAGTTGAAACAGGTACGGAAGGCATTCTTATTTTCAAAGGCATTCCTTATGCTGCTCCTCCTGTTGGTGATTTACGCTGGCGCGAACCACAAGCTGTAATTCCATGGGAGGGCGTAAAAGTCTGCGATACATTCGGTGCTGCTGCACCTCAGAAACTCACTGATCCGGGCTCATTTTACGACAAGGAATTTTATGCTCAGAGTCCACATATAAAGAGTGAAGATTGCCTCTATTTGAATGTATGGACTCCTGTGGCTGGTAAAACAGATGCAAAATTGCCCGTTGCGATGTGGATTCACGGAGGAGCGTACAGAAACGGGTTTGGACATGAAAACGAATTTGATGGCGTTGCATGGGCTGAACACGGGGTTATTTTGGTGACTATAAATTATCGGCTTGGAGTTCTTGGTTTTATGGCTCATCCGGAATTGACAGCGGAAAGTCCCAATAATTCTTCAGGAAATTATGGGATTTTAGACCAGGTTGCCGCTTTAAAATGGATAAAAAACAACATTGAACAATTTGGCGGTGATCCGAATCAAATTACCATTTTTGGGCAAAGCGCTGGTGCCGGAAGTGTACAAACCCTGGTGGCATCACCTTTAACAAAAGGACTAATACAAGGGGCAATCAGCCAAAGTGGTGGCGGACTTGGAAGAAGGCCTGCAACAACATTGAACGATGCTGAACTGACCGGTGAAAGTATTACCCGATTTTACGGTTGCAGTTCGATTGAAGAAATGCGTGCCGTCCCGGCAGAAGATTTAGGCGATTTTGAAAATCGAATGGAAGACTTTTCTCAATCGGAAAACAGAAATGGTTATTTGGCACCAAATGTCGACGGCTATCTTTTAAATGAAAGTTTTAGTGATGCTGCCCGAAATGAAAATTTAGCGAATATTCCATATATTATTGGAGGAACCATTGAAGACATGAGAGGCAATAGTCAGCCGGTATCCGATTTCTGCCTTCTCCGCGAAGAGCAGGGAGGGAAAGCTTATGCATACCAATTTGCACGGCCACTTCCGGGTGATGATGCAGGTGCATTCCACTCTTCAGAACTATGGTTTATTTTTAGTACGCTAGATCGTTGCTGGCGACCGCTGACAGAAGGAGATAAAGCTTTAAGCCAGTATATGGTTGATTGCTGGACAAATTTTGCAAAATACGGAAATCCCAACGGTACAGGAGATGAAATTTGGAAAGCTTACACTAATGAATCACCTCAATTTATGTTGTTCACCACCGATGGGAAAACAAACACCTCTGCATTAGGGCAACCTTTGAGTCCTTCAAATTAATTAACAATGTTACTGTTTAAAGAATACCAATTCCCCCGGTTGGCGGTATTTTTTAAACAACATTAAATTAACACTTCAATCTTTTCGGGTATTTTGAAAATTATTCCGTGTAATTCTCAAAAAAAGTTTATTTTTGCCGCCAGTAAAATACGAAGTTCATTAGAATGATTAGCAGAAGGATTATCCGTACGAAGGTATTACAAGTTTTATATGCCTACTACTCCTCAGAAGAAAAGTCAATTAATAATACTGAAAAAGAACTCTTTTTCTGCATCCAAAAATCATATGATTTATACCATTACCTATTCGCCTTAATTCTTGAAATTGCTGACTATGCAGAGGAACGTATTGAAATCAGGAGAAACAAACATCAGCCTACGTACGAAGACCTTCACCCAAATACTAAATTTATTACCAACCAGCTAATCCAGCAATTACGTTCGAACAGACAATTGAACGCATATCTCGACCAAAAAAAACTTAGCTGGAGAGATTATCCTGAACTTGTAAAAGAGCTTTATCTTTTTATGGTTGAATCAGACATGTACAAAGATTATATGGCTGATAAAACCCGCTCGTTTATGAACGACAGGAAATTTATTGAAAAATTATTAAACAAAATCATCCTGGTAGCAGAAGATTTATACATGGTTTTGGAAGAACAAAGCATCTACTGGAATGACGATGTTGAGTTTGTAATATCAATGATGGTAAAATCACTAAAAAAATTCAACGAGTTATCAGATTCTGACCAACGTTTAATGCCCATGTTTAAAGACGAGGAAGATCGTGATTTTGCCAAAAATCTGATTCGTAAATCCATTATCAATCATAACGAGCTTCGCGAACTGATAAAAGAACATTCAAAAAACTGGGATGTCGAACGTATTGCGTTTATGGATATTCTGGTTATGCAACTCGCAATTACAGAATTTCTGTATTTCCCGTCGATACCAACAAAAGTTTCGTTAAACGAATACATCGAACTTTCAAAATTTTACAGCACTGAAAAGAGCCGTAATTTTATTAACGGAATTCTGGATAAAACCTTAAAAGACCTGAAAAAGTCGGGAAAAATAAACAAAGCCGGCCGTGGCCTAATCGGTGAATCCTGATGGAAAAAATTCCATTCATATTTATTCTTTTACTTTTGTTTTCCTGTGAAAACAGAGGTAGTAAAAAATCAGAACCTATACAAACAAAAATAAACAAGTTAACAGAATTTGAGTTTAGCGAAGAAATGCATAATTTTGGTTCGCTTCAATCGGGCGAGATTGTTATTTACACATTTGAGTTTAAAAATATTGGAAACTCAAATTTAATCGTTAACAGCATCGATTCTGATTGTGGTTGTATAAAAGCTGAATTTTCACAGAAACCTGTACCGCCTGGAGGTTCAGGACGTATTGAAATAGAATTCGATTCCTCAGGGCTATGGGGTAAACAATTCAAATCAATTGAAATTCATGCAAATACAGAAAAACCAAAACAATTGGCTATTTTTGCCGAAGTTCAAAATGAAGAATTAGAAATTATATATTAAAATCGAAAAGAAATGATGAATATTATTTTGATGACGCAACCTGAAGGTCAGGATGCTAATCCGTTAATGAGTTTTCTTCCCCTTTTGCTGATAATTGTCGTGTTTTACTTTTTTATGATTCGCCCGCAGGTGAAACGCCAGAAAGAAACCCGCAAGTTCAGGGAAAGTTTAAGCAAAGGAGATAAAGTAGTTACAACCGGTGGCATTTATGGCAAAATTATTGAAGTTAAAGAAACTACAATTATCCTGGAAGTTGCTAAAGATGTTCAGATTAAAGTGGACAAAAACGGAATTATTAAAGATATGAGTGACGCTGCACCTCAGCGTTAGTTGAACTTTGTAGCAAAAAAGGGTTGACTGTTTTAGTCAACCCTTTTTTATTTCAAATAAAAGCTAACTTATTGCTTTTTATACATTAAATCTAAAATGTAGTATATCGCCGTCCTGAACAACGTACTCTTTGCCTTCCACTGCAATTTTGCCAGCCTCCCGACATGCATGTTCTGAACCTAATCTGACATAATTCTCATATTTTATTACCTCTGCGCGAATGAATCCCTTTTCGAAATCGGTATGAATAATTCCGGCTGCCTGAGGTGCTTTTGTACCCTTTTTGAAAGTCCAGGCGCGGCTTTCATCCGGACCGGTTGTAAAGTAGGTTTGAAGTTCAAGCAGGCGATAGGCTGAATGAATGAGTTTATTTACTCCCGGTTCATCAAGGCCAAGCTCTTCCAAAAACATCTGTTTTTCTTCATATTCTTCAAGCTCAGCAATATCTGCTTCTGTTGCTGCAGCAATTACCAACAACTCTGCATTCTCATCTTTGACTGCTTCCTTAACCGCCTCAACATACTCATTACCAGTCCTCGCCGATGCCTCATCGACATTACACACATACATGACCGGTTTATTGGTTAAAAGGAAAAACTCTTTGGCAATTTTGGCCTCTTCATCATAAAGTTTTAAGGTTCTGGCTGATTTTCCTTCTTCCAGTACTTTTTTATAAAGAACAGCTAATTCATACATTTTTTTAATTTTCGGATCGCTTCCGTGACGTGCCTGTTTTTCTAACCTTTCAATTCGGCTTTCCACTGTCTCCAAATCTTTCAACTGTAATTCAGTATCAATAACTTCTTTATCGCGAACCGGATCGATAGAACCATCAACATGGGTAATATTGTCGTTTTTAAAACAACGCAAAACATGTAGTATAGCATCAGTTTCCCTGATATTTCCTAAAAACTGGTTTCCTAAACCTTCACCTTTACTGGCCCCTTTGACTAATCCCGCAATATCTACAATTTCGACAGTAGTTGGAATTACTTTTTTAGGATTATCTATTTCTGCTAATTTGATTAAACGTTCATCTGGAACAGTAATTACACCAACATTGGGTTCGATAGTACAAAAAGGAAAATTTGCCGATTGTGCCTTGGCACTTGACAAACAATTAAAAAGAGTTGATTTACCAACGTTTGGCAGTCCAACAATACCACATTTTAATGCCATTTCTCAAATTTAAAAATTGCGCTGCAAAGGTAATGGTTTATTCAAATTTGAATCTCTTTTTTTTAAAGTTATCTTTTGAAAATCTTGTATTAAACTTTCTATGGTTGATATAATTAAACGGAAGAAGTATCAAGTTTCATAAATTAATGTACTTTTAAACCTTCAACTTCCGAAAACGTCTTTTAATAAAACACATTTGTATGGATAGTGACGATCGTGGAATTATTGCCGACCTAAAGCAGGAAAATAAAAAAGACCTTGCTTTTCATACGTTGGTAAATAAATACCAGGAACGGTTGTACTGGCATATCCGGAAAATTGTCATGAACCATGATGACGCAGATGATGTTCTCCAGAATACTTTCGTAAAAGTTTGGAAAAGTATTGATAAATTTAGAGAAGAGTCGAGTTTATATACCTGGTTGTACCGAATCGCAACCAACGAGTCCATCTCATTTATTAACTCGAATAAAAGGCGAAGTTTTATGCCAATGAATGATGCCAGCGAGTATTTGGTAAATAATCTTGAATCAGATCCTTATTTTGAAGGCGAAGAAATACAATTGAAATTGCAAAAGGCAATACTTAGGTTACCCGAAAAACAAAGGCTCGTTTTTAATATGAAATATTTTGACGAGATGAAATACGAAGATATGTCGAAAGTACTTGATACATCAGTCGGTGCACTGAAAGCATCTTATTTTCATGCGGCAAAAAAAATTGAAGAATATTTAAAAAACACAGATTAAATGGTTGAAATTAAACCTTTTCAATAGAGATTAGTCAAACAAAAAAAACGGATAAATGGATAAACTAAAAGAAAATACACCCGAGTTGTCAAAATTAAAAAAGGAGAATCCTTTTCGGGTTCCCGAGAATTATTTTGATGATTTCTCTGCAAGATTGCAAATGAAAATCGAAGCGGAGAAAAAGGTTGTTCAAGCTCCGAAAAACCGTATTATTCAATTCTTAAAACCTGCAATAAGCCTGGCTGCAAGTTTCGCATTAATATTTATGCTGGTCTACTGGCCATTAAGAACTTTTCTGCCTAATCAGGTCGCAGAAAATAATAATATTGAGATTGAAATAACAGATGAGGACAGTCAGTTTTTAAACTTTCTTGAAGGAATTGACGAAAATTCATTTTATGCTTTACTAGATGAACCTGCTGTATCTGATATTGAATTCAGCGATGAGGAATTGCTTACTTACTTAAGTACAAATTTCTCGGATTATGAACTCTATTTAGAAACCGATTTTTAGTAAGTCATGAAAAAATTCAGTTATTTATCATTTTTAGTAATCCTCATCTTTGTTTCAGGTTCTTTAATTGCACAAGACGGAGATTTAAATTTTCAGGATAGAATTCGCGCGGAAAAAGTTTCTTTTATAACCGAGAAACTTGAGTTAACCCCATCGGAAGCTCAAAAATTCTGGCCATTGTATAATGAAATGGAAAAAAACCGCTGGGAAGCTCAAAAAGCGAGAAGAGATCTTGAACTTAAAGTTCATGAGGTTGAGGAAAAAAATCTATCAAAAGGAGAGATAACTCAACTTACGCGTGATTATTCAAGTAGTATGGAAAAAGAAGGTGAATTGTATGTAAAATACAATGAGGAATTTCTCAAAATACTTTCCCCTGTGAAAGTTTTAAAACTTTACCGTTCAGAAAATGATTTCAGGATTTATATGATTCGAAAATATCGAGACAGAGGCCGGGAAGGTAGAAATAATCAATAATAAAAAAGACAGGTTAGAAAATAGCCTGTCTTTTTTGTTCCATGCAGGTGAGAAATATACTCCACCTGCTTTTTTATTTGTATGAATTTATTTATCGTAATTAAAATTTTTGAGATGATGTCCCATTCTATCCCTTTTTGTTTTCAGATATCTTTGATTATGCTCATTGGGTTCAATCTCGACAGGTAATATTTCAACTGCTTCAAGGCCAAATCCTTCAAGGCCAACTCTTTTAACCGGATTATTGGTTAACAATCGCATTTTTGTGACTCCTAAATTTCTAAGTATCTGGGCACCTACACCATAATCCCGCTCATCCGCTTTAAATCCAAGATGAATATTAGCATCAATGGTATCCAATCCCTGATCCTGCAATTTATAGGCTGCAATTTTATTTAATAATCCAATTCCACGACCTTCCTGCATCATGTAAACAATTACACCTTTGCCCTCTTTCTCGATCATTTCCATTGCGGCTTGCAACTGGTCTCCACATTCACAACGTAAGGAGCCAAAAATATCACCTGTCATACATGAAGAGTGTACTCGAACTAAAATTGGCTCGTTTGCATCCCAATTCCCTTTTATCAGGGCAACGTGTTCAGCACCGTTTGACTTCTGGCGGAAAGGAACTATTTTAAAATCGCCATACTTCGTAGGTAACATTACTTCCTCTCCCCTCTCAACAAGGCTTTCGCTTTGAAATAAAAACGAAATTAAATCTTTAATAGAAACTAATTTTACATTTAGTTTTTGAGCAATTTCATACAATTGAGGTAAACGGGCCATTGTTCCGTCTTCATTCATAATTTCAACTAAAACGCCGGAAGGATAAAGACCAGCCAATCTAGCCAAATCAACAGCAGCTTCTGTGTGTCCGCTTCGACGAAGAACGCCACGATCTTTTGCCTTTAACGGGAATATATGACCAGGTCGTCCCAAATCTTCAGGCTTTGTTTTTTGCTCAACCAGCATTTTTATTGTAATAGCTCTGTCACTGGCAGAAATTCCTGTTGTTACCTCAGGATGTATAGCATCGACCGAAACAGTAAACTGTGTTTCGTGATGTGAAGTATTTTTGCCTACCATCAAATCAAGATTTAATTCATTACACCTTTCCTCTGTTAATGCAATACATATTAAACCTCGGGCATGAATCGTCATAAAATTTATTATCTCCGGTGTAATCAGTTCCGATGCAACAATAAAATCCCCTTCATTTTCTCTGTCTTCATCATCAACAACAATTACCAGTTCACCGTTTCTAATTGCTGAAATCGCCTCTGGGATTGTATTTAATTTTATATCACTCATGCTTTGATTTTTAAATCAGGCACAAAATTACAATAAATTATTAAGATAGACAGGATTTTTGGAATAACTATGCCCTTTTTGACCTTTCCCATGTCACGGGTTGTTTTCCTCTCAGAAACCTTATAATTCCCTTAATTTCAGCATAATTGATAGCTACGAAATAATAAGGTACAAACATAAACTTATATCTGATACTTTTGTTTTCAAAATACCTTCCGATTAAAGCAAAAAAGTACAAAAGCAACTGCAATCCAAAAAACAAAAAGTAAAAATTCTGAATTGAAAAAACACCATATTGAATCACAATCAAAGCATTCAAAACCAGCAATAAAAAAAGAGATACAGGAGCCAGAGTCCATCGTAATACTTTGTGCGATATGTATTGCCAGGTAAGTATTCCAAACCTAAACGGATTTAAAAGAGAACCCAATCTTTGAATACTTTGCAAGCCTCCTGCTGCAATCCTTATTTTCCGTTTTAATTCTTCATTAACATTTAAAGATGCTGTTTCTTCAGCATACGCATTTGGTGAGTATGCAATTCGAAATCCATTTTGTGCAATCCGCATGGATATCATAAAATCGTCGAGAATTGTATCCTCTTCCACCTCCTCAAAAAGACGGGTTCTGATTGCAAAAAGTTCGCCAACTGCCCCTACTGAAGAATTCAATTGGGCATCCATCTTTTTTATCCAAGACTCAAATTTCCAGTATATTCCTTCGCCTGCTCCAGCAGCCACATCTTTCTTTTTATCCACGATTCTCTTTTCCCCTGCAACGCAGCCTACATTTGGATTTCGGAATTGAGCAACAATTTCCCGAATTGAATCTTTCCCAAGCATTGTGTTTGTGTCAGAAAAAATTACAATAGGTGCCTTAACAAACTTCATCCCACGATTCATCGCATGCATTTTTCCACGTCGTTCCGGAAAATGAAAAATTTCAAGTTTTTTATACTCTTTTAGAATTTCGGGAGTGCCATCATCAGATCCGTCAGTTATCCACAAATATTGAATTTTTTCTTTGGGATAATCCAGTGAAAATGAATTTTCAACTTTACTTCTTACGTAATCTTTTTCATTGAAAGCAGTTATAAAAAGACAAACATCTGGTTCATACTTCTTTTGCGATTCTTTTTTTAATTCTTTTGAAAATATTTTTTTTATAGGAATCAGAAAAAATAAAATTAATGCATACCCGATGTAGGTATAAAAAAGGATAAAAAAACATAACCAGAAAAGAATTTCTAAAATCATTCGGTATGTTGTTTATAAAAATCTACCAAAGCGGCTGATGCAGCTAAATTATCAAAATTTTCATGAATATACTCAATGGCATTCTTACCTATCGAGGAAAAAAGCTCTTTATTTTCAACCAGTTTTGAAACTGATTCTATAAACTCCTCCCTGTTCTTGGCAATTAAAATATTCTCGCCCGAGGTTGTGGAAATTCCTTCTGTGCCGATTGGTGTTGTTACAATTGATTTACCTAATCCCATGCCTTCAACAATTTTTATACGCATTCCACTACCGGAAAACAAAGGGACTATCATTATTGCTTTTGAATTCATAAAATGATAAGCATCCTCAACTTCGCCCAGAAAAACAATATTTGGCCCGACTATTTTATGTTCCAGCCACTTTGGAGCATTTCTTCCAGCCACATAAAATTTAAGCTCTGGATAACGTTGGTGAATTTCCGGCCAGCAGTTTTGAATGAACCAGATAATACCTTCCTGGTTTGGAGTCCATTCCAGTGACCCGATATGAAATAATGAAGGATATTCAAGTATTTTGGCATTGGGAACTAATACTGATGTATCAACTCCGGTTTGAGATACAAAACGTGGTTTCCTGTTTCCAAGCTCATCTAAAATAACTCCGTCACGTTCAGTAATCGGAACTAATAAATCATATTGATTTTGAAAGCCTTTTTCAAATTTCTTTATCCTTTTGGAAAGGTTATTTAGATACCATTTTTTCCAGCCTTTAACATGTTTAGATGTTCTTGCCCAAATCTCATATTCAATGTTATGCGCCCTGTAAACAATTTTTGCATTGGAATATTTTCGAATAACCGGAATATATGGACACACATATAAACCTTCTAACTGGATAATATCAAATTCTTTTTCCTTTAATAAATTAATTAGTTCCTTTTCAAATAAATGGTCTATAAAACGGATGGCATTATAGGGTTTGTCGGAAAACAAAAGATTCATAAAAGCCGCCCATTTGGAAATACCTGCATTTACACGGACAAGCCTAAAATCAGCTAAATCTTTTATTGATTCAGGAATTTCGTGAAGCGAAGTCTTATGTTTCAGCGTGTTCATTGCCAAAACTGTAACATTGTGGCCCAACAAGGAAAATCCCCTAGTAAGGTTCATGCAGGCAATAGCACCTCCGTCGGTAGTCGGATAAGGCACTTTATTTGTAACCTGCAGAATTTTCATTTTGCTTTGCTTTTTTTACTAAAGATTTTTAAACCAAATTTTCCAAAAAATTTCAAATAAGTTTCCGAACTCATAATTGCGGAGTCAGTTGCAGCTTTGTAGCTCAACCAAATACCAACAGGTAAAAAAACAAAAGAAGAAAACCACATTCCACTAAACATAGACCAAACATCTTCTCTAGCCGATTTTTCACCCATCATGGAAACAATATAATAAGCAATAAAAAGACCTATGGAAACAACCACCGGCATACCAAGTCCACCTTTTCGGATAATAGCTCCAAGTGGTGCCCCTATAAAAAAGAAAATAAGTACAGCAATAGATAGCGTGTACTT
This sequence comes from uncultured Draconibacterium sp., assembly GCA_963676775.2. Classification (GTDB taxonomy): domain Bacteria; phylum Bacteroidota; class Bacteroidia; order Bacteroidales; family Prolixibacteraceae; genus Draconibacterium. The sequence goes on from CAXXDA010000003.1 coordinate 42,364, forward strand.
TTTATGACGCTCCATCGCAAACTTGTTCAGGTTTTTTTTGTTGTTGTACAATTGCCCCTGAAACAGGTTAATATTTTGCATATTAGCTCGTATGCTCGCCAGGGCATAACCAGTTATTTCTACCTTTACCCATTGGTCCAAACCACTGTAATATTCGTCAAAATTAATTATTGTATCAGCTTTTTCAATCTCTGTGTTTCTTTTTAAAGAGTCGTACTGTGCTGTTAAATTATATATTCGTTTATCCACCTCCGGATTCAAATGAATTTCACTCATGAAGTTTCTTAACCTATTGAAGTAATCATCCCCTAACGAATCCTCCATTACTAAAAGCTGTTTAATATTTAGCATCCTATTCGTATTCTTAAACAAATTTTCATCGCGTCGGTTAAAATCAAAATCTTTTACCTTTACCCTTACGGTTTGCTCTCCAAATTTATTCCGACTGAAAGGATATGTTCGATCTTCACTTCTTACATTCTCCGTTTCCTCGACATAATTTACACCACTAAACAGATTCATTACCATATATTTTCTGTCTTCTGTAATTCGAAGATATCCTGAGTCAGCTACTGTAACATTTTTATTTGCACTGTTTTTTGTATGGTTATAAATCAATAAATCATAAAGCATATCTGTATTACGATCCTTCTTGCCAACTTTTATGCTATAACCATCCATTTCATTTGTAAATACGCCTTCCTGTAAAATCATTTCAGGCCTTTGCTGTTTTACACTATAAAGCAAGGTTGTGAATCGCAAATTCGTATGAGGTAAAATATTATTGGAAAAATAAAATGCCGTAATTGTGATAATTACCGCAATTACAATAAGTGGGCGCATAATTCTAAATAATGAAACTCCAGATGATTTTATTGCAACCAATTCATAGTTTTCACCTAAATCACCAAGTGTCATAATTGATGCTAGAAGCATAGCCAGGGGGAAAGCGTAAGGTAAAAGTGCAAACGATGCATAGAACATCATTTCAGCCAATACGTTAAATTCAAGACCCTTCCCTACCAGATCGTCAACATACTTCCACAAAAACTGCATCAACAATACGAACAACACGATAAAGAAGGTCATAAAAAATGGCCCCAGAAATGATCTGATAATATATAAATGCAACCGTTTCATTAATACTTTTTTACGGAAACGAATACAAAACTAAGTTATTTTAGGAACTTGAAAAGTAAAAATAAGTTAAGAAGATTTGAAATTTTATAAAATGCAGGTATTGCAGCGACAGACATTAAGATTAAGAACCCAAAATATGTTTTAAATCAGCAACCTGGGTATTCCACAATTCCCTGGTTTCATCCTGTTCATCTTCTTCTGTAAAATCAATAATAATAAGAGATACATCTCCTGTAAGTTCATCCTGTGTTATTCTGAATTCAAAATAGGTTTCTTCCTCTTCAATCCATGTATAACGAACCAAACGATTTTCTTTATGCAATGTCATTTCAGCCGTTTGTTCTGATCCTTCCCAAATAAAAGTAAATTTTTTGCCTCTTACCCGAACATCTTCGGCAAACCATTCTGTTAACCCTGATGCTGTACTCAAACGATTGTAAAGTACTTTTGGAGAGCAGTTTATAACATATTCAAGTTGAATTTTGATTTTGTCTGTCATGTTCCTGATTTTCGGCAATATAATTATTATGAACGGAAGAAACAATACATAGAACATTCTGAAATCAATATCCCTTCAATTTTTATAAAAAAAAAGAAGCCAAAAAAAAATAAATATTATATTTGCACCTCGAAATTTTGAAGGAATGGCGAGGTAGCTCAGCTGGTTAGAGCGCATGATTCATAATCATGAGGTCGGCGGTTCAAGCCCGCCTCTCGCTACAAAAACGACCTACAATCTCAATGATTATAGGTCGTTTTGTTTTTCCAGTGTCTCATTCAGTGTCAAACTCGAAGAACATTTTTTTAATTAAAAACCTTTACAACACTAACAAATAAACACGTTATAAGATATAAATTTTCAGACAATTCTAACTCAAAAAAACGTTTAAATCTATTTCTAATTTTTCTACCCAAATTTTTTAAGACTTACTGTCCCGAAAACGCATTTTTATATTCAGATTTTTTTTGACTTTCCGAACAAAAACACTTTTCTATATAACCTCAGATTTTTTTATATAATTTTTTCATGTTCCAAGAATTGAATAACTACAATAACCCTGAGATTATAAAAAACTATATTTTTTTATAATTCGTAAAACCTCATTTTTTTAAAGTTTATATTTCCTTCTCTTGGTGCACCGCTCCTGTATATATCTGACGGTGGGGGGTGTTACGGGGGAGGGTCGGATACTGGGGGTCTGTTTCAATAGACAATAGTATTTATAGATAAAACACACCAACAATGAAACAACAAAACAAATACAACTACGATTCTTCAATTCTGGGTTTGCGTAATTTGTACATCGCAAGTGAAGATGGTTCATTCTTCGTTAACCATCCATGCATTCTTATTCGTAACGAAAAACTTATACCAGAAAAAATCTACCTGCTTATAACTGGATTCAACCCTAAAGGAATGTACTATTCAGTGGTAAAGTTTATTGATTGCTATCACGATAATGTTCTTCTAAACATTTTTGTCGTAGATATTTATTCAAAAAAATCTTTGAAAATCCAGATAGATTTTAATGAAACTAAAAGTGAATGTCCGTGGTTGCTTTTGGATGAATCAAGTATGAAAATGGTTATGGATAAAGTGGCTGACCAGATGGAAGTTTTTGATTATTGCATGGGTGACAAAGGATGAAGCTAAGTTATAATATCGTGGTCTTAATCATTCGTTTCATCCTCATTCAATTCTTCAGCAAATATATCTTTGTCAACAACAAACAAAACGGTATAACTATCGTATCCACCAACGTTTATATGATATGCAATCCAGTCAGGCGCATAGTATTGTTTTATGAATTTGGTTAATGTTTTCCAATTGAAATAATTATTGATTTTGCCTTTACTAATTTTCCCTGCATAGTTTTCCCATGCTTCCTGCAATCTTTTATTGTTGAAGTGTGCAAAATCATCCAGCCAATACCCTATTAAAGATTTTGCGTTATCATCACATTCTTCATCGACAATCGCTTCACCTGTTGTTGGATTGTACATCTTGAAATTATTGCAGGCAAGATTGTATATCTTCATGATGATATTTTTTGATGAAACTATTTTTGGGAATTTGTATTTTAATTAAAGGTATTGATAGATGCTACCTCTACTAACTTTAACAATTTTGGATATTTGCATAATGCTAACACCTTCAGATTTTAATTTTCTGATTTTTTTAATTTTCGATTCATCCAAAGTAGGACGACCACCAACACGACCTTGTTTGCGTGACTTATCCAATCCAGCCTTAACACGCTCAGAAATGCGAATCCTTTCTTGTTTGGCAAGAGTTGATAACAAAGCAATAATAACATCTTTAAATATTCCAGAACTATCAATATACTGTTCACTATATGATTTGTACATTACACCATAATCATCCAGTAATTGTAAATAGTGAATAGTCTTTCTTGTTCCTTCACGAGTTAAACGGTCTAAAGCAAAAAACAATAACATATCAAATTTACGTCTTGATGCATCTTGCATCATTTTTTCAAATGCAGGTTTATGTTCTTTTGCCCCAGAAATCACATCCACATATTCTTGATATATTTCGTGCCCCATGCTTTTGCAATAATCACGAAGTACTAATAATTGATTTTGGTTATCGCTGGTATCTTTTGAAATTCTTGAATAAATGGCAACTTTCATATTGTTAATTTTTTAGTGTTCATAAAACAGGTGTTTTTTGTACAGCAAAAACCTTTTTTAAAAATCCTGTAAATACTGGTGTTTTTAAGGGGTGAATTTTAATAGGTTTTTTGAACAGTCATTTTTCAATTTATTCATATCGATTTTTATTAGTTTAAAAAAAATGGATAAGGTGGCAGGTAAATTTTTGGATATGGTATCCAATTCACTCGTTTTATATTTTTTCCTTCCACCTCATAAAGGATTATGTAGTTCTGTTGGGTTTCTTCATCTAAAGAAATTGAAAAGTAATCATGAATGAATTTTCGTTTTTTCATATCCTGCCTATTTGAATAGGCAAATATAGTAATTTTAAGGATGCCCACTCTAATGGGCAGTATTTTATTTTATATTTACACAAAATTATTCCTGATGAAAAATTTTGACAAAATATCAACCGAACACAAGAAGATTTTGAAAGATATTGGAACTGAACTAAAAGCACTTAGAACAGCAAACGGTAAATCCTATATTCAATTAGCCAAAGAAATTAAGAGCATATCACGCAATACATATAATCAAATGGAGTTGGGCAACATCAACTTTCAGTTTAGTACTTTACTTCAGGTATTGGATTATCATGGTGTTTCCATACATAAGTTTTTTGAAGACTTATCAAAGAAGTAAATTTCTGATATAATTTTTCTAAATTTAGAGTGCAGACATGCTTGTCGGAAGTGTTTTATTACTCATTCTGGTTGAAATATGCAGGAATTAGCGTTCATACCACCACTTTTTCGATTGAATTCCATAAAAATCGGTACAATAAAAGTATAATAAAACCTACATAAAGTACTCTTAAAACAAGTTTTGATACATCAATAACCACATATTTTTGTGATTGTACGTATTTATAAGAAATACCAATTTATAATGTCCAAGAAAAATATTCCAGAACACCAACTTACAAGAATTAGAGAAATAAGTCTCTTTATTAAAAACTGGCGATTAAACGAAGGATTAAGCCAAAGTGAATTCAGCGAATTAGCCAATGTACATGTGAATAGTATTTATAATATTGAAAATCAGAAACATTCAAATACTCCAAATCTAATTACTCTATTAAATTGTATTGATGCTACTGGATTAACCTTATCGCAGTTTTTTGAGGATATGGATTAATCCCTTTACCAACCTTTCTACCTTTCAATAATCTTTTTTTTGCAAGGTGTACATGGTACAAGTTAAAAGGTATATTTTGAAATATATACGAAACAGTGACAGTGAAAATTCAGTGTACTAAAATCCTACTGTCACTGTCTTTAATTTCTATCAAAAAGGGTATTTCATCTTGTACCTTGTCCACCCTACTACCAAAAAAAAGATAAAAAGATTAGTGTATTGAAAGTTTTTTTCGTGTAAAAATGGCTTTTGCCTTGCTTTTGCTTTTTTCTCACGTATTTATTATTGACTGTACCTCAATGGTGCAAAAAAAATAATAAAGATTATAAAATTTAAAAGCATGAAAAAATCTAAAGAACAAGAAGTTGTAAAACTTACACTGACGTTGAAAAAGGATTTCTATGACCTCATTCAACAAAAAGCAGAAGATGAATTCTTGAAGGTAGCAACCTATATAAGAAGGCTATTGAAGCAAAATCTTCTCGATAAAAATAACAGCGATTTTAAAAGTTTAACCCAAAATGAAAACGAATGAGAAAGTAATAGCAAATAACGAAGTAATCAAAAATCTTGATGCAAAACAATTAAACCTTTCAATCATACCAGTTAGTTCGCAAAAGATACCTTTTAAACCATGGACACAATTTCAAAAGGAAATAGCACCAATAAATTATTGGCATTCTCATTTCAAGAATGAAGGCACTGTTGGCATTATTACTGGTAAAATAAGTGAAAATCTGGAAATCATCGACATCGATATCAAGAATGATTCAAAAAGAACTATAATGACTGAATACTCTGACCTTATTCCAGATGAATTATTAAAAAGATTATTGATTCAAACCACACCAAATAACGGATTTCATTTTATATATAGATGCCCCGATGCGGTAATCGAGGCAAATCAAAAGTTAGCATTAGATGTTACAGGTGAAGTAATAATTGAAACCAGAGGTGAAGGTGGATATTTCTGCACCAGCATAAAAAACAATAAGATTGCCAATGGTCACCTTGACCTTATCAACCTTGAAGGCGAAATTCCAGTTATAACCAAAAATGAACGTGATTTCTTATTAGAAACAGCCAGAAGCCTCACCCGTTACTTTCCTATAAATACTAATAAAACTGAAAAACAATTTAGTTACAGTGAACCAGCCATCAATGATTTCAACAAAGAGTTTGATATCATTCCAGTGTTTGAAAAACACGATTGGCAGGTGGTTAAGGAAGATGATGAAAAAGTATATTTATTGCGTAATGGGTCACTGGCAGAACATTCAGGTTATTTCTTTAAAGAAAGTAAAGTCTTTTTTTGCTTTTCAACCTCAACTGAATTTAAGCCTGAAAAACCTTACAACAACTTTCAGGTCTTACAATTGCTGGAAGGAAAAAACGACTATAAAACAACTTTAAGATTATTGCCAGATTATGGTTATGCTGTTGCTGATAAACAAAAAAACAATAAGATTAGTGCCGATGATATCGCTGGTTACCTGAATGGTCAAGGTGTTCGATATGATACATTGATTCAAGACCTAACATTAAACGGCAATATCATTGAAGAATTGGAATACAACACTCTTTTTATCGACTTGAAAAAACATTTCGATAAGGAACTACCACGAACAAGGTTCGAAGAAGTTATCAAATCAAACTACATCCAAACTACTAATCCTCTGGTTGATTTTATTGAAAAATATAAAGACAGAAAACCTGAAGGTACATTTGAAAAGTGGATGGATTCAATGGTGCTAAAAAATAAGAATATTGATAAAACCATATTATTGAAGTACATCAAGAAATGGTATGTGGGCATTATTGCTCAGGCACTTGGTTATGAATTCCCCAATGAATACTTTTTAATGTTTATTTCAACAGAGCAAGGTATAGGTAAAACTACATTGCTTCGTAATTATACATTACCGCAAGAACTGCATTCATATCGAAAAGAACATGCACTTAGTTATGATGATGATTTTAAAGTTTTGATGTCACAATCACTTTTAATTATTGATGATGAAATGGATGGAAGAACCTATGAATCCGATAAGTCATTTAAATCAATGATGAGTGATAGCAACATGACCATGCGAAGAAAATACGATAGACGTATATCAACCGTACACAGAAGATGTTCTTTTGCAGGTTCAGGCAACAATTTGTTTGTAGTTAGAGAGGAACAAAACCGTAGAATAATACCTGTTGAACTCGAAAAAATTCATCATGATAAACTGGCTCAGGTTGATTTGGTTGACATGTTTATGGAAGCCTATCACTTATTAATAAATGGTTTTGAATATTCGTTCCAAATGCATAACAAAGCAGAGTTCAGACTTCTTTACGAAGACTATATCCAGCATTCAGATATTGATTTAATATTGTCTGAAATGATTGAATTACCTAAAGATAAGGATGATGTGTATCATATTACAAGTTTGGATTTGGTTAACACCCTTATAAATAGATACCAAAATTTCAGCAGGAGAATTAATACAGTCAGCATAGGGAAACTAATGTCCGAGAAAGGTTATAATAGTCAACGCAAAGGAAAATCAAAAACCGTGTGTTATAGCATAAGCCAAAAAAGTCCAGTAATTGATTTTATTTATGATGAAATGACAACATGGCGCATGAACATGTTATTTCACAATCTTCAGAAAAAGTAAATACTAAAGTTCTAAAATGGTTTAAGGCGAAAATCAGAAGTGCGGGGTAATTATTATCCTGCACTTTTTAAAAACTGACGCTTAATATCCCACAATTTTAAAAACCACTTATAATTTCAACTTCGTTTTACCTGTTATTCCTCAATATTATACTCTAAATAAAAAAAGACTATATGATTCAATCTCATGGGCGTTCAGGTTTTACTGATGTTCCAGAAATTGTTACAAAAATTCTTAGATTTTTGCTACGTAAATCGAAATTAAAGGTTTCAAAATTTGTAACAAATCATTGATTTTTACCTATAATATAGTGTAATAAATAATCAGAGTATAAATTAAAAAACATTAAAAATGAAAAATCAAAAGGTAAATTGTAAAGAGGTTAAAACTAAAAGTGATAATACCAGAGCAGAACAGGAAGAAAAGAAACCTACTCGAATTATTCTAACTGATAAAATGACCTCTTTGGAACATGAAATTTTAATGAAATTATTTGAAAAGTGGGACAACTTCGACATTAGTCACAAACCAACAAATAATGGTCTTAGTATTGTTGACTGGAATGGAGCAAATTGTGGTGGTATTTTATGGGTAGAATATAAAAGGAATGAATATGTAATAAAATACTATGAGAGTCAAGACAATAAATATCGAGTGAAAATACTCAAGCACAATTGCAATACTGCGACTTTTTATTACAGAATGGAAGCCATCGAAGGAAATAAAATGTATTATAAAATGAATAAAGAGAATGCAGCGTAACTTTCCTTATGGTCGCTATAAAGATGGTTAAATAAATAAGCAAAGGAAATTTTTCAGTGTTGATATTAAAAAATGCGGGGTGGTGCTAATTGCCCTTTACTAATTATTAACCTTCATCGGAGTATAACCAAAAAAACTAAAATTATGGGATTAAATATATCAAAAGGGAATATGTACGAGTTTGTAACTCACACATGGAATACAGTTAAAGGAGAGTGCTTTCATGGTTGCAGTTACTGCTACATGCAACGCTGGGGACAATTAAAAGCAATTCGTTTCGATGATAAAGAACTGAAAACAGACCTCGGCAATGGTAACTTCATTTTTGTAGGTTCAAGCAATGACATGTGGGCAAAGAATATCCCTGAAGACTGGATTCAGCAAACATTAGACCACTGCTCTAAGCATGACAATAATTACTTGTTTCAAACTAAAAATCCACAAAACCTAAGACGTAAATTAATACCAAATACTTCTGTTTGTGTAACATTGGAAACAAATAGGCATTATTCAAAAATTATGAATAACTGTCCAACACCTGAACATAGGGTCGAGCAAATGAAGTTAATAAACCACCCACTTTATATAACCATTGAACCCATTCTGGATTTCGATTTACAAGAATTTGTGGAGATGCTAAAATCCTGTGAACCAATTCAAGTTAATATCGGTGCAGATAGCCAACATAAAGGACTTCCTGAACCACCAATTGAGAAAGTATTACAACTGATTGACGAATTACAAAAATTCACAACGATTCATAACAAGGTTAATTTGAAGCGACTTTTAAGAGCGTAATGATTATCGAGATTAATATATTTTGGGGATTGCACATATGAATTAGTCTAATCGCAAACAGTTTAAATAAAAACTTTGGGCGATTATATATTAGTTTACACAAATTATCTTCAAATATATAACAGAAATAATTCGTAAATTCGCCATAGTTAAAATATTAGCGTAAACGTTATTGTTGCCTGAAAAATCTGACAATTTTAATGACAACAGCAGTAATCGTGAACGCCCAGTACGGGCGTGGATTCACCTGTTTTGTTATGGTTTTGTCAGAACCTTTCAGGAACAGTGTTTGTTTCCACGCTTTTTCTTTTATTAACAATTGAATTTTATCAAATTATATTAAAAATAAAACAATATGAGTCCAAACCTTAAACCTTTAAAACTAAAATCATACTTGATACTTGGATTCTTTTTACTTGCACTCAATCAAGGTCTTTTTGCTCAAAATTTCAAAAAGATGTTTAACTATATTGAAAAAGGCGATATTGCAAAAGCTGCGAATGAGAATTACAAATTTTCTTCTGGTTCTGCTGTAAAAAATAGTGAAGAAGATTTCTTATTGGGAATCTCTAATTGCCTTATTTTAGCGAATAATAGCTATGATAATTATGACCCTTATAAATCACTTGAAACATTTGAGATATTATCAAATATTGATGCTGATAAAGCCGAGGTTGATAAATTTCTTGACAAGTACAACCTAAGCATCGTCAAGGTTCATGATTTAATCTACCAAAGCATATTCAGCGAAGCTGTAAAAATTAATACCGAGAAATCATATCAAAAAGCACTGGATGCTTGCCAAGATTGTGGGTATAAGGACGAAATTGTTGTATTAAAAGAGACTGCTGCTTATAATGAAGCAAAAAGTAGTAATTCAACCGATAGCTATAAGTACTTTATTAATGCTTACCCAAAATCAAAACATGTTACGGAAATACAGGCTAAATTATATGAATCAGCATTTGAAAACGCCAAAGCTAATATGGCTGTTTCGTCTTTGAATCAATACATTGATACATACTTAAATAGTGATAACAAAAACATTCCAATTGCAATTCATTTGAGAGATTCATTGGTTTTTTCTACACTTACTAAATCGTATTCGGAATATCTTGGATTCGCAAATCAGTATCCAAATTCCAAATATACATCTAAAATTATGGAAGACCTTCCGAATTTACTTTATGCCCAAGCTGTAAAAGATAACAGCTTAGAATCATATGAATTATTCTTGACGAATTATCCAGATGATAGCAGGGTGAATATTGCTAAATCGAAATTAGAAGAATTAATTTATGAAAAACTTTTAGTTAGTTGTTCATTATCGGAATTTGAAAACTTCAAACAAAGATTTCCAAATAGTCAATATATCAATCCATTGACCGAAATCTATTCTAAAATAATGGCAAATAATGATTTAAAAAGAGAGATGCTAAAGGGTGCTGTTAAAACAATTGAAGTACAAAGGTATTCTCAAAACGATGGGAATAAATTATTGTATCAAACGAAATATAATGATTTAGGTAACAGAATATCAATTAAGGCTGGAACATTTGATGATGAAATTGACGAATTTTTAGAGAAATTAAATTTAGATATGTTTGAAGACGAAAATAGTATAAAAATAGTTGCTGGTATGGTTGCTATTCATATTGATTTGGACTGGAATACATGGGGTTTTGACCAGTTAAATTTCGAATATGACAATACTGGTCATTTGATTGAGGCATATACAGAATCAGGGTTTAAATGGGCGTTCTATTACGATTTGGATGGAAATTTAGTAACAAAGGATATATTACAAAGAAGTCATCCTTGGGAGAATGATAAATTGAAATACAAAATTAAATATGCATGGGAAAACGGGAAACTCAAGTATAAGCATGTTTACAACGGTAATGGCGATAGATATATCAATTATGATTTTGAATACAATGGCAATAAAAAAATAATAACCAGTGATAGTGGTACAAAAAGACAGAAAATAACTCTTGAATACAATGATGAAAATTTAGTTATAAAAAAAATTGAGGAAGATTATTGGAAGGATACAGATATTAGGGAGAGCATAACTGAACGCAATTACAGTTATAACAATGGAAATTTAACGGTTATTAACTACCGTCAACAGTTTAATAAGGATGTTGTAGGTATGGCATTTAATGACTCTGGATTAAGAACTGGTATTACTAAAATCTTTTGGGATTCTAATGACCAGATTACTTCAATAAGTAGTGCAAATCAAATGAGCACAACCAAAGATAAAGAATGGGAGTATAAATATGATTCATATGGAAATTGGATTGAAAGGACAGAATACAATTTAGATTATGTCGATGAGAAGACTGTTGATTCTGTAATTAAGAGAGTTATTACTTATTATTAGTAATAACAGAATCAATCTACATCTCATTTATAGATATACATGTTCATGACATTAAGTTGAATTAACTAAAATACTAACCGATAAACTATTAAAATGAAGAACAATACATTCCTGAAAACAACGATTTCAGCTTTGATTTTATTTTTTCTGGTAACACTTATTTCTTGCAATAGCCAGAGAGATAAATTCAAGGAATTACTTGAAAAAAAAGATTTAGCATTAGCTTATGATTTTAAATCCAAATATCCTGAAACTACATTCAATATTGATAGTTTAATCCACGAATTAGAATATGAAAAGATTAAAACTTCGAAAAATGTCAATGAATTAAACAATTTTATAAACAGATTCCCATATAGTAATTACATCACTGATATTCAGTTGGATATTAGTCGAATCGAATGGGATAACCTGAACAAAAACTGGAATTCGCAAGATGCTCAAAAATATCTGAATAACTATCCAGAAAGTCCATTTTATGAAGACGTTGAAAACTGGTTATTTAAAAATGCCTCTAAAGGAATATTCAGAGACAAAAGAGATGGACGAAAATACTCGTGGATAAAAGTTGGCAAACAGATATGGATGACTGACCGACTTGCTTATGGGAAAAGAGCCCCAGCTATATATGAACATTTCTTATATAGTGTTGATGAACTTGCTAATGCAAGTCCTAATGGGTGGCATATTTCAACATCAGATGATTGGATTGAGGCAATTAAGTATCTAACAAATAAAAACTTTGAAGAAGTTACGACCTTTACTGATGGAAACACTTTTTTTTCTAATGCATTAACGTTCAAACATGGGTCTCAGTTTAGAGTTATAGATTGTCAATTTTATTCGATGAAAAATTCAAAGCCATATAGAGAAATTGATATATCAAAATTAAGTTGGAAAGATGGTTTTCTAATTGAATTTGGATTTAGGTGTAAATATGATACAAAATGCTTAGTATTATGTGTCAAGGATATGTAATTCTGATAGTTCTTATTTTTTGTAATAGCCATATATAACTAATTTATAAACACATATCTAAATATCATGAAAAACTTGATTTATTTGATTAAGCTGATGTTTGCAGTTGTTATAATAACTACCAGTTGTGAGGATGAAAGTGATATCGAAAGTGGACGGTTAAGAATTACAAAGATGGCTTATAATGCGAATCTGGACAATCCAAGTACATTTGAATATGATTCAAACAATCACCTCGTTAAATTAATTCTTGTTGAAGGTAATTATACAACGACTTATGATATTGAAAATAATACTGATGGGAAGCCTATTAAAATAACTTATGATGTTTATGATGGAATGAAATATACTATCGTCATTGACATTGAATGGACTGATGATGGATTTATTTTTGTGGATGAAAAATATAATGAAGATGACATTTTTGAATTAGATTCACAAGGGCGAATAATCAAAAAAACAAAGAAGGGTTTTTCTTACGAAACCATTTTAAATTGGAATGGTGATGACAATTTAACAGTTGATAATGCTGAATTTAAATTTAATGGTATTATACATCCACTATCAAATATTAATATTGCTATTTTTCAAGCAATAGACCTATATATGGGTGAATGGGAAACAGAATGGCAAAATGACTTTTGTATCAGCGAATATCGTGATGGTTCAATGACAATTAGGTTAAATTATGATGTGAATGAACAAAACTATCCAACCTTGATGAAAGTCAGTTATGGCACAAACGATGAAAGTTTACCATCTGAATACATGTCGTTTGAGTACGAATCGTATTGAAAGTAGGATGCAGAAATAAGGTTATTTCTGGTAAAAATGCTATATCAGTTTATGGGTACGAAGATGATGTAATTTACACATTTTATCTTTTTGAAGAATTAAGCAGGTAAAAAAGCTATATGCGAGTTTAAAAATTTATAATATTGAGTCTTGTGTCAGAAAAAATTCTTACAAGATTCAATCCAAGTTTTATTACTTTTAACGCTAACAAAATTCAAATCAAAAAACCTAAATGAAGTTTTCAACTATTTTTATTCTGTTATACTTAATCCTTGCAAAATTAACCTTTGCACAAATAGAAGTTGTATTAAATTCAAACCAGCCATCACCATTAAACTATTCCATTCCCTCACATCAAACTACAATTGACAAAGGCACAACAATAAACCTCGCAACAGGAATAAATATTTCTGGTGGTGTGGAAGAATATACATATTCATGGTCACCTGCTGGTAATCTTGATGAACCAACTATTCTAAATCCATTGGCAACTCCTAATGATACGACTTTTTATGTGCTAACGGTTACTGATAATAATGGCTGTCAAATTACAATCCCATATACGGTTAATGTAAATAGTATTGGGACGAGTAATGAAGAAATTACATTGGATGAAGATATAAACGTGATACTCTTTCCAAATCCAAATAGCGGAAAGTTCATGATTAAACTAAATGGACTTCAATATAGTGAATTAGAAGTTTCAATAATTGATATGACTGGGAAATGCATCTACGAATGTAAACAGCAAATTTCCACTACGAATTTTAATGAAACCTTTGACCTAAAACTTAAATCTGGATATTACATTCTTCGATGCAAGTTCAATGATAGGAGTATCTCAAAACAATTAATTATTAACTAAATCAATCCTCCTATCATGAAGTATATTAGAATATTTTCCTTCCTGCTATCTCTTTTGTTCATTACAACATTTGCTAATGCACAGATAGCAATAACCGAGTCTGGGACTATCGACATTTCCAATGATTCGCTTTTATTAAAAGTTAATGATTTTCGAGGCAATATCCAATGGCAACATAGTGCAGACTCGTTAAACTGGACTGACATACAAGATGCAAATGAACCGACCTTATTATTGAAGAATACAGACCTCTCTGGATTGTATAGAGCAAAAATAGTAGATGGGTTTTGTAGTCCTTTTTATTCTGATACCGTAATGTTAGTTAGTTCGAATAGTATAACAGTAAAATCGCTATTGGTAAAATCGGTTACATCTAATTCTGTTGAATACGAAGCATCTGTAAGTACGGAGGTAGAATCGCAAATAGTTTCTGTTGGAGTCGTTTGGGATACTATTCCAAACCCAACTATTGAAATGAATAAGGGGTCAATTTCAAACGGTAAAATTAATGGTAATTATAGTGGAGAAGTAACAGCGTTAGATGAATTTAAAACTTACTACCTAAGAGCATATGCCATTAGTTCCACAGGTACATTTTATGGGAAGGACTTGGTATTTACGACTTTAAATTCAGCCTTAGAATGTGAATCCGACTGTTGTAATAAGATGTATTCCCATGTAGCAATTCAACACCTCGACACAGTTAATGCCAGGCACAAGTTATTATATAACCTTTTGTACGAGGTGGATAGGGAACATGCATTTAACATTTTCGTTAGAAACCCAGTTGATTTTATGACTTGGTGTAACTTGTTGAATGTCTTTGAAGAACTTAAACCCTCGTATTTAGCAAGTGTTGTTCACGAAGCAAATCACATGACGAATTCAAAACTAAGAATGTGCAGTTCCAACTACAAAAAGACTTTTTTATTTTGTGGTAACATATTTACAGTTGAAGTGAACTCCCAAAACACAGAACATATTAGTATTGTTGAAGAAACAATTGCTGAAAAACTTAAAGTTGCAGACCGATATAAAACTTACATCGAAGACCACAAAGATGGAGATAATAGTTTTGATTCACTTTTAGAGGAATTAAATTCCTACACTGGTGGTGCTCATTTTACTTACCTATACTTAAAATCAGGTAAAGCACCATCAATTAATGGAACAAGCACAAGTGATGGCAATTTAAATGGCATGTTAAACTTCATGGTATGGCTTCAATACTATTTAAAAACTGCAAGGCTTAATTATTCAAATACCTATAATACGATAAAGTCACCACAAAACCTTGCTTATATTCAAGTGATATGGGAAAAAGCAGAAACACAATTGGAGCAAAACTATGAATATACCACTATCTCAGGAAATGATAATATGTATCAGCATGAAATCGATTTGGAATATTTCAAAGCTGCATATTCTGAAGATTTGCTAAATGAATTAGACTTGATTGGAATAAACCATAAAAATCAAAATCACTGGGAAACTACTTACCTTAAATAAATGCAATTGGAAATTTCATAGTTGTTAAAGAGTGATTAGCGAAATTATCAGTTCCGAAATCATTGAAATCAGGGTAATTCTCATCCTATAATTTTCTTAACGTATTTTAATTTTAAGCCTTCATTCTTCCCATTTCACCCATCAAAAAACACATCAATCTCTTTCATTTTATGCCAAATTTGCGAACTTTACGTGATTACTAATTCTTCAAAATTACTCTATACTTTAAACTGATATGGCAATAAAAAAATCCGAACTATATAGTTCACTCTGGGCAAGTTGTGACGAATTACGTGGAGGCATGGATGCCAGCCATTACAAGGATTATGTGCTGGTTATGTTGTTTATGAAGTACATCAGTGATAAATGGGCAGGAAAATCATTTGTCCCCATTATTATACAAGAACTAAAAAGCAGATTAGATTAAACAAGCTGATAAAGTTGGATGAATAAACTTGCATATTTATCAAAGAATATGGTCTGAAAAGTTGTATTGAAACAGAAAAGAAATGATTAAAATATTAAACAACTATTGTAATGACGAAAATGGTTTATTATTGTTTAATCCTCCTACAGGTTCAGGAAAAACACATAATGTATTAAAATGGATTTATGAAAATTACGAGGATTATTGCACAGAAAATAAAAAAATATTCTTTCTAACAAATTTAAAAAAGAATCTTCCCTTTGAAGAACTAAGAGATAGTTTTTTTATCCCAGAGAACAAAGAACATGCTTTTGATAAGCACGTTACATTTATAGATTCAAACTCAGAAAGCTTACTAAAGAGATTTGATACCGTTGAGGATTCAATCAATAAATATTTTAAAAATCATTCTGTTTTCTTTGCAATTAAACACTGCGTAAATCAAATAAATAAGCACGGAAATAATCCTGAGTTAAAAGGAATCATTGGAGACCTAAAAGATAAACTCAGGAATGAATTAGAACCACAGTTTAGGCAAATTATTGAGAAGTTTCTTAGAGAAAACTATCGAAATAGAACAGAACGTATAAAAGCTATTCAAACTTCCAAAAAACTAAAATGGATAGGTGACTTATACCCAGCAGTATATTCTTCAAAAAGAAAAGTATTCTTTTTAAGCATCGATAAGTTTTATTATAAGAACAGCACTTTAGTCGAACCATCTTACTCATTTCTCGATAATGACATTACAAAGGATGCAATAATATTTATTGACGAATTTGATGCAACCAAGGACAACCTGTTGAATAATATTATTGAAAAGGGGAAGAAGCAAAGAATTGACTTCATACATCTTTTTACTGAAATATATTGGGCACTATCAAATAATGTTTTCCCTCAAAAATTCACGACCCACTCCAAGAAACGAAAAGAGTTATTGGAGAAAGGATACAACCTAAATCTTGAAAAAATTCAAGAAACAATAAAGGATAAAGCCAAAGAAATTGTTGACCGATATTACACTGATTATAGCTTTAAATCGACAACTATAAATGATGAAAATGAGAATCAAAGAAATCTACTTTTTCATGATTTTCAATATCATTCTGTTTATAGGAATAATAAAAATTTCATTCGCTTAAATACAAATCATTATACCAAAGTTAATGAGATTATTTTCGAAACTGAGCGACCAAGTTCTGGCGAGAATATTGTTTCTCTTCTTAATCAAATCAAAGGTTTCGTAAATTATTTTAGTGGAATTATAAAAAGTATTGCTGAAAACTATCAACAGCTTGAAACACAAGAAAGATTACAGAATCCTAATCGATTAGACTTCACTTTTGACCATGCGCTTAGTTCTGTTATAGAGGAATTTGGATTAGAAAGTAGATATAAAAATTATATCATCGAAACGATTTTAAGAGCAAGAGAGAAACCTAAAAAAAGAAATATTGAACTTAATTATGATTTTAGCATTTATGAAAATGGTTTTAGATATTTTGATTTTGTAGATAATGAATTGCATCAATCTAAAACAAAATCATTTATTTATAATTTTCAAAACACACCAGAAAAATTTATTATAAAACTCGCAGAGAAAGCAAAAGTAATTGGTATCTCCGCAACTGCATTAGTAAAAACCGTAACAGGTAATTATGACATATCATATTTTAAAAGACAACTGGGGCAAAGTTTTATTGAATTAACCCATAGTGAAAAAGAATATCTCTCCTTACTATTTGAACAGCAGAATAAGAATTATAAGAAGGTTGCTATCTCCACACAATGGCTAACCTTTTCAAATTACGAACAAGATTTCATACAACTCTTTGAAGACAAAGAATTAGCACGTGATATCATTGGGGAACTTAAAAATGACAATCCTCAAATCACTGATTACTTATTTAATAGATATCTAAAATTAGGGTATTGTTTTAAACAGTTTTTGAAAGAAGACGCAATTAAGGGATTCCTATGTCTTCTAAATAAGGAACCCACATGGAATGATAAAAATCTCAATCTAAGGATATTAGAAAAGATATTTTCATACCTTATTGAGGAAACAACCGATAGGAAAGAATTATTCCAAAATGTAAATAAAAAAGGAGAAAAGAAATACTCTGTAAAAAATTCTTATACTATCATTAACAGTAGTGACTTCGAAAACAAAAAACAATCATTTATATCACGTTTAGAGCGTGATGAAAAAGTTTTTATCATTTCTATGTATCAGACCATGGGGGCAGGACAAAACCTACAATATATTGCTCCTAATCCCGACAAGTTAATTGATGTTAAAGATGAAACTCTCCCCAATTGGAACAAAGAAAATAAGACTGATATAAATGCGATATACTTAGACAAACCAACACACTTAATTCAACAGATTAATAAAGATTTGAATGAAGAAGGATTTATTAAATATCTTTTTCAATTAGAATTTCTTGTACAGGCAGGTAAAATCTCAATTAATCAACTTAATAAGCAGGTCACAATTGCTTTCAAGCATTTATTAGCTTCCTTTAATACGACAACTAAATTAGAAAGTCCAAATAATGGATTTTTATATAATGATGAAAATATTAAGCAGCATTTTGCAAAATTTATTATTCAGGCATTAGGTCGAATTTGTCGAACAAACCTAAAATCAAAAAACATATTTATATATGCGGATGCAGAGTTAGACAAGCTGATTTGCGATTTTGATGTTGAAAATAATATTGTACTTAAAGAGTTCAAAGCACTTGTTAAATCTTCAAATCACGGTGGTTTTAAACTGGACAATACGGAAAGCACACTTATAAATCTTGCGAATTTAACTAACCTCAAAATTAATTCATATATAAAAAAGTTCGTAAATTCAGAATGGAAATGGAAAGAGAACCAGAAAAAGGAATGGGAGAATTTGCGGGAAATGTGTTTAAGATTTCCTACTATTTCAACTCAAGATGTTAACAACCACAAGCTAAACAGAATTCTGGATTTATACATTGAGCAACCTACTGGGAATAATTCTTATTCGTATAACCAAGAAGATGATTACTCAAATATCACCATTGATTTTGGCCGTAAATTGCCTTATAAAGTATCACAGGAATCGATAAGGTTAAAAGAACTATTTGAAATTAAAGGAGTCAAGAATTACTTCGAAAAAAATAAATGGGCAACAGAGTTTAGAAAAAATAAATATATCCTTCCTCCTGAACTTTTTAATAATATTTACAAAGGTGCAATTGGAGAGCAGGTTGGTAAATTTATCCTTGAAAATCATTTCAAACTAAAGTTAGATGAACTACCATTAGAACATTACGAATTATTTGATTTTAAAATCAAATATGAGAATATCTATATTGATTTTAAGCATTGGAAAGAAAAAACGAAGATTGACTCGCAAAGTCAGTTAGAAAAAATCAGAAAAAAACTTGAAAAAGTAAATGGGGATAAAGCATACATTATAAACATTTTAAGTTCTTCAACAATGAAATATTTAAAGTCATCAGATGGAAAAATTGTTGAAATACCATACCTCTGGAATTCGAAAACTAAGCAACTAAATCAAAACATTTTAACAATTATAGATAGTAATGAACACTTTCAAAACTAATAGGCTGTTAATCGATTTCCATTATGAAAATATCCTAAAAAATTTTACAATTATTCAATTCTCAACGACTGAGAATTATATCAAATATGGTGCAGTATTTTTAGATGAAATTAATCTGAAAACAAATGCCCAAAGTATTGTTTTTGAACAGGGAAGTACGTTTTATGCATTATACCTAAAAAAAGAATTTGAAGCTATAAACTTAGCAAAACACTTGCATAGTTTAAATAGTATAAATTCATTAATCTTTAAGGTTATAGAAACCTCAAAGGATTGTAAAATGATTCCCCCTCATTTGCTTGCACAGTTGTTTGTAAATTCAATTTCCACACCACAACATAAAAGGTTATCGTTTAATAATCTAACTGGTAAATTATACTTATTTAATCCAAAGCATTTTAAAACAAGTAAAACAAAAGAAAAGGAGTTAATTTTTAAAATCGTTGCTTTAGAATTTAAAATCAACAATACTCTTTCCTTGGAACTGAATGTAAAAACATTTTCAAATGTTTTACTTTCCAAGAAAATGGATTTTGGATTGAAAAAGTTTAATGAATATTCCAAATATACTTTTGTTCATTCAACTAACTCGTTAAAACGTATTTTGCATTCAGATGAACAATCCGAGAATCAATTTATATTAAAACAAACATTCAGAAATGGCACATTAGAAAAGAATAGTATTGCTTTTTTGGACTTTAAAGATTTAGAAAGTTTTAATATTAGCAAGGTTGGAATTCTAAAAGAAACATTAGCAATAATAGAAGATAAACTTGCTGATTACCTGAATATTTCCTTTCAAATTGCGGAATCGGACAATACAGTAAGGTATAAAAATACATTTAAGGTAGAGGACTTAGAGCAAAACATAACATTGGTCGATTTAATACAAGAAGAAGAATCGATAGAATTAATTAGGGAGTTAAAATACGATATAGAGAATATTGCCCCTTTGTGTCATGTTAAAATCTCGAATAAGGAGAAAAAAAATGGTTTTAATATAAAGCTACTTCGCAACAGGAACTACTATGAAAAATACGAACTAACTGACCCATATAAAGCAAGTATTAATGTTCAACATATAACTTCACAAGACTTTAAATCTGGCTCTAAAGCATCAGTTAAAGCAATCTTAAAAGAATTAGTCATTAAAAATGATATCGCTAATAATGAAATGACTATAGTTGACTGGAAAGACTTTAACTATGGCAACGATTGGGTTTTTGGAACAAAGTCTGAGGATGAATTTTATTTTATGACTATTAAACCTAATGGTCATTTTACGTTTGAGAAATTTATTCGTGATTTATTTAATCAAAGTGAGTTTGACGACTTGTGTGATATTTTTGACAATGACATAAACATTGAATTTATTGTAAAAGACAATAAAAACAACATCAACAGCATAAAGAGAACTCAAGACTATACTTTACCAGAGTTTGATGAAATTCACGAAATACTTTCGAAAGAATCGGAATCTACAAAATTATCAAAAGAAGAAGCTGAAACGTATATTAAAGAAATAATAGATAATGATGAAAGATTAAATCAAGTTTTGCTCAACTTAAACATGTTGGAAACTTGGAGTAAACACACATTATTGAATTGTCTTTCACGAACTGAAAAAAAGCAGCTATCTGAATTGGTTAAGGCACAAACAGGTGAAATCTTAAAATCGTTTTTACGAGATAAAACACGTTATGAAATTTTAGATAGTCAGTTAGATATTCATCAATTTCAAGAGAAAGATAAATACTATTATTTTGTTGGGGTTAAGGGCAGAGGGATTCAACAACAGATACCCAGAGCTTCGGTTATTAGAGAGATTGAAGTCATCAATAACTCTGCATTCATCTTTGATGAATTACTGCCTTTAATGAATGTCGATTTTGTTAAGAATGGAGAACTAACCGTAATGCCATTCCCTATTAAGTATTTGAGAGAATGGATAAATTGTCAAACGCACAATTAAATTCATCCAATTTTTTTATCAAGAAGGGTTATCACGTGAATTAAAAAGAAACTAAAAATGATAAAATTAGACGTTTCAAATTATCAACCACCTTTTTCACATTTTAATGGACAAAGCACAATTAATATTAGTCCACTCGATGTAGCGAGAGGTATCTTAACTGTTGGTCAAGGCAGTTGGAATGATGTTTTCAATCTTGGAATATTCAGAATTGGAGAGCAAATTTGTAAAGCATTAGCTTTTACTAAACTTCAAAATGGAAGTCTGGTCTTACAAGACAGATTTTTCAAATTGAATCAAAGTGAAAAAATTGCTATTTCCTATTATATAGGACAAGGCTTAACAAAGCTGTACGCAGAAGATAAATTCAAAATTAAATGGCTTTTTCATGTTGATGACTTAGAAAATATTTCATTTTATGAAAGAGGAAAAGCGAAATCAAAGGTTATTGTTGGGCGTTCTACTAAAAATGCTTGTCGTCCAGATTTAATTGGATTAAAAGGTTTAAATAGAACACATATTTTTGAAGCAAAAGGAAGGTCTGGTTTTAATATAAATGAACTGCAACATGCAATAAATCAAGTTTCGCAAGTAATCAGTTGTAATGGCAATACTCCGCTAACTCGTACAGCTTGCTACTTTGACCTATCTAATTCTCCTATTCATGGAATAATAGTTGACCCAGAGAACGATAACAATGGTATTAAAATTGATTTTGATGAGAAAAAAACAATTTCCACATTTTACTCATTTTTTAGAGAAAATAGAAGTTCATTCCGTACTGAAAAAATTGTGGATGGTTACAAATTCTTAACCACACAAGTAGGTGTTCCAAGATTACATTTTGGTTTTGATAAACGAATACTTGATTTAGTAACTCATGATATGATTAACAAGGATTTATATACTGATGATGAATTGAATGTTTTAAAAGAACAACAAGATTTAAGTTTAGGACTTGATGGAATAATATTAATTAATGAATAAATGCAGGTTGCTTGGCTGCATGTTTAAAATATAAATTCACTGGTCATGCGTTATTATACATGGCATTTAAGAATACTGACTTTCCCTGTTCATAAAGTTATTCATAACCAAACGGTATAGGTTCATCATATTTGTTATAATAATCTTCAAGTATGTCTTCTGGCAGATAGTTTTGCATAATGCATTCAATAAAATTATGGCGGTATTTATCTTCGAAATGAATATCTTCTACGATTCTTCGTGCATCCTTGTTTTTAATTTCTGTTTGACAAAATGCTGTAAAATAGTCCGATAATTCGCAATAAATAGGTTTAGTTACTTTTCTGTTGAAAATAAAATATTCTTTGCTCTCAATTTCTTCATTTTCATTGTATGTGTATAGAGCATAATCATTAAATGAATGAAGATAACCTTTAACTATTTCATTTTGTATTGCGATTAATTTTATTCGCTGTTTGGGTTTTTGTTTTAAAATCAATCTTTTGATACCAGTGTTATTCTCTCCCATTTTTTTTATTACATCAATGTTAGATTGTAGAAATGAATATTCATTGTCATTATAAGAACCAAGTACGGTATATTGAATTTCCAGTTCTGGCTCAAGTTCAATTGCCCTGTGAAGTCTATAAATATGGATTTTACGGTGATATCCTGGATGGTTGTCTTGTTTCAAAGAATAGCTGACATATTCAGGAAGTCCTAAAGTATTATGGATAGCTTCTTTAATAAATTTATTTGATTCACATTTTCTGAAATAATGATAATCCTGTGATTGAAGAACTTGTCTCTTGTTATATGCTATTTTATCTTCTTTTTCCTGCTTTAAGTATAACTGTAACTTGATTTCTTCTTCCTCCTTCTGTTTAGCTATTAACCTTTTCGCATTTTCTTCATCATTTTCTAAGACGGTTTCGAGTTGAAGTAGATTTTCAATAAAGAACTCTCGTTCATATCTATAAATTGTATTTACTCCATTAGGAACGAATCTGATTATATAGTCACTAAAATCAAGAAACAAATTTCTGTTTTTAAAATACTTGGAAGTAAACCACTTCCGTACAGTTTTTAAGAACTGACTAAATGTTTCATTACTGTCATATTTGCAAATATATTCATCTAACTTTTTAGAGTTAAACTTTGATATTCTTAGAATTGTATTTGAAGCAGAATAATCAGTAAAGTCAAGAATCAGATATGGCATGTAGCCTAACGCTTTATGGGCAATGTAGCGTGATTCCATTTCGTTAACCGAAACATTCAAAGTATGTTGGAATTCAATTGCGATATTTTTAACAACACTATCAATTCTGTGAATTTCCTCATCGAATTTTACTGTAATCTCATAGGTTTTAGTTCCTGATTTTTCTAAGCCATATTCGTTCTCAATTTTAGAGAATTGCCAGTCAGAATGCCAAAGACACATTTCATTGTCTTTTTTATTTTGGTTAGTTTCTGGTTTAGTTTTTCTTCTAAAATGAGAACTACGGTTCGAATTTGATGGATAAATCACGGAAACAAAAATTACATCTCCATGTAACCTAAACCATGTCCGATATTGAGGAACTTCTTTTTCAAGGTTAGTCGTTTCAATGATTTTCTGATTCATTTTGTATTCGTTCTTCTTTTAATAATGGTTCTATCCACTGATGCATTTCATAAACGTCATTAAACTCTGGAAATGGATTATAATCCCAAGGACTGTTCATCAAATAAGCGTCAAAAAATGCATCAGTTGTTCGTCTTGGATGATACCACAGATAAGTTTCTTTTAAATTTTTATGAATAGAGTAGTGATGGTTGTGGATAAAGTCATTCCACGTTTCTTCAACTTCTTCTTCGGGTTTTATATCTATAATTTCAAGTTCGTAAAATACACGGGATTTGTTTTCGAGAGAAGCCTCAAGCATTAGTTTCTTCGCATCGATATCAGAAACTGGTGCACTATAACCAAAAATTGTAACCATTAGAGAAATTTTAAAATAATCTCTTAAAATTTCCCATTCATCATTGATTGCCTTGTCTGAACTATAATCTTTATTTTCAACTGGATATAATAATTGCATTTCGTCAAATGGCTTATAACAATGATGGCATATTTTATTGTATTTGTAGCCTTTTATTTTGCATTTTGAACAAATACCAACAGCAACATTACCGTGTAAGAAAGCAACATCGGGCAAATTATTTATTTGGGAGTGCCTTCTCATAGTTTTCAAAAGCAAGGGGTCCCAATTGAATGTTGCAATCAAGTCTTTATTTCTTAGGGATAAAACTAAGTAGTCATATAGAGTTGGTTTTTCAGGTATTTCCAGATAATAAAAATATTCATAGACTTTCCTGTCAATTATATTTTTTATAGAAGTTAACGCTTTATCGCTTGCAATTTTACTATATAAACTTTCAAAATTATCAATTAGATTTTCAAACTTATTTGGAATAATATCATACAAATCCAGCTTTTGAACCAAATTATTCATTAAAGGAAGTTGCTTTCCATCTTTGTCGCCATTTGGAAACGAAGCTAAACTTGCACCTGCACCAAGTAAAACTAAGTGAGGCATTCGTTTGTCGGGTATTACACTCTTATTCAATCTAAAATTTGTTTAATGTTGTCTTAATTTATTTCGTTCACGCATACAGCTAACAGTCACTTGTACGTGGTCAGGCGGTATTTCTGAAAAAATCGTTTAAGAGGCGCAGGAAAATGGACAAAAGGTATGACTTATCAGACCACTAAAACCCGACCTGTCTTTATAATTTGCTACCTACTGTATTTTCTGTTATCATAAGTAAATAATTCTCTTTCTGGAATCACATAGTTTCTATACGGTGGATTAAATTCCTTTCCAAAAGTTGTTCTAAAATCAGTAAATTTAAGATTGTATTTTATCCAACTCGCTGTTTTTATCGTCTTTGCAGTTTTCCCTGAATAAGAATGTTCTTCTCCATCTTTCCAGAATTCTACATTATCATTTTTATATTCATCGAAGCCTACGCAAATAAATGAATTACTATGTTCATGCTCCAAGTCCCAATATATTAGTCTTTTGAAATATGCCCAGTAAAGAAATATTTCCATTTCTTTCATCTTTACTTTTTCTGCGAGTGTCCAGTCAAATACATTTTTGTCGTTTCCGTATCCGACTTGGACTATCTTATAGTCCCAAATTCTTTTGTATTCGAATGGTAAAATCCATAAAACATTTATATCATTTTTATTGTACTTTTCTGTCCTTCTTTTAATCTCAGATACCGTTAAAATCGTTGCTTGGACTTCTATTGCAATTTTGTTTCTACTTGTCTCAATATAAATATCAGGTCTTATCGAATTTTTACATATCCACTTCTCAAGTTCTATTAATTTTAACTTATTACCCCAACCATTTTTAATGTATGAATAAATATCAAGTTTAGTTTTTATATGATATTCTGTTTCTTTCGTTTGGTTTGGACAATCTGATTCACCTTGTCTGTGTTTAAAATGTCCTGTTCGTACTTTAGATTCTGATTTATGATGAATAACATTTTTCCCGCAATACTCACAAATGTATTCTGATTGGTTGTCCTTCTCGATGTAATTTCCAATCACCTTTTTATTATCGTATGTTCTTATTGCAGTGAGCATTCTTGTTTTTCAATATTGCAGGTTACGTGTGTGGAAATATATTATTACATTTCTTCTTTTAGTATCACTTTGTTTTCTATCTCAAATTGGGTTATGTAAATACATTTTTGCACTAAAGAAATTCATTCTTTTCTTTTTTAATCTGCTCATTAATCATTGATTTAAATTCTTTAGGTGCTCGATATCTGTAACCAACGCTAAAGGCTTGCTGGAATAAAAACTTATCTAAAGAATATAACTGATTTAAAATGAATTTTTTTTTGCCAGAAAAATCGTGGTATTCATTAATGCAATTTTTAAAATCTAATTTATTTTGATTAAAAACATCCTGCAATGCAATCAATGTATCTATATTAATTAGTACCAATTCTTTTACTACTAATTGATTATTGAAATTGGAATTTTCTAATAATTCATTAAACCGTCTTTTCATCAAGTAGTTAATTCCTTCAGTTTCAAAACTACTATCAGTGTGCACTATTACAGGATAAATTACAGTTTCATTTGAATCATATATATCCAACTCTGCTCTATTAAACATTGAATTCTGAAAATTAATTATTGAAGTTATCAATTGTTTAACTCCTTTTTTTTGATTCTTAGATGTTTTTTCAAACTTTTCTATAACTGCTTTTTTAATTTTGTTGAAATCGCCTGAATGTTTAATTTTTTCATTGAGAGTTGAATCTTTAAATTCAAATAGAAAAATACTATTCCCTTTCCTCATATAATAATCTGGCTCTCCTTTTTTTACTATCTCTTTTATTTTTTCTCCTTTTAATCGAATATTAGAATAGTTTTTAAAACAGATATCCATAAGATTATAAAATGTAATGTGTTCAGAGAATTTTTGACCTAAATCAGTTTTTAACTTAGCAAAATCTGAAATTGGACAATCATTTAATTTTAAAACTCTTACAAAGTCAAATAATAAACCTTGATAAATTTTATCTACAAAGAAGTTAAAATATAAGAATAGATAATTATCGCCATATTTAAGAATTGGTTTATTCCTTAACCCTTTGAAATCGTCTGTTCTTTGATAAGAACTATATTCATCAATACTTAGATTATTAATAAAGTTAATCGACTGTGTATTCTTTTCATTTATCTTAAATTTTGGTGTAATTTCTTCGTTACCTGACTGGTTTAAATAAAATGTAAGCAACTCAAGAAGATATTTTTCCCAAGAATCAAGTTTGTAGTTATTTAGAAATAGTGTTAGATAATCCTTATAAACAATATCATTCTCACAAAACTTAAAGAAATAAATTATTTTAACCACCTGAATTCTATAATCTTTATAAGATTCTACCTCTGCAAAATTTAATTTTGCAGGAAGCATTTTTGATATTAGTTCGTCTATGTTTTGATTTATATTATAATTGAATGCTTCCTTTTGATTATTAATAACCTTTTGAACACACCACAAGTACGATTTGAATAGGTTTGATTCTTGTTCTTTTGAAAGACTTTGCTCTTTTTTATTGTTGTTCTCTAATAAATACTCAATTAACATTAGGCATGATGCCTTATCAACAAATCTAAAATCTGGATTGGCATGAAGACTTTCTTCTCTTATGATTTTTGAAACCTTATGATTATCCTCTTTTGTTAGTTGCAATACCCAATGAAAGAAAGTCATAACATGAACTGAGTCCTTAGTATTCCAAGGGAAACTCACTTGACTTAACATGTAGCAAATTTTTTCGATAGCAGTGTAGGTAGGCACACTAAAAATTGCTTTAGTTATATCAAACGAATCAAAATCCGAATAAACCGAAGTAAATGTTAGAAAGTATTGTTTTTGAGAAATTACATCTTTCATTTTACCAATTAATCAGATTCGCACAGTCTTTCAGTGATGGTTGTATGTCGTTAATGGTCTTCATTTAGTTTTAATTTATTTAGTTATTCTTTCTTCTTTTCCGAAATAAAAGACAATAGGTCATTCATCTGAATCCTTTTTTGCCCAAATATTTTGATATGTGGAATAACGTTCTCATTTAACAGTTTGGACACAGATGGTCTTGATAATTGAAGAAAATCACAAGTTTGATTAATGGTAAGCAGTTTAAATCTAAGTATATCATTGTTCAGTGTTTCATCACCTGCTAATAATATTTTCAGTTGCGAATACAACAATATATAACCTGCAAAATCGAACTTATATCCCAATCCATCCGACATTTGTTGAACTTCGAACAATAAATTATTTCGTTTTAATTCATCAATTATTTCATCAACTGAATTATAACCCTTTTGAGAGTTTTTAAGATAGTAAGTATATTTCGACTGAATCCAGACTGAACTTTCATCTTTATAAAACTCTTTAGTTGTTCTGTTATTACTCAATAATTCCTTTTCAACAAATCGTTTAATTTCATATTTCGACTTAAAATATCTCATCTGAATTTAAAATAATCTTCGTATTTAATAAACGCATCTTGTGAAACATCACCTGCAACTTTCATATAGTAATGTAGCGTTTCAATTTTACGATGCCCAGTATATCCCATCACGATAAAAGGAGATATACCAGATATTAAGCAGTTTGTAACAAAGGTCGTTCTACCAACATGACTACTTACAAGTTTGTAAAGAGGTGTTTCCACGGGGATTTTCTTGTTTAAGGTTATCCTTAGTTTTGAAACTTCTTCGGTAAGTCCTGCCTGTTTACATACATCTTTAATGCACGTATTATATTGATTCTCTCCCAATTCCTTACAAATAGCTCCAAGTCTGTAATTATATTTAACTAATATTTCTTTTGCGATTGAATGAAGGGGAATATTTACCGTTGTATTTGTTTTAAACATCTGAAAAGAAAGCAATCGATTTTTAACGAAGTACTTACTTATACGACAAAGGTCAGAAATTCTAACACCTGTCATTATTTGAAAAAGAAATAAATCCTTTACCTTCTCCAAAGTTTTGTCTTCAGGTGTCCAATCGATAATTTTTTGCACATGTTCTTTTAACAACACTACCTTGGATTCAGATTCTTTTTTTCGGGATATTTTTTGGTATTCCTTATATGCTAAATTCTTATTTACTTTTAATGTATCTGTTAAATAATCCATAAAGGTGTTGAGAACACTTTGATATTTTGCAATGGTGTTAATACTTAAATCTTTTTTATCACTTAGGTAAGTTGTTAAGTTCTCTAAAAAATCCAGTGTAATATCTGTTGTATATGTGTTTCTATGTTTTTTCTGTGGTATAAATTCCTCAAGAACAACTTTTAATGTATTATATTTCTGTATTGTTCGTGACTCAACCTTTTTGCTTTTATATTCTATAAATTTATCAAACAATTGAAATATGTCCTTCTTAGCATCTTCACTTATCTTTTGTGAAACGTCATAAATATCAGGTGTTATCTCTCCATTATTTAGTTCTAAGTTTCTGAGTAATTCTTCAATTTCTATTTTCTTTTTCTCTACGAGTAGCTTAATACTTTTCAATGGCTGCCTGTAACTCTTAATACCATTTGAATCAAAGTCATTCTTACCAACATATTGACCTGTATTTACATACCTTCTTACTTTTTTCTTGTGTTCCTTGTGTATAAATACAATTTCAAGATTTACACAGCCAATACCTTTTGAATTAATATTTTTCAGAACAAATCTGACGTTTGTTTTATAACTCATATTTACATCCAGTGTCTCATTCAGTGTACAAATGTATGCTATTGGATGAAAAGTAAAAAATTTTAAATTAAAAAAAGTCAGTGTTTACAGTGTTTACAGGAGGTTCAGAAAACACCTATCAAGCCCGCCTCTCGCTACTGATAATCAAGAGGTTACAAATGTGGAATTTGTGACCTCTTTTTATTTGCACAATATTTGCACTTAAACGTTCATTCTTTGAATCCACATCAAACCTCAATAAAAGCCTTTTATAACGTTCATCAGTGACACTTGAAAAACCTTGTGCATGAAGTTCATCCTTTATTCTTGGATTTCCATAAGCTTTTAAACTATATTCAAAAATTTTAATTATCCGAACCAGCGATTAAATTAATGCAATTTACCATTGTTGAAATCGGACAAGCAAATGTTTCATTTGATTATCTTAATTTTAAACAAGTTCCGCAACCAAAAATTCCACCGCCGCAATTAAAATAAAACTGTAATAACAATTATAAAATGTAAAACTATCTTTTAACTTTAATAACGAATTTAGACTATAGTCTACTACCAACTTAATTAAAATGAATATCAATTTTTCAAGAAACAACCTACAAATTCCTGCAGACAGTTCTCTTTCAAAGGATGATTATTATAAATTTTTAAAATCCTCCTATAATTTATTTAAAGATTACCCTCAATATTTGAGTGAAACTGAAAATATTAATGTTTTAGAGTTATCGCATCTTTTACCAATGATTCCTGAAACTTTGCTTTCAATCTATATTGGTATTAATGATGCAGTTTGCAACAAAGGCTTAATAACACCATTTCTACCTCGTCACGCTCATAATAATGTTTTTGTTTTTGATCAGGAAATATTCGCAGGTGATAATGATGTTCCTTCAGGAACAGTGGATGTCAAAAAAATCATTAATGGATTCTTACCTCCAAATAAATCATGGAATCCGAAATGGACCTATGTAATGATTAAAGATGCAAGTCGAAATTATAACAGCCTGTGGTTGGAGAAAGGGTATATTGATATGATTCCGGCAAAATTTGAAGATTTCACCTTATTAAGTGATCATAATAAAAGCAAAGCATGTTTCTTTATTGATCCGGAAGCATTTGGTCATCCGGTGAATAAGGATAGAATCTATTTAAAAAAAGCAAGAGACAGGGGCGAAAAGTTAGCTGGTGATTTCAAAATACCAGAATTAATTAAAGATGAAACGAATAAACTTGCACCGGTAATTTTGAATCGGGGAGAAAAGCTATATGTGGCAAGGATTGATTTTCAGCCGTGTGATCATTGCTGGAGCAATATTCATCCCGAAAATGAACAATTGGCTGTGGTTAATGAAAATTCTGCAGTTCCTTTAAACCTGGTTATTTCAAAACCTCCAGTAAAAAAAAGATACAGCGACAATTTATTTCCACCTTTAGGAAGTACTGATTCGACTACCGATTGGTTTTATAGAGGAAAAGAATTGTTTAGAAAACCAATTATCGTAGGCCATATTTCTGGTTAATTAATAATAAATTATCGTAAATAAAAAAATTGATATAAGTCACAAAAAATGACTCAGAATTAAAATGAAAAATATTAGGTATCGATACATCATTTAAGATTAGTTTTCTGCTGTATTTTAGATTTTTTAAGATGGAATTTCCGGTGATGTATGTATAAAAATGCCATTGAAAAAAGGAGATATGTCTCATCCTGAAATAATGATACACAAAAAGTAATATTATAGCTTCCAATAATTCTAAAACGTAACAGATAATTAATGAGGTATTTCCAAAACATGAATAATTAAAAACCAAATTTATTTTTAACTCGTACAAATACACAATGAAATGCGGTTATCACATAATTGAGAGTTTAGGAATTATTCTTATCCATAAGAAAAAATGTACTTCCAGCGAACTAAAAATCCTAATACAGGAAATAGTTCAAAATCCTTTTTTCAAAAAGGACTTTAATGTAATTTTTGATTTACGTAACACAGAGTTCAGATTAACATTTGATGATATAAAAAGTTGTGGTAGTTATTTGAAGTCATATCTACCTCTGGACGAAACTAATAAACTTGCAATAGTTACAAAGTCTTCAGAGCAAACCAAGAAAGCAATTGACTTGCTGTTATGTTATAATGGAAAACCTAAATGCCAGGTTTTTTCTGATTTAGAAAGGGCTTTCATCTGGATGAATATTAGTGATAAAGATTCCAGAGTAAAAATGAGATTAAATCATTTACGTCATCAGGAGAGTTATTTTCATCACTAAAGTGTATTTATCTTAAATTTTATCCGTTCATGTTCTACAACAATTAGCCCCTGAATCTGATTAAAATCCTAAATTTTTGGCGCTGATTTTTCTAATTTTAAAGAAAATCAAAAATCATATGCCATGTCAAAAATAAGACGCATCGATGCATTGGATTATCACGAAAAAGATCGTCCCGGCAAAATAGAAGTAGTGCCTACAAAACCACATAATACACAATACGATTTGTCGTTAGCCTACACACCGGGAGTTGCTCAACCTTGTCTTGAAATTCACAAAAACCGCGATGATGTTTACCGGTATACATCAAAAGGAAACCTGGTAGCTGTAATTTCGAACGGAACAGCTGTACTTGGACTTGGTGATATTGGGCCAGAGGCAGGAAAACCGGTTATGGAAGGGAAAGGTTTGTTATTCAAAATCTTTGCAGATGTTGATGTTTTTGATATTGAAATAAATGAAAAAGATCCGAAAAAACTAATTGAAGTAGTAAAAGCCATTGCACCTACGTTTGGCGGAATTAATCTTGAAGACATAAAAGCTCCTGAATGTTTTGAGATTGAAGAAACCTTAAAAAAAGAACTTGACATACCTGTATTTCATGACGACCAGCATGGAACAGCAATCATTTCTGCTGCCGGTTTAATAAATGCGCTTGAACTCATTGGAAAATCAATTGATGAAGTCAAAGTTGTGGTAAACGGGGCGGGAGCAGCTGCAGTTTCCTGCATACGGCTTTATATAAGCATGGGAGTAAAACCAGAGAATGTTGTAATGTTGGATAGCAAAGGAGTTTTGAATCAATCCCGCAATGATTTAAATCCAATCAAAAAGCAGTTTGTTACCGAACGGAAAATAAATACGCTGGAAGAAGCCATGGTTGATGCAGATGTTTTCCTGGGATTATCGGTTGGGAATGTGGTTTCCAAAAAAATGATTCTTTCAATGGCAAAAGATCCGATTGTTTTTGCTATGGCAAATCCTAATCCCGAAATTTCCTATGAAGATGCAACCGAAGCCCGTGAGGATATTATCATGGCTACAGGTAGAAGTGATTATCCCAACCAAATTAACAATGTACTGGGATTTCCGTTCATTTTCAGAGGAGCTTTGGATGTTCGCGCAACACATATAAATGAAGAGATGAAAATTGCGGCAGCACAGGCGTTGGCAAATTTGGCCAAGGAATATGTTCCGGAAATTGTTGCAAAAGCTTACAACAAACAAAATATTGTTTTTGGACGGGATTATATCATTCCAAAACCTCTCGATCCACGATTAATAAATACCGTTTCAGTGGCAGTAGCTAAAGCAGCAATGAAGTCGGGAGTGGCCAGAAATCCAATAAAAAACTGGACCGCTTACAAACAGGAATTATCCAACAGGATGGGATTCGACAATAAGCTGATTATGGCCATACGAAATAAAGCAAAACAGGAACCCAAACGGGTTGTTTTTGCCGAAGCCAATAATTTTAAAGTTCTGAAAGCGGTTCAGTTTGTTATACGCGAAGGTATTGCCAAACCTATTCTTTTGGGAAATGAGGAGAAAATAAAAGCGCTTATTGAAGAAAACCAGCTTCAAATTGAAAACGTACCGGTTATCGACTTATATAAATCAGTTTCTGATGATCAGCGGCATCGTTACGCAAAAATTCTTTATGAAAAGCGCAAACGAAAAGGAATGACATACAACGAAGCAGTTGAAAAAATGTTTAACCGTGATTACTTTGGCGCCATGATGGTTGAAACCGGTGAAGCAGATGCATACATTTCCGGTTTTTCAAGAAAATATTCCGACACCATTCGTCCGGCATTACAGGTAGTTGGGGTAAAAGAACAATTTAATCATATTGCCGGAATGTACATTCTGATCACCAAAAAAGGCCCGATTTTCCTTGCCGACACTACAGTTAATATGGATCCTTCAGCACAAACTCTGGTTGGAACAACTATTTTAACGGCAGCTGAAATTCAGAAATTCAACATTGAACCCAAAATAGCGCTACTCTCCTACTCCAATTTTGGTGCTTTTAAAGGAAATGGCAGCCCGGTAAGAGTAAAAGAGGCGGTCAAAATTCTTCACGAAAAGTATCCTGATTTAATTGTAGATGGCGAAATGCAAGCCAATTATGCATTAAACGGAAAGTTACGATACAAAAGATTTCCTTTTTCGAAACTTGGCGACAGTGATGCAAATGCCCTTATATTTCCCAACCTCAGCTCGGGAAATATTTGCTACAAGATTTTACAAACCATGGGAGCGGCTGAAGCCATTGGCCCGGTTTTGATGGGAATGAAAAAACCGATTCATATTCTACAACGCGACAGTACCGTCCGTGAGATTATTAATATGGTGGCCATAGCTGTTGTCGATGCACAAGCAGTACCTAATCTGGAGGAATGATGTTTTAAGATAATTCACATAAATCTGTTTGAGTTCAAAAAACGGAAAAAGAAATAACAGATATAAAATATTTTAATTGGATTTTTCATTTTACATTTGAAGCTGAAAATTGCACGAATGAATATCGAAAAATACCCATCGAAATTACTTGAGAATGCTGTTAATGAATTTTCCAAACTACCCGGCATTGGCAGGAAAAGCGCATTGAGGTTGGTTTTACATTTACTTCGTCAGGACGCTTCGGAAGTTAGTGCTTTTGGGAACAGTCTTATCCAACTGAGAAATGAAATAAAACACTGTAAGGTTTGTCACAATATTTCTGATTCTGAAACCTGCCAGATATGCGCCAATCCTGTGCGGAATAATTCGGTTATTTGCGTGGTTGAAAACATCCGAGATGTAATGTCAGTTGAAAATACCCAGCAGTACAATGGTCTGTACCATGTTTTGGGTGGAATAATATCACCGATGGATGGAATAGGCCCGTCGGATTTGGAAATTGAATCCTTGATAAAAAGAGTGGAAGCGGGTGAAATCATAGAAATAATCCTTGCACTTTCAACGACAATGGAGGGGGATACTACCAATTTTTACATCTATCGCAAATTAAAAGACAAAGAGGTAAAAATTACAACGCTGGCACGAGGTGTTTCCATCGGCGATGATTTGGAATACACCGACGAAATTACTCTGGGTCGCTCTCTGGTCAACCGTGTTAATTATGAAAGTTCGCTCGGGAAATAGGATCCTCGTTACATCAGAAATCCAAAACTTTTCCGTTATCCAAAAGGAATCAATACATTTGAAAAAAATTACTTGGCCAAACGAATGGAACTTTCAGTAATTATCGTCAACTACAACGTTAAACATTTTCTGGAGCAGTGCCTGCATTCAGTTTTAAAGGCTTCAAAAAATGTTCCCACCGAAATTTTTGTTGTCGATAATAACTCTGTTGATGGTTCAGCACAACTTATAGCTGAAAAATTTCCTGAAATAAATTTTATTGCCAATAAAGAAAACCTCGGATTCTCAAAAGCCAACAACCAGGCCATAAAAAAAGCCAAAGGAAAATATGTTTTGTTGCTCAATCCCGACACAGTAGTAGAGGAAGATACCTTTGAAAAGATCATTGCCTTTATGGATTCACACCCCGATGCTGGCGCATTAGGAGTTAAAATGATCGATGGAAAGGGTAATTTTCTTCCTGAATCAAAACGGGGATTACCAACTCCATGGGTTGCTTTTTATAAAATATTTGGACTTTCACGCCTTTTCCCAAAATC
This sequence comes from uncultured Draconibacterium sp., assembly GCA_963676775.2. Taxonomy (GTDB): domain Bacteria; phylum Bacteroidota; class Bacteroidia; order Bacteroidales; family Prolixibacteraceae; genus Draconibacterium. The sequence continues at coordinate 78,317 of CAXXDA010000003.1, forward strand.
AAAAAAATTTGGAAAGTACCATCTCTCCTATCTCGATAAAAATGACATTCACAAAGTGGATGTTCTGGCCGGAGCTTTTATGTTAATTCGAAAAGCGACACTTGAAAAAACCGGATTGTTGGATGAAACTTTTTTTATGTACGGTGAAGACATTGACCTTTCATACCGGATTACACAGGCGGGTTTCAAAAACTATTATTTTCCGGAAACTACCATTATTCATTACAAAGGAGAAAGCACAAAAAAAGGATCACTTAACTATGTAAAAGTGTTTTACAAGGCCATGATCATTTTTGCAAAAAAACATTTCTCAGGTGGAAAGGCTGGCCTTTATTCACTTTTGATTCACCTTGCCATTTATTTCAGGGCCTTTATTTCAGTATCTGGTAGAATATTTAATAAAATTTATACCCCGCTTCTTGATTTGGTTTTCATTTATTCCGGATTTTTGTTTCTTACTCCGGCCTGGGAGAATTACAGGTTTGAATCAGGGTATTATCCGCCGGAATTTTTGCAGATGGTTGTTCCAATCTATATTGCTTTCTGGATTTTAGGAATCTTATTTTCTGGCGGTTACAAAAAACCTGTCAATCTATTAAAGGTTATTCGTGGTTTGGTCTGGGGATCGGTGGCAATCCTCCTGGTTTACTCCCTTGTGGATGTTGAGTTTCGTTTCTCGCGGGCCTTAATTTTAATCGGATCAACCTGGTCAGTTTTTATCCTGATGCTCTATCGTCTTGTGTTTCACTGGCTGAAATTCAATGGATTCCGCCTTGACATTAAAAAGACAAAAAAAATAGCCATCGTAGGACATTCATCAGAGGCTGCCCGTGTACAAAAGTTACTGGAACATACACCAGTACGCTCCGAGGTAGCAGGTTTTGTGGCCACAGACAAAAGCGACAGCGGCGAAAACTACATTGGGCAACTGAATCAGTTAAAGGAAATTGTTGCAGTAAACCGTATCGATGAAGTGATTTTTTGTGCGGAAAATATAAGTTCTGCAAAAATTATTAAATCGATGCTGGATTTGACTCAGCTAAACGTTGACTACAAAATCGCACCACCGCAAAGCATTAGTATTATCGGAAGTAACTCCATTCACTCCGCAGGTGATTTGTACGTACTCAACCTGAATACAATATCAAAAACTTCAAACAAACGAAAAAAGAGAATTTTCGATATTGCACTTTCGACAGGCCTGCTGGTTCTTTGCCCGCTGATCGTCTGGTTATTTAAAAATAAATCACTGTTTATCAAAAATATTTTTCAAACCTTTAAAGGAAACAGAACATTGGTGGGGTTCATTCCGGATGAGGGAAATACCGAACTTTTGCCTGAACTGAAACCGGGCATATTAAATCCCGGCGATATTTTTGCTGAAATTGAACTGGATACAGAGAGAAAAACACAACTTAATGTGATTTATGCAAAAGACTACAGTATTTCTACCGATATTGAAATTGTTCTCAAAGGATGGAAAAAGCTTGACAGATAAAAATGGATAATAAACTAACATACGGAAAAATTACATTACGCGCCATCGAACCTGATGACATTGAACTTCTGTATCAATGGGAGAACAATACCGAAGTCTGGCAGGTAAGCAACACAAAAACTCCCTATTCAAAATACATTCTGGCACATTACATAAAGGAATCGGCTAGAGACATTTATGAAACCAAACAAGCAAGATTTATAATTCAAAAAGAAAATCTGGAAGCTGTTGGTGCTGTTGATTTATTTGATTTTGAACCCTATCATTTAAGAGCGGGTGTTGGAATTCTTATCAGAGATACAGCTGATCGCAAAAAAGGTTACGCCCTGGACGCCTTATCAGCGCTCTCAAACTATGCGCTGGATGTTCTCGGCCTGAAACAATTGTATGCCAACATTTCTGTGGACAACATGGCAAGCATTCGGCTGTTCGAAAAAGCAGGCTTCGAAAAAACAGGTATTAAAAAAGATTGGCTAAAAACAAAAGATGGCTGGAAAGATGAATTACTATATCAAAAAACACTATCCTATTAAATTCAAAATATTACAAAAAACGCCTGCCTCAAAACAAACCTGCTGGAATTTATAAATTGGATTCCTTTTATATACGTACAAAGACGTATATAAAATTTACGTTTTTATACTGTTCTCAAACAATTACTTCCACCATATTTTTATATTAAAATATTTTTAATATGGAGGTAAGGAACAAAACTGTTAAGTGCCAATTTAAAGAACGAATCAGAATATCAAAAAAACTAATTTTTATTTCATTCTTTATTTTTATTGATATTCTCCCGCACACCTTAAATGCACAACTTTCAGTTGATGCCCAATACCGAAACCGTTTTGAATTTCGGGATGGTTATAAAAAACTGGCAACAGAAACTTCAAATCCTGCTGCATTTATTTCACAGCGGACGAGAATTTCCTTTGGTTTTGAAAACAATTATTTAAAACTAAAATTTACACCTCAGGATGTTAGAGTTTGGGGCGACGAAGATTTAAGCAGTTCAACAGGTGTTTATGGCAATTCTGCATCGCTTGATTTATTTGAAGGTTATGTACAATTAAAAACAGGCTTGAAAAGTTGGCTATCGATGGGCCGACAACAACTTGTGTATGATAATCAACGATTGCTGGGAGCACGAAACTGGAACCAAAATGGATTGGCATATGACGCCATCGTTTATAAATGGAATCCGGAAAAATGGGAAATTCATATTGGTAGTAGCTGGAATTCAACAGGAGAAAACTCTTCAGACAATTTTTATCCCAAAGAACGAATTAAAACATTAAGTTTTGTATGGGGCAAACATAAATTTTCTGACTACTGGAATTTATCAATTTCTCATATAAGTTCAGGCGTAACAAGATCAGATTACGAGAATGAGTTGTTTTTCAGGCAAACGACCGGATTATATTCTACATACAATAAAAATGGCTTAGATCTCTCAGGAAATTTTTATTACCAGTTTGGAAAAAACCAATTGGGGAAAAAGGTAAGTGCACTTTTAGCTGATATGGAAATAATCTATCGTATCCAGGATTTTTCATCAGGAATAGGATTAAGCTACCTGTCGGGAAACAAAAAAACCGATGAAGGACAGCAAAATGATCATCTTTTTGATGTGCTGTACGGCGCCCGTCACAGGTTTTTTGGAGCTATTGATTATTTCAGCAATTTTAAATCACACACTGGCGAAGGTGGTTTGGCCGATTATTATTTTGTATTTAACCTTAAATTTAAGAACACAAGCTTTAATAATACCTCCCATTATTTTCAATTAGCACAAACTAACGCAAACACACCCAATAATAAAAATCTGGGATTCGAAAATGACATTGTAATTAAACATAATTTCTATAATTGGTGCGCACTGGAATGTGGATATATGTTCTTTATACCTACTGAATCCCTAAAATTCATTCAGGGAATATATAATGACAAATTTTCACAGTTCCTTTTCGTACAACTTACGGTTACCCCCAAACTTTTTTCTAATCTAAACACATATGAATAAAAATCTACGCATATGAAAACAAAAAATATTACCTTATTCCTTGCCTTTTCAGTCTTGCTTTTCTCTTGCTCTTCAACAAAGAAAAAAGAACAAACCATAAGTCTCTCGGGAGCTTTTGCACTCTACCCCCTGGTTGTAAAATGGAGCGAGGAATACCAAAAAGAAAATCCTGAGATTCGTTTCAATATATCGGCTGGAGGTGCGGGCAAAGGTATGGCTGATGCTCTTTCCGGAACTGTTGATCTGGGAATGTTCTCAAGAGAAATTGCACAAGCTGAAGTTGAAAAAGGAGCATGGTGGGTTGCTGTTACAAAAGATGCTGTAATACCTACCGTTAATGATAAAAATCCGGTACTTGAAACCTTGAAAACCCGGGGGCTTACACGCGAAGAATTTCAAAAATTATATATCGATGGAGAATATACTAACTGGAATCAATTGACAGGAATATCAATAAATTATCCCATAAATGTTTTTACCCGCTCAGACGCTTGCGGGGCTGCAGATACCTGGGCTACTTATCTTGGAGGAAAACAGGAAAACCTGAAAGGGACAGGAGTTTTTGGAGACCCGGGGCTAGCTGATGCTGTAGTAAAAGATACCAAAGGAATTGGTTTTAATAATACTATTTATTTATATGATGTTAAAACCGGTAACAAAAATCCCGGAATTGAAGTGATTCCTATTGATATTAATGAAAATGGAACCATTGATGATAATGAATCCTTTTATGATTCTTTTGAACAGGTTTTAGATGCAATTGCAAAAGGGAAATATCCTTCACCCCCAGCACGAGAACTTTACTTGGTTGCCAACGGGAAACCCGTTAAACAAGCTACACTGGACTTTTTAAAGTGGATTATAACCGAAGGACAGGTTTTTGTATCTGAAGCAGGATATGTTCCCCTTACGCAAGCAAGGCTGGATGAGCAAATCACGAAACTGGACAATTAAATCTGCTTCTGCCTAAAGGAATCGACATGAATAAAAAAAGGAGGTTAACTGATCTATTTGCCAACATTTGGATGCAGGGAGGGATCTATTTAATATTATCCATCCCGATTTTCACAGCTGTTGGATTATACTGGAAAGCAGCACCTCTTTTAAACGAACATTCGGTAATAAAACTAATTTTCTCAGATAAATGGCTCCCTATGAAAGGAGAATTTGGATTTTTGGCATTTATCTATAGTTCATTGTATGTAACTACTTTGTCATTTATCTTATCGGCGCCATTATGTCTGTTCGCAGGTATTTATCTTACGCAGTTTAGCAAACAACGTTTGTTAAATTTTATGCTTCCCGTAATCGATATTCTTGCCGGAATCCCTTCGGTAGTTTACGGTGTTTGGGGTATTTTAGTAATAGTACCTGCTATTTCAGGATATATAGCCCCGTTTTTCGGAACAGAATGTACAGGATACAGCTTATTATCGGGAGGTATTGTACTAGCTGTAATGTGTATCCCTTATATGCTTAACATGCTCATCGAAGTTTTTCACACCATTCCGGTAGGTATGAAAGAAGCATCTCTGGCAATGGGAGCAACCCATTGGGAAATGGTAAAACATGTCATTATAAGAAAAGGATTCCCGGGCATTATTTCTGCATTCGGGCTGGGAATTGCCAAAGCATTTGGCGAAACTATTGCAGTTTTGATGGTTGTTGGGAATACACTGAATATTGATTTTTCTCCTTTCAAAGCCGGCTACCCTCTTCCTGCCCTCATTGCCAACAATTATGGAGAAATGATGTCGATTCCTGATTATGATTCTGCATTAATGTTTGCAGCTCTGTTATTATTCGTTATAATATTAATTATCAACCTGTTTTTCAGGTATTTCATTCACAAAACCGAAAAAATATGAATCGCTGGAAAACATTGGAAGAAAAGTTTTTTAAACTTATTTCATTTATTGCTGCATATTCGGTGATATTGATTCTCCTGTTTCTTTTAATTGTAATATTCAAAAAGGGAATTGGAGTCATATCATGGGAAATTCTTTTTTCTCTTCCTGAAGGTGGATATTATTTTGGAGGTGGAGGTGGAATTCTGAATGCTATAGCCGGTTCATTTTATTTATCACTTGGAGCTACAGTCTTGGCCATTTTTATTGGATTTCCTGCTGCACTTTTTATTAATGTGCATCTGATAAGGCTGAAACGCACACAAAATACTATCCGCTATTTGCTTGATGCCCTCTGGGGAATACCGTCAATCGTGTATGGTGCGTTTGGGTTTACAATTATGCTTTTTCTGGGTTTAAATACATCACTTTTAGCCGGAATCATTACCGTTGCGTTACTTATCACTCCAATTTTAGTGAGAGCATTTGATGAAGTTTTAAAAACAATCCCAATTGAATTGCAGGAAGCTTCATACTCAATGGGTTCAACTAAAACCGAAACGGCTTTAAAAGTTCTTTTCAAACAGGGTTTTGGCGGGTTCATTACTGCCTTATTACTGGCATTCGGACGAGGTATAGGTGATGCAGCATCAGTGCTGTTTACTGCCGGATATACAGATAACATTCCTGTAACTCTTGATGAACCTGTAGCTACCCTGCCTCTTTCCATATTTTTTCAACTTAGTTCACCAATCGAAGAAGTGAGAGAAAGGGCATACGCCGCAGCTATTGTACTAACAACTATCATTCTCATTATCAGCATATCAGCACGACTTCTATCAAAACAATATTCAAAAAATAGTATAAAATAAATATCATGACTTTTCTCAATACGTTTATATCAGTTTCAACTACCCCCGTCCAGAACCAGCTAATAAACCGAAATGATCAAAAGGAGGAAAAAGAAAATTCTGTTATTGAAATTAAAGGATTAAATGTAGAAAGCCGTGAAGGGCAAATCCTTAAAAACATTAATCTTTTAATACCCAAAAACAAAATCGTTGTTTTACTTGGTCCCTCGGGATGTGGAAAAACCACCTTGCTAAAAAGTCTAAACAGGCTGACTGACCTTCATAAAGAATTAAAAGTTTCAGGACAGATCCTAATTGAAGGACATGATATAATGAAGGCGACACAAAACCTGCCAATAATGAGACAAAAAATGGGATTGCTTTCACAAAGACCTTTCCCTTTACCTGTATCAATCTATAAAAATGTAGCATACGGATTAAAATTGAAAGGAATCCGTTCCAAAAAACTTATTTTTCATAGTGTGAAAACCAATTTAAAAAAGGTAGGCTTATGGGAAGAAGTAAAAACCCGGTTGAAAAGTCCGGCCAATTGTTTATCCATTGGTCAGCAGCAGCGACTTTGCCTTGCCAGGGGGTTGGCGGTAAAACCAACCATAATTCTTGCTGATGAACCTACCTCTGCCCTTGATCCAATTTCAACAAAAATAATTGAAAACCTTTTTAAGGATTTAAAACAACATTATACCATTATTTTGGTTACCCATGTTTTACGCCAGGCTTTACGGTTGGCTGATCACGTGGTATTTATGTATTACGGCGAAATTATAGAACAGGGTCATCCTGATGATATTTTAAAAAATCCAAAAACTCAAATATTAAAAAAATACCTGATTGACGGAAATTGATAGCTTCGTAAAATATAAAAATCAAAATGAGAACCACCTTCAATACTCCGGAATCTCCTTTAAAAAAGAATAGCTATTTTCTTCATAATCAATTTCGCAGGCAAAATGCTGCAAGCCATTGGAAACCAAAATATATTTCACATGTAAAGCCATATTATAACGTACTGCCTGATCAAAAGTATCCTGTGTTATTTTAACGGACGGTGACTTAAATTCAACAATTAAATGAGGTTGCCCCTTTCTATTGTAAACAAGCAGATCAAAACGCTGGGGTTGCTGATTTATCAGGAGTCTTTTTTCAACAGCCATCAGCGACTTTGGATATTTCTTTTCATCGATTAAAAATTGAATAAAATTCTGCCGCACCCACTCTTCCGGAGTTAAAACCACATATTTTTTTCGAATAATATCAAAAATAAAATCTTTACTATTTTCAGTTTTGGTTTTAAAAACGTATTCCGGTAAATTCAGTTTCTGCATCGAAAAAATTTTACTTAACAAATCCTCTTGGCTGGCGATTTCTAAAAATGTATTTTTGTGTCAGCCGCAACAAAAACAACTCCTGTTTTTGTTGATAAAGTAAAACAATTTATGAAGACAAAAAAAGATATTGTTGAAAACTGGCTTCCCCGATACACCGGCAAAAGTTTGGATCAAATCGGGAAATATATTTTGCTGACCAATTTTCAAAACTATGTCGAAAGTTTTGCGCATCGTTTCGAAGTACCTGTTGAAGGTGGAAACAAAAATTTTCCCAATGCAACGGCAGAAGACATAACCATTATTAATTTTGGCATGGGCAGCCCAAATGCGGCGACAATTATGGATTTGCTAAGTGCAATAAAACCCCAAAGCGTTTTGTTTTTAGGAAAATGCGGTGGACTAAAACGTAAAAATCAATTGGGCGATTTAATTCTTCCTATTGCTGCTATCCGGCGGGAAGGTACATCCGACGATTATTTACCACCGGAAGTTCCTGCGCTTCCTGCATTTAATTTACAACGTGCGGTTTCGCATATTTTACGAAACTCGGGGCAGGATTATTGGACAGGTGTGGTTTTCACCACCAACCGGCGTGTTTGGGAGTATGACGACCGTTTTAAAAAGTACCTCAAAAAAACACGGGCAATGGCCATTGATATGGAAACAGCCACATTGTTTACCGCCGGTTTTGCCAATCAAATCCCAACAGGAGCTCTACTACTTGTTTCTGACCAACCCATGATTTCTTCAGGGGTAAAAACAACGGAAAGTGATCAGAAAGTCACTTCAAGTTATGTGGAAAGACATTTACAAGCCGGAATCGATGCTTTGTTTGAAATAAAAAATAACGGGCTATCCGTAAAACACCTGAGATTTTAATATGGAGTTTGAAACAATTATCCAAAATCTGAAAAAGAAGATCTACCATCCTGTTTATCTTCTCCAGGGCGAAGAACCATATTTTATCGACATAATTTCAAACTATATTGAAAAGAATGTTCTTTCGGAGGCTGAACGAGGGTTTAACCAAACCATTTTTTATGGTAAAGATTCTGACCCGGTAACTATTGCCGAAAGTGCCATGCGGTTCCCTATGATGGCCAGCCAGCAGGTTATTATTGTAAAAGAAGCTCAAAGTTTAAATAAAATAGAAACACTTGCTTCTTATGCTGAAAAACCGCTTTCGTCAACCATTCTGGTGCTAAACCATAAATACAAGAACCTCGATTCCAGAACGAAACTTGCAAAGGCCATCAAAAAAAACGGGGTGGTTTTTACATCAAAAAAAATATACGAGAATAAAATCCCGAACTGGATTGATAGTTACCTGAAAGACAAAAATTATACTATCACTCCACAGGCCGCGCAGATTTTGACAGCTTACCTTGGAAACGATTTAAGCAAAGTAGCCAATGAGCTGGAAAAGCTGGTAATTGCAGTAAAAGACACAAATAAAATCACGCCCGAACATATCGAAAAAAACATTGGGCTTAGCAAAGAATTTAACATTTACGAACTGCAAAACGCACTAGGCGAAAAAAATGTTTTTAAAGCCAACCAGATTATCCAATATTTTGGGGCCAACCCGGGTACCAATCCAATTCAAAAAACGATTTCAAACTTGTATTTTTATTTTTCAAAATTATTCACCTATCATTTTCTGAAAGATAAATCGGAAAGAAACGTCAGCGCTGAACTTCGTGTTCATCCTTATATCGCAAAATCGTATATTGCTGCGGCAAAAAGGTATTCGCCAACAAAGTTGTATGAAATAATGGGAATTTTGCGCGAATACGATATGAAAAGTAAAGGTTGGGAGGTTTCAACCATGGTTGACATGGCCGATTTACAAAAAGAAATGATTTATAAAATATTACATTAAATGATTACCTGGCTTATTATTGGGATTACTGCATTTATTTCATACCTGGCTTTTCAGAACCGTGATTTGATGAATAAATTACAGTTTAATGCAGCGAAAATTATTCAGGAAAAAGAATACTACCGACTGGTGACTCATGCTTTTATCCATGCCAACTGGTCGCACCTAATTGTGAATATGTTGGTGTTGTATTTTTTTGGTCCGCACATCGAACAATTTTTTGGCTATTACTTTGGGAATAAAGCAACCGCTTTTTATTTGCTGCTATACCTTGGTGGGATTTTAACATCGAACCTCTGGAGTCTTGCAAAACACAAAAACAATTATTACTACAATGCCGTTGGCGCTTCAGGCGCAGTTTCGGCAGTGCTCTTTGCATTTATCTTTTTTGCTCCGCTTGAAAAACTTCTGTTATTTTTTGTTGTTCCCATTCCTGCCATTTTGTTTGCAATTGGCTACTTGTTGTACTCCTACCAAATGAGTAAACAAAAAAATGACAACGTTGCCCACGATGCTCACTTCCTGGGTTCAGTATTTGGCTTTATTTTTCCAATTTTATTAAAACCCGGCTTATTTGAAAATTTTATCGACAAACTGTTTGCTTTTTTATAAATGGATCGCTTCCTGATATATAATGGTAAAGTTGTTGAAAAAGATGAACCAGATCTTTTACACTTTTTTACTGACGATTCCATTAAAATTGCCCGTAAAATTTGGTATGGCTACGGAGGCATACCCTTATTTAACGAAAATATCGATTTGATTACCAATCAGGTAAAGATGTTACAACTTCCGGTTCCGTCATTTTCGGAAGATAAACGTGAACTTTTTCGCATTACAAAACGAATGTTAAACAAAAACCGCTTGTATCGCTCGGGGTGGATAAATTTCCAGTTGGTTTGGCTGGGAAATGGATACAATTTTCTGGTTACCTCCCTACCTTCAGATACTTTCGATTTTCCTATTTCATTAAAAGGCATTCTGCTAAATTATTCAGAAAACACTAAATACTCAGGTAATACCTTTAATCGTTTTCCCGTTTACAACGAATCACTTTGGCAAGCTGCAATTGCCCAAAACCGTGACGCATTTTTTCAAAACACTATTTTATTGAATGAAAATAAATCGGTTTGCGAATGTGTGGCAAATAATATTTTTCTCTTTAAAAAAAATGAATTACTCACTCCCGGACTTGCATCTGGCTGTTTTGAAGACACATTCCGTCCTGTTATTCTGGAAATCGCGAAAACATCCGGGTTTCAGGTAAAGGAATCAAACGACATCAAACAGGAAGATATTCAAAAGGTTGACGAGTTATTTATTGCAAGTGAAGAAACCGGAATTCAATGGGTTTTAGGTGTGGAAAACAAACGTTTTGTTCATGAGCACTCGATCACGGTTTATGAAAAATTGAATGCATTTTTGAAAGAGAAAGTAAACTAATTTGGTTTTTACAACTTTACTGTTCCTCGTATAAATTTTTGATTTCCTGAGGTATCTCCATCATATTCCCATCTTCATTAAACATGATATGCCAGGGGTAATATGCACTCCCTGCTTCAGATATTTGTATCTTTTCAAAATCCTCAGCAAGAAGGTTATTTGCCCTTACATGATACCCTTCAAGATCGTAATACTTAATCAGATCTTTCCAATTTTTATCGTGTTTATCGTCATCCGTGGATATATATAGCATTTCAATGCCATTGGCTTTAAGAATTTGATTCAGTTGTTCCTTTTTTGAAAACTCGGCCCGGCAAGAACCACACCATGTTGCCCACTTATCCACATAAACCTTTTTCCCTTCAAAAAAATCAATACATTCCTCAAGACTGTTTATTTCCTGGTAATTGTCAACAAATTTTACATTCTCGCTGAAATCTAATTCAGCAATTTTATGATAGTTTCTGATTTCATTGATGTATGGAGTGAGATAGCGGGTATATCCGCTATTTGGATAATCAGTAATAAACTGGTCATACAAAGAAATCATTTCAAAATTTTGATTTTCATAAAGAAAACATTCCGAATAAATAACGTTTGCGAAATAACTCTCAAGAAGAAATTCAATTAAATACTTTTTGCCTCCGCTATTTATAAGAAAAGTTTGATCTGTTTCCCTTGCAATGAGCTCTTTTTCCTTTATTGGTGTTAACTCATCATTCGAGTACAATTCAAAATAAATAAATTCTTCATAATATGGATTCCACCAGGGTGAAGTATAAATTTTTTGTTTTATAGAATCAGGAATTTGAAATGCACTTTTCCACGCTTCAAACATGTCATCTTTAAATTTATACATCTCAGCCTGTTCACCAGTCATCACCATATCAGGATATGCTTTTGTAACAAAATATTTTGACCGAAAGGATAAAGCGGCTAATTTCGAAAAATAGCAGAACCTGTCAGTACAAACCAGATTAAAGAATTCTCTGGGTATTTCTCCTTTTTCATACAAATCTTTAAAAATAGCGATCTCCTCATCTCTTTTATTTTTAATTTTCTTTTGGATTGAAGATGCTACAGAATCTTTAGAAAATAGAAATTGTTCCTGTAAACTGAATACTTCTTGTGGCTGATTTGACATCTTATTATATAGACTTATGGCGTTTTCATATTTGCCTTTTACCTGAAAATTATCCTTATTCTTTGCTGAATCGAAACTAACCTGATATTTCTCTCCAGGCTCAGCTATAACAAATCCTTCTGTTCGGATAACAGGTGCTGTTTTGAAATAAGGCCTGAACAATATAAATCCCTGCTTTTCAAGCGGAATGTCAAGCCGAAAGTGCCCTTCTTCATCAATTATCACCGTGTCGCTCATTAATCCGCTAAAAATTCCATTTACAGGAATTGTATACTCAATTCTTGAAAAGTTATCACCGATAATCTCTCCTTCAATTGTCACGTTACTTTTTTGGCAAGCCCACAATCCTGTTGAAAGGACAGCAATTATTAAAATGATTTTTGGTTTCATAATTTCCTGTTATTTTGTATTCAAAAATTCAATTTACCAGTATAATTTCCTTTTCCTTTCCCTCTACTTCATAAACAAATTCTTTGTATCCAATTCTTCCATCGTCTGAAACTGCTTCCATAACTACGACCATTTCTCCAACGTTATCTGCATTGTAAAACGATAAAGAAACATTTCCCAGACTATCGGTTTCTAATTCAGGCTCCCAGTGAACCAGAGCCCTTAAGTCCGGTTTTGTCCAATCATCCGGTTGAATGTTTTCGTATTTTGGAGCGTAAAACTCACGTGATGCAGAGAATACGGGAACAGTTGCTTGCATTAAACCTACTGTTGGAGTTACACCATAAATTCCTTTCCCGCTGTGAGTATAAATTGAAATAACGCTTCCACATAATATGCCCGGTAAAAATGGACTACCTGTTACATCTATATACAATTGCAAAAAATTTTCAGCACATCTAATAATTTCAAAACTACTTACTTCACTTGGAGGAATATTGGGAATAAACTTGTAATCGTAATATTTAATTGGCTTTCCATCAATAACTACCAATGTCATATCAGTACCCCGTACCACTGCATATAATGTACCATCTCTCCCTCTGCTTATATCAACTACATCTGGAAATTTGAACATCAAAACACTATACAAACCATATGACCATTTTTCTTCCTGTGCCAAGATTTCTTCGCCTTCAATTACCTCTTCCGGCTCTCCGTACTCTTCCATAACTTTTTTACGTGTTGGAGTGAGTCGGTAAGCTATCACCTCAACTTCATCCAATAAAATATCACCGGATTGTAAGGGAAATGCTTCATCAATTTTTTCACGTTCTTCATTTTTCTCAATCAAAACCTTCACTACACTATCCAATTTTCCCACAGTTTTGGTATGGTTAAATTCAACCGGAGGCGACTCGTTTTTATCCAGCAATATATTGTAATCCATTTTTTTACCTGACTTTTTTGCACTTTGAATTAATACATTCAATTTGTCACCGTATTCATCCACCAAATCAAATCTAAATCGCCCAAGACTATCCGCTGTTTGTGTATAACCCGATTTAATTTCACCAAATGTAAGCATGGTAAGTTCAGCCTGCTTTTTTATCTTTTTAGATAAAACACTACTAACCTGACCTGAAACGGAAAGGCTCAACTCAGGTTGAAAAGGAAGTTCATTATACTGTTTTGAATAATTGTATTTTCTCCAGCCCTGTGTAAGCATCAAAGCATCCAAATCATTCGGCCTGCTGTCTTTATTCTTAAAATAGAAACCGGGGTTTTCAATTTTACCTCTTAATTCGGAGTTCAGCAAAAACCAGGACAATATATTCTGACGTGTACTTTGCATCTTGCCAAGCTGTTGCTTATTAATTACTAGAACCGACAAGTTTGTATTCAGAGGATTTCCTTCAGAATCGGTGGTACTAATTGATAAATCAGTCAATTCACGTTTACCGTAAATATCCTTATCGGTTGAAACAGATATATTTAAACGGGTTTTTTGTCTTTCATTAAAATACAATCTTTCAGCAACCGGCTGTAAATAACTGTCCTTCATCGTAAAAGCAATTATTCCTTCAGGGAGTTTTTCCACAGGAATTGAAAGTTTAAAAATACCCTGTTTAAGTCCGACTTTCATGTCATAAAGACGAACACCTCTGAAAGAAACAATAAGGCTTATGCTATCATTTTCAAGATAGTTTGACATGGCTGTCAAAAGGATTTGTTCATCCTTCCTTTCCACAGATAAAGTATTACCCCTTGAAGCCACACGTGGCAAAGGATACAACAGGACTTGATTTTCCTCTGATTTTGACACCAACCTGGCAAAATATTTTTTTGTGCTGTCAACATCATTCAAAATAAAACTTCCCATACCAAGTTCATTGCTTTTAAAGGAAGTAATTACAGAATCTTTTTCATCCACAATATCACCTTCAATAAATTTCCCCTGTCCGTTGGCATCCAACGCCTTAAACCCTACTTTGCTTTGCAATCTATGCACCAACTCACCACTTTCAGGAAAAAATTGCAAATCGAGGACATCTTCATTTAAAACAATTGTTGTGGAATATCTCTCGTTATTTTCAGTTTGCATTTGCAAGGTGGCAAACCGGCTTTCAGCTTCTATTTCGTAATCAATCCTATACAAATCACTCTTTTCTTTTCTTAAAGTAAGTGTGTCTTTTTTATCATCCAAAGAAACAATAACCGTGAGTATGTCTTTGTGCTCCTTATCAATTAGAAGCGGATTAAAACCTGCTTTCAAACGACTTTTATTTGTTTCTTCTTTTACTAGTGTAATGTCGGTTATCGGTTTTTCTTCTGAACCATTTGTTTCAGAATCAAATACCCTGATATATTCTTCAAAGAAAAAATCTGAACCGAAATTCTTATTCCATTGTGTATAGGCACGGACAAGGTATAGCCCTTCCGATAAATCTTTACCGAGATAGAAAAATCCTTGTCCTATACCGTTTTCTATTTTTATCAGCTTTTTTTCATGAATCGTTTCTTCAGGTGTTATCAGCTCAACATATAAAACTCCACTTAAAGCCGAAGGAATATGATCACCCGAATTTAATACGATACATTTAAACCAGACAATATTCCCTTTTGTATAAACTTTTCCGTCCAACTGGAGGTAGATTTTTTCTGCTAGCGAGGTTGTTGACAGGATATTGTCTTCATTTTGAGCATTACTATTTATTGGTTCTAAGATTGCCTGTAATGCTATTAACAGAATAATTATGGAATGGGTAGTTTTAGTCATTTTATGGGTGTTGTAAAAATTATAATATTTTGGGAAACAACATTATCCTTGTTTATTTTTATTTCAGTTTGCAAATTTCAAAATCCTGATTACTTAAAATCTGAACGGCTGGCATTTTTCATTCTAACTTTGTTAGCTTATATATTTGTTTATCAAATCCATAGCAACCATTTGAAAAGTTTATTATTAGTTCCTTATTTTTAATTTCGTAAAAATGAGTTGTAGGTGGAACTCCAATCATATTTGGGCCTGCGTATTGAATGGTAATACTGTTATTATCATAACTGTAGTCAAAGGAATGGTTTATTCCATCATAGTATTTTCTTGTGAAATTAGATTCATCTTTAAAAATGATTGTATCATTATCTGGTGTCAGAATTTTCCAGGTACCTATAAATTTACTGTTGGGGAATCTACTGCTAGGGGTAAAATCTTTATCACATGAAATAATAATCCCAAAAAAAACGACTATTAATAAGTATATTAAAACCTTTTTCATGACTAAGTCTTTTCAATTTTCAATCTTGTAGTCAGATTGATTGAGTTCATAACTAGTTTGACTTGTCAGACCGAAACGACACCTGCCATGCCTTAAAACTCGAGTTGTGTGCTGGTTTTTATTCATTATTAATTTAGGTATTTACTTATTAAACTTGTCAATTGTTCTTCACGACTTGGATTAGGAGCCTTGGCATTTATTATTTCTCCATTTTTATCTATTAAAACATAATGAGGAATTCCAATAATCTGAAACTTTTGACTAAGAATGTCATATTCTGAATCATCCAGTAAGTAATGGCTTCCACTCAAATTATATTCACGAATTTTGTCTTCCCAATTTTCTTTTTTCGATTTAACACATAGATACACGAATTCAATATCTTTCTGGTCGTATACTTTTACAAGTTTTTTTGAATGTTCGAATTCCATTAAACAAGGTCCACACCACGTTGCCCAAAAATCAAGTAAAACAACTTTGCCTTTATTTTTGTCATTAATCCTTTTTAATATATCGTCGGCAACCACTTGAATTTCATTGTTATCTTTTAAAAGACTTTTGTTTTTATGGGGACTTTTTTCTGCAAGTTTTATTTCCGAATATTTTTTATCAAGAATGTAACAAAAAGATTCTCTTAGATTATTCCTGTATTCTGGATACAATTTTTCAAAAACATCAATTCTGTTGTATGAATCCATCAACCCAAATAGTCTTTGACTAATCAGTATTTCAGATGCTATTCCATCATATTCATCAGCTATTCTTGTTAGGTATCTCTCAAATTCTTCTTGAAACGTACTAGATTGTTCAAATTTCCCACCAGATTCTCTGAGCTTTTTATCAAAGGTTGAGTTGTAATCAGTATTAGTTAAAAAATATTCATGTAGAAAACTAGGATAATTACTATTTATAATTGCTTCAGCATTGGTAAGAGGTATATTTTCAATCGCTTTGTAATACGATTCCGGTATATCAATTACCTCAAATTTTCTTTTTTCGTTATTGCTTGAACGGGGATAAAACCATGTATAATGAAATAGTCTTGTTGCGAATCGATAATTTATTAAAAGTTCTGACCATTTTATAAATTTTTCAGAGTATTCGTTTATCTTTTGCAAAGAATCCAATATCTGAATACGATTTGTTTTTACAATCTCCAAATAATTCAAATAATCCTCGGGTTGTAAAGTTTTTTCTTTGTTAGTTGCCTCAATGGGATTTTCATAGAAAACATGAGGAAAAAAATCCTTTATTTCAGTATTTATCTGTGCATTATCACCTGAAAATTTGAGAGATTGAAATTTGTATTGATTTTCCCTATTAAGATTTAATAATTCATTAGCGTCGAATTCAACATGAACACTATCTCCAGGACCAACAAATAGTGTAATTAAACCGCCGTACATTAAATAAACATCGCTTGAAAATGCTTTTTCAAACTCGATTTTGAAACTTCCATCATCATTAATAAGTGCGGTATGATATGTACCAAAACTTATTAGATTATTTTCAAAAATTTTAATGGTATAATTATCTGGGAATTTATCCTGATCAAATATTTTACCTGTTACTACTACATTTTCGATAATCATGGATTCGTTTTCATTAGAGCATCCAAAATTCAAAATAGTAATAAGAAAGAGTAAAGATTTTAATGTCAATTTCATTATTGTTTAGTTTCTTTTGGTTCTTCAAACTTGAACACAATGGTTAGTACATGTTGTCGGGGTGGATTTCGAAGAGCGTTCCTGTCCGAAGGACACGGAACTGCGAAACGGGAATCCGCAGTTGGCGTACCACCGAACCTCGCCATGCAATATGTACCTTGTTAAGTGCTCGTGTTTATTCATTTTATTACATATCAGTATTTATTTTACATTTCGCGATTCCTAATTAAGTATATTATCAGATTGCACTTTTGTCAATAATAAAATATTATCTCCTTTTATTTCCGCTTTTATAAAATATCCTGATGATGTATAAATATATTCATCTGAGATATTTATTTCTTTAGATTCTATTATTTCACCGTTTCCAGAAATTTTCAGCAAATTTGCTGTACGATTAGAGTTATCAGGGAAACCAACAGTTTCTTTTATAATAAAAACATTATCGGATGCATATATGAATTTCTCAAGCCATTCATCTGATTCCAAACCAAATTTTTTTGTCCAAATTGTATCTCCGACATTGTTAGTTCGAATTATAAAACAATCCATATCCCAAGGTTCTTTTAAACTTCTGGTTCTACCAATTATAACGAAATCATCATTAGACATTTGGTGAATATCGTAACCTACATCATTATGGGGTTTTTGATTATAACTTCTATTTTCCCATAATATGTTTCCATTTTTACCAAGTTTTTGTAAATAAACCTGTTCACTATTCCATGTTCCTGTTACAGCAATACAATTATCAACTGTCTGAGTGATATATGCTCCCGAAGTTATATAATCAAGGTCGTTATTTTCAGATATTTTAGACAGGTTTGAGCCCAACTTAACTAAACCATTGCCAAAAAGTAAGTATCCTTCGTCACTGGTTGTCGTTGCATTAATTAGTCCATAATATTCCAAATCCTTACTGCGTATTTCATTTCCAGAATTGTCAACTATAACAATCTTTGTCGAATGCCAAACTAAATCGTCACCTTGCATAATAGAACAGAAACATACTAGATTTCCATTGTTTAGTTCAATTATATTTATAATATCAACAGAATAGAAACCTCCCCATCCTCCTTCGTTATAAATATTGCCCCAGTCGAAATTATTTCTAGTCCAAACGATATTAAAATTCGCGTCAACTTTTAAAATAGTTAATTTTGAATCTTTAATTCCAGAAACTATATACCCTCCCTGAACTTCTTTTATTTCGAAAAGAGTATTAAATTGAATTTCAGAAGATGCATCAATATTGTCAATTATTGTTATGTTATCCTCGCTACAACTTATTAGGGTAAATGTTATAATTAAACAAGTAATTATTAGAGTTAATTGTTTCATAAGATAAGTTTTTATTGTCATAATACTATGATGAGAAATGCTCGTAAAAGGTTGCATTGTAATTTGTTACACTTGCGCCTAATAGAAATCCGCAGTTGGCGTACCAACCAAACCCAGCCCTGCAATATGTATTTTGTTACAAACCGTTTTTTTTGTTTTCAAATATTTCAGCAAGTACAAAGTTTGTACTGTATTCACTTCTTAACCAAATACCATTCTTAACAATTTTACCATCAGGATCAATCAAAAATTTGTCAGGGATTGCTTTAATGTCGTACGTAAGGAAGGCTTCATTTTTCCAACCTTTCAAATCCGAAATATTTATCCATGGAACTGAATCGTGCTCTATTGCAGAAATCCAATCTTGTTTTTTTATATCACCCGAAATCCCAAAAATTTCCAATCCATTAGGATTGTATTTGTCATAAAATTTTTTTAACCATTTAAAGTCTCCTCTACAAGGGGCACATGTAGAAGACCAAAAATCAAGTAAAACATATTTTCCTCTGTAGTCTGAAAGTTTTATTGTATCACCATTGGGTGTTAACTGTACAATTTCTGGAGCCAAATCTCCAACTTTAGGGGGTTCTGGCAATTCCATATATTGTTTTATTTCTATTCCTTGATTTAATCCTTTTAAATTTTCCGATAAGTTGTTATAAACTTTACTGATTTGTTTTTTACTTAAATGTCTAGATGCGAGATAACATTCATCATGAAGTGAAAATAATGTTACATATGAATCTGGATATTTAATCATAAAGCCAACTATACTGTCGCTTAAGTTTGCTTGGAGCAATTCAATTTTAATTGTATCCTTTTTCTTTTCTTCATCAGTTTTAAAATGAATTTGTTCTTTTAATTCATTTATCTGTTTTGTCGATTTATTCGCAAGTAGATTATAATTTTCAAATTCAGTTTGTGTATTTGAACCTACTATTTTAAGACTTTTTAAAAACTCGAAATTTCCATTTATTTTAATTTCAGACGGCTCTAGCCAAATAGACTTTCTGTCTCTGAAATCGTATTGGTTTCTTTTATTATGCAACAAAATTTTCTCAGGATGCGACAACTTAAATTTGTAATCTAAATTTCCATTAATAATTTGAATTGAATCTAATAGTATTCCCTTTTCCCTATCCGCTAAAAATAGAGTTGTAGTGTCAGGTGCATTTTCGAGGTGTCCTGTTAAATGGCAAATTTTCTCATCATTACTACATGAAATAACTAAAAGTAGAAAAAGTAAAATGGTTAACTGTGTTTTCATTGGTTTTCATTTAAAATGGTTTGTAACGTATGTATATATACAAATTGTATATATTTTTCTTTTATGTCCTTGTTCTTAAGTTATTTATTAATAATTATTTATTTGTCAATATTGCGTCAATTGGGCTTTTAAATTTTGCATGATATTTTTTGCAATATATTGAAGCAAGTCATCGATAAACTATATATTATGCCAAGCAGCTAACTTGTTTTTTTTATACGTAGTTCTTCTTTCGATATAATAAGAATAAAAAAATAAAGCTAACAACAATTATGATTGGAAAGTAAAACTGAAAATCTCTTTGTAACATCCTGTGATTCGAAAGAATGAACTGCCAATTCTCATAAGGTTTTACTACAATCTTTACCAAAGGATAAGTAATACGTTCTCCCAAAAGAGCCACGACTAAAAATACAAATGTCCAAAGTAGTTTTCCAAAACTAAGGTTTTTTCTTTTGAGTGAAGCCAGTAGTCTATACCTGAATCTGAATAACGAAAACATTATTAAAGGAATGGCTATATAAACCACATAATAAATTAGCTTCACAGTCTTCTGGTTAAACGCAACCGTATTTTCTCCAAAATGGTATAATGCAATACAAACACTATTGATGAGAAACAATATTGCCAGGTAAAGTATAAAATAAACCATTATCCCGAAAAAAAAGGTTAAGACCTTTTTAACCTGAAGGTTATCCAAAGAAACCTTTTTAAAGTCATCCCCCCAGTTTTCAGCCCCACCAAATCTAATTTTTGCTACTGCAAATGCTTCTTCATCCGACAAGTCCAATTTTTGGAGTTCATTGACGGTGGAACGAAAATGATCAAGTATTTCCTCCTTGTCATCATCCGTTAGGTTCAGGTGATCGGTGTTGGTTTTTAACCAATTGTCAATGGCTTCCTGAAGATCGAAAACGTTAGCGGATTCCATAATTCGTTAAATATTGATTGCATCATTACCCATTCTTCCTTGTGCTTTTCAAGCATCTTATTTCCTTTGTCAATAATCTTGTAATACCTTCTTCTTCTTAACCTTACACCGTCATTTTCACTCTTCCAATACGACTTAATTAAATCAGCTTTTTCAAGCTTCCGAAGAACGGGGTAGAGTGATCCATCTTTCCAGACTATTTTTTCATGAGACAATATCTTAATCTTTTCCATTATCTCAAAGCCATAGCTATCTCCATTCTTCAATATGGATAAAATAAGCGGGATAGATGATGCTCCCATTAATTCTTTTGACACTTCGCTCATAATTCATATAGTTCGTTCTATACAATTTTCCCAAAATAAAATGTGGTCGTGTGCATAAGCAAGCTTATAATTTTTCCACTTTAATAGTTTTGTTTCTTTGCTCAACTTCGTCTCCTCAGTTACATATTAGACAATTAACTGATTAGCTTGTAATATGACGTATCTGACCTGCAAATGACATATGCTCCAATAAAAATTTATTATTAGAACTTCTTCGCTACATTATATTTACAGAATCTTGTTATGACGATATTTAATTTGGTAACGATAAATATAATAAAATCCTAACATAGAAGTTCTATTGTAGCATAATTTAGAATAAAGATAAAGAGCAGATAGGCAGATATTGATACGCAAAATGGGGCCCGAAGAATTACAAAAATGAATAAGGTATAAATCAGTTCAGCGAAGGATTCTCCGGGAAATTTTCCCACATGGTATAACGGGTTCCTGCTTTCTTTACAAAATCAACCCAAGAGGCCTGGTTTAGCTCACGCATCACAACATCTTCCTCCACATCGGTTACCAGCCAGGAGTCTTCTTTAATTTCCTGTTCCAACTGGCCTGAATCCCAACCGGAATAGCCCAGGAAGAAACGAATATCGGAAGGTTGTAACAAACCAATTCTGATTTGACGTTTTAGTTCAACAAAATCGCCGCCCCAGTATAAATTTCCTAAAACATGTATACTCCCGGGAATTTGCTCACCCAGTTTATGAATAAAATAAACCGAATCGGACGAGACAGGACCGCCAAGATAAACTTTTGCATCAAATTCAGGAAAATCGGGAAATATTTCCTGGATAGGAAATTCAACTCTTTTATTCAAAATAAAACCTACAGCTCCTTTCGTGCTATGCGCAACCAGCAATACAACCGACCGGTTAAAATAATTACCGGAAAGGAACGGTTCTGCAATCAGGATACGCCCCTTTTGCGGAGCAATGTTGTTTGTTTTAATTTTAAATATGTCAAGATTATCCCCCATACACGGGCAATATAAGAAAATTTCACTATCATTCAAACAGTTACAATTATCTTAACATTTAATTTAATCTTGAGATATTTCTGTTGTTGAAATAATATGTTTTTTAAGTACTGCAAAATATTACTGAAAATTTCAGTTTTATTTATTTTTTCAAATCCTTAAATAAAAACCTTATCTTTAAAAGAAACCTTAGTAGAAGAACACCGAAACATCCAATACCTTATTAACCTTATTAAAATGAAAGTTGAATATAATAACCTTTACACACATTTTATTTTAACTACTGACAAAAGATTACCGGTAATACAAGAGGCAAGCAGAAACCGAATCGAAAAATATATAACAGGTATAGTAAATCATAAATCATCCAAACTTTACGCAATATACGCTAATCCTGAACATGTTCACATTCTGGTTTCCAGGGCACCTGATATTTCTGAACAGGAGTTAATTACTACCATTGCAAACAGTTCAGAAAAATTCATTAATGAATCAAACCTAGTAAAAGGTCGTTTCAAATGGCAACAATCTGCCTCTGCCTTTTCAATATCGAAATCGGATATTGACAAGATTTGTAAATACATTTTGAATCAACCAAAACATCATAAAAGAAAATCTTTTGAACAGGAATATCAGGAATTTATAAAATATTATCAGGAATCAATTCAAAAATAAGGTTTATAAGGCTGTGAGGCAGATGAATTTTGGCTACTAAGGTTTTAGATTAATAAGGTTTTTAGAAATAAGAAATATTAAATTAAAATTATTCTGAATGTCTAAATCAATATTTTTTTGTTCACGCCTTAATTACAAACACAAAAAGGAATTAATCTTCTTCTGTAACGATGTAGACATCTTCGTTGGGTTTCGACATCAGATATTGTTCGCGGGCAAATTTTTCCAGTTCCTCTCTACCGGCATTTAAATCTTCCAGTTTTTGTTTATCGGAGGCAATACGCTCAATGTAATATTCCTTCTGTTCTTCAAGTTCTCTTAACCGATGTTTATTTTTCTGGTGAGAAACAATACTGTTTTCATCGAAAAAAATAATCCAAACCAAAAAAATAGTTGACGCAATAACAAACTTGTTGGTTGCCAATTTGATGATACGATATTTTAATCCCTTATTGCTCACTTGTGAAAAATGTTCTGTAAAAGTATAATATTCAGAAACTAAAAAAAAGGGAGATGAAACAAATCAACTCCCAATTTATGAACAATTTAAGTTTAATTTATTTTTTATCCGGTTGAAAATTGGGATAAGTATAATTCTGCTGGGTTACAAATGTCTCTTTAATTGTCCGGATTGATGTCCATCGCAGGAAGTTAAAAATCGAGCCGGCTTTATCATCGGTGCCGGAACCACGGGAACCGCCAAATGGTTGTTGCCCGACCACCGCTCCAGTAGGTTTATCATTGATATAAAAATTACCGGCCGCATGTTCCAGCCGTTTTGTAATTTTTTCGATGTTGTAACGATTTTGTGAAAACACTCCGCCTGTTAACCCGTAAATTGAAGTTTTATCCAAAATGTCCAGAGTCTCATTCATTTTTTCATCATCGTAAACATAAACAGTTAACACCGGGCCAAACAATTCCTCCTGCATGGTTACGTAATCCGGTTTTTTTGCTTCAATAACAGTTGGCTCTATAAAATACCCCACCGACTTATCGCATTTTCCGCCTAAAATAACTTCCGCATCTTTGTCTTCACGGGCACGTTCAATATATCCTTCTAATTTATCAAACGATGATTCATCGATAACTGCATTTATGAAATTGGCAAAATCTTCGGGTGGTCCCATTTTAACTGTAGCCAGTTCTTTTCCCAAACGATCTTTTATTTCCGGCCAGATACTTTCAGGAATATAAACTCTCGAAGCGGCTGAACATTTTTGCCCCTGGTACTCAAAAGCACCTCTCAGCATCGCAATAGCCAAACCTTGTTTGTCTGCAGTACTATCAGCGAATATAAAATCTTTTCCACCCGTCTCACCCACAATTCGCGGATAAGTTTTATACTTGTAAATATTGTCACCAATTTTTTTCCAGATACTTTGAAAAACTTCAGTTGAACCTGTAAAATGAATACCGGCAAAGTCCTTGTGAGTTAAAACAACTTCAGCAGTTTCCGGACCTGAAGCAAAAACCATATTAATAACACCGTCAGGCAAACCGGCCTCTCTGAATATCTCCATAATAACACTAGCCGAATAAATAGCTGTTTTAGATGGCTTCCAGACTACTACATTTCCCATTAAAGCCGGAGCTGCCGGTAAATTCCCGGCAATGGAGGTAAAATTAAAAGGAGTTAGGGCAAAAACGAATCCCTCCAAAGGACGGTATTCGTTGTAATTCCACATTCCCCTGGCAGAATCGGGTTGAATGTTATAAATGTCGGTCATTACCTGAACACCAAATCTAAAAAAATCAGCAAGTTCACAGGCAGCATCAATTTCCGCCTGAAATGCATTTTTTGATTGCCCAAGCATGGTTGCAGCATTAATTTTTGCCCTGTATGGTCCTGCCAACAAATCAGCAGCCTTCAGAAAAACAGATGCACGGTGTTGCCATGAAAGATTAGCCCATTTTTCTTTTGCCTCCAATGCTGCATCAATCGCCATTTCAACGTGGCTTGCCACTCCCTGATTATAATATCCAAGGGTGTGACTAATTTCATGCGGCGGGAATATTCTTTTCTTACGATCAGTATAGACCTCATTGCCACCAATAACCATAGGCAATTCAACCTCCAATGAACGCAATTCCTTTATTTTTGCCTGCAACTCTCTCCTCTCACGTGTACCGGGAGCATAACTCAACACCGGTTCATTTTTTGCAACAGGCACTTTAAAAAAACCTTTTGACATAATTACAGTTCTTTAATTTTTATTTCCACTTTATACAAATCTACACAAACAAAAACCCTGAAATCATAACAAATATCAGAAAGAAGAAATTACCAATGCCCGTAAAACACTCATTATCAAACATATTAAAAACAGCTAATTAAAAATGAAACTTTTGTCATATTTTACAATTCCGATTTGAGAGAAACTTTTTTGTTTTGAAAACTTAACACGAAATCCTTTGAAATTGTACCTTTATATTTATTTTTATATCGTTGAGCAAAAGGTTGTACCATATAATATCAGAAAGATTTTGGGGTCATTTATCTGAAGATGAAAACAAACGGCTATATAGTCTATTCATTATCATAATTTTAGCCCAGATTTCAACATTAATCAATTTATCCTATAAACTGATTTTCGTACCTGTTAACAGTTGTTTTATTTGCCATGTTGGTTTGATAGCTATAGTGGCCCTTGCGCTTGTTAGCTGTATTCGAGGAAAATTTAACATCTCCCTCTACACAGTTTTTGCTATTCCAATCTTTATTTATGCCTATTATATTTCAGATTTTACAGACCATCCTCCATTTATTGAAACAGTATATTTTAGTTTGTGGTGGCTTATAGGAGGACTTATCCTTTTGATTTATCTTGCAGAATCAGAGTCGTTAATTACAACCTATACTTTGATTTCTTTTCTTACAATTGGATTTCAACTTTTGAAAGCAAACCATTTGATAGACTCTTTTTCCTATTACGAACCTTTTGCAACTCATCCGCTAATTATTTTCGCTGCCTTTTTTGCAACAACAATAAGCTTGAGATTGAGAATTAAGCGTGTGGTAGACAATTTCACCGAAAAGATTAAAGTCTTGAACCAGGGAATTTCCAGGGTTTTTCAGGATTCAGGCTTTTCAATTGTTCAAATCAGGGCCGAACGTGACGAAGATGATAACATTGTGAATTTGTGGATTGATAAAGTAAACAATGCCTTCGAATCTTCTTTCAAAATGAACTTACACGAAGTTCAAAATCAGGAAGCCGACTATATTTTCAATCTTATTTTCAGAAATTATTTTGATGTAAACAAAACACTTCTTCTTAATAAAAAGAAAACAAAAGAGTTTTACGCAAAAAATCTTGAGCGTTATTTCAAGGTTCATATTTTAAAACCCGAATACAACCGCTATTATCTTATTTTTGAAGATATTACGAAAACAAAACTCAAGATCGCCGAGCTTGAAGAAAATAAAAGACGTTATAAAGTATTGCTTGAAGCCATCCCTGATATTTTCTTTGTAATTGACAAAGAAGGAACGTACGAAGATTTCGTGATAAAGGAAAGTGACCTTTTTAAAATTGAAGATGCCAATATTGTAGGGAATACAATTTACGACGTTGGATTTCCTGATAACATGGCCGACAAAATATATGCATGTATTCAAAACTGTTTGAAAACCAATTCCATTGAAACAATTGAATATTCGCTCAACACACAAAACGGAACTTTCATGTTTGAAATGCGGCTGGCGAAACTCACATCGCATACAGTTATTTCAATTGCCCGCGATATTACCCGGAGAAAAACAACTGAATTTAAACTGGAACGTGCTCTAGGCAGGGCCGAAGAATCCGATCGTTTAAAATCAGCTTTCCTGGCCAATTTGTCGCATGAGATTCGAACACCTTTAAATATCATAACCAATTTCACCCGAATGTTGGCTGAACCTGACATTGAACAACAGGAAAGAATGGAGCTTTCTGACGCCATTTCAATAAACGGACAGCAGTTGTTGAATATGATCGACAATACCATTCATCTTTCCAGAATTGAAACAGAAGCAGTAGAGCTTCATACAGGTTTTTGTAAAATAAATAATCTGGTTAGAGATATATACAACAAGCACCGTCCGCTGATACCAGATACCAAAGACACCAGAATTGTTATGAATCTAGATGTCCCCAATCCTGAATTTGGTTTTGAAACAGATGAAAAGCTGCTAAGGGAAGTGCTGAACATTTTGGTTGATAATGCCATAAAATATACCTCAAAAGGAGAGGTTTATATAGGATATGAAATGGTGTTGAACGAAGCGGTACAATTTTATGTCTCTGATAGTGGTATTGGAATACCGGAAAGTGACATAGATAATATTTTCAGCAGGTTCTACCGGGTAAAGAATAATATAAATGATACAACTTCCGGTTCAGGACTTGGTCTTCCAATTGCACAACATTACGTAAGCCTTTTGGGTAGCGAACTGGAATTAAAATCAGTTTTAGGACATGGAACAAAATTCTGGTTCAATCTTCCTTTCAGGGAAGGAAAAGGATTTTTAAAGATTGTGAGCTAAATTTTCTGTTGAGATAAAATAAATATTTAAATCATCCCCAGCTTTGCAGCCATTTTAACCGCTTCCGAAGAATTGGAAACATTCAGTTTTTCAATCATGTTTCGTCGATGATTGTTTACTGTATTCACACTAATAAAAAGCTTTTCGGCAATTTGAGAACTTTTATGCCCTTCTGAAATTAAACCAAGAATTTCTTTTTCACGATTACTTATGTTTCCTGTAATAGAATTTTTGCCCTGAAGAGAATAAATAACCTCGCCGGTAGGTTTACTTCGGAATATAAATTGCCCCGGCACATTCAAATCCTGGTTTGGAGAAAAATCACAAAGTTTCAGATCAATCCAAAGATTTCCCTTTCTATCCAATTCCAGAATTTCGTTTTGAATAAGCAATCTTATCCATTTGTCATCATCGTTTTTAATTCTGAATTCATGAATTAACCTGAAATCCTTCCTTTTTTCAATTGGCTGATTATATAAAAAATTCAGGGCCCAAATACTTCCTTCGTTAATGATATAATCATCAGGATGAAATCGGTTTCTAAACCACCCGTTACTTGTTACAGGTAAATGGTTTTTATGAAAGCCAAAAACAGAATTAAAACTATCAGAAACAAAAAAATAGTTGTTCTTATAAAAATCAAACGACACAACAATGCTTGTTTGCAGTGAATCTATTAATTTAAGGAATGGAGTATATTCTTTTTCTGCTTTTTCATAATTAACATCCCCGGGCTGAATTATAATACTGCGAAACATCTTTGCATGGTCTTCGATACTTCTTTTCAATTTGTTCATACAGTAAATTTTATTTAAAAATAGTCAAAAATGACTATTGAACGACAAATGTTAAGTAAGCAATTTTGTATCGTGTATTTAGATAACAAAAAAATCTAAAATTTGGTGATTACAACTACGAAAGAAAAATACAGATAATATTGGAGCGGGTATACAGTTCATTTTCCATGGTATGGATTGTATATCCCCCGCCCCCGCTCTAATTCCGATTATTCTTTGAATTTAGCTGACTATATCCGACCAAACGATCATAACGACTTCCGAAGTCACGAAAATAAACAAGTATCTGATAGTCATTTTCGGTTAACCAGTAACTTCCCTCAAAATTTTTATGATCGGCAACAGTTGAACCTTGCGGAACATAAACATACATATAGTTGTAATAACCTTGTTTTAAGAGCATGGTTAATTCATACTGACTGGTTTCAAAATTCCATGTCATTTCATTACTTTTATTTGCATTCCAGTTGCTCAATGCTCCAAAAACATTAACACTACCGCCCAGTATTATTGATTCAAGCGGTAAGCTGAAATGAACAAATACATAATCACAATCCACGTCGTAATTCTGCACCCTATCCTGAGTTTCTACAACAAATTTTCCGTTCATTTCCTTATATTCAAAATAACGTTTATTCGATCTTATTTCATCAATCATCAAAGTTTTGTGGTAATATGGCCTGAAAAAATCTGTTGAAGCAACATTCTCTCCGTTCATACGATTGGTCCGAATATCAAAATACCGAAACTCATTGCCGGCTACAAAAACATTTTCACGATTATAATCATAAACCAACTCGTTTGGCCTTATAAAAAGTGGTTTTAAATCACGTTTGGCATTATCCCAACGATTATTCTGCATTACCACAACTTTAACTTCCTGTTGGGGATTATTAATAATTAACTTGTCATGATAAACTGTAAAATCAACTTCCTGATTTTCTCCTGCAAACGCGTCCATGGTTGCCCTTCTGACTGTACCCTCAATTTGTGTTAAAGGTTCAACTATATAAAATCGTTTCGAAAGCACCACTTTTTCTTTGTCATTGTCTTCAAAAACGACCAATGCATAATTCCCTGATTTATTAATTTGAACATCCTCGTTAGGAATTTTTAACTGATAATTAACATACTTAAAAGTAGTATTGAAAGAATACTCATAATCGTTTATTGGATTCTCCGTAAATCCCTCTAAATATTCAGTTTGTGAAATATAACTTTCATTCCAATCCGCATCACAATGTATAATTGTATAATAATAGTCCTTAATTTCGCCAGACAAATCATCAAATTTTAAAATAAGCTGAGCACCTTCATTCAATTCCAAAACCGGATTTGAAAGATCAAATCCATCACGATACAATAAAACGGTTTTAATATCTTCTTTAAAAACTGCATTTTCATAATAATAATTTTCATCTTGCCCCACCACTAAAAATGTAGTCTTCAGTATTATAACTGTTAAAAATAAATATTTTTTCATGCTAAGTTTATTCTCAAAAACAGTTTAAAAATTTCTGAATTTATATGAATAACGTTAAAAACGTTAATTTAATCTGAAAATTCTAATTTTTACAGATTCTTTTTTAAAAAGCCCGTATTAATTCAGAGATGACATAAATCAATAAACGTATTGACTTATTTGTATATCTTGAATATTACAACTTTCCGATGGAAAGATTGCGAAAAGTCAATTAATTATTTACTTTTGCCCACCTAAAATAACACTATTCTTAGTTCAAAATGTCAGAAGTAATTAAGTTAAGGAAGGGGCTGAATATCAAGCTTAAAGGAAGTGCTGAAAATGTACTGGAATCATTACCTGTTCCGTCTACCGTTGCACTTAAACCTACCGATTTCCCGGGACTTACTCCCAAGCTTAGCGTTAAAGTGGATCACGAACTTAAAGCAGGTGACGCTTTGTTTTACGACAAGTATCACCCCGAGATAGTTTTTACTGCTCCCGTGGGCGGAAAGGTTGTTTCAATAAATCGTGGTGAACGTCGAAAAATTCTGGAAGTAGTAATTGAACCCAATGAAAATGCCGGAGCTGTTGAATTTAAAAAAGCGGATCCGAATTCACTAAGTGGAGAAGAAATAAAGGAACAATTGTTAAAAAGTGGCGTATGGCCGTTTATAAAAAGGCGACCTTACGGGATAATTGCATCACCAAATGATGTACCATTGGCGATTTTTATTTCTACTTTCGACACCGCACCATTGGCACCGGATTATAACTTTGTTCTGGAAGGCCAGATGGAAACATTTCAAACTGGCATCAATGCTTTGAAAAAGTTAACCGACGGAAAGGTTTACCTTGGAGTAAATGAAAATTCCAAATTTACAACAGTAAAAAATGTAGAAATCAATCAGTTCTCGGGACCTCATCCGGCTGGGAATGTTGGTATTCAAATTCATAATACAAAGCCCATTAACAAGGGTGAAGTAGTTTGGACTATTAACGTTCAGGATGTACTTTTTATTGGTCGTTTATTTGAAACAGGAAAGGTTGATTTCTCCAGAATAATTGCACTGGCAGGCTCGGAGGTTGAAAATCCAAAATATTATAAAACCATATTAGGCGCACCTGTTGAATCTGTGATTAATGGCAAACTCAAAAACTCTGATTACAAACAAAGAATAATCAGCGGAAATGTTCTGACCGGTACAAAAGTAAAGCCACAGAACTTCCTGTGTTATTATGAGTCGATGATAAGCGTTATTCCCGAAGGAGATGAATACGAATTTTTAGGCTGGGCCGATCCGGGCTTTAAAAAATTCAGTGCCTCGAAAACATTTTTTTCGAGCCTGTTCCCTAAAAAAGAGTATGAAATGAATGCCAATATGCATGGTGGAGACAGAGCTTTTGTACTTTCAGGAGAATATGACAAACTCGTTCCTATGGATATTCTGCCCGTTTATTTGCTTAAAGCTATTATTGTTAATGATATTGATAAAATGGAACAGCTTGGCATATACGAAATAATTGAAGAAGATTTTGCACTTTGTGAATATGCTTGTACTTCCAAAATTAAGGTTCAGGATATCATTCGTACCGGGATAAACACAATGATAAAAGAATTGGGTTAATAATTTGCTGAAAACATAAATCAGTTTTAAAAGATGAAATTCATTAAAAACTTTTTTGAAAGAACAGAACCACTTGTTCAGAAAGGAGCAAAATACCATTGGCTCCGTTCTACACACGATGGATTCTTTACCTTTTTATATGTACCCAAAAAGACATCTAAAACAGGGACACACATTCATGATTATGTTGATTTAAAACGTACCATGACTGTAGTTGTACTTGCACTTGTGCCTGCTCTTTTAATGGGGATGTACAATACGGGGTATCAACATTTTAAAGCCATTGGCGAGTTAGCCTCAACAGGCTTTCTTCAGATTTTTTTATTCGGATTATTGAAGGTTCTGCCTATAGTTATTGTTTCTTACGTTGTAGGACTTGGAATTGAGTTTGTATTTGCGCAGTTACGCGGGCACGAAATCAATGAAGGTTTTCTAGTATCAGGGATGCTTATTCCACTTGTAATGCCCATTGAAACACCTCTTTGGATGATTGCTGTAGCAACCGCATTTGCCGTAATTTTTGGGAAAGAAGTTTTCGGTGGTACAGGAATGAATATTTGGAATCCGGCTTTGGTAGCCCGTGCGTTTCTGTTTTTTGCTTATCCAGCTCAAATGTCAGGAATCAAAGTTTGGGTAGCGCTGGGTGGTTCAGATAAAGTAATTGATGGTTTTACCGGAGCTACACCGATGGCTGATGCAGCTGCCGGTAATATTAATTTTAGTGTTTCTGATGCTTTTTTGGGATTAATCCCCGGATCGATTGGAGAAACTTCTACTCTGGCAATTTTGCTGGGTGCAATTCTGTTAATCATCACAGGCATTGGTAGCTGGAAGATTATGGTTTCAACTGTTGCCGGTGGATTGGTAATGGGATTATTGCTTAATATTTTCGCAGTGAATCCTTACATGGAACTTCCTTTCTGGCAACATCTTATTATTGGCGGTTTTGCTTTTGGCGCTGTATTTATGGCAACCGATCCTGTATCAGGAGCTCAGACAGAAAAAGGTAAATGGATTTACGGATTTTTGATTGGTATTCTGGCAATATTAATCAGGGTATTAAATCCGGCCTATCCTGAAGGAATGATGTTAGCAATTTTACTGATGAATACTTTTGCACCATTAATTGATCATTACGTTGTAAGAGGTCATGTAAAAAGACGTTTAAAAAGGGCTACTGTTAGCCAAAAGGCTACATAATAAAAATAAGAAGGATCATGAACAGGAATAGCAATACATACACAGTTTTATACGCGGCAATCATGGTTATTTTGGTTGCAGCTATCCTTGCATCTGTTTCAATGGCCTTAAGGCCCGCACAGAAAAGGAATTACGAAATCGAGAAAAAACAGAATATCCTGGCATCAGTAAATATTGAAAGCACAGCTGAAAATGCAGAGCAATTATATAATGAAAAAATTGCCACTCAATATGTTGTTGACGTAAACGGGAATGTTGTTGAAGGAGCTGATGCATTCAACACTGATTTGAAAAAGGAACATGCCAAACCGGAAGACCAAAGGCATCTCCCTGTTTTCGAATGCCAGACTGAAGATGGATTAAAATATATTCTACCCGTTAGGGGTGCAGGATTATGGGGACCTATCTGGGGATTTATTTCATTAAATGATGATATGAATACCATATACGGCGCCAATTTCGATCATGAAGGAGAAACACCAGGTTTAGGTGCTGAAATCTCAACTCCGGCATTTCAAAGCCAGTTTAAGGGAAAAGAAATTTTCGATCAATCCGAAAATCTTGTATCAATAACCGTTGCAAAAGTAGGACAGGAAGCTCCTGAAGAACATAAAGTTGACGGTATCTCTGGCGGAACAATTACAAGTAAAGGGCTTGAAAAGATGCTTCTTGATGACTTTACTACTTATAAAGAATTCTTAAAAAAGAAAAAATAATAAGCGATGAGCGATCCATTATTTTCAAAGAAAAATTTGAAGCTGCTGTCGGACCCGATTAACAGCAGTAACCCGATAACCGTACAGGTTCTTGGAATTTGTTCGGCACTTGCGGTAACAGCACAACTTAAACCGGCAATTGTTATGTCAATTTCGGTTATGGTTGTTTTGGCGTTTGCAAACGTGATTATATCACTTCTTAGAAATACAATTCCAAATCGTATCCGGATTATCGTTCAATTAGTAATAATTGCTGCTTTGGTTATCCTGGTTGATCAGGTTTTAAAAGCTTATGTTTATGACGTCAGCAAACAGCTTTCAGTATTTGTTGGACTGATTATTACCAACTGTATCATCATGGGAAGACTAGAGGCATTTGCTCTTGGAAACCGTCCATGGCAGTCATTTCTTGATGGAATTGGAAACGCAGCAGGCTATGGCGTAATCCTAATAATCGTTGGATTTTTCAGAGAATTGCTTGGTTCAGGAACATTATTTGGGTACCGGATAATTCCCGAAAGCTGGTATATTGCCAATGGAGGATTTTATGAAAATAACGGTATGATGATTCTGCCTCCAATGGCATTAATTACTGTTGGTATAATAATTTGGGTGCAGCGTAGCCGCAACCGTAAATTAATTGAAGATTAACGGCAAAAGAAAGTATTATGGAAAATCTGATTAATATATTTATCAAATCGATTTTTATTGAGAACATGGTATTTGCCTATTTTCTGGGCATGTGTTCTTATCTGGCAGTTTCAAAAAAAGTAAGCACTGCCACCGGTCTTGGAATAGCAGTAATTTTTGTATTGGGAATTACAGTACCTGTCGACTATTTGCTTGAAAACTATGTTTTGAAGGAAGGTGCACTTACGTGGATTAGTCCTTCTTTTGCAGATGTTGATTTAAGCTTCCTGTCGTTTATCATGTTCATTGCTGTTATTGCATCAATGGTTCAGTTGGTTGAAATGGTAGTAGAGAAATTTGCTCCAGTCCTTTATAATCAATTAGGGATTTTCCTTCCTTTAATTGCAGTTAACTGCGCAATTCTTGGAGGCTCATTGTTTATGCAACAAAAAGCTTTTGTAAACATTGGTGAGGCATCAGTTTATGGCCTGGGCTCAGGTGTTGGTTGGTTTCTGGCCATCGTTGGAATTGCCGCAATCAGAGAAAAAATAGAATATTCTCAGGTACCCGCTCCACTTCGCGGATTAGGGATAACTTTTATTGTTACAGGCCTGATGGGTCTGGCTTTTATGGGTTTCATGGGAATCAAATTATAAAAACAAAAAATCAATTAACAAGATGATATTATTATCGTTACAATCTACCGTAGTTATTGCCAGTGTGGTAGTATTCCTTGGAATTATTATTCTGTTGGTTGCCATTTTGCTTTATGCCAAGAAAAAATTAACTCCGTCAGGAATTGTAAAAGTTTCTATTAATTCGGGTGATTTGGAAATAGAAACCGAACCGGGAAACACGCTTTTATCTACACTTGGAAATAACAAAGTTTTGCTTCCTTCTGCATGTGGAGGTGGAGGAACCTGTGCGATGTGTCGTTGCCAGGTAGAAGAAGGTGGTGGCTCAATTTTGCCAACAGAAACAGGATTTTTCACCCGTAAGGAACAAAACGACAACTGGCGTTTGGCATGCCAGGTGAAGGTAAAAGAGGACATGCAGATTAAAATTCCGCAGGAAGTTCTTGGTGTGAAAAAATGGGAATGTGAAGTTGTTTCGAACAATAACGTAGCTACTTTCATCAAAGAATTTGTAGTTAAACTGCCGGAAGGTGAAAACCTCGACTTCAAATCAGGTGGATACATCCAGATTGACGTCCCTAAAGTTGATGTTGACTTTAAAGACATGGATGTGGATGAAAGATTCCGTGACGAATGGGAAAAATTTGGAATGTTTGATTTGAAAATGAAAAATCCGGAACCTACTTTCCGTGCTTATTCTATGGCAAATCATCCTGCCGAAGGGAATATTGTAATGCTGAACATTCGTATCGCAACTCCTCCGTGGGACAGAGCAAATAACGCGTTCAAAAAGGTAAATCCGGGAATTTGTTCATCCTATATTTTCAATTTGAAACCAGGCGACAAAGTTACTGTTTCAGGTCCTTACGGAGAATTCTTTTTAAAAGATAACGATAACGAGATGATGTTTATTGGTGGTGGTGCCGGAATGGCTCCAATGCGTTCACATCTTTTCCATCTTTTCCACACCTTAAAAGAAAGCAAAAAGAAAATTACTTTCTGGTATGGAGCACGTTCATGGAAAGAAGTTTTCTATTATGACCAATTTAAGGATATAGAAAAAAAGTTCCCGAATTTTGAATTCCATTTGGCACTCTCAGAGCCTGCACCGGAAGATAAATGGGAAGGTCCGGTTGGATTTATACATCAGGTAATTTACGACAACTATCTAAGTCAGCATGAAGAACCGGAAGAAATTGATTTTTACATGTGTGGTCCGCCGATGATGAATGATGCCGTTCAGAAAATGCTTTATAACCTTGGCGTTCCTGATGAAAACGTTTTATTTGACGATTTCGGAAGTTAGCATTTAATCAAACCGAAATATAAAAACCGGTGCTTTATTCCTTTTAATGTAAGGGAGGGAGTGCCGGTTTATAGTTTGTAAACAATCTTAACTGTGTGTCAAGTTCTTTTCTGTTTTTTGAAGTTGATTGCGTAACCATCATCCTTTTTAATCTTTCCGGCTCCCAGTCGCTTGTTGAAATAGGCAATTCGTTACAGGTAATAAAATATTTTGACCGTTTCATTACAATCCCAATTTTTTTTAAATGCATTAAATTTAGTTTTCGGTGTCTGCGTGCCAAAACAATTTTTTGCGCTGATTGCACCCCAATTCCGGGAACACGCAAAATCATTTCATAATCAGCCCTGTTTACATCAACCGGGAAAAGATGCATATTGCGAAGCGCATAACCAAGCTTAGGATCAATATCCAAATCCAGGAAAGGTTGTTCTTCAGTAAGAATCTCTTCCGCTTTAAAATGATAAAATCGCATTAACCAATCGCTCTGATACAAACGATTTTCACGAACCAAAGGAGGCCGGTTTAATGCCGGTAACCGCTTGTCGTAATGATTTACTGGCAAGTACCCCGAAAAATAGACACGTTTCAGATTTTGAGTCTGGTATAATCCGGATGATAGAAGAATAATTTGTCTGTCTGTTTCAGGTGTCGCGCCAACAATAAGTTGAGTACTTTGTCCAGCCGGGGCAAACTTTGGTGCCTTTCTGTACCTCTTTCTGTCCTCCTTACTTGCCAAAATTTCATTTTTAATTTGATTCATTGGGAGCAAAATCCCATTAAAGTTTTTTTCAGGAGCCAGCCTTTTCAAATTTGGTTCAGTGGGAATTTCAATATTAACACTCAGGCGATCTGCCCAAATTCCGGCTTCATGAACCAATTCCTGACTGGCTCCCGGTATGGCTTTGAGGTGTATATACCCGTTATAGTTTTCATCTAAACGAAGTTTTTTAGCAACTAAAACCATTCTTTCCATGGTATAATCAGCATTTTTTATCACACCTGAACTCAAAAACAAACCCTCAATATAATTTCGACGGTAAAAACCAATGGTGAGTTCTACAATTTCCGAAACCGTAAAAGTTGCCCGAGGCCTGTCATTGGTGCGACGATTAATACAGTATGCACAATCATAGATACAATGGTTGGTCATTAAAATCTTAAACAAGCTTATGCAACGCCCGTCTTCCGTAAAACTATGGCAAATTCCACAAGCCACACCATTCCCGATTCCATTATTTATATTTTTCCGGTTGCTTCCGCTGGATGCGCACGAAACATCATATTTTGCGGCATCTGCAAGTATTTCCAGCTTTTGTTGTATCTTTTCGTTGTTCATTTTCAAAAAAACCCCGGACAAAACCGGGGATAATTAACCTCATAACTTTGGGATTTTCTGTCCCGTGGAATATAAATCAAGAATTATTAAACTGATAATATTATTATCAAAATAAACGATAATAATTTAATCATTTCTTTCAATAAAGAAAACATTTTTTGTAATTTTGATGAAGAAAATAATATCGATCTTAATTAGTTATGGAATCCCGTCTCTGAAAATTCCAATATACATTTAGCATCGTGATAAAATTCGATTTTATGAATCACTTCAGCAGCAACATAAAACTGTTACGAAACCGTAAAAAGCGTACCCAAAGCGAACTTGCCGAGGCCCTGGATTTGAAACGAACCACGGTTAATGCCCTCGAAAATTCAATCAGCCAGCCAACAGTTCCTCATTTACAGGCTTTTTCAAAATATTTTGGAATTGCAATAGATACTTTAATAAATGTTGATTTAAACCGACTTTCAGAAAGCCAGTTTACCGACCTGCAAAATGGCTTTGACGTTTTTATGCGCGGTACCAATCTGCGTGTTATTGCGACAACTGTTGATTCGACAAACAACGATAACATCGAATTTGTAAACGAAAGAGCAAAGGCGGGATATGTCACCAGTTTTGCAGATCCGGAATACATTGGCAACCTGCCTGTTTTTCAGTTGCCTTTTTTATCAAAAGAAAAAAAATACCGTGCATTTACTATCTCGGGCGATTCGATGTTGCCTATACCCAGTGGTTCAGTCATTATCGGTGAATTTGTACAAAATTTTTACAACATTAAAAAAGGTGAGGGATACATTATTGTAACCCGTGAGGAAGGGATTGTATTTAAAATTATTGAAGACTATCTTTCACAGAAACGCGCTCTATTGCTTTCTTCTCTCAACGCTACTTTTAAACCCTACGAATTACCTATTACTGAATTAAAAGAAGCCTGGAAATTTGTATGCTACCTGAATACGGAAATTCCCGAGCCGGAAACGGATATGCAGAAAGTGCTGCAAACGATGAATGAACTAAAAAAAGAGATTACCAGGATAAAACATTAACTAGTCTTTGTCGTTGTATCTTTTACCTTGTTGAAAGTATAAGTTTAGAATCTAAAAATCAATGATCCTTTTCCCTAGAGAGAAATCTCGAAATATCTAACCTTTTTAAAACACTATTATTTAGTTGTTGATTTGTACGACTATCCTTTTAATAATGAATGATACCTAAATTGAATAAGCAACAATTTTTACCTTGTTGAATTGGTGGACAAAGAACTGTGCCATAAGAACAATATACACAACAATTACCTTCCTTTGGTTTTAGAATAGAATGACAGCTTGTACATTCATAGAAAAAGCAACATGCATCTTCCGGCATGTTTTCTTCTTTCTGAAACCCGCATTCCGAAGACGTTATGACAGATTTTAAGATTATTAGTATTAAATTTCAAAAATTACATTCGATTATTTATCCTTCATCATTTTGTAGTGTATATCACCAAAGACACGATGTCCAACCGATTTTGTATGACAAGAATTACATCTCATTTTGACAGCTACATTGTTTACTTTACCTTCACCGCTATGACATGTTAAACATGTATTTGTCGTTTCATCATTATAAATATCGGTTAAGTAAGTGTTGGTAAATATTCTGTTGAGTGAGGTGGCTACTTTTTTTGCAACATCGGCTGTCATTCTCCGGCATCTTTCTTTACGCTCGTTGCTGTCAACTTTAAATCCAGCAGTTTTACACCAGTTTGTATTCGATGCATGACATAAAACTGAATTTGAAATACTTTTGGCTATTACATAATTATTACTGGAATTTTGTGGTTCAAATACCGGCAATGGTTCTTTTTCGTACCATTTGAAAACATCAGCTATCATTTTATCCCGTACACTTTTATCGGTTATAAGTAAACCCAGAAGTGCAGCTGTTCCGTTTAATGTTCCACATACCGTACCATAACCCCCAACTCCACCATGTCCGTATTTGAACATATGAAAAGGGAATGAGATAAAAGGTTCACCAATTTTTTCAGCCAATTGAGATACAACACTCTTTATCGTTGCATACATACAACTCCCCTCAGGATAAAATTTATAAGCCAGTTCCGCAGTAGTTAAAGGATCAAGTTGTAAATATTTCCAGTTACTTTCTTCCAACTTATAGTCCAGTTCGTGAGGCTCATTATCAAATTTGATTTTGGGTTTGAATGCATTTGTAAGTGTAAGCAGACCAGCTCCACCCCCAACAACAACACCGGTTGCCACTTTCATTGCTTTTCTTCTATTCATTTCTATTCGTAAAATTACGAACGAATTTAATAAAACTTTTTAAGTGCTACCAAATTAAGTGTTATTTAGACCCAAAGCTTTCTATCTCAATTTAACTTTCATCCTAATTTAATCCAAAGAAATTAAAATATTTTGTTGCGTTAAATTTCCAATAGATGTATAAAGTCTTAAGTGTATTCTCCTACCAATTTGCAACACTCGTTATATAAAAATCCTTAACAAGTAGTTTTCAAATAATAATCCTTTCATTTTTGTAATTTTGAATGAACAGCATAAAAAATGCACGAAGCACTTTTCTATACAAAATTGGAAGAACGGACAGTCAAATGCGAACTCTGTCCTTGGAATTGTGTGTTAAAATCCGGACAAACCGGTTTTTGCAAAGTGCGCGAAAATGTTAACGGACAACTAATAACACATGTTTACAACAAAGTTGCTGCATTGGGAATTGATCCTATTGAAAAAAAACCGCTTTATCATTTTTATCCCGGGAAAAATATTTTGTCAATTGGAGAAGTGGGCTGCAATCTTCAGTGTTCATTCTGCCAGAATCACCGAATTTCGCAATGTTTTGCAACAGAATTCAAAGGCTTCCATGAAATAACTCCTGAGCAGATTGTTAAAGAAGCAATAAAAACATGGAATAACATTGGCGTTGCATACACCTACAACGAACCTTTAACTTTTTACGAATTTCTACTAGATACAGCGAAACTGGCAAGTGAGAATGGATTAAGAAATGTTATTGTTTCAAACGGCTATATTAATCCAATACCTCTGCAAGAAGTCCTCCCCTATATAGATGCTTTTAATATTGATTTAAAAGCCTTTACATCGGAATTTTATCAAAAACGCACCAAGGGAAAACTGGAACCTATTTTAGAAACTTTGAAAATAATTTCTAAAAGTAATGCACATTTGGAAATAACAAACCTTGTAATTCCTGAACTAAACGATGATGATATTTCATTTAAAAATATGATTCAGTGGATTGCAGGCGAACTGGGCACACA
Organism: uncultured Draconibacterium sp.; assembly: GCA_963676775.2. Taxonomy (GTDB): domain Bacteria; phylum Bacteroidota; class Bacteroidia; order Bacteroidales; family Prolixibacteraceae; genus Draconibacterium. Next base: position 118,765 of record CAXXDA010000003.1, read on the forward strand.
TGTCCCACTCCACCTCTCGCGCTATTTTCCTCAGCATAAGTTAAGTCAGTCTCCTACTCCCATTAAAAAGCTCGAACAATTTTACAATATTGCCAAAGAACATCTACAACATGTTTACCTCGGAAATGTGAGTGATGAAAAACGTTCGTCAACATTTTGCAACAATTGTGGAGAGATAATACTTTTAAGGAATCGTTATAAAACTTCATCAGAAAATTTAAATTCAGACGGACTCTGTAAAAAATGTGGAGCCTCTAATAACATCATCTGTTAAAACAAAGGATAAAACAATCCTTTATCTGCAACTATTTTTCAATTGAAATTCCTTATCTTTTTTTGGATATAAAAACAACCATTAAATTCATTAAAAATGACTTATGAAGATTTTATAAATCAACCTGAATTTCAGCAAATGCTGGATGAGGCCAAACAATTAAAAGGGAAAATTTTCTCTGATGTAATTGACGACGAAGGTAACCAATATGTCGACCTGGTTCAGGAGGGCGGCGGTGTACTTGGAATTGCCCTTGTGGGTTATACCTATATTCTCGAAACAGCGGGAATCCGCTTTTTTCATTTGGCGGGAACTTCTGCAGGTGCCATAAACACCCTTGTTTTGGCCGGACTTGACAATATTGACAAACCAAAATCGCAGCAAGTTTTGGATGTTTTGGCAAAACAGGACTTATTTGAATTTGTTGATGGAGACCCAGTTCTAAAAAGTATAATCCAAAAACTTATTGACGGCACACCCTTTAAAAAGATGCTGGGTAAACTTGCCTGGAATTTCAAAAAAATCAAAAAGGCTTTGTTTATAAACCTTGGCCTGAACCCAGGTAAAAAATTTGAAAGCTGGCTTGAAACAGTTTTAAAAGAGTCTCCAAACAAAATAACTACAATTGGGGAGCTAATTGAAAAAAGAGGAAAAGTATATTTTCCCAAAGGTTTAAGACACAGAATTACGGGGCAACCCCTTAACGACGAATACGCACATATGCATATTATAACTGCAGATATAACCACACAAACGAAGGTTCAGTTTCCGGCAATGGCACATATCTACTGGGGAGAAGACATGTGGAAACAATCACCGGCAAAAATGGTGCGTGCCTCTATGTCGGTACCGTTCTTTTTTGTTCCTTTTGAAATTGACAACATTCCGAATGCAGGCAAACCGGCTGACGAAGCCTGGGATAAGTATGCAAATTATAGCGGTACAATTCCGCAAAAAGTAAAATTTGTTGACGGTGGAATGATTTCAAATTTCCCGATTAATATCTTTCATTCGCCAGCCGGCTCAACACCACGAAAACCTACATTTGGAGTTAAATTAAGTACCTACAGAAGTGAAAGTGCAGATGTAGATGATTTGGGAGGTTTTATTGGTTCAATGATAAGCACCATGCGTTTTGATGCAGATAACGAGTTTCTGATTCAAAATCCGGATTTTGAAAAATTAATTTGCTACATCGATGCCGATAAAGACTTTAACTGGTTAAATTTTAAAATGAGTGACGAAAGAAAAAAACAACTCTTTTTGCTAGGTGCAAGAAAGGCGCTTTTATTTATCAAACAATTTGATTGGGAAGCCTACAAAAATCTTCGGACGAAATAAAAACTTACTTTATTAAAGTTGGTGAACATTTTAGCTACATTTGCAACAGCAAAAAAGCTAATGCATTTTTATGAAATTTGAGGAACTGGGAATACACGAAGATCTTCTTGATGCAATTTCCTATATGGGTTTTAATGAGGCTACTCCAATCCAGGAGCAGGCGATACCTAAAATACTGAATGGAAATGATTTGATTGCCTGTGCGCAAACAGGGACAGGAAAAACAGCAGCTTTTCTTCTTCCTATTTTTGATCTGGTAGCAGATCTCCCGGGAGGCGAAACAACAACCTTAATTATTGTCCCAACGCGTGAACTTGCCATGCAAATCGACCAGCAGGTGCAGGGAATCGGTTATACAATGGGCATAAATTCCATAGCTATTTACGGAGGAGGAGACGGAGATGATTGGGGGCAGCAAAAACGTGCTTTAACGCAAGGTGCCGACATTGTTGTTGCAACACCGGGTAAACTCATTTCTCACTTAAATCTCGGGTATGTAAAATTTGATACCATAAAATATCTGATTCTGGATGAAGCAGACCGAATGCTTGACATTGGTTTTTATGACGACATTATTAAAATCATTTCCTATTTACCAAAAGAAAGGCAAACATTAATGTTTAGCGCGACGATGGCTCCAAAAATAAGGTCACTCGCATCAAAAATCCTTAAAAATCCAAGTGAAATAAATATTGCCATATCGAAGCCTGCCGAAGGAGTTTTACAGGCGGCCTATCTTTGCTACGACAATCAAAAAATAAACTTAATAAACCATTTGATTTCAGAAAATCCGGAATATAACAGTATTCTTATTTTCTGCGCAACAAAAAAAATGGTTACTGAGTTAGCTTCATCACTGAAAAAAAATGGTTTTCAGGCAGAAGGAATTTCATCCGATCTTGAACAGGAAAAAAGAGAACAGGTTCTCCAGGGATTTAAATCTAAAAGAACCAGAATTTTAGTGGCAACTGACGTATTAAGCAGGGGTATTGATATCAAAGAAATAAATCTCGTCATTAACTTTGATGTTCCACAGGATGCAGAGGATTATGTACATCGTGTTGGAAGAACGGCAAGAGCTGACGCTACAGGGGTTGCACTAACTTTGGTGAATGAAAAAGATATGTTTTATTTTCACCGTATTGAGCAGTTGATTGAAAGGCAGGTATTTAAAATCCCAATGCCTGAACAGTTTGGAGAAGGCCCTGAATGGAGAACACCCTCTCAAAAAAGTAAGTCGAAAAAATACAAATACAGAAAAAAGAAAACTGGAAAACCCGGCTCCCAAAAAAAACATAGAAAATATTAAAACTACATTCAATTTTCAGAATTAAATCCCAGAGTTGTAAATTTGTTAAAACCAACAATCCAACAAGGTTGTTTATTTTTAATAAAAAACTACTGAATGAAAAAAACGTACCCGGTTCTAATTTTAATAATATTTTTCTTTTTTGCCTGTAAAAAAGAAGAAAAAAAGGAATTAGAAATTTTCGGGTGGAACATTCTCACTGACAATACTCCAACAGCATTACGAACTCTAGAGGCAACTAAGAATTACCAGGTAAATCAAATACAGTTGTCGCAGGAAATATGCCATGAACTAAGGGATATAAAAAACCAGTGGAACAGAAATATAGTAAACAACCTGACAAAAAAAGCGCATGAAGAAGGAATTGATGAAGTACTGGTCTGGGACCACGCACTATATTATTTAAAATATTATCCCAGCAGATATAAGATTGACGGAAAAATTAATCTGGATAATCCCGATTTCTGGGAATGGCTTATTCATGATTATGAAAAAATGCTGGACGAAATTCCTGAAGTCGATGGTATTGTTCTAACTTTAAATGATTCAGAAACCAATGTGGTAGACCAATATTCTGAATTTCTGAACACCCCCCGGCAAAGACTAGCTGCTTTTGTCGATTCTCTTGCAAACTTTATTGTAGAAAAAAGAAAATTAAGCCTGTACATTCGTTACCCTGTATACTCGCAGGAAGATGTTGACGAATTATTATCTTTTCTTAAAATCATTAAGAACCGGGAGATAAAATTTCAGGTACAGGGGATACCTGATGACTACCTGATACGACCTCATTTTTATAAATGGGTGGAAAATATCCCAATTCCGGTTGTTATCGATTTTGATTGTGCACACGTAAACGAGGGGCAGGGAAATGTGGCAAGTATTTTTCCGGAAGTTCATCTTGAAACGTGGAAATATTATCAAAAAATGGATAATGTTGTTGGATTTTCGCTGCGGACCGACAGGCTGGGAAAAACAACAATTCTGGACAGCCCGTCGGAGATTAACCTTTTTGCGGTTTACGAGGGGGTGCGAAATCCTGAAATTGAAACCGATTCAGTGATTCAAAATTATTTATATAAAAATTACGACTCACTTGCTGTTCCCTATTTGTTTGATGCGTTTAAGCTTGCGCCGGATGTTATTTTGTCCTCTTTTTACACCCTGGGAATAAACACCACTGATCATTCACAAATTGATTTTAAATACAAGGAATCATTTTATAATCAAGCTTTATTGCAAGAACCTGAAAACGATGAAATTGAAATTAAACACGGCATTGGCAAAACTTTTCATTACTGGAGTGAAATCGTAAATCATCTTGCGCCTTCTGAAATCAAAAATCCGGAAGACAAAAACCTTTCTTCAATTTTTGAAAATAATTGGTTACAACCTGAAGAATTAATGGATTCTTCCTACCTCGATTTCATTATGACGGAGAAGAATTTCGCCAAACACAGAGCCTACGATGCAATTTCGAAAATAAAAATGGCAAAACCCTATTGCAGCAATCCAGAAGCATTTAATCTTGTTTATCACACTTTTAGCAGAACTCAACTGGCTGCTCAACTGAGGAAAGCGTATGCACAGGTGTATTACGGACAAAGAATCTGGAACCGTGGTGAAGAGTTTCAAAATGAACACCTCCGCACATTAATTCAGGAAGGCATATCTGAGATTGAGGACATTTCAAAAAATATGAAAAACTACCGAAGAAAAGGGCCTGTAGGTCAGTACGATTGGGAAGAAGACGCTGATATTGCCATGAATCTGGTTCAACAAATCAGGTCTTCCGATTTACTTGCTCAAGTTGAATAAAATTCCTTTATAACAAAGAACCCGCTATCCACAGCCGGGAAGCAGGTTCTTTTTTAATTATTGCGTAATAAATGTATTCCAGATTAGAGCATGCAGTAAATCATGTTTATTTTTTTCAATTCTTTCTAATGGTTACTTTAATAACCTGCGACGCATCAGGCCACCAAAATCCATCATTTATATCATTCAAAGGTTGTACAACTCCATCTTCCTCCATATCATTAGGACCTTTTGCGCCCGGATACTCATTGACTTCAGTACCGGCATCATAAAGTTCAATTAGGTGTGTAACATCCTTCTCAGCCATACCATTGTCCAATTTTATCCCTTCGTCACCAAATGAAAAGAATATATCATTTGATGCCCCTAACATTGTGGCAATACTCAATGACTGTCCTACATGTCCTTCAATCGTAAACATATACTTTTGTCCCGGGAAAATTGGTCCGGGCATAGAACCACCTTCAGGAATAGTATCTAATCCAGCCTCATAGTCGCTCATCAACGACTCGTATAAAGGTCCTGGATTACCAGTTTCTGCCAAAATTTCAAGACCTTGATCATAATCGGGGCTACCGTCGGTAAATATCGGCATGTCCTTTTTATCGTGCAAAACCCAAAGAATTGGTGCAATAGGTGAAACATATCCACTGTGCCAAGACAGATAATTGCTCAATGGTTCAGCATTACCCATTTCAGCTAATTCTTCAAGCCCTTTATCATACTCAGCTACACCTTCCTCAAAAATAGGAGTCTGACCATCGGAATGAACGACATAAGCTACCGGAGAAATAGCTGTTGTACTTCCACCTAACACTTCTATAGTAACTGAAAATACGCTGTTACCATGCGAATACAATGTAGCTTTCAGATTTGTGGCAACTGTACCATAATCATAACCGTCGCCTACATCAGTCATTTTTTTAACTACACCGTTTTCATCGGCTCCACTGTGAGGATTTGAAGGTCCGGGCATTTGGTTGACCTGAGTTCCGGCATCCCACAACATAATCTCTGAAGTAATGTCCCGTTCGGTATCAATAGCAGGGAAATCTCCATCGTAAACACTAATTCCACCTTCCCCAGGCGCGTAAAAGCCATCGTTTGACAAACCATACATCGTGGCAAACGACAATTTATGGTTTGGCCCGGCATGAAACCAAAATGTAAAAGAATGTCCGGGAAATGCAGGCCCGGGTGCATCTTCTCCATCCGGTATAAACTTGGCCCCTGCTTCAAAAAAATCATACGGGGTTGAGACATTTTCAACGGTTACCGTATACGTACCATCTGGTACTCCATTAGCACTTTTAAATTCAGGTTCAGGCATTTCTTCTTTTTTGCACTGTGTAAATATTAAACCTACAAGTGCTAAACTCATAAATAAACGTAATACTTTCATAACTATCTTTTTTATTATTAAACTGATTCAAAGGTCCTGATAAAGTATCACGGAATTATCACACAAAATTCAATTTTTTATAAAATTTTCGTTGATAACTCACTGATTATGATTAACAAATGAATGATTTCACCAAAGGTTTTTGACAATTGAAATTTATCTTTCTACTTTTGCCCCATGAAACGAGTGGTTGTAGGATTATCAGGTGGTGTAGATTCCAGTGTTGCCGCATACCTGCTTAAGCAGCAGGGCTACGATTTGGTTGCACTTTTTATGGTGAACTGGCATGAACGTGTTGGAGCAGTTACCAGTGCATGTACCTGGGAGGAGGATGCTTTGATAGCCAAAATGGTTGCCAAAAAACTGGATATTCCATTTCATATTGTTGATTTAAGTAAAGACTACAAAAAACGTGTAGTTGATTATATGTTTGCGGAATATCAGGCTGGCCGTACTCCAAATCCGGATGTACTCTGTAACCGGGAAATTAAATTCGATACTTTCATGGATGAAGCACTGAAGTTTGATGCAGATTTTGTGGCTACAGGGCATTATTGCCGGAAAAATGAAATTGAAGTTGAGGGAAAAACGATGCATCAGCTACTGGCTGGGAAAGATTTAAATAAAGACCAAAGTTATTTCTTATGTCAATTAAATCAGGAACAGCTTTCAAAAGCCATGTTCCCAATTGGTCATCTGTTAAAACCTGAAGTCAGAAAAATTGCAAAGGAACAAAAGCTGCCGACTGCTGAACGTAAAGATTCTCAGGGAATCTGTTTTGTTGGAAAAGTTGATCTACCTACTTTTTTGCAGCAACAATTGCAACCTAAGATTGGAAATATAATTGAAGTTCCGGCAAAATTTATGGAAAAGAAAAAACAAGTTGAAATAACAGAGGAAAATTATCGAAAATTATGCTTTTCTTATCCCTACAAACCCTGGAATGGTGAAGTTGTAGGAGAACATCAGGGCGCTCATTTTTATACCATCGGACAAAGAAAAGGATTAAACATAGGTGGACACAAGGAACCACTTTTTGTAATAGGTACCGACGTTCAAAGAAATATCATATATGTTGGCGAAGGACAAAATCATCCCGGGCTTTTTCGCCGTGGATTATTTGTTGCGGCAAACGACGTCCATTGGATTCGCCCCGATTTGGAAATGAAAATTGGAGAAAAGAGAGAATTTGATATTCGCATCCGATATCGCCAGCCTCTGGAAAAAGGAACAATTCATATGAAAGAAGAAGGTGCATATTTTCTTTTTGAAAATGAACAACGCGGAATTACATCGGGGCAATTTGCCGCCTGGTATTCAGGAGACGAACTAATTGGTTCGGGAGTCATTAAATAGTCGTGGGGCAACTCCAAGTCCAACGCCAACTTTATTACAAACTTTATATTAACTTAGCGTAAAAATATTCAATATGATAAAATCTATGACCGGCTTTGGTAAAGCTGAATTTGAAGTAAACAACAAAAAAATAACCATTGAAATCAAAACGCTTAACAGCAAACAAATTGATATAAATACCCGTACGCCGGCGCTTTATCGTGAAAAAGATATCATTATTCGAAAAGCACTTTCAGAAAAACTGGTTCGAGGGAAAGTAGATTTTAATATTTATGTTGAAAACCTTGGAGAAGAATCCAATTCAAAAATTAATGAACCCATTATAAAAGGATATTTTAACCATTTAAAGGAAATAAGTAATGAGTTGAACCTACCTGTCGACCAGAGCACACTTCTTGCAGCAATTCGGTTGCCCGATGTTGTGAAAACTGAATATGAAACGCTTGATGAGAAGGAATGGGAAACCATACTTGAAAATATATACAAAGCTCTGGAAGAAATCGATAAATTCAGAGTACAGGAAGGTGCCGCACTTTTAAGCGATATTTCGGGAAATATTTCAAGCATTAATAATCTACTTGAACAGATTGAACCTTTTGAACAACAACGGATTGAAACCATAAAAAAAAGATTAACTGACGGATTGGAAAATTTGAGTTTAAACGGGAATGTTGATGAAAATCGTTTGGAACAGGAATTAATATTCTATCTCGAGAAATTAGATATAAATGAGGAAAAAGTAAGGTTGGCAAATCATTGCAGTTACTTTAAAGAAACAATTCAGGAAGAATTAAGCACAGGTAAAAAATTAGGATTTATTTCCCAGGAAATTGGCCGTGAAATTAATACTATAGGCTCCAAAGCTAACGAAAAAAACATACAGCGAATCGTTGTTCAAATGAAAGATCATCTGGAAAGAGTAAAAGAACAGCTGCTAAATGTTTTATAAAAACCAATGAACACCAATCCGCAAAAAAAAGGAAAACTAATTATATTTTCAGCACCTTCAGGGGCTGGGAAAACCACTATTGTAAAACATTTGCTGACCAAAGACTTAAACCTTGAATTTTCCATATCAGCCACCAGTCGCGAAAAAAGAGATACTGAAACTCATGGAAAAGACTATTATTTTCTCTCTGAAATCGAGTTTCGTGAAAAAGTCAAAAACGACGAATTTTTAGAGTGGGAAGAAGTCTATAAGGGAACCAGTTATGGCACCTTGAAAAATGAAGTGGAAAGAATTCGTAATCAGGGCAAAAATGTAATTTTCGACGTGGATGTTGTTGGTGGATTAAATATTAAAAACTATTACAGAGATGATGCATTAGCCATTTTTGTTATGCCGCCTTCGGTTGAAGAACTCAAAAATCGTTTGCGAAACCGCTCAACGGAAACTGAAGAAAAAATAAAAACACGCATCGCCAAAGCCGAATATGAAATAGGTTTTGCAAAACAATTTGACGTAATTTTGGTTAATGATAATTTGGAAAAGGCTTTTACAGAAGCAGAAAAAACTGTAGTTGAATTTTTAGAAAAATCTGAAAATTAAATACTGAATTTTCCACGATTATGAACAATCCGGTTACCGACATACTTGCACCAAAAACAAATCTGAATCTAACCGTTGGATTATATTTCGGAACTTTTAATCCGATTCATATTGGTCATTTAGCCATTGCCAATTTTATGGTTGAATTTACCGATATTGACCAACTGTGGTTTGTGGTTTCACCTCATAACCCGCACAAAAAAAAGGCGAATCTGCTCAACGATTACCAACGTTTGGAAATGGTCCATCGCGCTGTTGATTCGGATAACCGGTTCAGGGTTTCAAACATCGAATTTAATCTGCCAAAACCAAGTTATACGATTGACACTTTAACCTATTTGAAAGAACATTTTTCGGATTACAATTTCAAGATTTTAATAGGTGGCGATAATCTTCAAAGCCTGCATAAGTGGAAAAATTTTGAGCAAATTCTGGATAATCATGGAATCATCGTTTATCCGCGGCCGGGTTTTGATAAATCTAAAATTGAAAATCACCCAAATATTTCCGTGGCGGTTGCACCCATGATGGAAATCTCCTCAACCTTTATCAGGAAAGCAATTCGCGACGGAAAGGATGTTCGCCATTTTGTTCCTCAAAAAACCTGGGAGTATTTGGAAGAAATGAATTTTTACAAATTAAATAAATGATCCTTCAACTCTTCAGGGAAATTATCTCGTAATTTTGTCTACAAAATCAGATCAAAAAGAATCAAATTATTCCATCTCTTACACAACGTGCTATCAGTTCAGTGCTGTTCCTGCAATCTGTTTTTTTAAGAATATTTTTTTTATGAGTGTTGATGGTGTGGGGAGAAATATTTAAAATATTCGCAATTTCTCCAAATGTTTTTCCTTTGGCAATGATAGCTAAAATCTCCTTTTCTCTGGGTGTAAACAGATTATGATGGTCCAGTTTTTCAGGAACAAAGTCATCGTTGGTTGACAATGAAAAAAAGGAAGGACGACCGTCTCCAATAAAAGAAATTTTATGATCGACCGGCATGTTAAGATAACTGACATCGGTATGTATACCGAGAACGTGCTGAACTTTACCGTCTTCTGAAACACTTAGTGTTTTTGATTGCTGGAGGATGGTTTTATAGCTTCCGTTGGCATGACGCAACCGCAAAACATAGACAACCTTGTATTTAAGAATATCCTCAGCAGGGATTCGGTTTAATATAAAATCTACAGCTTTTTCTTCTTTTCTGTACATCTGTTTTAGATCTTCCGGATGAACCAACTCAAAAACCTTGTTCAGCCCCCAATCTTTTGGATTAACTCCCAAAACAGATTGAATTCTGTCGTCTACATACTCCATTTTAAGTGTTTCGAAATTCATTATGTAGTAATAAAAACTGCCTGCAGAAAACAAATTGGCCACTTGTTCTATTATGTCCAGGTATATTTCTGTTTTTATGGGTTTCTCAATCTTATTTAATTTCCACGCCTCTTTTATCCTGGCAATACTTTCTTCATCCATGGTTATCTTTCAATACAAATTTCAAATACCTGAATTTGAATCATCAAAATACCCAAAATTAGGTATTTAAAAATATAAATTCCTCTGCTATCTTGCAATTGTTTTATCAGACTTGAATATGAAATAAGATATTCGCCACACACACGATAAAAAATTTTAGGCAGAAAGTTAACTTTCTGCCTATTTACTTATAGCATTTCATGAATATTTATAAGTCTGAAGTAATTCACACACAAGACAAGATTGTTTTAAATTTTATCCCAAAGCAATCTCAATTCATGTGTTGGGTCATTTTCAACCCGGCATTCAGTATTAAAAATCATGGTCGAACGTGTTTCCTTGTTGTAAGAAGGCCAGTTTGGAACTTTGTCACAATTTGGATTTCCCGTCCTTCCAAAGGCAATAATTGAAGATCCCATTATCTCTGCCATTTTACGTGCTTCAGCTGTATTCCCGGCAATTGGAATCCGCGGATTCCCTAGAATCAATCCCAATTCAACACCGTGGCAGGATTCAAACCTTCCTTCAAAAGCCGGAGAAGCCCATTCCATTAAATATAAATAAGCATTCCCTTTATTAAGTTCTGATTTTTTCTCCACCTGTGTAGTAGCACTGATCCGAAGTCTTGCGTCAGTACTTATCCTTGATTGTAACTGAAATGGTGTTGCATTCGGATAGATTTTACGATAGATTGATAAAATTTCAGGAGCATTGTCACGATATTTAGTCTTTGTCCACTCTTTCAATCCCTCCTCGCTTAAAGGTGTATCAGTAGCATTAGTGTAAGAACTATCTTCACGATTGTAACCTACAATCATAGGAACGTCGGCTGAGATTTCAGGAGCTGTAGGGTCGAATGGATGGTTTGGGATTACCTTCCCGTCAACAATCGGCCTGAAGCTTGTATTTGCCTCTGCTTCAATTATATTACTCCAATCAACTTTTTGAATATCCTCAAGTCTTGAAGTATCAATTCCTAATTCAGTAACCAATTGCCTGGCTTGTTCAGTACTTCGTTCTCTTGAGCCTAATGTTAGTGTAGAACCACTTTCAACTACCGCCTTATGAAACAATCCTTTAGCAGCTGGCATAACCATCAAAGTTGAAACTTTTGAACCACCACCAGACTGACCTAAAATCGTAACATTTTCCGGATTGCCTCCAAATGTGGCAATATTTTCATGCACCCATTCCAAAGCAGCAACTAAATCCATCATTCCCACAACACCTGCCGATTCAAATTTCGTAGAGTCAGTCAACGGTCCTAAATCCAGATATCCCAAAGGACCAAGACGGTGATTAACAGTTACCACAACCACATCTCCCATACGGGCAAGCTGATCGCCATCAAAAGGATAACTTCCTGATCCATTAGTAAAACCGCCACCATGCATATAAAAAAATACTGGACGATTTCCGCCATCGCTCAAACCGGGTGTCCATATATTTAATCTCAAACAATCTTCACTTATACCTGCTTTCACATGATTATCCCACATTACAGACTGAACGTAGGGATCGCTTGGATCGGCGGGTGTTTGAGGTGACGCCGGGCCATAAGCAAACGCGTCAAAAACGCCATCCCATTTTTTTGTTTTAACAGGAGGCATAAAACGATTTTTACCTGCAGTACTTTCACCATATCGAATACCCCTAAATGTCATTATTCCTGCCACATCCATACCCCTAATTTTACCATAAACAGTATCTACAACAGGGAAGGCGTCAGCCATAGCGGCAATACTCCTCCAGGGTAGCATAAAACTTGTCATTGCGGCAGCGCCGATAAGCGATGATTGTTTCAGAAAATTTCGCCTCGATAATCCATAATTTTTGGAAAGCTTTGATTCGTTCATAATCTAAGTTTTTGGTTCTTCTCAAATTTAACCAATAACTTCAAAAATTACTTACACTTTCAAATAAATGAAGCTGATTAATTAAAACAAATAAGGCTGCTCATAAATAAGAATTGCAGGAATAAACGTTACCGGGTTTTTATCATATCCTCATCGATACAAATGGTATAGTCTGCTTTTCCTGTATTTTCTTCTGTTAATTCCATGTTGTCATTTTGTTCAACAGAATGAATGGTTACAATATTAAGCTTGGGATTTGCCTTCTTAAGATACCAGTATATACTTTCAAAATTTTCGGAATGATACGCTCCATGAAAATGAATTAAAATTTTTCCCTTTTGCCAGTTCTCCAAAATTGAATGCGCCATGGTAGCATCTTTAATCGCCTGTGCTTTAGGCAAATTCGGTGAAGTGTGCCCTGCCATTCCTTCCATTTGCAGCATACTTTTATAACAATTTAAATCCGGATCATAATCGATCGGAAGCGGCGGTAAAAAAGCTTTTGCTTCATCAGACAATTCCTCTAGACCTTCAAATCCTTTCGCGTTTACCAGGGATGCGTATCTTCTCGGAACGTTTGATGCTACAAATTTCAGATGGTTATTTTTTGCAAATTCAACAAGTGGCTTATAGTCCGTTTGATAGTTGGGCCACAATTTTGCTTCATCTTCAAACCTGCTTTCTGATATTATGCCATTTATGTATTCAGTTAAAATCAGTTGATTATCAGTCTCAAACATCTCAGCAGCCAAAATCAAATTTCCCTTTCTTCTATCATACAAATCTTTGGTAATCTCAAGCTCCATCCAGTGTGAAATTGGATTACCGTGAAGCTCTCCAAACAACACGATGTCAGCACTTCGCACATCTTTCATCATTTTTTCATATTTGACCGCTTTTCCTTTTTTATCAAAAAGAGTATAAACAGGTTTATCTGTTTTAAATGCTGAAAAAAGAAAAACTGATACAATAAGAAGAATTTGAAATTTATTCATTTTTATAACTTTAAAACAATTGTTACAACAAAGAAATTTATTTTGAGTTTATCATTTATTACAAAAACAACAAATTTTAAGCATGCATAAATATTTTCTTTTTCTGATTTTCATCTTTTTCAGCCTGCAAAACATTCAGGCTATACCAAAAACCGAGAAAGTCAGGCTTGTGCATGACGGATACGAACGAAGCTACGAATTTTATGTTCCTGCAAACTTTAGTCCGGCTCAAACTTATCCGATAGTAATCTTATTACACGGGGGAGGTGGAAAAGCTAAAGGAATTATAAGAGTAACACGTGCCCGGTTCAATACTTTAGCTGACAGCGATGATTTTATTGTTATTTATCCAAACGGTGTCGGAAAAAGCTGGAATGACGGTGCGCGAGATACATTTGGAGTTGCCCGTAACAATAATATCAATGACGTAGGATTTATCGAAAAGGTAATTGAGGATATGGGTACAAGGGTGAATATTGATTATGAAAATATTTTTGTATGCGGAATTTCAAACGGCGGCTTCATGGCTCAGCGACTTGCCTTTGAATTATCAGAAAAAATTAAAGGGATAGGAGTAGTAGCTGCTAATTTAAGTATTGTACAGTCGCAGAAGGATTATCCACAACACCCTGTTTCGGTGATTTTTATTAATGGCACAGATGATCCGATAGTACCCTATCAAGGTGGGCCAGTCACCGTCTTACGACAAAATCGGGGAGAAATTTTAAGTGTCGCTGAAACAATAGGTGTTTGGAAACAAATTAATCATTGCAGTCATATCACCGAAAAGGTAAACCTTCCTGATATTAATAAAAAGGACGGTTGCACTGCAGAAAAGACAGTGTATGAGAATCCGGCAAATCCGAATCAAAAAGTTGTGGAAATAAAAATTCAGGGTGGTGGACACACCTGGCCAGGGACTCGCCAAAACATACCAAAAGGATTGGTTGGAAATACCAATCGTGACTTTAACGCGTGTGACGAAATCTGGAGTTTTTTTAAATCGCTAATAAATTAATTTATGGTTGAGTCAGGTAGATTTTACAGCACCTTCGTGGATCCTTTATTATTAAAAATGAGGAAAAAAGTTGCGGATCAAATCGAACCCGGGCAAAAAATTATTGACATTGCATGCGGGACAGGCGCACAGGTTTTTGTACTGGCAAAAAATGCAAAACATGTAACAGGCATAGACCTCTCACCTTCAATGATAAAAAAGGCCACCCAAAATAAAAATAAGCTTGGAATTAAAAATGTCAGTTTTAAAGTAAGCGACGCAACATATCTGACAAGTTTCTCTGACAATGAATTTGAATTAGCCACCATGTCGCTTGCCTTACACCAATTTTCACCGGCTCTATATACTTCCATTTTAGATGAAATGAAACGAATTTCAGAAAAAATAATTATTGTTGATTATTCAGTTCCACTTCCAAGAAATATTTTTGGATATAGCAGTAAGTGGATTGAATTTATGGCAGGAAAAGATCATTTCCGGAATTTCAAAAAGTTTTATTTAAACGGCGGTTTGGAAAACATTTTGAAAGAGAATAGAATTATTGTAAAAGAATCAATTTATTTTGCGCACAATGCTTTTCAACTGGTAGTTGCTTCTGAAAATGGGAAAATAGAATGAAACCAAAATTTGAAAATATTTTGTTAATTGCCGGAAGCGGACAAAATGTTGGAAAAACCACATTTGCCTGCCTGCTTATCCAAAATGTCCAGAATCAAAAACCAATTGCCGTTAAAATCACTCCACATTTCCACAACATAACCCCAGGACTAATTGAAATTGCAGAAGGTAAAAATTGGAAGTTATTCGAAGAAACAGATAAAACCACAAATAAGGACTCGTCGCTATACCTGCAAAACCTGGCGCAAAAAAGTTATTTGATTCAAACGAATGATATTGGATTACAGGAAGCTTTTTCTGCTTTGGAAAAGTTACTTCCCAAAAATCGACCTGTAATAATAGAATCGGCCGCTTTAATAAATTTTATTGAACCCGGATTGTTTATTGTTCTTCTACCTGATGGGAAATGTCAAAAAGAAAAAATGGAACAAATACTGTATAAGGCAAATTTAATTGTAATATCAGACGGTTCAAAATTTTATCCACACCCAGATAAAATAACCTTTAACAAATCCTGGCAAATTGAATAAATTATGTTTTTTATCATTTTAACGCACTTAAAATGTTGTACTTTCGACATTATTTTTTCAGAATATTCGTCCATAAGAATAAGATATATTTCGTGAATAAATTTGATAAACTATTTGGAAAATGAAAAATCTATTAATTGTTTTATCAGGACTGCTACTAATCATCTTTGCATCCTGTCAAAATACTCAACAAAAAGAATCAATGGAAAACACAGAAAATCCGTTTATGAAGGTAAGTACACTACCATTTCAAGCACCAGATTTTTCTAAAATTAAAAACACCGACTTTGCACCGGCAATCGAAGAAGGAATAAAACAACAACTGGCGGAAATTGAAAAAATTGCCAATAACTCTGAAGAACCAACTTTTGAAAATACCCTTGTTGCTATTGAAAAAAGTGGAGAACTACTTAACCGTACATTACAGGTTTTCGGAATGCTTTCGAGTGCAAATACTGATGAAGTTTTACAAAATCTGCAGGAAGAAATAGCTCCAAAACTTGCAGCTTTACAGGATGCCATTACCTTGAATGACAATTTATTTGAACGAATAAATTCGATTTATCAGAAAAAAGATGAATTGAATCTGGATAAAGAATCAGCACGTTTACTTCAATATTACTTTGATAATTTTACACGTTCAGGAGCCAATTTATCTGCTGAGAACAAGGAAAAATTAAAAAAACTAAATGAAGAGGAGGCTCTGCTTAGTGCAAAATTTACGAACCAGTTATTAGCTGCTACAAAAGCAGGAGCATTGGTTATTGATAATGAAGAGGCATTAAAAGGTTTATCAGAAGGAACTATAAAGCAGGCTGCACAAAATGCTTCTGATGCTGGAAAAGAAGGAAAATTCCTTATTTCACTTCAGAATACAACACAACAACCTTTATTACAATCACTGAAAAACAGAGAAACCAGACAGAAACTTTTTGAAGCATCAGTAACCCGTACCGAAAAAGGTGATGAAAATGACACTCGTGAAGTTATCAAAAGAATTGCTGAGATAAGAGCAGAAAAAGCTGCCCTTTTGGGATTTCCAAACTATGCTGCATGGTCTTTACGGGACCAAATGGCAAAAACACCGGAAGCCGTGCGTGAATTTTTAAGGAAGCTGGTTGAACCAGCCACTGCAAATGCAAAAAGAGAGGCCAGAGATTTGCAGGCAATGATTGACAAGGAAAATGCCGGATTTGAACTACAAGCTTACGATTGGAATTTCTATGCTGAGAAACTTCGGAAAGAACGTTATGATCTGGATGAAGAACAAATTAAGCCTTATTTTGAATTATTTAATGTGCTGGAGAATGGTGTATTTTATGCCGCCAGTCAGCTTTACGGATTATCTTTCAACCGCAGGACTGACATCCCGGTTTGCAATCCGGATATGCGTGTTTATGAAGTTACCGATCAGGATGGAAGCGAATTGGCTTTGTTTTATTGCGATTTTTTCCAAAGAGACAATAAGTCGGGTGGTGCCTGGATGAGTAATTTAGTTGGCCAGTCGAAATTGTTGGGAACAAAACCAGTAGTTTACAACGTTTGTAATTTCACCAAACCGGCCGAAGGTGAACCAGCACTTATAAGCTATGATGATGTGACAACAATGTTTCATGAATTTGGACACGCTTTGCATGGAATATTTGCCGACCAGACATATCCAAGTCTTTCAGGAACCAGCGTCGCCCGAGATTTTGTGGAATTGCCTTCTCAGTTTAACGAACACTGGGCTCTTTATCCCGATGTACTTCAAAACTATGCAAAACATTATAAAACCGGCGAATCGATGCCTCAGGAATTAATTGACAAAATTAAAAAGTCGGCAACATTTAATCAGGGTTATGCCTTAACTGAACTTCTTGCTGCCTCGAATCTCGATTTTGAATGGCATACACTTGCTTCAGGAGCCCCAATAGGTTCAGTCGACAATTTTGAAGATGAAGCTTTGAAGAAAAACAAACTCGACATTCCCCAGGTACCACCACGGTATCATTCATCCTATTTTTTACATATTTGGAGCAATGGCTATGCGGCCGGATATTATGCATACCAATGGGCTGAGATGCTTGATCAGGATGCATTTGCATGGTTTGAACAAAACGGTGGCTTAACCCGGGAAAACGGACAACGCTTCCGCGATATGATTTTATCAAAAGGAAATACAGAAGATTACAATGAAATGTACCGGAATTTTGCAGGAAGAGAGCCTGACATTCGCCCAATGTTAAAAAATCGGGGCATTGATGTTCAGTAAAACAAGTTATTAAAATACATATAAACCGGATTCATTTTAAATGGGTCCGGTTTATTATTTTATATGAAATATTTTAACATAACTTATTCAATAACTTTCACTTTTTTACATTTTTTAAAACATCGTAACAACCGTAAGTTTTAATTAACAAAAGTTCGGTTCTGTTAAATCGTATTAACATAATTCGGGACTAATATTGCGGCATATTAATTACAATCAAAGCACATGAAAAAAAATTTACCAAAACTTTTACTCACCTTACCCTTTTTCCTTGGCATATTACTTTTTCATCCGGCAAACGCTCAGGATGAATTTGGAATAAAAGGGGGAATCCTGTTTTCAAATGTTAATGCTGTAAACAATAATTCCAATGTAGATTTTGAGAATAAAAACGGTTTTACTTTTGGGGCATTTTATAAAAGAGATTTATTCGGGCCGTTAAGTTTACAAACCGAACTTTTGTATGAATTAAAAGGAACAAATTACTTTATTGAAAAGAATGAATTTTATGATCCCAATGATTATTCTTTTGAAGAATACACACAACTTTTAAATGAACCTAAAAGTTATTACAAGGATAAAGATCATTACCATTACCTTACTTTACCTGTTTTACTGACATTACGAACAACAAAATTTCTAGATATTTATGCGGGTCCTCAACTGGGATATCTGATTTCTTCAAAAAGAAACTGGGAAGAAACAGGAAACTTAAATCGATTCTCTGTAGGATTTGCCGCCGGAGCAGGCCTAACGCTCAGTGACAAAACCAGAATAGATTTTCGCTATTCAAGTGACCTAACACGTTTTGATACGCTTGACAAAAGCTCATCAATAGATCTTAAAAATTACGGATTCTCTGTTTCTATTCAGCAAACTTTATTCAGAAAATAATATTTAACGATGCCTCGGCCAGACACATTCAGAAAACAACCTGAATTTTTTAGGATTTCCCTGCTGAGGGAAATCCTTTTTATAATTGTGACATTTCATCCTTTAACCATTTCGGACGGTTAGTTGTAATTCCGGTTACACCTAAGTTAACAAGGCGTTTTGCTTCAACAGGATCATCAATTGTCCAGGAAAGTACCTTCACATTTTCAGCAACAGCCAGATCCATAATTTCCTCATCTATAATCTCATTACTGAGATTTATTCCATCTAACCCGACATTTTTGATTTCAGGGATTCGTTTTTTCGTCGCTGATTTTGATTCACTAAGCCAGTAGCACTTATTATCCGGAAATTCATGTTTTGTACTGATAATAGTTTTCCAGTTAAAAGCAATAAAAACAATCTGGTCAGATTTTCCACTTTTATCAACTACCCTTAGAAGCGCAGGTAGTATCTCCTCCCCGCATTTTATCTCTACAACCAATGATTTTCCTTCAGGAACTGTCTCAATAATTTCAGAAAGAAAAGGAATTTTTTCGCCCTTATATTTTTCATCTTTCCATTCTCCGGCATCGGCTTCACGCAATAAAACTGAAATTGTTTTTTCGATAGTCATATTATTTTTGGCAGGACAGGTACGTTTTGTATCCTTATCATGAATAACTACTACTCTGTTATCTTTTGAAAGTTGAACATCAACTTCTACAGCATCGGCGCCTAATTCCCAGGCCAGTTTTGCAGATGCAACCGTATTTTCGGGCGCCAGGTAGGAGGCTCCGCGATGCGCAATAAACATATTCTGGGCATAATTATTTAATACCAAAATCAAAAAGAAAATTGTTAATTGTAATTTCATGAAATAGCAGCTTTAAGTTGACGCAATAATATTAACAAAAAAAGAAAATAGATTTACCTGAAACGGATTAAGAAACTTTAAAATTCTATTAAATTGTTGTCTTTAATGATCCAGAACAGAACCATCGAAACTATCCCACATTTCAGGAAATTCCCACTCTTCCACTCCGCGTTCATTCTCCACTAAATTGTCATCCAACTCAATTCCCAAACCCGGACCATCAATATTTCCAACCAATTCAATATGACCCTCATTGCCCATAACCAATGGTTTTGTAATATAACTTTTCCCAAGCGAACTACGCTCTACTCCGTCGTCCGGAGCCGCCTGAAGATTTGGTAATTCGTGAGCCAGCAAATTTGGTATACTGGCAACAACATGCATTGAAGCAACAGCACCGACAATACCTTCTTTAGCATGAGGAAGCATAGTTGCATAAAACGCCTCTGCAAGAGTGGAAATAGCTTTTAACTCTGTAACTCCACCGCAATGCGTAATATCGGGCTGAAGAATAGAAGCTGCACCTAAAGACAATAATTCACGGAATTGCCATTTTGTTACCATTCGTTCACCGGTAGCAAAAGGGATATGTGTTTTTTTGGCCATTTCAGCCATCAACGGAAGATTCTGAAATTGGATTGGTTCTTCATAAAACCAAGGTTGAAACGGCTCCAAAGCTTTAATTATAAGCATTGAAGTTTGAGGCGAATGATCTCCGTGCAATTCAATTCCCATATCAACAGTAGGCCCAATCACTTCTCGTATGGCAGCAATATTTTCAACAATACCCTGAATAAAATCCGGATTTTCAACATAACGCGACAAACGACCACGACTTTCAGTTACTCCTACTTTCATTGATTTGTATCCCTCATTGATTACCTGTTTAGCCCCCTCCGGAGAACCGGCTTGTCCGTATACGCGAATACGATCCCTGGTAGGCCCTCCAAGCAATTCATAAACAGGAACACCAAGTGCTTTTCCCTTAATGTCCCACATTGCAATGTCTACAGCCGAAAGGGCACTTGTAAGAATTATTCCACCCCTGTAAAAAGCGTGACGATACATAGCCTGCCAGTGATGTGCCGGTCTTCTTGGATCTTTCCCTATCAGGTATCCCTCCAATTCTTTAATAGCGGCCATCGTCGTTGTTATTCGCCCTTCCACTGTTCCTTCTCCTATACCAACAATGCCAACATCAGTATACATCTTCACAAAAATCGTTCTTAGCGTATTTACCGGTATAATTTCCAGCTTCGTAATTTTAATGGAATCTTCAGGCGCCATAAGCGCTTTCCCAAAATTAAATTTACTACCTGCTTCCGTATAATTTATAGGTTTCCCGACCAAACGTTCTGCAGCCAAAACACCCACCATTCCGGCTGTAATATGTTTAAGCCAATTTCTTCTGGAATAATTTTGATTCATTTGTCTATTTTAGTTTAGTTGTAGTAGTATAATTTTATAAAACACTGATAATGAATATATAATAATTTCACCATATTTTACTTATTCTCGAACACTAATCAATTTTATCACATTGGTCTTTACAATATTAAACATACAAATTCTTTAAAATCAAATTCAAGATTGTAATTTACAACTTTACAGCCCACTATTCTTCTTTATTGGTAAAGAATTTAAGATAAATAATAGAAAAAATGTAGTTTTGTGAACGCTTAAAAAAACTTATGCAATCAAAATTTTCAACGGATATTGGCATTTTTTTTCTAAAACTGGTAGCTAAACTTCCCTTCCCTGCTATTTATCTTTTATCTGACATATTTTATTTTGTTGTTTTTTACGTTATCCGGTACCGTAAAGAAGTGGTTCTCCAAAACCTGAAAAACTCTTTCCCCGAAAAACCGGCAAATGAAATACTTATCATTCGAAAAAAATACTTTAAGCATTTTTGTGATTTAACGCTTGAAACCATAAAGATGTTAAACATGAAAAAAACTGATTATGAAAAACGAATGATAATTGATAAGGCTGAACTTATTAACAAGCACTTTGAATCAGGGAAAAGTGTAGTTGTGCTTACAATGCATTATAACAATTGGGAATGGAGTAATTGCCTCCCGCGCGAAATAAAACACCAGGTGCTTGGTGTTTATAAACCGCTCCATAATGAAAAATTTGACAAACTAATGAATGATTCCCGGAAACAACAGGGGTCAGAGTTGGTTGCCAATTCAAAAGTATTACGAAGAATTATAACAGCTGAAAGACATAAGGAAAGAGTTTTTGTTTGGTTGGCCGGAGACCAGACTCCTCCAGTTTTTCATTCACTTTGGTTTAACTTTCTGAACCAGGAAGCAATGTTTTATCCTGGGCCTGCAACTATTTCAAAACGTTTTGATTATCCCGTGTTTTTTCAAAAAACTGAAAAAAAATCGAGAGGGAGATATGTTACCAGTTTTGAATTACTGGTTGAAAATCCCAGGGATTATAGTGAAAATGAGATTTTGAGAATGTACATTGATAAGATGGAGGATGTCATAATAAAAAATCCTGAATTTTATCTTTGGTCGCATAAAAGATGGAAACATAAACGACCGAAAGATGTAACTTTGCAGAGTTAAATCATTTATTGGGAGGAAATGGTTGATTCCGAACTTTCAAAAAAAGATAAAAGATATTACGAAAATTTCTTAAAAAGAACCAGTAACAAGATTCTTGTTGCTATAGTTGTGCTTATTTCTCACCTGCCCTTTTGGGCAATTTACGGCATTTCCGACTTCTTTTACATTTTAGTACGCTTTGTTGCCCGGTACCGAAAAAAAGTAATACTTGATAACCTTAGACACTCATTTCCGGAAAAATCTGAGCAGGAAATTCAGAAAATTGCGGCAAAATTCTATCGGCATTTTTGTGACTTATTTTTTGAAACTATAAAGCTGTCCAATCTGAGTAACAAACAAATAAAAAGACGAATTCATTACAAGGGAACCGATTTATTAAATGCACATTTTCAAAAAGGTGAAAGTGTTATTGTTTTGGCAATGCATCATAATAACTGGGAATGGTGCAGTACGGTTCAAATTTTTCTAGAACATACTATTCTAATGATATATAACCCAATAAGGGGAAATCAGGCATTCGAAAAGTTTTTGATTAAAGCTCGTGAACAGTGGGGAGGTATCTGCACTCCCGTGCATAAATCGGTTCGAACTTTAATTGAATTTAACAAACGTGAAGAACCTGCCATTCTTTGGTTAGCTGCCGACCAGACTCCGAAAGCAACTTCTAAACTTTGGACTATTTTTCTGAACCGCGAGGCACCATTTTTTTCCGGACCGGAAAAAATTGCAAAAAAAACAGGACAACCCATTTATTTTCACCAAATTCGAAAAGCCGGCAGAGGTAGGTATGAAATTGAATTTATCCCTTTATTTTTAAACCCAAAGGAGCTTAAAGAAAAAGATATTTTATTAGGGTATGTTCGTAAGATGGAAGAAATTATTGCAAAAGAGCCCGAGTTTTATCTGTGGTCGCACAGAAGATGGAAATACAATCGTCCTGATAATATAGAACTTATAAAATGAAAAAAGGAGGAACCGGCCATCGCTAAACGATTAAGGGAAAATGATTAGCATAATTGGATTACTTCAATTCCTTTTTACCGGTTACCCCCTAAAAACTGCACTATTTGGAATTTGTTCTGTTAAAACAAATTTTTAATCTAATTAATTTTTTCGCAAATATTCATCAATGTTTCTGGCGGCAACTTTGCCAGCTTCAATAGCATGAACGACCAAACTTGCGCCTTTTTCGGCATCTCCTGCGGCAAATATCTTTTCGACTGATGTTTGTTTTGTTTCATTCACTTTTACATTGCCACGCTGATCGTATTCCAACTCAAGTGTATCAAGTAATCCGGAATGAACTGGCTGAGTAAACCCCATAGAAAGCAATACCAACTCAACATCAAGAATTTCGTTTGTTCCAGGAACCTCATTCATTATCCAACGGCCCTCTTCATTGGTCCATTCAACCTGAACCACTTCAACCTGTTTCAACTTTCCATTCTCACCTATGAACCGTTTTGTTGAAAGACTCCACCTGCGCTCACAACCTTCCTTATGCGAACTTGAAGTTCTCAAGGTGTTTGGCCAGTAAGGCCATGGATTGCCCTCAGGTCTTTCTTCAGGAGGTTTAGGTAAAATTTCAATTTGAGTGACTGATTTTGCTTTTTGCCGTATTGAAGTTCCTACACAGTCAGAACCAGTATCTCCACCACCAATTACCAAAACATTTTTATCTTTTGCCAATATTCTTTCATCATCAGAAATATCCTGTCCGGCAACTACTTTATTTTGTTGAGTTAAAAAATCCATTGCAAAATGAACCCCATCCAAATCTCTTCCTTCTACCGGTAAATCCCTTGGTTGTTCAGCGCCAACGGCAAGCAATATAGCATCAAATTCGGTTTCGAGATCTTTTTTGGTAACGTCAACACCAACATTTACATTGGTTTTAAACTCAATGCCCTCATCCAAAAAAAGATTCAACCTGCGATCGATTATTCCCTTATTTAATTTAAAATCAGGTATACCATAACGCAACAGGCCACCAATTGCATCATTTTTTTCAAAAACAGTAACAGCATGCCCAGCCCTGTTCAACAAATCGGCTGCTGATAAACCTGCAGGTCCGGATCCAATTACAGCAACTTTTTTTCCTGTTCTGGTTTTTGGCGGATTTGGTTTTACTATTCCCATTTCAAACGCCTGTTCAACTGTGGCGCATTCATTTTCGCGAATAGTAACTGCCTCCTCATGAATAGCTAAAACACAAGATTTTTCGCAAGGTGCAGGACAAACACGACCTGTTATCTCAGGAAAACTATTTGTTGAATGTAATATAAAATAAGCTTCATCTTTTTTCCCTCTGTACAATGCATCCTGCCATTCCGGAATTTTACTTCCTACCGGACAACCCCAGTGGCAGAAAGGTATTCCACAATCCATACAACGCGATGCCTGAAGTTGTCTGTCCTTTTCATTTAAAGTTTGTTCTACTTCACCGTAGTCAAAAACCCTATCCTCTTTCGGACGATAACCAGCTTCCTTTCGCGGTACTGTCATAAAACCTTTTGGATCTCCCATATCTTATTTTCCTGTTTTTTTATTCCAATAACTAATTATTCGTGACGTGAAGGATCGTCTTCCGTCAACTGTAATTTTTTCTGTAATTCCTTTAATTTCTGTTCTTCGAGAACTTTTTTATACTCGAACGGAATTACTTTCACAAATTTTGATAAATACTCTTCCCAGTGTGTCAATATTTTTGAAGCCAACGAACTTCGCGTATGCATTACGTGGTTACTAATCAATGTCTGAAGTTCATCTACATCTGATTTATCTTCCACCGGAGTAAGATCAACAAGTCCTCGATTGCAATAATAATCGAAATCACCTGTGTTGTCAAGCACGTAAGCTATTCCACCACTCATACCTGCCGCAAAATTACGCCCTGTTTTTCCGAGAACAACAACCCTGCCACCTGTCATATATTCACAA
Organism: uncultured Draconibacterium sp.; assembly: GCA_963676775.2. Taxonomy (GTDB): domain Bacteria; phylum Bacteroidota; class Bacteroidia; order Bacteroidales; family Prolixibacteraceae; genus Draconibacterium. Next base: position 143,845 of record CAXXDA010000003.1, read on the forward strand.
CAGTGATCGCCAGTGCCTTCAATTACGGCATGGGCTCCAGAGTTTCGCACACAGAAACGTTCGCCTGCTATACCACGTATATATGCCTCACCAGCAGTGGCTCCATAAAACGAAGTATTACCAATGATTATATTTTTTTCGGGTTTAAAGGTTGATCCTTCCGGAGGAACAACAACTATCTTACCTCCTGATAGCCCCTTTCCAATATAATCGTTCGTGTCTCCTTCCAATCGAAATGTTACACCTTTTGTAAGGAAGGCACCAAAACTTTGTCCTGCAGTTCCATGGAAAGTACAGTTAACTGTATCCTCAGGAAGACCGCCTTCACCATACACTTTTGATATCTCACCAGACAACATTGCACCTATTGTACGGTCAACGTTAACAATGTCATGGGATATCCAAACTTTCTCTCCTCCACGAATAGCTTTTTTTGCTTCTCTTATTAACTCATAATCCATATGGTTACCTGGTCTTCCATTGGGATGAGTATTGTGAATTGGAACTTCTTTTGCTTCCTTCGGCATATAAAGCAATTTTGAGAAGTCAACGGTACTCATTTTCCAGTATTTAACTTCTTTGTCAACTTCAAGCAAATCAGTTCTACCAACAATGTCATCAAATTTTGTGAATCCCATGTCAGCCAGATATTCTCTGATTTCCTGGGCGATAAACCGGAAAAAGTTAATCGTATATTCTGCCTTGCCTATAAATCTTTTTCTTAAAGATTTATCCTGCGTTGCAATACCCGCAGGACAGGTATTCATATGACATTTACGCATCATTATACAACCCAACACAATAAGAGCAGAAGTTGAAAAACCAAATTCTTCAGCCCCAAGACAAGCTAACGTTACAACGTCACGACCATTTTTTAACTGACCGTCAACCTGTAATTTAACCCTGCCACGAAGATTATTGAGTACTAATGTTTGTTGCGTTTCAGCAATTCCCAATTCAACAGGTAATCCAGCATGTTTGATTGAGCTGGCCGGACTTGCACCTGTTCCACCATCAGCCCCTGCGATAATAATAATATCGGAGAATGCCTTTGAAACACCTGCTGCAATTGTACCTACACCATCTTCTGAAACAAGTTTTACAGATACTTTTGCTTTCGGATTTACAATTTTTAAATCATAAATCAACTGTGCCAAATCTTCAATTGAATAAATATCGTGATGAGGCGGTGGTGAAATCAAAGTAATTCCCGGTGTTGAGTTACGTGTTTTTGCAATAATTTTATTCACCTTATAACCAGGCAATTGTCCTCCTTCACCAGGTTTTGCACCCTGAGCAATTTTTATCTGAAGTTCTTCGGCATTAACAAGGTAGTTATTTGTTACACCAAATCTTCCTGATGCTACCTGTTTAATTTTACTGTTTCTTTCTGTTCCAAACCTTTCAGGATTCTCACCTCCTTCTCCAGTATTACTTCTACCACCAATGGAATTCATTGTCATTGCAAGTGCCTCATGAGCTTCCTTGCTGATTGAACCATACGACATGGCACCTGTAACAAAACGTTTCATAATTTCTTCCACCGGTTCAACCTGATCGATCGGAATAGGATTCTTTTTGAAGTTGAAACAGCTTCGAATAAATGCAGGCCTTTTATTTTCTTTATCTACTAAAGCACTAAATTCTTTATATTTATTATAATCATTTGTACGTGTTGCCCACTGCAGTAAACCAATGGTTTGTGGATTCCACGCATGATGTTCACCGTATTTTCTCCAGGCATAAACACCTTTATTTTCAAAACGGAATGGTTCAGGAGTATTGTCCGGTTTATAAGCATCCTCATGGAACATGGTTGCTTCCTTGCAAATTTCTTCCAGCCCAACACCACCAATTTTTGTTACCGTACCGGTAAAATATTTGTTAATTACTTCCTGTCCAACACCGATTGCTTCAAATATTTGGGCACCATGATAACTTCTTAAAGTTGAAATGCCCATTTTTGAGAATACTTTAAGCAATCCTTTGTCAACTGCTTTTATGTAATTCTTTCTGGCTTCTTTATAATCCAATTCTATTTTGCCTTCTTTAACCATATGATCAATGGCAGCAAAAGCCAGATATGGATTTATCACACTTGCACCATATCCAAGCAGAAGTGCATAGTGGTTCACCTCTCTTGCCTCACCGGTTTCAACGATAATGCCCACCTGCATCCTTTTCTTTGTTTTAATAAGATGATGATGCACTGCAGCAACAGCCAGCAAGGAAGGAATTGGTGCCTGATCTTCCGAAACATCCCTATCGGTAAGTATTATATAATTCTTTTTATTGTCTACAGCATTTTCTGCTGCTTTAAGCACTTTTTCAAGAGCAGCCTCAAATCCTTTCAAACCTTCTTTTACAGGAAAGACCATTGGTACAATCTCATGTGTAAACATTTCATCTTTCAGGTCTTTAATCTTTCCAAGATCTGTATTGGTAAGAAGCGGTCCGTTAAACTTAATCAGCTTACAATGTTCAGGTGATTCCGAAAGAATATTGGAATGTATTGAACCTATATAATTAGTCAGTGCCATTACCAAACCTTCACGAATCGGGTCGATAGGAGGATTGGTCACCTGCGCAAACATCTGTTTAAAATAATCAAAAAGACGTTTCGGCTTATCGGAAAAAACAGCAGGCGGAGCATCGTTACCCATAGAACTTGTTGGCTCAGCACCATTTATGCTCATTGGTTTAATAAGCTCATACATATCTTCCTGCGAGTATCCAAAAACCTTTGAAAAAGTTTCAAAATTTTCAATGGATGAAGGAACGCGCGTCTTAACCTTGATATCTTTCATCATCATACGGTTCTCTTTCAACCACATTTGGTAAGGATTTCTTTTGCTTAACTGATCCTTTACCTCATGGTCAGGGATAATGATTCCCAATTCAGTATCCACCAAAAGTATTTTACCGGGTCGTAATCTTCCTTTTTCTTTGATATCCTCAGCTTTAAATGTTTGAACACCTACTTCGGAGCCCATCACGATAAGATTACTTTTTGTAATTACATAACGAGAAGGACGTAAACCGTTTCGGTCAAGTGTTCCTCCGATATATCTGCCATCAGAGAAAACCATTGAAGCTGGTCCGTCCCATGGCTCCATAATGGTAGAATGATATTCGTAAAAAGCTTTTAAGCTGTCAGGTATTGGATTTTTTTGATTGAATGATTCCGGAATCATCATACACAATGAATGCGGTAGAGATCTTCCGGTAAGATGTAAAAATTCCAGAACATTATCGAACGAAGCTGAATCTGACTTACCAGGTTCTATTACCGGCAATAATTTTTTCAGATCCTCGCCATAAACTTCCGATTTCATAAGACCTTCTCTGGCCTGCATCCATAAACGGTTACCTCTTACGGTATTAATTTCTCCGTTGTGTGCTACTAAACGGAAAGGTTGAGCCAAATCCCATGTTGGGAATGTATTCGTGCTGAAACGAGAGTGCACCAGAGCTATGGCACTGGTAAATTTTTCATTTCTAAAGTCCAGATAATAGTCACGTAACTGATCCGGAGTTAACATCCCTTTGTAAACAATAATTTTTGCCGACAGACTGGGTTGATAAAAACACTCCTTATTTTTCAGATCTGACTCTCTGATTTCTTTTTCTGTAAGTTTTCTTACAATATACAATTTACGCTCAAGCGCATCACTTTCCAAATTGGCTTTAATAAATACTTGCTTCACCAAAGGCTCTGTTGTTTTTGCAATTTCTCCGGGAACAGAACTGTCAACCGGAACATCTCTGTAAGAAACCAAAGTAAGCCCTTCTTCTTCGATATTTTTTGTCAAAATATCCAAACAAGCATCTGCTTCTTTCTCATCTTTGGGAAGAAATATCAAACCTGTTCCGTACTTTCCCTTCTCTCCAACGGAAATATTCAATACTTTCGTGATAAATTCGTGTGGTACCTGCATTAACATACCAGCTCCATCGCCGGTAGAATTATCTGCACTGGTTGCCCCCCTGTGATCCATATTAAGAAGAACTTCCAGACCTCGCTTTATAATATCGTGTGAAGGCTTACCTTTAATATGTGCAACAAATCCAATCCCACAATTATCATGTTCATTTTCAGGGCTATATAGACCCTGTGCATAAGGTAATCTCATTTGTACTAATTTTTTCTGTTTCTAATAAACTCATTCGCATCAATATTACAGCATTCCGGTTTTTTGGATAGATTGCTGTAAAATTGAAAGAAAAAACAATATTTTCCTGACGAAATGAAATCAAAAATAATTAAATGAAACAAAAGTTACAATGTTAACTTTGTAATTACGTGTTTCATAACATACTCTTAACTTTCTTTTTTGAATGTCTATTGCTGAAATTCTTATTACAAAAATAGTCAAAAACATGACATTTGTCACATTTTCAGGCAATTAATGAGAATTAATTCAACAATCGCTTAATTGCGTCATCTATTTTGCTGAAATTAAATTTATTAATTACGTTTTCTTTCTTTTTTGCAATTATATCCAAACACAAATTTCCAATGCTCCCTTCATGTGTATGATTAATTTTTTTCTTAGGCTCAAAATCACCATTTTCAATTTTTTCACCTATAATCTTATATGCCTCACGAAAAGGAACTCCTTTCAACACCAATTCATTCACTTCCTCGACGCTAAATATATAATTATATTTTATATCGTCAAGAATTTCCGGATTGACCTTTATATTTTTCAGAGCTAAAGTTGCAATCTGTAAACAATCATTCAACTCACTAAACAAAGGCAGAAAGACTTCTTTAACCATTTGAAGATCCCTAAAGTAGCCACTTGGCAGATTGTTTACAATTAACGAAATCTGGTTTGGCACTCCCTGCAGTTTGTTACACCGCGCCCTTATCAATTCAAAAACATCCGGATTTTTTTTATGTGGCATAATACTGGAACCCGTAGTAAATTCAGGTGGTAAATTCACAAAATTAAAATTCTGGCTCATGAATAGACAAACATCATAAGCCAGTTTTGACAAGGTTCCTGCCATATTTGCCAAAGCAAATGATACAATTTTTTCTACCTTTCCACGCCCCATTTGAGCATAAACCACATTATAGTTCATATTGTCAAAACCAAGTAAATCGGTTGTCATTTGACGATTCAAAGGGAATGAAGAACCATACCCGGCTGCCGATCCTAAAGGATTCTGATTTGTAATTTTAAATGCCGAAAGTATTAATTCCAGATCATCAATCATACTTTCGGCATAAGCTCCGAACCAAAGTCCAAAGGAAGAAGGCATTGCCACCTGCAAATGCGTGTACCCCGGCATTAAGACTTCTTTATTCTCCTCACTTTTTTGAAGTAAAGTATCGATCAATACTTCTGAACTTTTAACAATTTCTCTTATTGCCTCACGGGTAAATAATTTTAAATCAAGCAGAACCTGATCGTTTCGTGAACGTCCGCTATGAATTTTTTTTCCTACTTCTCCCAAATCCTTTGTTAAAAGATATTCCACCTGTGAATGTACATCCTCAACACCTTCATCAATAACAAAATTTCCGGAAACGGCTACTTTGTATATTTCCTTCAATTGTTCAAGCAAAACTTTTAATTCTTCTTTACCAAGTAACCCTATAGTTTCAAGCATTGTAATATGTGCCATTGAACCCAGGATGTCGTATTCTGCAAGAAAAACATCCAATTCACGATCTTTTCCTACAGTAAAATCCTCGATGGCTTTATTTACTTGTATTCCTTTTTCCCAAAGTTTCATAATGAAAATGTTGAATTTTTCACAAAGATATTGATTTCAATTTGATTCAGTTTCGAAAAATCACCTTATGCTGTATTTCCAGATTCATCCAAATTATCATCATTGGATTTTGATACACTAAAGTAGTGGATAAACGCAATCAATTTTCTACTTATGATTTTAATAATTCTGAAAAAATTGCCACTTTTACCGCGCTTTTCCAAAGAAAAGGAATTCAAAAAATTGCTATGTTCGAAAACAAATCGCTCCGTTTCATTTTTTGGATCATCGCTGCAATTTTACTCGTAGCCTACATTTCAGGATTATACATTGATGTTACACGCGATGCAGGAAAGTATGCCACGGTTGCAAAAGAAATCTACCAAAACGGAAACATCGTTAATTTAACTATTCACGGGGAGGCCTATGATCAAAAGCCACCCATGTTATTCTGGTTAGGTGCACTTGGATTTACTATTGGAAAAGTTTCAAATTTTTGGTTCAAACTTCCAATTTTACTGCTTGTTTTTGCCGGATTTTACTGGGCTTACCGGTTGGGTAAAAGTTTATACAACAAGCGTGTTGGTTTTTTAACTTCTACCATGTTGGCCTTTTCTTTTATATATGTACTCTACAGTGCAGATATTCATACGGACACTCCTCTGCAGGCTTTTGTTACACTGGCATTTTGGCAATTATTTGAGTTCATAAAAACCAATAAAAATAAATATTTGTTTTTGGGTTTTATTGCGATAGGATTCGCTATGCTTACAAAAGGCCCAATCGGAGCAGTTATCCCCGCATTTGCTGTTCTTGGACACCTCCTTTTAAAACGTGATTTTAAGTCTTTGCTTGATTATCGTTGGTATCTTGGTATATTTCTTTCGGTAATTATTGTCAGTCCGGCACTTATAGGGCTTTTCAACCAGTTTGGATGGGAAGGACTTCGGTTTTTCTTTTGGGAAAATAATGTAGGCCGAATAACTGGTTCATACGTTAAGGCAATGAATGATCCCGTGTTTTATGTACATAATATTATTTACCTGTTTTTGCCTTGGAGCTTTCTTTTTTTAATTGCTGTTTTCATGGAGTTTAAAACCCTCATTAAAAACAAATTCAAAGCAGCAGAATATTTCACATTAACAGGTATATGGATTTATTTTATTATTCTTAATTCTGCCAGCAGCCAACTCCCTAACTACATATTTTCGATTGTCCCTTTAATTGCAGTTTTAACCGCAAAATGGATTGATATAGCATTAGCGAACAAAAAAATACTTCTCAAAGTCTTCAAAATTACTCAACGTTATCTTGTCCTCCTGCTTTGGGTAGGTATTTTTATTATTTCATTTTATCTTTTTCCAAATCCAAAATGGTTTATAATGATTCTCATTTTGGGTGGAATTATATTAACTTATTTCATTTCCACTAAATATTCAGATGGAACAGTAAAAATAATTGCACCATCGTTAATTGCTTTTACTTGTCTGGCAATTTTAATGAATCTGCACGTATTTCCCTATATGTTTAGTTTCCAGGCTCCGCCAAAAGCGGCAAGGTATTATACAGAGTATGCTAATGAAGGGGAAAAACTTTTCAATTACCATTACGACGAATACGAACTGTTTTTTTACAGTGAACCCCAGGCAACCCAACTATATTCGTTTGATGAAATGAAAACTGTTGCAGGCAAAAAAGGAAACTGGGTATTTACAGATGAACAAGGATATAAAGATATTGAAGAACTAAATTTATCTCCGGAGTTTATTTTTGAATATAAACACCTTTACCTGAACCGACCAGCCGGGTTTATTAGTCCCCGAACCAGAGAAAAGGTTTTAAAACCAATGTATCTTATTAAATACTAGAAGGAATGTTTAAAAACGGTTTAAAAAAATACAGCCATATCCTTGTACCGATTTTATTCCTTTTATTCTCGGCACCAAGTGCATTGGATTATGTTTTTCACTTTCCTGACGAAAAATATTACACCGATGCGGTTTTGCAAATGATGGACAAAGACGACCTTTTCACACCTTACCAAGCCGATGGCACTCCGCGATTCAAAAAACCTATATTAACTTACTGGGTTTTAATTGGCAGTTATAAACTATTTGGCGTAAGTAAATTTTCATCACGATTATTTTTCTGGCTAGCCGGCGCCTTACTTGTTCTTATTACTTATCTAATGGCTAAATCTCTATCAGGAGACAAAAAAATAGCGATAACCGCCGCTTTTATAACCGCTGCAAATCCACTTATTCTCTTGAGTGCCAGTCGCTCGATTCCTGACATATTACTTACCTTATTCCTCACAATAAGTGCGTGGGGATTTATTGAAATCATGAGCTCTGTAAAACCCCGTAAAATCTACTTTTGGATGGCCTATCTGGGTGCTGCTCTTGCATTTGAAACCAAAGGAATTCCTGCGGCAGCTTTTGCCGGTATAAGTATTTTATTTCTGCTTTTTAATCCCTGGAAGAAGAAACGCCTGACTCAAATAATCGAACCCTTATCCCTCATCGTTTCAATTTTGGTCGCATTAAGCTGGTTTCTAATCATGTATGCAAAACATGGCTCAGCTTATTTGAATTCATTTTTTGCTGATCAGGTTGGAAGCCGTGTTTCTTCTCAGTTTGTTCAAGCCCTTACAAACCTGTTTTTGGGTATCGGATTTTTAGCAGCTTACTTTGTCCCCTGGGTTATAATTATTTTTTCCAGTCCTAAGGCATTGCAACAATTTATCAAAAAATCATCCTTGCAATCCAAGGCTATTTTTGGTTTTATTTTCACCTGGACTATTCTGATAATTATTATGTCAGGCACAGTATTTAAGTTTTACGATCGCTATCTACTTCCTGTTATTCCATTGATTTCAATATTTTTTGCTTACGTCATATCCTTTTCAACAACTCATTTTAAAAAATCAGCTTTTAAAATCTTCCTGACGTTAAATATTATACTTCTTTTTATCTCAATCCTCTATTCAGGCTTTATTTATTCAGATATAGTTTTAGTTGCAGCCATAATTACCAGTCTAATTTTTGTTATCTGCTGGATTTTCGGTTCATTCAAAAAATTGGCAAATGAAATAAAACTTGCGGGAGCTATTTTATTATTATTTTTCAATGTATTTTCCTTTTTATATCCACTTTTAATGCCCAATCCGGGAGAACAACTGGTAAGTAATATAAAAAAACAGGGCATCTCTAACAATGAAAAGGTTTACGTGTACGGAAATATAAGAACCGCTTCGAATATTCGAATTCACAGTAATAATACTTTTAATGTGGTAAGCATGGACACCTTGTATTCACTGCCAACTGAGCCAAAACATTTACTGGTTTTTTCAAAAAAGGAAGAGCCATTTTTAGATTTGAATAACTATGACATTTATGAAGGCTCGGAGGAATGGAAAAATGTTGAAACAGTTAAGTTCCCTGGATTTATGCAAGAATCAGTGGAACATATAAAAGAAAGCGGAACAAAATACTTTTTAGCCAAACCTAAACAAAAATGAAAAATCTCGACAAAAGACACTATATAATAATAGGTATTTGGTTTTTGGGAAATTTAATTCAGGCATTGACTACGGGACTGCATTCCGACGAATCGTATTACTGGATGTTCTCTGAAAACCTGACATGGGGTTTTTTTGATCATCCTCCTGCTGTTGCCTTCTTAATCTACCTTGGACATTTGATTCTTCCGGGAGAAATTGGGGTTCGATTAATTTTTATTTTGCTCTCCACTATAACTTTTGCACTCATTTTAAATGAATTAAATGAAAAAAAAGATATCTATTTTGTTTCCCTTTTTGTCTTGTCATTTCCGCTAATTCACACACATATAGCAGGTTTCATGGCAATTCCTGACGTGCCGCTGCTGTTTTTCACCACATTGTTTATTATTACTTTTAAAAAATTCCTGATAAATCCAAACTGGAAAATTTCTATTTGGCTATCAATATTGATTGCAGCAATGATATACAGTAAATACCATGCTTTTTTAATAATTGGTTTTACCGTTTTGGCAAATCTTAAACTTTTCAGGAGCAAGTATTTTTATGGAATAATAATCCTGACAATTTTATTGCTGCTTCCTCATATTTTTTGGCAAATAAATAATGAATTCCCGACATTCAAATATCATTTGGTTGAACGTACAAAACCATTTACTTTTAAATACATCTTTCCATATTTGGCTGCACAAATAGCAATAGCTGGCCCTGTAACAGGAATTTTAATATTCTGGAAACTATTTAAATTCAGGCCCGAAAACCAATTTCAAAAAACATTATTATTTAATATTCTTGGATTTTATATTGCACTCTTTATCATAAGTTTTAAAAATCGTATTGAAGCCCACTGGATTGCAGCTGTTATACCAATGCTTATTATTTTATCATACCCTTTAATTGTCAAGGACAGAAAATTTAAACTTTGGTTTAGGCGAATTGCCCAACCAGTTTTAATCCTTATGATTTTGTACCGTATATATATTGCTTTGGATATTATTCCCAATACTGGAAATTTAAAAATTACATTTTACAACCGTAAAGCAAGTGCGCTGGAAATAAAGGAATTGGCGCTGGGGAAAAAAGTAGGTTTCTTCAATAATTATGCAGCAACCAGCAATTACGCATTTTATACTGGTGACTCAGTTGTACATCTTTCAACTCCAGATTACCGTTTCTGCCAGTATGATCTATGGAACGACGAAAAATATGCTGAAGGTGATTCTCTATTTACCGTTCAGTCAAGAAATCTAGATCCGCCAAACCAAATAAAAACAGTTACGGGTCAAACAAAAGGATTTGTAATAATTGACAAATTCCAATCGTTAACAGGATTGTTAATACAAGAAGCCACAATTACCGAAACAGGGCACGATTTTGAATTTCAATGCACATTATTTAATAATAGTGGAAAACCATTATATTTTGACCACCCTTCACAACCTTCAATTGCAATTTCGCAGAATAAAATCGAATTAACATCTTTCCTTTTAGCTTCTCTAACTGAAAATAAATTGATTTTGGAGGGTGCCAGAATTAACATTAAAATGCTATTACCCATAGAAACTATAAAAAAAGATGAACCAATGGTTATATATACCCGCTCAAAAGAAAATTACAGGGGTGATATAATTTCCTTAACTTTGGATTAAATCCTAATCAGAAACTTAAACTTCATTTTTTCGTAATTATTCAAAACCCCTTGCTTTCTCAGCCTTGTAGTAAATTAGAAATTTGAATAAAAATTTAAACTTAAAGTAATATTTTGTCACCAAAAAGTCATTTTTTTGCCTTTTTGAGAAAAAATATGCCCAAATATTAATAATTTGTTAAGAGAGATAGTTCTTTTTATTAAAAAGATACCCCTTGTTAAAAATCATACATATTTTTGAATCGAGATACAAAAACAGAGGGGCTACAATAAAAAATCCACAGTTTTTTATCAAAAAAGTACGTTTTTTAATAGGCATGAAATAAAAAATTGATTTTTCCGAAAATCATTAACAATTTTTTAAACGAAGTGAAAAAAAATTTTTAAAACGAAAAAACACAGTTTAACTTTTAAAATTTACGATTATGAAAAAGAAATTACTGATTGCAGCGAGCTTATTTTTGTTGATGGCTATTACTCCAATGGTTAAAGCACAGGAAGTAAGCACAGGTGTTGACATTTACAGCAGCTATGTATGGCGTGGTACAAATTTCAGCGGACCATCAATTCAACCATACATTGATTTCTCAGCTGGAGGCTTCTCTCTTGGTGCTTGGGGTTCCCAAGGTTATGATGGTTTTCAGGAAATGGATCTTTATATGTCTTACGGCTTTGATTTTGGTTTGAGCCTTGGACTTACTGATTACTACTATCCAGGTACTGAATTCTTTGATTACAGTACAGAAACAGGAGCACATGCCTTCGAAATTAATGCAGGATTTGAAGTTGGTGCACTAAGTTTAGCAGCCAACTACATTTTGAATGAAGCAGGTGGTGCAGCATCGGCAGGTGGCGACATGTATTACGAAATTGGTGTTGCAGCCGGTAGTGTAGATTTATTTTTAGGTGCTGGTGATGGATGGCACACTCCTGATGGAGAATTTGGCGTATGTAACTTAGGTATTGGTACTTCGAAAGAAATTCAAATTACCGATAGCTTTTCTCTTCCTGTTTCAGGATCAGCAATTCTTAACCCAACAACCGAGCAGTTTTTTATTGTTGTAGGAATTTCTCTTTAATCAATTTTAAAGCTGAAGAATAATGAAAAAAATTGAAACCATAATAAGAAAATCAAAATTCGAAGAGGTGAAAGAAGCCTTGCAGGAAGCAGGTATCGAATTCTTTTCCTTTTGGGATGTAAGGGGCGTAGGTCAGGCTCGTGAAGGTCGCGTTTACCGTGGAATTGTTTACGATACAAGTACGATAGAACGTACCAAGCTGGAAATTATAGTACGTGATAAGAATGTACAGAAAACTATAACTGCTATATTGAATTCTGCCAGAACTGGTCAGATTGGAGACGGAAAAATATTTATTGTTCCAATTGAAGATTCATACAGGATTAGAACTGGGGAGCAAGGAGACGAGTCACTTTACATTAAAGGAAAAGAAGAATAATAACTACAAAAAAATAATTTATCATGGAAGAAACTTTACAAGGCCTACAAATAGGTATTGACAATATGTGGTTATTGATTGCCGGATTTATGGTAATGTTTATGCAACCCGGTTTTGCAATGGTGGAAGCAGGTTTTACCCGCCAGAAAAATACCGCAAACATCTTGATGAAAAACCTAATGGACTTTTCAATTGGTTCACTATTATATTGGATTATTGGTTTTACGTTAATGTATGGAGATTCTATAGGAGGATTTATCGGAACACCGGACCTTTTCTTTATGAGTGACGGTTTTGGTGATAATTATTCTGATTATGCTGACATCTTCTTCCAGACAGTGTTTGCTGCAACTGCTGCAACAATTGTTTCAGGAGCCATGGCAGAACGTACCGAATTTAAATCATATCTTATTTTTAGTATTGTTATTACAGTAATTATTTATCCAACATCAGGACACTGGACCTGGGGTGGAGGTTGGTTGAGCCAGCTTGGATTCCACGACTTTGCAGGTTCTTCAATTGTTCACTCAGTTGGTGCATGGGTTGGTTTAGCAGGAGCTTCTATAATCGGACCTCGTATTGGAAAATATACAAAAGATGGCAAAGCGAAGGCAATCCCAGGCCACAATCTGGCACTAGGCGCATTGGGTGTATTTATTCTGTGGTTTGGTTGGTTCGGATTTAACCCCGGGTCTCAGCTAGCTGCAGCAGGTACAGACAACGCAGTTGCCATTGGCCATATTGCTATGACTACCAACCTGGCTGCTGCAGCGGGAGCTGTAACTGCAATGCTTGTAGCATGGGTAAGATACAAACGTCCGTCACTATCGCTTTCGCTCAATGGTGCACTAATTGGATTGGTAGCAATTACTGCAGGTTGCGACGCTGTTAATCCTGTTGGAGCAGTATTTATTGGAATGATCGCAGGATTTATCCTACCGTTTGCAGTTGAATTTTTTGACAAAATTTTAAAAGTTGACGACCCAGTTGGTGCAATCTCAGTTCACGGAGTAGGTGGTGCATTTGGAACACTTGCTGTTGGTTTGTTCTCAACTTCTGAAGGATTATTTTACGGAAATGGAGCTAAACTTTTAGGAGTTCAGGCTATAGGTGTACTTGCATTCTTTGTCTGGGCTTTTGGAACAGGTTTTATTCTGTTTACGATATTAAAAAGTGCTAAAGTATTGCGCGTTTCAAGGCGCATTGAAGAAGAAGGCCTCGATGTTTATGAACATGGAGAAAGTGCCTATAACTAATCTTCTTCAGCTTTTAAGTCTGTAGCTGTCTGTTTAGGGCCCGTCCGTCGAGGCGGGTCCTTCTTCTAAATTTGAATTTTTAGGTAAAGGGTAGTTTAAAAAGTCAATATAGTTTAGTTAGATTGGAGAAACCGGTTTACGTTAAAACGTGACCGGTTTTTTTATTCACATTTTTTGAATTTAACCATCGATTTGAACTCAATATAAATTCAGAAAACTATTTTTGTCGTCTCATTACAAAAAGTAAATAACTATGATGCAAACCTGGTTTGAATGTAAAGTAAAATATGTAAAAATTTCAGAAAGTGGAAAGGAGCAAAATATAACCGAAAATTTTCTTCTTGATGCAGTATCGTTTACCGATGCTGAAACCAGAATGATACGCCAAATGCAGGAAATGGTTAGAGGTGAATTTTCAGTAATTGATATAAAAAAATCAAAAATTGCAGAAGTTTTCCCTTATGAAAATGGGGAGTGGTGGTTTAAAGCAACGATTAATCTGGTAACTATTGATGAAGATGCCGGTAAAGAGAAAAAACTTCGTACATATTATCTGGTAATGGCTGACGATATCAAAGAAGCTCTGGAAAGACTGGATGAAAGTTTGTCTTACCTGGTTATTCCTTATGTTGTATCTTCCCTTGCAGTAAGCACAATAGTTGACGTTTTTCCTTACCAGCCTTCTGAATCCATTGTTCCGGAAGGATTTGTTCCACTGGAAAACGAAGATGACAGGGAAAAAGAAAATTCATAAAACAAAAACAGCCTGCCCAAAAATTGGACAGACTATTTTATTAAGTTAATTAACAGGTAGTAGTAATATTTTTAAAGATTTACAAGAACTTTGTAAAAATTAAACATGTCCCGTTTAATTGGATCGAATTGATAATATGCAATTGCTATTCGGCAAATATCCTGAATTGTGGAGTAAATTTGTTCAACCTCTTTTTGTCCGTAGGTATTTAGATCAGTTTCACTTTCCAAAGCTTCAAAACAATCTTTGAATTTTTCTATCTTCTCAGCACAATCAAGTATCTTATCAAAAATGGAGTCTATTGTTCCCTTTGCTACAATTTTTTTCCGGGTTTCTTCGTCTAAATTTTCAGCAAAAACCTTCAGAAACTTAAACAAAGTTAAATGATCACCATTTTTTGCATCACTGAAATATTCATTATAACCCATTTTTTCAAAGAATTCTTTTAAGAATGGTTTGTCATTCTTAAAATCAACCTTCATCGAAGCCCTTAAAAGTTTAAGGTTTTGCAATCCTGCTACCATTATTTCATGCCACTGATTATATCTTTCTTCATCCCAGGCATCAACATTTCCAACATAATGCTTTTCAATGGTATCTTCAATCCAAATATTTAATGATGTAGCAAATTCAGGATCCCAATCGTCCCTTATGCTTGATAGTTCATAGATATTTTCTTTAAATGATTTAGCAATCTTTTGACACGCTAAAATAGTGACAGTACTGGTTGGACAGGCAATTAAAGTCTCCATAACCGACGGTTTAAAAGTTAGTAGATTTTAATACAAAGCTACAACCTTAATTACAAAACAGCCAATCAGAAACCCTCAAATATTCAATGTTTTACAGCTATGTTATGAAACTATGTTACATAACCATGTTATGTAAAAGCTTATTAAAATCAGAAATAAAGAAATTATTCCTTAATTAATTTTAACTCAGTTGTTTATGTGTGACGACTTCTTAACTCTTTCACAATGTCTTCAATTCTGTATCCTTTGTGAGACAATAAAACGATTAAATGATAAAGTAAATCCCCTGCCTCATACAGAAAATTTTTATCGTCGTTGGCCATTGCACCTATAATTGTTTCAACAGCTTCCTCGCCCACTTTTTGTGTAATTTTTCTTGTTCCTTTCTGAAAAAGAGAAGTTGTGTAAGAATTCTCGGGCATCTCTTGTTTTCGCTTATCGATAAAATCCTGCAAATAAGCGAGAAATTGCACATCTCCCTTCCTGTTATCTTCGGAAAAACACGTATCACTCCCGGTATGGCAAACCGGACCAACCGGAGTTGCCTTAATTAGTAAAGTATCATCATCACAGTCAATAAGAATAGAAACAACATTGAGAAAATTTCCAGACTCTTCTCCTTTTGTCCAAAGACGGTTTTTGGTACGACTGAAGAAAGTAACTTTATTAACTTCCAGTGTTTTTTCCAAAGCTTCCCTATTCATGAAACCCACCATCAGCACCTTCAACGTTTGGTCATCCTGCACAACTGCAGGGACCAGGCCACCGAGCTTTGTAAAAATCACTTGTTCAATACTTTTCAACTCATTCATAATCATTTATTTGTTGCGAAATTAATAAGTAATTTATCTTAACGAACTACAACTCCGCTTTCTTTTAAATATTTCTTCAGCTCTGGAATCGGGATTTCATTATAATGAAAAATGCTGGCAGCCAATCCCGCATCAGCCTTACCATTGGTAAAAACATCCACAAAATGATCTTTAGCTCCTGCCCCACCGGAAGCAATAATCGGTATTTTTAATGAATCTGCCATCTGTGCTAATTGTTCATTGGCAAAACCATTCTTTGTTCCATCATGGTTCATTGAAGTAAAAAGTATTTCTCCTGCACCGCGATCTTCAGCTTCCCTTGCCCAGGAAAAAAGTTCTTTATCGGTTGGTATGCGACCACCATTAACCGTAACCGTCCAGTAGTTATTCTCATCACCACGTGCATCTATTGCAACAACAACAAACTGACTTCCAAAATTTAACGCCAAATCATCAATAAGCTTTGGATTCCTCACTGCTGATGAATTTATAGAGATTTTATCCGCTCCTGCACTAAGTAGCTTTTCAGCGTCACTAAGCTCACTTATTCCTCCACCCACGGTAAAAGGAATATTTAAATGTGCCGCAATTCTTTTCACCAACTCCACAAAAGTTTTTCTTCCTTCGTGGGTTGCTGTAATATCCAAAAAAACCAATTCATCAGCTCCTTCGGCAGCATATTTGGCACCCAATTCTACCGGATCACCAACTTCCTGAATATTTACAAAATTAATTCCCTTAACGGTTTGTCCGTCACGGATATCTAAACATGGTATGATTCGTTTTGCAAGCATTTTTTTTAATTAAGGCTACAAGCTTCTAACTTCAAGCTTTAAGAATATACTCTTCAATTTCCTTCAAAGTTACTCTATTCTCATAAATGGCTTTGCCGGTAATCACGCCGGGCACGCCCATTTCATCTAATTTTAATATGTCATCCATTGAGGCTATTCCACCACTGGCAATAATTTCAATTTCGGGAAGAGTTTTCATTATTTCTGAATACAGTTCAAATGCAGGTCCCGAAAGCATTCCATCGCGGCTTATATCAGTAGAAATTACTTTTCTTATTCCCTCTTTACTAAATTCCTCAATAAATTCAACAACTGGAAGCTCTGTCGATTCCATCCACCCACTCACAGCTATTTTGCCATCTTTTGCATCAGCGCCCAAAATAATTTTTTCGTTTCCATATTTTTCAAGCCACCCCAAAAAAAATTCTTTTTCTTTTACAGCAATACTTCCTCCTGTAATCATCGCTGCACCTGAATCAAAGGCTATTCTTAGATCCTGATCTGATTTTAATCCTCCGCCAAAATCAATTACCAAATCTGTTTTTGTAGCAATTGTTTCCAGGACTTTATAATTGACAATATGTTTTGCTTTGGCTCCGTCCAAATCTACCAAATGCAATCGCCTGATTCCGGATACTTCAAACATTATTGCAACTTCCAACGGATTTTCATTGTAAACCGTTTTTTGGGCATAATCGCCTTGCGAAAGCCGTACGCACTTACCGTCAATAATATCTATAGCCGGTATTATTTCAATTTTTTTTGTCATATTTTTTCTCGCAAAGGCGCAGAGCCTCAAAGTTGTTTACAATTCTTCCAAAATCATTTTTATTGCTGCCTGAGCAGTAGCCTCCCGGTTGGCTGCCTGTGGAATAACAATCGAATTTTTACTGTCAATAACTGCATCGGTTACTATCACATTTCGTCTCACAGGCAGACAGTGCATAAATTTTGCATCATTGGTCAAAGCCATCTTTCCCTCATCAACCATCCATGCTGCATCTTTCGAAAGAATTTGTCCGTAATTTGTATAGGATGCCCAGTTTTTTGCATAAATAAAATCGGCTCCTTCAAATGCCTTTTTCTGATCATACTCCACTTTCACATCACCCATAAACTCAGGTGCCAGTTCATAACCCTCAGGGTGCGTGACAACAAGTTCGTATTCCGTTTCGCGCATCCACTCTACAAAAGAATTGGCAACTGCCTGAGGCAGTGCTCTTGGATGCGGAGCCCATGTAAGAACTACCTTTGGGTGTTCTTTGGATTTAAATTCTTCAATAGTCACCAAGTCGGCATAACTTTGTAGTGGATGACGCGTCGCACCTTCCATACTTACAATCGGGACACCTGAATAATCAACGAACTGGCTTAACACTTTCTCAGCATAATCATCTTCCCTGTTTTGAAAACGGGCAAATGAACGGACTCCTATTATATCGCAATATTGGCTTATTACTGGGATTGCCTCCAGTAAATGTTCGGGTTTATCGCCATCCATTACCACACCCAATTCGGATTCCAACTGCCAGCCATCCTCATTAACATTCATAACCATGGTATTCATTCCCATATTCATCGCAGCTTTTTGAGTGCTTAGGCGAGTACGCAAACTCGAATTGAAAAAGATCAAAACCATGGTTTTATTTTTCCCTAAATGTTGATAGGAATATGGATTCTTCTTTACGTCGAATGCAACATCAAGGGCATATCTTAAATTCGGAATATCTTTTATTGAAATGAAATTTTTCATTTGATTGATTTTTTGATTCTTGGTTTTCGTCCCTTATTTTGGTCGTATTTGTCCTTCTCCCTCAATAATCCATTTATAACTTGTAAGCTCTTCCAAGGCCATTGGTCCACGTGCATGTAATTTCTGTGTACTAATTCCAATCTCTGCACCTAATCCAAATTGTGCACCATCAGTATAAGCGGTTGAAGTATTTGAATATACAGAAGATGCGTCGACCATTTTTATGAATTTTTTAATTCGCTCCTTATCTTCTGTGATTATAGCTTCACTATGTTTAGATGATTTTTCATTTATCTGTGAAATTGCCTCTTCAAAAGACGAAACCGTTTTTACTGACATTTTCAATGAAAGAAATTCAGTTCCGAAAGATTCTTCCGTAGCCTTTAGCAATAAATCCTCCGGATAATTTCCATTTAAAACAGCATATGAATCCTTATCTGCATAAATTACAACATTTTCTTCCAAAAGTTTAGCAGCGAATGCTGGTAACTCAGACAAACGGCTTTTATGAATAACCAAACAATCAAGAGCATTACAAACCGAAGGCCGTCGTGTTTTCGCATTAAAAATAATTTCGCCTCCTTTTTTGGCATCACCAAACTCATCGAAATAGGTATGACAAATACCGGCACCCGTTTCGATTACCGGAATAGTAGCATTTTCGCGTACAAAATTTATTAAGCCCTGACTTCCACGTGGAATAATCAAATCAATGTAACCACGTGCTTTTAGCATTTCATTGGTTTCTTCTCTACCTGCTGGAAGCAGGCTCACCGTATTTTCATCAATATTAAATCTCTTTAAAACTTTTTGAATAATTGAAACAATAGCCTGATTAGAGTAAATGGCATCGCTGCCACCTTTTAAAACACACGCATTTCCCGATTTCAAACAAAGTGCAAATACGTCGAATGTAACGTTGGGTCGGGCTTCATATATAATTCCAATCACACCAAAAGCCACAGTTACTTTACTGATTTTCAATCCGTTTGGGCGAACCATTTCCTTTAACACCTTCCCAACCGGACTTTCCAGTTTGGCCACATTTCTGATATCGGAAGCAATTCCCTGAATTCGTTCTCCGGTTAATTTCAATCTGTCAAATTTTGGATCTTCCGGATCCATTCTATCCAAATCCTTTTGATTTTCAGAAAGAATAAGATCGGCATTCTCTTCAGCCTGATCTGCCAATGCATTCAAAACCTGAACTACTGTTTCATTCTCCACAAGATTTAACTTTCGTGAAGCTTCCAAAACCTGTTTAAGTTGTATTTCAATTTTCATCGTCATTTTTTTTAAAACCCTCTCCCGGGGGAGGGAGAGGGAGCTCAGAATAAGTTCAAATTAAGGCATAAAAAGGGTAGAAAGGGTAATATTTATTATCCTGAGCTATTTTTTATTTTCCATATATAAATAATCGTAATGTACTAATGGTTTCTGTTTTTCAGAATCCATTTCCTGTTTCATTTTTTCTGAACTGTATTGCGCTTTCCCAATTCCAACAACCGTATTTGATTCGTCAAGAATTTTAATTAAATCTCCTTTTGCAAAATCACTTACAAGTTTAACAATGCCAACAGGAAGCAAACTAACTGCTTTTTGTGAGTTTAATGCTTTAATTGCACCTTGATTGATGATTACCTGTCCTTTTGTAAAATCATCAGAGTAACCAATCCATTTTTTAACACCGCTTGATGGCTTTTTATTCGGCACAAAATAAGTATGTTCAAATTCCTTATCCTTGTCGAGAAGATCTATCAGAACATTATTTATAGTTCCATTTGCCACATGAACTCCAATTCCATCACCGGCAACTTTTTTCGCTATCCTAAGTTTGGTATGCATTCCCCCCCGCCCGAAAGTTGATCGTTCATTTGTTTTTGAATCCTGCGGAGGCAATTGACCAACGTCAATTTTTTGAATTAACTCAGCATTTTTATTCTGTGGATGAGTATTATAAACACCATTTACATTGGAAAGGATAATCAATGCTTCAGAGTTCACCATAGACGCGATCAAACCTGAAAGCTCATCGTTATCAGTAAACATCAACTCAGTTACTGAAATTGTATCATTTTCATTAACAATTGGTATCACTTTATTATTGAGCAAAGTATTGATACAGTTTTTCATATTCAGATAATGAATACGATCAGAAAAATTCTCTTTAGTTGTAAGAACCTGTGCGCAAACCAAACCGTGTTCACTAAAATAATCGGAATATGAGCTTATCAATTTTACCTGCCCCAATGCAGCCCATAATTGTCGCTGAGAAACGGCATCGTTCTTTTTAGCAGGAGCAAGAACAGCTCTACCGGCCGCCACAGCACCAGACGAAACCAGAACAACTTCTACTCCCTTTTTATGAAGAAAAGCAATCTGATCCACCAAATGTGCTATGTGCTTTACATTAAGTGTCCCGTCGTCCTTGGCAAGTACATTACTGCCAATTTTAACTGTTATTTTTTTATAACGCAAGTGCATCAACTATTTCTCCGACTTTTCTATTTTTTTGTACGATGCTAAAACACCTTGAATCAAAGACGAGCTAAAGCCCTTATGTTCCATTTCATTTAAACCGGTAATGGTTACTCCCCGAGGAGTAGTCACTTTATCAATCTCACGTTCAGGATGGTGCCCTGTCTGCAACACCAATTCGGTAGCTCCTTTAACCGTTTGAGCAGTTATAAATTGTGCCATTTCAGCACCAAATCCAATTTCAATTCCACCCTGCATAGCAGCTCTGATGTAACGCAGAGCATACGCAATTCCGCATGATGAAAGTACTGTTGCGGCAGCCATCAATTCTTCCTGAATCTCAATTGTTTTTCCAAGTTTGTTGAATAACTCAATCACATAATCCTTGTGTTCATGAGTATTGCCGTTAGCAGAAATGCAGGTTAACGATTCCTGCAGTGCGATAGCAGTATTAGGCATCACTCTGAAAATAGGAATGTCACTTCCCGCCATTTTTTCGAGTTCAGCAATTCCAACACCGGCAACAATGGAAATAAGAATCTTATTTGGAGAAAATTCCGATTTAATCTCACTGATTACTCCTTCAGTATGATAGGGTTTTACGGCAACGATAACAACATCTGTTTTTTGAACAAGTATTTTGTTGCTTTCACAAATCGTAATTCCGAGATTCCTCATCTCCTGAACATTTTTCTCTTTAGGATCAAAAACTAAAATACCGGAAGCTTCGACAAAACCTGATTTTACCAAACCAATTGCGATAGCTCCGCCCATATTTCCGGCTCCGATAATTCCTATTTTTTTATTTTCCATTGTACTAATTTATAAAATGGTTACGACCAAAAACTATTTTTCAGCCATCGACACTGAAGTGTCAGCCAAAACCTTTTTAAATGCTTTCAAAAAAATATCTGCTTCTGAAACACTTAAATTTAAAGGAGGTAACAACCTGATAATATTTTGTCCGGATACACCGGTAAATATTCCTTCTTCAAACAACAATTTTGTCCTTATTTCTTTTATTGGATGTTTAAATTCAAGTCCAATCATTAATCCCTTTCCCCTGATCTCAAAATCAAGCTCCATTTCGGATAGCTTTTCCATGAGATAGTTTCCAACCTCAAAAGCATTCTGAATAAGATTTTCTGATTTCATTATATCAAGTACGGCAATCGCTGCGGCACAGGCAAGATGATTTCCACCAAAAGTTGTACCTAACATTCCATGCCAGGGTTCAATTTCAGGTTGAATCAAAACACCACCAACAGGGAAACCATTTCCCATCCCTTTTGCAGTTGTAATAATATCCGGTTTTATATCAAAATATTGATGGGCAAAAAACTTTCCGCTTCGTCCGTAGCCCGACTGAATCTCATCCAGAATAAGTAAGAACTCATATTTTTTGGACAACTGACTTAATTCTTCAAGGAAATGTTTTCCAGGGATATGAATTCCACCGATTCCTTGAATTCCCTCAACAATAACTGCTGCAACACCTCCTTTTTCCAATTCCGTTTTTACTGCTTTAATGTCGTTAAACGGCAATATAACTGCATTTTCAGTCTGGTTCACCGGAGCAATAATTTTCGGATTATCTGTTAATGCAACAGCTGCCGAAGTACGCCCATGAAATCCTTTCTTGAAGCTAATAAATTTCTTTTTGCCAGTAACAAAAGAGGCAAGTTTTATTGCATTTTCATTGGCTTCAGCTCCAGAGTTACACAAAAACAATTGATAATCGGTATAACCGGAAGCCTCACCCAGTTTTTCTGCCAACTCCCACTGTAGAGGATTTTGAACCGAATTGGAATAAAAACCAATCTGAGAAAGTTGATCCGAAATTTTTTCAACATAGTAGGGATGACTGTGTCCTATAGAAATAACCGCATGTCCCCCGTATAAATCCAGGTATTTTTTTCCTTCAGAATCCCAGACATAGCTCCCCCGGGCTTTTACAGGTGTTATATTAAAAAGTGGATATACATCAAATAAATTCATAGTTAAAATGCTACAGGTTTTAAGTTCAGTCCTTCTTTTTCTTCCAGCCCGAACATTAAGTTCATGTTCTGAACCGCTTGTCCTGAAGCCCCTTTTATTAAATTGTCAGTTAAACTAATAATCACCAGTTTATTACCGTGTTTTTCAAGATAAATTATTGCTTTATTGGTATTTACAACCTGTTTCATACCCGGATTTACTGCCGACACAAATACAAAGGGATGATTCTGATAATATTCTTCAAAAATTTTCTTTGCCTCATCAATAGATTTTTCAAATCGGATATAGGCCGATACGAATATTCCTCTTGTATGATTTCCCCGAATAGGTACAAAATTAAAATCATTGGAAAAAGTCGGCTGCAATTGTTTCAAACTCTGTAAAATCTCTCCCTCATGCTGGTGCTCCATAATTTTATAAGCAGAAAGATTGTTATTTCTCCAGCTAAAATGCGAGGTTGCTGTTGGTTTTTGACCTGCTCCGGTCGAACCTGTAATTGCCTGAATATGCACCTCATCGTTTAATAAATTATTTGCGGCAAGAGGCAAAAGAGCTAATTGAATACCAGTTGCAAAACAACCTGGATTAGCAATTTTTTCCGCAGTTTTTATATCCTCCCTGTTTAGTTCAGGTAATCCATAAACAAAGTCATTACCTTCTCTTTTCAACCTGAAATCGTGACTTAAATCGATAACTTTTAAGGATTTCGGAAGAATATTCCCTTCCATAAATTCCTTCGATTTTCCATGCCCCATACAAAGGAATATCAAGTCAACCTCGGGAAAAGGCATTTCTGCTATAAATTTCAGATCAGTTTCTCCCAATAAATCAACATGAACATCGGAAATTAAGTTTCCGGCATTACTCGTACTCTGTACAAAACCAATTTCAGTTTGCGGATGATTCAATAATATCCTTATCAGTTCACCGGCGGTATATCCGGCTCCTCCTATAATTCCGACTTTAATCATCCGTTATTAAATCTTTTTATTTACTGAGTTATATATTTTCAGCGAGTTAGATAAAATTTTTGTAAATCCTTTGATATCATCTCCTGTCCAGGCTTTTACTGTTTCTCCGTATTCCCCAAATCCTGAGTTCATCAAATCATGATCTGACTCAATCCCCTGCAGCTCAAAATGATAAGGTTTTAGTTTTATAAAAACCTTCCCCGTTACATTTTCCTGTGTCGATTCCAGAAAGGTTTCCATATTCCGCATAACAGGTTCATGATACAGAGCCTCGTGTAAAAACATTCCGTACCAGTTTGACAGTTGTTCTTTCCAGTAAATCTGCCATTTGGTAAGCGTATGTTTTTCGAGCAAATGATGAGCTTTTAAAATCAACATCGGAGCAGCTGCTTCAAAACCAACCCGACCTTTTATCCCGATAATTGTATCACCTACATGAATATCACGCCCAATAGCATATTTCGAAGCAATTTCTTCCAGAGCCTGAATGGTTTTTGGACCGTTTTCAAAATATTTTCCGTCAATGGTTTTTAGTTCTCCTTTTTCAAAACCTAATTCAATAACTTTATCTTCAGAGGTTTCCAACTGACTTGGGTATGCTTCATTCGGTAATCCTTTGGAAGAAGTTAAAGTCTCTTTTCCACCAACACTGGTTCCCCAAAGTCCTTGATTTATGGAGTATTGCATTTTGATAAAATCCTCTTCAACTCCATATTTTTTCAAAAAATCGATTTCTTCCTGGCGGCTTAACATCAAATCACGAATAGGTGTAATAATCTCAATTTCAGGAGCCAACACCTGAAAAGTAAGGTCGAAACGCACCTGATCATTTCCCGCACCCGTACTGCCATGAGCAATATACCCCGCACCGATTTTTTTGGCATAATCAATCGTTGCAATTGCCTGAAAAACCCTTTCTGAACTTACAGAAATCGGATAAGTATTATTTCTGAGAATATTTCCGAAAACCATATAGCGGATACACTTTTGGTAATATTCTTCAGTAACATCCAGAGTAATATGTTCTTTTGCACCAAGTTTGTATGCTTTATCTTCAATATTTTTCAACTCCTCTTCCGAGAAGCCACCTGTATTTGCTATTGCAGTATAAACCTCAAATCCTTTTTCTTCTTTTAAATATTTTACACAAAACGAGGTATCTAAACCTCCGCTAAATGCCAAAACCAATTTTTTACTCATTACAAAATATCTTAAAGAGAGTAACAGAAACGCTCAATCCAATTTTAAAACTAAATTCATTAAATGCTGTCTGTTTCACTTTTATATCCTATCCTAATGCGTTCCGTTACTCTTTAGTTGTTTCTTTGTTATTGTTGATTTCCAGTTGTTTTTTTAAACCAGCTTTTGGTTTTATTTTTTGAATAATATCCATCAGGCTGCGTTTTTTAACCGTATTTCCGTTTATTTTTTCTTTGTTTTCCCAGGCTGGATCGTACAACATTCCGGTACACAAACATTTTGTCCGTTCGGTACGCATTAAAATGTCATAATTCACACAGCCTTTACAACCATTCCAGAACAAATCGTCGGTAGTCAATTCTGAAAAGGTAACAGGACGATATCCCAGTTCATGGTTGATTTTCATTACCGCCAAACCGGTAGTGAGACCAAATATCTTGGCATTGGGATACTTCTTTCTTGATAATTCAAAAGCTTTGTTCTTGATTGCTTTTGCCAATCCATAACCGCGGTATTCAGGCACAACAATCAAACCTGAATTTGCCACAAATCCCTTATTTCCCCAGGTTTCGATGTAACAAAATCCGGCAAACTTATCCCCGTCAAGAGCCATAACGGCCTTCCCGTCTGTTATTTTAGCTGTTAGATACTCACTCGATCTGCGAGCAATACCGGTACCCCGGTGTTTTGACGCAACATCGATAGCATCATTTATTTCATCCACATATCTTATATGTTTCTCGCTTGTAACTTCTACCCTGATACTGTTTAAATCCTTCATCAAACTAATCTTATAATTTATTCCTCAAATTGGGCATCACATTTATTAATGCGTCTGTTAAATCTTTTTTTGTTATTCCTTCCCGCTGCACAAGAAGTATTGTATCATCGCCTGCAACGGTTCCAATTATTTCCCATGGTTCCGCTCTGTCAATAACTGCAGCAATGCTGTTTGCATAGCCCGGTAAAGTTTTTACCACAGCTAAGTTTCCTGAAAACTGCAATTCTTTAAATCCGTCAGCAAGAAAATTCACACGACTCCTTTCACCTGAACTTTCGTTTTTCTCTGCTCCGGGAATCACGTAAACATAACCTTTGGTAGGATGCGGCACTTTAGCTACCTGCAAAACTTTCAAATCACGCGACAATGTTGCCTGCGTCAAATCAAAGCCGTTTTTTTTTAATTGCAGCAATAATTCTTCCTGGCTGTGAACCATACCATTTTGAATTATTTTCCGGATTGCAAGTTGCCGTTCTACCCTTTTTTTCATAATGAATAAATATTCATTTTCTTTGCAAAAATATTCATTTTTATTTAAAAACAAACCAATATTTTAAGAAATATTACTATTTTTGCCATGAAAATGATTTTCTAAACATCATTTTAAATTTCAATGGGAAAAAAGATATTATTTATTAATAAAAGGATTGAAAAGAGATGCGTTTAAACTATTTTTAGTGGAAACGCATTTTTTTTAATAGAACGACGGAAAATGTTAAAAGTAAAACAAGCAAAACTCACCCTGGAAGACGGCACAGTGTTTATTGGGAAATCGTTTGGAAGTGAAAAATCGGTAGCAGGAGAAGTTGTTTTCTACACAGCAATGACGGGCTATCCCGAAAGTTTAACAGATCCTTCTTATACAGGACAAATTCTGGTTTCAACCTACCCGATGATTGGGAATTACGGTGTTCCTTTTGACGAAAAAGAAAATGGAATTCACAAATTTTTTGAATCACACAAACTGCATATAACCGGTTTGGTTATTTCAGATTACTCGTTTGAATTCAGTCACTGGAATGCTCAAAAAAGTTTGTCCGACTGGTTAAAAGAATATGAAGTTCCGGGTCTTTTTGACATTGACACACGAGCCTTAACAAAAATTTTACGTGAAAAAGGATCGATGCTAGGAAAAATTGAATTTGAAGATGAATCCATCGATTTCTATGATCCAAATAAAGAAAATCTGGTTGCCAGGGCAAGTTGTACAGAAAGGGAAGAGTATGGAAACGGCGAACATCGTGTTGTCTTAATTGACTGTGGTGTAAAAAATAACATTATTCGTTGTCTGTTAAACAGAAATACAACGGTTATCAGGGTTCCATGGGATTATGACTTTTCGAAGGAAGAGTTTGACGGAATTTTTGTCTCCAACGGTCCCGGCGACCCGGCCATGTGTGACGAAACGGTAAATAATATCAAACAAATTATTGATGTAGAAAAACCGATCATGGGAATCTGTTTGGGGAACCAGTTACTTGCAAGGGCAGCAGGCGCAAAAACTTACAAATTAAAATACGGTCACCGTAGCCACAATCAGCCAGTCATTTTAAAAGGAACAAACCGTTGTTACATAACTTCTCAGAACCATGGTTATGCAGTGGAAACCGAAACCTTGCCATCCGACTGGGATATTCTTTTCACCAATGCCAATGACAATACCAATGAAGGAATCAGGCATAAAACAAAACCGTTTTTTTCTACTCAGTTTCACCCGGAAGCATCAAGCGGACCAACTGATACTGAATTTTTGTTTGATGATTTTATTGATAACTTAAAAACTTACAAAGGCTAGTGAATAACCGAAGTAAAATGATTGTTGCAGATTAAGAAAAAACATTTATCATGATTGAAACACATATTAAAAAGGCAATTATCCTCGGTTCCGGGGCATTAAAAATCGGAGAAGCCGGAGAATTTGATTATTCAGGTTCACAAGCGTTAAAAGCGTTGAAGGAAGAAGGTGTTGAGACCATTTTGATTAATCCGAATATTGCTACCATTCAAACTTCAGAAAACATTGCCGACAAAATATATTTCCTTCCTGTTACTCCTTATTTTGTTGAAGAAGTAATAAAAAAGGAAAAACCACAGGGTATTCTGCTGGCCTTTGGTGGACAAACCGCGCTAAATTGTGGGGTGGCGCTTTTCGAGTCAGGAGTTCTTGAAAAGTATAACATTGAGGTGGTTGGAACACCAGTTCAATCGATTATTGATACAGAAGACCGAGACATCTTCAGAAAAATGCTGGGCGAAATTGACGTAAAAACTCCACAAAGTATCGCAGCTTCAAATATGGCAGAAGCCCGAGAAGCTGCAAAAAAAGTCGGATTTCCTATTATTATCAGGGCGGCATATACTTTAGGAGGTTTGGGAAGTGGGTTCTGTGAAAACGAAGAAGAATTGGAAACTCTAGCTTCAAAAGCATTTTCCTATTCTCCTCAGATTTTAGTTGAAGAGTCAATTAAAGGATGGAAAGAAGTCGAATACGAAGTGGTAAGAGACAAATACGATAATTGTATTACAGTTTGTAATATGGAAAACTTTGACCCGCTTGGCATTCATACAGGCGAGAGTATTGTAGTTGCTCCTTCGCAAACTTTGTCAAATGCAGAATACCATAAGCTAAGAGAAATTTCCATTAAAATAATTCGCCGTGTTGGAGTTATCGGTGAATGTAATGTTCAGTTTGCATTAGATCCATATTCAGAGGATTACCGTGTAATTGAAGTAAACGCGCGTTTGTCGCGTTCATCAGCACTGGCGTCAAAAGCAACAGGATATCCGCTTGCGTTTGTTGCAGCAAAACTAGGTTTGGGATACGGATTGCATGAATTGAAAAATTCTGTTACCAAGGTTACAACTGCTGCATTTGAGCCTGCTCTGGACTATTGCGTTGTAAAAATTCCACGCTGGGATTTAAATAAATTCATTGGCGTTTCCAAAAATATTGGCAGTTCAATGAAAAGTGTCGGTGAAATTATGGCCATCGGAAGAACTTTTGAAGAAGCTATTCAGAAAGGAATTCGAATGGTTGGTCTTGGAATGCATGGTTTTGTTGGAAATAAAGATGAAATTAATATTCAGGAAATTGAAGAAGAATTGGCTAATCCGACCGACAGAAGAATATTTGCTATTGCTGAAGCTTTTAATAAAGATTACTCCATCGATGATATTTACGAAAAAACAAAAATTGATCGTTGGTTTCTTCAAAAATTGAAAAATATTCATCTGATAAAAGAAGATCTACAAAATTTTAGCACACTGGAAGGATTACCTATTGAACTTTTAAAAGCATCAAAACAAGCCGGATATTCTGATTTTCAAATAGCCAGATTGGTACTAAACAGTTCAAATAAAAATATCCATAAAGATTTACTTCGTGTCCGTGCTTTTCGGAAATCAAAAGGAATTGTCCCTGTTGTGAAACAAATCGACACTCTGGCCGGAGAATATCCAGCTCAAACCAATTACCTATATCTTACCCACAACGGAAGTGAACACGATATTGATTTCTTTGACGACAAAAAATCGGTTATTGTACTTGGATCAGGAGCCTACAGGATTGGAAGCTCAGTTGAATTTGACTGGTGTAGTGTAAATGCGGTTGAAACAATCAAAAAAGAAAATTACCGTTCGGTGATGATCAATTATAATCCGGAAACTGTGAGTACGGATTACGATACATGCGACCGCCTATATTTTGATGAATTGACATTTGAGCGTGTAATGGATGTTTTCGATTTGGAAGATCCATTCGGCGTTGTAGTTTCCATGGGAGGTCAGATTCCAAATAACCTTGCAATGAAACTACACGGGCAAAATGTACCGGTTTTGGGAACTTCGCCATTAAAAATTGATAATGCAGAAGACCGCGAAAAATTTTCCTCACTTTTAGATGATTTAAAAGTTGATCAGCCAAGATGGGCCCGATTATCAACCATCGAAGAAATACATAAATTTGTTGACGAAGTTGGGTACCCAGTGCTGATTCGTCCTTCATACGTACTTTCAGGTGCTGCGATGAATGTGGTTTCCAACCCTGACCAGTTGGAACATTTCCTTGAAATGGCAGCCAATGTTTCAAAGGAACATCCCGTGGTTGTTACTGAATTTATTGAACAGGCAAAAGAAATTGAAATAGATGCGGTAGCAAATAAGGGTGAAATCATAGCGTATGCAATTTCTGAACATGTGGAATTTGCCGGTGTTCATTCGGGTGATGCAACCATCGTTTTCCCGCCGCAAAAATTATATGTAGAAACCATTCGAAGGATAAAAAAGATTGCACGCCAAATCGCACAGGGGCTGGAAATCACAGGACCTTTTAATATGCAGTTTCTGGCGAAAAACAACGATATAAAAGTTATTGAATGTAATCTGAGGGCATCACGGAGTTTCCCGTTTGTATCCAAGGTAATGAAACTGAACCTCATCGAGATTGCCACAAAAGTCATGTTGGGGATTGATGTTCCTAAACCAGACAAATCGTTGTTTGAACTTGATTATGTTGGCGTAAAGGCACCACAGTTTTCATTCGCCAGATTATTAAAAGCTGACCCGGTCCTTGGCGTTGATATGGCATCTACAGGTGAAGTAGGATGCATTGGCGAAACCTATTACGAAGCCATTTTGAAATCGATGCTTTCTGTGGGATATAATTTCCCGAAAAAGAATGTTCTGATATCATCCGGGCCATCGAGGGGAAAAGTTGAATTACTGGAAAGTGCAAAAATGTTAAGAGATAAAGGGTATAATATTTTTGCCACCGAAGGGACTCACCGTTTCTTTGCTGATAACGGAATTGAGAACACGCTACTTCATTGGCCGGACGAGGAAGACAGGCATCCAAACACTATTGAATATATCAAAGAAAAGAAAATTGATCTGGTAGTCAATATACCAAAGAATTATACAAAACGTGAGTTGAAAAACGGCTATAAAATCCGAAGAAACTCCATCGATTTTAATATCCCGCTAATAACAAATGCCCGTGTAGCAAGCGCTTTTATTTACGGAATTTGTAAATATAAAATTGAAGATATTACAATTAAAAGTTGGCACGAATATTAATCCGTGCGAATAGCTGCAAAAAACAAAAAAGCATCAGTTTTTTCTGATGCTTTTTTATTTCAATTTAAAATAACTTTGAAATTCCAAATCTTTGTTCCGAATTTTAACTTTCGGTCGATTGTTTCTTCCTGAAATAAAACCCGAACTTTAATATTCCAACCCGGAGTTTTATCTTTTAAAATTAAACTGTTTCTGTTCTTTTTCTGATTCATTGTTTTTTATTTAAATGGCTCTTGCCAAAATAAATAAATTCTTTCTATTTCCACTCATTTTTTCCGCCAATTGACGAAAAAAAGGGATAAATTAAGAATATATCCTGCAAACGGAAACCCGTTGATTTATAAATCATTTTTAATCGAATATCCTCTTTTCTCTATTGCCTTTTGAATATGTGCCAAATCCGTTTTTGAAGCATCATATTTTACTGTTGCAGTTGAATCATTCAAACTTGCTTTTACAAAACTAATACCTTCCAACTCATTTACTCCTTTTTCAATGGAACTGACGCACATATCACAATGCATACCTCCAACGTTAATTGTTGTTTCAACAAATTCCACATTGGTTGACTCAACATTTGCAGATTTCTCATTATCATTTGCAGACTGGCATGCAACAAAAGCAAAAACAACGATAACAAAAACTAATTTTTTCATTTGATGTTTAATTTCATTCACTAAAACAACAATAGAACTATACAATTGTTTGCTTCTTACACAAAGAAACTCACCAGATAAGAACAAACTTTAGTTCAAATTAATACAAGCCTTCCACTGAGAGATAACGTTCGCCATGATCGTAACAAAAGGTAAGTATTCTTGAACCTTCCGGTATCTCTTTTATTTTTTGTGCTACAGCGGCCAAAGAGGCTCCGGATGATATCCCGATAAATAATCCTTCTTCCCTTGCTGCCCTTTGTGCGTATTCAAAAGCGTCTTCCTTACTAATTTGTATGGTTCCGTCGAGTAAATCCTTGTTTAAAATTTCAGGAATAAATCCGGCTCCGATTCCCTGAATAGGATGTGGCCCCGGATCCCCACCACTAATAACAGGACTGCCTTCCGGTTCAACGGCAAATACCTTCAAATTAGGAAAATGTTGTTTTAATACTTCTGCAACACCAGTTATATGACCTCCTGTACCAACACCAGTTATTAAATAATCAAGACCTTTGGGAAAGTCATTTAAAATTTCAATGGCCGTATTTTTCTTATGTGCATCGATATTAGCCGGATTTGCAAATTGCAAAGGAATCCAGGAATTTGAAATTTCAGAAGCCAGTTCCTCTGCTTTTGCTATGGCCCCTTTCATTCCTTTTTCCCGCGGTGTCAGCACTAACTCAGCTCCAAGGGCTGCCAGTACTTTTCTGCGCTCGATTGACATTGATTCAGGCATAGTAAGAATCAATCTGTAACCTTTAACTGCTGCAACCAAAGCAAGCCCAATTCCTGTATTTCCTGACGTAGGTTCAATGATTGTTGAGTCTTTCTTTAAAATTCCTTTGGTTTCTGCGTCTTCAATCATTGACAATGCGATTCTGTCTTTAATACTGCCTCCCGGATTAGTTTTTTCTACTTTGACCCAAACTTCATATCCGGCTGGATATAATTTATTCATTCGAACATGAGGGGTGTTTCCAATAGTCTCTAAAATACTATTTGCTTTCATAATTGTAATTTTAAAAATCGGTAAAAAAAAAGCCTCCCTGATTTTCAGGAAGGCCCTTATATAATAATTCGTTTAATCAATTTCATCCACGAAAAAAACCTTCCCTGTAACTGAGATAACAGCAGCATATAAAGGTATATATTCTCGTGTTTTTCATTGTTGTGCAATATAGCTAATATTTTTAAATTTTAAATTAGAAACAAGAATCATTCTAAATTGTTTCAAAAAAATTAATTTTTATAGCGAAGCCATTTTATCAACTCTTTTAAATTCACTTTTTTGCCATACATTAAAATACCTGTTCGATATATTTTTGCGGCCGCCCAGATCGCTCCAAATGTTCCCAAAACAAGCAAAAACATGGATAAAAGTAATTCCCATGCCGGTATCCCGTAAGGTACGCGAGCCAACATAGCCACAGGCGAGGTAAATGGAATCATTGACCCCCAGAAAGCCACTGGACCTTCAGGATTTCGGGCAATTGAAAACAATAACATTATAGAAAGAATTAAAGGAATAGTAACCGGAAAGACCAATTGCTGAGCATCTTCATCATTATCAACTGCGGCTCCAATTGCACCAAGCAAAGAACTATACATAAGATAACCCACCAAAAAATAGAAAACAAAAGCAAAAAGGATGAGTGGCAAATTCAGGTTTGCTATCATTTCCAGTATTTCAGCGACCTGGTTTTGTCCGGCTGCCTGCGAAACTGCCGGATTCATTGCTGCCTGCGAATCCATAATACTCTGACTCATTTGCTGAGCCGATTCCGGGGTAAACAATCCCTGCACAACAGTTAGTGTAGCAATACCAAGTACAGCCCAGATAGCTACCTGAGTTAGGCCAACCAAGGCAGTCCCGATGATTTTACCTGTCATAAGTTGCATAGGTTTTACCGATGATATAATTACTTCTATAATTCGATTCTTTTTTTCTTCCATTACACTTCGCATTACCATGGAACCATACATAAAAACAAAAAAGTATATAATAAATCCCATAGCGTAGCTGGCAATGAATGCAACGACTGAAGAACTTTTTTTTGCTTCGCCTGATTCGGAAATTTTAAGCGTATTCAGTTTTACACTTGTCCTTGTCGCCGCCAAACGATCCTCCAAATCAGGAATATGAGTTTCTTCAACGACCTTCTGTCGCTTATCATTTTCAATAAACCGACTTAGCTTACGTTCAATTTGCTCACTTAATTCAATAGGCACCTGTTTGGCTGACAATAATTGTGCAACATTATCCGAATAAATGTTGGCTGGAATATACAAAAGTGCATAAAAACTACTTTGTTTCAGATTTGACTTAAGTTCTGCGTATTCATCTGCTGGAATAAAATGAAATGTTGTATATCCTTCCTGTTCCAATTCACCCAGAAAAAGCTGAGATTCATCGTAAACTGCAATTGTTCGTTCTTCTTTATCGTTATTCACTGATAAAAAGATGATTAATGCGAACATTCCGGCAAAAAGGAAAGGCACTAATAGTGTCAGAATTATAAATGACTTCTTTTTAACCCGTTTAAAATATTCCTGTTTTAATATTAATAGTGTTTTATTCATTTTTGGTCTTGTTTACTTTTTATTTGCTTCCTCAACTGCAGTAATAAATACGTCGTTCATACTGGGTATAATTTCTTCAAAAGAAACTATTTCAGCTACAGGCAAAAGATTTTGTATAATTTGATTGTTCGACCCGCCATTCAGGTACTGTAATTTTATTTGGTTTTCTTTTTCATTTTCTGCGTGCCCAAGTATTTTCATGTTTGGCCCCAAAGCCCTTTCAATGTCTCCTATACTCCCCTTGTACCGAATTTCATAAACATTCTGCTTGTACTTTTCCCGAATTTCATCTGTAGGTCCATCTACAATTTTTTCTGATTTGTTGATCAATGCAATATGGTCGCATAATTCCTCAACAGATCCCATATTGTGGGTTGAAAAAATTATTGTTGCACCTTCATCCCGCAGATTTAAGATTTCCTGCTTTAACAAATTGGCATTAATGGGATCAAAACCACTGAACGGCTCATCAAAAATCAGCAATTTAGGTTTATGTACGACTGTGGTTATAAACTGTACTTTTTGTTGCATCCCCTTGGAAAGTTCCTCAACTTTTTTATTCCACCAGGCCACTATATCAAACTTTTTAAACCAGTACTTCAGGTTACGTGTCGCCTCCTGCTTACTTAGTCCTTTTAGTTGGGCCAAATAAATAGCCTGTTCTCCGATTTTCATTTTTTTATACAACCCACGTTCCTCGGGCAGGTAACCAATTCGGGCAACATCGGAGGCTTTCATTTTGCGTCCTTCGAGGAAAATTTCACCACTGTCGGGTGCAGTAATTTGATTGATTATTCGAATCAGTGTTGTTTTTCCGGCTCCGTTCGGCCCCAGTAATCCAAAAATACTTTGTTCTTTTACAGAAATGCTTACATCCGATAAAGCTTTTGTTGTTGCAAATACTTTCTCAACATTTCTGGCGCTAAAAATTTCCATAGAGATTCGGTTTATATTATATGTAGCTTTTGAGAAATGAAATTACACTTTTTAAAATTCAGAGGAAAATAATATAAAAAAAGCCGGAAGTACAAGTAAATCCGGCGAATCATATTTATTTAACGATAACTATATTAAAAATGGTGATAAATACTTTCCTCTATGTAGGGATGATTCCTTGGAACCAGGCTCGCTTTCGCCAGCCAGGTGGAAACAACCCAGGCAAAAAGTCCCAGATATCCTACAAATGTTCCTATTTCAAGTAAACCAAATTTTGCTTCATGCACAGTTGCTGGCCAGATAATATAATAAAGTTCAATATATTGGCCTATCATAAGTAAAATAATTACAGGCGTTATAACTAATTTACTTCGCGATGTTTTTCTCGGCATTAAGACTATGAAGGGTACAAACCAGTTAATCAAAATATTGGCAAAAAACAAAATCTTGTATGCACCATACCAACGGGTCACAAACCAGCTCGTTTCTTCCGGAATATTTCCGTACCAAATCAGCATAAATTCAGCAAAATTAAAATATCCCCAGATAATGCTTGTCATAAAAATATACCGGGTAAAATCGTGCAAATGACTCCGGTTCAATAAATCGAAATTTCCTGTTCGCGCCAATATTATAACAATCAAAGTGATGATTGAAGATCCATGCAAAAAAGACGCAATGAAACTCTTCCCCGCAAATAATGTACTAAACCAGTGTGGCGAAAGTGACATTATCATATCAACCGCAAATAGGCTGAATGAAAATGCAATAACAAATATGAATATTTTAGAATAGAACTCTGATTTATGAAAATATTCCATACCCCCAACTTCATCTTCTTTTAAAGATATTCGTCGTAAATATTTTGAAAGTAATGTCCATGCAGCAAAAAACACAACCACCCGGGCAAAAAAGAAAGGAATATTTAAATATGGCGATTTGTGTTGAAGCAATTGATCGTGCTGTATGACATCTTCATGAGTCCACTCAAAGAGCGAGTGCATTCCAAAAAACAAAATCAGAAAAAATACTCCTGCAAACGGAATATAGGCAGCCATTGCTTCCGGAATTCGTTTAAATGCTGCCGACCAACCAGCATTGGCAATATACTGAATAGCGCCAAAGAAAGCGGCTCCGATGGCTATCATTAAAAAGTAGTAATTGTTAAGCAAATAATTCGCCCAGGTTCTTTCTGCATCGAAAATAAAACCTAATGCGAATGACAGGACACCTATGCCTATCAGCACATATGTGAGTATTTTAAACTTATTTGAAACAACTAATTTATTCTCCATAACCGGTCATTTTTTCGGTATGTTTCTATTGTAATTCGTTTTTAATGTACATAGCTATCTTCCAGCGATCTTCAGGTTTTATCATCGACCCATGTTCGCCCATTACTCCAAAACCGACGGTTATAACATGGTAAATATCGGCTTCAGGATTGGCAATCATTTTCTCACTCAGAAGATCTGCAGGTGGATAAGGATATTTCTTACTTACATACAAAGAACCCTGACCATCTCCTTTTTCACCATGACATTGCATGCAATAAATGCCATACATACGTTTTCCGCGCTCCAGATTTTCAGGTGTTGGGACCAGATCATTAACTAAAGTTTGAGCTGCCAGCGCTCTGTCCTCATCGGTTTTCTTAAAAGCGTAGGGAACCATTCCCCTGGGTATTGTTCCTTCGACAGGTGCCTGCATTGTTTTTCCATCAGGGAAGTTTGAATTTGAAGTATAACTTTCATAAGCTGCTGAATGCGCCATATCTCTTCCATACTCCCAACCTGTGGTACGACGATTGTAATCACATGACGTTATCAAAATGACAAGTAAGCTGAATAATCCAATATATTTAATTCTATTCATGTTCAAAAGTTATTCAATTTGTCCATGCTCTTTTAGTATTGAGTCAACCTCAACAGCTTTTTCCCCTAGACTCTCTTTGTCTAACACCATCACAAACTTATCGTCGGTGGCACGTTCATGAAATATCTCGGGTTTTTTCCCGGGAAATATTTTTGCCCGAATAGAAAATGTAAAAAGTGTTAGCAAAGTAATCGACAGAATTGTCGCAACAATGGTTACTACTATGAAGGAAGGAAACGAATTAAAAGGTTTTCCTCCATAATGTAATGGCCAATCTATTACTGCAGCATAATACAGAAATCCTAAAATACCTAATGCAGCAAAAAGACCGTAAAAAAAGGCAGCATGAGTAATTCTAGTTTTCTTACCCATTCCTTCAAGTATCTCATGAATCGGATATGGAGTATAAACTTCCACTGGTAAAATCCCTTTTTCTTTTACCTTTTCAAAAGCTTCAACAAGACTGTCTTCGTCATTAAAAACACCCAAAATGTACTTTTTCTTACTCATGACCAACATGTTTTAAGTGATCCTTACGCGGCTTGTTAAATTTCGCCACACTTTTTATTTCAGAAATAGCAATAATCGGAATAAAACGGAAAAACAGAAGAACTCCGGCAATAAACATACCCAGTGTTCCAACAAAGAATCCGATTTCAACCCAGGTAGGTGAATAAGTTGCCCAGTTAGCAGGCAAATAATCACGGCTCAGAGATGTTATTACAATATTAAACCTCTCGAACCACATCCCAATATTGATAATAATGGATATAACAAAAACCATCCACATTTTTTGACGTACTTTTTTAAACCAGAATAATTGCGGAACAATAGCATTGGCAGTAAACATAGCCCAAAACTGAAACGCGTATTGCCCAAAAATCCGGTTTCTAAAAAAGGTGTACATTTCGTATTCTGATCCGGAGTACCATGCCAGGAAAATTTCTGTCATGTATGCTGTTCCCATAATAAGTGAGATAAAAATCAAAATCCGGCAAACCGCATCAATATGTGAATCGGTAACAAAATCATTCAGTTTATATAAAACCCGCATTAACACAACCAGGGTTAAAACCATGGCAAAACCTGAAAAAATTGCACCAACAACAAAATAAGGCGGGAAAATTGTTGTGTGCCACCCTGGCTCAACACCCACAGCAAAGTCAGTTGACACAATGGAGTGAACAGAAACCACTAATACGGCAGCTATTCCGCCAAGTACAAAACTCAATCCTTCGTAACGGAGCCATTCTTTACTGGAACCGGTCCAGCCAAACGAAAAGAAGCCGTAAACCACCTTTTTAATCTTTGATTTTGTAGTGTCACGAATCGTAGCAAAATCAGGCACCATTCCAAAATACCAAAAGCTTGCTGAAATAAGCAGGTAAGCTGAAATGGCCACAAAATCCCAGAAAAGCGGTGAATTAAAATTCACCCAGAGTGGTCCGCGGGTATTCGGATACGGAAATATATAGAAAAACAGCCAGGGACGTCCCATGTGGAGCAAAGGGAAAAGACTTGCACAAAAAACAGCTACAACTGTCATTGCCTCAGCAGCCCTGTTAATTGCAGTACGCCACTTTTGCCGCAAGATCAAAAGGAAAATTGAAAATGCGGTTCCTGCATGCCCAATACCGATCCACCACACAAAATTGATGATGGCCCAACCCCATGCAATTGTATTATTTACACCCCAGGTTCCAATACCCTTGGTAACCGTAATGTACTTTGCATAAAGACCAAAACCAAACATACTCAAACTCACCAAAAAAGCGAAGTACCACCACAATGGCGTTTTATCATTAATAGGAGCTGTAATTTCCCGCGATATTTGCGCAAAATTCTTGTCGCCCTCTATTAATTTACCACGAATCTCTGTTTTATACATATAGCCCTATTTAAGCTTTTTTGTTTCTTACTTTCGTTAAATATCCTACCGAGGGAAGCGTATGTAATTCTTCCAACAGATGATAGTTTCTCTCGTTTTTAAACAATTTTGATATTTTACTTTCCGGATTATTCAAATCTCCAAAAACAAGTGCGTTTCCGGGACATGATTGAACACAAGCAGGTTGAATCTCTCCGTCTTCAATCGGTCTTCCATCCACTTTTGCCTTTGCTTTTTTCTCCTGAATTCGTTGAACACAGAAAGAACATTTCTCAACCACCCCACGTGAACGAACCGTAACATCCGGATTTAACACCATTCTTCCCAGTTCACTATTCGATGCATAATCAAACTCATCGTTATTTACATACTGGAACCAATTAAATCGACGAACCCTATATGGACAGTTGTTAATACAATACTTGGTACCCACACATCGGTTATACGCCATTTGATTTAATCCTTCTTCACTATGAGGTGTTGCCGAAACCGGACATACATTTTCACAAGGCGCGTTATCACAGTGCTGACACATTACCGGCTGATGATATACCTCAGGATTCTCAGCATCGTTTGAAAAATATCGGTCTACACGAATCCAGTGCATAATTCTACGATTTCTGACCTGTTCCTTTCCAATGACCTGTATATTATTTTCCGCCTGACAGGAAATTGCACAGTTTCCGCAACCAATACATGAACTCAAATCCACGGCCATTCCCCAGTGGTGTCCGTTAAATTCAGGTTCGGGATATAATGTTACGTGGTGTTCTTCTACTTCTTCGTGTTTTTCATTTCCAGAAGAAGGATCTATTTTCCATTCGTTAAAGGTCGTTTCCCGAACAATCGGGCGACCTTCCATAGAATGGTGTGTTTGAGAAAGCGCCAGATCATAGGTTTTATCTGTTTTTACGACCTCGGCGCCTTGCAGCCAGAATTTCTTTGCGCCATTTTCAATAATGGTTTGGGAAAACATATTTTTTCCGACACCTTCACCCACTTTGCCTGCTATTTGACGGCCATAACCCAATGCCACTGAAATCGTGCCGGGTGCCTGTCCGGGCTGAACAAATACCGGCAATTCAACATCATTTATCGTTATTACACTTTCATTTACGATGCCATTTTCTTCGGCCCATTTTACAGGCACAGCGGCAAAATTATCCCAACTAATTTTTGCAATCGGGTCGGGTAACTCCTGCAACCACGGATTGTTGGCAAAATTGCCGTTCACCATTCCAATATTTTCATAAAAAGCAACTTCCCAACCTGAAGTAGCAGTTTTCACAGAAGAAATTGCATTCCCTAATCCATTTTCTGTATAACTTAATTCTTGAGAATTATTTTGTTGAAATTCAAATACACCCTTTTGGAGCGCATCGTTCCAGAACATTTGTAAATTTCCAAATTCATTCTGCCCAGCGTACATCTCGTCTTCCCAATTACTTTTCAAAAAAGCGTAATAATCGGGAGATTCCTCCCCGCTCCATTTTGCCAAGGATTCCTGTGGCTGACGGCTGTCGAATAATTTTTGAATAGTCGGTTGAGCCAAACTGTAAATACCGGTTTTTGGTTCTGCATCATTCCACGATTCCAGATAATGTGGTTCAGGGCATACAAACTGACAAGCAGCGGTTGTCTCATCTTTCCTGTCGGCAAAAGAAACCGACAATGGAATATTTTCCAGCGCCGTTTTAATTTCTTCTCCCCTGGGATGATTATACACTGGGTTAACTCCCCAACACAAAATTCCGGAAACATCTCCCGAATGCAATTCCGAAAGAAATTCCTCAAATTCATCATCCATTCCCTGACGGGTATTTAATGTTCTATCTAAAGAGATTGTCGAACCATAGTTTCCAAGCAAATGGTTGATGGCATTTACAATAATTTGCACATTGAAG
Source organism: uncultured Draconibacterium sp. (assembly GCA_963676775.2). Lineage (GTDB taxonomy): Bacteria > Bacteroidota > Bacteroidia > Bacteroidales > Prolixibacteraceae > Draconibacterium. The sequence goes on from CAXXDA010000003.1 coordinate 184,662, forward strand.
TCACTGTTGTTTGAAATTATCAGTGATTTCCCTTCGTTTTCCATAAGATCTTCCACTAATCCCGATAAATCAACAGACGACTTTGGAACGGAAACTGTAGCCATTCCCTTTGCCGAAAGCAACTGATTATACAAATCAGCAATAATCACTGCTTCTTCCGAAGGTTTAACAGGGAAACGTACATCAGCATTTGAACCCGTAACAGACATACCAGTCTCGAATTGATAATGGCGGCTCATATCATCTGATGCTTCCAAAACTCTTCTGCCGGCAGTATATCCTTTTGTGTACTCCACAGGCGAAAGCCAGGTGCCGAGAAAATCAGCGCCAAAACTCACAATTACTTTTGCTCTCTCAAATCTGTAATCGGGTATAATGGCTTTCCAAAAACTTGCCTGATTTGCTTTCAAAATTCCGGTTGCTGAAACTGCATCGTACTGCAGCCATTCTGCATTTGAATATGCTTCAAGAAATTGAGCTATTATTTTTTTAGTGGAAGGTGAAATAATCGTAGAGGTCAAAAGCACTACTTTTCGGTTCTCATTTTTAAGCTCGGTAAGCTTTTGTATTATTTCAGCATCCACTTCACCCCACGAAGAAGTTTGTCCATCTTTTAAGGGAGTTTTAAACCGGGCGTCATCATATAGATTTAAAACAGAAGCCTGCACCCGGGCTGTTGTTCCCCGCTGAGAAACTGAAGACAAATCATTCCCTTCAATTTTTATCGGACGGCCGTCGCGAACCTTAACCACAACACTGCAATATTCATTCGCATCAAAGTATGTCGATGCATAATAATTTGCCATACCCGGAGTAACTTCTTCCGGCTTAATCAAATAAGGTATCGCTTTATCGATGGGTTTCTTACAACTTGCAACAACCGCCGCTGCGGCAATACTAAACCCAAAAGTCTTAAGAAAATCACGTCTGGACGAACCTGATTCTTTTTTAAACAGAGCTCTTTTAGTATCAACCTCAATTTTAAGCTCGTTCTTTTTAAATTCAACAGGATCTTTTAATTCGTCTAAACTTCTCCAATATTTTACCATAGTCTGAACTTACAAACTTTTTGTTTCTACATTTTAATAGTGGCATCGCATACAATCATTTGCCCCAATATCTTCGGCTGTGATGGTATCAATTCTTCCGGCTCTCAAATCTTCATGTAATTTGATATATTGATCGTAATAGCCATTCTCTTCAAAATTCACCTGTGTCTCACGATGACAGTTTATACACCACCCCATCGACAAATCACTGTTTTGGCGCATTATATCCATTTCTTCAACCGGGCCGTGACAAGTTGCACAATCAATTTGTGCCGAACCAACATGAACGGCATGACTAAAAAACACATGGTCCGGAAGATTATGAATGCGTGTCCATTCAATAGATTGCCCGGTTTCTGAGGCATTAACCACCTTGGCAATTTCAAATTTGCCGCTGTTGGTGCCTTCTCGAATTAAAATATGACAATTCATACACAGATTGGTAGCAGGAATTCCCGCAGATTTCCCTTGCTCAACCGTTGTATGACAATACATACAGTCGATCCCGTTTTCACCAACATGAACCTTATGTGAAAATTTCACCGGTTGATCCGGCGCATAATTTTCCTGGCGTCCCAAACGAATGGCATCAGTCACAATCATTTTCACCTGCCAGCTAAATGCTCCTAAAAGGATAATTACAGGAATAAATTTCAGTTTTATTTTTTTCAGGAAAATCAATTCTATAATAGCCCAGGTGATGAGTAATCCCAGAAAAATGAACAGAATTAAATTGTCATAACTGGGTTTAGCCTGATGGGGACCTTCAATAGCCATATTGTCAAGAAATACTTTAACTGCCCTTAGGTCTTCTTCACCCAAATCAAAATTTTGATGGGAAGCCTCCATTTTTACACCTGAAGGATTTATTACGGCATCCTGAAAAGCAGCAAAATCCAGACTGGCATATTTTAATGCAATGTCATATGCGGACGGATTCCAGTTTAAAGTATCTGTTTGCTTAATGTTGTGGCAGGAAACACAAGCCTGATGTTCACTTCTAAAAGGTAATAATCCAAGGAAAAATCGTTCGCCTCTTTTAATATTGTCATCAGCATGTCCCTCGGAAACAGCATGCTCAATGTTCCCTTCATCCCCGGAAAAATGTACCTGATCTGAACCATCTTGGTCGGATTTTGGATGTGCTGAATCGATTTCATCGGAAAATTGTTCGACAGAATCGCCCTCAGGGACTGCCGAAGTATGGTCTTGAGAATTAGCTGATTTTATATAAAAAAAAGAAACAAAAAAAACGGCAAGAAGAAAACGGATGGGTATTGTACAAATACCTATTCTCCCACGAAAATATTTTCTCATTCTGTCCAGTTTAGTATTAAAACATTGAGATGTTCAATAAAACATAAGCTTTAACAAAATATAGCTATAAAGGTTTCAAGAAAAACTTAAAAAGTTCTAGAAAAGATAATTAAAATGGGGGTTCTTTTCAAATTAAATGAACATTAAACTGATATAACCAACTCCAAAACCAACAAATGTTTATAATTTTTCAGATTAAACAACTTCATCAATTCTGAATTTCAATAAAATTACATCTTCAACCATTTCGAATCGATGTATTTTTTCAAAATCAAAAAAAACAATTTTCGGGACCTAATTCTTTTCAGTAATTTTTTGCTTTTCCAGATTTTCGGTAAGCTTTCGAACCAATTTCAAATTGTCGAAAAACTCCTTCGCTATAACCCTAAGAATAGTATAAACAGGAATGGCCAAAATCATTCCTATTATGCCAGCTAAGCTACCAGCAGCCATTATTACAAGAAAAATCTCGAGAGGGTGCGCTTTTACACTGCTGGAATAAATCAAAGGCTGAAACAATACGTTATCAATTACCTGAACTGATGCAAATACCAGTGCCATCAAACCGAGTAATGGTAGTGTATAACTCATAAAGTCGGCATTAATATTAAGTGCAGCACCGATGAGAAGGCCAACAGCAGCACCCATCCAGGGACCGAGATAGGGAATTACATTAAACATTCCGCAAAAAAGACCTATTACAACAGCATGATTAAATTCAATTCCGATAATGGTTAATCCAAAGGTATCAAGTAACATTACCATAAATACTTCAAACAGTAAACCGATGAAGTAACGACGTAACAAATGAGAAATGGAATCCAGGATATGACCTACTTTTTCTTCCATTTCAGTAGGTACAATCAATAAAATCCCTTCACGGAACATGTTTTTCTCTTTAAGAAAAAAGAAAGTAATAAACGAAACCGAAAAAAAGGCAATTAGCAACTCTCCAAGTGTTCCGGCAATAAATCCAAAGATATTCGAAAGTTGAGAAACATCGATTTGAGAGCTTAGTTGTTCAGACAGAACGTCCATAAATGTTTTGTCCTCTGCAGAAAGTGGATTACTGCCTGTAAGTTCCCAAAGCCTTGAAATGGGTTCCTCAATTGAAGTTATCAGCGCATGTAAATCAATCTGAGAAAGTGTTTCAACTTCGCTAATCAAAAGCGGTATAATAAATCGGAAAAATGAAATAAAAAGAATCCACAAAGCAATGAGGGTAAGAAAAGCTGCCAAACCTTTGGGTATTCTTATTTTTTTGTAATGAATTGTAGTGAGCCAGCGAACCATTGGGCGTCCGATAAAAGAAAGGACAACAGAAATGAGTACATAAGTTACAATGGCACTGAAGTACCAAATCAGGAAAATGATAAATAAACCACCGATAATGAATAATATATTCCGGGTTCTGCCTTTTAGCTGAATCATTGGTTGCCGATTTTAAACAAATATAATTTAAAATTTGCCGGGCTCAAATGGTTTAACTAAAAACGGACTTCAGCTGCACTACAAAAAAAAGTGGGAATTTATAAAAATCCCCACTCCTTTTTTCTATTTCTCAGCAATTACTAGCATTTCAAAATTATTAACTGACAACTGCCTTCGGCTGTAATTTCCAACTTCACTGCCAAAGATTCCGATGTTTTTCATTCCCAAACTTTTTAAAAGCCAGGAAATTTCAGATGGAGCGTAATAACGTTCATTACAGTCCAATACTTTTACATTTCCATCGTCGTCGGTAATTTCAAATGTATTTCTGTCTCTGAAGGTATTCAAATCAAAAGAGTTATTTGCTAATGAACCGGATACTGCATTCTTATCATAGAATTCCTTGAGGTTGTTAAAAACAGGATACAAAACATTTAAACACGTGAAAACAAATTTTCCGCCGGTGCGTAACCTGCTTACTACACTTTTAAGAATTTCAAAATTTTCTTCGTCAGTTTCCATTAAAGAAAATCCACCTTCACAAAGCATAATGGCCAAATCAAATTTTTGATCTAAAGTGATTTTGCGTGCATCCATTTCCAGAAAATCAACATTTACCTTTGCCTTTTTGGCTTTTTCCCGAGCAGCTTTTAACTGGTCTACAGAGAGGTCGATACCGGTAACATTGTAGCCGCGTCTGGCAAGTTCAACACTGTGCCTTCCTGTTCCGCAGCCAACATCCAAAATCGACAGACTTTTGTTATAGCCTATTTCCTTTTCAATAAAACCTACTTCCTGTAATGTCCCTTGCGTATATATTTCTTTATCATATGTTTGTGCATAATTTTCGAACAATAGTTCGTACCATGATTTTTTTGTCATCGTATAAATTTTTTAAGAATTAAAATAAATGAAAATCATCCCGAGTAGAATTACCAGGATATTAAATAAAAACCGAAAAGAAACCTATGCTACAAACATCAAGTTGATTTACAAATTTTTTTGATGGCTCAAAATTAACAATAAAATATAAACTCGTGCAATTTTTATAATTTTAAACTTTTTAAAATTCAAGTGAAGAAACGAATTAGTACCATTTCTGCATTCCAATTCTACCAGCTGGTCAGATACTCAACTTTAATTCTGATTGGAATCGTATTCACCAAAACCACCTTAACACAAACCGAAATAGGTGAATATGAAACTTTTGTCTTTTTGGCAGGTGCTGTAAGTTTTTTCTGGCTTAACGGACTTTTAAAAGCCCTGTTACCAATTTCCACGGAAAACGAGAAAAACGGTAGTAATATTTTTAATGCTTTTATTACCATACAACTTTTTGCCATACTTGCTGCTGTATTCCTCTTTTTATTACAACCATTTTTTTCAAAGTTTCTTTTGAATGAAAAACCAATACCGGAAATTCAACTTCTGTTGGTATTTATTGTGTTCAGTGTTCCTGCCAATCTTGTTGAATATTTCTATTTATTAAAAAAACAGAACCAGAATCTCATCATTTATTCCCTTCTGTCATTTTTCATTCAATTTGTATTGGTTGTCCTGCCATCGATTTTCGGATACCAAATCATTCTATCTTTAAAAGGGTTGGTAATATCTTCAATTTTACGTTACATCTGGCTTTGGTTTATTCTGATAAAGAACTCGGAAACCAGTTTTTCAATGAAATTCGTAAGGGAACATCTTAAACTTGGCGGACCTCTCGTAGCGGCAACTTTTCTTAGTGGTTCAGCCCAGTTTGTAGATGGATTTATTGTAAGCTCGAAATTCGATGAATCAACATTTGCTATTTTCAGATACGGAGCACGTGAACTTCCACTGGCAGTATTGCTAACAAATGCATTAAGCAATGCCATGTTACCCGAATTTGCAGATAAAGAAAATCTAAAGAAAAACCTTTCTCAAATAAAACAAAACATCACCCGTTTAATGCATTTTTTATTCCCGCTTACTGCTTTCCTGCTTGTAATTTCGCATCCTGTTTTTCCAATTGTTTTTAATCCTGAATTTGAAGAAAGTGCCACCATTTTTAATGTGTATCTCCTGCTAATTATTAGCAGAGTACTCTTACCACAAACCATTTTAAACGGGATGAAACAGACCAAAGAAATTATGCAGGCTTCACTCTTCGAACTCATAATCAATGTTTCATTGAGCCTTCTTTTTGTAGAGCTTTTTGGTATTGCCGGAATTGCCTTCGCAACATTTATTGCATATCTGTTCGAGAAAATTTACCTGGCATTTGTGGTACGACAAAGGCTAAATATCAAATTGTCGGACTACCTTTCAACCCGGTTCTATTTTATTTATTCTGCCGGAATTTTAATAATATTTACTTTTGCAGAATTAATTTTCTAATCGTATGGATTTTATTCTCGACAATCAGGAAACCGAACAAAAATTTCAACAAGTACTGAAGTTGATCAAATTGCGAAAAAACGGTGATGTTTCAGTGATGATGAACAGGAAGGGGTTGAAATACAAAATAAACTGGGGAGTTTCACTTATCGAACTCAGAGAAATTGCCAAAAATTTTGAGCCGGATCATTTGCTTGCACTGAAGCTCTGGAATAAACAATGGAGAGAAACCATGATCCTCGCTTCATTGCTCGATGAACCTTATCAGGTTACAGAGGAGCAAATGGATTACTGGACAAAAAGTTTTGAGAATACTGAAATGGCAGAACAAGTTTCAACAAACCTGTGGGTAAAAAGTAAATTTGCATTTATAAAAGCGCTTGAGTGGTGCCGGGGGAAAAAATTCCTGGTCCAGTTTACCGGAGTTCACCTGACCGGAAGGCTGGCAATTGTGGAAAAAAACGCCATAGATGAAATGTTTGAATCCTTTTTTGAAGAATTTGAGGTTCTTGCAAGAAATCAGAAACTGCACACAGTACTTTACCGTACTGTAATCGCCTTGGGAAGCCGTTCAAAATTACTAAATACGCAATGCGTGGAACTGGCTTTACAAATACAACAAAATCAGGCAGAAGACATCATAAAATTTGGAGAGACTTTGTTTGAAGAACTAACCAGTTCCTACATCAGGGAAACAATTGATAAAAAAACGAGTTAATATTTTTTAAGTATTCCTGCAAAGCTGTCAGTCTTTTTTATTGGCAGATTTTTTGATTTGTGCAATGATACAATTTTGAAATTGAAAACATTTAAACAATAACAGAAATGAATTTAACGAAAACATCAAATCCGGTTTTTAAAGAGAGGGTTTTTAGCCGGGGATACACTTCTGCTTCAGAAGTAATGACCGTAAACGGAACGGTAAATAAAACCGCCCTTATGTTACTTTTGGTGGTAGCAGCTGCCGTTTTTACCTGGAATAAATTTTTCGAAGTTGCCAATCTTAACCCGGAAGCCGGCTTTTCAGCCGTTGCACCTTGGCTGGCCGTTGGCGGAATTGGTGGATTTATAACCGTACTTGTTACTGTTTTCCGACCACAAAGTTCAGGAATTTCAGCGCCCATTTATGCAGTATTTGAAGGTTTGTTCCTGGGAGGAATTTCCGCCATTTTTGAATCAATGTATCCGAATATTGTTATGCGTGCTGTTGCGCTTACACTTGCAGTTTTTGCAGCCATGTTGTTTCTCTATCGTTCGGGTATTATTAAAGTAACCCAGAAATTCATCATGGGAGTTTTCGCCGCAACCGCAGGAATAGCATTGGTTTACCTGGTGAGTTTTATTGCCGGATTATTTGGCGCACAAATGAGTTTTCTTTACGGAAACAGTAATTTGAGCATTGGATTTAGCCTGGTTGTAGTTGCCATAGCTGCCCTCAACCTGGTTCTCGATTTTTCCTTTATTGAAAGAGCTGCCGGTTCCGGAGCACCAAAATATATGGAATGGTACGGGGCATTCGGATTGATGGTAACATTGATTTGGCTGTATCTTGAAATATTACGTTTGCTTGCAAAAGTTGCCAGCAGGGATTAAAACGAATAAGTTTTAAAATATTAAACAAAAATCCATTCGTCTCAGGGCGGATGGATTTTTTTATTCCTTAAAAACCGATGAAGGCTGCTTCATTTTTTGCTTACAAATTGTTAACTTCGATTAAGCGAAAAAAACCAAAACGTTTATGCAAATTATTCAGGTAACGGATAAATCAACCGTAAACGAGTTTCACTACCTTCCAAAAACAATTTATAAAAATGACCCAAACTGGGTACCACAACTCAGAATAATGATTGAAAATACTTTCGACCCGGGGAAAAATGCAAAATTCGAAAGTGGTGACGCATGCCGATGGATTCTAAAAAAAGAAGGAAAATGTATAGGACGGATTGCGGCTTTTCATGACAAAGATTATTCGGCAAACTATGATCAGCCCACAGGAGGTTGTGGTTTTTTCGAATGTATCGACAATCAGGAAGCCGCCAACCTGCTTTTTAACACTGCCAGGGAATGGCTGTCAGAAAGGGGGATGGAAGCAATGGATGGGCCCATAAACTTTGGAGAAAATTTTTTCTACTGGGGTGTTCTGACTGACGGATTTAAGCAACAGACATTTGGAATGAATTACAATCCACCATATTACGAAAAACTTTTCAAGGACTATGGTTTTAAAACCTTTTACGATCAATTCAGTTATTCACTTGACATTACCAATCCTGACCTGCCTGAACGTTTTTGGAAAATCGCTGCATGGGTGGCCAAAAAACCCGGCTATTCCTATCAGCATTTTACATTTAAAAATCAGGAAAAATATATTCACGATTTTATTGAAATTCACAAACAAGCCTGGAGCCATCATGGAAATTACAAACCTGTTCGTTTCCAGCAGTTAAAAGAGTTAATTAATAATGCGAAAATAATGCTCGACGAAGAGTTTATGTGGTTTGTATATCACGACAATAAACCCATTGCATTTTATATGATGATTGACGATTTTAATCAGCTGCTAAAAAAAATAAACAGTGGAAAACTGACCCTGATGAGGATTGCCAGAATTCTCTACTTCAAAAAAATGAAAACCGTAACCCGGTGCCGTGTAATTGTATTGGGAGTAGTACCAAAATTTCAACGTTTAGGAGTTGAGTCCGGAATATTTTATCAATTAAAAAAAGTAATGACAAAGAAGCATTGGTATAACGAAATGGAAATGAGCTGGGTGGGTGATTTTAATCCAAAAATGAATGCCCTATTCAAGTCGTTCGGGGCAAAGCAGACACTAACCCATAAAACCATGCGTTTTTTATTCGACAGAAACAAAGAATTTAAAAGAGCTCCAATTGTAGATTAAATGTTCTGGCATTTGCTAAATTTGCATCTTTCACAGAAAATAGAAACAAATGAATCTAACTGAGGTAAATGATAAAAAGAGCCGGAAACAATTCCACGAAGTTCCCCGCATCATTTATAAAAATGATCCCAATTGGATACAGCAGTTGGAAGGAATGGTGGAAGATATATTCAATCCCAACAAAAATAAAACATTTAAAAACGGCAAAGCAATCCGATGGATTTTAACGGATGACGATGGCAAGTTGGTGGGAAGAATTGCCGCTTTTATAAACTTCAATACAGCAAATACTTATGAACAGCCCACCGGGGGTTGTGGTTTTTTTGAGTGTATCGACAACCAGGAGGCTGCCAACCTGCTTTTTGATGCTGCCAAATACTGGAATAAAAGCAACGGGATGGAAGCCATGGACGGGCCGGTAAATTTTGGCGAAAACTATGTAAACTGGGGTTTGCTGGTAAAAGGTTTTATGCCTCAGGGATACGGGATGCCCTACAACCCACCCTATTATGAAAAATTATTCAGGAATTACGGATTTGAAGTTTATTTTGAACAATATTGTTATCATCTCGACTATACCGTCCCGTTTCCTGAACGATTCTGGAAAATAGCGGAATGGATTGCCAAAAAACCACAATACAATTTCAGGCATTTCGACTATAAGGAAACTGAAAAATTTGTAAAGGATTTTTGTACCGTGTACGATGCTGCCTGGTCGTTCCACGAACATTACAAACCGTTGGATCCGGAAGATATTCACGACTTTATTACTTCATCAAAAGCTATTCTGGACCCTGAAATGATATGGTTTGCCTATCACGAAGATAAACCAATCGCCCTGTTTGTAATGATTCCTGATATCAATCAAATTTTGAAAAAACTAAATGGGAAACTCAACCTTATTGGAATATTAAAGTTTCTATATTATAAAAAAACGAAAACCATAAACCGCACGCGAATAATCATTATGGGTATAGATACAAAATATCAGCGTTCGGGAGTTGAATCAGCCATTTTCTGGCATCAGGAGCAAATTATGAAAAAGAAATCGCACCAGCACTACAAAGAAGTAGAACTTTCCTGGGCTGGCGATTTCAACCCAAAAATTATCTCAGTTTATGAAGCTACCGGAGCAAAACGGGCCAAGACACATTATACAATGAGATATCTGTTTGACAGGGAGAAACCTTTCCAAAGAGCACCAATTATCGGCTCTGAATCACTTCATGAAAAAGTTAAGGCAAAAACCGATAAAAATTAATATTAGTTTTTTGGATAATAACGAACTATAACTATCTTTGCAGGCCGAAATAATTACAGATAATAATTAGAGAATGGATTGCAGTAAAGAAATGTAACCATTCTGCAAAAATAAAGAGAAATGAAAAAAGGAATACACCCGGAAGAATATAGAATGGTAGCTTTCAGAGATATGTCGAACGGACATACCTTTTTTAACAAATCTACTGTTAGCACAAAAGAAACTGAGGTTATTGACGGTGTTGAATACCCGCTGTTCAAAATAGAAATTTCAAATACGTCGCATCCTTTTTACACTGGTAAGGTAAAACTTGTGGATACTGCAGGACGTGTTGACAAATTTATGAGCCGCTACGGGAAACACATGGATAAAAGAAAAAAATAAATTAAACAGTATTATATAAAAAACATCCGTCGTTTGATGGATGTTTTTTTTTGTACCGATATGAAAATTTGTCGGTACAAACAGGTTTTTCCGGTGAACATTTCACACATAAACTACATTACTTTTATTGGCACAACTATTGACTAATACCAGGCTAACAAATACAACTATCATTATAAGACAGATTGTCACAATTTGAATTCTATGGGAAAAGTAAAAAGTTCAGGTATCTATAAAATATTTTCAGGAGTCGCCAACGACGATTCAGAGTTTATTCCAATTATTGCAGACGGTGATGACAAAGAATTAAAGAACACGGAAATTCCGGATGTCCTTCCAATACTCCCGTTAAGAAACACAGTATTGTTCCCAGGTGTTGTCCTTCCAATTACTGTAGGAAGGGAAAAATCACTTCGGTTGGTAAAAGATGTCTACGCAGGAGGTCGTTTGCTTGGAACGATAGCTCAGAGGGATTATACAGTTGATAAGCCCAAACCGGAAGATCTTTTCACAACCGGAACAGTTGCCGAAATTCTGAAAATTCTGGAAATGCCCGATGGCTCAACATCTGTAATTATTCAGGGAAAAAGAAGATACAACATTCAGGAATTTGTTAGCGATGACCCTTACTTTAAGGCACGGATTGAACCCTTAAATGATTTTATTCCTGAAAGTGATAATGAATTTAATGCCATTGTAGGTTCTCTGAAGGACTTGTCGATAAAAATTGCGCAGTTTTCGGCCAATGTTCCGCCGGAGGCAAGTTTTGCAGTTAAAAATATAGAAAATTCAACATTCCTCATCAATTTTATTTGCTCCAACACCGATATCAATGTGGTCGATAAACAAAACCTGCTTGAAATCGGAAGCATCAAAGACAGGGGTGTTCAGGCCATTAGCTACCTTGTAAAAGAGGTGCAAATGCTCGAACTAAAGCAGGATATCCAGAAAAAAGTTAAAACGGATCTGGACAAGCAGCAACGTGAGTACATGCTGAATCAACAAATGAAAACCATTCAGGATGAGCTTGGTGGAAATCCGGTAGAACAGGAAATAAATGATTTAAAGGAAAAGGCTAAAGATAAAAAGTGGAATGAGGATGTAGCAAAGTTTTTTGAAAAAGAAGTAAACAAGCTGGGACGTTTGAATCCTGCCGCAGGCGAATATTCGGTTCAGTATACTTTTTGTCAGACCTTGCTCGAACTTCCGTGGAACGAATACACAAAAGATAATTTCGACCTGAAAAATGCCAGTAAGGTTCTTGATGAAGATCATTACGGGCTTGAAAAAGTAAAAGAAAGAATTCTTGAACATCTGGCCGTTCTGAAATTAAAAAATGACATGAAATCGCCGATTTTATGTTTGTATGGCCCTCCCGGAGTTGGAAAAACATCGTTGGGTAAATCGGTTGCAAGAGCTTTGGATCGCAACTATGTACGAATCAGTTTAGGTGGCTTGCACGATGAATCCGAAATTCGGGGTCACCGAAAAACCTATATTGGAGCGATGCCCGGGCGTATTATCCAAAATATCAAAAAAGCAAAATCATCCAATCCTGTGTTTATTCTGGATGAAATCGACAAGGTATCCAAACATTTTCATGGCGATCCCGCATCTGCCCTGCTTGAAGTTTTAGATCCGGAACAAAACAGCGAATTCCACGACAACTATGTGGAACAGGACTACGATCTTTCAAGGGTAATGTTTATAGCCACGGCAAACACTTTAAGTACCATAGCTCCGCCACTTCGCGACAGACTGGAACTGATTGAAGTAAGTGGGTATCTGGTGGAAGAAAAAATAGAAATTGCAAAACGTCATCTTATTCCAAAACAATTAAAAAACCACGGGCTCACAAAAAAAGACGTGACCTTTCCAAAGGAATCTATTGAATTAATCATCGACGGATACACGCGCGAATCAGGGGTGCGGGAACTGGATAAAAAAATTGCCAAAGTGGTGCGGCGAATAGCCAAAAAAATTGCCTTCGAAGAAAAATACAATAAAAAACTTAGCAAAGCTGATATCAAAGAATATCTGGGCGTTACTGAATATTCAAAAGAAAAATACCAGGGGAACGATTTTGCAGGTGTTGTAACCGGGCTTGCCTGGACTGCAGTTGGCGGTGAAATTCTTTACGTGGAGAGTAGTCTCAGCAAAGGCAAAGGAGCATTAACTCTCACTGGAAATCTGGGTGAAGTGATGAAGGAATCTGCGATGCTGGCTCTGGAATATATAAAATCGCACGCCGAAGAGCTGGATATTAATCCGGAAGTATTTGGAAACTGGAACGTTCATGTTCACGTTCCTGAAGGAGCTATTCCAAAAGACGGTCCTTCAGCAGGGGTAACAATGGTAACATCGCTGGCCTCGGCTTTTACGCAGCGAAAAGTCAAAAAGAGTCTTGCAATGACCGGTGAAATTACACTTCGTGGAAAAGTATTACCTGTTGGTGGAATAAAGGAAAAAATACTGGCTGCAAAACGTGCAGGAATTACTGAAATTATTCTTTCTGAACAGAACAAAAAGAACCTCGAAGAAATCAAGGACGTTTATTTAAAAGGATTAAATTTCCATTTTGTGAAAACCATTATGGATGTACTGGATATTGCTTTATTAAAAGCTAAGGTGGATAATCCGGTGAAAATTGGATAGCAGATAATAAACTGACGATAAAACAAAAAAGGGATAGAAGATTTCTATCCCTTTTTTTATGCCGGATTTTTTTTAACACAGAGAAACAATATCTATTAACATTTTATGTCAGGCTTAATAATGTTATAATAATAAAGTTCAAAGAACTAAATTATAATTAAGTGCCCCTCTGCATATTTTTAGTAAATATTACTGTCATAAAGTTCAAAAAACACATCAATATTGTCGTAATAAATGGTTGTCGTAGATTCAAAACCGGAGTCGGTTCCCACGATTACCCATGCTTCACCGTTCTCATCGGCTGTAACGCTTACCTCTTCGACATTGTAAACGGTTTTTATTGTATAAATTTCCTCATCGGTGTCGTTTGAAAAATCACCCAGTACCACTGCATCATTTCCACCTTGCGACTGATTGCCTTTATCAATATTCATTCGGTAATACCCCATATTATCAACCTGAGGTACGGGTTCAAAATTAGTGGCTCCGGCTTTGATATAAACCGATTCACCAGGACTTCCACCTACTCCAACCATACCATCTGCCACGTCGCTGGCAAATGAAACAGTAAACGAAACACTGTATGCAGTGCGGGGCTCCAGTCCGGTTATTTTCTTCTTTATAAACATAAACAAATCATCGCTCATATTGGTACCTGAAACCTTTATTGCACCTTCTGAATTATCCAGTGGAGAAGGTAGCGTAGAAAATTCAGCTTCTAAATCATAGGATTCGCCTTCACCTTCTGGATAGTCGGCAAAATCAGCTATCCACTCCTCCATTCCGGAATCAAAGTCATAAGTATACTCCTTCGGTCTTAACCTCTCGTCTTCATCATCTTGACATGAACTCAGGGCAAAAAACAATACCCCTATCATCATTAATCCTTTTAATCTCATCATATTAATTTATTTTTTGTTATTTGTTTAATAAACCGCCAAATGAAAAAATCATCCGACAGTTACAAAAAAGTGAATAAATCTTGCCAAAATCGACAGGGTTAGCACAAAAAAAACAATAACACATTAATATTAAGAACCTTACAATGATTAATCGATACTTAACAAAAAAAGACAATCGAAGTGTCTGATTCTGGATGTGGAATGTATTAGAAAAATTGTGTAATTAATTTCACAGGATAACAATTATTTCAAGCTGCAGGCAATCATTCTGAAAATCCCTGTACCTGTCGGAAATATGATTTGAGTAAACGACGCTACTCGTCCGGAGCAATTTTTAGTTTTTTGAAAAAGCTAAATTTACTACCTCTTATTCAGCTCCATCCGGGTTTGGTGCAGTTCCATATTGATTTTAGTATAGCGTTCCAGCGCATTCTTTTTATGCACCTCAAATTCTTGTTTTAGCTCGTCGTATTCTTTTTTGGTTTTTACCGTAACCTTATGGCTTCTTTTGTACATTAAGTAGAGAATTACCAAAAATGCCAAAAGCGCAAGAATTAATAATGACATAATTAAAGTATAAATACTTTTATCAATATTTTGTCCGAATACCGGAATTGCATTCTGATTTTTTATACTGGTTTCCAGTTCCGATTTTGTTTCATCCAACTGATTATTGGTTGAATTCAATTCATTTTGAAGTTCATTTATGTTAGTAACTTTATCCCGAATATCATTCTCAAGCAAAGTAACGGAATCACGAAATGCAGCATAAAATTCATTGAGCTGCGTTTCATTCAGAAAATAATTACCATTCCAGAAATTCAGGTTTTCCTTAAATACAAGATATTGTTGTTCCAGGTTCGACTCCTGTTTCCATGCATTAATGTCTTTTGCAAATGAAAAACCGGATATAAAAAACACAAATATTGAAAGTAAAATAAATTTCTTCATTGGGATATTTCTTCAGGTTTTTAAATTCTATAATCACATCTTTCAGATAGCGTAAAAATCAACTACCTCTGTTAACGAAAAAAACCGTTTTCTGTTGCACTAAAAATTAAAGTCTTACAAGAATTAAAAAATATGGTTCTAACGTCCTTCAACCAAACAAACAATTAAAATAAAATTATTGTTTTAAATCCGAACATTCAAACCCGTAGACCAAGTAAAAGTAAGCGACGAAGTTGAGCTGATTAAATAAACTCAGAATCAACCACCCCATTCCACTACTCCCCCTCTTTTGAACCTAAAATCCGCAGGTCACAGTTGAAACGAGGAGTAGTAAGGCAGAAAGCCGAAGTGCTTATCTATTTTTTGTTTCAACCCGGCGTTTAATTAACTTTGATAGAAATAAAGGATACATTATGGAGCCGGATAAAAACAATACACCCGAAAAGAAAAAAGAAACTCTTCAGGAAAAAACCGACAAATGGATCGATAAAGCGGAAGAATTTATTGACGAGACATCCGAAAAAATACATAAAAGCGAGACCTACCAAAAGGTAGACAAATCGATGGAAAATGCCACCAAAAAATTGTTCCGGAAAGCAGGGAAATTATGGGGAAAGTCAAATAGTTATTTTAAAAATCCTGATAAAAAAGATTAAAAACAGAATGCGCCTACAATCTTCTGTTTGATTTGGCTGCCGCTACCGGGACCTTAATTACCATTTCATCAGATCCCAACATTTTTAGCATACGAATATGCTGAACTATCGCCTCAAAAAAACTTCGGTTTACATGGTATGGCATGCCGAACTTCCTCGCCTTTTCCTGCACAATACCGGCAATTTTCCGGTAATGGATATGACTGATATTTGGAAACAAATGATGTTCCACCTGATGATTCAATCCGCCAACCAACCAGGTAAAAATCCGGTTCTTGGGTGAAAAATTGTAGGTAGTATACAATTGATGAGCCGCCCAGTTATTATCCATTTCACCCTTTTCATCCGGCAGGGGATATTCCGACGTAGGCACTACATGGGCCGTCTGAAAAATACTGGCCAGTACCAGTCCTCCGGTAAAATGCATTAGCAGAAAACCCGCGACCGTCCAGTACCAGGCAATCGGCACTGTAAAAAGAGGCAGCACCAAAAACAAAATGTAATACAATAATTTTGAAATAATTAAATCTGTCAGTAGACTGCTGTATTTACGTTTACCACTTAGTTTAACACCCTCTTTCCCATATCTGTGCAATCTCTTGAAATCAGTGAAAATAATCCACGAAATGGTCATTATACTGTATAATATCCAGGCATAAAGATGCTGATAACGATGTATTTTTTTAAGAGGACGATGCGGTGACAAACGCAAAATTTCAGGCGGGGCAATGTCTTCGTCATGGCCTTCAATATTGGTAAAACCATGGTGAAGTGTGTTATGCTGATGGCGCCAGTTGGGCGGAAAACCTCCCAACAGGTACAATGAATTTCCAAATAATTTGTTTACCCACTTCTTTTTCGAAAAGGAGCCGTGATTCGCATCGTGCATGGTTGTCATACCTACACCTGCCATACCAAAACCCATTAACATCCAGCAAGCCAAAACCGGCAATACTGAAACAAATACTCCCGACATCATCATCACCCAGGGCACAAAATACAGCAGTGCCATAAAAATCGTTTTAAAAAAGATACTTTTATTGCCGTAGGGTTCAATATTTTTATTCTTGAAATACTCATTTACCGAACTTCTTAACTCGGTTAAAAAATCAATTCTTTCTCTGGAATACCTTATCATTCTTATCTTTCCTTGTTTAACTGTCTGTACAAAAATGTTGATTATCTAAAAAGCGGGAAGTACCAATGGTTTGCTTTTCATCCATCAAACATCCGCTTACTTAAACAGCCTTTTTGCCGGAAAGTTTACACGAATTAAGGATTCCCATGTAAATTATTTCGAAATGAAGTTTAAGGTGAACTTGCAACGAAAGCGTAAAAGAAATCCCCCTTTAATTCCCCCTTTTTCCAAGGGGGACGAGGTTAGGCCAACATCCTCCTTTGTAAAGAAGATACCCCAAGAATTCGGGACAGAGGATTTGCTCCCGTCCTCCTTTCACAAAGGTGGTGGTCGAGGCACAAGGCCGGAGGATTATTTTTTGTCCTCCTTTCACAAAGGAGGTGGCCGAGGCACGAGGTCGGAGGATTATTTTTTGTATATTCAGGTTCTGATTCCCAAAAATGAAAACATCTTACAACAAAAATCTAAAACATTATGCCCGTCAACTAAGAAAGTTCGGAACTAAAGGCGAAGCAATTCTTTGGCGCGATGTATTAAAAGCCCGTCAAATGAAGGGTTATCAATTCAATCGACAATTTCCTATTGACAACTATATTGTCGATTTTATAGCAAGAAAACTCAATCTTATTATTGAAATTGATGGAAACTCTCACATTGGAAAATCAAAAGAGGATTATGAACGGCAAAAATATTTGGAAAGTTTGGGTTTCAAATTTTTACGATTTTCCGAAGCGCAGGTAATTTACAGAATTGATGATGTGGTTGCTGAAATTGATTATGCAATTGAATGTATTGAAGAAGAACTGAATATAAACTGAAAAAAATCCCCCTTTAATTCCCCCTTTTTCCAAGGGGGAAGAGGATAAAACAACGTCCTCCTTTGTAAAGGAGGTGGCCGAGGCACGAGGCCGGAGGATTATTTTTGTCCTCCTTTCATAATGGAGGTGGCCGAGGTACGAGGTCGGAGGATTATTTTTGTCCTCCTTTCATAAAGGAGGTGGCCGAGGTACGAGGTCGGAGGATTCATCTTTGACAGAAAATATTAATTCTATCGAATGGCCCTCCTGTTACAAGATCCTCTTCAGCCAGGGGAAGCACCAGGCCCCAAAGCATAAAATCTACACTGAATGACGAAGCCAGTTTTTCAATTGCGAAAAAAAAGAAAATAAACGATTAAACATTCCGGTTTCTTAACGGCAATGCTTATTTAGAACGCGTATCCAACGCCAATCAGGGGCAGAATAAAATTATCGGGGGAATAAATGCCCGACAGTTTAAACAGGAATCCTTGCGGTGCCTGATAACGATAACCGGCACGAACTGTAAAAAATCCGCCACCTTCAATCGGGTCAAGCAATACACCCAAACCTGTTTCAAAAAAATGTTTTGGTCCTCCGGTTACTAGGCCCACCTCAGCAAGCGGAAGAACCGGGTCCCAAATCATAAAACCTGCCCGGAGTGACACCGCCAGCTTTTCATTCGCCGGCAGCAGGCGCTGGTAAGTAAACATTATCAAATCCTCGCAGGAAACAGAATTAAGGCGGATGCTGTACATCGTTGCATTATCTTCTGAACTAGCTACTGTTATGGTTTGATTTGTTTGTGAAAAAGAACCAAGGGAAAAGGTTAACATGAAAACAAAAGGTAATATTCGTTTCATGATAGTTTTTTTGGTTTATAAAAAGTTACGAAAATCTGCTGCTACATACAAAAAGGAAGTAAAATGCCTAACAAATTGTCAAATCAATCAACCGGCAACTTACCTCTCGTTTCAAATCAGAAGCAGTTAAATTTTACACCTTAGCAAAGACAAAGAAAGATGAATATAGCAAACACTCACGGCCAAAAGATTCCACGAAATATTTTATACGAGTCTTTCTTTCTCTGAAGTGGCAAAAATTACAAAAGTCCAGTTATCTTTGAGAAAAGCTTGATTTATGAATATTTCAGTTGTGAAAGGAAATGGCGAACGGGTGATTTTCAATCCGAAAAAGCTGGAACAGGCGTTACGGTCGTCGGGGGCTGGTTCTGAAGAACAGAAAAAAATAACAGAACAGGTTACCCGCCGGCTTTACGACGGAATTTCCACCCGGCAAATCTACAAAATGGCCTTCGACCTGTTGAAAAAGGAATCGTACAAAATAGCAGGACGTTACAAACTGAAAAATGCGATAATGGAGCTTGGCCCCACGGGTTTTCCCTTTGAAAGGCTGGTAGGAAAGATTTTTGAGAACCGGGGTTACACTGTGGAAACCGGTGTAATCGTTCAGGGGAAATGTGTGCAGCACGAAGTAGATGTGGTGGCACGCAAACCCGGTGAAATGCTAATGATAGAATGTAAGTTCCACAGCGACAACACCGCCAAAAGCAGCGTTCAGGTGCCACTGTATATCCATTCGCGGTTTCTCGATGTAAAAGCCGCCTGGCAACAGCAGTACGGAGAAAATATCCGCTACCGGGGTGGCGTGGTTACCAACACCCGGTTTAGCGACGATGCGGTTCAATACGGAACCTGTGCCGGCCTGATGGTGATTTCGTGGGACTTCCCCACCGGCAACGGACTGAAATACTGGATAGACAAAACCGGATTACACCCCATCACCTCACTGATTTCGCTTACACGGGCACAAAAACAAGTGCTGCTTGAAAAAGGAATTGTAGTTTGTAACGAACTGCATAAACACCGCGACCTGCTCCTGGAAATGAAAATTAGCGAACGGCAAACCAATAAAATCCTCCGGGAAGCTCAAAACCTGGTTGAGGAATAGCTCTAGGCAGTCGCACTGCAAAAGGAGATTACAAAACAGCGCGAACAGGAAAATTTAGTCATCCAAGAAACTTTTCATCGATATGTTTTTCTAGGAATTGTATGTTAGGTAAAAATCTTTCAGGTCGAATAATTTCTTTCTTATGATATACCGTGAAAAAATTCTGAATAAACTTATCTTCAGATTTTCTCAATTTTTTGCATATCAAAACTTGAAAATTTTTGTCAATAGCAAGATATCCATTTTCAAATGCTTTGTCATGCAAATTATTCAGAAGTAAGCCATTCTGCGGATTTAATCGATTCATTTTATCTTTAGCCCATGGTGATATATGGCTAGCAATAAGGAAGTCAGGATTATTAAATCCAGTCACTGCACAAGTACTATTAAAATTAGCTAAAACTATTTCCCTAAATACATTTTGGTTGATACGAGTTTTAACCTCTCGCATTTTTGTTTTACCCTCTAACCTCTCAGTACCTTCTAACAAATTATGGTATTTTTTCTCAATTGTCGTATTTTGGATTTCCGCCAGAATTCTTTCACTTTCATAAATTAATTCTTCCTTATTATCATGAAATTCGTCCCAAATCGGTTGGACTTGTTTTTTACCTCCTACCAATCCTTTGACACCACGTTTCTGATGATATGGATCAATACTTGCAAAATTGCTTAAACGCATTGATACAGCATTAGCATTCCTGTTTTCCATCAAATTGGCCAGTTCTACTACTTCTTTTGTTGTATGATGAAACTTTCCAAATGGAATTTTTAGATATAGATTAAAAACTAAAATTAGTTCCTCTCTTGACCATAGGTTCTTAGGCATGTTCTTGGTAATTAAGATTTCCCTAAAATTACCAACAATTAAGAAAAACAAAAATTTAGTTATGTGGATTTCGAATATACACGATAATTTGATGCATTCTCTATCAATTCTGCCAATTTTTCTGCTTCCTTTTTCGTTTTCAAATCAGCGATACATTCCAATCCTCCATTTAACTGATGTAGATAAATACTCCAAAAATCTTCTTCTCCTTCTTTTACCTCTTCACAAATTCCATTATTGAACTCTTTTATTGGAAGTATTTCTATATCATCCCAGTAATATTCAGCATTTTCAGGGACAAATTCAGGAATACTATTTGATAAGTGCTTGATTCCGTCAACTTTGATTCTTAATGTTATTTTCATAATAACAAATTTAAAGTGTAACCAAACCTTTGTCAACGGACTTTAAGTAACATTAAGCTTATAGCGAAACGCTTAGGCAAACAAAAGCTTCCGCACCAGCATTTCAGGCCTTGTGTTTTTGCCCTTAATCTGGCTCATGTTGTAGCTTCTTGTTTTTTTGTCGTGTACGTCGGCCACCATTGAATAATTAACGTTAAATCTTCACCCTTCGACTACGCTCAGGGTGACTTATAAAACAAAGCTAAGGAAGAAAGGGGAAGTGGAAAGTGTTTTTCAAAATATTATTTCAGCAGTATTTTATCGATGCGAAGTTGAAATGCTTCGGTTTTTTTGTTGCCAATTAAAAAAGCAATTTCTTCTATTGCGTCGCTGTTGAAATTGGGATTGTTTAGTTTTTGCCCTCTGAAAGAAGGATACATTTCTTTTAAGGGTATTTCAACGGTTTGCCAGTCACCTGAAGTTTCAAAATACGCGATGTAGGCATAATAATCGTCTTGTTGCGCCCTAATTCTCACCTGGTAGCGTTTGCCATCGCCTTTAATCCGAAGGGCAATTTTTTCGTATCCCTTCACCGATGTTTTATCCATACGGTGCCGAACCGAACAAAATCCGCCGCTGTTTTCCAGCGAGATCAATCCTTTAAAAAGACCATTACCTTCGGCGTCAAGGGTAAGTGTGCTTTGCGACTTCCCTCCCATCACCCCGTCGTTGATAATTGTCCAGTCCGATAAATCGCTTTTTTCTGAAAAGTCAAACAATACCATGAAATTTAAAATAAAAATAAAAACAAATGATCAACTTAATAAACAATCCAGGTGCTAAAAATCCTTTCAAAAAACTTTTTTCAACACATGTTTTACAAAACATGATAATTATCATAAAAATGGCATTTTGTTAGTAGATTTGCTCAAAACAGAAATTATTCATAAATATTTTCCAGCAAAACCAAAAAAATCAAGAAAAAATTAACAAAATGCTACAATTCACAAAAAACAACGATGCTCTTGGAGCAGTGAACCGGGGCGTACCCGCAGAATCAGGCTTATGCACTCTATGTGACTCATCGTGTAAAGGAAAATGCGAGACATGGCTTTCATGTCTTGAAGGGCGAAAAATGCTCTATCCCAGAAAGTTTGGTCATTCAACTTCGGGTGCTAGTCATGTTACTTCAGTAGGGACCGGATATCATGCCTTACGCATTCAGGGATACGCTTATGGTTCAAATGGACTTACATCAAACATGAGCGACGATCCTGACGATTGTATTTTCACCAATGTAAACATTGAAACTCAGTTTGGGAGAGAGATAAAAACAAAATGTCGCGTTCCAATTATGACAGGTGCGTTAGGATCGACATTTATTGCAGCCAAATACTGGCCTTCTTTTGCCGTAGGAGCAGCCCTGGCTGGTTTCCCAATTGTTGTGGGAGAAAATGTGGTTGGTGTTGATAAAGAGTCGATTCTTGAAAAAGGCAGAATTATTAAAGCACCTGAACTGGAACGGCGGATTGAATATTTTCAAAGATATTACGATGGCTACGGTGCTATTATCATCCAGATGAACGTTGAAGATACCCGGAATGGAGTAGCTGAATACCTCATTGACAAATACGGCAACGATATCATTCTTGAATTAAAATGGGGACAGGGAGCAAAGGATATAGGTGGCGAAATTCAGGTAACAAGCATTGAATATGCGCAGTTTTTAAGAGATCGTGGTTATATTGTAGATCCTGATCCTTATAACCCGGTGGTGATAAAAGGTTTCGAAAACAGAGCAGTTACTTCTTTTGCGCGGCACAGCCGTTTGGGAGCAACGAACAAACATACGGCAGAGGATGTGCGTGAAGACTTTATGAATAGTGTGGCTTATCTGCGAAAATTAGGATTTAAACGGATATCATTAAAAACGGGAGCGTATGGTATGGAAAATCTTGCCATGGCAATACGTTACGCGGCTGATGCAAAGCTTGACCTTCTAACCATTGACGGCGCCGGAGGTGGCACGGGTATGAGTCCATGGAATATGATGCAACACTGGGGTATTCCTTCTCTTGCTTTACATGCTAAAGCTTATGAATACTGTAAAATTCTGGAAGAGAAAGGAATTAAAGTTCCCGACATTTCATTTGCAGGCGGTTTTGCCAGAGAAGATCACTTGTTTAAGGCTATTGCACTGGGAGCACCATACACTAAATTAGTATGCCTGGGACGGGCACCAATGATTGCGGGGTTCCTTGGCAGTAATATAGAAGCTACATTCTATCCAGAAAAAAAAGCCGAATTAAGCGGACACTGGGAAACTCTCCCCGCCTCAGTTACTGAATACGGCATCTATCCTGAAGAGATATTTGCCGAATGGGAAACCGTAAAAAATAAAGTTGGCGCTGATGAAATGAAAAACATTCCGTTTGGAGCCATTGCAATGGTTGGTTATGCTGACAAACTTGCCGGAGGATTGCAGCAATTTATGGCAGGGGCAAGAAAATTTAACCTGAATGAAATTAGTCGCAGCGATTTGATTACTGCAAATCGTGAAACAGAAGAAATTACCAAAATACCATTTATGACCGATGCACTGGATGAGGAAGCAAAAGCCATATTGCTGAAATAAATTCCGTTAAAATAATTTCACAGGAAACAGCATTCAATTCAGAATGCTGTTTTTTTTATTTTCAAATATCTTGATTTCCTCCGCATTCAATTGATTTTCAATATTGTTTTTTGTATATTGGAATTAAATGCCATTAAATCTTTTATTATGAAGACGCAGTTTATCGATGTGCACATCCATCCGGCGATGAAACCCCTGGGAAAAAGTTTTAACAGCAAACCGGGATTAAACAGTCCGAATAAAAATCAAAAAAGCAGTATCTGGAATTATGACTGGCCGACAGTGGTTGACAAGATTACCAACATTACAACCACACTTACCAAATTCAGACAGGCTGATTTTACGTCTCTTGCCAAAGGTGGTGCTGATATTGTTGTGGTTTCGCTCTGCGGGCTTGAAAAAGGTTTTGTAATGAACAAAATGGGAACAGAATTACCCGGCGATGCTATTGCCAATCTGGTAACAGGTTTGGGTATTAAACGAATAAACCATGTGCAGAAAATGGATAATTATTTTGATGACCTGCTGATGGAATATGAGTTTTACAAAAACCTCGACGGGCATAAAATAAACATTGACGGCCAATGGTTCCAATACAAAATTGTTTCCAGCTTTAGTGATATTGAAAAAGCTAAAAATAATGATATCAAAACCATTTCCGTGATACTTTCCATTGAAGGCACCCATACTTTTAATGCCGGACTTCAGCTTATGGGCAAAACAGTTGACCCGGACGAGGTGCTTGCCAATGTGGCCAAAATAAAACAATGGGAACACAAATTATTTTCAGCCGGACTTACCCACCATTTTTACAACGAAATGGTAGGACACGCCAAAAGCCTGAGTGGCATAGTTAGTAAATTCTGCGATCAGACAGAAGGATTGGGCACCGGATTTAATGAACTGGGTTGGAAACTCCTGCGCGGATTAATGGACAACACCAACGGGCGACGTGTAACCATCGATTTGAAACACCTGAGCCTTCAGGCCAGAAATGAATATTTTCATTTCCTTGAAGAGGAATATCCGGATGAAATAATCCCCCTATTTGTCAGCCACGGCGCAGTGAACGGATTACGATCGCAGAAGGAACCCGTAGAGGACGATTTATGGAATTTTGGAAAGTTCCTGCCGGGCGACATCAATTTTTACGATGATGAAATTGTACGTGTAGCCAAATCGGGTGGAATTTTCGGAATCCAGTTCGATGAACGACGTTTGGGAAGTGAAACCGAGGTAAAAAAAACAGGGCCGAATCTGAGCCGCCGAAAAATGCTGTTTCATAAATCAAAACTGGTTTGGAACCAGATACAGCACATCGCTGACGTACTCAACCGAAATGGCCTGTACGCCTGGGGAATTCAGTGCATCGGTTCGGATTACGACGGCATGGTAAATCCGCTTAACGGGTTCTGGACAGCTGAGGATATGCCATTGTTTGACAGCTACCTGGAGAAACATGCTTACAATTATATTGCTTCAGCTCAATCAGATAATTTGAAACAATACAATAAAATTACTGCCGCTGAAATTGTTGAGCGGTTTATGCACGGAAATGCTTATCACTTTTTACAGAAGAATTTTTAACCGGGAATTGTTTTCAGGAATTTTTCTGTGTTAAGCCAGCCAGTCCTGCAACTATAAAACCACCCAAAACATATCCAATCATTTTCTGGATATAAAACCATGTTTTTATTCCATTGGAAGAATCTTTGAAAATAAATTCTCCGTATTCATCATTTAAATCAATAATGGGTAAAGTCACATCAAAACTTGCCCATGCCATTTTAAAGTAGTCGGGATTTGAGACTTCAATGGAGAAAAACAATACAAAAAAACCGATACAGGTATACACGAGCAACCAGATCAGCACTCTGAAATATCTTGTCCCCAAACCAAAACCAATAGTCGACTGCAGAAGCGTGAGTCCAAACCAGCGCATCCATTCGCGTTTATTTTCTTCATTTTTTTGCCAGGCCAGTTTTCGGGCTCTTTTGCGTCCTGCATGCAAAATGGCATTGGCTTTTGAGGGAAATCCTGCTTCATTTAAAACTTTCGCGAGATATTCGTAAGGTTGTGGTGAAAAGGTTTTGTCAAGTTCAAGCCAACTGATAAATTCCGCAGGCTTACGATTTGCCATGTTTGCATTACCGGTAGCACCAAAACCACCAAGCCTTTCGTAAGTAAAACCTTCCAGTTCCAAATCACCCGGCCACGAGCTAAGCCCGGCATCCTGAACAGCTCCTACGGTTGTGTTCCAAAGAATCATTTGTGAGGCCTTCGTCCATTTTGGCGGATCACTTAAGCCAGATCCCAATCGCAATTCTGAATTTATTTTTGTGGAAGTAAGGTCCAAAGTCCCTAATGAAGAACCCGAAAAATTTACAGTCGAATTAATTGTAGAATAACAAATACTCAATAATTTATTCTCAGCGAACACTGCATGCCGGGAAAGAAGATTTTGTCCTATTTCCAGGTTATCCAGACTTAAGTCCCCTTTAAAAGTGCTGTAATTCAATTCAAGGTTTCCGGCTATTTTGCTACTCACCAGATTTACATCGTTAAAAGTAGAATAGTCCCTCATAAAAACCGAACCATCAACCTTTAATGAGTTCATGGTAAGCAGGCCGCTAAATGTGCTGTTTGTCATAACAACTGAGTTGCCCACGCACATTCCTATCATATCCACTTCCGTAAAAACCGCTTTGTCGTTCATAAATAGAGAACCACCTACCTTTGAAGAATTCAGGCTTAATTTTCCGGAAAAAATTCCACCCGGCATCTCAAGGTTTCCTCCGATTTCAGCATTAATCAAATCAACATCTTTCAGAAAAGTACTTTTTCCCATTAAAAAGTAACCTCCTATTTTTGTGGAGTTCATATTTAATTTTCCGGAAACATTACTGTCTGTCAATTCCATATTCCCGGTAATACTGGCACTGGCCAAATTTACATCGCTGAATTGTGCTTTTCCCCGTAAATAAACAGTACCCAAGGCGTGCAGGGAACTCATATCAAGTGAATTATTAAACACTCCGCCAATAAGTGATAATGTAGCTCCTACCCTTGCGCCGCGGAGTTCAACCAAATCAAAGGTAGCACCAGCGTCCA
This sequence comes from uncultured Draconibacterium sp., assembly GCA_963676775.2. GTDB lineage: Bacteria > Bacteroidota > Bacteroidia > Bacteroidales > Prolixibacteraceae > Draconibacterium. The sequence continues at coordinate 211,368 of CAXXDA010000003.1, forward strand.
GAAAAACAGAACCTTCAATGACAGATGAATTTATATATAGCGGCCCTGAAAAAATACTGCTGCTTAACTCCAGGTTTCCGCCAATCGAAACACTTGCAATATCTACCTTTTGAAATTTGGCATTCCCACGCATAAAAACAGCCCCGTCAACCCGCATGGAATTCATATCCAGAAAATCATCAAAAGTACTGCCAATCATCGACAACATACTTCCGATATGGGAACTCCTTAGCTCGACAGTTTTAAAATTCGCCTCGCCACTCATGTACAGGAAACCGCCAATTTCTATTGAATTCATATTCAAATTTCCGGTGAAAGTGCTGCCTGTCATAAACACATCGCTTTCAATTTTGGCATTTCGCAGGTAAACATCTTTATACGATGTATTATCATTCATATACACTGACCCGCCGATTTTGGCAGAACTAAAGTCGAGGTAATCGTTATACGTACTGCCCATTAACGAAACATTCCCTTCAATTCGGGCATTATTCATTTCCACCTGGTTAAAAAGGGCCCCGTCCGTCATCAGCAAATAACCTGAAATCCTGACCAGCCTCATATCCAATTTTCCGCCAAATGAGCTCTGATTCAACTCCACACTCCCTTCAATACAGGCACTTATCATTTCAACTGCGTTAAACTCTGCCTTCCCTCTTAAATACAAGGAACCCCCAACTTTGACGGAATTCATATTTAACATTTGGGAATAGGTGCCTCCATCCATCTCAAGATTACCACCAACTTTTACCCCTACCATATCAACAAAACCATCCACTGTTATCCCTTTAAAGGAAACATAACTGTTCAGGTGGGCACCGTTTAGATCCAGCTTTCCTCCTATTCGCGAACCTTCAAGGGAAAACCAGTCGTTTATTTCGAAATTCATCAATTTCAGGGAACCGTCAAAGCGACAAGATTCAAACCACAACTGGCGATTTAATTTAATATGCTGTAGATTTACATCTTCACTAAAAAGTGCCCCTTCAATACGAACACCCCTTGATTTAACCTTACTTAAAAAATAGTCTTCGGTAAGTATAGTTTCAAGAAAAGACGCTGAAACTTGTCTTTTCTCGTTTGGATTGTCCCAGCCTTTATTTGATTTCGGGTCTAGCTTCTTATTAAATTTTCCATTAAAATTTGCAATACGTCCGTTTCGTATTTCGTCCCAGACCCAAGCTTCAGTCCCAGACCAATTTTTACTTAATTGATTTTCTTTTGATTCAGACATTTAAGGAAATTTATTAAGCTTAAATATTAAAATTAAGATATTAAGGTATGAAATGCAATTATATATTTTTCAAAACAAGAAAAAGACAATAACAGGAAATGAAAAGACTGTAATTCGGAGGTAGTTTAATAATAGTATGTCTCTTGTTCTTTTATACAGTTTGTTTTATATTGCCTGTTCTTTCTAATGTATTTTTAATGAAAGTCGCAGTAATTGACCTGGGAACCAACACCTGTAATTTGCTTGTGGCAGAGGCAGACTCTGCAAACTATAAAATTCTGCACCAAAGTAAACAATTGGTGCGTTTGGGCGACGACAAAATAAAATCAAACGAAATAAGTCCTGAAGCTACAAAACGGGTATTACAATCATTTTCCAAACATCTGGATATCATTCATAAATTTCAGGTTGACAAAATTAGAGCAATTGCAACATCAGCGGTCAGGTCAGCAGATAACAAGATTGAATTTCTGGAAAAAATCGGAGAAGATAGTGGCTGTGTAGTAAAAGTTGTTTCCGGAGAAAAGGAAGCTGAGTTAATTTTTAATGGCGTTTTACTCGCTCTTCGGAATTTTGAAAAACCCTCAGTTATCTTAGATATTGGTGGTGGAAGTAACGAGCTGATTCTTGCTAAAGAAAAAGATATGGTTTGGAAGGAAAGCCGGCCGACCGGCATGACGAGAGTCATTCACCGGTTCAGTATTTCTGATCCTATTCAGCCCGATGAAATTAAAAAACTTGAGAATTATTTTTCAAGCGAACATGACACAGCCTTTCAGAAATGCCTGGCGGAAAATGTAAAAACACTCATAGGCTGTTCCGGAGCCTTTGATACGGTTGCAGATATTCTTGACCAGGTAGACCCCGGAGAAAAACGCCGGACAACCCAATCCATTACGATTGATGAGTTTTACAGAATTTATAAAAGAATCATTCAATCTTCAAAAGAAGAAAGAATGAAAATGAAAGGAATGGATATGGTACGTGTGGATTTAATTGTTCCAGCTGTAATTCTTATCGAGCAATTAATTGTTAATGCTAAACTTGAAAATATTATTCAAACCGACTTTGCTCTTCGTGAGGGAGTTCTGAATGAGATGATACAAAAAGGAATTTAACCAAATACGATCTGCCCCCTTAATAATCCATCGGTAACCAGGAACAACATCATAAACAAATAAAGAAAATTGAGTTTATAAAATGCCGATTTTACTTTAAATTCCTGTGGTCCGAATACAGCGATAGACAATGATGACAATAGATAAAAGGTATAAAACAGGAGCAGAAATATGATTAATTTGCTATTAAATACGAACAAAATAACTAATAAAGCTGATGCAATTGTGGTCAGAATCCAGGTGTAAGTAATTCTTTTTATTTGTGCTTCACTGAAAATCTGGTTTAAACTCGGAAGGCCTGCTTTTTTATACTGGTCGCCAAACATAAGCAGTAAAAGCCAGAAATGGGGAATCTGTCCAATAAAAAAGAAAATCGCAACCAGCAAAATTATTTCTGATGTTAAACTTCCTCCTGCTCCTGCCCATCCAATCATTGGAGGCAAAGCTCCTACAAACGATCCCGGAATAACAGCAAAGGCAGATACTTTTTTTAAAGGAGTATAAATTCCATTATAAAAAAGAAGGGTTATCAAGCTTAATACAAAAGCGATAAACGGTGCTGTCAGCAATAAAATTATGGAACCTACAAGAGCGTATAAAATCACGATCATCATTCCCGTGGATGAACTTATCCTACCCGCCGGGATAGGCCTGTTTTGAGTCCGTGGCATAAGGGCATCCGTTTTTCTTTCCTGCCAGTGATTAAGAGCTCCTGAGCTGCAGGACATAAAAAATACTCCGGCAGTAATCCACCAGCCCTGACCATCCAAAAAACCGGTAAAAAGTACGTACCCTGTTAACGCGGATAGCGCTACAGAAAAGGAAATCCTCACTTTCCCAAGTTCCAGTATATCATTTACCCGAGTTTTCAAATTTATTCCAGTGTTTTAAGATATTCGATTATATTGGTAACATCATCATCGGATAATTGTCCTTCGTATGAAATCATAAGTCCTTTGTTAAAGCCATCTACCACATCGGCATTAGGATCAAAAATCGAACGACGAACGTATTCTTCATCAACTGTAATTTGTCTTTTGTCGCCACCTGTAACAACTGTTTGCTCTTCTCCCCAAATGCCCTTAAAACTGGGACCTACTAATTTTGATCCGTTTATGGAATGACACGCAAAACACCCAATATTTTGCATAATTCTTCTTCCTGTGGCTGTGGGCGATTCAATTTCTTCTGCCGATGCAACCATTGTTGTATCCGCCATCCAGTTTGTAAAACTGCTATCCTCCATCACTTTCACGGTATTATACATGTAAGAGTGCTGAAGCCCGCAATATTCTGCACAAAACAATTCATATTCTCCCACTTTTTGCGGCACAAACCACATAAAATTATCTTTCTTTTCAGGGACCATATCCTGCTTAACGCGAAATGCAGGAATATACAAACTGTGTAAAACATCCATTGCCACAAGATTCAACTTTATAGCCTTATCCTTGGGCAGATACAAGGTATCTGTTCTTTTCCCGTTTTCATATTCAAAACTAAAATTCCACATTCTGCCATAAACTGTTATTTCCATAGCGTCTTTCGGGGGATTATGCATAGGTTTCCATCCAGCCCAACCAATATAAAACATAAACATTGTAAGCAAAAACGGAATAATAGTCCAAAGCAATTCCAGTTTTAAACTTCCTTCAATTTGTGTTGGCTTTGGATTTCTCTTTTTATTGTACTTGAAAATAAAAACCAACATAACAACGGTTAACCCAATTAAAAAGAGAAAAGAAATTCCCAGAATAATCAGGAAGGCCCTGTCGACCCCCTGTACAAAATTCGATGCCTGTGTTATTTCCGAGCTATACATAATTTATATCTATCTGTATAAATAATCTAAAAATGTAATCACAATGGTGACAATAAAAACCGCAAAAACAAATGCCACCATAATTTTTATGTACGGTTTATCGTATTTCAAATGCATAAAGTAAGTTAACACGAGATATGATTTCAAAACCGCAAAAAGTAATGCTCCGGCTACTGTATATTTACCCAACTCGATACTGGTAATTTCAATGGAAGAAAAAGTAAATACCAGCAATGCAATAAGTACAATTATATAAAGTCTGTACGGTACAATATGATGTTTTTCGTTTGACATATTCCAACGGTTTTAGGTTATTAAATAGAATAATGGGAACAGGAAAATCCAAATAATATCAACCAAGTGCCAGTAAAGTCCGGCATTTTCGAGTAATGCAGCTCTGCCAGCATGAACTTTCCCATTGTTTACTCTGGCCATTGCTACTGCTATTATTATCAACCCTATTATAATATGAAGGGCGTGTAAACCTGTCATTATAAAATACAAACCAAAAAAGAGGATTTCGCCCTGACTCATGGTTTGAAGCATGTGCTCCGAGCCCGGCCAAATTCCATGACTAAACTTTGTTCCCCACTCGAAATACTTATTAATGAGGAAAACGATACCCAGAATAACTGTTATGGCACTAAGTCCCAAGGTTAATGCTTTATTCTTTTTTTGGAGAGCTGTAGTTGCCATGGCAATCGTCATACTGCTTATTAACAGCAAAACTGTATTTAAAGCTCCGATAAATGTATCCAGTTCCTCTGCAGCCAGATGAAACGCATCAGAATTCATAAACCGGTAAACCGAGTACACAATAAATAAACCACCAAACAGAAGAAGTTCGGTAAAAATAAACAACCACATTCCTACCTTCGATGATTCCGCATCGTAGTGATCATGTTCAATATGAGTTGATTTTTCCATATCTGGTTCAGTTATTTGTAATTGTATGGCCCGTCGTCTTCTGCAATCACAGGAATCTCATCAAAATTCTCTACAGGCGGCGGGGATGGAACTGTCCATTCGAGCGTTTTCCCATGCCAGGGATTCATTTCAGCTTTTGGTCCTTTACGTGCAGAATGGACAAGATTAGCTATAATAATAATCAACCCTGTTGCCAGTATCCATGAACCAAAAGTGCTGAGAATATTTCCCCCGTGAAATTCTTCAAGATAGTCGTAATACCGGCGCGGCATTCCCATTAGCCCGAGATAAAACATTGGGGTATATAAAGCCAGGAATCCGATAAAAAATATCAACCAGCCAATATTTGCCCAGGTTTTGTCGTACATCCTGCCGAATATTTTCGGGAACCAGTAATGCATAGCTGCAAAAAATGAAAAACCTGTTCCGCCAAAAACAATATAATGGAAATGCCCAACAACAAAGGCTGTGTCGTGTACATAAACATCGGTAGCCAAGGCACCTAATACCAAACCGCTTAAACCACCAATCATAAACACAAAAATAAATGAAACAGCCCAGTAAAAAGGTGTCTGTATATTTATTGATCCCTTATACATGGTTGAAATCCAGTTAAATACTTTTATCGCACTCGGTATAGCGACAATAAATGTCAGCAATGAGAAATAGTATTGAGCTGTACCGCTCATACCTGCTGTGTACATATGGTGACCCCATACCAACCAGCCCACAAAAGCAATAGCCATTGTGGAGGCAATAATAGCTTTATAGCCAAAAATATGTTTTTGTGAAAATGTAGGTATAATTTCTGAAATCGCACCCATTGCAGGTAAAATCATAATGTAAACTGCCGGGTGGGAATAAATCCAGAAGAGGTGCTGGTAAAGGATTGGATCGCCACCCAGTGCCGGATCAAAAATACCAACACCAAATACCCTTTCGAGAGCGATTAGAACCAGTGTTATACCGACAACAGGTGTAGCTAGTAACTGAATCCACGCGGTTCCGTACAATGTCCACACAAATAGCGGTAGTTTTGTCCATTTTAATCCCGGACATCTTAACCTGTGAATGGTCACCAAAAAGTTTAATCCGGTTAAAATAGATGAAAATCCAAGTACAAAAGCCCCAAAAACTGCCGGCAGCATATTTGTACCTGTTTTAAAACTGTAGGGTGCGTAAAATGTCCATCCGGTATCAGGAGTTCCAGGCCCCAGCAAAAGGGCAGATAAAACCAGAAAAACTCCGGCAACGTAAAGCCACCACGACAACAAATTCAATTTAGGGAAAGCCACATCTTTTGCCCCAATCATAATTGGCATCATTAAATTACCAAAAACCGCCGGTAACCCGGGAATGACAATCATAAAAATCATAATCACCCCATGCACCGTAAACGTTGCGTTGTAGGTTTGGGCATCCATAATTGTTTTCCCTGGTGCAAGCAATTCAAATTTCATCGCCAGCCCCAGCAAAGCTCCAATGGTAAACATGGTAGCTATTGAAAACAAATAAAGAAGACCTATCCGTTTATGATCAGTTGACAAAATCCAACCAAGCAAACCCTTATATTTCCCTTTGTATTTAAGGTAGTTTGCCTCATTTTCAGCACGTGTCATATGCATATAAGTTCAGTTTAAATTATCGCTTTTCTTTTTGGTTTTATTACAAGATACAACAAGAAAACGAGTGCAAAAAACATAATTAATGTTGCACTTATCTTGGTTACATTTAATACGTATGTTTGTCCGTTAGGATCATATGAATAACAAAAGCGCAACACTTTGTTTAAAGTTGGCCCCGATTGTCCTTTTGAAGCTTCAACAATAGCCATTTTCCATTCAAAAGGTAAAAAATATAACCCGTTTAAGTATCTTGTAATTTTCTCGTCCGGACTTACGACAGTTAATGAAGCAGCATGTAAAAAGTCATTGCCCGTTTTCTGATATTTAAATCCTGTAGCTTCAGTCGCCCGAACTATACTTGCGCTATCGCTTACAAAGAACTTCCAGCCATCTTTCGCTGCTTCAACCTTATCTTGATTATTCATAAGGTTGAGATAATTCGCTTTTTTCCGAACGCCAAGATCTATGGTTTCAGAAGGATCGAAACTAATGGTCAGAACCTGGTAATCTTCTCCGGGAACCAAATCCGATTTATCCATTACACCGGCTACAGCTTCCATTAACGGACTGCAAATACCGGGACACCGATAATACACAAAATTTAAAACAGTTGGCTTATCAATCAAATCTGCCAGCCAAACCTGTTCTCCATTTTCATTGATTAACGAGATACTGTCGGGTAAAAATTCATCCAGATGCTCTACTATTCCAATTTCTACGTCACTATTTGTCGCTGTAGGATTTATTACCGTTTGTCCATCTACTCTTAATATACCAGAAAACAAAAAAATTAAAATTCCTGTAAAAACGAAATTCATTTTCGAACCTCTCATTTTAAACATTATTTACATTTTAAATAAAAACCGAGGTTTAGTTTTTCAAAGTATTGAAACGGCTAAGGAGAATTAATGTTTAAGAAGAAGCCAATAATTTGAGTTTTTTTTCATTTTTCCGGCACAAATTGAAAAATTGACTAATAAAATCAAAGCCACGAACTAATCTGAATCAGGAAATTATTTGATTCATTTTTATGTTATAGAGCATGAATTATAAAATGATTTAAGATTTATTATGTAAAATAACAAGATTAAAAATAAACTTCAGTTAACAATCAAAATATATAAATGTTTAGATGTTTTTAATTTTTTTTCCACTATTAAATCTAGACATTCATTATCAATGAATTAAATTGACATTGCTTGATGAAAAAGTTTAAAAAAACACTTAACATATTCATACACAGACAATAAAACCCCTTTTTGTCTTTTATTGTTATGCCCTTTTGAATGCTTGTAACTTTAGGTTTAATACTTATTTTCGTATAGTAATATTCGTTGAAAAAAGAAATATTCAACCTGAAAAACCATTTATATGGAAAAGAATACACGAAGAAATTTTATTCGAAAGTTAGGAGCTACAGTTGGTGCTGCAGGGGTGGTTGGAGGCACCAGTATTTTGAGTTCCTGTAACAGCGTTGAAACATCGGAGGGAGATAAAATCAAACTACTTACTTCCAGCGGTGAACTGGTTGAGGTGGACAAATCACAACTTACTCCTGCTGAGATGCCAAATCTTTCTGAGAACCAGAAACGCGGTCGTAAGGGTCTTCCCGGCAGAAGTTGGGTAATGGTAATTGATTTATCAAAATGCAGAAATGCCAGAGAATGTATGAAAGCCTGCCAAAACCATCATCAGTTAAGGCCCGAGCAACACCATATTAATGTATTACAAATGCAGGATGCTGACCACACTGCACCCTATTATATGCCAAAACCCTGTCAACACTGTGACAATCCGCCATGCACAAAAGTATGTCCGGTGAATGCCACGTTTAAACGGGAAGACGGAATTGTTTTGATAGACAACGAACGTTGTATCGGATGTCGTTTTTGTATTGCCGCCTGTCCGTATTCAGCCCGTGTATTTAACTGGTTTGAACCTCGTGATGCAGAAAAATACAAGGGAGTTACCTACAATATAGAAGCCAATGTTCCTCAAAAGAAGGGAACAATTTCAAAATGTTTATTTAGTGCCGACCGTTTGCGAGACGGTAAATTGCCATCATGTGTTTCTGCCTGTCCTAACGGGGTGTACTGGTTCGGTGACCGAAATGAGGACGCTGTAACAAACGGCACAACCCATGAAACGGTAAGTTTTAGCAAATTGGTTGAAGATAATGCAGCTTACACTTTAATGGAAGAATTGGGTACCAAACCCAGGGTATATTATCTCCCGCCCAAAAATAGGGCATTCCCGTTTGAAGGTGATTTAATTGAAAAACACTCCTAAAAACTGACATCAATGGATAAAATCAAATCAGCTGACGAATCAAGGAAGAAGTTGGATACAATCTGCTCCGACCTGACACGTTCGATTACACACAAAGATGAACTGACACGCTTTTGGTTTTTTATTATAACCATGTTTGCAATTGTTGGTTTATGGGGTTGGATAATACAGATAAAAAACGGCCTTGGCGTAACCGGAATGCGTGATTATGTTTCCTGGGGAATGTATATTGCCAACTTTGTATTTTTTGTAGCCATTAGTTTAATTGGCTTTTTAATCAGTTCGGCTTTGCACCTTCTGAAAATTTCCTGGTCTAAACCAATTTCCAGGGTGGCAGAGCAGGTTGCAATAGCTGGTGTTGCCTTGGCAGGTGTTATAATTGTAATGGACATGGGGCGCCCCGACAGATTTTTGAATATTTTTCTTCACGGAAGATTTGCTTCTCCAATTATCTGGGATGTAACTGTTGTAACCACTTATCTGACCATCTCTGTGCTCCTGTTCTATATTCCGTTGATACCTGACTTAGCCCTTTTACGTGACCGAATGGCAGATAAAGTTCCAAAATGGAAACTCAAATTGTATAAAATTCTGTCTCTTGGTTGGAAAGGAAATCCGGAGCAATATAAAACGGTTTACCATGCCATGCGTGTACTGATGATACTGATAATTCCTGTAGGTTTGTCAATTCATACGGTCACTTCCTGGTTGTTTGCAGCCACATTACGATCGGGCTGGGACACAACTATCATGGGGCCTTATTTTGTAGCAGGTGCTTTTGTAGCAGGTGCGGCAGCTGTAATAATGCTAATGTACATATACCGGCTTCGTTACGGATTAAAAGACTATTTTGAAGATATCCATTTCGATTATATGGGAAAATTACTGGTTTTCGTATGTCTGGTTTATCTGTATTTTAATATAAACGAATTTCTTGTTCCGGGTTATAAAATGAAAACCGCAGAAGGCATTCATTTAAAAAATTTATTTACAGGAACATTTGCATCCATGTTCTGGCTGGTGCAGGTTGCAGGATTAATTCTACCTATTCTGCTGATGTTAATTAAGTTTTTCAGGAAACCGTTGCCATTAACCATTATTTCAGTTGTGGTTTTGATTGCTGCCTGGTTTAAACGTTATCTTATTGTAATTCCAACCATGGAACATCCATTTCTGCCAGTTCAGAATGTGCCGGATTACTTTAAAACTTATTCACCAACAAGCATTGAGGTAATGATTACGTTATTCTCGGTATTTGCAGCTTTATTGATTATATCTGTTCTTGCCAAACTATTTCCTGTTATAACCATCTGGGAATATGCTGAAGACAAGGGTATTGACAAAAAATATTTCTCAGAAAAACCTAAAAACTAAACGGATATGAAAACAAGAATTACACTTTTCATACTAAGCTTCCTGATGTTTTTGGGAGTTTCGGCTTACAGTCAGGATGAATGGCTAGTTCCCGAAGACCGGGCAAATATTGAAAATCCGCTACCGTACAACCTTGATAATGTAAAAAAAGGGAAAGATCTGTTTTTACAGAATTGTAAATCGTGTCACGGAGATCCCGGAAAAAACAATCACCTGCCTTTGGTTCCGCCTCCACCGGATATTACTTCTGAACAAATGCAGGCAAATACTAACGGTGAATTGTTTTACAAAATTACTCACGGACGTGGTGGAATGCCGCAATTTGAATCGACTATTTCGGAAGATGACCGCTGGCGACTCATTAACTTTATCAGGAATTATGATCAGGAAAATGAACAGCTTCTAGTTGATGCCCCTCCGGTAAATGCAAAATTACTGGCATCCGTGAATGAAGCAGAGAAAAAAGTTGAAGTTTTTGCTGAATTCGAAGACAAATCCGGAAATTATGTACAACTACAGGATGCACCGGTTTTTATTAGCGCAAAAAAAGCGTTTGGAAATCTTCCTATCGGACAGGCTCTAACCGATAAAAACGGCCGGGCCATTTTTGATATTCCCGAGACCTTGATTGGGGACGAGGAAGGATATGTAAATATCGTAGTTAACCTTGACGAGAATTATATGGTTGACCAAGTGGTTCTTGAACAATTGAAAGTAGGAAAACCAAAGGAAGTTCCGCAATTGATCCGTAACGAAGTCTTATGGTCAACCAATGAACATATTCAGCTTTGGTTGCTCCTTTCATACATTGGTTCAGCGGGAGCTGCATGGATTGCCATCGGCTATGTTGTTTACCAGTTGATTAAAATTAAAAAGTTAGGTAAAGAATAATATTAATCGCATCAGATGAACATTTTTTATTTGCTGATAGGAGTAAGTTTACTGGCCGCACTTATATTTTTAGGCGCATTCATCTGGGCTGTTCGTAACGGGCAGTTTGATGATAATGAAACTCCTGCAATTCGGATTTTATTTGACGATGACGATTCGCTTGCCGAAGAAGAAAAAAAAGAGGAAAGTAAAAAACAAACGAGCTAATTTATATTATGGAAAATCAGAAGTTTTATTACGACAACAAAATTGTTAAGTTGTTTATCCTTGCGACAATCATTTGGGGTGTTGTCGGGATACTTGTCGGAATTCTGGCAGCATTGCAGCTAGCCTTTCCGGTTTTTAATTTCGGATTGGAATTTACCACCTTTGGCAGGATAAGACCGCTTCATACGAATGCAATTATTTTCGCATTTGTTGGAAATGCCATTTTTGCCGGAGTTTACTATTCCACGCAAAAGCTGCTGAAAACAAGGATGTTTAATGATACGTTAAGCAAAATCAACTTCTGGGGATGGCAGTTAATCATTGTATTGGCTGCGGTAACGTTTGTTTTGGGTATTTCCACAGCAAAGGAATATGCTGAGCTGGAATGGCCAATTGACATATTAATTGCGGTTGTGTGGGTAATTTTCGGCTGGAACTTGATTGGTACCATTATCAAGCGAAGGGTTCAACATATTTATGCCGCCATTTGGTGGTACATCGCCACTTTTATCGGTATTGCTATTCTGCATGTTGTCAATTCCTTCGAATTACCGATTTCGCTAACAAAAAGTTATTCTATTTATGCAGGTGCACAAGATGCGGTGGTGCAATGGTGGTACGGACATAATGCAGTTGCATTTTTCCTTACAACACCGTTCCTCGGATTGATGTATTATTATCTTCCAAAAGCGGCAAACCGACCGATTTATTCCTATAAACTTTCGATTATCCATTTCTGGTCGCTCATATTTCTGTATATGTGGGCAGGCCCTCATCATTTGCTTTATCAGGCATTGCCGGAATGGGCTCAGGCACTCGGTGTAACCTTCTCAATTATGCTTATCGCACCCTCATGGGGAGGCATGATAAACGGGCTACTGACATTAAGGGGCGCATGGGATAAAGTGCGTGACAGCGCTGCGCTTAAGTTTTTTGTAGTTGCTGTTACAGCTTACGGAATGTCAACCTTTGAAGGCCCGATGATGTCACTGAAAAGTGTAAACCAAATCACACATTTCACCGATTGGACCATAGCTCATGTGCATATCGGAGGAATGGGATGGAACGGAGGATTGGTTTTTGGAATGTTGTACTGGCTTGTTCCCAAACTTTTCAAAACAAAACTGTTTTCTGAAAAACTCGCAAACATTCACTTCTGGCTATCAACGCTGGCTATCCTTATTTACGCAATACCATTATACTGGGCAGCAGTAACACAATGGCTAATGTGGCGTGAATATACTCCGGAAGGTTACCTCGCCTACCCCAATTTCCTGGAAACCTTAACCCAGATTCTTCCGATGTATACGGTAAGGGTTTTAGCGGGTGTTCTGTTCCTGGTCGGATTTTTAGTTATGGTATTTAACCTGGCGAAAACAATGGCAACAGGTAAAGTTGAGGATAATGAGGGTGCTGAGGCTCCGGCCCTTGTTCCTGCAGGTCCGAGAAATCCTGTGTCCGAGACAATTCACAGATGGATGGAACGTAAAGGAGTTCGTTTTTCGGTTTGGGTTTTCATTGCCTTGTTTATCGGTGGCGCGGTTGAAATTATTCCGATGATTTTCATCAAATCCAATGTGCCGACTATCGAATCGGTAAAACCGTATACACCTCTTGAATTGGAAGGAAGAGATATCTATATTTCTGAAGGCTGTTATGTTTGTCATTCACAAATAGTTCGGCCATTTCGATGGGAGACAGACCGCTATGGTGAATATTCAAAAATAGGTGAATTTGTATATGATCATCCTTATCAATGGGGTTCGAGAAGGACCGGGCCTGATTTGGGTCGTGCGGGTGTAGTTGGAGGCCCGATGTACAAAAACGCAGCGTGGCATTATAATCATTTTATGGATCCGCAAAAAATGAATGAACAATCGATAATGCCTAAATATTCATGGCTGGCAGAAAAAGATGTTAATATGGAAATGACACCAAAAAAAATCAGGGCAATGCAAACTCTTGGAGTTCCTTATGAAGAGGGATACGACCTAAAAGCTATCGATGATTATATGGCTCAGGCACAATTAATTGTTGATGATTTAAAAGCATCAGGAATTGAAATTGAGCCTGCCAAAGAGATGGTTGCCATGATTGCCTACATGCACAAATTAGGAAAAGATATCTCGATAACAGCTGATGCTGAGTCTGAAACAACGGAAGAAGTAGCAGTTGAAAATGTGGAGTTGCTAAGATCACAGGAGGATTTGGAAGCTGCCGAACAAATATTCAAGAACGTTTGTGTTGCCTGTCATGGTGCAGACGGACAGGGAATTGCGACCTTCCCCAGTTTAATTGATGATGAATGGATAAACGGGAACTCTCCTGCACAGGTATACAACTCAATTGCAAACGGAAATATTGCCAAAGGTATGGTTCCGTATAAAAATCAATATTCGGAAAAGCAAATTACCCAGTTGGCAAGTTATGTACTATTAGTTCTGAACGATGAAGATAGTAAGTAATCTACTTGAAAATATCGAAGGAATCAGAATCTATTATATTATCGGATTGCTGATTTTTGTAGTCTTGTTTGTCGTAATTTTTATACGTACAATGCGGACTCCCAATAAAGAAATGGAGGAAATTAAAAATTCAATCCTCAGCGATTCTACAACAGAAGAAAAGTTTACATCATAATTAAAAACAAAAAAAATGGCAAAAGAAAACAAGCAAGCTGATCAGCACGAAGACCATATAATGGATCACAATTATGATGGTATCGAAGAATTAGACAATCCACCGCCACGCTGGATTATGGCACTATTTTACATTACGATCGGATTTTCCATTTTATACGGAGCTTATTATTTTTGGCTGGGAATAGGAGATCATCAGGATGCCGAGTATGCAAAAAAATCGGAACAACACGATCAAAAGTATCAAATGGTAAGCCTTTCTGCCGAAAATCTATCGTGGCTAAGCGACGAAACATCTATTCAGGAGGGGAAAACCATTTACCAGGAAATGAGTTGTTTTGCCTGCCATGGGATGAACGGGGAGGGAAATGCAATTGGCCCAAACCTAACGGATGAATATTGGATCAACGGCTGTGATTTTGAAAGTATTTTTAATATCATAAAAAACGGCAATCCGTCCAAAGGGATGACAGCCTTTAAAGGGCAGATTAGTGATGAAAAAATTCAAAAAGTAGCAAGCTTTGTGCATACTTTAAAGGGTACTTCTCCTGCAAATCCTAAAGATCCACAAGGCGAAATCTGTGAATAGTAGAAAAAACAAAAGGGATCTATTTCCCTTTTTTTAATTATTTATTGAACATATGTCGAATGTAGAACTTTCATTTCGCGACCGCCCGATAAATATGGACGAAAGAGGTAGTAGAAAATGGGTGTATGCGAAAAAACCTTCTGGGAAATGGTACACCCGCCGTACCATCTTTAGTTGGTTTGTGCTGCTTTTCCTGATTGGTGTTCCATGGGTCAGGATAAACGGAAATCCTCTTATTCTGCTGGATATTGCAAACCGAAAATTTATCATTTTTGGCGCGATTTTCTGGGCACAGGATACTTTTATTCTGGCTCTTCTAATGCTTTCCTTTGTATTGTTTGTTGTTTTGTTCACAGTAACTTTTGGGAGAATTTGGTGCGGATGGGCTTGTCCTCAAACTATCTTTCTTGAGATGGTTTTCAGAAAAATAGAATACCTGATTGAAGGCGATTACAAAAAACGACATAAACTCGATAATGGCCCTTGGACAAGCGAAAAAATCCTAAAAAAAATTCTTAAGCATGGTATTTTTATTCTTCTTGCCATTGCGATGACAAATGTTTTTCTGATGTGGTTTATCGGAAATGAAAGATGGCTGGAACTCATAAAAGAACCCATCAGACAAAATATTTCCGGATTTATTATCATGCTCGTGGTTTCCGGTGTTTTCTACTGGATATACTCGTTTTTCAGGGAACAGATTTGTACAATGGTCTGCCCCTACGGAAGAATGCAGGGGGTGTTACTGGATTCAAATTCAATAGTGGTAACCTATGATTACAAACGGGGTGAACCGCGAGGAGCGCGTAACACAGGCGATTGTATTGATTGCCATCAGTGCATTTCCGTTTGTCCGACGGGAATTGATATAAGGAACGGAACACAACTTGAATGTATTAACTGCACAGCATGTATCGATCAGTGCAACAAAATAATGCATATTACAAAGAAGCCTCCGGGACTTATTCGCTATGCTTCAGAGAAAGGGATAAAAGAAGGACACGCTTCTGTTTGGAACGCGCGAAACCGGGCATATTCTGTTGTATTGTTAATTATTTTTTCCTTCTTCATTTATACGCTGGTTTCACGCCCGGTTATTGAAACCACTATCTTACGTACTCCGGGACTTTTATACCAGGAGAATGCCGACAACACTATTTCAAATGTTTACAATATCAAAATTGTTAACAAAACACACGAGGAGATGCCACTTGAAATTCGGTTGTTATCGCATAAAGGAAGAATCCAAATGGCAGGAAATTCAATGATAATTAAAGATCAGGATCGTTTCGAATCAACATTCATTTTATATATTCCTAAAAATGAATTAAACAGTGATAAAACAGAAGTTGAATTCGGAATTTTCAGTAATGATGAACTAATTGAAACGTATAAGGCTACATTTGTAAGTCCTTAATTTAAAAACAACGAATGATGAAATTTAATTGGGGAACGGGTATTTTTATTTTTTTAGTTTTATTCCTGCTTGGATCTGCCGCATTTATAGTATTTGCATTTCGTCAGGATGTCAATTTGGTTCACAAGGATTATTATGAAAAAGGTGTTGATTACACAGAACAGATGAATGTAAATGCACGGTCAGTTGAATTTAAAAATGCAATTACCACCGGCCTTCAAAATGATATTTTTTTGATTGACATAGAAGAATCACTGGCGGCCAGGATTGATTCAGGTACCGTTCTGTTTTTTCGTCCGTCAAACAGTAAAAACGATATTTCTATTCCTTTAGATAAACTGGCAAAAAAGGTCACTATTCCAAAAGAAGAACTTTTAAACGGCAGGTATATTCTAAAATTAACCTGGTATTCAGAAGGATTGAGATATGAAGTTGACAGACCTGTGAATATTCAATGATTAACAAAAATCAACATAATAAACCAATTCAAACTACACTGCCATGACAATATTAATTTCAGCATTTATTTTAGGCCTAATGGGAAGTTTTCACTGCGCCGGGATGTGCGGTCCAATTGCGATAGCTCTTCCGTTGCACGGGAATACAGTTTCACAAAAAATATTTGGCGGAGCTCTTTATAACATTGGAAGAACACTCACTTATGGAATCATGGGGGCCTTGTTTGGGCTTCTTGGTCAAGGAATTCAAATGATTGGATTTCAGCAAAAAGTATCTGTTATAATGGGAGCAATTATGATTATTTCGGTAATATTTCCGGCACTGTTCAAAAATCAATACTCACTCAATACAAGTTTATTTTCAGCCGTTGGAAAGCTAAAACATTCCATTGGAAAAATGTTTGCCATTCGCTCATTTTCAAGCTTGTTTTTTATTGGCCTGCTAAATGGGTTACTGCCATGCGGACTTGTATACATGGCCATTGCAGGAGCAATCGGACTTGGAAACGTGACCGAAGGATCACTTTACATGATTCTGTTCGGTTTAGGAACCATTCCCATGTTACTTGCCATTTCACTCGCCGGAAATATTATGAGCCTCGCTGTCCGCAAAAAAATCAACAAACTCATTCCTGTTATGGTTGTGGTTGTTGGCCTGCTTTTTATTCTGCGCGGATTGAGTCTTGGCATTCCGTATTTAAGTCCTCCAAAACAAAAAATCGAACAAAAATTTGAGAAAAGCCTTGAAAAAAACTCAGCTAATCTATATTTGGAATCCGAGGAAGGATAATGCTTAAAAGGATGAGTTCAGAAGACAATAATAACTGTGTGCACTGTGGCGCCGATTGCGGGAAGAATCCAGTGTTGTGGAACGACAAAAAATTTTGTTGCAACGGCTGCAAAACGGTTTATCAACTTTTGAACGATAACAAACTTTACAATTACTACCAACTGGAAGAGTCACCCGGGATAAAGGTGGAAACAACCGAGTTTGGCAACAAATATGCTTTTCTGGACAACGATGAAGTAAAAGAAAAACTAATTTCCTTTTCGGAAGGAAGTATTTCCAAAGTAAAATTCTTTATTCCCGTTATTCACTGTGCTTCGTGTATTTGGCTGCTCGAAAATTTGAAAACGCTTCATAAAGGAATCAGACATTCCTTTGTCAATTTTACCCGCAAGGAAGTCGATATTACTTTCGATGAGTCGATGATTTCACTGCGGCAGGTAGTAGAGTTGCTCAGTTCGATTCATTATATTCCCGACCTCTCTCAAAGTCAGTCTGATAAGGAAGAGGATAAACATTCCTACAAAAAACTTTTGTATAAAATAGGCGTGGCCGGTTTTGTTTTTATAAATGTGATGACCTACAGTCTACCTGCTTATTTTAATGGCGAGCCACTCAGCGATAAACTGCAATATTTGTTCAATATTTTAAGTTACATTCTGGTTATTCCTGTCGCTTTTTACAGCGGAAGTGATTACTACATCTCTGCTTTCAAAAATTTGCTAAAGAAAAACATCAGTATAGATCTGCCCATTGCCCTAGGTATTATTGTACTTTTTCTTGTAACCAGTTATGAAGTTTTTTTTACAGGCGGGCCCGGTTACAGTGACAGCCTCTCGGGGTTAATATTTTTTCTTTTGGTTGGAAAATGGTATCAGGGCAAAACCTATGAGGCGCTTTCGTTTGACAGGAATTACCGATCGTATTTCCCCATTGCAGTTACCAAAATAAACAAACAAATTGAAGAAAGTATTTTACTTGAAAAAATAGAGGTAAATGACGAATTAATTATCCGAAATAAAGAGCTGGTTCCGGCCGACTCGGAATTAATAGAAGGAGAAGGACAAATAGACTACAGTTTTGTCACGGGCGA
Source organism: uncultured Draconibacterium sp. (assembly GCA_963676775.2). Taxonomy (GTDB): domain Bacteria; phylum Bacteroidota; class Bacteroidia; order Bacteroidales; family Prolixibacteraceae; genus Draconibacterium. The sequence continues at coordinate 229,838 of CAXXDA010000003.1, forward strand.
ATCAAATCCGGTAATAAAGAAAAGCGGTGATTTTATATATGCCGGTGGACGCCAAATGGGGGGAATTATAAAAATCAGAGTCAAGAAAGAGGTAAACCAGAGTCATCTTACCAAACTCTGGAACCAGGATAAATCGTACGAAAAACCTTCCGATTCTTTAAAAACACTGTCAGACAAGATAAGTCAGTATTTTACTTTGATTGTAATTGCCATAGCAACCGGCGGTTTTACATACTGGATGATTCGAGGTGAAGCTCATACAGCTGTATTTGTTTTTACTGCTGTTCTGATTGTAGCCTGTCCTTGTGCATTGGCGCTTTCCATTCCGTTTACCTTTGGAAATACGATGCGGCTTTTTGGCAAATCCGGGCTTTATATAAAAAATACCGATGTAATTGAAAAACTTTCACACATTTCAGCTATTGTTTTTGATAAAACCGGAACACTCACCCGCCCCAACGAGAATAAAGTTGAATATACAGGGAATACTCTCGACAGGAATGAAGCCGACGCCGTTTTTTCACTTGTCAAACAATCAACGCATCCACTTAGTGCAGCGATCTCAAAATCATTTAGTGAAGCCGAATACGTAAGACCTGATCATTTTGTGGAAGTTGCCGGCCGGGGAATCTTTGGGAAAGTAAAAGGATTTGAATTAAAAATAGGTTCCGAGGAATACGTCACTAACAAACCGTCAAAAAACGACATAAAATCTTCTGTAGTTTTTTTGGCAGTAAATGGTAAAATTGTGGGACATTTTTCAATCAGTAATCATTACCGGCAGGGGTTTGATTCAGTATTGAAATCCTTGCAAAAACAATTTAAACTATTTTTAATCTCAGGTGATAACAATGCCGAGGCAAAAAATCTTTCGGGGTATTTTGAAGAAGGTAACATGTACTTCAACCAAAAGCCCGGTGACAAAGCTGATTTTATTCAAAAATTACAACAACAGGGAGAAACGATTTTGATGACAGGTGATGGATTAAACGATGCCGGTGCACTTATGCAAAGCGATGTAGCACTCACAATTGCTGATAAAGTGTATCATTTTGCTCCCGCCAGTGATGCGGTCCTTGAAGCTGCACAGTTTGAGCGTTTGGCCCGATTTATCAATTTTACAAAAACCTCGTTAAACATCGTGAAACTGAGTTTTACTATCTCCTTTTTTTATAACATTATAGGGATTGGCTTTGCAATTAGCGGGAACCTATCTCCCATTGTTGCTGCTATTCTGATGCCTGTCAGCTCAGTTTCGGTAGTGGCATTTGCTACTTTTGCCACCCGCATTGCTGGACGCATAAAGTTACGATAGGCACCAAAGGATTTTCTTTATTCATCCTGCTATATGTTTCTAAAATCTATTTTCTTACTATTTTTACCCTCCAAAATCAAAAACAGATGGTTAACGGGAAAAAGGTAATTGTTGTACTTCCGGCATACAACGCTTCTAAAACACTTGAAATTACATACAGGGAAATTGATTTTTCAATTGTGGATGATGTAATCCTGGTAGATGATTTAAGCAAGGACGATACAATTGAAGTAGGTAAAAAGCTTGGCATAAAACACATTGTTGAACACGAGCAAAACAAAGGTTACGGAGGCAACCAGAAATCGTGTTATAATAAGGCACTTGAATTGGGCGCTGACATTATAATCATGCTTCACCCCGACTATCAGTATACCCCAAAATTAATTCCATCGATGACACATCTGCTGGCCAGTGGATTATATCATGTGGTATTGGGTTCCCGCATTTTGGGAAAAGGTGCATTGAAGGGCGGCATGCCACTTATTAAGTGGATAGCAAACCGTGGCCTTACACTTTTTCAAAATATAATGATGAATGCCAAACTTTCGGAATATCACACCGGCTACCGGGCCTTTACCCGCGAAGTTTTGGAAAACGTAAACTACAATGCCAATTCCGATAATTTTGTATTTGACAACCAGATGCTGGCGCAAATCTGGTATGCCGGTTATGAAATTGCCGAAATTACCTGCCCCACGAAATATTTCGACGACGCTTCAAGTATCAACTTCAAAAACAGCAGTGTATACGGGATTGGTGTTTTAAAAACTTCTCTTCAGTACCGACTACAAAAGTGGGGATTGGCGAAGAATAAAATTTTCCAGAAATAATCCTGATCTTTAATATTCATTCTGAATGATTTAACTTAATAAATCCTTAGGAGTTGAATAAAAGATTATGTAAAAACTTAAGCCCAATTAAATCTCCATTTTACAACTTGTATTTATTTACTTACATTGCATTTCAAAACAAATTATGGCTTGGTTCTTGAAAAATCGCTTATACTGACAGTAATATCATGAACAATTATTATAAGGTATTTTGGCATCTGTTTTTTGGAACAGTAATTCTTTCCATTTTGGCTTTTTATAACGGATACCCATTTGTATATTCTGATACAGGAACTTATATATACAGTGGTTTCGACAAATTTATACCGTTAGACCGCCCTGTTATTTATGGTTTATTTCTAAGGTATTCTTCTTTGGGATTTTCAAGTTGGTTTGTTGTTTTCTTTCAAAACATTATTACAGCTTATGTAATACTAAAAACATTGCAACTCTTTAATTTTGAAGAGAAACATTTTTCAAAGGTTTATTATTTCATTCTGCTGTTCTTAGTAATTTTTACAGGTATAGGTTGGTATACAAATCAATTAATGCCTGATTTCTTTGCTCCTGTAACAATATTAGTCTTATTCATACTTCTTCAAAAAAAGAAACTATTTGATTTTTCCGGCATTCTGCTTATTTCCATTTTAATACTCTCCTTAACATCCCATTTTTCTCATTTAATGTTAGGAAGTGTGTTGGTTTTAATCAGCATGATGGTTAAAATATTCTTTAAATTTTTAGATGGTATTTCAACAAAAAGAATACTGTATGTTGCCGGCTTTGTCCTATTCTCCTGGCTTTTAATACCAACAATCAATTATTCCCTCGAAAAAAAATTTATTCTGTCAAAAGGTACACATGTATTTTTAATGGCACATCTGAATGACACAGGAATTTTACAAAAATTCCTAAATGAAAAATGTTCTGACTCTGAGTTTAAAGACTGCCCAATATGTAATTACAAAGATTCATTGCCAACTGATTTAGCAACTTTTATTTGGTCAGATAACATTCTGGAAAAGTCAGGTGGATGGATTGAAAGCAAACAAGAATATGACAAGATTATAAAAGCTACACTCACTGATCCAAACTATTTGTTATTGAATATTTATCGTTCTATAACTTACGGTCTTGTACAACTTACAAAAAACGAAGTCGGGGAAGGATTATCAGCCTATAACGAAGGAAGCCCGCCCTACGGACAGATATATTGGAGATTTAATGATGAATTAAATAACTATCTGAACAGTAGACAAAACCAATGGGGTGGCGTTAATCTAAAAAGAAACTTTGCTAATACCGCGCACCTGATTGTACTAATAATATCCTTATTCATTCTTGTTCTGATGTTCTCTGGATCAGTTTTTCAAAAAATTGAGAGGAGGCAAAAAATATTTCTTCTTTTCGTTATTCTCTCTGTCCTGATAAATTCATTTGTTACAGCAGGATTAAATTCTCCTGTTTCACGTTTTCAGGCAAGAGTAGTCTGGATATTACCGTTGTCTATTTTAATAATTGTAATAAAAAATTTCAGATTAATAAAAATTACAATTCTTAAAAACATTGATTAGGCGCAATTAAAAAAGAACATTAAAACACATATATTTGATCCCATAAAAAGGTTAACGTGAAATTCCATCTGCAAAAAAAATATATCCCTTTCATTATTCTTGGATTTTTTGGTTTGCTGATCTTTTTTATTGGGATATACAACCATTATCTTTTTAAAACATTTACCTGGGATTACGCCAACTATAATTTTGCTTTTTGGGACTACTCACACTTCCGAATCAGCCCCTTACCTACTTATCGAGGGAACTTTTTACAAGACCATTTTTCATTTACCTTAATGTATTTCATCCCTATTTTCTGGCTTTTAAACTGGCTTACAGGCACCTATACTCTGATAATAATTCAAAACCTTCTAATCCTTGTTGCAGCCTGGTATTCACACAAAACAATAAAACTAAAAACAAAAAACATTTGGTTGACATCCGGCGTATTAATCTATTTCTTTTTACTATTTGGAAGATATTCATCATTTGGAACTGACGTCAACCTGGCTATTATGTCAGCTTGTTTTATCCCGGTTTTTTTATACTATTTTGAGACTAAAAAATACTTCATTGCCCTGATAATCCTAATCCTTTCACTTTTTTCAAGAGAAAACATTCCCCTCTGGTTTATTTCAATTTTTATTGTATTGCTGATTTCATACCGAAAAGAAAAAAAAGCAGTAATATTTTCAATAGCCGGCATTTTTATATCAGTTGTTTATTTTATCCTTCTTTTTAAAGTATTTATTCCAGGGATCGAAACTCCCGGAGTCGAATACAAACTATTTAACTATTCAGCTTTGGGAGAAAACCCGGGTGAAGCACTATCATTTATTATTCAGAATCCGGTAAGATCTTTAAAAATGTTCTTTGTTAATCATTTGGATAATCCTGAATACAATGGTGTTAAACTGGAGTTTTACTGGGTCTATTTTGTTTCGGGTGGATTTGTTTTACTACTCCGTCCCAAATATATTATTTGGTTTATTCCAATTGTAGCGCAAAAAGTATTAAACGACGATCCTTTTCGCTGGGGTTTGGCAACCTATTATTCTGTCGAGGTAGTCACACTCCTGCCAGTTTCAGTTTTTATGGCTTTAAGCTCATTAAATTCGAGGAAAATCCAAAATATTCTTGTAATTCTGACTTGTACGGGTTCGCTTGGAATGACCATACATAAAATGGATAGCAATAATCAAAAAATTCCCTGGACTTTTTATAAAGCTAAAATTAAATTTTATGATAAAAGTTTCTACGAAACCCCGTTCAACGTCAAAAAGACAAATCAACTTTTAAAAAAGATACCTGCAAACGCCAAGGTTAGTGCCTCAAACCTGATATCGCCTCATTTGGCACAACGGCAATTCATCTATTACTTTCCAACTGTGAACGATGCTGAATACATTGTTTTTTCAATTTTCGACGACTTCTATTTAATATCTCCGGAAGAAAATGAAAAAAAAAGAAACGAATATCTTAACAGTCCTGAGTGGGAAATCATTGAGCATGAAGATCCTGTGTTTCTTTTAAAAAGAGTAGGTACTTCAAACAGCCAGACATTGAGTAATGAATGAGAAACACAGAAATATTTAAAAGGACATGAGTATTACACACAATAGCTTAAAATTTAAGACAAACAAAAAAAATTCATATTTTTTGCTACTTGGGCATTTCTCATTTGTTGTATTATTTATTTTCTCCATCCTTTTTTTCAAAGAACGCATTATTTTTAGCGACTCAGCTTTTCAGTTTTTTAAAATCATAAACTTTGAAAAAATTAACATCGAGGCGTCGAGATACGGTGCTATCTTGCCGCAGCTTCCGGTTATTCTGGCCCTAAAATTGGGTGCAAGTTTAAAATGCTTAACAATTCTTTATTCAGTATCATTCATCCTTATCTATTATATTGTTTTTTTAACTTGTACATATCTGTTAAAAAACCTTACAGCCGGACTCTCCGTGATTTTTGTTCTAATACTTTGCATCAGTCAGTCTTTTTTTCATCCGGTAACAGAAACACACCAAAGTTTAGCATATTCTGTTTTGTTTTATGCTATTCTTCAGTATTCCGGATTCCAACATAAAATCATTCAAATGCTGCTCGCAACCGCCGTAATGATACTTTCATTTCTTACACATCCTGTTGCAGTATACCCAACAATTTTTATTATTGGATACGTGGCAATTGATAAGAAACAGTTGCGTTCTTTTGAACCCTATTTTTTATTTCTAATGATAGGTGGTTTGGCCATTGCCAAGGTGTTTCTCACCAACGAAAATTCGTATGAAGGAAGATTCTTTTCAGAGCTGCTAAATTCACCTTCCATCATTTTAGATCTTCCCTTTGCATACAGTACAAAATTCTTCATTAAAAGAATTCCCGGTTTATATTTCTGGCTAGTAATTCTTGAGCTTGCATTAATTGTATATTTTATTTTGAAGAAGGAATATGTTAAACTTACCTGGCAACTTGCATCATCTTTTTTCTTCTTTATTATCACACTACTTACTTATAACCAAGGGGATGCCGACATGATGATGGAAAGAGCATTTATGCCACTGGCGCTATTTACTGCCATCCCTCTACTTAAAGAAATAGTTGAAAGAAGTGATAAGAATAAGTTTATCAAAATTGCTTTTTTAACCGTTGTAATCATAGGGAGTTTTATCCGAATTCATAGTCAGGGAGAAAGATTCAGTGAGAGAACTCGATTTAGTGAGCAACTTCTTTCAAAAACGGCTCAATTACCCAACCGAAAATTTATTATAGAAAGGGTTGATTTAGGCGATAAATACCCCATTTCCTGGGCACACTCTTTTGAAACACTCATATTAAGTAAGATTGAGAAAGAATTGCCGACTCAAACAATTTATCCGGCCAATGATTTAACAAAACTCTCCAAATACACTCAAGATGTTAACGATGTATTTCTGGGAGCTGACTTCTGGCTTGAATGGGAAATTGATGGTTTAAATCCAAGGTATTTCGACTTACCCACCAACTATCCTTATAAAGTCATAAAAATCAGCGAATTACAACCACACTAAGGGATGGTTACAAAAAATTTTCTAGTTGTCTTCAGATTTCTCAGCATCAATGCCCTGCAGCGCCTTTTCATAATTCGGAATTTCAAGCAGATCCCAGTATTCGCTATGCGGCCTCAAATGCCAGAATGAAAACCAGAAGGCTTCTTTTGACATGGAATCATAATGTAAAGCCCCTCTTTTGTAGCGCTCTAAAAAGAAATTATTTTGCAGGACAGCTAAAAAAACAATACTCAGAACAATTATTTTAGATTTTTTTCGGAAATGCCAAATTTCATTAAATAACAACGCCAGAGGTACGGCGAGTAAACCATAATAATCGATAAAGGACCGCATACCAAACGAACCTCCATACCACCAACACCACCATGAAACAATAACATATGTTGCCAGAATTGCAAAAATTAATGTCGCCCATGAAAACTCTTTCATCTTTTTAAATAACAGTACAATCCCCGCCAAAGCGAAAACCATCACCGGAGTGTATATCAACCAGCCTTTTCGGTAACTGAATAATCCGGCAATAAAATGTGGATTTCCCCAATAGAATTGTTCATCAGGATAGGAATTAACTAAAAAATGCCCGGTTATGCTCCTCCAATACAAAAACTGGGGAACCCAAACAATAGTAAAAGCAACAGCCATCAAAAGAAACCAATGAAATTTATTGAATATTAATTTCAATCGCAGTACTAAAGTTTCTCCGGAAAAAACGCCATAGAGAAAAAAGAAAATAAGTATAACAATATTGCTGGGACGCACCAGAGTAATTAGACCTGACAGCATTCCCAAAAATAGCAAACTAACGAGACGGGGCGATTTATACCACTGAATGGTATACCAAATGAAAATATTTATTAATGCAAAATTGTAAAGATGAGACATTACCGCATCATAGGTGGCATAATTGAGCAAATTTGTTCCTAAAACAACAGTGATAATAGTTAAGGCTACTATCAATTCCGAAAAATAAGTTTTTAATATTTTACACAAGAATACAAGACTAATGATAAAATAAAACACAGAGCTCAGCAAAAGTCCAATTTTATAAATGGGTGAAAAACCATAAGCCTCGCCACCAGTTAGTTTAGCGATGCCATGAGAAATTAAAAAAAACGGTGAATAAAGGATAGAAAGCCCCATACTTGTTTTTATCACCCTGTTTCCGTCAGGCAAAGGTTCCGGCCAAAAGATCCCGTGCGCAAATGTTGCCTGATTTTCAAGTTTGATATCATGAAAAATAAACGTAGCAGGCAGGTATGCATAATAACTTACGACATCTGCTGCAATCACTTTATTTTCCTTTTTCCATTGCCCGGCTATTAGAATCATTATGCAGACAACTGTCACAGAAACATAAATACTAAGTTTAGAAAGATTATTCTTCACGTAAGGCATTCGTATTTATTTTAATCGTAATATACCATACTTAAAGATGGTCCATAAGATTTTCAAAGCATCAGAATTATTCAACTTTTTCCCCTGTCCGGCATTCCTAGGAAAATATTTTACCGGTACTTCCGCTACATTATTTCTTTTTATCCGTAAAGCTTTTATTATCAACTCGGCCTCAAACCCAAAACGATTTTCATTAATCCGTATTTTATTGTACAAATTGCGATGAAATAATTTATAGCCACACGCCATATCGGTAAGCTTAACATTTATCAAAACCGATGTTAAATTCGTAAAAAGTCTATTCCCCCAATATCGTTTAAATGATGCCAGCGGCCGGGCAATTCCGGGCAAATAACGCGAACCGTTTATAAATTCAACGTTCAATTCTTTCATGGCCCTCACCATTGATGGAATATCGGAAGGACTTAATTCCAAATCGGCATCCTGAATAAAAAAGACATCACCTGAAGCGTGGTCAATACCTGTTTTTACAGCAGCTCCTTTCCCCTTATTTATTTCGTGTTTGATCAATTTAAAATCCTTCTTTCCTTTAATGTAACTTTCTACGATCTCAAAAGAATTATCACTAGAACAGTCATCAACAACAATATATTCCAAACTTTCAAGTAAATTTTCAAAATCAACTTTCAGTAATTCATCCAACATCGACAAAACATCTTCCTGTTCGTTAAAAAGCGGGATAATAATACTTAGCTTCATCAGGCGTTTTTCTTTTAGAATTTCAAAGGTAATGGTTCAGTCTTAAAAAATTAGCAATTAATATTATTTGGTTTTTATCAAATAGTTGCTTTCTAAAGAATTTTCTCTCGTTTTAGGATTTAAAAATTCGAGACTTACCCTGTTCATCCCCTTGTGATTTATTTGATAAATTGTATCGATTTTATAATTCATTTTGATGATATCGTTTTGTTTTATTGAATTCGTATAGACCCAAGAACCTGATTTCTCCATTGCCTCATACAAATAATTCCAATCTTTAAGTTGAATAACCGGCGATTCAGAATAAAAAAACAGTTCATATTCTTCCAACTCAAAATTATATAGTTTATCTCCAGGATTATGGTTTTGCTCAAAAATCTCTATAGCTTTTCTGGCACCTTGATAAGAAAACAAATGGGGTAAAATCACTGCAACAAAATTCAGATTGATTGAGCCTGTTATTAAAAGAGTTATTAATAAAATCCTTTCATAACTTCCTGTTTCTATCCTTTTTGAGATAAAAGTCATCACAAAAACAATAACAAGCAAAACCAAGGAAATCAAAATCTTATTCTCATTATAAATAGTAATTATGAAACCATAAAATGCCAGTAGAAAAATGAGTAGAATCCATTGAGTGGAAACCAAATTTCTATTCTTTTTAGATCCAAACGCAAAATTCATCCTCTTACCTGTAATTACCGAAATTATTGGAACAGCAAGCAGAAAATAGTTGGGCGCCTTACCTTTTGCAACGCTAAGGATTAACATAAAAACAAGAATACTTCCGAGTAAAGACACGCCCCAAGTCTCTTTCTTTAACCCCGAAAACCAACTTTTTATTTCAGAATACAGGGCAAAAACCACAAAAACAGTCCAGGGCAAAAAGCTCCATAAAGAGTTGTAGATATAATAAAACGGGTCATTACTCGATCCTGCGTATTCTCCTGAAATTCTTCCAAAATTATTTGTAATAAAATAGAATCGGATACCTTCGGCGCCAAAACTTTTGTATAAATGAACAAGAGTCGGCGAGATAATAACCAATACAATAACAATCCCCAAAATCCATTTCAACTGAAAAATCCTGTTATACTCCTTATTAAAAATTAGGTAGAATAAAACAACAAAAAAAGGCACCACCGCTCCCACCGGTCCTTTTGAAAACATAGCCAGACCAACTCCTGAAAATGCGAGAAAAAAATGAAGGTTCTTGTTGGTTTTCAAATATGCTACCAGTTGCCAAACTGCAAGAACAACACTGGTCTGAAGAATTGTATCGGTATGAACATCAAAAAGATATAATATAAAAATCTGCGATGTTCCGGCAATCAAAGCAGCAAGTTTACCTGCAGCTTCTGAGTACAAAAGTTTTCCTAACCTATAGGTGAAATAAACTCCGGCCAATGCCCACAGGGTAGGAAATATTTTAAAAGCAAAATTGGTATTTCCAAAGATTTTAATTCCAATTCCTGCTAACCAAAAAATTAAATGTGGTTTCTGGTCGTATAATTCACCATTAATTTTTAAGGTGAGCCAATCGCCTGATTCAACCATTTGTCTTGCTATTGTCGCATACAATCCGGAGTCGCCTGTTAAATCAACAAATAGCCCAAAAATGTAAGCTAATATGAGCACAAGAAAAGCGTAAGCCCACAAGATATTTTTTACAGAAATTTTCACAAGTACAAGGCAAAGTTAATCTTATGAACAAAATAACGATTAAAGTTGATTTGTCGTCTGCCGAACAGAATAAAAATAGATTTGAAGGAATATTTTGACAAAACGATTTGTTTTTTCGGAATTTTACTACAAATTTAGAAACGTAAAAGAATCGACCTATGGCTAAATCGCTGGTTAATACCAATGCAAAATTTGGCACCATGCCAGTTTTCCTTACCGCTTTATCTACCATCCTAGGTGCTATTTTATTTCTTCGTTTTGGGTGGGCTATAGGCCAGGTTGGTTTTTTTGGAGTAATTGGGATAATTCTGTTGGGGCACGTGGTAACTATCCCGACGGCTTTTGCAGTTGCGGAGATAGCCACTAATCAGCGTGTGCAGGGAGGAGGTGCCTACTATATTATAAGCCGGTCATTCGGATTAAACATAGGGGGTGCCATTGGAATTGCGTTGTATCTTTCACAGGCAATCAGTGTTGCATTCTATGTAATAGCCTTTGGTGAGGCTTTTGAGCCTCTAATCAGCTGGATTGCTAAAAATTATGATTTTGTTATACCGGATCGTCGTTGGATATCCATTCCGACAATGGCACTACTTTCAATTATTATACTCGTAAAAGGTGCGAATTTGGGCATGAAGGCTCTGTATGTAGTTGTTACCGTATTAATTGTTTCTCTGGCTATGTTCTTTATGGGAGATTCAATTATCGGCCCGGAAGAAATTAATTTTCATGCACATATTCCCAATAACGTGAATTTCTTTTTTGTTTTTACGATTATATTCCCAGCTTTTACGGGATTAGCTGCCGGGTTAGGATTATCCGGTGATTTAAAAGATCCCAAAAAAGCAATCCCACGGGGCACATTATGGGCAACTGTTGTGGGAATGTTAGTCTATGTTGCAGTTGCATATAAATTTGCTATTTCTGCAAAACCATATGAATTGGTAGAAGACCAGCTAATTATGAGTAAAATAGCAATTTGGGGGCCAATAATTCCAATCGGACTGGCAGCCGCATCGTTAAGTTCTGCTCTCGGTTCAATTATGGTTGCTCCCCGAACATTGCAAGCTATTGGTTTCGACGATATCTTTCCACAAAAAACGGTCAATCGTTGGTTTGCAAAAGGCAAGAAAAAAGACAACGAACCTGTCAATGGTTCCTTAATTACGATAATAATTGCATTTGTTTTTGTAGCCGTTGGTGACGTTGATTTTGTTGCTCAGATTATTTCCATGTTTTTTATGGTTACCTATGGGGCAATTTGTCTTATTTCATTTTTAGAACATTTCGCAGCCGACCCGGCTTACCGTCCCACTTTCCGTTCCAATTGGTATATTTCATTAATCGGTGCACTCTTTTCTTTCTGGTTGATGTTCAAAATGAATGCGCCGTATGCAGCAATTTCAGTGGTAATAATGTCAATTATTTACTATGTAATAATGCTAAATAACGAGGAAAACCAGGGACTGAATAAACTTTTTAAAGGTGTGATTTTCCAGTTAAGCCGGCAATTGCAAATTATGTTACAAAGGGCTGACAGCAATGAGAAAGAAACCAGTTGGAGACCCTTTGGGGTATGTATTTCACACGACACTTTTAAGCGACGTTCTGCTTTCGACATCATGCGCTGGATTTCGTTCAAATACGGTTTTGGAACATACATTCATTTTATAAAAGGTTACCTGAATGAAAAAACCACTGAAGAATCAAAAAAAGTTCTCGATCGTTTGATTCTTCTTTCTGCAGGAAGCAAAAACCGTGTTTACCTTGACACAATTATTTCACCTTCCTATACATCAGCAATCGCACAGGTAGTGCAACTTTCAGGAATTTCCGGCAAAGGGAACAATCTGATTCTCTTTGAATTCTCCAGAACTGATCCGGGGAACCTGAAAGAGATTACTGCCAACTATGGATTGGTCGAATCAGCGGGCTTTGACATTTGTATTCTTAACACTTCTTACAAAAGTTTTGGGTACAAAAATGAACTCCACATTTGGATTAGCCCGGAAGATTACCGAAATGCCAACCTGATGATTTTACTTGGATACATTATTCTCGGGCACCCTGACTGGAAAAGAGGAAAAATAAAAATATTTGCCCTCTATCCTGAAGAACTAATGGATGAAAAACGGAAACAGTTAATGGAACTGATTAAAGCAGGAAGACTTCCCATAAGTCCGTCCAATATCTCAATGGTACCTTTTGATGCACAAAACCGCAAGGAAGTAATCACTAGGTATTCTGCTGATGCCGACCTGACCCTCATCGGATTTACCTCTGAAATGTTAACAAATATAGAAGAGCTCTCGGAAGGATATCAGGATCTGGGTAACATTTTGTTTGTCAGCGCTAACCGTGCAAAAGCAATAAATTAATCAGGCGGGCGTTTTTTCAAAACAGTTTTAAAGCTTAATTTAGAAGCAAAATTCGTAAGATGGAAAAAATAGCCATATTCCCCGGATCATTTGATCCGTTTACCATAGGACATGAATCAATTGTGAGAAGAGCCGTCTCCATGTTCGATAAAATTATTATAATGATTGGATATAACGCCAATAAAAAATCTTTTTATTCAATTGAAAAGAGATTAAAATGGATAAACCAGGTTTTTGACAACGAGGAAAAAATAGAGGTTCAAGTCCACGAAGGATTAACGATAGATTTTTGTAAAGAAGTCGGGGCCAAATATATTTTGAGAGGACTGAGAACATCATCCGATTTTGAATATGAACGTGCCATTGCCCAGGTAAATAAAAAAATGCATCCTGAAATTGAAACTGTATTTCTGCTGACCTTGCCGGAGCATACACCGGTAAATGCTTCAATTATTAGAGATATCGTATTGCATGGAGGCGATGCCAGCATGTTTCTGCCAAAAGGATTAAACATGGATGAATTCAAAATGGAAAATAAAGATTAAATTTCTGTTCATGAACAAATTACCTGTTCTGATCATTATTTTTTTTCTAATCAGCAAATTTACTTTCGCTACTGTTCTGGAGGGCCAAAACAAGGAATACGCCGGAAAAAAGATAGATTTCTACACCTATTCAGATCCAATATCCAAGAATGAAAAAGAACTTTTTTCCATTCAATTTGATAGCGAAGGAAAATTCAAAACTGATGTTCAAATAACAAAAACAACTTTTGCATTTTGCGAGTTTGGCATTTACAGGGGAGAACTGTTTCTTGAACCATCCGAATCATTACAACCGGTTTTTCCACCCTTACGCGAGAAATCGTTTGCTGACCAAAAAAATCCATTCTTCGAACCGGTTCTTTTTTGGTTTTCTTTTCAAAATGAAAATGGCCTCAACCAAAGGATTATTGATTTTGAAACTCAGTTCAATCTACTGACTAACAATTATTTTAATCAATTGTATTTCAGACAATCAAAAGAAATATATGATACAGTTGTAAGCATTTTAGAAAAGAAATTTCCAAATTCAAACAATCCGGTTTTTGAAAATCATAAAAAATTAAGACTTAAATTTCTGGAGTCTGAAGTCTTCCGGAAAAACCCGGAAAATGGTTCTGCAATTTTTGCTACTGTTCCGGAAGATATTTGGGAGCATCCGGCGTTTATAAGCTATTTTGAACGCATTTTCACAAACAGGTTAAGCTTCGACGCAAAAAATGAAAAAGGCAGTGAGATAAAAAGGGCTGTTGCACTGGCTGATGTTGACTATCTGACAGATTTTGTAAAAAATAAATATCAACTTGAAGGAAATATCGCTCAGTTAACAATCCTAAAAATGTTATACGATGCTTTTTATTCGGGTGAGTTTCCTAAGGATGGAATCTTGAGGATTCTTCGTTCGGAAAAATGGAAAGACAAATCAGATATTAAATTAAGCGGTGTTACAAAAAATACGATTGAAAAACTTACCTTTTTACAACCCGGCACTAAGGCTCCGGAAATTTGTTTGAAGGATTTGACTGGTTTAAAACATTGTTCAGATAATAATAAAGAAAAATTCAAATATCTGATTTTTGCTGATGTCGAAATGCTTGTTTGTCAGGAACAATTGAAATACCTTACTAAAATCGAAGACCTGTTCCAGCAAAATCTGGAGATAATACTGGTGTTGCGTGATACTGAATTAGCAGAGATGAAGAGTTTTTTTGACAAAAACCAGGTGCCGGGAATAAAATTATTAGACGCGAACGGAGAATTTATTCAAAGATACGGGATTAGAGTTTTTCCCACCTGTATTTTACTTGATGAAAATCATAATGTTGTTTTTGAAAACACCAAAGCCCCGCTTGACGGATTCGAACAGCAGTTTGGCGCATATCTTCAGCAGGAACTTTTCAGAAGACAAAGAAATCAAAACCGGTAAAGTTCAATTATTTGTTTAAGGTTTTCATATGTATTATGCAAAACTTCATCCAGTTCATTAGAAGCAAACCATTTTATTTCAGTGATATTCTCCTCTTCTTGCGGAATACCTGTATTAAGTCCAAAATATTTCATTTCATACCAAAATGTTTCTTTTAATATCCACTTTCCCTTTGTTTTTTTGTACGGCGACTGGTAAATATGATAGGTTGAGGGTAACTTTTTAACGATTTGCAGACGATAAATTCCACACTCCTCCTCTACTTCACGAATGGCAGTTTCCTCCATTGTTTCACCTTCTTCAGCTTTCCCTTTGGGAAGATCCCAAACCCCATTCCTATAGATGAACAGCATCTCTTTACTCTTATTCAAAACAATTCCCCCCGCTGCATCTATTTTAAGAAAAGCCGCTGTAAAAACGCCAAAAAAGAATTCAGGATTGGGGTGAATCAGACAAACTTCTGAAGTACTATTCTTAATAAAGCTCTGAAACCATTTTTGGACATCTGTAGTGGAATAATTTTCCACATTTTGAGTGTTTGATTTATTTAATGTTATATTCTCCTGAGAGAAAATGTTTATCAATTTTTGATTAAAAAAAACTTTATACATTTGTTCCTGATTAAAAAAAGTACAGCAAAATTATGGAATCAACTCAAATCGAAGTAACAAAAAAATTACTTGAAATAAATACCTTAAAGATACAACCTTCCAACCCATTTACATGGGCTTCAGGATGGAAATCACCAATTTACTGCGACAACCGCAAAATACTTTCTTATCCGGAAACGAGAACTTTCATTCGCGATAAATTTGTGGAACTGATAAAGAGAAAATACCCAAATGCAGAAGTAATTGCAGGTGTTGCTACAGGAGCAATTGCGCATGGTGTTTTGGTTGCAGAAGAACTTGGGCTACCATTTATCTATGTTCGATCGAAACCCAAAGGACACGGTTTGGAAAATCTTATTGAAGGAGATTTAAAACCCGGCCAGAAAGTTGTAATTATTGAAGATTTGGTATCTACAGGAATCAGCAGTTTAAAAGCGGCAGAAGCTGTTAGTAATTTTGGTGGTGATGTAATTGGAATGGTTGCTATTTTTACCTATAATTTTCCACATGCCAAAGATAACTTTAAAAAGGCAAATGTTGAACTGACAACGCTTAGCAGATATCAAATTTTGATAGATCTTGCACTTGAAGCAGGAGAAATTACACAAGATGAAGTGGAGTCATTGATGGAATGGCGTGAAGACCCGGCTAACTGGGGCAAATAAGTTAAAAACCAATTGTTAAATATAATCCCGCTCCGGCGGGATTTTTTACAAAATATTGCAGGTATGAGTCTACAAAAATATGTCAGTGAGGTTAAAGTGATTGAACAAAACGAAAAGGTGGTTTTTGATTACCTTTCAAATTTTGAAAACCTGGCCGCATATTTAAATTCGGGTTTAATCGAAAAAATAACAAAACAAGTCCCTCAGGTTAAAATAACAGATTTTCAATCTGACAGAGATTCATGCAAATTCAATATTACAGGAATGGGTGTGGCTGAAATTAAAATTGTAAATCGTGATCCGTTTAAAACTATAAAAGTTGAAAGCTCGGGTAGTTTACCTTTGAGTTTTACCTTCTGGATACAGTTACTTCCCGTCGATGCATTTAGCACAAAAATAAGGTTAACGCTTCATGCTGAATTAGGTATGATGATAAAAATGATGGTTGGCAATAAACTGGAAGAAGGGATAAATCAACTTGCCGAAACTTTATCAAAACTGCCTTATAAATAATCGTAATAAAGTTTTTATAAACACTAAATTACATACTCAACTTCCTTAAACATATATTCAGATATGCTTCCGTTTTTCAACTCTAAAATAAGTTGACCAAATTCATGAATCCCAATAATTTTTGCTTCGAATTCCAATCCTTCTTTTCGAAAGAGCCTCCAGGAATTTTTACGAAAAAGCCTGTCAAAATACATCGAATTAATATATCCCCAGTTATCGTTTTTTAACTCCTTATACCACGTGAAAATTTGCTCGACAACCTTCCCGGCAACTTCGAGAACATCATAATTCTTTCCGGTTATCTGCTTTAAAGAGACAGGATTTGGTGCTTCTGATAAAAATTCTTCTTGATTCAGATTAATCCCTACTCCCAAAACAGATGAATAAATGTTATGTCCTTTTACACTATTTTCAATCAGGATTCCTGCTACTTTTTTGTGCCCTACATATAAATCATTAGGCCATTTTATTGAAACATCCCTTGTTTCGCCAATTAAAAAATCATACAAGGCAAGACTTGCTACCTTAGAAATCATAAATTGTTTTTCAGCTCCTAAAAAATTCGGAAACAAAACTGTACTCATTAATACATTTTTTCCTTTTTCGCTTTCCCAAAAATTACCCCGTTGGCCTCTACCTTTTTCCTGAAAGTATGCCAAAACGACAGTACCTTCTTCTGCCTCTTTAGACATAATTAGTTGGTTGGCATAGTTGTTGGTAGACTCAACATCATTCAAAATGATAAAATTTTTGTCCGAAAAACTCATATATTTCAAAATTATTTCATCAACTTTTTTTTGATGAAACGGTTAAATAATTCACAAATCGCTGGGAAGGTAACTTAATCAGAATTGAAAATTACAAAAAATTAAAATTAGACAAAAAGATTATCTTTGTAAGGTACAATAAAATATATGATCAGTAGTAAAAAAGAAACAGACAAAACGATTGAAGCGATTCTTGAAGGGATTAAACGAATTAAGGGAAATGAAATAACAATAATTGATTTAAATACAATACATCATACCGAATGTGGTTATTTTATTATTTGTCATGGAAACTCTAATACGCAAGTAAATGCAATTTCGCAATCGGTTGAAGAAATTGTTGAAACACAAACAGGCATTAAAGCATGGCATCGGGAAGGTTATAAAAATGCAATTTGGATACTAATTGATTATGGCGATATCATGGTGCATGTTTTTCAAAAAGATGCCAGAGAATTTTATAATCTTGAAGGGCTTTGGTCGGATGCAAAAATTACAAAAATAGAAGCAGAAAATTGAAATAAATTATGACAGACAACAATAGAAATAAACAAAATAAACCATCCAATCCATTTGGTTCATTTAATTCTAATAAAAAGAACAATGATGGTAAGAAGCCAAAATTCAATGCTTACTGGATCTATGGGGTTATAGCCATTGTTTTTATTATCATCCAATTTTACTTCAGTAATTCGCGCGGTCCGGTTGAAACCAACTGGAGTGAAGTAAAATCAACAATGCTGGCCAACCAGGATATTCAAAGGATTGTAGTAGTAAATGAGAAACAAGCCAATATTTACATAAAAAAGGACAGGCTACAGAAGTATGAAAGCGATTTTAACGGAAATTTTGCCAAACCTTCTGAAAACGGGCCTCATTTTACATTTAATATAGGTTCTGTTGAAACATTTGAACGTAATTTGCGCGAGGCGCAGGAAGGAATGCCCGATGAGGTTCTGCCTGAATATAAGGAAGAAAGAAACTGGGCAGGAGAAATATTGTGGACCATTGGCCCTTTTATATTAATTATATTGCTTTGGTGGTGGATTTTCAGAAGAATGAGCCGTGGTGGTGCAGGAGGAGGCGCCGGTGGAATCTTTAATGTTGGAAAATCACAGGCGAAAATTTTTGATAAAGACCAAAAAGTTTCAACCAATTTTAAGGACGTAGCTGGTTTAGCCGAAGCCAAGCAGGAAGTGGAAGAGATTGTAGAATTCCTGAAAAGCCCGGCAAAATATACAAAACTGGGTGGAAAAATTCCTAAGGGTGCACTTTTAGTTGGCCCTCCCGGAACAGGTAAAACATTATTGGCAAAAGCCGTTGCAGGAGAAGCAAACGTTCCTTTTTTCTCCATGTCAGGTTCCGATTTTGTTGAAATGTTTGTTGGAGTAGGTGCTTCACGCGTTCGTGATTTATTTAAACAAGCTAAGGAAAAAGCACCTTGTATTGTATTTATTGACGAAATTGATGCAATTGGACGAGCAAGGGGAAGAAATCCCAATTTTGGCTCAAACGACGAAAGGGAGAATACACTTAACCAACTCCTGACAGAAATGGACGGTTTTGACACCAATAGTGGAGTAATTATTTTAGCTGCCACGAACCGCGCCGATATTCTTGATCGTGCATTAATGCGTGCCGGACGTTTCGACAGACAAATTCACGTTGAATTACCTGACCTGAATGAAAGGGGTGAAATCTTCAATGTTCATTTACGCCCCTTAAAACTTAGCGAAGAAGTAAAAGTTGAATTTCTTGCTAAACAAACGCCGGGATTTTCAGGTGCTGACATTGCCAATGTTTGTAACGAAGCGGCATTAATCGCAGCACGCAAAAACAGGGATGCGGTTACCAAACAGGATTTTCTGGATGCGGTTGACAGGATTATTGGTGGTCTGGAGAAGAAAAATAAAATTATTTCGCAGGAAGAAAAGAAAACCATTGCTTATCATGAAGCCGGACATGCTACCATTAGCTGGCTCCTTGAACATGCACACCCGCTTGTAAAAGTTACAATCGTTCCTCGTGGCAAGGCTTTGGGAGCTGCCTGGTATTTACCCGAAGAAAGATCGATTACAACGAAAGAGCAGTTACTTGACGAAATGTGCTCAGCACTTGGTGGCCGTGCTGCTGAAGAAATAATCTTCGGAAAAATTTCTTCCGGAGCTCAAAATGACCTGGAAAAAATTACCAAGCAGGCCTATGCAATGGTAAGTATCTTTGGAATGAGTGAAAAAGTTGGTAATGTAAGTTTTTATGATTCCTCAGGTCAAAGCGATTACACTTTTACAAAACCGTACAGTGAAAAAACAGCTGAATTAATCGATGAAGAAGTAAAAATTATTATCGACGAGCAATATTTAAGAGCATTAAAAGTACTAAAAGATAATGCAGAAGGACACAAAAAACTTGCAGATCGTTTGTTGGAGAAAGAAGTAATTTTCAGTGAAGATCTGGAAGAAATTTTTGGGAAACGCCCCTGGAACAAAGAAACCGGGGTTGCCGAAAAACAACGCCAAAATGTTTCAGATAATAAAGGAATTGAAGAAAAACCGGAGGATTCTGAAAGCCAGGTGATATCTGCTTAAAATGAAATCGGCAAGGCAGGATATATTAGAAAAATTAAAAAACACCCAACTTCCTTTGCCTGACAAGCCTGATTTTGATACTCCCGTTTACTATTCGATTGACAAGCCTTTAGCAATGGCTTTCAAAGAAAATCTGGAGAGAGTGAACGGGAGAGTTTATTTATTTGAAAAAGAAGATGAACTCTTTTCTGAACTGCAAAATTTCCTCAAAAAATTTTCAAGCAAAAATATTTGTTGCAAAGAAACAGAGCTTCAAAAACTTTTAGAAAAGTACAATATATCGTCTTCCTGTTCTGAATTAAACAGTGATATTGAAGCAGGTGTTACTGGTTGCGAATTTTTAATCGCTCACACGGGCTCAATAATGGTTAGCTCAGCTCAGGCCGGCGGACGCCAAATGTTTGTTTATCCACCTGTGCATATTGTAATTGCCCGTAAAAATCAGGTAGTTGACTATCTTGAAAGTGCCTATTCAGGAATTGTTGGAAAATATGAAGACAATTTACCTACACAGATCACAATTATTACCGGCCCCAGCCGGACTGCCGATATCGAAAAAACTCTGATTCTTGGAGCTCACGGCCCAAAAGAGCTTCATGTATTTTTAGTCTGAAAAATAATTCTAATTATATACCTTTGTAGTATGGAAGAAGGTTGGATACAAGTGTTCATGACAGCACACGAATACAAGGCTGAAATGGCCCGGGAAATTCTCGAAAATGAGGGCATCAAAGCTGTTGTTTTAAATCAACAGGATACAGCTTACAAATCTTTTGGCGAATATTTAGTTTATGTAGCTGAAGCTGATGCAGAACGTTCCGTTGAATTGCTTAAAAATCTAAAACATTGAATACTTTTCTGAAACGTTTATTTACCGGTGTCGTTTATGTATCTGTTATCTTAGCCGGAACAATCATTCACCCGTATTTTTTCGGAATTGTATTTCTTCTGCTGATGGTATTAACTCAACTGGAGTTCTACAAATTAATGGAAAATTCAGGTTATTATCCTCAAAAAATATTAGCTTCAATATTAGGAGGAATTGTATTCATTATCTGTTTCTCTGCTACAATAAAACTCGTTCCTTATCAGCTATGTTTTCTGTTTTTTCCACTATTAGTTGTACTATTTACGTCCGAAATTTTATCAAAAAAAAGTAATACTTTCAAAAACGCCTTTATTACACTATTTGGCTTTATTTATATCTCTGTCCCTTTTAGTTTGCTCAATTTTATAGTCTTCCCGGGATTCCCGGGAAACTCTGATTTTTATCCATGGATTCTGGTCGGTATTTTCCTAATCATTTGGGTGTATGATTCAATGGCTTATGTGGGTGGAACTCAATTTGGGAAGCACAAAATGAGTGAAAAAATATCACCAAATAAATCATGGGAAGGGCTGATTATAGGGGCTGTTTTTGCCATTATCATGGGAATTCTAAATGCTGTTGTTTTTCAGTCGCTTTCAATTGCAGGTTGGATTATTTCAGCAATTATTGTGGTTGTATTTGGAACCTTTGGAGATTTGTTTGAATCAAAAATAAAAAGGGAAATAAATGTTAAAGATTCTGGAAATATACTACCCGGACACGGAGGTTTTCTGGATCGACTGGATAGTTTGTTATTTATAATCCCTGTAATTTATTTGTGGCTGTTAATTGGAGGAAATTTATGATGAAAATTCACAAGGAGGGTATAAAAATAATTCCGGTTGCGTTTTTTATTCTCGCAGTTTTGGATGCACTAATCTATTTTCTTCTGAAAGAATTTTTCATCTTTTATTTATTAATGGCTGCATCATTGATTCTGGCCGGGCTTGTCGTTTACTTTTTCAGGGTTCCCAATCGAAAAATTGTGCAAAACGAGATGCACATTCTCTCTCCTGCCGATGGTGATATTGTTGCTATTGAACCGGTTTATGAAAAGGATTATTTTAAAGATGATCGCATTCAGATTTCAATATTCATGTCACCTCTGAATGTACACCAGAACCGGGCTCCGGTTTCAGGCGAGGTTGTATATGTTTATCATAAGTCCGGAAAATTTTATCCTGCATTTATTGCCAAGTCTTCCGAAGAAAATGAACGTTGTTCAACGGTTTTCAAAATGGAGAACGGAACTCAGATTCTTTCCCGTCAAATTGCCGGAACTGTCGCACGAAGAATTGCCAATTATAAAAAACCGGGAGATTTTGTTTTTCAGGGACAGGAATATGGTTTTATAAGGTTTGGATCGCGTGTTGATGTTTTTCTTCCCGCTAATGCAAAAATTAATGTTAATTTGCATCAGAAATCAATAGGTGGTAAAACCATTCTTGCTACTCTTGAGTAAAAGGAAATGAAAAAAATCATAGGCCAAATACCCAATTTTATAACCTCACTAAACCTTGTTTCAGGTTCATTGGCAGTAATCTTTGCCATTGACGGGCATTTAATATGGGCTGGTTTATTTATTTGTTTGGCTGCTGTTTTTGACTTTTTGGACGGTTTTGCAGCGCGCCTGTTAAAAGCATATTCTGATGTGGGCAAAGAGCTTGACTCGCTTGCCGATGTGATTTCATTTGGGCTGGCTCCGGGCATGATTCTTTTTACACTATTTGAATTTTCATTGTTTGGGAAAAATCTTCCTATTCATGAGATTTCTACAAAATGGTATGAGTGGCTCATTCTTTTTTCGGCATTCCTGATTCCTGTTTTTGGAGCTATACGTCTTGCCCGTTTTAACACCTCATTTTCTGAAGAAAAATTTTTCAGAGGGCTTCCTATACCTGCTAACGGATTACTTTGGGCTTCACTTGGATTAATTCTTCAATATCCCGGGGATCAGGCATTATTCGAACTGGTTTATTCCACTAAGAATTTATTGTTTCTATGTATATTTCTTTCGGGAATGATGGTGATTAACTTACCTATGTTTTCACTAAAATTTAAATCGCTAAAGCTTAAACATAACTGGTTCCGATATTTGTTTTTGATTATTGCCTTACTCCTGATAGTCTTCTTTAAGTTTTACGGACTAACATTTATTATTTTCCTTTATATCCTTTTGAATCTGGTCTTTTATCTATTCAAAGTTGAATATTAGGATATTCTCAATAAATTTTAAATAGAAAAGCCCCTGGTAAACCGAAGATAATTTTTTCCCGAGGGAAAGATTAATAATACGCCATGACAAATTTTATTCTCCCGTTTCCAGAGGCTATTTTAAAACACGCAATAATTAAAAATGTTCTAATTCAGGAACATTTGTATCATTGTAACAATAAAATACACAAGTTGTTTTTATTCGAGGCAAGAAATTATTTTAGTGGCGCTGCAAAACGAAGAACGTCATCGCCGGTAATCAATTTATCACAAAGAATGATAAGCCTTTCTATCACGTTTCTGAATTCACGTATATTTCCTGTCCAATTTATTTTCTGCAATTCAGCAACAGCATCATCAGTAACTTCCTTAGTTATCATCCCGTATTCTCCGCAAATTTGTTTTATAAAGTGATTAGAAAGCAATGGGATATCCTCCAGTCTTTCATTCAAGGAAGGTACATGAATCAATATGACACTTAGCCTGTGATACAAATCTTCCCTGAACTTATTTTCTTCAATTTCGTGAGAAAGATTCTTATTTGTTGCCGCCACAACCCGAACATCTACTTTTATTTGTTTATCGCCACCTACTCTCGATATTATATTCTCCTGCAAGGCCCGCAGCACCTTGGCCTGAGCAGATAAACTCATATCACCAATCTCATCAAGGAAGAGTGTTCCCCCGGTTGCCTGTTCAAATTTTCCTTTTCGTTGTTTGACAGCCGAAGTAAATGCCCCTTTTTCATGACCAAAAAGTTCACTCTCTATCAATTCTGAAGGGATTGCGGCACAATTTACTTCAACAAATGGCCCCGATGCCCTACTACTTTGATCGTGTATGCGACGTGCCACCAACTCTTTACCTGTCCCGTTAGAACCGGTAATTAAAACACGTGCATCTGTTGGAGCTACACGATCAGCCATTTCTACAACTGACCTTATAGCTTTTGATTCTCCGATTATTTCATATTTCTTATTAACCTTCTTTTTTAGAATCTTAGTTTCGGTAACCAAATTCGATTTATCCATTGCATTTCTAATGGTAATAAGTAACCTATTAAGATCCAATGGTTTTTCAATATAGTCAAATGCTCCTTTTTTTATCGATTCAACAGCCGTATCAATATTCCCGTGTCCCGAGATCATAACGACAGGAGTATCTGGTGTCAGCATATTCATCCGCTCCAGAACTTCAATTCCGTCTAATCCCGGCATTTTGATATCGCAAAGCACAATATCATATTCTGCCGTTCTGATTTTTTCAATAGCCTTGTTTCCGTCCTCAGCTAAATCCACTTCATACTTTTCATACTCCAGTATATCTTTTAATGTATTACGGATACTTCTTTCATCGTCGATTACCAATATTCTTGACATAACAAAAATTTAAATACGAGTTAAAATTAATTAGATTCTTCAATTTACAGAAGAAGAAAAACGAGGATGCAAAAAAAATACCAAACTGGCAATTTACGAAATAGAGATTTTAAATTCAGGGAATTTATAAAAAATAATCAGGGGCTGAAGGTACGACTAACCTACATAACTCAAATGCCTAATTTTTTCAATTTTTTTTTAACAGCCCCCGGCTGCAACATTTGCTTTTTGCCTGCGCTGCACCTGTACAGGTTTTTTATCCGAATCAATTCCAACCGCACCCTCTTTAGGAGCAGCCATATCTGCATAATCATAGCGGGCATATCCTTTCATATAAGCATCATCTTCAACCGTGGAATACAGGTCATCTTTGTTTTCGAAATAATATTGATACCCGCCAAGCAGCAATTTTATATTGTCAAAACCAACCTGTCTAAACAACATCATAGTCCCGTTTGCCTGTAATTCATCATCACCATATAGAACAACAGTTGTTCCCATTTCCTTTAAGGCCTCCAACCTTTTAATATTATCTCCATCGGTCAAATCGTTTGCTGAAATATTTTCAGCAGTCGGTATATGCCCTTGCCCGAATAAGAAATTATCGCGAATATCGAACAGTACAATGGAATCGATTTCACCATTAATCACTGCATCAAGTTCCCATGGATAAAAATACAGGTCTGATTCTGTAAGTTCGGCAATACTTTCCTCCATATCCAATTCATAGGAAATCAGTGGTTTTTTCATTGTTATAAAACCAATAACCAAAAGGACAACAAAAACAGATAATGCTATAAGTGTTCTCCAAGGATTTAATTCATGTATATGCATAATTATATTTTTCTCTTTATTTTCTATATCAACAACCTCCTGCAGCAACAGAAGTTTTTTCTCTTCTTCTGACTTCAACATTCACTTTTGAAGATTCCACCTCGTCTCCCGTTCCGCCAGTAAAAAACAGTTGTGCTCCTTTTCTGAAGGAATACATTTCAAATGCCGAAGATGGATCGTTCCCATCCGGCACTGGTGGTTCAATAATTGTTTGCATCCATTTATTTAAACCACCTTCCATAACATAAGTGCTACCATATCCTAATCGTTTTGTAAGCACCCACATCTGATCAGCTTTGATTCCGTCATCGGAAACAAAAACAACCTTAATTCCCGGTATTCCCAAATAACTTTGATTGTCTTCTTTTAATAAACTATCAACAGGAATATTTATCGAATTTGGAAGAGAATAATAGTCATAATCACCCTCATTTCGCACATCAATCAGCATAAGTGAAGGGTCACCCTGAATAATCATTTTTGCCACCTGATCTGTTGTCACATATCTTGTTGGCTGAACTATTTCTTTTAACAACTGTTCCGGTTCAATCTGCTCCGGTTCTTTTGTTCCTGAAAGCAACAGGGTTCCAAATGCAAGCACAAGCATTAAAACGGTTAAGTATATATAATTTCGATTCATCAGATTAAAATTTATATTGAGTCATATTTTTTCTGACACGTTTCTCAATCAACATTGTAATCCAGAAAGCAGCCAGTGCAACTACGGTAAAGACAATGGCAAACCATTTTGCAGGAATACCGGTAACATCGGTCAATGTTACATTCCCCATACTACCACTGTTATAAAACCCTTCCAGAAATGGATATCCGATTGAAAAAGCATAAATACCTAAGTATAGGCCAACGGTGAATAATAAGGCATCCAATTTGCCAATTGCAATGCCGGTAAAACTGGTCCCCGGGCAAAAACCTCCTAAAATAAAGCCTATTCCCATTACGACACCTCCAACTATCATTGGTGTCAGATATGTAGGTAAAATAAATATCTTATTTAAGTCAAGCCAGCCAAAGTAATCGAAATACATCAGGCCAACCATGGCAACGATCAGGGCAGTAAAGAATACGCGTAGTACCACAAAATTATACCCATAAAATACACCTATTATATTTCTTGAAGATGAAAATCCTGAAGCTTCAAGTATAAAACCAAATGCGATTCCAAGCAAAATAGCAATTAAAAAATCCCAGTCGCCACTGATTATACCGTTAGGAATTAAAGGTCCCATTTTTATATTTTTTAATTTTTGTTTTTTAAATCCAAAGTTTTCTGAAAAAATATGCTACTGCATAGCCGGTTCCAAAAATTGCAAACATGACAATAACTCCTCCAAGAGCAAATGTTGCACTTCCACTTAAAGCAGCACCACTGGTGCACCCCCTGCCAAACTGACTTCCGATACCAAACAGAGCACCTCCTATTAAGGCAAATATTAATCTTTTTTTACTGGTAATTTTAGGATTATGTTCAGTATGGATTTTTTTCACCCGGCCAAACAAAATGCCTGACAATAATCCACCCAATAGTACTCCGAGAGACTCAAAAACAAGCCATGTATACATAGGCGAATGATCATCACTGATAAACTGACTCATATATTCATTATCTCTGGCCATTTCCGGGGTAATAACATCAGCTGTTGTTACTACCGAACTTTTGATGGCGCCACTGGCACCAAGTCCACGACCCGTTATAAAAACAGTTATAATGATTAACAACCCCAGCAAAACACCACCCAGGTATGGATTAATGTATTTTGGCTGATTATCTGTATTATTTCCAATATTCATGATCTTGAATTATTTATTTTTTAGTACAAATAGCGTGTAATCTGACCGGCTTCAACAATAATGAAGCGAAACATAAATCCTCCAAATAAAATCAATGCCGGTGGAATCCATTTTGGAACATGGTATCCCCAAAGTTCAAGCGTTTCCAAAACTGCCGGAAAAATCAAACCCAGCAACACAACAAATACCCAAAAACTAACTGTAAATTCCCCTCCCAGAAATAATCGGGCAGCTTCTATTGCTGTTTCAGAACCTGCTAAAAATCCCATAAATAAATGGACAATCAGAAACAATTCAATAAAAATAAAAACAAGGTCAATCCTGCTAAGAATTTTACGTTCTTTTGCATCCTTACTAATCCATATAGTTGCTGCCAGTCCTGTAGAAAAACCGGATACCAGAAATAAGGGGCCAAGTATGGATGTATTCCAAAGGGGTCGGGCATTAAATGCTGATAAAAGTATACCTGTGTACACTCCCAGAATTATCGCATAAATCATCATCACCCAGGCAAAACCAACCCGGTTTTTAATTACCCAGGCTTCAAACTGTTCCAAGAATTTGAATTTCCAGTTCCAATTCGGAATAATTTCTTTCATATAACTGGCCACCCAGATAAATGAAATAGGGGTAATAATCATCAAGGTCCATGCTCCCCATCCCATTGGCGATTCCAAGCGAATTGTCGTATATAACTGCCAGAAATAAAGTTTATGTTTTAAATCCCAGAATAAGGCCAAAAGACCAAGCACCAGCGCTATTGGAGCCAATATTGGAGCCCATTTTACTGTTGCCTGCATTTTATGTTCCTTGCCCCTAACTACAAAAAAGCCTGCAAAGAAAAGGATTCCGGCTGCCAAACCACCTAAAAACAAGTACAGTGGTATTTGCCAATGCCAGATATTCAAATAAGGATCGATATTCGGAATATTTCGTCCACTTACAAATAATTCTTCTCTCATTTCAAATACTTTTTACGGGTTAGGTTAGGAAATATAGTTGCGGTTTGGTTCCGGCTTCAGGAGCCAACACTTTCCACTTACGATCTTTTAATGCCAGAGAAACATCGCTATTTGGATCATCAAGGTCACCAAAATAAAGACAATGTGTAGGACAAACATCTACGCAGGCCGGACTCTGCCCTTTTTTCACGCGATGCAAACAGAATGTACATTTATCAACATATCCTTCAGGATGAGAATACCTTGCGTCATAAGGACAGGATTGAATACAGGCTCCACAACCAATACATTTGTTGTGCTCAACCAAAACAGCCCCGCCATCTTCAATATGACTTGCCCCGGTAGGACAACATCTCACACATGGAGCGTTATCGCAATGATTACATCGTTCCGAACGAAACTCCAAGTCCAGACTGGGGTAGGTACCATCTACACGCTCAACTATCCAATCACGGCAAAATCCGTGTGGAACATTATTTTCAGTTTGACAAGCTACGACGCAATCGCCGCAGCCAACACATTTTTTTGTGTCAATTGCCATTGCATATCTCATGCTTTAACCTCCTTTCCTTCAAGAGCCGGGTCTTCTGTTAAAAAAGTAATAAAATTTCCTCTCATTCCGGTGCCACCCATAATAGGGTCAACAGCTACATTTGTAATCATTTCGGTATCACTGGCTCCGCGTCCAAATGCCCTTGTTAATTTTTTATTGGAATGACCAAATCCGTGAACCATATAAACCGAATCCCATCTAATTCTTTCTGTGACACGTACTTTTACAGGGAATGATGTTATTGCACCATCCTGATTCTTTAACCAAACTTTCTGGTCCTTTTTCAATCCCCACAAATCAGCTACCTTGGGATTCACCCAAACGCTGTTTTCACTCATCAAATCAGACAAATTCGGATTGTTTGATGTGCGGCTAAATGTATGCATTGGAGCTCTACCATAAATCAAACGATAAAAATTCGATGGCGGTTCCGGATGTTTAGTATATTTTGGCAACGGATCAAAACCATGATCAGCAAAATCAACCGAGTACAATTCAATTTTTCCTGTAGTTGTATTAAATTCAAAATCCTCACCTTCAGACAAGTACAACGGCCCGCTATTTCGCGGATATTTCTTAACTCCTATCTTTTTCATTTCTTCCAGCGAAGTTCCCAGTTGTTTCAATTGCCAGTCGATTACTTCTGAATAGTCATCATAATTAAAATAATCATGCAATCCCAGCCGCTCACCAATTTGTTTTGCTATCCACCAACCGGGCTTTGTATTGTATTTTGGTTCGATTGCCGGCATGCGTAAGGCTATATTTGGTTCGCGATTTGGCGCAGACCGAATCACATCATACCTCTCGAGGTAAGTAGCTTCAGGCAAAACAACATCTGCATAACCCGTAATATCCATTGGCATTGTGTCCATAACCGCAATAAATTCAACGGAATCAGCAGCTTCTTTAAACAATGGCTTATCGGGCATCGAAAGCGGAAGATTTGTTCCGGCAACCAACCATGCTTTTACCTGATGTTTATAATTATATCTTGGAACAGAAGCCTTTAATAATTCAGTAGTTATACCCATTGTAGCCAACGGATATTTTCCTTCATTCCAGTCTTTCCATGTCCATTCCGGTTCAGGGAAATGAGGATGTGGAAATGAAGGAACTGAAACACTTTCTGGAAAATAATGTCCCCCACGTTTACCCCAGGCTCCAAGCAAAGCTGTTAAGATAGCCATTGCTCTGCCTCGCTGAGTATCGTCACCATACCACACAACATGTCTGCCCGGATGAATCAAAACTGCCGGAGCAGCACTTGCCATCGCTCTGGCTGTTTTGCGGATTTGTTCAGGTTCAATGGTTGTAATTCCATATGCCCATTCGGGAGTCATTGTTTTTACATGATCTTTCAGATATTCAAGCCCAAATGTATATTGTTCCACATAATCTTTATCGTAAAGCTCCTCATAAATCAATACATGAATCCATGCCAGAATCAACGCAATGTCGGTGGCAGGCTTTATAGGCAACCAAAAATCAGAGTGTGCCGCAGCGGTTGAGAGCCTAGGATCAACAGTAATTATAGTTGCACCGTTGTCAATCGCCTCTGACATTTCCTGAACTTGAGAATTATGCATATTTTCCCCAATATGAGAACCAATCAGAACAAGACAATTTGTATCTCTGATATCTGTATTCTCCGGCGAGCCCACATAAGCTCCAAAAGTTGAAAAATAAGCCGATGAACGGGGACCACGACAATTTGCAAAAGCAGGTTCAGCATTACTTTCCGAACCATAGGCTTTTAAAAGATGATGAAAGTGTCCTCCCGGTGTTCCGTGGTTAAATAACCCAAATGCCTCTGGTCCGTATTTCTCTTTGACTTCTTTCATCTTACTGGCTACCAAATCCAAAGCTTCTTCCCAGCTTGCCTCCCTGAAATACTGGCTGCCATCCTCGCGTGTTTCCCTGATAAGTGGTTGCTTCAGACGATCATCGTCATAAACCATTCCCACTCCACCAGTTCCACGAGGACATAAACGTCCGTTACAATGCGGATCATTTTTATTCCCAATTATTTTTCGGATTCGTCCGTTCTTGTCTACATACGCCCAGGCAGCACACTTCCAAAAACAAACTTCGCAATAGGTAGGATATGGAGTTAACTCCTCATCACTTACAGGCCCTTCAGTCTTTGCATCAAATAATCCAAATCCTTTGGAGCTCAATCCCTTAATGCTAAGCGCAGCAGCCCCTGCCCCAACAGTTGAAATTTTTATAAAATCCCGTCTTGTTTTCATTCGTGATTTTTTTTAAAGAACAAAATCAACCTTCTTTATAAGCAAATATTTAAGAAGTTACATTTCTTTCATTCTATAATTTTTAATATCTAACTATTTATATTTTTAGATATTAGCGCAAATATAAAAAGGAATTTGCACATTTGTAATAAATTTGGACTATTTGAAAACGTTAAAAATAAGCGTATTATGATTGACATTCTTTCAAAATCAATAATTGAACAAATCCGCAAGAAATAAACTAAAACAACTGATTAACAAATAGTTGAAAACAAATAGTTAATCAACATATAATCAAATCATAAGTCCATTTTAGCGTAAACTATTAAAAATGAAGCAGAAACGTTAACAAGTCCGAATCTAAATAACATCAAACATTAGTTCATTTTACCAGAACACTAATCTAACTGACCTGCAACAACATAGAGCACAATAACGTGAAAAATCTGTTTGCCGAAATCGACAGAATGACGATCATTATGTACTCAAATTATTACATTTGCTGAAAGAAAAACAGGTAGAAGATGAAAAACAGGAGGACATTTTTAAAAATCGTTTTAGCCGGAATTGTCTCCTTTTTTATTGTTATTTGGAACAAACTTACAATGGAGCATCTTCAAACTAAAGACGGTAAAAATAAGATTCTTCCCTTCAATAAAAATAAAGCTGTCATTTTCAACAACAACTATATTATCGTTACTCAAAATAATTCAACAAAGGTATTTTCAGCGCATTGTACACACCTGGGATGTAAAATCGACAAACAGGATGGAGACCGATTTGTATGTCCCTGCCATGGCTCGGAGTATACTCTTGATGGTAAAGTTCAAAAAGGACCTGCCTACAAAAATCTTGAAATAGTTCCTTTCGAGATATCTGAAGACAGGAAAAATATAATAATAAAAGGGTGATATGAAAAAGAAAAAAGATAAAATAACATTCGGAACAATGGCATTGGCCTTGTTTTGGCTCGTTATATTATCCGGCATTTTCATTGCTATTCCCTTTGATGTTAGCTCACCTTACCTGAGCATCAGTAATATTATGGTGACCAATCCATGGGCTTCCTTCATTCGTAATTATCATTACTGGAGCTCCCAGTTATTTCTTATTATCAGCCTCATCCATCTTTATGATCATTTTCACTATAAACAAAAAATCGGTTTAAAAAAAGGGGTAGCTTTTCGCTTAAGCGTGGCTGTACTCATAATTTTTCTGGCCATGATTTCTGGTTTTCTGTTAAAAGGAGATGCAGACAGCCAACAGGCAAGACAAATTTTACAGACACTGTCAGAACGAATTCCACTGTTCGGGAAATCACTTGCCTATTCTCTTTTGGGTGATCCGGATGGCTACCAATTGATTTATGTTCACCACATTGCCACATTTACTGTTTTTATTGCTGTTGCTATGGTTGAGCACAGTAGAAAATACTGGCCGCCCGTGGCTGAGTTTATCCTTTCATTTATCGGAATTCTTGTCTTAAGTTACTTCCTGAGTGCACCATTGCACGACAATGTCAATCCCGCCGTAAAAGGCCCCTGGTATTTTGTGGGATTTCAGGAAATTCTTCATTGGTTAAAATATCCCGAATGGTCGCTTCTTTTATTTCTGGCAGTTCTCATCTTCATTTACCTGGCAAATTCCGCAAAGGATAAAACAATGTTTTTTAGCAAAAGAAGCTTATTGTTCTTTGTCGGATTTTATTCTGTTTTAACAATTATCGGTTTATTTTTCAGAGGCGAAAACTGGAAATGGACTACCCCGTGGAGTCGTGATTACAAATACACGGTGATGCACAATTTTAGGACACCTATAGTTAATTTTTCGACTGAATTTGAATCGAAGGAATTAACTGCATCTCCGGTAATACAAGGGAGGAAGGAAAGCTGTCTTGCCTGTCATTCAGAAACACATGGTTTTACCGACTCACACTCACCGGAAGCAATAGGTTGTTTTTCCTGTCATGGAGGTAATCCTTTTGCGACCGGCAAAAATCAATCACATCGTAATATGATTTTAATTCCGGGCAATTTAACAACAGCAAAACAATCTTGTGGAACCACGCAATGTCATCCTGAAATTGCAGAAAGGGTACCAACCGGTTTGATGGCAACACTCAGCGGAATGATTAGTGTTGATCGTTTTGTTTTTAATGAACAGGACAATCCTGATTTATTAACTGATGTGCATAGCTTAGGAAATTCAGCGGCTGATGAACACCTGAGAAATTTATGTGTACGTTGTCACCTTGGAAACCCAAAAGTTGAATACGGGCCAATAACCGAAGCCAGCCGCGGAGGCGGATGTTTGGCTTGCCACCTGAATTACAGTGAAGAAGCAGAAAATGCACTCGCTCAAAACAACGGCGATGTAATCAATGCTCATCCTGAAATTAGTTTAAATATAAGCAACAATCATTGCTTTGGCTGCCACAGCCGATCTGGGCGAATTTCTACCAATTATGAAGGCTGGCATGAAACAACACTTCTAGCTGCCGAAATGCCCGACAGTAGCAATTATCGTTTGATTGAAGACAGCCGCGTTTTTGTTAAAAAGCAGGAAGACGTGCATCATCAGCTGGGACTCGAATGCATCGATTGTCATCACTCTTATGAAATAATGGGCGATGAAAATCATTACGCCCATCAGGAAGATCAGCAGGATGTGCAATGTTCCGATTGCCATTTTGATGGACCGGCCAGAACGGTTTCCACTGAAAATCTGGATAATGAATCCGCTATTATTGCAGCACTTCGGTTTGGGAATATTTCCGAAAAAGAATTCCTTGTAACAGAAAAACACAACCGTGCGCTAATAAATACTTTTCTTGAAAAAGATTCCGCTTATTTTATCGCAAAAAACAGCGGGGAAAAAATGACAATGAAACCACCGGCTAGTGTTTGCTCACGTGACAAGGCACATTCGAGTCTTTCCTGTTCAAGTTGTCACTCTTCCTGGGTACCTACCTGCATTGGCTGCCACAATGCTTTTGACGAAAATGAACCGGCTTACAACATGATGAAGAATGTGGAACAAAAAGGCGGGTGGGTTGAATATATAGGTGAATATAAAGCACAATTACCAACATTGGGAATTCGAAAAACAAAAGGAAAAACTGAAATAATTCCTGTTACACCAGGAATGATCCTCACTATTGACATGAAGTCATACACAAAGAATGAAAACGAAAAAGGAATTTTTCACCGGCTTTATGCTCCAACCGCGCCACACACTACCTCACTGAAAGGGAGAAGCTGTGTTAGTTGCCATAACGACCCCGTAGCTTTGGGCTACGGCGAAGGTGAACTAAACTATGAAATCAAAGACGGAAAAGGGAGATGGATTTTTAATGCAAAATATGAAAATATTGATGACGGACTTCCCGCAGATGCCTGGATTGATTTTCTAAAAACAAGAGGAGGTAAAGTATCAACACGTTCAAATGTTTTTCCTTTTGACGAGGAACAGCAAAAAAATATTCTTACTGTTGGCGCCTGCTTAACCTGCCACGATGAAGCCTCTGCAGTAATGAAAGAAAGTCTTAACCATTTTGAAGAAACTCTGAAAAAAAGAAGCAGCGTTTGTATACTTCCGGTATGGGAATAAAAAAACGCCACCTAAATCAGGTGACGTCCTTTTTCATTTAATTAAACCACAACTATGTGAAAATAATTTGGGTGCCCTCTCCACCCGACATCGCGTATAAATCACCAACCGTAATTATCGCTTTTACATTTTCATTTAAGTCGTCCATAGTCAATTTAAACATTTCTGCAGCTAATTTGCATGCATATATTTCTCCACCACCTGCTGTAATCATATCCAAAAATTCGTCTACCGGCGGAATATCCAATTCATCCATCTGTTTTTTCATCATTGCCGACACACCTGCCTCAACTCCCGGAATAGCCCCCAATAGCGTTGGGAATTGCCAACCATTAGGCATTCTCATACCCGGATTCCCTACTGTTGCCGTATGAAGCTTATTCATATACTTTTTAGTAATTGCATCCAATCCAAAAAAAGTAAAAAACAATTTGGCCTCAATTCCTTCCATAACTGCGCCGTTAGCCATAATCAAACCTGCATAAACATCTTCGATATTTGCCTTGGCCACAATTATCATTACCTTTTTTAAAGGTGTTTCTTTTACTTCAGTCATAACTTCTGAATTTAAAATTTACACGCAACTTGCCGGTTTTGGAATTCCAGCGTATTTTGATGAAAGTTTTAAAGGTCCGCCAGGAAATAACTGATACAATCCTTTTATATCAGTAATTCCTGATTTACCAACTTTACGGATGGTTAACGAAGCCCCTGCCGCTTCTTCCTTCCTCAAATATTCAAGTACTTCATAATGCTTATCGGTCAAATCAATTCCATCTTCTTTCGCCATTTCGGCTGCTATTTCTTTTGACCAATCTTCTTTGTTTACCAAATAACCTTCATCGGTTACTGTTACAGTTTTACCTGCTAATGTTTTTTCTGCCATAACTCTATTTTTAATTTTTATTTATTTGTTTCAGCTGCCATGTTCTTCATAAATGTTACAAAGAATCCCAGGGCACGTTTCATTTCCGGTTGATTCATTTCACGCATTACTTTAAATATGGAGTATTCTGGAACATTATCCATTTCCATACTACCATATATTTTCAGTCCGTTGTTCAAAGCGCTCATCATTTCTGGCTGGGTCGCTGAACGAACTGTTTCCATGATGGTAACCACATTATCCGCGAGTTCCTTGACATCTTTTGTTGAGTAATGCGTAATAATATTGTCAAATATTTTTCCTGTTTCAGCAAAGAATTCAAAATATCCTTTCTGATCAAGTTCATTCAGCTTTTTAGTAAAATCAATAATTACCTCGTTGACTATCGGGCCTGCATCTTTCATCAGGTCTGTGATACTTTCAAACATTTCGAGGAAATTATTCATATTTTCAATGTTTCTCAGGATACGTAGTACCAAACCTTTTACCTGATCCAAATCCAGATTTACCATCCGGTTATCCAGATCCTCAACTGCCGTATCATACATATCTTTTCCAACAATCGATACATCTGCGATCAAATCCTCCAACTGGTTGGTTTTTAACCTCTGCTGATTTACATATTCCAGCAAAAGATCAACCTTTTGATTCAGCTCTGCTACCTGGGTTTGTAATGCTTTTTCTTCCATTTTTTAAACTCCTTTCCTTTTAGCTCACTTTCTTTTTACCAGCCATTGTCATTAAAGGCTCAACCGGCAATTCTTTGCCTTTTAACAAAATATGCCAGTAAATCCAGCGGAACATCACTTTCCCGTAATGATTGATTTTAGTATTTTTCAATAGACCAAACGGCCCAACACCGGGTAATGGGAATGTTCCGGGAAGCGGTTCGGTATCGTAATTAAAGTCGATTAATGCACCTTTTCCGTTACCAGTTTCGATATAACAGTTGGCGTGTCCGTCGAATTTCGCATGCAAAGGCCTGCCTTCGATAGCGCTCATCAGGTTTTCAAAAAGAATTTCTGCTGCAAAGTGAGCGACAGAGCCAGCTTTGGAAGTTGGAATATTGGAAGCATCACCAAGAACAAAAATATTTTCGTGTGCCACTGACTGTAAAGTCTCTTTGTCTGTAGGAACAAAATTCATATCATCCCCCAACCCACTGCGTTCGATCATCTCGTCGCCCATATTAACGGGAACCACAGTCAATACATCAAAGGGAACTTCCTGCTCATCGTAGGAAACCAATTTCTTTTCCTCATTATCAACATGTTCTATATAAAAATCAGGAATAACTTTAATATTTTTCTCTTCCAGCAATTCAGAGAGCATTTTGGTAGCGATAGGTTTTGTAAACGCTCCCGGCATAGGAGTAACATAAGAAATATCCACCTTGTCACGAATTCCGATTTCTGTAAAATAAGCGTCAGCCAGAAATACAAATTCAAGTGGTGCGACCGGACATTTATAAGGAAGTTCTGTAATTGCCATTACCAGTTTTCCACCTTCCCAGCCCTTAAAGAATTTTTGTAATGCAACAGCACCCTCGACAGTATAAAAGTCGAAAATCTCTTTATACCACAATTTGTCTTTTAAGCCCGGAGTTTCATCAGGATAGGTTTTGGTTCCGGTTGCGATAATCAAAAAATCGTAATTCAAAACTTTACCGCCTTCAAGAAGAACCTTGTTCTCTTCTGCTTCAACTTTATTGATTTCTGAATATATAACATCTACTCCGCTGGGAATAAAATCTGATTTTGGTTTTATTACATCTTCCTTGTTGTATATTCCAAACGGGATAAATAAAAACCCGGGTTGGTAATAATGTGTTTTAAACTGATCAACAATGGTAATCTTCCACTCTTCTTTATCCAGTGCCTTACGCAATTTATTTGCCATCATTGTACCGGCAGTGCCGGCACCAAGTATTACAATTTTTTTCATGATGTAAAAACCTTTTAATTATCGAATTCGGAGATAAAATTAAGGCCGGAACGGAATAAAGAATTTTTTCTATGTATGATAATTATCACAGCCTAATAAATATCATAAGTTTTTGGTATTTTAGAGGATTTAAAGATGCGAAATGTCATGATGAAAGGTCCCACGAAGTGTAGCTGCGAACAATGTCAATTAAAAACCCTTTTTTTTTCTCATGTAGGTGTAAACGAATTAACTGATATCTGCGAAATAAAAGAAGAAAGAACCTTTTCAAGAGGTGAATCAATAACCAAAGAAGGTGATAAAATTGAAGAATTCCTCTATATGAAAGAAGGATTGGTTAAACTTTCGCGGAACTCGCCTCAGGGGAAAGAACAAATACTCAGCTTTTCAAAACCTTTCGATTTTGTAAGTTTATTAAGTATTTTTTCTTCAGAAAATTACAGATACTCCGTTACCGCTGTTGAAGACTCGGTAGTTTGCCTTTTGGATTTGGAAGTTGTTAAAAATCATGCGCAGCAAAATGCTATGTTTACCATGGACCTAATGACAAGAATTAGTGAAGCAACAGATAAAATTATACTGGAAAACCTGGAAATAAGAAGAAAGAATTTGAAAGGAAGAGTAGCACATGTACTTCTTTATTTTTCCAATTACATTTATGAAAAAGATGAATTTGAGCTACCGGTTTCAAGGAGAGAAATTGCAGAATATATTGGGATGACAACAGAAAATGTTATTCGAACCTTATCGGAATTTCGCAAAGACAAAATCATCAAAATTTTCGGGAAAGATATACTAATTGCCGATAAGAAGCGTCTGAAAAATATTTCCGATTTTGGGTAATGATACTAAAGACTCAATTACTTTTTTTAGTCCCAGTTTTTAGATCTTTCGGATAATTAATGTTATAAAATAACCGAGGAAATTTCTCAACCCAATCTTTTGAATCCACATAATTGGCTTTTATCTCTCCAAGCAAATAATGCATTCTGAAATTCTCCAACTGCAATTGCGATTTAATGATTGGTAATATTTTCTTATGATATAACGCAATCAACGGCTCCTTACCCTTTTTATGAACCGGAACTACAGCATCAAAACCATCTTTTTGTGAAAATAAAAAGGAAACAAAATCAGGTCTTACATAAGGCGAATCAACACTGATTACAAAACTCCACTCATTTTGTGAATGTTTAAGGCAGGAATATATCCCTCCCAGCGGGCCACAATCTTCAAATTCATCGGAAACTAAAGGAAATCCAGCCACTGTATGTTCATCGGAATTCGAGCTAATTAAAATCTCCCCGCAAAATGATTGACAAAATTCAACTGCACGCTCTAACAAAGTCCGGTTTTCTAACTTAATCAATGCTTTATCATGCCCCATTCTGCTACTTTTGCCACCAGCTAGTATAATTCCTGTAATTTGCATACAGCAAAAATAAAAAAGCCCCGGAAGATTCCGAGGCATAAAGCCTTTTTAATCAATCATCTTCAAAAAGAATAAAATAAAAAATCCCGGCAAAGCGGGACTTTTCTTTGGGTGGTAGATGGGATTTGAACCCACGACCCCTGGAACCACAATCCAGTGCTCTAACCAACTGAGCTACAACCACCATTTGATTTTGCGGTTGCAAATATAATATTTTATTCTTTTTTCGATTCAAAAAAGTTAAAATAAATCGGAAAGCATTTTACAAAAAACTATTTTTGGAAAAATGCTAAACTATGGAAAAAAACGTTGCCGGTGAAGTAGTATGTTTTGGTGAAATTCTCTGGGATGTTTTGCCTGGTGGAGCCAAAGCTGGCGGAGCCCCGTTGAATGTTGCAATCCATCTGAAAAAGCAGGGACATTCTCCGTTAGTTATTAGCAAAGTTGGTGATGATTCTGAGGGTAAAGAATTGGTCCGATTTATTAAAAATGCAGGGCTTAACGATACATTTATTGCCACTGATACTGAATTACCTACCAGCAAGGTACTTGTTCGTTTAGACGCAAATAAAAATGCCTCGTACGAAATCTGTGAGCCGGTAGCTTGGGATAATATTATATCTGATAAACAAAAAGAAAATCTGTGTGCAAATGCGCGAATAATAATTTTTGGTTCACTGGCATCCCGCAATGCTGTTACCAGAAGAACTTTAACCCAGCTTTTAAAAAATTCAGAAGCAAAACGAATTTTTGATGTTAACCTGCGGCCTCCATTTGATGATCCCGGGATAGTTGAATCCCTTCTTAAACTTGCTGATTTTGTAAAAATGAACGACGAAGAATTAATAAAAATCGCATCATGGCATGGCGAATCAGGAAAAATAAAAAATCTTATTGTATGGTTTTCTAAATACTATAACTGCCCTGAAATTTGTGTTACCAGAGGTGCCAAAGGTGCCTTTCTTTTAATAAATGACAGTGTGTACGAACATCGGGGATTTAAAATTGATGCTGAAGACACAGTGGGGGCAGGCGATTCCTTTCTGGCAGCTTTAATTGCTCAACTGGAAAAAAAGCAATCACCGCAAAAATCCCTTGAGTATGCTTGTGCTACGGGAGCCTATGTCGCTTCTAAACCGGGGGCAACACCTGACTACTCTGAAAAAGACATTGAAAAAATAATTCAATCCTCAGACAGTTAATTTGCAACCCTTAAAACTTTTCCTTGTCACTATAACTGAAAGAAATAAAATTGGAACAAAAGGAGCAAATACACAGAAGTATTGTCGAAGCCTGCAAAAGAGGTAAAGATAAAGCGAGGTACGAGCTCTACCAGTTGTATTCGAAAGCTATGTTTAATGTGTGCTATAGAATGATGAATAATCGTGAAGAGGCTGAAGATATGCTTCAGGAAGCATTTACTCAGGCTTTTATGAAACTGGACTCTTTCCGGTGGGAATCAAGTTTTGGAACATGGATGAAAAGAATTGTAGTAAATACCTGTTTAAATTCAATAAACAAAAAAAAAGTGGAACTAACGTATTGCGAAGAAATATACAATTATGATCAGGCAGTTGAAGAGGAAGAACAGGAAGTAAAATTCTCGGTTAAGAATATTACCGAAGCAATGGGGAAGCTGCCAGAAGGAGGACGAATGGTATTCTCACTTTATTTACTTGAAGGATATGATCATACTGAAATTGCACAAATCATGAACATTACAGAATCAACTTCAAAAAGTCAGTTCCTGAGGGCAAAACGTCGCATTGTAGAAATTTTAAAAGAACAAAAATCCCTGTAAAAATGAAAACAGATAGATTGGAAGAATTTGTAAAAAACAACCGCGAAGAGTTTGACCAATTCGAACCTTCCGAAAAAGTTTGGGATAATATAAATAAAGCTACGCGGAAAACTAAAATAATAAGGCTGAATTCTCCGCTGTTACGTATCGCGGCAGTGCTGGTTTTGGCAGTTATATTTACTGTTACCTTATATAAAACCAATATATTAAATACAGGCGGGTATGCCGAAAAAATTGAGGATCCTGAAATACGTGAACTGGTTGAAGCTGAGGCATATTATGCACAACAGGTTAATGGAAAACTGAAAGAAATAAAAAAATGTTATTACACAAATCCGGAGCTAAAAAATGAAATTGAAACTGATTTGAGTGAACTTGAGGAAATGTATAAAGAACTAAAAGGTGACCTGAAAGAAAACATTTCGAGCAAAGCTGTTATTGAAGCCATGATAGACAATAACCGCAACCGGCTAAAACTGGTTGATGAGGTTCTGGAACAGATAAATTGTTAAAATAGAAAACAAAAAATGAAACAATTAAAAAATATACTTGCGATTATTCTTCTGGGCTGGATTCTGCCAAACTCAGCTTCAGCGCAGTTTACAGAAACAAAAGAAATTTCAAAACACTATAAAGTTTCACCCGAAACCCGGATTGAAATCGCAAACAAGTACGGCAAAATTGAATTGAATACCTGGGAAAAAGATTCGGTTGTAATTGACATTGATATTCTTGTTGAAGAAAAAAAATTATCGAGGCTCAAAAAAGCAATGGATGATATTGATTTTGATATTACACACAACGAACATTTTTTAATTTTCAGAGCATCAGTCGGAGAAGATCGCAGCGCAATTGAAAAGGAAGTATCCAATTTTCTGGAGTCACTTTTACAAACCGATAAAAAAATGGAAATCAACTATACAGTCTGGCTTCCGGAATCCAACGAACTTAAATTGGAAAACAAATTTGGAGACATCATATTTAATGACGACTATTTCGGAGCTGTTGAAATAGACCTCTCCAACGGGAATCTTAAATCAAAGGATTTCAATCAACAATTAAATCTAACTCTGAATTTTGCCGACGCTACCATAAACCAAATGAAAGATGGAAGATTTGACTGTAGCTACAGCGATTTATACCTTGGGAAAGCTGATATTTTAAATCTGCTGAGTAAATCAACAAATTACGAAATTGTTGAACTCAAAGAGCTGGATGCCAATTCAAGAAGGGATAAATTCAGAATTCGACTGGCCGAGTTCATCGAT
The DNA here is from genome assembly GCA_963676775.2 of uncultured Draconibacterium sp. GTDB lineage: Bacteria > Bacteroidota > Bacteroidia > Bacteroidales > Prolixibacteraceae > Draconibacterium. The sequence continues at coordinate 271,689 of CAXXDA010000003.1, forward strand.
GCAGATGGTAGTTTTTCCAATTTCAGAATAAATGAACTAACCGACCGACTGACATTGCAAACTGATTATGGAGATATTGACATAGAAAAAACAGCTCCCGATTTCAGCAACATATTTATTGAATCGCGTTCAACCGATGTCAATTTGTATTTCCCGGTAGAAACCAGTTTCGGATTTGAGATAACACATACAAAATCGGATCTTGATTTTTGCCGTGAAATAAATATTCTGGAAGAAACAGAATTGGATGAAAAAGAGAACAAAATTGAAATAAAGGGTTCATTCAATAAGCAGAAAGAAAACAATACAAAACTTTTTATTACAGCCACTTCCGGAGAAATAAATATATTTTCTGATTAAGGAAATAATTTATTCGGAATAATTTTAAACTTTTTTGCACACTTTTTGCAACCCTTCGAAAAAGCACTTGTCTCTAGAAATAGAAAGACAAAACAATTAACAGAAAACAAAATTTATTAAGTCATGAAAACAATTAAACTTTTTTTAGTTGGCTCCATTATTGTCTTATTTGGAGCAACAAGTTGCCTTGAAGATTTCACAATTCGGGGGAATGGCATTCCCGCCACCGAAGGCAGAATCACACTCGATTTTAACGAAGTTCAATCTGAAGGAGAATTTGATGTTCATATTACCAACGGAGACGAACTTGAGGTGGTTGTAAATGCCGAATCAAACATTCTCCCATATATTGAAACCAATGTAAACAGGGACAAATTAAAAATTTATGTCCGTGGATTTCACAATGTAAAAAACCGTCTTCCCATGGAAGTATACATCACAACTCCGTATCTTAAGGGAATAACACAAAGTGGTTCAGGAATAATTACAACCGATTATTTTACGACAAACAATATGGATGTTGTTATCTCGGGTTCTGGCCGCATTCAAACGGCTGTTGATGCTTTAAGCCTCGATGCGGTCATTTCAGGCTCAGGAAATCTTGATATCTCGGGAAATTCAAATTTTGGAGATTTTCTGGTCAGTGGCTCGGGAAAAATAAATGCCTATGATTTAACACTAAATAACTGTGAAGCGTCAATTTCCGGTTCGGGAAATATGTGGGTAAATGTTGAAAATCATTTGAAAGCTTCCATTTCCGGTAGCGGAAGTATATATTATTCAGGAAATCCCGGTATCGAAAAACATATTTCGGGCTCTGGAAACGTTATACCTTATAACTAATAACAATCATTATTCAGCTACTCATGAAACGAAATTTATTACTACTAGTTTTTACAATTATTACACTTTTATCAAATGCACAGGGATATCAGCATGCAGTGGGTATCCGGGGTGGAATATCATCAGGTTTTGAATACCGTTTTTATACCGATGATTACAATTCATACAAAATACTTTTAAGTACCCGTGATCGCGGATTACAGCTGCACGCCCTGAAAGAATTCCATCGATATGATCTTTTTGATTTTTCAGATCAACTGGTATTCTTCTACGGAGCAGGAGTACACGCAGGTTACGAAACCTGGGATATTGTACATTACAATTACGATACTCGCTGGTACTCACATAAATCATCAGTAATAGCAGGTATAGACGGATTGGCTGGATTGGAATACGTTTTTTATGAAATTCCACTCTCGATCGGGTTAGAGGCAAAACCATACATTGATTTATTTGGAAGAGAGACATTTGATATCCAGCCGTTCGATTTCGCATTTACTATCAAATACCTTTTTTAAAAATACGTAAACAACAGAAACAATAAACAATTAATTTATTAGCTATGAAAAAAATTACATTGCTGCTTATTCTGGCAGTTGGGGCAGTTTTTGCCAATGCTCAAAACTTTTTTAACAACGACGATGAAGTTCAAACCATTTTCTCACGAGATAAAAGCAACGGGGGTTATGGTGCACTTTCGTTCGGATACACCCAAATTGATGGGAAAGATGCATTTATAAGCGGCGCCAGAGGTGGTTTTATTTTTGACCACTCTCTTGCAATCGGGATTGGTGGTTACGGATTTGTAAATAATCTCGATTACCATACTTATTATGAGAACCATCATCTTGAATACACTTTAGCCGGTGGTTACGGTGGAATATTCGTGGAACCAATAATCGGTGGAACCAAACCAATGCATTTGTCATTCCCGGTTTTATTCGGAGTTGGTGGTGTTGCACTCATTGAAGATTATGGTTGGAATAGCTGGGAAGTTGATCCGTTTAATGAGCTGGATCACGATTTATTTTTTGTATTTGAACCCGCCGCTGAATTGGAATTTAACCTCACTAAATGGTTCCGTGCTGCTGCCAGTGTAAGCTATAGGTTTACCTCAAAAATTGATTTATACGAAACAGATGAAGACGTTTTACGGGGGCTGAATTTTGGAATAACTTGCAAATTTGGCAAGTTTTAAAAAAGGAGGTTGTCGTAAGGCAACCTCTATTTTTTTCCTATATAAAATTCAAATCTTAATCAAACCGAATCCTCAACATTATAATTCCGTATTACTTCTCTATAATTCTATTTTCCTATAAATTGTTCTGCAGGAACATTTTTGTCAGCATTCATTAAAAAATATATATTATTTTTGAATTCGATAAATTTTCTATTTATGGATTCGACTGAAATTCTAATTAAAATCAGAAAAATTGTGCGTTCCATTAACCTGGAATCGAAAAAAATCCAAAAGGAATATGGTGTCAGTATCCCACAAATTCTCAGCCTGAATTTTTTAAATGAATCTGATAATTATCAGGCGACTCAAGGTGAACTTCGAAAATTTCTTCATCTAAATTCCAGTACTACCAGCGGAATAATTAACCGACTTGAAAACAAAGGTCTTGTGGCACGTCTGCCAAAATCAGGAGATAAGAGAGTTGTCACAATCGCTCTTACTTCGAAAGGCGAAAAATTATTGAAACAAATTCCATCTCTTCTTCATTTACAGCTTTCAAAAAAGCTGGAAAAACTGGATAGTAATACTTTTATTAATATTGAGAAGAGTCTCGAACTTCTGGTTTCGCTGCTTGAAATAGAAGAATTGGAAGCATCCCCTTTAATAACGATTGAAGGTCATCTTGAAGACAATAATTCCTCATCTCATTAAAATAATTCCTGTAAAACATAATTGATTTAAATAAGAGAATTCCAGTTGGTCTGGAAAAATCTAAAATGAGCTATTAATCATTGAATATCAGGCAAATAAATTATTAATAATTTGCAATACCAGAATACAGCTACTTTGGCAGATTGAATTTAATGGCTATTTTTGTTCGCATAGAAACAATTTGCATGGAAATATTTAATGACGTACAACAGGAAATTGCAAAAAAAATCAAGTCCGACAGTAATATTTCAAACTGGAAAGACTGGAAATGGCAATTAAAAAATTCTATTAAAAGTATCGAGAAATTTGAACTTCTTACCGGACTCAAATTTACCGACGATGAAAAAACCAAACTGAAAAAAACGGTTGATCGGTTTCCTTTATCAATAACACCCTATTATCTGTCTCTAATTGATAACGAGAACTACAGGAATGATCCTGTTTTTATACAAGCGTTCGCAAACGCTGACGAGTTAAACGTCTTAAAAACAGACCTCAAGGATCCCTTGTCGGAAGATAGCGACAGCCCGGTTGAGGGCATTACTCACCGATATCCGGACAGAGTATTGTTTCACGTAAGTAACATTTGCTCAATGTATTGCCGGCATTGTACAAGAAAAAGAAAAGTTGGTGATGTAGATTCAATTCCTAATAAACATCAGCTTTTAAAAGGTATAGAATACATAAAAAACACACCCCAGATAAGGGACGTTCTGCTATCCGGAGGTGATCCTTTAATGCTTTCAGATGAATATCTCGATTGGCTTCTTTCTGAAATAACATCAATCCCACATGTCGAGATTGTTCGTATTGGAACAAGAATGCCGGTTGTTTTGCCTTACCGGATTACAAACAATTTAATCAATATATTAAAGAAATATCATCCACTTTGGATAAATACTCATTTCAACCATCCACGGGAAATCACATCCTCGTCGAAAGAAGCGCTGGCAAAACTGGCCAACGCGGGATTCCCACTCGGCAATCAGTCAGTTTTACTGGCCAATGTAAATGATTGTCCGCGAATTATGAAAAAACTGGTGCATAAACTGGTACAAAACAGGGTTCGTCCTTATTATATGTATCAATGCGATTTGTCGGAAGGATTATCACATTTTCGCACACCGGTTGGAAAAGGAATTGAAATTCTTGAAAGCCTTATTGGGCATACGACTGGCTTTGCAGTGCCAACTTACGTTATCGATGCTCCGGGTGGGGGCGGTAAAATACCTGTAATGCCCAATTATATTATTTCCTGGTCAACGAATAAAGTTGTACTTCGAAATTATGAAGGAATTATTACTACTTATAAGGAACCGGAAAAGTACGAAGCAAAATTTTGTGACAGGGATTGTGATAATTGCAACCTCGATTTACAGTTGGATGAGGTAGATGAACAAAAAGCATTAGGTATTGAAAAATTATTATCGGACCAGGACTCCACAATTTCTTTGGTTCCTGATAATAATGAGCGTTATAACAGAAGGGAGGAAGATGCAGGATAAAATTGAGAATCTGGGAAAATCTATTGTACACCATGGAAAAATTAACGATAGGATTTATCTGATGAAACTTCACCCTGAAAATTTAGAAGAAACTCTGGAAAAAATTAATGAACTGGCAATCAGTGAGGGGTATTCCAAAATTTTTGGCAAGATTCAGGTCAGTGCCTTACCTGACTTTCTTTTAAACAACTATTCTATTGAAGCTTTTATTCCAAAGTTTTACCAAAACAAGCACGATTGTGTATTTGTATCAAAATTTATGAATCCCAACCGTGAAAAGGTTCCTGAAAAAGATTTGGAAATTTTTTATGACTTGCTAAACTCTTCCGGCAAATCGAAAAAAATAAAATCTGAACATTCGCCAAAATTTATTCCCGAACGATTAAATCCCGAAGATGTTGATTCCATTACTGAAGTATTCAGGTGCGTATTCGAAAGCTACCCCTTCCCTGTCCATAACCCGGATTACATTTTACAAACGATGCAGGAAAGAAAGACGCAATATTTTGGAATTAAAGACTGCAATAAATTAATAGGTATATCAACTGCAGAAATCGATTTTGAAAACAAAAACGCTGAAATGACAGATTTTGCAGTACTTCCTGAATACCGGGGGCAAAATATTGCGTTTCTGCTCCTGGCTAAAATGGAAGAGGAAATGAAATTCGCCAACATAAAAACAGTTTACACAATTGCCCGTTTAAAAGAACCCGGAATGAACAAAACCTTCATTAAATCCGATTATAAATATACAGGAACACTAATAAACAATACAAATATCAGTGGCAGTATTGAAAGTATGAACATCTATTATAAACACATATAATATGAATTTAGGAAGACTTTGCAAATATGCAGGTGAATGTCCCGTTTATCAGGACGAAATAAATGACCTGGGGAAGCCTGTATTCCTGGTTCGGAATGTATTTTGCAACCGGGGAATAAAGGGCTGGAGTAATTGCAAGAGGTTTAATGCATTGGAGGCAGGAGAATCAGTTAATAAAGACACAACCCCCTATAAAATTTAAAATTATTGGAACAAAAATGACAAAAGTTGACGACAAAACAGAATTAAAAATTATTGAATTTCTCGACGAGAATGGCCCAAGCTTTTTGGGAGAAGTAGTAAAAAACCTGAAGTTATCTTATTCAAACGGATTAAAACATACCAATCAATTACTTTCAAGAGGTATCATCAAACACTCAGATCCCCCTTTACAATTTGAATTAAATTCAGAAACAAAATAGCTCAATGCATTGGATTGACTATCTGATTTTTGCGCTTTACCTATTGCTAATGCTGGGTATTGGCTTCTATTTTATGCGGAAAAACAATTCTGCCGATGACTATTTTGTTGGTGGACGAAAAATGAGTTCTTTCCACATAGGACTTTCCGTTGTTGCTACAGATGTTGGCGGAGGATTTTCAATCGGGCTGGGGGGATTAGGATTTATCATGGGTTTATCAGGTACATGGTTACTTTTCACAGGACTTATCGGAGCCTGGTTAAGTGCTGTTCTGTTAATTCCCAAGGTCTCAAAACTGGCCGGGATTCATAATTTTCTTTCCTTTCCGCAGTTTTTGAAACAACTATATAACTGGAAAGTAGCATTAATAGCCGGTATTATTTCTGCCATCGGCTACCTGGGGTTTACCAGTTCTCAAATTCTTGCCGGTGCGAAACTGGCATCAGCGACATTCCCAAATATTTCAATGGAAAGTGCTCTAATTTTAATGGGATTAATTGCTGTTGTTTACACTTCGGTTGGAGGTATTAAAGCTGTAATTTACACTGATACATTTCAGTGGATTTTACTTATGTCCGGTTTGGTTTTTATAGGAATTCCGATATGCTATTTTGGCATTGGCGGGTATGATACTTTAAAAGAAACCTTACCAAAGAATTTTTTTTCATTAACAGCCGTATCGTGGCAACAAATCGTTAACTGGTTTATCACCATCGTTCCTATTTGGTTTATCGGGATGACACTCTACCAACGCATATACGCTGCCGGCGACAAGAAAACTGCACAACGTGCCTGGTTTATCGCAGGACTTTTTGAATATCCGGTTATGGCTTTTACCGGTGTAATTCTTGGACTGTTTGCCAAAGTTGCTTTTGAAACAGGAATTATCGGTTCAAATGTTACCGGCACTTTTGATCCTGAAATGGGGCTTCCCATTCTTTTGCGAACAATTTTACCTGTCGGGCTAACAGGTATTGTCCTGTCTTCCTATTTTTCAGCAATTATGTCTACTGCAGACAGCTGTTTGATGGCAGCTTCAGGAAACATTATAACTGATCTTCTGAGAAAACATAATTCAAAAAAAATCATGGCGCTTTCGCAGCTTACCACCCTTATTATTGGTGCTTTCGCGCTTATTATCGCCTGGAAAATTCCCAACGTTCTTGATCTTATGCTTTATTCCTACGCATTTATGGTCTCTGGCTTGTTTGTCCCTGTTTTGGCAGGAATTTTCACAAAAAACAGGAGTACAAAAGGGGCTTTTTGGTCGATGATATCAGGAGGCAGCGTCACACTTATTTTAATAATCAGCCAGGCTAAACTTCCTTTGGGACTTGACGCCAACATATATGGAATTGCCTGTGCTGTTTTAATTTACCTGTTTTTCCATTTATTTGATCGTAACCCGAATAATACAAATACAGCATTAATATAAAAGCTTAATTTTGTGTCGTTGATTTTAGGGCATGAAAAACAAAGATTTTTTGGCATTCATTTCGGCTTTGGGAGCAGCTTTCTTCTGGAGCTTTTCCTTTATTTGGTTCAAAATTGCATACCTGGGCTATCAACCCATTACTGTCGTTATTTTTCGTCTTGCCATATCTGCTGTTCTTATTTCGATAATTGCAGTTGTTCTTAAACGTTTGCAAAAACCTTCAAGGAAAGATATTGGACTATTTATTTTGATGTCTTTTTTTGAACCCTTTTTATATTTTATAGGCGAGAGTTACGGATTAATTTATATTTCCTCAACAGTTGCCGCAGTAATTGTAGCTACAATTCCTTTGTTGTCACCGGTAGCTGCATGGATATTTTTTCGTGAAAAAATTCGATGGATAAATACTCTTGGGTTACTTTTTTCATTCCTTGGTGTAGGATTGGTAGTTTTAAACCGTTCATTCCGGTTTAATGCTTCGCCTCTTGGTGTTGGTCTGGAGTTTATGGCAGTTCTGGCAGCTATTTCTTATTCAGTAGTCCTGAGGAACCTTGTTGGCCGTTACAATACGTTCACAATAATTGCCTGGCAAAATCTCATTGGAGTTATCCTGTTTTTGCCTGTCTGGCTTATTTTTGAATTTAACGATTTTGTAACTACACCATTTCATCCACAGGCATTCAGAGCCATTGTTTTTCTGGCTGTTTTTGCTTCTACCCTGGCCTTCGTATTTTTTACACAAAGTATCCGGCAACTGGGTATCACCCGTTCAAATACATTTATTAATTTGATTCCTGTTTTTGTAGCTATACTTTCTTTTTTTGTTTTAAATGAAAATCTGGATACAAAACAAATTACAGGAATAATAATTGTTGTAGCCGGACTATTCCTGGCACAACTAAAACGTAAGAGAAAAAAAGAAACATTCGAAGTAATTGAAGTTACGACACAACGAAAAGGATAGGACCCCTTTGTCATCCGCCAAATGGCGAATAACATCTCCCCTAAAGGGGAGAAAATTATTGGAAAACTAATAATTTGAAATGAAAAAAATTGAATATAAAACACCGGAAGAACTAAAATTTCTTACGGATAAAACAAGGGCAGAAACAAACGCTTTCCTAAAAAAATTAAAAAAGAAAAAGCCCAAAAATCTTGATGATTTTGTACATGAATTACACATAGATGCATTTTTACAATTCAGTTGTTTAGATTGTGCCAATTGTTGCAAAAACATTGGCCCCAGACTTAGCTATAAAGATATTGACCGAATGGCGAGACACCTCAAAATGAAACCTTCAGAATTTATGGATCAATATGTGACAACAGATGAAGATAATGATTTGGTATTTCGTGAACACCCCTGCCCTTTTCTGATACCAGATAATTATTGTATGATTTATGAAAACCGGCCAAAAGCGTGTCGTGAATACCCACACACCGACAGGAGCCGTTTTTTTCAAATCCTCAATCTTTCGCACAAAAACTGTGAAACCTGCCCGGTAGTTTACGAAATTTTTGAAGAGCTGAAAAGAGAATTTTAGTACTTCAAAGTATTTCCTTTGCTGCCGCACGATTATATCGTGTGGCTATAAATTTATCTTCTAATTATTATTTCCCACACGAAGGATTCGCGCGGGAGCGGAGCAACAAAAAAAGTTAGCCGAAAACTAACTTCTTTTTCTACAGAGCGGGAAACGGGGATCGAACCCGCGACCCTTAGCTTGGGAAGCTAATGCTCTACCACTGAGCTACTCCCGCTTTTATGACGCCAAAAATATAAAATATTTCAATTGGTTATGCTCTTTTGCTGCGGCGCGATTGAATCGCGTGGCATTATTTTACACAATAACATTATCTAGAATCCCTTTTTCTCCCGCATAATCTGCTGCACTGCTATACATATAATCTTCTGCCCTGAAAACCAATCCTTCCTCTACCGGATTCTGATGAATATAATTAATTTTCTCATCGATTACTTTGTTACTCCAAGCTCAATTGGTTTATTATCGTGCCTCCAAAATTGATATTTATTTACATTCGAAGATTTATTACCTGCTTTTAAGAATTGTTCAAGTAAGAATTCTTTCCTGTTTTCTTTTGGATTTTCCATTATGGCATTAACTATAGCCTTGCTTGTAAACCTTTTGAAATCTCCCAACAGCAATTCCGGTTTTTGTTCTCCGGCACTTCTGAAAATTAAATGAACGTGATTAGACATTACACATCATGCAAATATTTCCATATCCTTTTTTTGCTGACAATAATGCAAACTATCTACGATTATATTTTTGTATTCATTTCTGGTAAAAACATCTAACCAATCAACAACAGCAAAACTCACAAAATAAACTCCATCTGGATTATGAAACTTGTAGTTACGACTCATTTGGCAGGCTAATTTTTATTATTCCAAAACTACTAATTTGTTTTTATTTAATCACTTTTAATGCCGCTGCCGCACGATTGTATCGTGTGGTTATAAATTTATCCTCTACTTATTTTCCACGCGAAGGATTCGCGCGGGAACTGGTGAGAGCGAAGAAACAGTTTCAAATTAATAAAATCCGAATTTTGCTATTTAAATAAACGTGTATAATTTTTCTGAAAATAATATTTAAATACCTTTGGCGTTTTACTTGAAACGTTTCAGAAGCCGATGAAGCAATATTACCTTATTACACTTTTTTTACTGATTCTGGCAACAGGTAAAGCTCAGATTGGTGGGGAAAGCACCTACCAATTTCTGGAACTTACCAATTCGGCACGAATGGCGGCATTGGGGGGGAATCAGATTGCTCTTTACGATTCCACTGATCTGAATCTGCCTTACCATAATCCTGCTTCTTTACAAAGTTCCATGGAGAATATTTTACTGGTAAATTATGTAAACTACCTGGCCGATATTAATTACGGATATGTTTCATTTGCCCGTTCGTATGAAGGAATTGGTAATTTTGCTTTAGGCATGCACTATATAAACTATGGCGATTTTCGGGAAGCGACTGAAGACGGTATTTTAACAGGAAATAATTTTTCGGCAGCTGAATATGCATTAAATATTATTTATTCAAATCAATACAAACGGTGGCGTTACGGTGCTAATTTGAAACCCATTTTATCGGCATTGGAAAGCTACAGCTCATTTGGGATGGCACTCGATTTGGGTGTGAGTTATGCCAGTCTCGATAAAAATACAAATATTGCGCTGGTTGCCCGCAACATAGGAACGCAAATTACAACCTACTACGAAAATGGCAAACGCGAAGCAATTCCTTTTGATCTTCAGGCAGGAATAAGCCGCCGGTTAACACATGCTCCGGTAAATATTGCCCTCACTTTGCAACATCTAAACAAATGGGATTTGGCAGATAATGAAAAAGACGACGAGGAACTTGATGTTTCCATGTATGAGCCGGAAGAAAGTATAACAAAACAATTTATGCGTCACGTGGTTCTGGGAATTGAAGTGCTTCCAACCGAAAACTTTATCATTCGGGCGGGATACAACTACCAGCGGAGGCAGGAACTAAAATTCGAAGATAAATTATCGACTGTGGGAATGTCTTTAGGCTTTGGACTAAAACTAAAACGCTTCAGGCTTGATTTTGCCACAACACGCTATCACCTTGCCGGCTCATCAAATCATTTCTCCCTGGCAATTAACCTGAATGATAAATTCTAATAAAGGACAATTGTGTCCGCTTTAAAAAACTTTTATATTTGTTCTCAATTCAGTAAAAATGAAGGATAAAAAAATAATAATTGCAATAGACGGGCACTCATCGTGCGGGAAAAGTACAATGGCGAAATCGTTGGCACGCTTGCTTGGGTACGTTTATATCGACAGCGGCGCAATGTACAGAGCAGTTACATTGTATTCGCTAAGAAACGGCTGGATTACAAACGGAAAACCGGATGTACAAAAAGTTATAGGTGGGCTGGATAACATAAAAATAACCTTTCAATGGGACAATGAAGCGGAAAAGAATACCACCTTCTTAAACGGAGAAAATATTGAAGATGAAATCAGGAAGCTGGAAGTTTCGCAAAATGTAAGCCCTATTAGTACGATTGCCGAAGTGAGGCAGGAAATGGTAAAACAGCAACGCGAAAACGGAAAAAATAAAGGCATTGTGATGGATGGCCGCGATATTGGCACCGTTGTTTTTCCCGATGCTGAACTAAAAATTTTCATGACTGCTTCTCCTGAAATAAGAGCGCAGAGAAGGTTTCTTGAGCTGAAAGAAAAAGGACTGGAAGTTAATTTTGATGAAATTCTGGCGAATGTAAAGGAGAGGGATCAAATAGACTCAACACGGGAAGTAAGTCCGTTAAAACAAGCTGAGGATGCATTGGTTCTGGATAACAGTGAACTGACTCGTGACCAACAGTTGGAATGGACGTTGGAGAAAGTGAAAGAAAGGATTGAAAAGAATGAAAGTTGAAATAGATAGAAGATCAGGATTTTGTTTTGGAGTAATTAAAGCGATAAAGTCGGCAGAAAGTGAATTGCAGGATGCACCGCAACTCTATTGCCTGGGAGACATCGTTCATAATGGTGAAGAGGTAAAACGCCTTGAAAAAATGGGCTTGAAGTCAATTTCAAAAAAAGAATATTTCAAGTTAAAAGATTGCAAAGTATTGATCCGTGCGCATGGCGAACCACCGGAAACCTACGAACACGCTGAAAAAAATAATATTGAATTAATCGATGCAACATGCCCGGTTGTAATAACATTACAGGAGAGAGTTCGGGGTTCTTACCTCACCAACAAATCAAATAATGGGCAAATTGTTATTTACGGAAAAAACGGACATGCCGAAATAATAGGACTAAGCGGACAAACCGATTACAGCGCCATAGTTCTGGAAAATAAGGATGACATAAAAAAGATTGATCCGACACGTCCGGTTTCATTGTACTCACAAACAACCAAACGAATTGAAGAATTTTATGAAATTGCTGAGGCGGTAAAAGAGCATGTTAATCCCGGATTACGGGTAGATATTAAAGATACCATTTGCCGTCAGGTTTCCAACCGTGTTCCGCACCTCAAAAAATTCTCTCAAAATTATGATATGATTTTATTGGTTGCTGGAGAAAAAAGTTCAAACGGAAGATATCTGTTTTCAGTTTGTAAGGAAGAGAATCCTAATTCACATTTAATCGCAAGGACTGAAGACATTCAAAAAGAATGGTTTAAAGGAGTAAACTCTGTTGGGATTTGTGGTGCTACATCTACACCGAATTGGTTAATGGAAGAAGTTCAGGAATGGATAACTTCAAAATTCAATTAAACAGCAATCAAATAAACTTCCTCAATCCATTTTTTTAATTTACATTTAGACGAGGTTCAAACCCGTTTTTTTATGTCAGATTTATACGCTGAAGTAATAGTACCATTGCCACTGCATGATGTTTTTACCTATAAAATTCCAAAACATCTTGAAAGTAATATCGCTGAAGGGAAAAGGGTTGTCGTTCAGTTCGGGCAGAAAAAACTTTACTCTGCGCTGGTAACGGCAATTTCAAATGAAAAACCCAAAAAATTTGACATCAAGGAAATTTATGAAGTTTTGGATGAGCATCCGGTAGTTTTACCCCAAAACATTAAATTGTGGCGATGGATCGCAAAATATTACTGTTGCACGCTGGGCGACGTTTTCAAAGCTGCTCTCCCTTCCGGGCTGAAACTTGAAAGTAAATCCAAAGTTTTTTCAATCGATAATGATCTGGAAAAGGAACTAACGGAAAAGGAACACTTTTTACTTCGCCAGATTGGAAATGAAAACTATACCGTGGATGAGCTGCAAAGAAAGCTGAGAAATGATTTTTCTTATCCGGTTCTGAAATCGCTTCTTCAAAAAAATTGTATTCAAATTGAAGAAAAATTAAATACGCGTTACAAACCTAAAACCGAAACGTTTGTAAAATTTCATTCCGATATAAAAAATGAACCCATTTTTAATAAAAGACTCGAAACCCTAAAAAGAGCAAAAAAACAACAATTGCTACTGTCACATTTCGCAGATAAAATCAATGCATTCGAAAAAAATCAAGTGCCATCAATTTCTAAAAAAGACCTTTTAACCGGAACAAATTTTAGCCCGGCTATTTTAAAACAGCTGGAAAAAAAGAAATGCATTGTGCAGTTCCATAAACAGATTTCACGTATTGACGAGAAGTCAGATAATGGCCAGGTTAGCATCAATTTATTGAACAAACACCAGGAAAAAGCTCTGGTCGAAATAAAATCAGCCTTTGAAGAAAAGAAAGTCACGCTGATTCACGGAATTACGGCAAGCGGTAAAACAGAAATATACATTCACCTCATTGATGAAATTTTAAAATCCGGTGAACAGGCGCTTTATCTCGTTCCTGAAATCGCTTTGACCACGCAAATTGTACAGCGGCTCAAAAATGTATTTGGAAACAAAGTTGGTATTTATCATTCCAAACTCAGCAGCCAGGAGCGCGTCGAAATTTGGGACAAAGTATTACAGTTTCAAACCGATCCGAAAAAAGGTTACCAGGTTATTCTGGGTGCACGCTCGGCAGTTTTTATGCCCTTTTCAAAGCTTGGACTGGTGATTGTTGACGAAGAACACGAAAACTCGTTTAAACAGTTTGATCCTGCTCCCAGGTACAATGCACGTGACATGGCAGTTATACTTGGACTTCAGAATAATGCAAATGTTTTATTAGGCTCGGCGACTCCATCTTTTGAAACCTATTATAATGCTTTAACAGGGAAATACGGCCTGGTGCATTTAAAAAAACGTCATACCAATATTGAATTGCCAGAAACTGTTGTTGTTGATGTAAAAAAAGCCTATAAACAAAAAAAAATGCACTCTGTACTTTCTCCTCAATTGTATGAATTAATGCAGGGAGCGACGGAGAAAAACCAACAAAGTATACTTTTCCAAAATCGTAGAGGTTATTCTCCTTTTGTTGAATGTTTTACCTGTGGATGGATTCCAAAATGTAAAAATTGCGATGTTAGCTTAACCTACCATAAATATAAAAAAAGGCTCACGTGTCACTATTGCGGTTTTAGTGAGCAAATGCCAGACTCATGCGACAATTGCGGTTCGCCTGAAATAAAAACCCGTGGATTTGGAACTGAAAAAATAGAGGATGAACTAAAATCACTTTTCCCGAACGCGAACATTGCCCGAATGGATTTGGATACAACACAATCGAAAACTGCACTTGAAAAACTAATACACAATCTTGAAAGCCAAAAGACTGATATTTTGATTGGAACACAAATGGTTACCAAAGGACTGGATTTTGAACATGTAAGTGTGGTAGGAATTTTAAATGCCGATAACCTTATTAATTTTCCTGATTTCAGAGCTCATGAACGCGCATTTCAGCTTATTTTGCAGGTAAGCGGACGTGCAGGAAGAAAACATGATCGGGGAAAAGTTATAATCCAGACATCACAACCGGAACACCCGATTTTTAATTTTATTATATCTCAGGATTATGATTCGGCTTTCAAAACACAAATGGAGGAACGAAAACTTTTTAGGTATCCTCCGTTTTTCAGAATGATTAAAATAGTGGTGAAACATAAAAATCAGCAAACTGTCGATCGTGTTGCAAATCAGCTAAAAAAATTTCTTGATAAAAACCAAAAGATTATTTCACTTGGTCCGGAATATCCGCTTGTTGGCAGGGTTCAACTTTTTTATCAAAAAGAAATATGGATAAAAATTGCCAAAGAACTTCAACTCGATGACACTAAGAATTTCATAATGAAATGCATACAAGAGACCAAAGGGTTGCCAGATAACAGCAATTGTATTATCAATGTTGATGTTGACCCCATGTAGTTGATAAGTATTTTATTATTTGAAGGTGTAAAAATCGTATTGCCATTTTTAAGACATCGAAATTTTAGTAGATTTGTACCTCATTAATAAAATTTGGTGAACACTACAGAAGTAAATCAAATATTCGACAAATTTAGCCAGATGCAGGTGCTGGTAATCGGCGATGCGATGGTCGACACTTATTTGTGGGGAAAGGTAGAAAGAATATCGCCTGAGGCTCCAATTCCGATTGTTTCAGTTACAAAACGAGAAAACCGCTTAGGTGGTGCTGCCAATGTATCATTAAACCTGCAGGCCCTCGGCGCAAATCCAATACTTTTTTCGGTAATTGGGAACGATGACAAAGGACGAAAATTCAGAAAACTCCTCGAAAAAAGAAATCTCTCATATGATGGTGTCTTTATTGATCCTAAAAGAGATACAACAGTAAAAAGCCGGATAATAAGCAAAGGGCAACACATTGCCCGCGTAGACGAGGAAAATACGGATTATATCGGACAGGAACTTGAGGCCTCGTTGATAACAGCCATCAAAAATGTAATCAGCAGTTCGAGAGTCGATGCAATTATTTTTGTGGATTACGATAAAGGGGTTATCACTCCTAATCTTTTCCAGACGGTTAATAATATTGCCATTGAAAAAGGAATCCCTACCGCAGTTGATCCTAAGAAAAGGAATTTCGATTTTTACAAAAACATCACGTTATTCAAGCCAAATTTCAAGGAATTTGTTGATGGCACAGGCTTACCTATCAAAAAAGGCGACATCAAAGCACTCAAAAAAGTTGCCGATGATTTTAAAGTAAAACAAAATTTCAAGTACATATTTATTACTTTATCTGAATTGGGTGTTTTTATCAGTAATGGGGTAAAAGAACAGTACTACCCGGCAGTAATACGCTACATTGCAGATGTTTCAGGAGCTGGTGATACTGTTTTGAGTGTAGCAAGTCTGGCAACAGCAGCTGACCTGCCACCAAAAACAATGGCAATGATGTCGAATCTGGCAGGTGGTTTGGTATGTGAGAAGCTGGGTGTCGTCCCTATCGACAAAGAACAACTCATGAATGAAATGAAATCTCAAAAAATTTAATTTTTAATTTCTTCGCTTCCAAATCTTTAATAACATTCTTTAGGTGTAAGCCAAAAAATCTTTAAGAGGTTTCTGCTAATTTATTAACTTTGAAACCATTCAATAAAAACAAAATGCAGATGGGAAAAATTATTTCGCTGGCAAATCAAAAAGGAGGTGTTGGAAAAACCACAACAACTATAAATCTTGCTGCCAGCCTTGCTGTTCTGGAAAAAAAAGTTTTAGTTATCGATGCTGATCCACAGGCAAACGCTACATCAGGATTAGGATTCGATGTTAAAAATGTCCAGTCAAGTGTCTACGAATGTATTGTTGACGAAGTTGAGGCTGAAAAGGTTGTATTAAAGACAGACATTGAAAACCTCGATTTAATTCCATCTCATATTGATTTAGTAGGTGCTGAAATTGAAATGCTGAATTTACCTAACAGGGAAAAAGTATTAAAAAATTCCATCGAACAACTAAAAAATATCTACGATTTTATTTTCATTGATTGTTCACCATCCTTAGGTTTAATAACCGTAAATGCCCTGACTGCATCCGACTCTGTTATTATTCCCGTTCAATGCGAATACTTTGCTTTGGAAGGACTCGGAAAATTATTAAATACCATTAAAATTATTCAAAACCGGCTAAATCAAAGTCTTGAAATTGAAGGATTCTTACTCACTATGTTTGATTCCCGTCTGAACCTGTCAAACCAGGTTCTTGAGGAGGTAAAAAGACATTTTCAGGATATGGTTTTTGAAACCGTTATCCAAAGAAATGTAAAATTAAGTGAGGCGCCAAGTTACGGGAAACCGGTAATTTTATACGATGCCAGTTCTAAAGGCGCCATCAGCCATATGAATCTGGCGCGCGAAATTTTGCAAAGAAACTCAATGACTCAGATGTCAAAAGAAAAAAACGTAGTTATTATCTAAAAATCAGACCATGGTAAAAAGGAATGCATTAGGAAGAGGACTCGGCGCATTAATAGATGATGCCGAAAAAATGAAAAATGCGGGTATTAGCGAAATTGAATTAATTAAAATTGAAGCGAATCCTTTTCAACCCAGGTCAAAATTTGATACTGAAGCGCTGGAAGAATTGGCTGCTTCAATTCGTGAAATAGGACTAATCCAACCTATTACACTACGAAAAATTGCTGAGGATAAATTTCAAATAATTGCTGGTGAACGTCGTTTCAGAGCGGCTCAGATGGCAGGTATGGAAACTATTCCTGCATATGTCCGGAAAGCTAAAGACGATGGTATGCTTGAGATGGCGCTGGTTGAAAATATTCAAAGGGAAGACCTGGATGCGATTGAAATAGCCGTGAGTTATCAACGATTAATGGAAGAACTGCAATTCACCCAGGAGGAAATGAGTTCCCGTGTTGGAAAAAAACGTTCAACTATTGCAAATTACCTGAGGTTACTTAAACTCCCTGCAATAATTCAAAAAGGATTGCGTGAAAAAACAATATCAATGGGACACGCACGGGCAATCATTAATATTGAAGATTCCGAAACCCAGACTATGATTTATAATCAAATCATAAAATATGGTTTTTCTGTCAGGAAGGTTGAAGAAATCGTTAGAGATTTAAATGACGATTCAGATGAAAAATTTTCAAAAAATAGTAAAACTAAACTGCCTGTTGAATACCAGGGGATAAAAAAACAACTGGATAAAATTTTCAAGTCGCGCATTGGTTTTTCGATGAATGATAAAGGAAAAGGGAAAATTACTATTCCTTTTAAATCTGCTGAAGACCTGGAGAGAATTGTTAAAATAATTGAAAATCATAAATAAAGCGCTTGTTTCAAGCTAATTCTTAAGCTAAACTTATATTTTTGTGCAAAATTTTTAGACGTGAATCTAAAATCAATTTTGCTAAAATTATTTGTTTTATTCTTCCTCTTAACAGGTGGACAAAAGGCTATTGGGCAGGGTCTTATCGATGCAGACACCATTAAAAGCGTTAGACAAAAACCATCGTCGGAAGAGGAAATTCACTCTCCCAAAAAAGCAACCATATATTCTGCAGTTTTACCGGGACTTGGTCAGGCATATAATAAAAAGTACTGGAAGATTCCGTTTATCTATATTGGCTTTGGAGCCATTGGTTATTTTATTGATTGGAATAACGACAACTATCAGTTATCAAAAACTGCTTATATTCACCTTACCGACGATGACGACAATACAACAGCTTATTTGAAACTAAAGGGAATTGAGTATTATGATCTGAATAATGCCAGTGACAGAGCAAATTTGGCGACTGCACTTACCAAAAGGCAGGATTACTACCGCCGAAATCGGGATTTTCTGATTATTAGCATGCTTGGTTTTTATGGCCTTAATATTATTGATGCAAGTGTAGACGCGCACCTGTTTAATTTTGATGTAGGCGATGACCTGACCTTAAATTGGCAGCCAACTATGATGAATTTTCAAAATGATCTGGTATATTGCGTCAATCTTACTTTTAATTTTTAAACAACGATGAAATCAGTATTAGCTTTCATTATAAGTTCCGTATTCATATATACAAATTCAATCCTTTTTGCACAGGAGACAGATACACTTTCTAACTTAACTGTAGATGAATTACTTATAGAAGACTCATTGTTACTGCAGGATTCTTTCGATGCAAACCAATTTCCGGATGAGGCTCCTAATGAAATTTTTTCCGAAAAGATGGATAGCCTGGTAGGTACCTGGTATATTGAAAATACTTTTAAGCTGGACACTACAGAACTAACTCTAATTAAAAACTACCCTAAAAACCTTCCTGATTCAGTGTACATTAAAAGGCTGCAGGAAGCAGAACAGGTCATTGATTTGTCGTACAACAACACCGTCAAAAATTATATCAAGTTATATACGGAGAACAAACGTGAACTTTCAGAATTGATTATTGGACTCTCCTACTACTACTTTCCCATATTCGAAGAGACTTTTGACAAGTACAATATGCCTCTTGAATTAAAATACCTGGCCATTATCGAATCTGCATTAAATCCCAAAGCTTTATCGAGGGCCGGTGCAAATGGTCTATGGCAATTTATGTACGGAACGGCCAAAAATATGAAACTTGATATTACCAGTTTTGTTGACGAGCGCCGTGATCCCGTAAAGTCAACTGATGCTGCAGCACGATATTTAAAAAATTTGTATGACACTTATGGTGACTGGCAGTTAGCAATTGCGGCTTATAATTGTGGTCCCGGAAATGTAAACCGGGCAATAAGACGTTCAGGTGGAAAAAGAAATTACTGGGATATTTATTATCATTTGCCCAGAGAAACCCGTGGTTATGTGCCGGCATTTATTGCAGCCAATTATTTTATGCAGTATTACAAAGAGCATAATCTGATACCCAATCTGGCCGATATGTCGATTGAAACAGATACGTTAATGATTAGCGAATATTTGCATTTTGACCAGTTAGCCGCAACTTTGCATATTCCAAAAGAAGAACTTAGAACGCTAAATCCGATGTATCGCCGGGATGTAATTCCAGCCAAACATAAAAAACACTATCCTCTCGTTTTGCCCGTGGATGTTATTATGGATTTCATTGATAAAGACACCCTCATTTTTGCGTATGAAAGAGAAAAATATTTCCCGGATAATACCCTTATAAATCCAAACGAAAGTTCAGGATATTTTACACCTGTTGACATTGAAGGAAAGGCTCAGGTTAGCTATACCGTAAAATCAGGTGACAACGTGGGATATATTTCATCCTGGTTCAAAGTAAGGGCATCTGATTTAAGATACTGGAATAATATTAGCAGAAACCTGATTCGTATTGGCCAGAAATTAGTTATTTACGTTCCAGAAGATCAGAAGGAAAAATATTCGAAAGTAAATACAATGTCTTTTGCTCAAAAACAGGAAATGATTGGCAAGACTGTAAACAATACGGCTAAAAAAGAAGAAAAACCTCTTGATCCAAATTATGAATATTACACGGTAAAAAGGGGTGATACACTTTGGGATATTGCCCAAAAATATGCCGGAATATCGAGCACTGAAATAATGGAATTAAACCAACTCACCAGTGATCGGAATTTAGTTGTCGGACAAAAGCTAAAAATAAAACGAAAAATTTAAGTCCATCAAAAATCTGCTAAACCCCTTTCACTAAAGGAATAATTTGTTAATTGCTAATTCCTAATAAGTTAATATCAACATTATTTTAAAAAATTCCCGAACAATACCTGCACTTCATTTCTTTATAATATGAATGTCGAACTTCTAAAAATTAAAGAAATATGAAAAAAGTTGGGATTATTGGTTCAGGTAATGTTGGCGTAGCATTAGCTAGAGGTTTTATTGAAAATGGCTATGATACCACTATTGCTTCCAGAAGTCAGGAAAAAAGAAAAGAGCTCGAACAAAACTTCGATGGCAAAATTAAAACCGACACCCTGGAAAACACAGCTAAAAATAACGATATTATTGTATTTGCCGTGAAAGGAGCAAAAGCAAAAGAAGCACTTGCAATCCTTAAAGTTGACAATTTGAAAGGAAAAACAATTATTGATACTACTAACCCCATAGAAGATGCAGCTCCTGTAAATGGAGTATTGTCTTATTCTTCAAACATAAATAAAAGTTTAATGGAAGAACTGCAGGAAATGGCGAAAGAAGCAAAGTTTGTAAAAGCTTTTAGTTCTGTTGGAGCTGCACATATGGTAAATCCCGCATTCGAAAGTAAACCAACCATGTTTATATGTGGAAATTACGATGATGCAAAAAAAGAAACCATAGAGATACTCGAGGAATTTGGATGGGAAGTTGAAGATATGGGAGGAGCAGAAGCTGCCCGGGCAATTGAACCCTTAGCTATGTTATGGTGCATTCCAGGATTCAGGGAAAACAGATGGAACCATGCTTTCAAGCTACTGAAAACCTAATAATTGGAATATCATGAAATTCATTATCATTATTTTTCTAAGTTATTTGATAATCTCTTGTAATTCAGACACAAATATCTTGTTTACTCAACAGAAGGAATACAAATATGATAATGTAACAGCAGCTTTTGTAAGAAACACAAGAGTAATGACCTTTATCAAAAACGGGAACCCGATCTCTGGTACCGTTATTCAGGAATTAAGAAATGGAGGTAAAAATGTGTGGGAAGTTGAAAAAGGTCTAGCAACAAAACAAACTGTATTTTATCCTAACGGACAAATGAGAAGAATGCTTGAAATGCAATTTGGTGTTGAACATGGAACATTTGTTATGTTCTTCTCTGACGGGCAAAAATTTATAGAACGTTTTTATGTTGATGGAGAGCCAACTGGGACCTGGCACAGATGGAACAGAGAGGGAGAATTAGTGGAAACAATTGAATATTAACCTTTTGTTTTATCGTACTTCTCAATAAGTGAGATCAAACTTTTTTTGAATATGGGTTTTGAAATATAATCGTTACAACCGGCATCTAAAACCTTTTGTTTGTCTCCCTCCAGAGCAAAAGCCGTTTGGGCAATAATTATAACATCCTTGTTAAATCCTCGAATTTCTCTAGTAGCCTCATATCCATTCATTTCGGGCATTTTTATATCCATTAAAACAATATCGATATCGGGATGATTTTTCAAAGTTTCAATAGCTTCAGTCCCCGTTTCAACAAAAAGTATTTCCTTGGCCAAATCTTTTAAAACAATGTTTAGATGAATCTGACTTACGTTGTCATCCTCGGCTACAAGAATTTTTAGTTTTTTTGTCTCAGACATATTCGGATGTTTTAACCTCGTTTTTACAGATTTATTTTCTTTTAATAATGCATTATTATACGGCACCGTAAAATAAAATACCGAGCCCTTGTTCTCCTCAGATTCTACCCAAATTTTACCTCCAAGCATTTCAACATACGATTTGGCAATTGAAAGTCCTAAGCCAGAACCCTCAAAAACTCTTGAATCTTTTAAATCGGCCTGTTCAAACCGATTAAAAATTGCCTCTCTTCTGTCGTCCGGAATTCCTATACCTGTATCACGGATACAAACTTCAAGCCAATCCTCATTCCTTCTGCATCCTATTTTAATACTTCCCTTTTCAGTAAATTTAATAGCATTTTTTAAAATGTTCGAAATTACAGAGCTTATTTTGTTTTTGTCCGTTTTTATAAATAATTCATCTTCCGTTAAATTATTTTCAACGAGAAGCTCCAATCCCTTCTTTTGCGCTTCAAGACTGAAAAAATCACACAGAGTTAAAATATGCTTACCAATATTTACTATCCTTGGCGTAATCTTTACTATACCTGTTTCTATTTTTGATATCTCAACAATATCATTTACTGTATTTAACAAACGTTCCCCGCTTTTTTGTATAATTTCAAGATATTTCTTCTGATCATCTCCTTTCAAGCCTGGTTCTTTCAGCAAACTGGTAAATCCTAAAATACCATTCATTGGGGTTCGAATCTCATGACTCATGTTCGCCAGAAAAGCCGATTTTAACCGATCAGATTCTTCGGCTTTTTCTTTCGCTTTAATTAGCTCGCTTTGAAATGTAATAAGTTCAGTTATATCTCGATTAATACCGATCATACTAATTGGATTGCTATTAGTATCCCGAAGGACAATTGCATCTGCTTTTATATGTCTAATTGTATTGTCGGGCTGAATAATGCGAAATGTTGTATTAAATTCCTTGCTTCCATTTAATGCTAACTCAACTTCATTATTTGCTTTTTCATAATCATCAGGGTGAAGTGCATTTACCCATGAATCAACACCTGTAAATTCTTTTTCACTAATTCCATACAACTCAAACATTCTGTGATTCCATACCATGAAATTTTCCTTTACATTCCAATCCCAAACACCCAATTTTCCTGAGTCGGTTGCCAGCTTTAACCTGAAATCACTTTCTTCAGCTTTCTCTTTCGCTAAACTTAAATCACTTTCAAACTTAACCCGCTCTGTAACATCATCAAAAACAGCTACTAATTCTCCTGAAGGAAGTAAGAAGACATAATTTTCATAGTACCCCTCAAGAACATCATCATTGTACATTTTAACCGGATAATGCAGCGGTTGTTTTGTTTTCAGTACTTTTCTAAAAGTTTCAATCAGCCCAAATTCTTCTACATTCGGCCGTAAATCAAAAATACTTTTCCCTATTATATCATTTCTATTTTGCTTATCTATTCTTTCTGCAGAGTCATTAAAATACTTGAAAATAAAATCCTTACCACTTTCAATAACTTCATATATAGCAACACCACTATTAAGATTATTAAATAAATCATGAAATATTTTTTCACTCTCTTCTGCCCTTTCTTTTGCAAGTATTAACTCCTTTTCAAATTTTTTCCGAATTGAAATATCTCTGCAACTGGCGTAAACATTCCCATTTTCAAGAAGAACCGAGTTGATGTCAACCGGAAGTATTGTTCCATTCTTACGTATTAAATTTGATTCAAAGAAATGTTTTTCCCCGGATAAAAGATTGGCATATGGAAGAATGTTTCTATCCGTTTTAAACCTTTCCACAACATCAATAACATTCACCTGCAACAATTCCTTTTTCGAATATCCCAACAGATTTGTTGCTTCCTGATTAACATATACATAATTTCCCTCCTTATCTGTAACAAATATTGCATCCGGTGAATTATCAGATATTATTCTGAATCTTTCCTCACTTTTCTGTAAAGCAAAATTTGTTTCCTTTTGTTCCGTAATATCAATCCACTGACAAACTATATTAGTTAAATTTCCATTTTCATCATGAAGTGGAAACATTGTAACATCGATCCAGGGATTATTTGAACCAGCTAAACTTTCAAAGCCGGAACGGTTCCCAAACCATTGCATTATAAACCTTACCGATTTCTTATTTTGAAATACACTCCTTACTTTTGGCAAAAAACCTTGCTCTGCCAAATTCTCATCTTTTAATAAATTATAAATCCCAACTACTTCTTTTTTATTGATATTCAAATGTTTTAACAAAGAATTATTTGTACTTATTAAAGTTCCTTCTTTATCGGTAATAAACTTTGGTATTGGACTGTTATCAATAATGGCATTCAGGAAAGAGTTTTTCTTTTGAATTTCAATTTCATACTTTTTGTATTCAGAAACATCAACAAAAAAAACTTCAAAGAAACCGTTTTTTTGACTAAACGCTGTACCCTCAAAATATTTGTTATTTTGTTCAGAATAAATAGTGTACTTTTTTAATTTCCCTTTTAGCGCAACAGGTTCAAATATTTTTAGCCATTTTTTCAATTCATTTGCAGGAAGAATTTCACTCGCCTTTTTTCCGACAACATCCTGACTATTAATATTCAAAAGATTTTCATATGATTTATTTACGCTAATGGTTTCATAATCGATAGCTCTTCCTGTATTATCAAGAATAATCCTATGACTTGCATAGCCATCAATTATTCTGTTAACCATATTTTCAAACTGCTCCTTTTTTTCTATTATCTTCTGTTCTAATTTCTTTTGTTTTGTAATATCTAAAAGCAAGCCATTCCAAATAACAGTACCGTCTTTCTTCTCTCTAGGTAAAGATTTACCATGAATCCAAAAGTATGAGTTATCATTCTCCGATCTTACGCGATATTGGTGCTCCCACATTGACATCTCAACTTTAGACTTATCAATAGATGAAAGAAATCCTTCTAAATCATCGGGATGTAAATAACCGAGTATCTTGGTAGGATCAGCTAAGTCGGAAAGCGGCCTGCCTAAAACATTCTCGGCACCTTTGCTAAGGTAATCGATAAAAAACGTTCCTTCAATGTCAATTCTAAACTGAAAGAAAGCCCCTGGAACAAATTTTGAAATGGTTTTAAAACGTTTAATCTCCGATTCCTTTTGCTGAATTTTACGTTCTAGATTAAAAACTTGCGTTTGTAATTGAAGTATCAACTCTTCATTTTGTCTTGCAACATTATGAGGATCATTTGTATTATCAGGGCCCTTTTTCATAATGAGTTTTTTAGATTTATCAAATATACAAAAAAATCTTCCCGGCGAATTAATTTGCTGATAATCAGACAAAAATATTTATTTCATGATTTCGCAACAATGTTAGGGAGACATTTAAGTATCAAAAAAAGCCGATCACTTTATGTAACCGGCTTCAAAATATTTGATAAATACTTTTATAAACCTAATTTCTCTTTTATCAGTCCTGGAATTTCGTTAGGTTCTTTTGCAACGGGAACACCAGCTTCATTAAAGGCTTTGACTTTTTCTTCTGCCGTTCCTGAACCACTTGAAATAATCGCACCTGCATGTCCCATACGTTTTCCCGGAGGAGCCGATTGTCCTGCAATAAATGCTACAACGGGTTTAGTCATTTTTTCTTTGATAAAAGCAGCAGCTTGTTCTTCAGCATCACCACCGATTTCACCGATAAGTACAACTGCGTCCGTTTCCGGATCATTTTGGTAACGTTCAAGTAAATCAATAAAATACAGACCAGAAACAGAGTCTCCTCCAATTCCGACACAAGTTGACTGCCCTAAACCATTTTCGGTAAGCATGTTTACTACTTCGTAAGTCAGTGTTCCCGAACGTGATATCAATCCAATATTGCCCTTTTTGAAGATCATGGCAGGAAGGATTCCGATTAAACATTCTTCCGGAGTGATTAATCCCGGGCAATTGGCACCAATGAGTTTGGTCCCGTTTCGTTTCAAAACAGGAGTTACTTTAATCATATCCTGAACCGGCACGTGTTCCGTAATACAAACCACCAACTCAACGCCAGCATAACTGGCTTCCAAAATAGCATCGCCGGCAAACGGAGCCGGCACAAAAATAACAGATGCATTTGCCCCGGTTGCTTTAACCGCTTCTTCTACAGTATTAAATACAGGAACTCCACCAACATCACTTCCTCCTTTTCCGGGAGAAATTCCTCCTACTATATTGGTTCCGTAATCTAACATTTTTGAGGTATGGAAAGCTCCATCTCTTCCCGTAATTCCCTGAACTAAAACCTTTGTTTCTTTATTTATTAAAATGCTCATTACTTTCTTCTTTTTTGACTTTCTACTTTTGACTTAACTCGATTGCTTTCTGTGCTGCTTCACTCATTGTTGAAACAGTTGGCAAACCAAATTCTTTAATTATTTCCAAACCTTCTTTCGCATTGGTTCCCGACAAACGAATCACAATCGGAATTTCAGTTTTAATTTCGGTAAGCGCAGTCACAAGGCCACGTGCAACATCATCACAACGGGTAATACCACCAAAAATATTAATCATTACCGCAGTTACATTTTTATCACTTAGCAATATATTCATTGCATCAACCACTTTCTGCGGATTGGATGAACCACCAATATCGAGAAAGTTAGCTGGTTCTCCGCCGTAGAGTTTGATCATATCCATGGTTGCCATCGCAAGTCCTGCACCGTTTACCATACAACCAATATTGCCATCAAGTTTTACATAGGAAAGTCCTTTTTCATTGGCGTCAATTTCCTTTTGTTCATCTTCAGAAACTTCACGCATTTTTAAAATTTCCTTCTGGCGATATAAAGCATTGTCATCAAAATTCATTTTCCCGTCAATAGCTAAAACCTGTCCGTCTGGTGTTATAACCAATGGATTAATTTCTGCCAGTGAAGAGTCACTTTCAACATAAAGTTTATAGAGCTTCACCAAAATGGCAGCTGCCTGCCGCACTTCTTTTGGATCGCTGAATAATTGCAGGGCAATCTTACGTGCCTGCCAATCCATTAATCCCATCGTCGGATCAATGGCCATTTTAATAATTTTCTCCGGAGAAACCCTGGCAACTTCTTCAATCTCGACACCACCCTCAGCACTCGCCATTAAAGTAACTGACTTAGTATTCCTGTCGTTAATTAATCCGACGTAGAACTCTTTTTCAATATCAACAGCATCAGCAATTAGTACTTTTTCAACTGTTAATCCTTTAATGTCCATACCTAAAATCTCAGTCGCTTTTTCAACAACTTCTTCCTTTGATTTGGCCAGTTTAACACCACCGGCCTTTCCACGACCTCCTACATGAACCTGTGCTTTTACCACACGGAGTTTTTCATCGTTTGGTACTTTTTCTTGAACTTCTTCAACCGTATGGCAAACGACACCATCCGGTACAGGAATCCCGTACTTCCTGAACAAATTTCGGGCTTGATATTCGTGAATTTTCATGTTAATTTATTAGAATAATAGAAGTAAAAATATGGGCAAAAGTACCAAATATTAATATATTCATACCTATGAATATGTACATTTTTTTATGACATTCAACATGTGGGAACAATTCAATAAGGCTTAAAAGTATTTTACTATTGTTTAATTAGAAACATAGATTCAATTCCTGATTAATAATTCAAAATACATACCTTTTATTTTTTGAAATTTGGCCAATCCGGTGTAAATTTTCTTTTTTATATGATTTAGATGTATAAGTAAATTCTTCAGGTTTGTGATTTTAATTAAGATTTGTACTTAAATTTGTGGCATGAAAGAAGCTATCAAAAAAGTAATAGAACAGGAAGCAGATGCAATTAAAAATATTCCTGTTACCGATGATTTTATAATTGCTATTGACATTATTTTTGAAAGGGTTCACCAAAAAAAAGGGAAACTGGTTGCCAGCGGTATGGGTAAAGCAGGCCAAATTGCACTAAATATTGCTACGACTTTGAGTTCTACCGGTACACCATCTGTCTTTTTACACCCCAGTGATTCTCAGCATGGCGACTTAGGTGTACTGCAGGAAAACGATGTATTACTGTTGATCTCCAACTCTGGAAAAACACGTGAAATAATTGAATTGGTTGAATTGGCAGAAAACCTGCACCCGGGATTACCGCTGATTGTTATATCAGGAAACGCGGAAAGTATTCTTGCAAAAAATGCAAATGCATTTATTTTTACCGGAAATCCACCTGAAGTTTGTCCGTTAGGGCTTTCACCAACAACCTCAACAACAGTAATGACAGTAATTGGCGATGCCCTGGTAGTTTCCCTGATGAATAAAATTGGTTTTACAAGCAGCGACTACGCCAAACGACATCATGGCGGATATCTGGGTGATAAATCGCGGTTACAGACACAATTTTTGAACGAACAGCAAAACAAACTGTAATAACTAATATTAACTGTTTAATCCCCTTGAAATTAAAAAGTAAAAGATGAGGATAACAAAAGAAAATACTGTTGGATTGGTTGTTGATATTCAGGAACGATTATTCCCGGTAATGTGGGAGAAAGAAAACTTGCTCAAAAACTGTAAAATTTTGCTCGAAGGTTTAGCTGAACTAAAAGTACCAACATTTGTCACGCAACAATATACCAAAGGACTGGGAGAAACACTTCCCGAAATTAAATCATTAATTCCTGATTTTGAATACATTGAAAAACGCGATTTTAGTTGTTGTGACGAACCAAAAGTCGCTGAAAAACTAAAAAATTCGGAAGCAAAAAACATAATAATCTGTGGAATTGAATCGCATGTTTGCGTGTTGCAGACTGCCATAGATCTAAAGGAATTGGGGCTAAACCCGGTTGTTGTAATGGACTGTGTTTCATCGCGCACAAAAGAAAATATTGAAATTGCTACAGAGCGTTTTCGTTATGAAGGAATTATGATGACTTCCTATGAATCTATTCTATTTGAGTTAACAAGAACTTCAGGTGCTCCAGAATTCCGAAATATTTCAAAACTGGTAAAATAAAAAAGACAAAGTTGTAGAGAAAAAATTGTGTTGTTAGTAGTTTGTTAAAAAAAGATTTACGATTTACCTACTACCCAACTGAAAAATCCCATATTTTTCTAGTCTGAATTTGAACAAAACCAATTACCAATGAGCGGATTTTTCGGAAACATTTCAAAAACCGATTGCGTACAACACATTTTTTACGGAACAGACTATCACTCACACCTTGGAACAAAGCGTGCCGGACTAGCCTTTTACGATAAAAAAGAAGGATTTCAAAGGGCAATTCACAGCCTTGAAGACGGTTATTTTAGAAATAAATTTGAAAACGACATTAAAAACTTCAAAGGCAATAGCGGCATTGGTATCATTAGCGATACGGAAGCACAACCTATTGTTGTTAACTCGCACTTGGGAAAATTTGCTATTTGTACGGTAAGTAAAATCGTTAATGCAGATGAGTTGGAAAATGAGTTTCTGAAAAAACACCGGACTTTTTCAGAAACCAGCCAGGGGAGTGTAAATCCTACTGAACTCATAGCCATGCTGATTGCGGAGGGCGACAACTTTGTTACCGGAATTGAAAATGTTTTCAATAAAATAAAAGGCTCCTGTTCCATTTTAATTCTCACAGAAAATGAAATTATTGCAGCTCGTGATAAATTGGGCAGAACACCAATTTTAATAGGCCGGAACGGAAAAGGTATTGCTGTAGCTTCAGAAAGTAGTTCTTTTTCAAATCTCGATTTCCGGATGGAACAACATCTTGGGCCTGGTGAAATTGTCCGAATAACTGCTGACGGAGTGGTTCAGCTTCGCCAACCCAACAAAAAAATGCAGATATGTGCCTTTCTTTGGGTGTATTATGGTTATCCCCCTTCTTATTACGAAGGCATAAACGTTGATGAAGTTCGTTACCGCTGTGGAGGGGCATTGGCCAAAAACGATGATGTTGAAGCTGATTTTGTGGCTGGAATTCCCGATTCAGGTTCGGGGCATGCAATTGGCTACAGCAACGAACGGAAAATACCCTACACACGGCCTTACGCAAAATATACCCCAACCTGGCCGCGTAGTTTTATGCCTCAAAGCCAGGACATGAGGGACTTGGTAGCTAAAATGAAACTCATACCCAATCCGGCAATGATAAAAAACAAGCGTGGCATTTTTCTCGATGACTCCATTGTGCGGGGGACGCAATTAAAAGATAACACACGCGATTTGCATTCAGAAGGGATAAAAGAAGTACACATGCGCGTGGCCTGCCCACCATTGACTTATCCATGCGAATTTCTAAATTTTTCAAGGTCGAGGAAAACGCTCGAACTGGCTACCAGGAAAGCAATCAGCCAGCTAAAAGGAACCGAAGAAGTCGATCTTAAAAAATATTCTGATCCAAAAACAGATGAATACAAGGAAATGGTTGAACGGATTCGTAAAAATCTGGGACTCACTACGCTGAAATATCAAAAACTTAGTGACTTAGTAGAAGCTATCGGGTTACCCAAAGAAAAATTATGCACCCACTGCTGGGATGGGTCAAGTTATTTTTAATTTCTATTCATTGGCATACAACTAAATTCAATAATTCGTAATTTGAACTGAATTTTTGATTTCCCGCTAATGACCAAAAATCTAAGAATATTTTACTTTACAGGAACTGGAAATGCATTGGCAGTATCAAAATGGATTACTGAAATATTTACCAAGAAAGGAGTAAATTCTGAAATCGTTAAAATTACGCCTTCACTAAAAATCAGTCAAAAGGAAATCGAGAAAAACACTTTAATCGGTTTTTGCTATCCCACACACGGATTTAATGCACCTCCAGTTGTTGTTGATTTTATATTTCGTTTCCCTAAATCAGGAAATAATATTTTTATACTAAATACACGTGCTGGCATGAAACTATCAAGACTTTTTATGCCAGGGCTGAGTGGCCTTGCGCAACTTTTACCTGCCTTGATTTTAAAATTGAAAGGTTATAAAATCGTTGGATTGCAACCTATGGATTTACCTTCTAATTGGATTTCTATCCATCCGGGACTAAGGAAAAAAGTAATTTATTCTATTTTTTTACGCTGTGAAAAGATCACAAATAAATTTGCTGAAAGAATAATCTCTGGGGAAAAAGTATTTAAAGGATTACGTTCTCTTCCTATTGATATGATAATTAGTCCTATATCAATTGGGTATTATTTCTTTGGACGGTTTGTTTTAGCAAAAACTTTTGTGGCAGGAGATAATTGTGATGGTTGCAGAATTTGTGAAAAACAGTGTCCGGTTAAAGCTATTCAAATGAAAAACAAACGTCCATATTGGACAAGAAAATGCGAAAGTTGTATGCATTGCATGAATATTTGTCCCAAACAGGCTATTCAAACACCCCATTTATTTGTGGTTGTAATTTGGTGGCTGGTTTTTTCAGTTGTTCCTATTTTTTTAATGCAAAAAATTATCCCTGGCAATGTTTTTTTGAACATACATTATTCCCTTTTCCTTTGGATAATTATTTTAATTACAGGACTTCCAATAATTTTTTTTAGTTATTCAATCTTACATTTCCTTCTCCGCTTTTCCTTTTTCAATAAATTAATTTCTTTCACTTCATTAACCCGGTACAAATTCTGGCGAAGGTATTTTGCTCCAAAAAATTACTTAAACCTCAAAAAATAATTATTTTCACGAACATTATAATAATAAGAAATGCTTGAGATTTGTGCTATCGCTTCGGGGAGTAATGGGAACTGCTATTATATTGGAAATAAAAAAGATGCAATTCTGATTGATGCCGGAATTTCGTGCAAGCAAATTCTGCTTCGCATGAAATCAGTCGGTCTTGATCCCTTAAAAATCAGGGCCGTTTTTATCTCGCACGAACATAGCGACCACATGCGAGGGGCAAGAGTTTTTTCCAAGAAGCTGCATATTCCGGTATATTTCACAGCCAAAACTTATTATGCCGCATATAAAAACTTGCAACCGGATTTTCCAAAGTTTTTTGAACCCGATACAGAAATTAAGATTGGAGAATTTTCCGTTTTCCCCTTTTTGAAAAACCACGATGCGGCTGAACCTTGTTCGTTCAGAGTTGAATATGCGGGAAAGAGTATTGGAGTATTTACTGATATTGGTGAACCGTGCGAGAACGTTAAGAGCGAACTTGGGAAATGTAGTGCGCTTTTTCTGGAAACCAACTATGACGAAAAAATGCTTTGGGAAGGACATTATCCTTATTACCTGAAACGCAGAATCGCATCAGAATTTGGTCACCTTTCCAATCGACAGGCATTTCAATTGCTAGAAGAACACGCAGCAAATGAACTGGAATGTGTGTTTCTCAGTCATCTTTCAAAGGAAAATAACACACCCGAAATTGCATTCAATGAAATTCAACCTCTTGAAACCAAATTCAGAATAAAATTAACATCACGATATGAGGCTGCTGAAGTTTTTACCTTACAATCACAAGAAAACAGAATCGGAATCAACACCACGAATTAATGAGCGTAAATTGTAAGTTGATGCCATAACCTGGGCATAAGCACCAGCCGAGTGTATGGCAAGTATATCACCTCTGCCAGATTCGGCAATAAAAATCCCTTTTGCAAAAACATCAGTCGATTCGCACACCGGCCCCGCCACATCATATTTTTTAGGTGACTTTGAAGAGGTTAATGATGTAATTTTATGATATGCCTGGTACAACATTGGACGCAACAAATCATTCATCCCTGCATCCACAATCAAAAACCGTGTTTTCAAACTTTCTTTTTCATAAAGAACCCTTGTCACCAAATGTCCGCATTGAGCAACCAGTGAACGCCCTAATTCAAAATGCAGCTCCTGATTATCTCTTAGCTCCAGATTTTCTTTAAAAATCGTGAAATGATTTGCAAAGTCCGGAATCAAGTTTCTTTCAGGTTCTGTATAATTAATACCTAGACCTCCTCCAACATTAATGGTTTCAAGTTGAAAACCATTTTTCGCGAACCACTCCTGGATAACATTAATTTTCAGGCTAAGTTGACGAAAAACGTCATTATCAGTTATCTGACTTCCAATATGAAAGTGGATACCTTTCAGTTGAATATTTTTTAAAGTGCGGATTTTCCTGCCTAATTTTTCAAAATCCCAGTGATTGACACCAAATTTGCTATCCTTTAAACCAGTTGTTATATACTTGTGTGTTTTCGGATCCACGTCCGGATTAATTCGAATGGCAACCGGAGCAACTTTCCCAATTTTTCCTGCCAATTCATCAATCACCTCAACCTCAGCAACTGATTCACAATTAAAGCTAGAAATATTATTTTCAAGGGCAGCAATAATCTCTTTGTCGGTTTTCCCAACTCCTGCATAAACAATTTTACCAGGTTCAAAACCGCACTCAATGGCTTTCAAAACCTCATTTCCACTTACGCAATCTGCGCCAAACCCGTAACTGCCAATAATCTTTAAAGCCGGTTCGTAATTGTTAGCCTTTAATGCATAATGAACATGATATCCATATTTTTCACTTTCCTGTTTTACAATTGAAAGTGTTTTATGTAATAATACAAGATCATAGAAATAAAAGGGCGTTTCCATTCTCCTGAACTCTTCAATATATTTTTCGGATATCACAAATTAATATTTAACAAATTATCGCTAAGGGCGTTAAGCGTTGCTTTTTTATGTGAAGTAGGCACCAGTACAGAAATATTATAACGACTTCCTCCATAAGAAATCATTCGGATTGGAATTCCGTCCAATGCATCAAATACTTTTGAGGCAAAACCCTTTTCTTCCTGAATAATATCGCCAACAATACAAATTATCGACATATCTTTATCTACTTCCACCGTACCAAACTTATCTAGTTCAGCCCGTATCTCCTTCATATTTTTGACGTTATCGACTGACAGGGAAACTGCAACCTCAGAAGTTGAGATCATATCAATCGGTGTTTTATATTTTTCAAAAATCTCAAACACTTTTCTTAAAAATCCGTAAGCCATCAGCATTCGGCTTGAACGAATTTTTACAGCTGTAATCCCATCTTTGGCTGCAACAGCTTTAATCCCTGTTCCATCTGATTCTGATGTAATTAGCGTTCCACTGTCGGAAGGATTCATCGTGTTTTTCAGGCGAACCGGTATATTTTGAACACGTGCCGGAAGTACCGTATGCGGATGCAAAATTTTTGCCCCAAAATAGGCCAACTCTGCTGCTTCATTAAACGAAAGCTGTTCAATTTTTTTTGTATTCTCGACAAACCGGGGATCATTGTTGTGAAAGCCATCTATATCGGTCCATATTTGAATTTCTTCGGCATCAATGGCGGCGCCAATCAATGAAGCAGTATAGTCGCTACCACCACGCTGTAAATTATCAATTTCATTATCAACATTCCTGCAGATGAACCCTTGTGTAATATAATAATCAGCAACTGTGGTTTTCTTCAGAATTTTTTTCAGATTTTTTCTTATTGCACTCTGGTTGGCCGATTTGTCCTCGTCAATACGCATAAAATCGAGAGCCGGCAAAAGAACTACATTAAAACCGTTCTCCTCCATCAGCAGAGTAAAAAGTTGTGTAGAAATTAATTCGCCCTGAGCTAATATTGCATTTTCAGCAGGCAAACCAAATTTTCCGGAAGTAAATGATTTAATCGTATCAAAACTTTCCTTTATTATACTTAAACCTTTTTTCCTAGATTCTTCCGAAATGAATAATTCTTCAATAACACTTTTATATTTTGCTTCCAGCTTCCCGATAAAAATACGCGCTGTATCCTTATTTTTCTTATATAGATAATTTGATATTTCAACTAATGAGTTTGTCGTTCCTGACATTGCAGACAAAACAACAATTTTTTGCTCCTCATCGGTAATCAATTTCATTACCGCCCTCATATTTTCAGGCGACCCAACTGAAGTACCGCCAAATTTTAAAACCTTCATTGTACTCTTTTAATTATCAAGTTTTTTTATCGGATGCAAAGATGAATATTTTTATGAAATTTTGAAAGTTTTTAGTATGAGAATGAATATTTATTCACAATTAATGAATAAATATTACAGAGAAGAAATCTGAAACTTTTCCAGAAAAAATTCAACCAAATCTTTTCCTGAGGGATCTGATATTCCAATTTGCGGAGCATAAACAATTGCTTCCGCCTCAACTTCTTCTGCCTTTTCCTGCAAAACTTTTGCATGATTTGGATGATGATTCAGTTCGTCCTGATTAGTTGGAATGCCACCAGTCTGTTTATTAAAAACAAAAAAGGGCGATGCATTTTTTGTCATTTTATTGAGAAAATCTAATTCTTTTCGCACATTTTCTGCCTCGGGAGATTGTAAACCATCTGCTGTTTTAAAACCAAAGGCACGGGCTATTTCCAACTGTTTTTCAGCAGATTTGTTATCCGGCACACCAATTATTTCATTCCATTTACAGATATCATAAGTTGATTGTGTAGCGAATGCACCTGCACAGGATAACCGTGTTGATTCACGCAATACCGGATCTTCGTTATTTTTATCAGCCATATCATTTGAAAACGCCAGCCACAAAGAAGTACCTGCACCTGCGGACCCACCGGAACAGGCTATGCGGAATTTATCGATGTTATACTTTTTAGCGTGATAACGAATGTATTGAAGGCAACGTTTTGAATCATTCATACTTGCCAAAATCCCGTAAGGTGGCTCATTCATAAAACGATAATTGATAACAGCTACTGAAACGCCAGCATCAAGAAATCGAACCATGTCTTCGGAACTGTAATACTTCGATTTATCACCGCCAACAAAACCTCCACCATGAATATAAATCACAAGAGGTGTTGGCTCATTTGATTCTGCAAGCCAAATATCAAAATTGTTTCTTACGTGCGAACCATATTTTTCATTCTCAAATGTGGCTCTTGTTCCGTTAATATTGACAGGTATTACGTATTCAGCAAGTTCAGTATTTTCCCCCAAAATATGAATATTATTTTCCTACTCTGATTTTATTGTCTCCCAAAATTTGGTCAAAAGTAGAATTTATAGGCCGGATACAAAAAAAATTCAGAAAAAATTAGAGGTACAAGGAACCAACTCAATTTTCTTTACTAATATTTTGCTGGAATATTATAGAACAGAATTTTATAACTATTCACATTCCAAATGATTGGTTTAGTTAATTAAATAAGCCATAAACAGCCTTTAAGTAATCGTTGTATGTATTTGTTGCTCCCCACATATTTATGTAGTAAAGAATTACAAGTTCATTTTCCTGATCGATCAAATATTCAGTGCCCATAGCACCACCCCATCTTAAACAGCTTGTTGACATTTCAGGAACATATTTGCTAACCGGATCATTAAACAGCTGAAAACCGATTCCAAACTGAAATCCCTCTCCTCCTGAATTTACTTCTGGCAACCGGTTTATTTTAGTCATTTTCTCAACTGTTTCTTCCTTTAAAATTCTGTTGCCGTTAAATATGCCTTTGTTAAGAATCATCTGACAAAATTTGGCATAATCTTCAATCGGTCCGTGCAGCCCGAGTGTGCCGGCACAATAGGTCGTTGGCTGAAAAATTCCATCAATATTGTTTCGGGAAGGAACAAGTTCGCCGTCAATTAAACTGTAAGCGGTAACAAACCTTGGCTTTAACGATTCATCAGTATAATAATATGCCGTTTCATCCATCCCCAGCGGATCAAAAATGGTTTCCTGTAAATAATCTTTAAGAGGCTTTCCTGTGATAACCTCAACAATATAAGCTGCTACATCAACACCAATATTATAATTCCACTCACTGCCCGGTTGGAATCCCAAAGGATACCTCATTGCATCTTCAACCTGATCTTTTACTGTGGGGTATTTGGCACGAATTCCAACTTGTACAGTCGAGTCTGTTTTGGCAAGTACAGTCTGCAGTTCTCTGACCAATCCGCCTGTTATTCCTGATGAATGAGACAATAAATTTGCAAAAGTACAAGGAGAATTAACGGGCTCTGTCTCATACGTTCCATCCTCATTCACTTTTGTTAAAACCTCATCAGGAAAATCCGGAAGCCATTTTGAAACCGGATCATCCAATTCAAAATACCCCTGATCAAACAATGTCATCAAAGCTACAGTAACAACTGCTTTAGTTTGTGAATACAAAATATAATAATCGTCAGTCTGTGCCGGAATCTTTTCCTCAATATTTTTATATCCAAAAGCTTTATTGTAAACCACTTTGCCATTTTTCGCTACAAAGCCAACTCCTCCATTGATTTTTTTATCATCAATGAACGATTGCATAACTACATCTAATTCAGCTATTTTCCCCGGTGTTGTGCCGACCTCCTCCGGCATTACATCATATTCGAATTCCTGAGGCTCCGCATTTTGTTGTTGTTGGGATGAGTTGCAGGCCATAAGCAGACCAATCGAGAACGCAACAAACAGATTGATAGTCTTATAGATTTTCATAATAATTGGATTTGAAATTTGATTTACAGGTTTTTTATAAAAAATATCAGGCCGAAAAGTTAACTGTTTTTTTTAGTTTCTGAAACTAGAATTTACCTATTCCTCCGAAACAAAGCATAAAACAATTTTTACCGAATAATTTCACCTTTCCAGACCCCGATAAATAACAAAATCCATCCGGCAATAAAACTCAAGCCACCAAAAGGTGTTATGGCTCCAAGCCACTTAATACTGGTTATTGCCAACACATACAAGCTTCCGGAAAACAAAATAATTCCTGCAAAAAGCAAAATCGCCGACCATTTAACATAAGCCGAAGGTATAAATACAGCGACAACCCCAATCAATAACAATCCAAGCGCATGATAAAAATGATATTCCACCCCGGTTTTGTAAGATTGTAGCATTTCAGCAGAAATTTGAGATTTAAGTCCGTGCGCACCAAATGCACCAATAGCCACTGCTAGTGCCAAAAGAACAGAGGCCGTCATAATTATTGTTTTGCTCATTTTTGTTTGTTTGTTATTATCTTATTCAGGATAACAATCAGAATTATTTGTTGTTTTGCTTACCAAAATTATAGATTTTAATTTGAATAAATATTTTGAAATCTTAGTTTTAACTTTTGTGAGTTGGTTCAACAAATCAGCTAAATGATGAAAACTAAAGCAGTAAGATTATACGGGGAAAACGATCTGCGTCTGGAAGAGTTTGAACTTCCTGAAATCGGTGAGGGTGAAATTCTGGCAAAGGTTGTCTCAGATAGCATTTGTATGTCGAGCTATAAAGCAACAAAACTTGGGGCAGAACACAAACGGGTTCCCAACGATATTAATAAGAATCCTACCATAATCGGGCATGAGTTTGCCGGAGAAATTATTGAAGTAGGAAGTAAATGGCAACACAAATTTAAACCAGGTCAGAAGTATTCCATTCAGCCGGCAATTTATAACCCAGATGGTCCTGTTGGTGTGCTGAGTGCACCTGGTTATTCGTATCAGTTTATTGGTGGTGATGCAACTTATATCATTATCCCTAACGAAATCATGGTACAAAACTGCTTATTGACCTATGATGGCCCTGGATATTACCCTGCTTCGCTAGCTGAGCCTTTAAGTTGTGTTATCGGGGCAATGAACGCCAGTTACCATACTCAACCGGGGTCATATCAGCATAAAATGGGGATAAAACCCGAGGGTAAAATGGCCATCCTCGGGGGAGCAGGACCAATGGGGCTGGCAGCCATCAGTTATATACTAAATAGAAAAGACAGGAATCCTTCTTTGTTGGCTGTAACCGACATTTTACAAGACCGCCTTGACCGGGCAACTGAAATCTTTCCTCCTGAAGGTGCCTTAAAAAAAGGAATAAAACTGATTTTTATTAATACAGAAAAAATTGAAAATCCGGTAGCTGCTCTTAAAAACATTTCTGGTGGTGGGTTCGACGATGTATTTGTGTTTGCACCTGTTACTGAAGTAATTGAACAGGCTGATAATATTTTAGTGCACGACGGTTGCCTTAATTTTTTTGCCGGACCATCAAATCCTGAATTAACTGCAAAACTTAATTTTTTTAACGTGCATTACGCTTCCACCCACGTTGTTGGGACATCAGGAGGAAACAAAGACGACATGGTTGAGGCACTGAAAATTATTAGTGAAGGACTTGATCCTGCAGGCTTAATCACGCATATTGGAGGCCTTGATGCTGTGGCTGAAACAACACTAAATCTGCCAGACATTCCGGGAGGAAAAAAGTTAATTTACACCCACAAAAATTTACCTTTGATTGCCATATCTGACTTTAACAAATATGGAAAGGCAGATCCATTCTTTGATAAACTGGCAAATTTAGTAAACAAAACTAATGGATTGTGGAATATTGAAGCTGAAAAATATCTGCTGAAAAATGCGCCGGACATTTAAAACAAACACTATTTATTTATGATTAACCAATCCGAGAATATAAAAACAGCACTTAGGGCAGCCCGGGCTGCAGCACAAATAATTGAAAAAAATTTTTATAAAACAAAAATATCCAATGTTAAAGACGGTTACAAAGGGCTTGTAACAGAAACTGACCTTGAAGCCGATAAGGCAATTACTGATATTCTGAAAAAAGATTCGGATTTCCCCATTTTAAGTGAAGAAAGTGGTCTTTCAGAAAATAGTAACGGACCGATGTGGGTGATAGATCCACTTGACGGCACCAATAATTTTTCCAGGTCAATATCAATTTTTGGAACTTCTATTGGATTGATGCAGGGCAATGAGTCGCTGGCAGGCGTTATAATTGATCCCGTTCACAAAAAAGAATATTATGCTGAAAAAGGTAAGGGTTCCTTTTGTAACGGAAGAAAAGTTGAACTTCCTCCGTTTAGCAGGGAATATCTTCCTATGATTTTTCTGGACCACGGTTACGACGAGAGTCACCGCGAAAGTTTCAAAAAACTTACAAAAAATTTCGCCTCATCACACGATATCTTAAGACTTGGTTCATCAGCTATTGAACTATGCATGGTAGCCCTGGGCGCGGTTGACGCTTTTATTTGCGTTGGTGATGAACTTTGGGATTTTGCCGCTGGAATGGTAATCACGCAGGAAGCAGGATGTATTTTTACGGACTGGGAGGGAAATCCTTGGGATGGAAAAACAAGTCATTTGCTTGTTGCACGCCCTGAAATACACGCTGGAATAGTTGATGTTTTAAACAAAAATGACAATTAAAGCTGCTATTAAAATTATTTTTCAACCCCGTAATCCCGCTCTACTTTTGCAATCCTTACTTTGTAAGATTTGTACCACTTGGATTTTCCTTTTTGCTGTGCTTCCAAATGGTCAACATTTTGCCTCCAGGCAGAAATAGAATCCAAATCAGTCCAATACGAAACAGAAATTCCTATCTCATCGCGAGCTGATTCAAAGCCTAAAAAACCTTTTTGTTCCTTAGCCAGTTGTTCCATTTTTTTAGCTATATCTGAATAACCGTTATCACCATCTGTCCTTTCAGAAGTAAAAATTACCGCATAGTAAGGTGGCTTTGGTGTATTCGCTATCATCTTTGAATATTTAATTGAGTAATGTGCAAAGGTATATATTCAGGTCCCTGGGATTTTAAAATGCTTTGATAGAAGATAATTTTGGAAACCAAAACTTTTTGGATTGATTTATTTTTATACTTATCAATAAACTCATAGAAACGTTTTTTGTCTTTCAGGTATTTTATTCGCCCCAAAGTTAAATGGGGTTTAAAAACCTTTGTTTCTTTTTCAAAACCCAAATCAAACAACCTGACATTAAGTTCCACTGCAATAGTTTGCATTTGCATAAAATCAGATATGCCAACATACAAAACATTTGGATAACCCCTTGTTTTATAATATCCCGTTCCATTTATGTGAAATGAAAACCCCGTAAACTTAAGGCACGTTTCCTTTAAGATATTTTTTATTCTATCAACCTTATCCTCAGTAGTATCACCTAAGAATTTAAGCGTTAGATGTAAATTATCTTCTTCTACCCATTTTATAGCTTCACCTTCAAAAACCTCCTTGCACTCCTCGATAAAATCCAATAACTCAGGTTCAGGTTCTATTTTTATTGCTATAAATGTTCTGAGATTCTTAGCCATGAAATATTAAATCGGTCCATAATAACCATTTTCAACCAGTATTACAATTTCTTCCAGCATTCTGTCCTCTCCAAAGGGATCATAGCCATCCTTTAAATTGTTTTTAAAAAGACGGGCTATACCCTGCCAGAAGACAGCACTAAACTCACCTCTAAAATCCTTAATCAAACTGTATGGTGTTCTTTCTGTTTCCCTGTTTATCAATTTTAAAAGCAAGCGTCCGTCTGACATTGACCATTTTTTCAACTCATCTTTGTGTTTGTCAAGCAATTCTTTCTCCAGCCCTTTCATAAGCTTTCTCCTGTCTCGCTGATCCTCCAGCATATAGTATTTTGGTTCGTATTCGATTAGCAATTGTTGAGCCTCCACTGCCAAAGGATATACTTTTTTTACTTTGGCAACAAGCCGGGTATACTGTCTTTGTTGCCTGCGATTCATATCTTTTGGAAGAACAGTAATTTCATCCAGGTTGCGGTAAACCATAGTATCGCCATTTTCAATAATCAACGCAACAACAGGTTTAGTTGTATCCTGTTCCTGACTAAACGATGTAAAAACAGATACTATGAAAAATATCAATATGTAGATAAACTTCTTTGACATATCTTTCCTTCAATGTAAATGTAGAACGAATAAATCATTTTTCAATTATCGCAAAAACAAAGTTTATATCTTTGTTTACTATAAAATAAAAATGAATATTAAAGATGCAAACCTGTATAAATTCTGAAATAGGGAAACTTGAAGCTGTAATTGTACACACTCCGGGATCGGAGGTTGAAAACATGACTCCTGAGAATGCCGAACGTGCCTTGTACAGTGATATTTTAAATCTTTCAATTGCATCAACTGAATATGCCCAACTAATAGGCGTATTAAAAAAAACGACTAAAGTTTTTGAGATAAAAAAGTTGTTAACTGAAATTCTAAAAAATAATACCTGGAAAGAACAACTGCTAAGTGAAGTATGCACACATGAACAAATCCCGGGACTTGAAAAGGAATTTATTCAACACAAGGAAGAAGATCTGGCCGCTTTACTAATTGAAGGACTGATTCTTGAGAAAAATAACCTCACTAACTATTTAAACAACGAGCGATTTTTGCTTCGTCCTTTACACAACCTTTTTTTTACACGCGATTCAGCCATGGGTATGAATGAATCAATGTTGATTGGAAAAATGGCCAACCCAGTGCGTGAACGTGAAACGCTAATCATGGAAGCCATTTTCAAATACCATCCTGCTTTTGAAACACAGGTAGTAAATCCTTCAAACAATGAAAGCAGCATTATAAAAAATGCACAAATAAAAATTGAGGGAGGTGATTTTCAGATAGCCCGGCCCGACGTTTTTGTTATTGGGACAGGACTAAGGACCAGCACTCAGGGTATTGATTTTATTATTGAACATATTAAGCAGGAGAAAAAAGGATCATATCACATCATAGTTCAGGAGTTGCCAACCACACCTGAATCTTTTATCCATCTCGATATGATTTATACTTTTTTGGATGTGGATACCTGTATGACTTATGATCCTGTTATTTTTGGAACAAGTCGTTTACGAACAATTCATATCCAAATTGAAAATCAAAAGGTAGCTCAAATCGTTGAAGAACCAAATATTCCCGTCGCATTAAAAAAACTGAGAATAGATTTGAAACCGATTTCGTGCGGGGGAAAAGAAGACTTATGGGTTCAGGAGCGTGAGCAGTGGCATAGTGGTGCAAACTTTTTTGCCATCGCTCCGGGAAAAATAATTGGCTACGAACGAAATGTACATACAATAGAAGAACTTCATAAGAATGGTTTTGATATAATAAAGGCATCAGAAATAATAGATGGAAAGGTTTCTGTTGAAGATTATAAAAAATGCGTGATTACCATTGCAGGATCAGAACTGGCAAGAGGTGGTGGAGGCGCCCGTTGTATGACTATGCCAATAAAAAGAGCTGAACTAAACTGGTAATACTAATTATGAAAGTGTAGTTGAATGCGAAAATTAAAAAATAACGAATTAAACCGCCTGACGGTTGATGAATACAAAAACGTAAAGAAAATCCCGCTCGTTGTTATTCTGGATAATATAAGAAGCTGCAATAATATAGGTTCGGTTTTTCGCACATCCGACGCACTACTGGTTGAAAAAATATACCTCTGCGGTATTACAGCAACACCGCCCAACAAGGAAATTCATAAAACAGCGCTTGATGCTGAAAAATCTGTAGAATGGGAATATTTTGAAAAAACCGAAGATGCGGTTTCTGAGCTAAAAAACAACGGATTTAAAGTCTTCGCCATTGAACAGGTTGAAAATAGCATTTTACTTCCTGAATTTATGTCGGCAAAAGATGAAAAACTGGCGATCGTTTTTGGGAATGAAGTAAGGGGTGTCCAGCAAAAAATAGTAAACATTTGTGACGGAAGCATCGAAATTCCTCAGCATGGAACAAAACACTCATTTAATATTTCAGTAAGCGCCGGAATTGTTTTATGGGATTTATTTCTGAAAATGAAGTAAGAAAAAGTTTGAAGGCGGAAGAGAGAAGTTTGAAGACTCTATATATGACAAAAAAGGCTATTCTGAAAGTTCAGAACAACCTTATACCTGTCTTTATACCAATATTTTATTTTTCGGCGCTTACATACGAGGATACCTGTTCTGCAGGTCCGCCCGTATATTTTGGGTAATTAGGATAAGAACATAAAAGATATCCTGCTCCTTCCTTTTTCTCACTTATTCTGCCTTGCTGGGTTACTACCAAAGTTTTTGCAGGCGCCTGTCCTTTTTCAACCCAGTTCATAATCAGTTCCATGTTATCATCACCGTTAGGTCCGGGTACATTTTTTACCTCAACGGTTTCACCCTTTCCGTTTTTGTTATAACTTCTTCCCGACAAACCATGACCTCCCTGCGGCACAACAAACAAACGGGCAAATTTATCAATGGTTTCCCGTCCCATCTCATCAAGCAACGACTGGTAATAGTCGAGCTGGGCTCCCGGAGAAGCAATGTTATCCATAGTACCGATGGTAATAATTATTTTTCCGCCATTTTTATAAAATTCTGAAAGATCAGGGTCAGTAGAATCCAGCCATTCAGAAATTTCTCCCCGGCGTTTGTTCCATTTTCCACCTTCCACGTAATCAAGCGGATTGGCGTTAAGATCCTTCATCAAAAATCCGGTAACACCAAGTGTTCCCAAAGAACTGTGAATACGTGCATCTTCAGGGGCTCCTTCCTGTCCTTTAAACCGCTGACCTGCAAT
This sequence comes from uncultured Draconibacterium sp., assembly GCA_963676775.2. Classification (GTDB taxonomy): domain Bacteria; phylum Bacteroidota; class Bacteroidia; order Bacteroidales; family Prolixibacteraceae; genus Draconibacterium. The sequence continues at coordinate 315,950 of CAXXDA010000003.1, forward strand.
CATTCCAAAACCATCGGGTTCAATGTTTGGTAACCACATTCCAAATCCTTTAACATTATTGGCTAGCGGAGTAGCAAATTTGTATGTACTATATACAAATTCCATGGTTTCGATTTGACCCTTAGTTAATTTTGCCGACTCTGATGTATTTTCAGGATCGGGATCCACATTGTTGGGAGCACGTAATGCAGCCCATGGATCATCTGTTCCAATTCCGTCGTTAACATTAAAAATGGCACGTGCCGCCATGTAATTATTTACGATACCGTCAGCAATCCCGTCCAACTCATCACATTGTCTGAGAAATTCAGCCCGAATCGCATTCACTTTTGCAGGTGTTACCCAATTTTTCAAAGGTATTTCCTGAATACGTATTAATTCAGGCGCCAACATCAAACTGGAAAAATTAACAATTGGCACATTGGCAATAACTCCGTTATAATCTTTAGGATACCGCTGTGCAACCGTTAGTCCTTCTCTGCCACCATGTGAACTACCTACATAATAATTATATTCCGGAAGTTTCCCGTACACCCGTTCTATAATCACCATCACTGCGTCATGGGTCTTTTTCATTTGCATATATCCCATATTCTTTATTGCCTCGTCATTTAATGCCCATTCATCTCCTAGAGTAGGGCCTTCTGCCAATGGCTTAGTTTGAGCGGCGCCAGGAAATCCCATACCTCCCACCTGGTGGCCTGAATCACTTCCGTATAAAGCGAATCCCTTCCCAAGTAATGGGTTTCTGCCTTCACGAACGGTAATGGTTCCATTCATACCACCACCTCCCTGCTGCATAGATCGATGCGACCAGCTTGACGGAAGTAATACTCTGAAATTAATGGGCCATCCGTTTGGATCAACCGGAAATATTGATCCTTCGACCACACCGTATGCCGGAGTGTTATCCGTGGACTCTACCCATCTGGGCTCATAAAGTTTTACTGAACCAACTGGCTCTCCAATCGATGTTTTGGGAACAAAAGTACCTACTTTATCCAGATCAGCTTTGGTTATGGCAATACTTGCCAGAACATTGTTTTGGCTATAGGTTGTTAGAACAGCAAAAACAAAAAATGTAAAAAGAAAATAAAACGGTTTTTTCATCATTATAATTTTATGTGTAATGGTACAAGTAGTAAAATTCGAATGTACAAATTTAAATTTAGACTCTATATTTCAATGGCTAGTTTAATATTCTTATTATTCCACTGATAACGGTTAATAAAACAAACAACAATATTTAATTCTTATGGAAGTAAAAAAGCAAGATTCATGAAAAGGAACTCAAAGCTTTAGCTAAAATTTGACTTTGATGTTTTTTTGGGTTAATTTCATAACCCTAAACAAACTGAGTTAACCCAAAAATATGATGTCAGAAGAATTCCTCCACTACATTTGGGAACAACGACTATTTCATTCCCAAGATAATAAAACAACTACAAATCAAACACTTGAAATAGTACAAACAGGAAAAAGAAACCAAAATTCAGGCCCTGATTTTTTTAATGCAAAAATTAAAATCGATGGAACTGTATGGGCAGGGAACGTTGAAATTCATAAAAAATCCTCCGACTGGTTTTTACACAGCCACCATGAAGATAAAGCCTATGATAATGTTATTTTGCACGTGGTGGAAGAAAACGACAAACCGGTTTTTCGATCTTCTGGTGAAGAAATACCAACTTTTATTATCAGGTATCCGGAACATTTGCGAAGCAACTATCAGAAACTTCTGAATGCCAAAACCTGGATTGCCTGTCAGGATCAGTTTCACAAAATCAATCCTGTAATTCTGCAACTGGGGTTCAACAGATTAATGATTGACAGACTTGAAAATAAAACTGAAGAAATTACCCAGCGTTTGCAACAAAACAACAATAACTGGAATGAAACTTTTTACCAGATGCTGGCCCGTATGTTTGGTTTCAAAGTAAATAATCTCCCTTTTGAGATGCTGGCCAAATCACTTCCTATTCAAATATTAGCCAAACATAAAAACAGCCTTTTCCAACTCGAAGCTCTGCTTTTTGGAAATTCAGGTTTGCTAAACCAGCAACTTCTGGGTGATGATTATTACCTGAAACTTCGTAAAGAATATTCTTTTATGTACAAAAAATATAAATTATCTCCTATTGAAGCACATGTTTGGAAATTTATGCGACTTAGGCCCGTTAATTTCCCTACTGTAAGAATTTCGCAACTAGCTGCATTAATTCACCGTTCAAACGGATTATTTTCAAAAATTATAGAAATAAATTCGCTTGAAAAGTTGAATGAATTATTTGACGTACAAGCCTCAGAATACTGGTATTCTCATTACAATTTCAATAAAACTACCTCGAAAACAACAATTAAAAAACTTGGAAAAAATGCAATTAACATCCTAATCATCAATGTAATTGTTCCCTTTTTATTTGTTTATGGTGAAAATCAAAATAAAACTCACCTAAAAAACAGGGCTCTTGAATTCCTTGAACAATTGCCGCCTGAAAAAAATGCGATTACTAAAAACTGGGAAGAACTTGGAATTAAAAGCCGAACTGCATTTGAATCACAAGCATTGATTCAGTTAAAAAATATGTTTTGTGAAAAGAAAAATTGTTTAAATTGCCAAATAGGAGTAAAGCTGGTAAAAAACAAAACAGAATTAGCCGAATGAGCCAACCATTCAATAAGTTTCAGGAAGTGTCGAGCCGAACCATTCAAATTGGTATTGGGCTTCTGCTTTCCATTGTAACAATTGGAACTTTCGGTTATCATCTTCTTGAAGGAATGAGCATACTCGACAGCCTTTATATGACTGTCATAACAGTTTCAACAGTTGGATTTAAGGAAGTTGGAGCAGAACCTCTCTCCCAACCTGGAAAAATTTTTACTATGGGATTGATTGTTACCAGTTTGGGTAGTTTGGCTTATGTAGGTTCTAATATGGCTCGTTTTGTTTTTGACGGTGAATTAGCAAATTATATAAAAACATACAGGGTGGATAAGAAAATTGCAAAACTGAAAAACCACGTAATAATTGTGGGTTATGGCCGGAATGGCGAGCAAGCCGCCTTGGAACTGGCCGAACATGGAGTAGATTTCGTAATTGTTGATAAACGCGACAATGTAATTTCCAGAGTTCGTGAAAATCCCGAATTACTTTATATCAGAGGCGACGCCACACACGAGGAAATACTTGAACAAGCACAGGTATATAATGCCCGGGCACTGATAGCCACAACACCAAATGACGCCGACAATGTTTTTGTAGTGCTAACAGCAAGAAGTATGAACCCAAACCTGACTATTATTAGCAGGGCTTCTGAGCTGGAATCGCAAATGAAACTGAAAAGAGCAGGTGCATCGAATGTAATTATGCCGGAAAGAATTGGTGGACAACGAATGGCAAAACTGGTCCATCAACCCGATGTGGTAGAATTTCTTGAATATGTCTTACTGCAAAAATCGCAGGATGTTAGCCTTGAAGAACTTTCCTGTAAGAATCTGGCACAACGTTTTGTAGGGAAATCAATTGCCGATTTAAAGGTTCGGGAAGTTTCAGGAGCAAATATTATCGGAATAAAAATCAGCGGAGCCCGGTATGTATTTAATCCAGACCCTAAAATGATTCTTTCCCGTAACGACCAGCTTTTTGTTTTGGGAAATCCAACTCAAATCAGAAAGTTAAAAGAGGTTATGGTTTCGGATGAATAATTAACTATTGCTCGGGTTCGGCGTCAAACTTTTGAATAAAGTCGGTAGATAATACCCTAAACTCTGTTCGCCGGTTAATCGCATTCGCTATTTCCTGTTGTTCCGGTGTTAATTGATTTATAAATTCCTCGGTTAATTCATCTCCTCTATTCAAAAAATCATATTCACGAGCCATCTCTCTTGTAATGGTTTTTGGCCAGGTTTCCCCATAGCCTTTTGCTACCAATCGCTGTGGATTTATACCTTTTTCAATCAAATAGTCAACCACGCTTTGTGCTCGTTTCTGAGAAAGGTCAAAGTTAAATTCATCACTACCGACAAGGTCGGTATGCGACATTAATTCAATGGTAATTGTCGGGTTAATCAAAAGAATATCGACAAGAGTATCAAGTGCGATTTTGGATTCCGGTAACAGTTCCCAGCTTCCAAATTCATAATTAATATTGTTCACATTTATTGGGGCATCTGTTGGTGTAAGATACATATCAAACACAAACTCTTTGCTATCTTCAAGTCCAATGGTAGTGGCCGACGCCTTATCGCGTAAATAACCATCTTTAAAGGCAGCAAAAACGTAATCTGTTTCAGGCTGCAGTTTCAACTGGTAGTTTCCATTTTGGGTACGCATTTTTAAGTTCGTACCATCAGTGCCAATAATGCGAACAGTAACACCGTCAATCTTGTTGCCGGTTTCTTTATCAAAAACTTCACCACTAACCTGGAAAATCTTAGGAGGAACTTCAAATGAATATAAATCATCGCTTAATGAGCCCTTTCTGTTCGATGAAAACATACCTTTATTTTCACCAACAACAAAGGCAATCCCAAAGTCATCCGAAGGAGAATTCATCGGATATCCCATATTTTCAACTACCCACTCTCCGTCCTTATTTGTAGTAGCAACAAAAATGTCAAATCCCCCCATTCCCAGATGATAGTTTGAAGAAAAATACAATTCACCGTTATCCCTGACAAACGGAAACATCTCGTCGCCCGGAGTATTAATCACTGGTCCAAGATTTACCGGTTTTGCATAGCTTCCCCCCTGTCCTTGCGCCATCCAAATATCTTTTCCCCCCTGCCCCCCAGGCATATCAGAAACAAAATACAAAACTGTTTCATCAGGACTTAATGCGGGGTGAGCAGCAATAATACTATCACTTGTAAGCTGAATTTTTATAGGTTCAGACCAATTTCCTCTTGATTGCGAAGTGGAATAAAGTTCTGTTCCCATCGCCTCGGTTTTTTCATAACGACTTCGTGTAAAAATCATTTGATCTCCTATCGACGACAGGGTAGCTGCACCTTCCTCATCACCTGTATTGATAACCAGATTTTCTTCCAAAAGCTTTGGTTCCTCCCACTTTTGACGCTGAACTCCAAATGTTGAGCGAAACAAATCTGCATAATCCTGTCCTGTAATCATGCTTTCTTTTTTTCCTGTCGCTGCAGTACGTGAAGACGTAAAGATTATTTCGTTATCTCTCCCCCCAACAAAAACTGGAGCATAATCGCTTCCCCTTGAGTTTAATTCTTTAATGGGATTTATAATATGACGTGTTGGATTTGCCATCCATTCCTGCGTTTGCCGAATTGCTTCCAGTCCTTCACGTGCTTTCTCATCACCGGGCACTGAATCCAGATAAATTCTGTAATTTTCAATTGCTTCTTCGTAATCCTGTGAAGCCCTCAGCATTTCAGCATGATAATATATAGCTATTGGGTCGGGATAACCCCTTCGAATCGCATTCTGGTAATATAAAGCTGCCATTTCGTAATCGCCAATGTATCTGTAACATTCACCCAATGAAAAAGCGTATTCCATTCTCTTCGTTCGGTCTTTTTCTTTTCTGCTGGCTTTCCGGTATCTATCGATGGCCTTGTAATATTCGCCTATATCGTGAGCAAGCAGCGCATCTCTCCCCAACTTACTGGTACTGCAAGAAGCTGCAAATAATACTGATACAAAAATTAGCGCTAACCTGATAAACTTCATAACCCATCCAAAATTTCGGGATGTAAAAATAAATGTTTTTTTTAGAAGACTGTTACAATAACGTGTGTTTGGGAAGTTAAGTATAAATTATACGCCTGAATAAAAAATAAAAGGGTCAGTTTTGACTAACCCTTTTAAAATTGCTGTATTTCTTTCTTTATTTTTAGCGAACAAATAACAACTCCCTGTATTTCGGAAGCGGCCATTTTTCATTATCAACTATCAGTTCAAGTCTGTCTATGTGATAACGGATATCTTCCAAAAATGGTTTTACAGTTATATCGTAAACTCTTGCCTTTTCTTTTATATCCTTTATTACATTAGCCTTCTTCCTGGACTCAATCATTTCTTTCCTTAGTGCTTTTATTGCCGAAATGTGTTCTCCTATTTCACGAATTAGATCGATTCTTGCTCCTGCCAATGAATTGAATTCATCAGCAGAAAATACATCCTTAAGATTTTTCACATTCTCTAACAACATTGTTTGATATTCAACAGCGGTAGGAACAATATGATTGATTGCAATATCACCCAAAATTCGGGCCTCAATTTGAATTTTCATTACAAATTTTTCGTACTCCACCTCAACCCGTCCATGTAATTCAGACTCATTAAAAATACCCATGTTATTAAACAAGGCGATACTTTCAGGACGTAAATACGAAGCCAAGGAATCCGGTACATTAGTGATATTTGTTAATCCCCGTTTTGCAGCTTCATCAATCCATTCAGCGCTGTAACCATCGCCGTTAAATCGAATTGGTTTTGAATCAATTATCAATTCTTTCAATACCTGGAATATAGCTTCATCTTTTTTAACCCCTTTTTCAATAATTGCATCAACCGCTTTTCTAAATTCATTCAATTGATTCGCAACAACAGTATTTAGAACAATTAATGCAGAGGCATTATTTGCAGATGAACCCACAGCACGAAATTCAAAGCGATTACCTGTAAATGCAAAAGGCGAAGTTCGGTTACGATCGGTATTGTCAAGAATAATTTCAGGGATTCTCCCTATATTTAATTTTAACGCTGTTTTTTCATCCGGTGTCATTTTTCGGTCAACTACTGCTTCCTCCATTAAATCCAGCATTTTTGAAACTTCAGTTCCAAGGAAAACAGAAAGAATAGAAGGTGGAGCTTCATTGGCTCCTAGACGATGTGAATTAGGTGCATTCAGAATACTTGCCCTTAACAGATCCTGATTATCGTATACCGCTTTCATGGTATTTATAACAAACGTAAGGAATTGCAAATTCGTTTTCGGGTTTTTACCCGGTGAATAAAGATTCACTCCAGTGTTTGTTGAAAGCGACCAGTTATTATGTTTTCCCGAACCATTAATTCCGGCAAAAGGCTTTTCATGAAAAAGAATCCGGAATTTATGTCGACGTGCAATTTTTTGCATGATATCCATCATCAACTGATTATGGTCATTCGAAAGATTTGCTTCTTCAAAAATGGGTGCAACTTCAAATTGGTTAGGTGCAACCTCATTATGTCTTGTTTTTATGGGTATTCCAAGTTTATATGCCTCATTTTCAACGTCCTGCATAAAACGATTAACACGTGTAGGAATAGAAGAAAAATAATGATCGTCCAACTGTTGATCTTTTGAAGAAGCATGCCCCATTAAAGTCCGGCCAGTTAACATCAGGTCAGGACGAGCCATGAACAAAGCTTCATCAATCAGGAAATATTCCTGTTCCCAACCCAGATTTGCCTGCACACGCGTTACATTTTTATCAAAATACTGGCAAACTGCAGTTGCTGCTTTGTCAACTGCACTAAGTGCTCTTAAAAGTGGAGTTTTAAAATCAAGCGCTTCACCTGTATACGAAATAAATATGGTTGGAATTGTTAACGTGGTTTCACTAATGAAGGCCGGAGAAGTTGGATCCCAGGCTGTGTAACCTCTTGCTTCAAAAGTTTGACGAATACCTCCACTTGGAAATGAGGAAGCATCTGGCTCCTGCTGTGCAAGAAGTGTTCCTGAAAACGATTCAATTACCCCTCCGTCTGCACCGTGAACAATAAAAGCGTCATGTTTCTCTGCAGTACCGTCAGTTAACGGATGAAACCAGTGGGTATAATGGGTTGCACCGTTTTCTATTGCCCAGGCTTTCATCCCCTGTGCAACCTGGTCTGCCATTTTACGGTCGATTGTGGTACCATTCTCAATCGCATCGATTACTGCTTTGTAAGCTTCACGAGAGAGATACTTTTTCATTTTTGCCTGATCAAAAACAAGCATTCCAAAATAATCGGATACCAGGTTTTCCTCGCGTGCAATTTCTGCAGGCTGGCGATCAAGCACTTCTTTCAATGCATTAAATCTGAACTGAGCCATTTTTTTAAATATTAAGTCTGTTTATTTTGTCTTTTATTTTGTCTGCCACTATCAAAATTAGCATATTTTCATATAAAGTCATTCAAAAACAACAGTGCATTTCATATTATTTTACAAATACCTAATATCCAGCCCCATTTTTAAAGGGGCTGTTTTGAAAAATTCCAACTTTTTACAAAAGCATTATGATTGAAAGCTCAATAATTCGCTATTTTTTGTAAACAAAAGATTGATACAAAATACTTTTTCTGTCTTTTAAATTGTTTTTTTAGCTAAAATCAATTTGATATTTGCTCAAACATCAATTATTTTACTAAAAATTTCAAGGATACATGAAAAATGAAGAAATCATAAAAAAGATAGAGGACTCTGAACATTTAAAAATTAAATATGGAATACCTGATATTGATGGTATTTTAAGAAGTAAATACATTCACAAAAAGAAATTTATGGATACTGCAAAAGGTCAAATAGGTGTTTGTGATGTCGTTTTTGGATGGGATTCTTCCGATGCATGTTATGATAATACAACGGTCACCGGATGGCATTCCGGCTACCCTGACGCAAAGGCAAAACTGGATCTTTCATCGTTCAGAAATATACCATGGGAAAATGACCTCCCTTTTTTTATTGCTGATTTTGGTGAGGATAAAAAATATGAATCATCGTCGTGCCCGCGCAGTCTTTTAAAGAGAATAAAAAAGCAATGCGATGATATGGGATTTAAAGCCATATTTGCGCAGGAATTTGAATGGTTTAACTTTAAGGGAACTCCCTCTGAAATACATGATTCAAATTTTCAGATATTAAATCCCATTACTCCTGGAATGTTCGGATACTCTGATTTACGAACTTCATTAAATCAATCCTACGTAAACGATCTATTTGACTTACTGGAAAAATTCGATGTTCCGTTAGAGGGTGCACATACAGAGACAGGCCCCGGGGTTTTTGAAGCAACTATCATTTACGATGATATATTAAATGCAGCAGATAAAGCTCTTCTTTTCAAAACAGGAGTTAAGGAAATTGCGTACAGGCATAATTTTGTTGCCACTTTTATGGCAAAATGGAATACAAAACTTCCGGGGTGCGGAGGACATATACACCAAAGTCTTTGGGATGAATCAGGCACAAAGAATTTATTTTATTCAGAAGAAAAAAAGTCAGAGCCCACTGAACTGCTGGAACAATACATTGCCGGTCAATTGGCTTGCCTTCCGGAAATTCTGCCAATGTACGCGCCTAATGTGAACAGTTACAAACGACTTGGACATGGTGACTGGGCACCGGCAACTCTCACGTGGGGGATTGACAACCGAACAGCCGCAATAAGAGTAATTCCAGGCAACAAAAATTCGTCGAGAATTGAACTTCGTGTACCGGGGGCAGATACAAATCCATATCTGGCAATGGCTGCCTCACTAGCTTCAGGACTTTATGGAATAAAAAACAAACTTAAACTGTCAATCCCGGTTACAAAAGGAAATGCTTATGATGAGTCTAACAAAAGCATTCTTCCAAAGAATTTAGCTGAAGCAACAAAAAAAATGGCCAATTCAGATGTTGCGAATGAACTGTTTGGAACTGATTTCGTCCATCATTTCACAAAAACACGGGAATGGGAATGGCGGCAATTCGAAAACGAAGTTACCGATTGGGAATTAAAAAGATATTTGGAAATTATTTAGGTGATCTGATACTGAACAAAAATGCAAGAAATTGATCCGCTTTTAATTATTCGTCATGCCTGGTATGAATTCGACGACAGACACGAGATAAGAGGAATTTATGATGTTAGTGCGCATGTGTCAACCAACCAAGTTTACAAAATTTCTTTTTATGAACGTGAACCTGTTTTTGCGAAACTTTCGGATTACGGTAAATTTGATGATTTCAGGGAAGACCATATTATTATAAATAATCTGGCAAATAATCTTGAAATGCCTTATGAAAATTTTCTTGCGCAATCGCTGGTGAAAAAAAATGAACTTTTTATTTATCGATTTCATCAGGAAGAAAACAGTGCCTGGGTAATTTTTTATAATCCGATAAAAATACGTAATAAATTGCCTCGTAGGCTGGACGAAAAACACATCAGAAAACTTGGAAGAGAATTAGCCCGATTTCATAAAGCCTGTACAAATATTTGCAATCAACTGCCCAATCCTTCAAAATCAGTAATTACAGATATTCATAAACTTCAGAAATCTATCGCAAACAATGAAATCAGGATGGATGAAGCACACAAAACAATGATTCAGAGACATTGTGAATATTTCCTGATAAACACCAACAAAGTAAATTATGCAAGAGATCTTGAGGTTATTCCGGTTTTTGTCGACTGGAATATAGGTAATTTTTCAATCACAGGAGATGGCAAATTTTATTCACGATGGGATTATGACTGGTTTCGTATGTCATCAAGAGTAATGGATTTTTATTTTTTCAGTCGGGTAGTCTCGGATGTTGGTGATCGGACAGTATTTAGCTACCTTGTTGATACTTTGATGGAAGACCGGTTTATGATTTTCCTGAAAGAATATCACCGGATTTATCCGTTAACAGAACCTGAAGTGCGACTTATAAAAGAAGCCTATCGTTTTTTTATCCTGAATTATGTAATAAAAGATGGGCCGTATTTTTTTCGCCAGCACTACTCAAGTAAATTGATTAAAGAAGCTTACGACACCTATTTTCCTGCTTTAGATGCAAACTACAGGGTTGAAAAAATTTTAAAAGAATTACAAATTTAACAGCAGATTAGAAATGCGAACAAAAAGTTTCAGAAGTGTAGTTAAAAACTACAAAGCCGTATTTTTTGATGCATTTGGTGTTTTAAAGAACCATAAGGGACTAATACCCGGCATTGAACAAACGTTTGAATACCTTGAGCGAAAAGGAATTTATTATTACGTACTGACAAATGACTCTTCGAGAAGTCCGGAAGAACTGGCAAAATGGTATCAGGATAGAGGGTTAAAATACATAACTACTGACAAGATTCTTTCTTCAGGCATGCTGGCTATGGAATTTTTTAAAACCAAAGTTACCAATGGAAATTCTGTGGCTTATTTGGGGCCATCAACATCAGCACATTATATTGAATCAGTCGGATTAACAACCGTTCCCGTAAGTGAGATCGATTTAAATAACCTCGATCATATTGAATCATTGGCTTTTTTGGATGATGAAGGATTTAACTGGAATGAAGACCTGAATAAAACCATTAATCTTCTCCGAAAGAAAAACATGACAGTTGTTGTAGCAAATACGGATATTAATTATCCTGTAAGTAAAAATGATATTTCGGTTGCAATTGGAGGCCTTGCTGATTTGGTAGAAAACATTATCGGAAAAAATTTTATTCGTTTTGGGAAACCGGATGCTCAAATGTTTCTACTTGCTTATGAACGGGCTTTACAAGACATACAAATAAAACGAAATGAAATATTAATGGTTGGCGATACCCTTTACACCGATATAATTGGTGGTAATAAATTTGGACTTGATACTGCCCTTGTTTTATCGGGAAATACTTTGCCCGACAGGGCTGCAATCAGAATTGGAAGTTCGGGGATAATTCCAACCTATGTCTGTGATTCAGCAGTTATTGAGTGAACTTTCGTAAATCACGACAAAAAAATAGCTGCCCAATCAGACAGCTATTTAAATATATTTTTGTTGAATCAAAATTACATTGAAGCTACAGCTTTGTGAGTAGTTTTGATAATAACAGCAGCAATTTTGTAAGGATCACCATTTGAAGCAGGACGACGGTCTTCCAATCTACCTTTCCATCCATTTTCTACTGTACCCACCGGGATACGAATTGAAGCACCACGGTCAGAAACACCATAACTGAAATCAGTAATTGCAGCAGTTTCGTGCAAGCCAGTTAAACGCTGATCGTTATATGCTCCATAAACATCAATGTGCTCTTTGATATTTTTTCCAAATTCTTCACAAATTGCGTTGAATACTTTTTGGTCACCACAAGTACGCATTAAACCATTTGAGAAGTTAGCGTGCATACCTGAACCATTCCAGTCAAGATCTTTTCCCATAGGTTTTGGATGCCATTCAACATCAACACCATATTTTTCAGCTGTTCTTTCCAGGAGGAAACGCCCCATCCATATTTGGTCACCTGCACTGTGCGCACCTTTAGCAAAAATCTGGAATTCCCACTGTCCGGCAGCAACCTCAGCATTGATACCTTCAACATTAAGACCTGCTTCCAAACACATATCTAAATGTTCTTCAACAATCTGACGGCCAAATGCTTTTGAACCACCAACACCACAATAGTAAGGTCCTTGCGGGCCAGGGAAACCTCCTGCAGGGAATCCTAAAGGAAGTCTGGTTTGTGGATCATAAAGAAAATACTCCTGTTCAAAACCGAACCAAAAATCTTCATCTTCCTCTTCAATATGAGCTCTTCCATTGGTTTCATGTGGCGTGCCATCCGGATTCAACACTTCAGTCATTACTAAATATGCATTTTTACGATCCGGGTCAGGACAAACAAATACAGGTTTTAACAAAAGGTCTGAAGCACCTCCACTGGCCTGATTGGTTGAGGAACCATCGAACGACCATACTGGGCAATCTTCCAATTTGCCGCTAAAGTTTTCTTCAACCCGGGTTTTTGCCCTTAACTGCTGTGTTGGTACAGAACCATCCAGCCAAATGTATTCCAATTTCGATTTCATGATGTAATAATTTATTTGTTTAAATAGATATTTTCTAAAAATTCAACACAAAAATATTTTAAAATGCCTTTACGAAAACCGTTTTTGTAGCATTTTGTAAAAAATTAATACTAATTTTACATTAAATATAGATTTTTGTCAACATCCCCCAATATCAAACCGCATAAATGCAATAACAAGTAATAATTTTTTCAAAGTAAATCAAATTACATATAGTAAGATTTACAAAAATATACTTTTTTCAAAAAACACCCCTAAAAAAAGGACAGCCGAAATTAAGAAAAGATTAGTAAATTAACTAATCAGTAAATAATAAATAAATACAAAAAACCAGTTCTCTTTTTTTCTTTCGATCTGTATAGTTTTATGCAAATTACAATTTGTCATAAAAGGTGAATAAAAAACAGTAATTTTGGCCGCACATTACATACATATTAATTTTAGAAATAGTAATAACTAAAATCTGAAGTATAAATGTTAGCAGACGGAATTTTCTAAAAACCAGCACGGCTGCGGCAACAGGAAGCATTTTTTTGCCATCGTTATTGCACTCGTGTCAAAACATTAAACATTCCTCATACGTGAAAAATTATTTAGATCATTTTGAAGTTTCAACTGAAATGCTGCAAAAAGTTATTACTGCAGCGATGAGTAAAGGAGGCAATTATGCCGATCTGTATTTTGAACATAAAATATCAGGAAATCTTAGCTTGGAAGATGGTAAAGTAAATCGGGCATATTCAAATGTCGATTTTGGTGTTGGCATCCGGGTATTAAAAGGCGATCAAACCGGCTTTGCTTATACCGAAACACTGACGTTGGACGAAATGTTGAATGCAGCCAATCTTGCAGCTAATATTGCAAATAGCAAAAGCCAGTTTTCGTTACACGAAATAACAGAAAAAACTCCCGCTAATTTTTATTCCATTTCTCAAAAATGGGAAGATGTAGGTGTACAGGAGAAGGTTCCTTACATACAAAAGCTTAACGACAAAATTTTTGAACTGGATGAAAAAGTTATTAAAGTAAATGCATTCTTAAATGACGAAACCAGTTATGTGTTATTTTATAATTCTGAAGGAAGGCTAACATATGATTACAGGCCACTGATTAACTTTGGTGCAGTTTGCATAATGCAGAAAGACAATCAAATTGAAAATTCATATTCAGCACGATCTTTCAGAAAAGGTTTTGAATGGATTACAGATGATCTGGTTAACGAACTTGCTACTGAAGTAATAAAAAGCACAAATATTCTTTTTGAAGCGACGAAACCAAAAGCAGGAGAAATGCCCGTTGTTATGGGTGCCGGAGGTTCAGGTATTCTTTTGCATGAGGCAATCGGTCATACTTTCGAGGCTGACTTCAACCGAAAAGGAACTTCGATTTTCAGTGACAAGATGGGTGAAAAAGTCGCTGAAAACTTTGTAAATATTATTGATGACGGTACACTACCAAATAACCGTGGTTCAATTAACATTGATGATGAAGGGAACGATACCCAAAAAACCTATCTGGTAAAAGATGGTGTATTAAACAGCTATATTCACGACAGAATAAGCTCCCTGCATTATAACGTTACACCTACCGGAAACGGGAGAAGAGAATCATTCAGGTATATCCCGCTTCCCAGAATGAGAGCCACATACATGGAAGCAGGTCCGCACTCAAAAGATGATATAATATCAAATGTGAATTATGGTGTATTCGTAGACAATTTTAGTAATGGAGAAGTAAAAATCGGAGCAGGAGATTTTACTTTTTTTGTCAAATCGGGCTACTTGATTGAAAAAGGCAAATTAACACAACCAATAAAAGACATAAATATTATTGGAAACGGGCCCCAGGCTTTGGCAGATATTTCAATGGCGGCTAATGATTATGCCATTGATAACGGAACCTGGACATGTGGGAAGAGTGGTCAGTCGGTTCCTGTTACATGTGGTTTACCAACAGTTTTAGTTAAAAAGCTTACCGTTGGCGGAACAAACGCCTAAATCATTAATGAAAATTCAAATTGGTTAATTATGACAAAAGAAGAAAAATATAACCTGGCAAAATGGGCTATGAACCACGCACTAAACAATGGAGCCCAGCATGTTAGTGTTACCATCGCGAACAGTAAAAACAGTAGTATTGATGTTCGGGAGGAAAAAATTGAAACACTGGAACAAGCAACACAAAATAACTTATCCATTCGTTTGTTTGTTGATAAAAAATACTCTACTCACTCAACAAATCGCCTTAAAAAAGAGGATTTAGCTGGATTCATAGAAGAAGCTATCGCGGGAACTAAATACCTGGCAGAAGATGAGTTTCGTACTTTACCCGAACCTGAGCTGTATTATAAAGGGCAAGGTGAAAATTTAAAAATTCTGGATGAAAAATTTAATACCGTTGATCCTGAAAAAAAGATAGACCTCGCGTTTGTGGCAGAGAAGGAAGTATTGGGAAAAGATGAAAGGATAATTTCAGTTTCAACTTCTTACTACGATGGTCTCAGTGAACGCGTAATGGTAAACAGCAATGGGTTTGAAGGAGATACATCAAATTCCTATTACGGAATAAGTGCATCTGTTTCTGTAAAAAGTGGAGATACCCGTCCTTCAGCCTCATGGAGTGAAAGTGCCATATTTTTTGACGATTTAAAAAAGGATGGAATAGGGCAGATTGCCCTGGACAAGGCACTAAAAAAAATAGGACAGAAAAAAATTACGTCCGGGAAAATGCCAATGATCGTTGAAAACCGACAAATGAGTAGAATTTTTAATCCACTTATTTCGGCACTCAGTGGTTCTGCAATTCAACAAAAAAGTTCCTTCCTGATTGATAAATTGGATGAGAAAGTGGTTTCTGACAAGCTTTCAATCACCGACAATCCTTTTATAGTTGGAGGAAGAGGCTCACGCCACTTTGATAGTGAAGGTCTTGCCACAAAAAAACGTGCAATTTTTGAGAATGGTGTTCTAAAATCCTATTTCATTGATACTTACTACGCAAAAAAATTGGGCATGGCTCCAACCAGTGGAGGTACAACCAACCTGGAATTCAAAACAGGGAATAACGATTTGCAAGGATTGGTAAAATTGGTAAAAAAAGGAATTCTTGTTACCGGATTTAACGGTGGAAACAGCAATGACACCACTGGAGATTTCTCATTCGGAATTGAAGGATTTTTAATTGAGAATGGTAAAATTGTTCAGCCTGTTTCAGAAATGAACATTACCGGGAACTTGCTCGGTCTATGGTCAGAAATTATAGAAGTTGGCAATGACATTAACACCAACTCATCATGGTTAACTCCCTCCATTTTATTTGATGGTGTTGATTTTAGCGGAACATAGTTTATAAATTCATATAAAAGAAAAGGCACTAATTAGTGCCTTTTCTTTTATTTATCTATGAGATAATTTTATTGATTAACTAAAATTAGCTTTTTAGTTATTTTAAAACCATCAATATTCATATTTACAAAATACATTCCCGGTTGCTTATCCGACATATCAAATTCAATTTTTTCAACACTGCTGTATTGTTGGTTCATAACAAGTTTACCGGTGATATTCATCACTGACAGTTCGACTTTATGAATACCCGAACTAATATCAATAAGTACATTACCTTTTGTCGGGTTCGGGTACAGCTGTACCTCAAATGAATTTATATTGATATCTCCTACTCCAACTGGATAACCATCAACAAAAATCTCAAAAGTATCTGTGGCAGTTGCTCCCGATGTATCTATGGCCATTACAACAATATTATAATAACCTGTATTTTCAATCATCGGTTCACAAACCAAAGTATCACCTGACATTGTTGCCCAGGCTGGTAAACTGGTTGTTCCTTCCTCCACTATTTCAATGCTTAACTCATCATCGTCAATATCATCAAAAATTACTCCCACGACTGAGCTAACCGGAACTTTCAATACATGACTTGCATGAATTGTCTGGTCAGGAATAGGTGTGATTAGGTAAGGTGCATCATTAACAGGATTCACTGTCAATATAAAGGTTTGCAGCACCTGTGCTCCTCCTTCATCTTCTATTAAAACAGTTATCTCTGTTGTTCCATTCATATCGGGTGTAAGTACAATTTCAATTGTTCCTGTTGAATCGCCCGAGTTATAATTGATAAGTATATCATCAACCAATGTCGCATCCAAACTTTCTGCAGAAACAGTTAATACCTGTTCTTCACAATCTTCACCGTAAGAAATTCCCGCTAAATCAACTGTTACTGCCTCATCTTCATCAACTGTTACGTCAGCAATAGAATCCAAGGTTGGCAAATCGTTACCTGCTGCAACAATAACATCAAACGAAAGTGTATCTGAATTTCCTGCTGCATCGGTGGCAACCCAGGTTTCAGTAGTAATTCCAACTGGGAATATTCCATTGGCGCCTAATCCTGCTATCAAGCTAATAGCAAAATCACAATTGTCTTCTACAATTATTTCAGGATAATCAATTGCTGCTGCAGTGTTGCAAAGTTCAGTTTCAATTTCAATGTCCTCAACTTCTGCAAACACCGGCGCCAACGTATCAGAAACAGTAATGGTGACCCAGGCTTTCGATTCGTTGCCGCTTTTGTCGCGGGCTACTACCTGTACAACGGGTTCCTTGCCTACATGTACACAGTTAAAATCAACCGGGTAAGCGCCAATTTCTAATTCTTCCGCTGTGGTACAGTTATCAATGGTACCTTCCGAAATTTTAGCAACATCTTCTGCGGTTAGCGTATATTCCCCCTTTTCATCCAAAAATACTTCGATGGATTTGGTTACTAAAGTAGGCGTAATTGTATCCCAGACTGTAACCGTAAAACTTGCTGTTGTTTGATTACCTGATGCATCGGTAGCAATATAAGTATTGGTTGTTGTTCCAACAGGGAAAATACTTCCCATTGGCAACCCCGAAGTTTGTTCTAATATTACTCCAGAACAATTATCGTCAGCAGCTATTTCTGTTGCTATCTCAAATTCAACTATTATTTGTTGAGAAGGAGGATCGCAGGAAGCTGTTCCAACTCCTCCCCAATGAGGCTCATAAATATAACTAGGTCTCGCTACATATTGCGAACTGCAGGTCCAAAATAATCCATCAGCTGTTAATTCTATCATGCCATCCCCCCCATTGTACACAGTCCATATATTTGCCCCGTCAGGAATATTTATGTATGTTCCATCGCGAAGGGCGTTGGCAATTTGTAATATCTTTACAGGATCAGTTAATGTTCTGCCAACAGGATCATAAGTTCCTTTTAATGTTAATTTTGAATAACTATAAGTTGGTAAAAGTTGTGCTCTAAAATCATTCCATGCCTGTGAATGTGGTGATATTTCTCCCTGCGTGAAATACTCTGAAAAAGATATTTTACTAATTAGCTCTGAACTAACAACTTCAGTTCCGCATGCACTTGAATCAGAATAAAAAACCATTGCTGCTGGGGTATAAATTACTGGATCTTCAGTATCTTCAATAGTTACGGTAAAACTACAGGTATCTTTATCACCTCCGCCAAAATCAAGCTCATAAATTTGTTCGGTAACCCCTATCGGGAACATATCTCCAGTGGTTAACCCAGAAGTATCAATTTGTAAAATCGTGGCACCTGTAGCTGAAGGTGCATTATAATTTACAACTGCTCCACATTCACCTAAATCGTTTTCCAATTCAATATTTTCAGTACAGAAATAGACAACGGGTACAGTGTACTCAATATTACCAGGCAATGCACCACCATAACCAGACTGAGCCACAACACTGTCTAAATCATTAAGAATATAATAGTAAGGCTCAAAAGGCCAGTTGCCAATTGTATAGATTGTTGTAATTATATCTCCTCCTTCAACATTAAAAGTTTCGAAGTATGGTCCTGATCCACTAGTTAATGTTACATCATCCAAAACGACACTCCCATTAACCAAAACATCAACAGTTGCCTCATTCCATCCATCACCAAATGAATCCCAAAGTTCAATTCTGTAAGTTAATGCCTGACTCCACAAGTTCGTCGATATTACAGACATTGTCAATAATAAAAAGTAAAGCTTTTTCATACGCTTAAAGATTAAGTTTGAATAATAAATGACTTCTGATTTTTTGGTTTGGTTTTATTTGCAATAAACAAATAATTAAGAATTCAAATCTATATAATACCTGATTTGAAAAATACTCAAATTGTAAAAACGATACTTAAATTGTAAATCTTAAGCATTTTGGGTTCCTGAATAATTGCAACCATTCATATAAATACAAACAATTACATTACATCTATATATTCAGACATAAAAAATGGCGCCGAATTGGCGCCATTTTCTTTTACTCGATTGTTTGTTAAACCTTTTTACTTATTATCAACAATCAGTTTCTTTATTATACGTTCGCCGTCAATATTCATATTCACAAAATACATCCCGGCTACTTTACCACTCATATCGAAAACAACTCTTTCAAGAGCTGGGTACTGTTTTTGTAACACTACCCTTCCGGTTATATCGATAACAGCAATGTCAATATTGTGAATCCCTGAGCTAATGTCGATATAAACCTGTCCGTTGGTCGGGTTCGGGTACATCTGTACCTCAAATGAATTTATATTAATATCTCCTACTCCAACTGGATAACCATCAACAAAAATCTCAAAAGTATCTGTGGCAGTTGCTCCCGATGTATCTATGGCCATTACAACAATATTATAATAACCTGTATTTTCAATCATCGGTTCACAAACCAAAGTATCACCTGACATTGTTGCCCAGGCTGGTAAACTGGTTGTTCCTTCCTCCACTATTTCAATGCTTAACTCATCATCGTCAATATCATCAAAAATTACTCCCACGACTGAGCTAACCGGAACTTTCAATACATGACTTGCATGAATTGTCTGGTCAGGAATAGGTGTGATTAGGTAAGGTGCATCATTAACAGGATTCACTGTCAATATAAAGGTTTGCAGCACCTGTGCTCCTCCTTCATCTTCTATTAAAACAGTTATCTCTGTTGTTCCATTCATATCGGGTGTAAGTACAATTTCAATTGTTCCTGTTGAATCGCCCGAGTTATAATTGATAAGTATATCATCAACCAATGTCGCATCCAAACTTTCTGCAGAAACAGTTAATACCTGTTCTTCACAATCTTCACCGTAAGAAATTCCCGCTAAATCAACTGTTACTGCCTCATCTTCATCAACTGTTACGTCAGCAATAGAATCCAAGGTTGGCAAATCGTTACCTGCTGCAACAATAACATCAAACGAAAGTGTATCTGAATTTCCTGCTGCATCGGTGGCAACCCAGGTTTCAGTAGTAATTCCAACTGGGAATATTCCATTGGCGCCTAATCCTGCTATCAAGCTAATAGCAAAATCACAATTGTCTTCTACAATTATTTCAGGATAATCAATTGCTGCTGCAGTGTCACAAAGTTCGGTTTCCACTTCTACGTCCTCAATGGCTGCAATTACAGGTGCAAGTGTATCGGAAACTGTAATAGTAACCCAATCTTTTGCCTCGTTGCCGCTTCTATCTTTAGCTACAATCTGTACAACAGGCTCTTTACCTACATGAACACAGCTAAAATCAACAGGATAAGCTCCTATTTCCAAATCTTCCAGATCACAATCATCTGATACATCATCTACCATATCCATAATATCATCATTTGTCAATGTATATTGACCACTTTCATCCAAAAATATCTCGATGGATTTGGCTTTTAAAGTAGGCGCAATAGTGTCTAATACCGTAACCGTAAAACTATGGCTTGATTGATTACCAGAACCGTCAGTAGCAACATAAGTATTGGTTGTTGTTCCGACAGGGAATATACTGCCGATTGGAAGACCTGAAGTTTGTTCGACTTCAACACTTGAACAGTTATCAGACGCTGTAATTTCTGTTGCTATCTCAAATTCAACTGTTATCTGCTGTGAAGGTGGATTACAAGAATTGGTTATAATCCCTCCCCATTCAGGACCTCCAACATATCCAGCACGAACAGTGTAGCTTCCTTCAGTACAGTAACAAATATCTTGAAGACCAGCATATAACTCAATACCTCCAACACATTCTCCTACTGCCCAATTCAAGCCCCCATCACTTGTAATATAATAATTCCCTTCACGTAAAGCATTTGCTATTTGAGTAACTTTGACTGGATCAGATATTGAAACTCCTACCGGATCATTTGTTCCCTTAATTGTTAATTTAGTGTAATTATAAGAAGAAAGTAATTTTGCTCTGAAGTCATTCCACGCCTGTGCATGAGGTGATATTTCTCCCTGCGTGAAATACTCTGAAAAAGTTACAGAACCAACTAATTCTGAACTAACAACTTCAGCCCCACAAGCAGATGTATCAGAGTAAACAATTACATCAGCAGGCCCTGTTATCAAAGGTCCCTGCTCATCAACTACAGTAACAGTAAAAGTATCTAACGTAATATTACCAAAACCATCATCAAATTGAAAAATATTTACAGTTTCGCCAACCGGGAAACAACTTCCTGAGGGCAATCCGGCTATCTGAGTTCCGTAATAAGGAACAAAACGCACCCCTTCAGGAGTAGATACAGACCAGTTTGAACGGTTTCTCCCTTCTACCGCAACTCCTTCTGTCCCATCGATATTTTCAACACCCATTGTAGCAGGATTAAATCCTGCAGCATATTCGGTATGAATCTCTATATAATTGGAAGATTCATATAATACAATCTGACTTGTGATTACTGGATTAGAGTCACAACAAAAAGGAATATCAATAAAATTTACTACCAACATTCTATTCGGAGCAGTCCCAGTAGTAAAATAATCAATGCTTCCATAACCTGGAGGATACAAATCATCCCAGCCAAGAGCTATCAAATTATTAGGTGAATCGGAATTAGGAATATCCTGACCACTACAGCATCCACTACTTTGTCCACCAGTAAACGTAATAAAACCATTGGACGAAATATAAAATTCAGAATAAGTATTCCCATAAAAATTAAAATCAAACCCAATGGGTAAAGCGCTGCTTACCTCATCATCAGATAAATAAACACCTGTTCCTGTTCCCACAACAGGTGAATAAGGAACATCCTGAATAATATAATCTCCATATCCAAAATTATAGACGGCACAACACTCGCCCGGGTCGGTTTGTAAAACAGTGTCTGGCAACTGTGCATTACTCAAAAATGCACAAAATAATAAAAATAAGGAAAATAAGTAAAACTTTTTCATACGCTTTCTAACTTAAAGGTTTAACAATAAAAAAAATACTGATTTGAATGGTTGGTTTGAATTTTCTGACTTAAAAGTAGAAAACTTATGTACAACAGAGAGCTTTTTTTTAACTTTTGTTCAATATTTAAACTCATTCAAAATAGATATTGCAAACAAATCTGTTTGGCATTAAAAAAGATAAAGTTCATGAACATTCTGACTAAACAAATCGTTTGTAAATCAAACTTTTTTATTACTTTTGCAGCCGATTAATTTTAAGCTGTTGTTATCTAACGCGATGCTGCGGCTTAAACATTGTATAATTTAAACGTTCATTAAAAAATGTATTTAACATCAGAGAAAAAAACTGAGCTTTTTGCCAAACACGGGAAAAGCGAAAAAGACACAGGAAGTGCTGAAGGTCAGATTGCATTATTCACCTTAAGAATTAATCACCTGACAGAACATTTAAAACAAAACAAAAAAGATCACAGCACACGTCGTGCCTTAATTAAATTAGTTGGTAAACGTCGTAGTTTGCTCGACTATCTAAAAAGAAAAGATATCGAAAGATATCGTTCAATACTGAAAGAACTGAACTTACGTAAGTAAAAAATAGTTGAAAGGCAATGCTTTGTATTGCCTTTCTTTTTTGTAAATTGCAAAACCTCACCACCCATTGTAATTATTTAATATTATAGATTTTAAATTATGGTAAACGCAACAGTTAAAACAATCGAACTTGCCGATGGCAGGACAATTACCATTGAAACTGGCAAATTAGCCAAACAAGCCGACGGTTCGGTTGTCGTTAAAATGGGTGAAACCATGTTGCTGGCTACGGTTGTGTCAGCAAAAGAAGCGAAAGAAGATGTAGATTTTATGCCGGTATCAGTTGATTACCGCGAAAAATTTTCGGCAGCAGGCCGATTTCCCGGTGGTTTTCTGAAAAGAGAAGGCCGCCCAAGTGATGAAGAAATTCTTACTGCACGTTTGGTCGACAGGGCCATTCGTCCATTGTTTCCTGATGATTATCATGCGGAAACTGCTGTAATGATTTCATTGATTTCGGCAGGTAAAGAAGATTTGCCCGATGCATTAGCAGGATTAGCTGCTTCAGCAGCAATTGCTGTATCAGATGTACCTTTTGTAACTCCAATTTCCGAAGTGCGGGTAGCCCGGATTGATGGTGAATTTGTTATTAATCCTACTTATTCACAACTGGAAAATGCCGATCTGGATATTATGGTCGGTGCATCCTTTGACAATATTATGATGGTTGAAGGAGAAATGAACGAGGTTACTGAAGATGTGATGTTGGAGGCGATTAAAACAGCACACGAAGAAATTAAAAAACACTGTAAAGTGCAGGAAGAGCTTGCTTCAGAATTGGGTGTGGTTAAACGTGAATATTCCCACGAAAACAATGTAGAAGAACTTCGTGAAAAAGTAAAAGCAGAACTCTACGACAAATGTTATGCTATTGCCAAACAACAGATTGCAAATAAACAAGAACGTTTAGATGCTTTTGCAGCAGTTCGTGATGAATTTCTGGAAGCTTATCTTGAATCCAATGCTGAAAACGAAGAAATAGATCTTGCTCAACATGAAATGCTGATAAAAAGGTACTTTCATGATGTTGAGAAAGAAGCGATGCGCCGAATGATTCTTGATGAAGGTATTCGCTTAGACGGAAGGACAACAGAAACAATCCGGCCAATCTGGGGAGAAATAGATTATCTCCCGGGAGCACATGGTTCATCCATTTTTACCAGGGGAGAAACACAGGCACTTACTTCTGCAACTCTGGGAACAAAAATGGATGAAAAAATTATCGATGGTGTGACCGTTCAGGGTAAAGAAAAGTTTTTGTTACATTATAATTTCCCTCCTTTTAGTGTTGGTGAACCTAAAACACCCAGAGGAGTTGGCCGTCGTGAAATAGGACATGGAAATCTTGCTCACCGTGCATTGAAAAAAATGATACCGTCAGATATTCCTTATGTGGTTCGGATAGTAACCGACATTCTGGAATCAAATGGTTCCTCCTCAATGGCTACCGTGTGTTCCGGCACTATGGCCCTTATGGATTCAGGGATAAAAATGAAAAAACCCGTTTCAGGAATTGCGATGGGATTGATTACCGATAAAAATTCTGATAAATATGCCATCCTATCCGATATTTTGGGAGATGAAGATCATTTGGGAGACATGGACTTTAAAGTTACCGGGACGGTGGATGGAATTACAGCTACCCAAATGGATATCAAAGTTGACGGACTTTCTTACGAAGTATTGGCAAAAGCATTGCAACAGGCAAAAGAAGGACGTTTGCACATCATGGAAAAAATGATGGAGGTGATTTCTGAGCCACGTGCCGATTATAAACCGAATGTACCACGTATTGAAACCATTCAAATTCCAAAAGACATGATCGGCGCAGTTATTGGCCCGGGTGGAAAAATCATTCAGGCAATCCAGGAGGAAACTGATACTGTAATTGTCATTGAAGAAAAAGACGATATCGGAATGGTTGAAATTTCGGGTGCAGGCCTTGAACCTATAGAAGCTGCAAAAGCAAGAATAAAAGCTATTACTGCAATGCCCGAAGTTGGAGAGGTTTATACCGGAAAGGTTAAATCTGTCGTCTCATTTGGTGCCTTCATTGAAATTCTTCCGGGAAAAGAAGCATTGTTACATGTTTCTGAAATGGACTGGAACAGGGTTGAATCAGCGGAAAAATTCACAAAAGAAGGTGAAATGATGGAAGTTAAACTTATTGGTGTTGATGAAAAAACCGGTAAATTAAAACTTTCACGAAAGGCTCTTCTTCCAAAACCTGAAGGCTATGTTGAACGCCCTCCGCGAGGGGATCGTCCACCTCGAAGAGATAATCACAGACGGGATGACCGAAGAGATAACCACAGACGGGATGACCGAAGGGATAATAACTATCGAAGACCAAGACGTGATAACGAATAATAATATAAAAACCGTTCAAAATTTGAACGGTTTTTTTTATTCACTCAAAAATAACAAGCTAATCAGGATCGAATTAAACTAATATTTCATCTTTATTCCTATTTTTGAGTATGCAACATATCATACAAGAAATGAATAATTGGGCTACAAATACAATTGCAGAATTAGAGGTAAAACTGGATGGAATAAGGGATAAAGAAATCAGGTTTTATCGTATTGAAGAATTAAAAAGAAACATAAAACGAATAGATGAATTTTCGAAAAGTTGTCAACATTGTAAAGAAGAAAAAATACATATTGATGAAATATTAAAGAATATTGACACTGCAATAAAAGTACCCGGTAAAACACGTCGTGAATACGACAGGCTAATAAGCCGCATCTCAAGTCACATGCACAAACAGCACGGTTTTATAACGCCCTATTATTATTCGTACCTTTATTCATTCTTTGGTATTGTTGCCGGTTTGGCAATCGGGTACATTTTACAAAAAGTTTCTTCAACAAAAAACTGGGAACTGATGCTAATCGGATTTATTTTGGGATTACTTCCCGGGTATTTTATAGGTCATTATAAAGACAAAAAAATTCGTGCTGACAAAAAACTGATGTGATAAATTCATACCAGACCATAAATTCAATTTATTTAAATTTGAAAACACTTGTTTAGAATACCTTTTAGAAATGCAATTTTTAGTAATTGAAGGAAATATAGGAGCTGGTAAAACTACGTTGGCAAAAATGTTTGCAGAAGAAACCAATGCCAAGCTTATTTTAGAACAATTTGCAGAAAATCCTTTTTTGCCAAAATTTTATGAAAACCAAGATCGCTATTCATTCCCACTTGAACTTTCATTTTTGGCTGATCGTTACAACCAGATTAAGAAGGAAGTCCTTAACCTCGACCTGTTTCACTCAATGATTATTTCCGACTATTTTTTCTCAAAAACTTCCATTTTTGCACAAAATACACTCAAAGACGACGAATACAGGTTATTCCGACAAATTTTTGATATAGTATCGGAAACAATCCCAAAGCCCGACTTATACGTATATCTTCATGCTGACATTAAAAATCTTATGCGGAATATTAAAATAAGAGGCCGGGATTATGAAAAATATATTCAGCCTGAATATCTCGAAAAAATCAAACAAGGATACTTTAACTATTTTAAACAAGTTAAAAATTTTCCCGTTTTAGTTATTGATACGGATAATGTCGATTTTGTTGAAAATCACGAAGATTATATTCAGATAAAAGAGGCAATTTTCAATAATGAATATAAAAAAGGTATGAACAGGCTAATATTGTGATAAAAACTTGTTTAGCCCCTTTTTTATCAAAAAAAGCTTGTTATTTTTGTGTGCAATTGGAACAAATTTAAAATTTTAATATTGTCTGTTATGAAAGAACTCAACTTTAAACCTATTATGCTAATTGCATTGGCAGCAGTGCTATTTTCAGGATGTGCAGGCTTGCAAAAAATGAAAAAGAATGCCAATCAGATTCAATTCAAAGTCACACCTGAAATACTGGAAGCTCATGCGGGTGATGTAGATGTTGCCATTGATGGAAGATTCCCAACCAAATACTTCAATAAAAAAGCTACTTTGGTTGCTACACCAGTTCTGAAATATGACGGTGGAGAAACCAAATATGAACCTGTAACTGTTCAGGGTGAAAAAGTGGAAGCCAATAATAAAGTTATTGGGTACACTACCGGCGGAAGCGTTAGTTACAAAGACGCAGTTGAATATATTGATGCCATGAACAAGTCAGAACTTTACGTGTACATGACAGCTTCAAAAGGTGCAAAATCTCTCGACTTTGAACCTGTTAAAATTGCTGATGGTGTTATTGCAACCAGCGAATTGGTTGTTAATTATCCAAAACCGATATTGGGTGTTCAGCGGGAAGAAAACACAACAGGAAAGTATGATCCAAACATTGATGCTTTCCAAAGAATTGTTCCTGACGAAATGATGGCTGACATCCATTATCTTATTAATCGTTCAAATCTTAGAACCGAAGAAACAGAAGCAGGCGATGTAAAAGCATTGGAAGACTACACGAAAAAAGCAAACGAAGAAGAACGTATCGATTTAAAAGGAGTTGAAGTTTCTGCTTATGCATCTCCCGATGGTGAGATTGATTTTAACACTGATTTGGCAGCTGACAGAAAAAATACATCTTCAGCATTTCTTGCAAAAAAATTACAGGATGCAGGTGTTGATGTTGAATTGAAAACCAGATATACTCCAGAAGACTGGGACGGGTTCAAAGAATTAATGGAAAAATCAAATATCCAGGATAAAGAATTGATTTTACGTGTACTTTCCATGTACAATGATCCTGAAGTTCGTGAACGCGAAATCAGAAATCTTTCAGCAGCATTTACGGATGTAGCAGACGAAATTCTTCCTCAATTGCGTAGAGCAAAATTGGTTACCAGTGTTGACCTGATTGGTAAAACTGACGAAGAGTTGATGGCTGCAGCAAAATCTGATCCTTCTTCTTTAAATCCTGCAGAACTGCTTTATGCTGCAACTTTATTTGAAGATTTAAATGAACAACTTTCAGTTTACAATTCATTCATCCGAGTTTATCCAAACGACTGGAGAGGTCCTAACAATGCTGGTTATGTTATGGTAAAACAATCGAAATATCAAGAGGCAAAACCAATGTTTGAAAAAGCTGAAGGTCTGAAAAATAACGAACCTGTTATTAAAAACAACTTAGGAGCTGTAGCTCTTTATGAAGACGATGTTGATGAAGCTGAAACATTATTCGGAGCTGCTTCAGGTGCAGGTAATGAAGTAAATTATAACTTAGGTATTGTTAGCATAAAAAATGCTGAATACGATCAGGCAGTAAGATATTTCAGAAATGATACCGATGTAAATTCAGCTTTAGCTAAAATGTTAGCAGGTGATAACAATGGTGCCTTAAAAGATCTGGAAGCTTTTGATAATCCGGATTGTTTTATGAAAGAATATTTGAAAGCAACTATCGGTGCGCGCACAGCAAAAGAAAGTTTACTTTTTGAAAGTCTGCAAAAAGCTGTCGACATCAATCCTGATTTGAAAGCAAAAGCAAAAAATGATATCGAATTTGCAAAATATTTCGACAATCCTAAATTTCAGGCAATTGTAGAATAAAAGATTATTCTTTATAATAAAAAAGGGCAATTCGGAAACTTACGGATTGCCTTTTTTTATGACATATACTCTGTGTTAGTTTTTGGGAATGATGTATCTTTCAGACTCATTTTGAAAATATAAAACACTAGAACATGAGTTATATTGACAATTACATAGAAGAAAACAAAAATCGTTTTTTGGAAGAGTTGTTTGGTCTAATCAGGATTCCTTCAATAAGTTCAATTAAAAGTCATGAACCTGATATGTACAAAGCGGCGGAATATCTAAAAAATTTGCTTTTGGAAGCCGGCGCCGACAAAGCTGAAGTATATGAAACCGCAGGAAATCCGCTTACTTATGCTGAAAAGATTATCAATCCTGAATTACCTACAGTTTTGGTTTATTCTCACATGGATGTGATGCCGGTTGATCCGGTAGAATTGTGGGATTCTCCTCCTTTTGAACCGGAAATTCGCAATGGCAGGATTTACGCGCGGGGAGCCGACGATGACAAAGGACAGGGAATGATGCATGCAAAAGCGTTTGAGCTAATGGTAAAAACAGGCACCCTCCCCTGCAATGTCAAATTTATGATTGAAGGCGAAGAGGAAATCGGTTCTCCCAACCTCGGGAAATGGTGCGAAGAAAATAAGGAGATGCTAAAGGCGGATGTTATTCTTGTTTCCGACACTTCGATGCTTGCACGTGATATTCCTTCAATTACTACCGGATTACGTGGTTTAACGTACTGGCAAGTTGAAGTCACCGGCCCGAATAAAGATTTACATTCAGGCATGTTCGGTGGTGCGGTGGCAAATCCAATAAATGTTCTTTGCTCAATGATTGATAAAATGACGGATGAAAAAGGCAAAATAACCATTCCCGAATTTTACGACGATGTTCTGGAAGTTTCATCGGAAGAAAGAGAATTATTAGGCCGGGCACCTTTCGATCCGGAAGAGTATAAAAAAGCCATCGACGTGGAAGAACTGGCAGGAGAAGAAGGCTTCACAACGATGGAACATACCGGAATACGACCAACTTTTGATGTTTGTGGTATTTGGGGCGGATATACAGGAGAAGGTGCGAAAACAGTTTTACCATCAAAAGCATTTGCAAAAATTTCATCGCGATTGGTTCCCAACCAGGATCATAAAAAAATAGAAACACTTTTTAAAAATCATTTTGAAAGTATTGCCCCGAAATCCGTTAAAGTAAAAGTTACGCCTCTCCATGGCGGACAGGGATATGTGTGTCCAATCGACATTCCTGCTTATAAAGCAGCTGAAAAAGCATATACTGACGTATATGGCAAACGCCCGGTTCCGGTTCGTTCGGGTGGCAGCATACCAATTATTTCAACTTTTGAAGAAGTATTGGGCATTAAATCCATATTAATGGGATTTGGACTGGATTCAGATGCCATTCACTCGCCCAATGAAAACTACCCCTTGGAACAGTTTTTTAATGGAATAAAGACCATTCCCCTGTTTTATAAATATTTTGCTGAATTGAGTGAAAAAAAATAAAGAATTCTATTACAAATTATGCCCAACCGTTTTCCATTTTGGAAAGCGGTTTTTTTATTGTGTATTGAAACCAATACAATGCACCAATTTTGGTTAGTCCTTAGTTACTTTCCCTAACAGCTTTAAACTCGCTACCTTCTTTCCATTTGGGGAAATAATCCTCGTTGGCCAATCTCAGGGCGACCTCATATAACAATTGAGCATCGAAGCGAATACCACTTAATTCAATAGTAGAATCAAACTCATCAAAAGGCTGATGGTATTTATTTTCATTGTACTCATCTTTCATTTGCTTTACATATTCCGGTCCATGTTCAAAATCTTCATACGATCCGGAAGCGTACAAAGCTGGAACACCAATTTTTGCAAAATTGAAATGATCGGATCGATAGAAATAACCATTTTCCGGTTTTGGATCCGAAATGATATACCTTCCATATTTTTCAGCCACTTCTTCAGCATACTCATCCAACTCCGAATGGCCGTAGCCAATTATTGTCAAATCTTTCATTGGCCCCGGACTTTGAAGGCCATCCATATTTATATTTGCCACAGTTTTTTCCGGCAAAAAAACAGGGTTTTCTGCATAATATCCTGATCCAAGCAATCCCTGCTCTTCAGCTGTAACAGCCATAAAAAGTATCGAACGTTCAGGTTTTGGGCCCTTTTGAAAAGCTTCGGCAATAGCCAGCAAACAGGCTGTGCCGGATGCATTATCAATCGCCCCGTTGTAAATTGAGTCTCCATCAACGGCTTTTCCCACTCCCAGATGATCCCAGTGTGCGGAATAAATAATACACTCATCTTTCTTTGAAGCACCTTTTATCAGTGCAAGTACATTTCTTGAAACGTTCCTTTCAATTTCATTCCTAATCGATAAAGAAACAGAAAGTCCCAACGGAACTGGTTTAAAACCCTTATTCATTGCCAGTTCATGGAAATTTTTATTTACAATGGTTGAAGCTTCGAATAGTTTCTCTGCAGCCCGTTTTGTTATCCATCCTTCAACATCAACTTTAGGTTCATCACTCTCAAGACCTAACTGAGCTCCATACCAACCTGTTTCTACCACATTCCATCCGTAGGAAGCAGGCTCTGTCTCATGAATAATAATAACACCGGCAGCACCTTGTCTGGCGGCCTCTTCATATTTGTAGGTCCATCTTCCGTAGTATGTCATTGCTTTCCCTCTAAACAAACTTGAGTCACTTGAACTAAAACCCGGATCATTAACCAGCACAACAGCTGTTTTACCTTTCCAGTCAATCCCTTCGTAATCATTCCAGTTGTATTCCGGTGCAACAATTCCATATCCTGCAAAAACCAGTTCAGAGTTAATCAGACTCACAGCAGAATCCGTCTTAAATGAAACAGCAACAAAATCTTGCAAATGGTTAAAGGTGAAATTTTTTGCAGGACCGGAAATTGTCATTTTCTCAGAAGGGAAACTGGTAATTTCCACCATTGGCACTTCCTGAAAATAACTGTCTCCGTTACCCGGTATTAATCCCAATTTTTCAAATTCTTCCTTCAGGTAATTGACCGTTTTTGTTTCTCCTTCAGTAAAAGGCATACGCCCCATAAATTCATCAGATGCCAGCCTTTCCATGTGTTTTGAGATGGTTGATTGTTCCACCTCTATTGCATTGTTTTCTGTTTGATTAAGGTTATTACAAGCGGTTAAAACAACTAAAAATAAAATCTTTATACCTGCCTTCATTATACTCTCTTATTGTTTTACAAATTCCACATACTTTAATTCTACATTTTCCCAATTCTCCTGAACCGGATTCAGCGAAACAACCTGGTCTCCCGGTTTCGAAATTTCCACTTCACCCAAATTTACAATCTCAAACTTATCGTCAGTTCCCGGAATTTCCGTAGCAAGATTTTTATCATCCATTCCAATATTGAGTTTAGCTGTGCTATCTGATTTTATTAGTGCTTCAATTTTATAGCTGCCGGCTTCCGGAGCATTAAACATCCACTCCAAACGTACCCGGTTATCCACCCAGTTCTGAATAACAGATTCTGTGCCTGAACCGGTAAGAATTGCATGCGTTCCGTAGCCGGGATTGTGAATGTCAGCAAAATCAGCAGGCAATAAAATTTTCCCTTCAACAAGTGTTGGCATATTGCTGGTAATTTCCATCTTTTTACCGGTTTTAACTACAACAACGGTATTAACCGGGTCGAAAATAACGGTTGGCGCATGAATTAATAAATCACCATTTTCAAATTTGTAGGAAAATTTTTGTTTCTCGTTGGTAAGCAAATAAACGTCTTTTACTCGTGTATTAAGTCCCGGAACCCTAAGAATACCATCTTTAGGCCAGTCGAATACGTGAAGGTAAAGCAGATTTCCAGAAGGCAGTTGTTTCATTGTACATCTTCCCCATGGCAGCTTAAAAAACGGGCTTGCCGAAGTACCATAAATTGATTCACTGTTTTTTTGCATCCACTGCCCCATTTCCTCCAGCCGTTCCACACTTGGCTCTGGGATCACACCTTCAGCTGTTGGTCCGACATTTAGCAGGAGGTTCCCACCTTTGCTGGCAATGTCAACCAACATTCTAATCAGCGATTCGGAAGATTTCCAATTATCGTCATTTTTCTTATACCCCCAACTTGTATTCATGGTCATACAAACCTCCCAGTCATAGTCCAGCCCGGTTGGTGGAACATTTTGCTCTGGAGTTGAAAAATCTCCGGGCCATTCACTGTACAAGCGGTTATTGGTGAGCATCTCAGGATATTCATCAGCTACAGCCTGAAGTTTCTGGGCAGCTTCTTCGGTCATGCCGTATGGAGTATCCCACCACAAAATATCAAGGCCATCATAATTCTCCAAAATTTCCTTCACTTGCGGGAGCGCCTTGCCGTTGATATAATTCATTAGTGGCTCCCGTTCCAAATTCGGATCCCAATGAGAATCTCCCCGGTCAATGCCTGAATAAGTTCCTCCCGGTTCATGCCAGTCCTGTGCCTGCGAATAATAAAACCCAAGCCTGATGCCATGCTTTTCACAGGCGTCAGCTAATTCTTTTAATGGATCACGATCAAAAGGCGTAGCATCCACAATATTGTATTTACTTGCTTTGGAATGAAACATGGCAAATCCATCGTGGTGTTTGGAGGTAATAACAATGTATTTCATGCCTGCGTACTTGGCCAGCCTTACCCACTCTTCTGCATTAAATTTTTGTGGATTAAACTGTTCTGCCAGCTTTTCATATTCAGCTACAGGTATTTTCGCTCTGAACATGATCCATTCGCTAATTCCGGGGATTTCCTCTCCTTTCCATTCGCCGGCGGGGACAGCATATAAACCCCAATGTATAAACATGCCAAAGCGGGCATCACGCCACCATTGCATTTTTTCATCCTGTTTCAGGGTTGCCTCATCTTTTGTTTGCTTATTTTGAAGATTACATGAAATAAGTAAAAACAATATTCCAAAAAAAACTGCAAGCTGTTTCATTTTGTCAATTCTGGTTACTACGTAAAATTACAAGTATAATTTTCAGAATAAAAATTACAGTCGCTTTTTGTTTTGCAATTGTACATTACCAGATGTCGCAAAGTAATTTGCAATAATTGTTTTATTAGGATTTGGAACAAATGTTTCCAGCTTTTGAATATCTGCCCGTTTGGTTGAAGGAGAAAATGAAAGAACCTTCAGGGTTTTAAAAACCCTGGAGGTTTGACAATAAACTTAATAACTAAAAATGTCTATTGATTCACTACTAATTTTCCGGTTAAAACTTCATCATTACATTTTACACTAATCATGTAAACACCATCCATCCAACCGGCTGTATTTATTCTATATTCTTTTCCTTTTAACTTTGTTTTTTAGCTATCAGATTTTTGAGCATAGAATACATTTTTATGGGACGGAATATTGTTATCGCTTTTCAATAAAATTTGATATATATCTTAAATACTTAATTTTTGTGCACTTGAAATGCTAACAAAAAAGAAAGAAATTTATAGAAAATATAAGTGTTTCATGGGTTATGATTTAATTATTAGATATTAAAGTTTTAGAATCTAGAGTTGGAGAATATTTAAAAGTAAATTTTGCCTTTGGCTTTTCACTAAGTGTATAAATCTCAAGATTATAAGTTCTGTTTTCAACTGAATCTATTAAACATTCAACATCAAAATTACACTTACAATCGGCAAATGTGTATTCAAAAAATATTACTTTTAAAATTCCATCGTCAATTACAGCATAGGTTGTATCCACACCTGCACAATTAATATATGCATTTATGAATTTAATCCTAAGCCGATTTTCACCTTCGGCCTTCAGTTCAACATATTTATCGGTATCAGTCGATTTCAAGTTTTCTTTACAACCAACTGAATTTGTTTCAATAATTGTTAAATCTTTATCCTCCAAAGGAGGAAAGTCATCCTTTTCACACCCTGCCCCAAATAATAAAAGGAGCAGAATAATTATGTTTAATTTTAGAATTTTTGGTTTCATTTTTTTAGTATTTAGTCGTAAGATTTAAGTGCAGAGTCCTTTTTAGTATTCAAAGTAACATTGGTTACCGGGTATGAGAACATTTAGGAATAGTCCCGTTGGGAAGCGAGCAATTTAATCTTGTCTTTGCCCAAGGAAGTTTAAAATTTTTGTTTACGGGGGATGTTTCATTTCTTACAGTTTTTAAAGGTTAATGCCGTGTTTTTAGACGAATCAAGTTAACAAAAGGTTGCGTTAAAGCCAATATGCTATAGAGCATTTGTTTAGAAAAGAGAAAGCTGAGAGATGAAATCCTTCGGAACAGCCAAACCAGCGAATCGGAATTCGCCGATCCCAAAGATACAAAATGTAAAAAAGTCGGTTCAAAAAGTTTAAACAATTAAATAATCTTCCATTTCTAAAACTTCAATGAACCTTGAAAATCTTATTGGGAATAGTTTATTTATAATTAACTTTCACCCTCTTTATAAAAAAAGAAATATATTATGAAATATTCTGAGACCCGACTTCTTTTGACCTTTTTCCTTGTTTTCTTAACTTCTTTAGCGTTCGCAAAAGACATAAATATTTCAGATGCAGGCGCTATCGCTGATGGTGAAAGCTTAAACACAAAAATTATTCAGAATACAATTGATGAAGTGTCGAAAAGTGGCGGCGGTACGGTGATAATCCCTCCCGGAAAATTTGTAACCGGTTCAATCATTTTGAAAAATGGCGTTACTTTACATGTTCAAAAAGGAGCGACACTGCTGGGGAGTACGAACCTGGAAGACTATCTGAGTATAAAACCCGATTTTGTGGCGCTTCGAACAATACAGGCTACCAAACAACTCATTTTTGCAGAAAAACAAGATAACATTGCCATTACCGGAGAAGGAACCATCGACGGCCGGGGTGCTGCTTTTGAAAGAGCTTTAACCGACGATGAACCGGGAATTACCCGCCCTCATCTGATTCAGCTCATTAACTGCAAAAATGTTCGGATAAAAGACGTTACTATGCGCAACTCAGGTGGATGGATGCAACATTATCTTGCCTGTGAAAATCTTGAAATAAGGGGAATTAACGTGTATAACCATTGCAATTACAACAACGACGGAATTGATATTGACGGATGCACCGATGTGATAGTATCTGAATGTATCGTCGATAGCGATGATGATGGAATTTGCCTGAAAAGTACCAGTCCGAAACCGTGTAAGAATGTAATAGTTACCAATAATGTGGTAAAATCGCATTGCAATGCATTAAAAATGGGGACAGAAACCACAGGAGGTTTCGAAAACATTATTATCAGTAACTGTACCGTTAGCCCTTCGGTAGATAAAGACCCGATTTACGGAACACTAAGGGGGCAGTCGGCAATTTCAGTAGAAATGGTAGACGGTGGGTTACTCGACCAGGTGACCATCAGCAATATAACGATTACGGAAACGGATTGTCCGATTTTTGTACGACTGGGTAACCGGGCGAGGAAACATTCACCCAATGCCGCTGAACCGGGAATTGGTACGCTCAGAAATGTTTCCATCTCGAATGTAACAGCAACAACCACATCGAAAATAACTTCAAACATTACCGGCTTTCCCGGAAATTATGCCGAAAACATCAGCCTGAATAACATTTCTATTACCAACTTAAGTAATGGTTCGCAGCAAGACGCAGAAATAAATGTTCCTGAGGCTGACGAGGCTTATCCAACCGCTGCAATGTTTGGCGATATTTTACCAGCCTCCGGCTTTTTCGTTCGACATGTAAAAAACATTTCGTTTAATAACGTTCAGCTCTTTATAAAAGGGGACAATGTTCGCCCGGCCTTTATTTTTAATGATGTAAAGGATGCGCAAGTTCTTTATCCCGGAATTTTTTCCTGGAAAGAGGAGGCTGCAAAAATTGTTAAAGATTCAGATTGTGAAAATATTAATGTTATAAATTAACCATGGAAGAACTGCTTAATAAAGTTGCATCTTCCATGATAACATCATAAAAATAACCGGCTCCAAAATCCTTGTTCAAAGTGATCTTCCCTTTGAATGTTACTTCATCATCAACATTGACTACGTCCTGACTTGTAATGGTAAAATCATAACTTCCGTCACTACCGCTCGTACCATCCTGAATGTGAATCCAGTTTTTACCCATCACACTGTTGTTTACTTTCACTACCACACCGCGAATTTCAATTTCCTTTCCTGAATAATTATTTCGGTTATCAAAAACCTGCGAGATGCTAATTTCATTTCCTGACTTTTCAAGGGAAATTTCGCTGTGTTCTTCCGTATTCACCCTGCCGCTGTGCGCAGCCATGTCTCCCATTCCGGGCATCATCCCGCCCATCGGACTTTGAGCCTGCTGCGTCAGAGGTGTTTTGCTGATCTGACTTACAAAATAAATTTTATCAAATGTGCGATCAATTTCTTTGCTGTGGAAATCATTCATCTGCAACTCATTGTCGTAGTAAAATACATCCCCAACGTTCGCATCCTGCCTGGATACGGCAACCCATTTTTCAACTGCATTTTCATTCACATTGAGATAGGTGTAACTGTCTCCCTGAATAACTTCTTTAACCTCAAAAACGTTGGAACTTACCGGTACTTCATTTTGAACCGGTAATCCACTTTTGTTTCTTACACATGAAGAAAAAATTACAACCAACATCACTAATCCAAATGCTCTCATCCTATTCATTTTCATGTTTTTATTTTTTATTTAACTGCGAATATAAAAATTAAAATTTTCTTCTAAGATTTAAATACAAACGATTAAACATTTCTTTTTCCTGTATTGTAGTCTCAAAGTTAACAGACATATACAATTTTTTGTTGAACTGATATGAAATATCAATTTCTCCAATGTTTTGTATCAATTTAGTGCTGGAATTTATGTAATTAAATTTCACCCAACGGTAATTGAGCATGGAATACATTTTCCCGGGAATAATGTCTTTCGAAAGTCTCGCCCCATAAATTTGCCCGTCCAAATAACTTGTTTGCATCAAATTAGCCGATAAATTCAACGAAGCATTTAAACCCGGAACGTTTGACCAGGTTAGAAATCCGTTAATCGTATTTGTTTTCCGGAAATCATTTTTACGAAATCGGGTGCCGGCACTTGCCCCAAAAAGCAAATAATTGAGAGGACGGTAATTCACTCTTAAACGCACTCCCTGCCTGCTTGCCTGCTGTAAAATTTCATCCGCATAATTCCTGAAAGTTTCATAATAAATTACATTTTTTCGATTATCATAGGAACCAGACAGTGATAATTTTCGTGAGACACGATAATTTGCTGAAAAATACAAGCTGGTTAAACTCAACGTACTTTTAGGCTGATCATTTTCCAGTTTGTATAAATCGAGTTCTAGAGATGAAAACAGATTCAGATTTTTTAGCGCTGAATTCGTGTGTTGAAAATATACAAATCTTCGATCCACATTTCCTGAATTCCTTTGTTCGAAAAATGCTACCGAAGACTGTACAAAACCATTTTCTACTTTTTGACTTTGCCCGAAATACGCTCCGTATTCAAACAAACTGAAGTTGTAACCATAATCCTGAAAATCAGGCCGGGAACCCGCCACGATACCGGCAAACATATTTTTAAAACCGTATTCAAACTGTAATCCGTCGATTGCGCCAACATTGGCAATTCTTGGATTTATTTTTCGGCCAGCCCATAAAGTCGCTTCTTCATTAAAATCATAACGCAAAGCCAGATTGTAAATCTTTAATGCATTATTTAAATTTTCCTGTACAACATCCCATTGGTTGAGCCTGTGAGTAAAAGAAATATAAGTTTCTGCTGAAATTTTTGAATCAGAAATATTAGATGCCTGAGCAGAAAAAGTATATCTGAAACGATGCGAATCGTCATCCGAATTTGAAAAATTGGAATAGGAAGAAAGTGAAAGCCGTCCTGTGAAGTCCTGGTTTCTTATAACTTTCCCTTCGTCGGTTTGTGATGTTAGTACCTGTTCATTTACATCTTTATCAGGAATTTCTTCCTGCCTTGCTTCTACAATTTGAGGCAGATCTGTTTTTCTTTTTTTACTTAAAATAATATCCGAAACCTCAAACGTGTTTTCACCAATGGCAACACACAAACAAGAAATGGATGAATGATGCTGGACAATCAAAGCCGGAATTATTTCTTCACTTTTTCGAATAAAAAGGGTATCTCCATTCTCAATCCCTTCGGTTGAAGAGAACCTTACATAAATATTTTGTCCGGTAATATAAGAAACCGCTCCTTCAGTAAAAACTGAAGTATCCTGACTAACTGAATGAAAGGCGGCGATCAATAAGATCAGAATAAATAGTGAAGCTTTATATTTTCCTATTTGTTTAATCATCTTCTGCTATTCCTGTAGGGTGACAATCATAACAACTTGTCGCAGTATAAACATAACCGTTCACGTCTCCGTGATGACTGTTCGTTTCAGTCTGATTATGTTCATGGCAAGTGATACATGAAAAAACTGAGAAATTTGAAGCCTGTGTATGACAATCTGAACAAGAGTTCCATTCTCCATTGTGCCTGCCACTGTAAATCGGAAAGTATTGTCCATCGTGATTAAATGTAGATGGTTCCCATGCCGTTTCCGAATGACATGCCTCACAATCTATCGGAAACTGTGCAACTGAATGATTCGGATCAGTCGTACTATTGTAATCAGAAGAATGACACCCGTAACAACTGTTCTCGGTATTTGTGTAGTTTCCTTCATGACATAAAAAGCAGTTGTTTGAAATTGCAGCATGTGCCCCGTTTAAAGCGTAATAATCACTATGAATTGGAAACATTGCCGGTTCCCAGCCTGGATCTGTAGTATGACAATCGTCGCAACTGGTTGGAATACCCAAAGATGTATGGCTGGGATTTACACTTCCATTATAATCGGATGTATGGCAGGAGTTGCATAGTGTGGATATTCCTGCATACCCATCGGTGTGGCAGGCTGCACACTCTGTTGAAGTATGAGCTCCGGTTAGCGGAAAATTGGTGGCGTTGTGATCAAAATCTGCACCTTCCCAGCTATTTACGGTATGACACTGCAAACAGTCAGTTGGATAGTTCGAAACTACATGATTTTCAGCCTGATTATAATTTTCCTGATGACAACTAATACATTCAGGACTTGCTGCTGTAGTTGTTCCAATATGACATTCGGCACACTGACGTCCCGAGTGCCCCCCCGTTAAACCAAATCCGGTAGTTGAAATATGATCAAAAGGCGAAGGGATCCAGGCCGTTGTTGTGTGGCAATTTTCACAATCTGTTGATAATCCGGCTGTGACATGAATCGGATTCTGGGCTTGGCCGTAATTATCAGAATGGCAGGAATTACATAACGTGGACGTTACGGCGTAACCATTTGTATGACAGGCCGAACATTCAGTAGCAATATGGGCTCCTGTTAATGGGAAATTAGTAGCATTATGGTCAAAGTCAGCACCTTCCCAATTATTTACCGTATGACATTGTAAACAATCTGTCGGGTAGTTCGATGCCACATGATTTTCAGCCTGGTTATAGTTTTCCTGATGACAGCTAATACATTCAGGATTAGCTGCTGTTGTTGTTCCAATATGGCAATCGGCACACTGCCTGCCCGAATGACCGCCGGTTAATTCAAAACCTGTAGTTGAAGTGTGGTTAAAAATCGATGGAGTCCAGCCTTCTTCCGTGTGACAGGTTTCACACTCAGATGAAATACCGGCTTGAACATGATTAGGATTTGCCGCCTGATTGTAACTATCAGTATGGCAGCTGCTGCACAAATTTGATGTACCTGCAAAACCATCGGTATGACAATCAAGACAATCACTTTGAGTATGTGCGCCTTTCAAAATAAATCCGGTGGCATCATGATTGAATGCACCTTCTCCCCTTCCCATCGGGTGACAGGCATAACATGCCAAACTGTTGTATGAATATCCGCTAACTCCCCGGTGTTCACTATCCATCTCATTTTGGTTGTGTGCATGGCAGGTTGTACAACTAAATACAGCATAAGATTCAGGCTGTGTGTGACATTCCGAACAACTCTCCCATTCACCGCGATGTGCACCCGAGTAAATTGGAAAATAATAATCATCGTGAATATCAAATTTTGCAGGACTCCAACCCGGCTCAGTAGTATGACAATCGGTGCATTGTGTGGTAAAACCAGAATTCTGATGTGAAGGATTACTTGCTGAAACAAAATCTGACTGATGACAACTGTAACAATCGGAAGAAACAGGCTCAAAAACACCGGAAGTATGGCATGTAGCGCAATCATTTATTTGATGGCCTTTGGTTAAGGGGAAAAAATCATGATTGAATCCCTGTGAAGTCCATGTGAATGCATCCATTTTATGGCATTCGAAACAATCAGTTGAAAGACCTGCCTGAACGTGATTTGGATTTGTTGTAGCATCGTATTCCTGACGATGGCAATCCACACACTCCACCCCCAAAGGCTGGAATTCGAGGTTCGATACTGAGGTATGACAAGCTGCACAGTCAGCTTTATTGTGCGCTCCAAGCAAAGGGAAACGACTCAATTGATGAATTTCGGTAACATTTGATACCAACCATGAATTGGGATCATGGCACCTTGCACAATCCAATCCCACGGTATTGTTGTGCATATCGGTGTGACAATCCATACAATTGGTTTTAGCTTCTGAAAAAACAAGCGTGGTATGACATGCCCGGCAATCAGTAAAAACGTGCTGACCTTCCAGTTTAAACCGGGTTGAATCGTGGCTGAAATCCGCTGTTGCAGCAGAAAACGTCCAGCCTTCGGTGGTATGACAATCCAGACAATCGAACGAAAAATCGTCGCCGTGTGGATTGTCCTGTGCCTTCAACTGAAAAATCAGAAGCAAAATCCCAAAAATTAATGACAACTTGCGCATGATATATCTTCAAATTTGTAAACTACATAATTTCGGATCAAATTATCGGTGGGTTTATGACAAGCGATACATTGTAATCCTTCATGTTTCCCATCGAGTTTAAACCGCGCATTATCATGATTGAATTTCTCTGCCAACCAGTTATTAAAAGTATGGCATCGTTCACAATCACTTTTCCCCAGAACTTCAAATTGTTTGAAATGGATATCCTCATGACAGTTTTCGCAACTTTCCGCAAGATTTGAAAACTGCTGTTTTTCTTTTCCTTCAACTATACTAAAATGACAATTGCGACAATCCACCTGTGCGTGTTTCCCCAATAATTGAAAATTAGTTTTGTTGTGATCAAATGAAATTTCACTCCATATTTCAATGGAATGACAGGCCTTGCAATCGGATTCAGGCATATATTTTTCATTCAGAACATTCTGATGAATATTTTCATGACAACTTACACAGCGGCTATCTGTCATTTTAAAGTTCCATTTTTCCTCAGTTTTATGACAAGAAAAACAGGGCGTTGCCATGTGTGCACCTTCCAGTTTAAACTCCGTTTGATTATGTTTTTCAATGGAATAGGAAGATGGTGAAAATCCGTTAACTGTGTGACAAGTCGCACAATCAGGTGCACTACCATTTTTCTGAAATTGCTTTTCGTGATAATCGGAATGACAGTCGGTACAGCGGCTGAATTTTAATGTTTTTGTATAACTTCCACTGGTGTGGCACTTTGCGCAATCCACGTTTTGATGTTTTCCAACCAAAGGATAATCGGTTTGATTGTGATTAAAACTATTTAATGTTTTCACCTGTGTAAACGAAAATTCATCGTGACACTTCCGACAATCGTTCCCAAATTTTTTCTGATGAACATCTTCGTGGCATTGTGTACAATTGTCAAACTTCACTCCTGCGAATTGCTGGAATTGTCTGCCATTCTGCATTGTTGTTTTATGACATTTGGCACAGTCAACATCCTGATGTTTACCGATTAAAGGAAAATCCGATTTCGAATGATCAAAACCCGGAGCAGGGCGAAAAGCTTCCTGGTTATGACAGGAAATACAGTTTTGCGAAAGTGTATTCTGGTGTACATCTGCGTGACATGAAATACAATCTGTCCCCAGACCTAAAAATGTACCTGGTTCCTTTTTCTGAGATAATTTTGAATGAATTAATTCCGGTTTATGACAATCGGCACATTTGATTTGGGCATGTTTCCCTTCCAGTTTGTATCCGGCCAACCCGTGATCAAATTCTTCTTCATCAAAACGAATAATTTCAAAATCGCGGCCAAAATGCTCTCCATGGCACTCGGCACATTTTTTCCCTTCCACTTCCGTTGACGAATGGTAACCCCTATTTTGGTCGATCAGTGAATTGATTTCTTTGTGACAATCCAGGCATTTCGAGGTCGTTTCCTGTTCACCCAAAACATGACACTGGGTACATTTGCTTAGTCCTTCCAAATGCGAATGAGCCTTAGTAAGTTCTCCCGGAGAAATTTGTGCAAAAATCTGACTGACCATCATCAGAAAGCTAAAAAAAAGAAAATATGTTTTGGACTGCTGATTCATTCAGTTTTTGCTGATCTTATTAATTCTCATGTTTCAGTATTGCTTCACCGTATTTTCTGGTGATTTGTATTCCGGCATTCTTCAAAAAATCGGTTGGTAATTCACCTCCGGCAAAAATATAAACCAAATCGTTTGCAATTAAAAGTGGTTCTTTGCCTTCAACCTGAATATTTATGCGGTTCTCTTCAATTGAAATTACATTGGAATTTAACACAACTTCTAATCTATTTGCTGTAACTGCGTCTTCCAGGTTTTGCTTGTTTTTCGTTTTTAATCTTGAGAAAGTATCTTTCCTGTACGACAAGGTAACCTTGTTCTGTGGCGCAAGTAGTAAAGCCGATTCAACAGCAGAGTCGCCACCTCCCACTACCAGAATATTTTTATCAAAGATAAGTTCCGGTTCCAGTAAACGGTAAAAAACTTTGTGTAATTCCTCTCCCGGCACATTTAATTTTCGGGGAGTACCACGCCGCCCGATGGCCAGTAAAACCCTTTGTGCTGAATATTCAAACCCGTCGCTGCACTGAACGATAAAACCACCATTCTGTTGAACAATCTTATCTACTTTTTTATGTTCCTGAATTTGAATTTCATTTTTCGACAACACGGTGTTCCAAAGGTCAAGCAACTCAATTTTTCCAGTTTCGTAAAGTTTTACTTTACCGTAAAGTGGCAAATCCATCGGATTGGTCATTACTATTTTTGCCCGGGGAAAAGTATAAACCGTTCCTCCCAGGGAATCCTGTTCTAAAGTAATGGTTTTCAGATTCAGTCGTTTTGCTTCCAAAGTAGCTGAAATTCCGGCAGGTCCGGCACCTACTACTGCCAAATCGTAATCTGATTTACTTCGTGGATTTATTCCACGAGCAAGATTATTTACAGCCTGCCGGCCTTGTTCAACTGCATTTTTAATCAATCCCATTCCTCCCATTTCACCGGCGATAAAAATTCCCTTTACATTTGATTCAAAAAACTGATTAACGTGTGGCAAATCTACTCCACGTTTTTCGGTTCCGATAAACAAGGAAATAGCCTGAGTCGGGCAGGCATGAAAACATGCCCCGTGCCCAACGCAGCGACTGGCATTAATAACTGTTGCTTTTCCATTCCGAATACCCAAAATGTCGTGTTCAGGACAGGCACGAATGCAGGCCCCGCTCTGAATGCAGGAATTTACATCAACCACAGGATGCAATGAAACCGGTTCATGTAGACCATCTTCTTTGGCAATCTTTATCTTTTCCTCGACAATTTTTGATTCACGTCGTAGTTTCCGGATATAAATAAAAAAAACGACCACCAAAAAAATTCCGACGACACCGTAGATCAATATTTTTTCTATAATACTTTCCATGAACTAAAAAATCCATTTATATCCGAAAAGCACAGCAACCACAATATGAACTATCATAATCACAAGCATAATCAATGCAAAAGGCAAATGGGCAACATGCCAGTAACGAAGAAAATTCTGCATGGATGAAAGCCATGCTATTCTCCGGTTAAGAATAATCTTCGACTTAAAAATCCGAACTGCCTTTCTAAAATTCCTGCCTTTCAGTTGTTGTAATTTAAGTTCTTTTCTAAACTGACGAACTAATTTTTGTTCAAATACAAAACGTTTGACTATTCGGATAAGATAATTCCTTTCTTTCGACGGTGCTTCCTGAAGCAGCTTCTCATTCATTCTGACTAAAATCTCAGAATCAATATTAAACTGATTTTTTAAATTAGTAAAAAGGCCGGATTCCATTGTATTTAGATCGTTTAAATTCATTTCACGACCTTCTATTGTTCGGGGAATCTGCAGGTAGATAAAACGCCCTATAACACCGCTAAAAACCACGGCTACCATGCTCCAGAAACTTACAGCTACTATTCCGCCAAATTTAAACGAGGTATGAAAAAGTACAAGAATGGGACCCAATGTGCAAAGGAAAATATGAAATTCAAGCCAGTGCTTTAAAATCCCGATTCTCGACAAACGACGAAATCGTTTTCTTGCCATGTA
The DNA here is from genome assembly GCA_963676775.2 of uncultured Draconibacterium sp. Classification (GTDB taxonomy): domain Bacteria; phylum Bacteroidota; class Bacteroidia; order Bacteroidales; family Prolixibacteraceae; genus Draconibacterium. The sequence goes on from CAXXDA010000003.1 coordinate 360,578, forward strand.
ACCAAAAACCCCTATTACCATAAAAGCTGAACCCAAAATTCCAATTCCGTGTCCGATTAAACCGGTTGGCTTTAACATTTCATTTTGCTCATGAAAATGGCGTTCCTCTATTTTTGAGGAATAATAATCAGCACCATTTATGGTTAATAAGAGAAATACAGCTATCGTGAAAGCAACCAATGTTGATATATAAATCCTGTGAGCACGTTGATTCATGATTTTCAATATGTCGGAAGCAAATTTTTATTAAAGTTAATTATATTCTCATATCTATATACGTTGATTTATTACATTTAAGTATTTTTAATTCATTCCAAATTAGAAATTTAATCATTCAAATCTCATTTTAATAAACATAAGTTCAATACTATAAAAAGAAAATAATATGCATTTTACCCTCATTATTAAAGATATAAAGGTCTGCATTGACTTTAATTTCTATTTGCCGTATATTTGTTTAGGACCAACCATTAAATTATGAAAATAAGAGCTTTCAAGGGCGCCAATTATATTGGGTGGGTTGTAATTGTTTTGGCATTTGCATTCTTGTACTTCTCCTATTTCTTCATTTACATCCCTAATCAGGAATCCAAACTTCAGCAAAGGGCATTCCGAATTTTAAAAGAATATGGTAACAATATGTTTGGTAAAAATGAATATTACCAAAATCATTTTAAAAACTATGGTCTGTATTACAAAATCAGTCTTTTTAACAGCACCGGCCAAATTAGTCAAACTCCCTGGTTAAATAGAAGAGATGCGGCACAATTGCAGGATGTACAAAAAGTAGTAGACGGACTCCTACCTTACGTGCAAATGGAAAGTGCAAACCAAATTCCGGAATCGGTATTTAGTTACTCCACCAAAGAAAATAAACTTTTTATCGATTACAGCCCACAAATTCCGGATACAATAAGTCAGAAATCTATCGATTCTGTAAAAAATCTTTACACACCAAATTATCGTTTTGGAACTAATAGAGTTGAAACTTTGCTTGAATCACCCGTAAGATATAAAGTTCCAATTGACATTTTGATGCAGGGACTAAAATTTGACAGACTATTTGAAAATATTGTTTTTTTTGATGATTCGCTGGTTTATTATAACTCAAAATTTGATTTGGTAGCTGACATCACGAATCCAAAGGCACTTTGTGACAGTGTGAAAAATGTGCAGGGAGGTATTTGGGAAACTATTAGCATTAGAGGTGAGAACAAGCATATTATGATCCTGCCCATTGACTTTTGGGGAAAACGATTCTGCATTGCAGGATTAATTAAAGACGATGCCTTTCGAAACAAAACCCGGACAATCAATAGCCAGATTTTAATTTTTATTGCCGCAATACTGCTTTTAATTTTTATTGGGATGCCTATTCTAAAAATAATCTTTATCGATGAAAAAGAAAGATTAAAGGCGATGGATGCAAGTGGCAGTGCAATTTCCACCATTTTTGGTTCAGGATTGCTCGTGTTAATTGTAATTGGAATTATCAAGCATCAGTTCGTTGATCGCTCTATTTTAGAGAAACGCCTTGAGCAGGTATCTGATTCACTTTATACACATGTTAGTTCAGACATTGATAAAGTTAAAAATCTTTACGTATCAATTATTGACTCAACTCAAAAGCAATCAACACTATCAAAAAAGGTAAGAAAACAGTTTTTAAACGGAAATAATAAATACTACCAGTTAACCGGTGACACTCTGGACAATCCCTTTCCACTGAATGAAATTATTCTGATACAACCCGACGGCATTGTGAACAAAGCAGTTACGCGCACACGTTTTTCAGAAGTTGTACCTCTTGATTTAAGTGCACGAAATTATTTCACACAGGCAGTAGACAAATCAAATACATGGAATTCTCCAACGCGCGACATCCGTTTTTATATTGAGTCCATCAAATCATATAACACCGGCAAAGGCGAAACTTCTTTTTCATTTCATAATGAAAACAATGACTCACTGCCTGTAACGGCTATTACATCCGCTGTTCCTTCCTTCTATTATCAGGTACTTCCAAAGGATATTGAATATGTTATCATTAATAATTCAGGAAGCGTTTTGTACCATTCGATCAAAGAAAAAAACCTGCATGAGAACTTCCTGGACGAATCTGAGTCAAATGCCCTATTGGCAAAAGCCATTAACATGAGAATTGATGACATTATCCAAATTAAATACAATGAAAAAAAATGGATGGCACGAATTATTCCGATTAATGAAACACCTCTGTACCATATTACATTACTCGACATTGGTCAAACAGATAATAAAAATGCAAGAATATTTCTTTTTACCTTTTACTTTCTTTTTGTATCTCTTGTTTTTGTTGGGTTGGGCATGTTGCTAATGCGCTGGATTATACCGCCTGAAAACACTGTGCAAAAACCAATATGGTTTTTAAGTTGGCTGCATTTTCAGGAAAAAAATTACAGGTATTACATTTTCTTGTCGTTTATTCTGATTGGCTTGATGATAGTTCAGTACAGTGGTATACTTTATATTGAAAAGCCCTTTTCTGTGTTGATTTACCAACTCATATTTATTATTTATTCATCGTTTGTCACGCTTATCTTCCTCAGCAGAAAGAAATTAAACCTAAAAAGTATATTTCTGAAGAAATATTACCCCGAAAATATTATTATTCTTGCAACATGTTTAATGACGTTCATTTTACTAATAAGATTTTATCCGGGCTGGCCCATTTTTATTCCTATAATTCTTCTGATTATTTTCACCCTAAAAATTCCCCGTTTGCTTGACTGGCTTAAAAATAAACCAAAACTACCGGAAAAGTATTTTTCAATGCATGTATCACATATCAAGCGCAGTTATATAGCATTCCTTTTTTTATGGTTAACCAGCATTTCAGCAATTCCTGTTGTACAATACTACTTTTCAATCAAGTACCAGGAAGAAAAATTTTGGAAACAAGACCAGTTGTTTTCAGTTGCCTCTGACAACCTCGAAATCAATCAGAACTATTCAGGTAAAGAAGATACAAGATGGTTTAAACAAATACAGGGAAATGGAATTGACAACCTTAAAGTTGAATCAGTTACTTATGAAGATATTCAAAATCCCAATTTTAAAACAAAAAGAAGAAGGTTTAACGATGCAGACAAAATATACAGTTTACTACCAGATCCTGTCAATGAAGATTATGGAATAAAAAATGAATTGGACTCTGTTTACACTAACGAATGGATAGCTAACGATACAACTTTAATTTATTCAAAAGGAGGAGTAAATGGTGCTGTTCGGGTTTCTTCCGACAAGAAATTGAACACAAACATAGGTGAATGGCTTTTAAGCGTTTTTGTTTCGTTTATGCTAATTGCAATAGCCGTTTGGATTCTTTTACAATATGTTGCCAGTGTGTTATTGAACCTGAATATTGAACAACGCAAAGACTCAAACGAATCGTGGTGGAAAACCATATTTGAGAATAAGGAAATAGCCCATATTTTACTTCATTCATTTAACGGCCATTATTATTTAAAAAAATCCAAAGAATATTTACAACAATTAGATAAAACCAAAATAAAAGCAAAGGCAATAGTTGCTGTCTCAACGAATCAAATTACCGAGTCAGAATTTGAAATAAACTCTAACCTAATAGAGGATACCATTATTTGGATAAGCGGTTTTGACCAGTCAATTTATGAAATTGACAAACATGAACTGCTGCTGTCAAGAATACAGGAAATCTGCCGGACTGCTAAAGGGAAAGTCGTTGTAGATATCCCCTTCGATTTGGAATCGATAGATGAATTTTACGATGACTTTATCGCGGAAAATGAAGTAAAACAAAAAAAGATTACTCAAATCTACCTTTTGAAAAAAAGATGGAAAACAACATTTAAAAATTTCTTTGAGTTTAACGGATATCTGAATCATAAAGAAATTCTGGATCCCCTTGAAATGGAAAAAGTCCAGAGGTTGCAAGTGAAAAACAAAGAAAAAGGATTGGAACACAAAGACTGGGAAATTGAAGATAATGAAACTCAGTTTTCAAATATCTGGGATAACCTGACAGGTTACGAGAAAATCGTACTTTATGATTTGGCCGACGACGGACTACTCAACCGGAAAAACGAGGTTATGATAGAACGTCTGGTAAACAAAAAGCTGATTATTCCTTTGCCTTATCCAAGACTATTTTCTGAAGAATTTAGAAAATTTGTTAATGAAAGTCTTGATCCTTCAGATGTAAAAGTGATAGAGAAAAAATTAGGATTAAAAGGCAAATGGAAAAATATTCAATACCTCATACTTTTAATCTTAGTACCGCTGGCAACATTTATTTTAATATCACAGGGTATTTCGATAGAAAAAATATTTGGAATTTTTGCCGGAGTTTTAACGGTTATAACAGGAGTTATGCGTTTGTTCGACAACCGAATGTTCAGGCAATCCAGCTCTTAATTGCCAACCAACAATTCTTCTCCTTTCCATTCTATATTTTGAAGTTCGTTCATCAATGAATCTTTCAAAATCATATAATCGGGAAGATTTTCATCCGATACAGGTTCAACCGGCGGGGCTTCAACTTTTAATGGATCAACCAATGTCCCGTTCTCACTTATCCTGAAATCCAAATGCGGTCCGGTCGCCAATCCAGTAGAACCCACATAGCCGATAACATCGCTTTGTTTCACACTTGCGCCAACTACAATCCCTTTTGCAAATCCGGATAAATGCATGTATGTGGTGGTATAAACAGAATTATGCTTGATTTTTACATAATTCCCTCCACCGCCTGCCTGAAAGGCCCTTGCAACAACAATTCCGTCACCAATACTCATCACAGGAGTTCCTTTTGGTGCAGCATAATCTACGCCTTGGTGCGGCCTGCGAATTCTCAATACCGGATGCATTCGGCTGTTTGAAAAGCGAGAGCTAATCCTGTAATAGTCAAGAGGAGCTTTTAAGAATGCTTTCTGAAGACTTTGTCCGTTTTCGTCAAAATATCCGTATTTTTCATCCTGAAAGAACCGAAAAGCAAAATTTTCATTATTGTAATGATCAAATTCAATTGCATAAATTTCTCCAATTCCCACCAAAGTTGAATCAACATACAGTTCATCATAAATTACCCTGAAACGATCACCTTTCTGAATGGCAAAAAAGTCGATTGTCCATGCAAAAATCTTCGACAATTCTAGAGAAAGCACTGGATTTAAATCATTATCCACCATTGTATTCCACAATGATGTTTCAATCACACCCTGGGCTGTTCTTTGACGCACTTCTGCTTCCTTCTCGCCACGATAAATACGCAGTGTATCAAACAATTCATACACAAAGTATTCTGTAGGAGAATTTTCATAAACAAAATACCGGGCCTCTTCCGACGAGTCAGTTGTCTGAAAGAAGGTGTATTTTTGCCCACTTCGAATTTTACGAACGTCAAAAACCGGCTTCGATTTTCGGGCCAGTTTATCAATGGTAACCATTCCAACCCCGTTTTCATTTAAGATCTCACTGAGGTACTGATTCGATTTAATAACTCCTTCAACAATATTAAATGAATCAACAGGAATACCATATTTTAAAACCGGTTCGATCGGAACCAATGTATCCGGAACATTTACTTCTTCACGAACTTGTTTCTCTGATTTATTTTGACAGGAATGGAACACACCCAACACAAAAACTCCTAAAACTATGGTAAACAAACTTTCCCTGATTTTCCTCATCTTATAATTTTAGTTTTTCGAAACCCTGCCCGTAAACGCCCATTACACTTCCCATTGTAATAAATGCTTCCGGATCGATTTCTTTAATTTTTCTAAATATAGCACTTGTTTCTCTTTTTCTAACGACAGACATGACCACCTTAGTATCTTTTTTTGTATACCATCCCATACCATTTAAGACAGTAACACCTCTAATCGCCTCATTATTAATAAAATTTGCTATATCCTCATATTTTTTTGAAAAGATAAACATTTGTGCCGATCGATTGGCTCCACTTAAAAACGAATCAAGTGAATAGGAAACAACCCACATGCTCACATATCCGTAAACAAGTTTTTCCGGCGATCGGAAAACGAAATAAGAAGAGGCAATAATAATAACATCGCAATATAAAATAATTCGTCCAGGACTAATGTTTCTGTATTTGTTGACAATCATCGCAAAAATATCAGTTCCCCCGGTACTTCCTCCGCGGGAAAAAACAATTCCCAATCCAATACCTCCTGACATTCCTCCTAAAACTGCTGATAAAAAATTATCATCAACAATTGGCTTTTCCAAAACATTCTGAAACAAAGCAAAAAAGAGGGTTAAAACTGCAATGCTGTAAATCGTTTTAACGCCAAAACTTGCTCCAAGAATTTTTATTGCAACAATTACCAAAATAATGTTTACTGCCAAAAAAGTAATACTTACCGGAATTTTTGTTGCAAAATAAATAACAGCAGCAACCCCACTTATCCCGCCACCGGTAATTTCTGCAGGAATCAAAAAAAGTACCCAGCCCAGTGCAAACATCAAAAGTCCTATGGTAATTATAAAATAATCCTTAATGGAATCCACAATTTTATTATCCGATGAAAAAATATCTGTTGTCATATTTAAACTTGTCTTTTATCTGGTATTCAAAATCGGCGCAAAAAAACGACAGAGAAATGGAAAAATTATTGAGCTTTGTCAGGAAATGAAAAGAAAAAATGGAAATAAAAACTGTCAAAAAATCTTACATTTTATTGGACCACATACAAAATTGTAACAATTTACACTGTAAAATAATTTTACATTTTCATTAAACACAACCTGCCAAATTCAAAGGATAGTTCTCCCTTTGTGAAGAATTACAGAATGCTTGGGCTTTTTTTGTGATATGCAATAATGTGATTTATTCGTTTAAAATCTTCTGTAAAAAAAAGGTTGATATTTAAAACTTCAAATTAAAAAAAACTAATAAATGGAATAAAAAAATACTTGACTCAAGCAAGAGTCGATTTCTCAAACGTATAAATACATTTCAACCTCAAATATTCAAACTTTTAGTATTTTTAAAAAATATCCCTTAGCCTACTACAACATTTATAATCTTTTTAGGTACAAAAATAAATTTCCGAACAGTTTTCCCTTCCAGCCATTTCTGAGCTTTTTCATCTGCCAATACTGTTTTTTCAATCTCTTCTTTTGGCATATCAATGGCTATTTCAATTTTGAATCTCATTTTACCGTTAAAGGAAACAGGGTATTCAAAACTGTCTTCCTTTAATAAGCTTTCATCAACCAGGGGCCAGGGGTCATACGCCAAAGTCTCGCCGTTCCCGTAAAGCGACCATAATTCTTCTGCGATGTGTGGTGCAAACGGAGCTAATATTTTTGCAAAGGTTTCGGCTGTTTCTCTGGTCACCTTTCCCTTTTTTATAGCCAGGTTATTAAAAACCATAAGTGCAGAAATAGCGGTATTAAATTTTAAATGTTCCAAATCAAACTCTACTTTTTGGATGGTTTGATGCAGCAATTTAGCTACTTCTTTATCTTCAGTTTCTTCAATAATATTTTCAGTTTCGGCAAAGAAACGATATGCTCTGCTTAAAAAGTTGAAAACTCCCTTCACTCCGTTTTCTGCCCATGGTTTACGTTCATCAAGCGGACCCATAAACATTTCGTACAAACGAAGCGAATCGGCTCCATAGCGTTCAATAACGTCATCAGGATTTACTACATTTTTTAAAGATTTTGACATTTTTGCCACAATCTGTTTCAACTCTTCACCAGTTTCTTTGTGGATATATTTGCCATCTTTTTCTTCCACCAAATCTGAAGAAACTTTTGCACCGGTTGAAGTTTCATAAGCAAATGCAAGTATCATCCCCTGGTTAAACAACTTTTGAAAAGGTTCATCAGTTGAAACCACTCCCAAATCAAAAAGTACCTTATGCCAGAAACGCGAATATAATAAGTGAAGCACTGCATGTTCAGCTCCTCCAATGTACAAATCCACCGGCATCCAGTATTGTTCTTTTTTTACATCAAAAATTGAATCCTCATTATTCGGATCTATATAGCGGAGATAGTACCAACAAGAACCTGCCCATTGTGGCATGGTGTTGGTTTCCCGCCGACCTTTCCGGCCATTTTTATCCCTTACAATTAGCCAGTCATCTGCATTGGCTAAAGGCGACTCACCAGTCTCACTTGGTTTATATTCCTCAAGATCTGGTAATTCAAGCGGAAGATTATCATCTTCAACGAGAGTAACGTCACCATCTTCCCAGTGAATCACGGGGAATGGTTCCCCCCAATAACGCTGCCGGCTAAATAACCAGTCACGCAACTTAAAATTAACCGTTGCTTTTCCCAATCCTTTACTCTCCAGCCATTCTACTGTTTTCTGAATACCCGCTGATTTATTCAAACCATTAATATCAAGACCTGTATCTTCGTTGGATGAATTTATATATTCTCCATCTTCCGTCCAGCATGTGTCTCCTTTCAGAATATCTTCACGATTCTCAACATCTTTTGGATCAAGAATACAAATTACCGGGATATCAAATTCTTTGGCAAATTCAAAATCTCGGGTATCGTGTGCCGGAACAGCCATTATTGCGCCGGTTCCGTACCCCATTAACACATAGTCAGCCACCCAAATCGGAATCTTTTGATTGTTTACCGGATTAATTGCGAAACGTCCGGTAAAAACTCCGGTTTTCACTTTCGCCAAATCAGTTCTGTCTAAATCCGATTTTAAAGCTGCTGCCTTTATATATGTTTCAACAGCCTCTTTTTTTTCTGAAGTAGTAATTTCATTTACCCATTCATGTTCCGGAGCAATAACCATATAAGTTGCTCCGAATAATGTATCAGGACGAGTAGTATAAACTCTCAGATTCTTACCCAAACCATCAATTTCAAAATCCACTTCAGCACCAGTCGATTTCCCAATCCAGTTACGCTGCATGTCTTTAACGCCTTCCGGCCAGTCAAGGTCTTCCAATCCGTTCAACAAACGTTCTCCGTAATGTGGAATACGAAGTAACCATTGCTTCAAATTTTTACGAATAACCTGATTCCCGCACTTTTCATGCGATCCATCCGTTAAAACCTCCTCGTTTGCACATACTGTTTTACACGAATCGCACCACCAAACCTGAGCATTATCGTAATAGGCCAGTCGCTTTTCGCTGGTATATTTCCGCACGGCTTGATCTCCCTGTTTTTTGATCTCCTCCGGAATTACTAATTCAGAAATTGGCCTTCCTTTTTGTTGCTGCTCATCAAACCAGGTATTGTACAACTGCTTAAAAATCCATTGTGTCCATTTGAAATATTTTGGGTCAGTCGTATTTATTTCTCTGTCCCAATCGTAACTCAAGCCAATAGCTTTTATTTGCCGCCGAAAATTGTCACAGTTTTTCTGCGTGGTAACAGCCGGGTGGGTTCCGGTTTGTATGGCATATTGTTCCGCGGGAAGCCCAAATGCGTCATAGCCCATGGGGTGAAGTACATTGTAACCCTTCATCCTTTTATATCGACTCAAAATATCAGTCGCAGTATATCCCTCCGGATGCCCAACATGTAATCCTGCCCCCGAAGGGTAAGGAAACATATCGAGTATATAATATTTTGGTTTTGAAAAATCATTGGGTGTTTTGAAGGTTTTGTTTTCCTCCCAGTACTTTTGCCACCTGGGCTCTATTTCCGCAAAATTGTATTCCATTTTTATCCTTGAAAAGAATTCTGAATTTAAAGCGGCAAAGATAAAGAATTTGTTCGATGAACCTCGACGAATTGAAGTCTAATGAAATTTCAAAGTGCGAAAATATCCTTACAGCGGGCTAAAAACATTTTTCTTTTCCAGAATCTAATGTCTAAGCTTTAAAACCAATTCAGTCATTCCTGCGTAGTAACATAAAATCTGAAAAACAAATTCCCATGAAAAAATTAATTGTCATTTTTTTGATTACGATTTCATTATCACTAAATGCACAAGACGATACGCCTGATGTTTATTCAATTTCTTCAGAATTTGAACGAATTGAGTTGCTCAGAATGCGTCCTGGTACAGATTTGCTGGAAGGACTAAATAAATTTATTCAGCGAGAAGGTGTTAAAAACGCAGTGATACTGGTCGGGATTGGTTCTGTTACCGATTATCATTATCATGTTGTAAGCGACAAGAACTTACCTCCTGCCGAAGAATATCCAAAAGCCTCTGTCCCTATGGATTTAACATCTGTTCAGGGGTATATTCTAAACGGAAGAGTGCATGCTCATATAACGCTTGCTGATGAAAACAGTATTGTTGGCGGTCATCTGGAAGCAGGCACTAAAGCGCTGACCTTTTTTATTTTAACCATTGGGATTTTACCGGATGGACTGGAAATAAGCAAATTCGACGATTATACTTTCTAATTGTCAGAAAAAATGAAGGAAGCAGACAGCAATATCGATTAGTGGAAGCAAGTATTGAATCACTACTAAAATTTTCTGTTTCCCGCGAATTGAATTTTTATTTTATACATTTGAGAATAAACCAACAATAAAACTAAACTTATTGATCATGCCACACTTCTTAAAAATCCTTTTCAAAGTGATTACTCCTTCTATTTTAGTATTCATTTTTCTCATAACAAGTTGCAAATTAAATGACGAACAAAACGCTCATGTTTGGGAAATGAAGGAGATCGTTTTGGAAGCATCAAACGAATACCAGAATTATTACACCGATGTTACGTGCTGGGTCGATCTAACCGGGCCTAATTTCTCCAAAAGAGTTTATGGATTTTGGGACGGAAATAATGTTTACAAGGTAAGAATTGTTGCGACAGTCCCGGGAGAATGGAAGTGGAAGTCCGGATCAAACCAACCGGATGACAGTGGGCTAAACGACCATACGGGAGAATTCAAGGCTGTTGCGTGGACTGAAGAAGAATTACTTGAAAATCCCAACAGACGTGGATTTGTAAGAGCGACCATAAATGGTCATGCGCTGCAATATTCAGACGGCACGCCATTTTTTATGGTTGGAGATACGTGGCTGGCGGGCACCACATGGAGACTCCCTTTTAGAAATGCACAAACAAGTGAAGACTATACTCCCGGCCCTGGAATCAGTTTTGAAGATGCGGTTCAGTACCGAAAAAGACAGGGCTTCAATTCCGTCAGCATGATCGCATCGTTTCCCAACTGGGAGGCTGATGCCAACGCCAATACTTATGCTGATTCAAATGGAATTTATGTTCGAAATGCCTGGGAGAAATTCGGATACCCGGTAGACTCCGTTCAGGTAACTTCAAAAGATATGCGCGATGAATACGGAAACAAACCGTTTGAAATGTCGCAGGAGCATGCAGGCGTAGCCGATTACAACCATATTATTCCTGCGTATTTCCAAAGTCTGGATAAAAAAATGCAGTATTTGTCTGAACAGGGTTTTGTTCCTTTATTGGAGACAGTTCGGAGAGACATGGGACCTACATGGAAGGCATATTTTGATTTTAATGATACTTATTCACGTTATGTCCAGTACCTGATTTCGAGATATGGTGCGTATAATTTTTTATTTAGTGGTATCCACCTTGACTGGATACCTGAACTTTACAGTCTCACGGCCGATGAATTTAATGAAGTACTTACCTATCATTTAAATAAATATGGTCCGCTTCCATTTGGTCAAATGCACACAACCTTAATTAATAATTCAACATTCCGGCAATTTGGACACGCAGAAAATTGTCCGTGGCTAACCATGCACAGCGTGGGAAACAGACCACGGGATCACCGAGTTTCAGGTGCTCTGGATACCCTTTTTAATTTGGAACCGGCATACCCTGCAATAAATTTTGAGCCATACTACACAGGATGGGACCATTCGATAAACATGCCGGGGGGAGAACGACCACCGGCAAATTCACCACGGGATAATTATTTTTCACGGGCACAAATGTATGGATCAGTTCTTTCAGGAGGATTATCAGGGCATGTCCACGGAACGGCTGCTTATGATATTACCAGCACAGGAGAACCTGACGGAATGAGACCTCACATCTGGGATGCCTTAAAATATGAATCGGCAAATTACATGCAAATAATGAAGGCCTTTGTACTTTCGGAAGGTGAAAAATATCAAAATTTAAAACCTGCACACGAGGATATTATTCCTAGGAAAGCGCCCGGAAGCCCGCCGGACGGATTGGATGGATGGGCTTATATGATGCGAACTGCGGACAAAGATTTTGCGCTTCTTTATTTTGAAAATAAATCAGTCTTGCCGGAACTCAGGGGATTTAAAGAAAACACCTCTTACCAGTTACTTTGGTACAACACTGTTACAGGCGAATGGTCGAAACTGAAATCTCTTAAAACCGATGAAAAAGGGAGTCTGAATTTATCTGAATTTCCAAAGAAGAAAGATGAATCTGCGAATGACTGGGCAGTAAAAATTTTGGAAGTAAATTAATTGTCAGACATTGTCTTTACAAATAGACTTAGTGTTTGTAATCAATAACAATGTTTTATAATGGATAGCAAGGAAAAAAGACGAAATAAATGTTAAAACGATAATAAAGTACAACAAACACCGTTTTTGATAAAGGAAGGCTAAAAAACAATCAATTACATTACTAATTTATTTAATTCGGTATTGCCTTCCTGGAGGGGCGCCAGGCGTCCCTTCTTTTTAACTTTGAATCATGGAAGGGATTAAGTGTTTTCTTAAAAATTAATTTTAACTAATTTAGAAAAAACAAGAAATTGAACGTCGACAATAAACTCGAATACATTTTATCAGGGCCAAAAGCTTTTGCAGCTATTCTTTTTATTTTCACCGGTATTATTATAGCCCTAATGGGACATGTTCTTTTTGGGCTTGCCATTGTTCTTTTCACGGTATTTCTTTTGACCTCATATTCCGGTGTTGAAATCGACACTGTTAACCGAAGAATAAAACAGTACAATAAATTTTTTGGCATTATTAAAACCGGTAAATGGCAGGAGCTTAGTTCTTATATCGGGCTGACCCTCGTTCCCATGCGAAAGTTTAACACTATTGCCAGTAGAGCCAACATAACCAATACAACTGTAAAAAAGGACTATCGCATTTACTTGGTAACCAAGGCTAAAAAACCAGGTGTTGTTATCAAAATTTGTAAAACCCGGGAACTGGCGCAAACCAGCATCGATGAATTTTCGATCTGGCTCAAACTACCTGTATTTTCTGCCAGGAGATAAAAACGCTCCTGTAGTTACTCAACACTTTCCACTAAAATGATGTTGTTAATACATTATTTTCATAACTTTTTCCGTTTAAAAGAAAACTTTGTCCCATGAAACAAATAGTATCGTTCATTATCATTATAATCCTTACGATTCCTCTTCATGCTCAGAACAGAAATGCGCGAGACAGATTTGAAGAACAAAACAATCAGGAATTCGATATCCCACAAGTTTTCGTGCGAGGAAAAATCAGGGATGCTGATAATAATTTACTCCCTGGCGCTCATGTATCTGTTTTGGGAACAAGTAAAAGTGTTCATGCAAACGAAGACGGCGAATATTTCTTTTACGGATTGGAGCAAGGAATAACAAGAATACAAGCTTCTTTTGTTGGATTCAAAACTAAATCGATTGATTTTCAACTTCAAACCGGCAACAATTACGTCAATTTTACTTTAGATAAAGACAACATTCATTTGGATGAAATATCGGTGACCTCTCAAAAACGCGATCAGCAAATTCTCGATGTTCCGATTACAATGAGTGCAATAAATGCTGATTTTATGGAGAAAAATGACATTACCGGGTTAAGTCAGATTTCCGAATTTGTGCCGGGATTTCAGGTTAGAATACAGGGGAATAACCGCCCGAGTTTTGTCATTCGCGGGTTAACCAGCGACGAAGTGAGTCCTGCTGCTCAACCCCGCGTTTCTGTATTTTACAATAATGTTCCGGTAAACCGTGCAAGTGGTGCAGCTCTTGAGATTTTCGACATGCAACAAGTTGAAGTGTTAAAAGGACCTCAAAACACACTTTTTGGAAGGGGCGCTCAGATTGGGGCAATTCATTATATCAGCAATAAACCAACGAATGATTTTTACGGAAATATAACTGCCGGAATTGGAAACTTTAATCAACGTGAGCTTAATGGTTCTGTTAATATTCCTGTAATTAATAATAAACTAATGGTTCGGGCGGCAGGAGTTTACGACTATTTTGACGGTTTTATTGATAATACTTTTGGAGGCAAACTTAACGGTAAAAATACAATAGCCGGAAGATTTTCGGTGCGATTTCTGCCAACATTCCGGCATAAAATTGACCTGGAATTAAATTACCAGAAAGACGATGATCCGGGACTGGGATTTATGAGTATGATATATCCGAACACTGAGGGTAGTACAAATCCTTTTGATTATACTGCTTCTCTTGAGCAGGGCGAAAAGCTAAAAAATCAAAGGGATATTTTTGATGCTACTCTTACTCTAAAACAATTTAATAATGAAAATAATTTCTGGACTTCAACCAGCTCGTACCGTGAAGTTGGGGCATATTCCCGTTGGGACGGGGACGGAACAGCCGCCAATGCCATTGACATGAGTGAGAACAGTGACGCCTGGCAATTTTACCAGGAACTCCGATATAATTTTTCAAGAAACAACCGGCTAAACGGAAGCCTGGGAGGAAGTTTCTGGCTTGAAAATGCCACTCAGAATTACTGGTTTTCAACCAATGAACAAGACATGTTTCACCTGCTTTTCGCAACAGGATCCCTTGTTGATGCAAACGGTCAGCCATTGTCGGTATCCAATATTCCACCTTATCCGGATTTGGGAGATTTAGGTGGATTGTCACTTCCCACAAATCACCAGGAAGAGAATATGAGTGATGCAACCAATCGTGCACTGGAAGGATTCCTGGATGTTACGTATCTTGTTACATCAAAAATTAGCGCCACTGCCGGAGCAAGAATTATTTCTGAAAATTTTAAACTTTCAAACGAAGCAAATATGGTAGGAGAAAATCCTTCGATACTTGGGTCTATTCTCGATCCCGAAAAATATCCAAATCTTCTCTTTTCTGAAAATGAAAAAAGAGAGATAAAAGAATCATCACTGGCATTTACCTACCGTGCAGGATTAAAATATGCTTTCAATGAAAATGCAAATGTTTTTATAAGTTACAGTCAGGGGAGGCGTCCTAAAGTTTTACAATTTACATCAACTGGTGAGGCACAGGTTTTGGATGCGGAAACCGTTGATAATTATGAACTGGGGCTTAAAACCTCAATAAAACAAAGAATTTGGTTCGATGCAGGAATTTTTTACCAGGAATATAAAAATTTTCAAACATCGGCTTGGGTAGCCGAAGCCGACTCTGGCGAGTTCAACTATATTGTAAAAGATGCGGGAAAAGCAACATCCTATGGTGTTGAAACAACACTTAAAGCAGCGATCCTGAACGGACTCGATTTTTTTGGCAATTATGCATACATCCATGCAAGGTTCGATAGTTTAAATGTAAACGGAGAAGCCCAAGAATATTCCGGCAACACATTCCGGCTTACACCTGAACACAGTTTTGCTGTTGGATTACTTGCCCGTGCTGAAATTGCACCGGGATTATTTTTATTTGCAGTCCCTTCTTATTCGTGGCGATCAAAAATATACTTTGAAGATGCCAATACCCCGGGTCTTGAACAGGCTGAATATGGTTTATTGAACATTCGCACAGGCGTTGAACTTCCTGACCAGGGAATTACTATCGCTGTATACGGAAATAACTTGCTTGAGGAAGAATACATAGTAAGTGCAGGAAACACAGGAAGTTTATTTGGTGCACCCACCCAAATTCCCGGAGCACCCCGGATGATTGGTACAAAAGTAACCTGGAAATTTAATGTGAAGGAAAAACCATATTACCGCCGTAGCAGATTGAACAGATAATAGAGAATCCAGAGTCTGTCCAAAAAGTAAGTTTTCATTGTTATTTGTCATGTTGAGCGAAGTCGAAACATGGGTATTTCAATTTAATAGATTTCTCACAAAGTTCGAAATAACACTCATAGAAGACTTTTTGGACAGCTTTTTTATCTAATTATTTCTATGCAATTTTTCAGGAAAGCTGCTTTAATCTTATATTTACCTCCGCAAAACTTAATTCAATTTAAAGATTCAAAAAGAAACAAAATGAAAAAAAATCTACTAACTGCCTTTGCAGCTTTATACTGTATACTTTTTATAACAGAATTGAATGCACAAAATAATGCCGAAACAAAATACCCGACGGGAATTGAAATCGTAGAAAAACTCGAAAAGCCGAATAATAAAGGCAATCTAGAAGAAAAAGATTTTGCCGGGTATTTGCTCGTATACTTTAAAGACCAAAATCAATGTGCCTACATGGCAATTAGTAAAGATGGTTACACTTTTACTGATGTAAATAATGGCCAGCCGGTTTTTGACGGCACCATCCTTGCAGAACAAAAAGGCGTGCGTGATCCGCACATCACACGTGGTCCTGATGGCGGATTTTACCTTGCCATGACGGATTTGCACATCTTTGGACAACGTGCAGGTTACAGAGAAACTCAATGGCAAAGGCCGCAGGAAAAATATGGCTGGGGAAACAACCGTGCACTTGTTCTGATGAAATCATTTGATCTTATCCACTGGACACATACTGATTTTCGAACAGATTTGGCATTTCCTGAACTTGGCGATATTGATTGTTCATGGGCCCCTGAAACTGTTTATGATCCGATTGAGAAAAAAATGATGGTTTACTTCACCATTCGCTACAACAATGAAAGAGCCAATATCTACTACTCGTATGCAAATGATGATTTTACAAAACTTGAAACGACACCAAAAATGATAACTGAACTAGACGGTATTGATGGTGACATTGTTGAATTCGAAGGCAAATATCATATGCATTATGTTTCGAATGCACAAGTTCTTCACGCAGTTTCTGATAAAATAAATACTGGATACGTTTCTGAAACAAGGCGAATTGACCCTGAAACCGTTTCCACTGAAGCACCAAATGTTTTTAAACGATTGGGAACAGACACCTACGTATTAATGTACGATGTGTATGGCGGAAGACCCAATAACATGGGATTTAGCGAAACTAAAGATTTCAAAACCTACACTAATATTGGTCATATGAATGAAGGTGTAATGAAATCTACCAATTTTGAACGGCCAAAGCACGGCGCAGTTACCTATATGACTTTGGATGAATTAAAAACCGTTGCTGAGCACTGGAATGTTAATATTGATCTGGAATAAAATGTTTTAAACTGAATAAAAAGGAACCGTTCTGTTTGAAAGAACGGTTCCTTTTATTTTATTCCATCTTTTTTGAATCAAAGGACAAATTTAAATTTTGAACTTTAGCCTTCCTTAAAGCCTCTTTTATTGCTGAAACTTGTTCATCTGAAACTCCAGCCTCAATCTTCATAGATGTAACCAACTCAGGGTTTATGTCCCATTTTTTATACATTTCTGTACGTTCTTTCTGAAAATCAATGATTTTTTGTTGAATTTCGTCAATGTTATATTCCTCCTTCCCGAACATAACCTTACCATTCTTTTTCAGTTTTAACCCAATAGCATTTGGTGGTGGCGGTTTTACCGTTTCAGACTTTTCTACAGGAGGCGCTGACAGAGGCATTGGAGGCGCTTGCGGTGGTGGAAAAGGAGTCTTTGTATCATGTGGATAAATCAAAGAAAAGCGAATTGGGACCATTTGATTTATTACCTCCTTTTTGTTTTCCGGTAATAAAAAATAATCTTCATTAAATTTCTCCTGAGCAACTTCATTTCTAACTCTCATATAACTTTCACCAATAATTCTCATAATGGCTTCTACAGAAGTCTCCGGGGTATTAATATCAGACCTAAACTTTATTTCACCTAACGGAATTTTTGAATTGCCCACAAAATTTAAGTTTTGAGTTTCAAAATCTATTTCTTCATTTGACACAATATTTTTCCCTTTGATAAACGATTCAACAACACTACCTAATTGGTCTTTCTCCAAGCCTTTGTTGGCAACCAATAATGCTCCTTTCATATTTTGTAAAACCGGCAAAATGTTCTTCCCTGAATAATCAAATCCATATAAAATATTAGTTTTTTGATCAGTGGCTGTACCTCTCTGATATAAAATATTAGTTTTTTGGTCAGTGGCAGTACCCCTATACTCACTACTTTTTATGATTTCCATTTTTGAACTCACCCAATTCTCAATCCATTCATCTGAGTTGTTGGGTTGTGTAATATTTGTTACTAACTCGCCTGCTTTTTCTGAAATGATTTCAGGACGTGCAAATGCCTGTAAAAGCAACAGGACAATGGGTGCAAATAACAAAAGCTTGAACCAACTCCATCGGTATAATTTATTTTTTTTCATCATTTTAATTCTTTTTTGAATGGGTTTTTGTGTAAAATAATTTGCCATGGCAAAACGTCTTTCACCAACAGCTTTTTCCAAAACCAACAGCTGGTATTTTTTTGTATCGATACCTTTTTGCAAAACGGCCTGATCGGCCTGGTACTCGTGAACAAGCTTTAATTCACTTTTTAACAACCACATGAACGGATTAAACCAATGCAGCAAAGTAAATAGTTCGAGGAAAAACAAATCTATATAATGTCTTTGCCTGATGTGTTCCGCCTCATGGGCAATTAATATTTTCTTATTTGATTCGTAATCTGCTTCAGAAATAAAAATGCGTTTAAAAAAGGAAAAAGGTTGAACAAATTCTTTTACTATCATTAAAATAAATTGCTGAAATCCTTTCTTCTCAGCTTTTTTCATCAATTGCAAAATTCGGATAACAGAAATAACAAACTTTATAAGAAGAAAAATTATGGCCAATAAATAAAAAAACAAAAGGGGATTAATGTGAATTGAGGCACTTTCTGAAATAGGGCCAGATTCTATTGGCGAAGGTGCAATGTTAAAAGTCTGAATCTCGGGCACAAAAAAATCACGGACAAATTCCACCTGACTCACTACTGGCTTTTCCTGAAAATAAGGAAGGTTGACAAAAGGTAAAAATGCAGAAACAATCAGAATACCCAATAATAAATACCGATTCAGTTTATGGGTATTGTCTCTACTCATGGCCAGCTTATACAATACAAATAACAGAGCTATACTTACCGATGATTTTAACAAATATGTAAGAAAGGGAGTCATGACTTACTTTTTACTGTTTTCTATTTCGTCTATTAACTTTTTTAATTCCTCCAGTGAAAGATTTTCTTCTTCAACCAAAAGTGAAACCACGTTTTTGTACGAGTTATCAAAGTACTTTTTCACTACTCTCCCTAATGTATTTTTACTGTATTCGTCCTTGGTTAATGCTGCAAAATACCTGTGTGTGTTTCCAAACTGTTCGTGGTCTATAAATCCTTTTTCTTCCAATCCCCGAACTATTGTAGAAAGTGTATTGTAATGCAATTTCTGATCGGCATACAACTCCTTAAGTTCCTTCACAAACATAGGGCCCTTCTCCCAGAAATAATTCATGATTTCTTCTTCCTTTTGTGTCAGCTTTTTCATTTTTTTGACTTTAGATTTTGAGTACAGAGTAGTGAGACTTTCTAAATTATAAAACAAATATAACTATAATATTTAGTTTTACAACTATTTTTTATAGTTATGTAACTATTTATACTAGTCAAGTATGCTGTTTATAAAGAAAAACCGCTCAATTTAAATGAACGGCTCCTTTTACTAACATTTAACAAATAAGCTCTCAGTAGCCTATTTTTTTCAATATTTTTATATTTGATTAATTCAACACCTTGTTAACGACCTTCTGCACAACTAATCTTGACATCAATAATTTTATAAAAATAAACAATTTATTTTTTGTATACAATATTCAAAATTGTTATTAACATTTTATTAATTAACAGGTATCGGTTAGTTTACAAAAAAAAGGCCCGGTTGAACCGAGCCCTATCCTAATTTGATATCAGTCTAGAAATTTAAAACCTCTTTCAGATTTTTATAACCTGTCTTACTTACTTTTAACTTTGTTTTATCGTGCAGAATAACAATGTAAGACTCTTTTTCGTATTGCTGAATTTCATTAATCTCATCAACTTTAACGATATAGGAACGATGAATTCGGATAAAGTCTTTTGGATTCAAAGCGCTTTCAAAATACTTCATAGTTTTCTGTTTCATGAAACGACCTTCTGTAGTATAAATCATCACGTAATCGTCCATTGATTCGATATACCTTACCTGATCAACCGGGGCAATATGAATTTTATGACGATCCTTTACTACAACCCTGTCAAGATATTCTTCCTTTGGAAAATCACTTACCTTATCTGCAATGTCGGAGGTAGCACCTTCTTTTTGAATGCGTTCAACTACTTTTTCAACTGCTTCGGTTAAACGGTCTTTTGAATAAGGTTTTAAAAGATAATCTGCAGCGTTGTATTCAAAAGCCTTTAACGCATACTGATCATAAGCTGTTGCAAAAATAATCTGAGGCTTGTGTTCCAATAACTCCAACATTTCAAAACCGGTTATTTTTGGCATTTGAATATCCAGAAACACCAAATCGGGCTGCAATTCATTAATCACCTTTACTCCTTCAAATCCGTTTTCACATTCACCTATAATTTCAATATTATCCAACGACTTTAAAAATGATTTCAATAAATTACGGGCTAACTCTTCATCTTCTACAATTACAGTTTTTAGTTTGTCAACCATAACAAATTATTTTTGAGGTATTGTCAAAGTTACTTTAAATTCTCTTTTATTATCTGATATTTTTAGCAGTCCCGGATTACCATAAATAATCTGGAGCCGTTCGCGAATGTTCCGCAATCCAATCCCCTCACCTTTTTTGCTTAAAACATCAGGATCATAGGTATTACTAATTGTTATCTCCAATCCATTCTCAGTTATTGTGCATGATGTTTTAACATCTACAGGCTCGGTTGCTTCATAAACCCCATATTTAATTGCGTTTTCATAGAGTGGCTGCAATATCATATTGGGAATATCAGCTTTTAAACATTTTTCATTAATATCGAATGACGGATTTAGTTTCTTCCCGAACCTGACTTTCTCGATGTGTAAATACAACTTATTATTTTCCAGTTCCTGTTTAAAAGAAACCTTTTCATTTTGATCGTGTTTCAAAGAATATCGCATTAGCTGCGATAGGTTTATCACCATTTCCTGTGCCTTTTCCGGGTCAGTCATCGTTAATGATGAAATACTGTTCAAACTGTTAAATAAAAAATGAGGATTTATTTGCGACTTTAAAGCATGCAGTTCAGCCTCTTTTACAAGCGCTTTTAATTTCCCCTCGCTTCTTAGTTTTTCAGTAAAGCCGTTGTAATAATTTATTGCATAGAAAAAAACTACATAAATGGTATAAAGCGCATAACCTCCAAAAATTCCATTTGCTATTTTATTTTGCTCAAACCATAGGATTGGATCCGGATGGAAAAGCTTAATCATAACAACTCCAAAATACATCCAAATAAAAATAATAACCGACGCAGCGATTGTATGGGCCAATATTATTCTCCAGAATGTATTATTCTCTAAGGTGCTGAATTTTATCACATACCAAACAGCTGCACCAATAAAAGCAAAAGAAAGCATAAATGCGCAAACCTGAACAATCGCTCCTACCACATTCATATTATTTCCGAGGGTTAAAACAAGAATGTTTGCAGTAACAGCCGTGATCCAGAAAAGACCGTAGTATATAGCTATTCGGGGGTTGGTTATAAACGGATGTCTAAAGTCCATTTTTATTTTAGTAGTGTTTAATTTCTACACCGCCAAAGGCAGTAAAACCTTTTATTATTAATGTTTTTGATGGATCCGAACTCACCTGATGTGGAGATGCTCCCCGCTTGTCAGAAAATCCTCCAAAAACAGCAGTAACTTCATTTTTAACTGTCCAGTCAGGCGGCACTTTAAACCCGCATCCTCCAAAAACAGATACCGAATCAATAAGTGCACCATTTGTTGAAAGTTGAGCATTGCGTAAGTCATATTCAGCACCACCAAAGATGGTTGTTATTTTTCCGCCGTAAAAGTTCAAAGAATTTATAAAAACTTCCCTTCCTCCAAAAACAACAAAATCATCAAAATAATCCATTCCCTGCTTTCCTTTTTCATGGAAAATTGGCTCATCTTTTTTCCGGTGCGTTAAAAGTAAAATAACTCCAACGCCAATTATTAACAACGGCCATCCTATCCTGCGTATTTCCGGTGGAATTGTGAAAAATTGCGGCATCAAAAAGAAGCCTCCAATTACAATCAGAATTGTACCGGTAGTTCTGTTTCCGCCAATTAAAGAGAAAACCCCGATACCGATTAAAAGCATTTGCCAGGAGATTAAAATATCATCCCAGATATCGGGAATCAGATCCAGACGTTCTAAAATCCAGAACGCACCAATAGCGATTAAAAACAATCCAAAATAGATTCTTTTATCCGACGATTTATGATGTTTCATTTTTTCTGATTTACAGTTTCAAATATACTTTTCTTACTTTTCCTACTGTCATTATAATCACTAAAAATCAAATTTCATGTTCTCTGACACACTGTTTAAACTCGCTTAATTACCATTGCAAGCCCGACTCCTATTAAAATTACAGGAAATAAAAGAGAAGCGGTAAGGCCCGGAAAATGAATAAGTCTGGGCAGAATAAAAACTCCCCCAATAACAATAAAAACAATTCCAAGTGAACGTTTTCCGGCCAATAAAACCAAACCAATTATTATTAGAATCATTTGCCAGGAGAAAATAAAATGTCCCCAACCATGAAAAAACTGACGCATTGGATAAAATACATTGTGCCAGTTTATATTTAAATCGATATAAAATCCCAGTTTTCTAAGAATCCAAATAACACCTATCCCAATTAATACAAATGCTAATACGATTCTTGAATTGTCTTTATGTGGTTTATTATTATCCATCTCAAGGCTTTTTTAACTTCACAAAACAAAATTAAAACTCCTTCAAAAACAAATCACTTAACATTCGGTTAACATAGGGTATGAATCGGTAAAAAGGAATATTCAAGGTCGTACAAAAAAAAAAGCGGGTAAAAACCCGCCTTTTCTATTTCTTATTTTGGACTTTTGCCCATGAATCTCTTAAAGGAACTGTTCTGTTGAAAACCGGCAACTCTGGTGTGGAATCGTAATCCATGTTAAAATACCCCAATCGCTCAAACTGAAAATGATCGAGTGGTTTTGAATTTTCAACAAAAGGTTCAAGATAACACTCTTTCAAAATCTTTAATGAATCAGGATTCATAAATTCCTTGAAATCAATATCCTTATGTCCGTCAGGTTCCTCATCACTAAATAACCTGTCATACAATCTCACTTCTGATTTTACAGCATGTTCGACGGATACCCAGTGCAGTGTTGCTTTCACTTTTCTGCCATCGGGAGAATTGCCTCCTTTTGATGCAGGGTCATAAGTACAGTGTAACTCTGTGATTTCGCCATCATTATTTTTAACAACTTTATTACAGGTTACAAAATACGCATAGCGCAAACGCACTTCACGGCCGGGTGCCAAACGGAAAAATTTACGCGGAGGGTCTTCCATAAAGTCATCTTTTTCGATGTACAGTTCACGTGAAAACGGAACCTTACGGCTTCCCATTTCAGAATCTTCCGGGTTATTTATTGCATCCAGCTCTTCTGATTCGTTTTCAGGATAATTGGTGATAACCACTTTTAAAGGATTCAAGACTCCCATAACACGTTGGGCTGTTTTGTTCAAATGTTCACGAACGCTGTATTCCAAAAGCGAAACATCTATCACTCCGTCAACTTTGGTTACTCCAATTCGGTCTGAAAAATTACGAATTGATTCCGGTGTGTATCCCCTTCTCCTGAAGCCTGAAATAGTGGGCATTCTTGGATCATCCCAACCGTTTACATGTTTGTCTTTTACAAGTTCGAGTAATTTTCGCTTACTCATAACCGTATATGTCAAATTCAGTCGTGCGAATTCTATCTGGCGTGGACGATAATCCGAGTCCTGCAACTGGTCAACAAACCAGTCGTAAAGCGGCCTGTGAACTTCAAATTCAAGTGTACAAATTGAATGTGTTATTCCTTCCCAGTAGTCGCTTTGCCCGTGTGCAAAATCATACATCGGATACACTTTCCATTTATCTCCGGTACGATGATGATGCGCCTTCATTATCCTGTAAATTATTGGGTCACGCATGTGCATGTTAGGAGAAGCCATATTAATTTTGGCTCTCAGTACCCGAGTACCTTCATCAAATTCGCCTGCTGTCATTCGCTTAAACAAATCAATATTTTCTTCAACTGAACGATTTCTAAATGGGCTTTCTGTACCCGGACGAGTTGGAGTACCTTTCTGACTGCTAATGGTTTCAGAATCCTGATCATCAACGTAAGCTTTTCCTTCATTTATGAGTTGAATGGCAAATTCGTGCAGCTTTTCGAAGTAATCCGAAGCATAAAACAGTCTGTCTTCCCAATCAAAACCCAGCCACCGCACATCTTCCATAATGGACTCTACATACTCAGTTTCCTCTTTTGAAGGATTGGTGTCATCAAACCGTAAATTACATTTTCCACCATATTTTTGAGCTATACCAAAATTCAGGCAGATAGATTTTGCATGACCAATATGCAAATAACCATTAGGCTCAGGGGGAAAACGTGTGTGCACCCTGTTATTATTCTTCCCATTTTTTAAATCTTCATCAATCTGAAGATGAATAAAATTTGCTTTTTTAGGCTGTTCGTTTGAAACGGAATTATCCATCATTTTTCTTCGAATTATACTTTAATTGTTAGACAAATGTAAAAAATGATCTCCGAGTTCAGTTCAACATCGTAGAATAATTGTGTTTGAATACTAATTTTTAATTTCGCAAAAAAAAGTATGGGATTGATTGAACTGACAGGGATGCAATTTTACGCATTTCACGGGCATTTCGAAGCAGAACGTATTGTTGGAAACAATTTTCTGGTTGATCTGGAGTTTCGGGTCAATTGCACGAAAGCTTCCAAATCAGATGATCTGAAAGATACGGTTGACTATCAGGAAGTTTATAACATTGTAAAAAAGGAGATGAAAATCCCCTCTCGTTTGCTTGAACATGTTGCAAAACGTATTCTTGATTCATTATTTCAAACTTTTGTTGAAATACAAAAAGCCAAGATAAAAATTTCGAAATTAAATCCGCCAATGGGAGGCCAGATTGGAAGAGTGGGGGTGACGCTTTCCAGAAAAGGACAATAATATTATCAGATTATTAAATGGTGATTTAAATAGAATTTTATCAAATTTTTCAAACTTTTTATTCGTATATTCGAAACACACAATTAATGCTTTTGAATGATGTTTTTTAATACAGGCAAACTGAATGAGGGAAAGGGAAACAAAGAGTTCTCCAATTCAAAAAATAATGAACTTAGTGAGGGTAAAGATCCAAAAATAAACCATGAAACTGCCTCAGTAAACTGGCGCAAAAAGGAGGTATCTGCGCATAGTAACCATAGCTGGGAAAAACTAAGGTTTTAAATTCTTTTAATTACATATTGTCGGAACTGCACTTTTTTTATAGATTTGCAATCCGTTATGAAACATGGTTCCTTGGCCGAGTGGCTAGGCAGCGGTCTGCAAAACCGTGTACGGCGGTTCGACTCCGCCAGGAACCTCAATACAATTTCGCAACAGCCACAAAAAGAGGACTTTAATAGTTCTCTTTTTTTATTTTAGGCAACATTTAGGCAACGATATAATTTTAAGTAGGAAAATCACCTTCCACTCTAATATGAAGGATTCTTATGATTCATCGAGATATTGTACTAACTTTGTTGTGATTCATTCGTTGCCAAAACGAATTTTTCAATTAAACACATATTGGCCGGGTATTGACCTGGCCTTTGTATTAATTTATAATTGAAATATTTTATAAACCTAATTTTGCTTTACCAGTAGTATACTTTCTCAAAAGAAAATTAGGTTGAAACTAATACTCCAAAATATAAATTGATTAGTTCGTCTCTTGCTAAACTGAAAATAAAAGAGTTACAATAATTCACCGTTGTAGCTCTTTTTTAATTTAATACACAATCTGACGCACAAACGAAAGTATTAAACTATTTTTATCTAGGAAACTAAAGCGAATTACACTCAAAATCTAAAAAGAAATATCCTGAAAATTGCAAAGAAAACTTACCTAGCTAAAGGTGTAGATTGAAGATATAAAAATTTAATCCGGTGAAAGTAAATCCTGTAATTCTGCCTCCAACAAAATACTGTCATTTATTCCAGCATAAATTAACTGAAGATAATCATCTTCTAGTTCTCCTTTAAATTCTATTTCACCATCAACAAAAAGCTTTGAAATGTCGTCGTGTGTATGTTGAATTACATTATTGCAGTCAACGTACGACTCACGTCTTAATCCATTTTCATTGGATGGTTCAATCCCAACCAATGTTGACATTGGAGACCCTGTCTTTTGGATAAATCTCAATCTTCTATCCATTTGAGTTGTACAACAGGAAAAGAATATGAGTTCATCCTCAGTATTTTTTAATGTTATGAAATAGTGTGGTTCAGTATTACCGTTTAACTGTTCACTACTGAAATAATAGATATTACCAGGTTGTATATTTGTAATAAACATTTCAGGGGTAACGGTAACCATAACACTAAAGAATAAAATTTTCCTTGAAATGTTCTTGAGCAAGGTCTAGTTGCTCCTTGTCCTGCGAGAACAAATTATGATTATTTTCATCCGGATCTTTAAAAAAATCGAGGTAGTCCATTTGAAACCGTGACCCCAGCCCACTTTTTAAAGCTTTTTCAAAACGTTTCCACTCTGGATAAATATGTGATAACTCTGAAAGTGCGAACTGATCAAGATGTCCAAAAGTTTCATAAACTTCATCCATAATCGCAATATCCGATTTTGAAAATACTTTAAGCTCAGGAGCGCTAATAGATCTGAACCTCAAACTTCCGTGAGTTTTTAGATAACCATTTCTATAAACACTTTCCTCTTCAGCAAAAAACACATTTGTATCATTTTCAGCAAACTCTTTTACATTCGTTTGTATTGGACCATATTTAAGTGCAAAATACTTGTCTTTAACTACTGGCCGACCAAATTTCCTAAGATGTAACCTATCCGAAAGCCAAATTAACTTAATGGCTTTCATTTTATTGATAGCTCCACCTTCTTTTTGTGCAAAATAGTTAAGAGCCTGTATGGCCTTTTTATAATTAAATCCTTTCATGTAAAATTCTGACGGTTACTGGTATTTTAGTTTACTTATAAAGTAACGAAATAGTTATCAATTTGTGTCAAAAATCGCTTTTTTTTCTCAAAAACCAATTAAAGCTATCCATTTTTCAAAAAATTATAACTGCAATTAACATCATTTTCATAACAACACACTGTTAATTAAACACCTAATTTTTGATATAAACCTTATTTCCCTTGCTATTGATATAATATTTACCACCTCTTGGTCCTGTGTGGATTACTCTCCCTCCGGAATATGATGAGCTGCTTTTTGATGTAGTTGTAGTTTTTACTTTGTTTTCTGCGACTTGAGACTGGTGTAAATGACAATATCCATTTGCGTTGAGTGTTTTGTTTTTACACCTAGCTCCCTTTTGTGTGGTACCTTTACATTGAACAGAAGTGGTTAATCTGGCAATTTCCTGTTTTGGTGCACTTCCTGAGGCTTGACTTTGATGCAAATAGCAATAACCATTTTCGTTCGTGGTTTTGTTCCGGCATCGCTTTCCTGTTGATTTCGCAATTCCCAAACATTGTGTAGCCTCACCACCTTCTTTAATAGTTGAAATATCATACTCTTCAAATTCCCATAGAGTCAAATTAGAATTTGATTCTAACTCATTTTCTATTTCATCGGCTAATCCCGGGAAAAAATCAATACCCGTCAAATCTTCAATATAATCGACACTAACTACATAATCATCTAGGGATTTTTCTCCTTTTGTATTTGGAAGGACCAAACCTATCATTTTAGGTTCATCAGTTGAATCATATATCACTTTATAGTAATACCCTGGGATAGTTACATTACTATTAGCCAAAGAGCCAATATTATCTCTGAAAATTGGACCTGTCGCAACATAGATTTCTCTCTCATTCATAGCCCAGTTTCTAACTGTACCTTCTAACTTTTTCCAAATACCTCTATTAAAACTTGGATCTTGAGGTGACATATTTGACATATAAAATGATTCTGTCATTGCCACGGTATTGATAGCCATATCTGCAGCCGGGCATAAATGCCCACGGTCATAACCTGAATGAGAATAATCATCCAAACTGGCAGATAAAGTTGAAACCATATTGTCAGGTCGGAAATTATCTGTTCTTAATGCAGTCCCCATGAGCATCTCATCTGTCAATTTATAAAAAACCCACTCTGCTTGTTCATTTGGCTCAGAATACGAAAGAGTGAAATAAGTATGTTTAATAATCTCACCATTCGAAGTGGGACATAAATCAAATTTATCATTAGAGCTCTCCTTATTAATATTTTCACTTTGTCCCTCAACTTTTGTTCCCAGAGCAATTGTAACTATATACCCTTCTTTTCCATTAACATTAATGATGCTCTTGTTTCCTTCGCTACTTACTAACTTAACTATCTGTCCCTTTTTTAATGGAATAATTGTAGTCAGGCACTCTTTTTCCTTATATAAATTTGTTCCACCTGCTATACTAAAGTATTCTCCTTCGCTAGATTCCATTTCTAAAATCCCGAGTAATTTTGAATACTCACTCTCAAGCTTTTCAATCTCTTCCATTTTCTCAAGAAGAATTATTTTTTCAGAATTAATACTATCTAAGGATTGTCTTAGTGCATCAATATCTTGAGAAAAAGCATAAAAGTGAACTGCAAATATTAAATAAATTAAGGTTAACACTCGAAGTTTCATAATCTGTATTGATTTGGTTATTACAGACTTAAAAGTATATAAAAACAAATTAAGATTGATTCCAAATAAAAAAGGGCAATATCAAATAGGTATTCCTTTAATGCATGATATTTCAAATCACATTACAAAAAGGATTTTGTATCTTGTAAACAATTGTAATTAGTTAATATCAGTTATGGCAATGAAGGTCAATAGAGTACCAGGCGGAGGCTCTGGTCCAATAATGTTAATGTTAATCATTTTTATTGTACTTTTTGCAATTTATGATTCAATTGGAAGGGCAAAATTTTGGACATCAGTAATTACAATCATTGTTTCTGCAATAATTTCTTTGGCTATTTCAAGCATTATTTATTTCATCAAACTAAAAAACTATCGAAATAGACATACTGGCGGTGGAAGAGCAATGTTTTCTGTTAGACTGAGCCCAGAATATATGGAAATGGTTGATGAAGAAATAAACATTATGTTGATTCGAGCTGCTATTTTTTGGGTAATACTCTCAGTGATTTCCTTAGGAATAATATTTTTAATTTTTTAGAAATAAAAAAGGGCCAACCCTGGGGGTTACCCTTTATTATGTTTTGGCAACAGCCAAATATTTAACTGGAGGTAACAGTATTTTTTGAAGTAATCTGCTTAAATAATGTTGAAAACTAAAAGTACTAATTTTTATCAAATCGCGTAGCCCATGATGGAAGTCCATCAGCTTCAATAGTATTATCAGTTTCAGTTTGTGAGGATTGTTTTGATACATATACACGAGGCGCTCTATATTTTGTACCACATTTTTCTACACAATATACAGGTTTACCAGTGGGCTGAATAAATGAAACATCATTATTTGCTTTGTCTTTAATCTTACTCGAAATGGGAAATGCATTCATGTAATCGTGTGGGTATGGCTTCATAATATTCAAAACCTCGTACATTATTGTTCTTTTTCTTAACCAAAGATGCTGTAAACTATCATGAACTATAAATGGCATCCTTTTAAACTCTAACTTTTGAAATAACCTGTTAACAGTTGTTGCAATAATAGCAAATGAGTTAAAGATATTACCAGACTCAGGTTTCTTTTCTTGTCCTATATATTCCTGCTAATGTAAAAGGTCTGTTTTTTCCACGCATATAAACCAAATAAGGTCGGTTCTCATCATGACCAATAATAATTGCATCTACTAGTACCAAACAACGATTTGTACGAATTAATGTCTTGAATTCAGGTTGTAAAAAAATAGCTTTTGAACCTGTATAATATGGGTCATCATCTAAATTTCTATTTCCTTCAGCTCTGATAGTAGTAATAACTTTACCTGGCTTAATCAGCATCCAGAATCTGTATGAATGCATTATTTTCTTTTGATAATCTGTAAGAACAATTGTATAATCACCGGGTGCAATGTTATAAGATGGAATGTATTCACATTCATCCGACAAATAAGCCATGTTGAAACGCTTTTGAATTCGGGAATTATCACTTGCTAAAACAAACCTTAAATCCATTTGATAATAATATTATCTAACTCTGAATTATAATGTAAGTAAAATGAAAAATATCTCTAAGTTTTTAAGTAAAATCTGTCTAATATTTCGGACTTTAAATATGACGAGATATGTACGAAGCCAAGAAAAGGGAACTATGTTTATGAAAACTGTATCTGAAGATATTATCGATGACCGCAACGAGATTCTATATTTATATGTGCAAATGCCCAAAATGTAGATATTATAACTGGGGTTTATATACTTGTGAAGCTTTCCCGGAAGGAATACCAGATTTAATTCTTTCAGGAGATGACTTAACCGCTAAAGAACCAATAAAATATTATTTCTTTCATGTTAGACAATGATTGAATTAACATTCACATAAAATAACTTCAACAAATAGATAGAAAAATTTGGAACTTTCAGTGGATTTTTGTAATTTTAAATTAACATTGAAACGTTTCAGCTTTATAAATGAGGTATTAGGATTTACATAGTTATGATTTTGGTGCAGAAGGGGCATGAATCCTATTACTTGAGTTAGTTATAATCACAATGAGTTACTGAAGATTTTAGTAAGTAATATCTGATGTTATTATTAACTAACTAATAAAGACAGTTTAATTTTTTTATTTAATTAATTTCTACGAAAACAAGGCATTATGAAGATTCGAATTTACGTGAATTTTGCTATCCCGTAAGTAGGGAATAGCAATCATGCATAAAACTCGATAGTAATGAGTAATTCTCAAAAACTAATCGAAATCCTTAAGGGAATGGTAATAGCCGATAATAACGACTATTCGGAGGAAGAGAAACGAGAGATTTTTGACTTAATTATTGAGTTAGAAATTGCTGAGAAAAACAACAAAAAACCAAATTGGGAGAAAGTTGTAAAGAAAATATCCAGGGTTTTTTTGGCCAAAGAGATATTTGAGTTTATTACTGAGTTATTTTTATGACAAACAAATTAGGGTTGGTTATAAAACGAATCCGTGAGGAAAGGGGATTAAAACAGATTTACGTTGCAAAAAAAGCGCAAATTTCAAATAGGTACCTATCTGCAATTGAATCTGGTAAAAGAACTCCAACGTTGGAAACAATTGAAAAGATTGCTAAAGCGGTTGGAATTAGTACCCCCGGACTGTTCTTAGAATTTATTGGCGATAGTGCAGAAGTAGAAAACCATAAAAAGGATGACTTAAAATCCATAATCAAGCTGCTACAGGACATTTTTGAGCCAAATTAATTTTAATCCTTACAATTCGATTTATCGCTTACCAAAATATTTAACCATTAAGTAATAAGGGGGACTGAAGATTCGGTTCCCCCCTTATTTTATAATCATTAATATGATTTTTGTCGTACACAACTGTATGTAATCATCAAAATAGATAAAATAAGCTTCCAGTTGTAATTCCACTTTCATTCTAAAATTTTAGGACAAAAAATATCAAATTATTATACTACTTAAAATCCCTCCCAGTTATGCAATCTTGATAATTTAAACTAATAATTATGAATACAATCACCGATTTCTTCAAGGGTCACTCTCATTGGTTTAAAGGAAATCTCTACTCTACTAGTTCCTAAATCACTTGTATTGGTATCTCCAAATATAAGATAAGATGTAACTGGTCCACTTCCAGATACCAATTCACTCTCGCCCGTCCTTGTATCTATATTTTGAAAACTATCAAATGTTGTTTCATTTATAGATATTATTCTCCATCCCTGTTCAACATTGAGTAGTTTAATTTCTTTTGTTACGTCGCCATAAGTATAATCTTTTTTTATCCTGTCCAAATTATCTGGACATTCCCACATTGTCAAACCAGCTTTTGCCCATAATTCGGTTCCACTATTTTTAAGATAAATTCTAACCCATCCTTCAGAGCAGGGACCATGTCCTTCAAATTCTTTATCTCCTTTTGAATTTACCCATGGAGATTTCTTATGTACAGGATACAAAACAAGTTTTGGGAGATTAGCATATTGTACTTCTCTAGTTTCACAGGGCTCAACAATTTTCTGAAAAACAGGTATTTCTGATAAAACTTCATCTTCACATTTTAACACGAATTTATCACTAAACATATTTACTGTACCATCAGTACCAAGATTAATAATTAACTTATAATTAGAACTTAAACTTAGCTTTGAAGTGATATCCGTTGAGGCACCGGCGGGTCTGGTATGGATAAGGAATAACGAAAGTTTTCCAAAATTTTCCTTAAGTGCATAACCCGAAATTTCTACTTTGTTTCTGAGAGATATAGGTAAGTTCATATCAATAATACTAGGGCTAACAGTGCATATTTGAGGTAAAATGGTTGGAATAGGTTGATTTTTTATATCCGCCATTATTGCCTCAATCCTTGCAATTAAATAATCTTGCGTAAATTGGATATCACATCTTATTTCAGAGCTAGTGTTAAAAATAGCTTGATTCAAAATATCCTGTAATTGAGCTTTAATTTCATATTCATCTATCTCATTTATAGCTGTTCGTATCGTAGTCTCAAAATTCGCAGCATTTGCATTTAAATCGTTAATAGTATTTTCCAGAATCTGATTAGTCTGGTTTAGTCCGGGAATTAATATTCGTAGTCCTTCACAACTGGAAAAACTCACAAGAACAACTGTTAATACAATACAAACCAACAGTCTAGTCGACTTTAAATCCATGTCTTTCATTTTGGATAGTTTTAAAGGTTAATAAAATTTAATGGTTTTATCAGAATGCTTAAGATGGGAGGAATGATTATGCAAGTTAAGGCTTATATATCCAATCTACAATAACTTACATAATAAAAAACCTTTCGATTAACAGAACGCTAGTCAAAAGTGCCAATAGACTAACTTATACATGGAAGTAAAAAGATGCTGATTTTTACCTTTTGTTTCAAATAGTCAACTGTTTGTTTTGAGTAAGTTTTTATTTCATTAAGTTCTACGGTATTATCTAATTCTAGATTATAAGGTAATTAAGATTAAAAGTAAATTTTTGAATTGACGAAAAAATATTCTTTAAAAATCAATTTGGCCGATTACGTCCCATCCCTCTATCTGCCAATTCAATTATTAATCAAAATCCCATGTTATTAAATTAATATTACCTTCTAATTGATTCTCCATATCATCATTAAGTCCAGGGAAAAAATCAATTCCTGTTTCTTGTTCAATCTGGTCCACTTCTACAACAAACTGTATTAAATTTTTGGAAGAAGATTCATTTGGAAAAATCAATCCAATCATCTGTTCGCCTCCATCATAAAGCACTTTATAATAATAGCCAGGAACCGTGACCTCATCAATACCTATTGTATCAATATTATTCTTAAAAATTGGCCCTGTTGCCACATATAATTTTGAATATTCCAAAGCCCAATCCCTAACTTGTGATTCCAGCCTACTCCAAATTCCTCTATTAAACCCAGCAACTTGTGGAGACATATTTGACAAGAAAAATGATTCGGACATTGAGGTTTTATTTAATGTCATATCAGCTGCTGGACAAAGATGTCCCCTATCATAACCAGAACCTTTGTAGTCATCAAGAGTTGCTGAACCAGTACTCACCAATGGGTCTTCTCTAAAATCATCGGTTCGAGATATTGTTCCATTAATTAATTCTGGAGTCAATTCATAATAAACCCAGTATGCTTGTTCATTTTCTTCGGAATAAGACAACGTATAATAACTGTGATTAACGACTTCTCCCGCCGATATAGGTTCAAAATTTTGCCCTAAGTTTGGTTTAATATCCTCTAATGTTTTACATGAGTAAAAAAGTACTAAAAGGAGGAATATGGATAGTTTTTTCATGTATGATTATAAAAATTACTAATTGATTTAAATAGACAATATCTGATAATGAGTTATTAACAATCACTGCAAATTAACATTGACTAAATTAAGCTTAATTGATTGCATCTTTAGATTGTTCTTTATGCTTCATCTCATTTTTTTCAAAA
Organism: uncultured Draconibacterium sp.; assembly: GCA_963676775.2. Lineage (GTDB taxonomy): Bacteria > Bacteroidota > Bacteroidia > Bacteroidales > Prolixibacteraceae > Draconibacterium. Next base: position 395,027 of record CAXXDA010000003.1, read on the forward strand.
TATTTAATCGACCGTTTTCTAAAACTTGAATAACCAATAATGTTTAGTACACTGTCTCGTAAAATATTATCAAAAATTAAGTAATTATGTAATTTTTCTGTTTCATTCGCACCGATAAAGCCTTCGTGTACAATTTTATTCCGTAGATCAACCATTTCTGCTACTTTATTATTTACTGGTATTTTAGCATAGTCTAAAAAATTGTATAACATATCTGTAGTATCATTTCTTACGTTATTTAAACCTCCCATTCTTGATTTTATATTATAATAAACACTGTTTCTATTTATAATTTTACGATACTTTTCAAGTAGTCTAAATAGTTCTGGCTTGAGTTTATTATCGAAAAATTCTTCTTTTAAAATCGGTTTTTTGGGGTCCTCATGCATATTGCAAACTAATTTTGCGATTTTTTCAAAAGCAGTTATAAGAATAAAGATACGGTCCTCTATTGAATTGGTGCGAAATGAATTATTCAATGATATTACCAATGAATTTAATCCTAAAACATCATTTAACGCCAAATACTTTTCAAAACATAATAGAAATATATCCCTAAATATATCTGAGGTATAAGAATGATGGTTATTTATTGGAACAAAATCGCTATAAGATGAATTTGAAATCTTTTTAAAGGAATAAATATATGTTATTTGCGCCCTGCTCGCATCTCGCATGTATGCTTTGCCAGTTAATTCTCTCCTTATTGAAACATCTGCCCCATTGATAAAGGAAATTAAATGTATTAATTCATTTTTGATTTTTTTATAATATTCAAAAGTTAAATAACTATAACCATGTTGTTCTGTAAAATCAATAAGGATATTATTATTTTCTGGATTTTTGTAAAAAACCATCTGTATATGATTCCCAGGATTTTCCGCGGACAAATCTAAATGCAAAGAGCATGTGGTATGGTCAATTGAAATAATTTCTTTCTTCTCATGTGCAACATACTTGATAATTTCTGAATTATCAGAGAAGATCATATTAAATCCTTCTAATTCAATAAACCATAAACGATCTCCATGTTTTTGTTCATACTTGCTTTCAGGATATTCTCTTCTATTATCGATAAGTTTTACATAATGTACACATTCAAATTCAATTCTTTGATTTCTCTCTTCATATTTTTTCAAACTTAAACCTGATATTTCAATATCAATATCCTTTTTTGTCTTCCCAACTAAAGTGAAGTAGTATTGAAATAATTCTTCAACAGGAAGATCATCATTATCTATAAACGTTTCAACAAAAAAAATTCCATTGTCTTCAAACACCAATGCAAATGGGATTTTATAACAATTATCTTTAATGCATAAAGTTCCGGATAATATTGTGTAAACTAATTTCATCTTCCAAAATTAAATTAACAAACTAATTATTTCGTAGACAAATCCTCTCAGTAATCTTAATAAATCATTTGAGCCTAATTTAATTTTGACATGACACATAGTTTAGATTGTTCAAGTGAATTAACTAGCGATAGGATTGGCTTGCCCACTTATATCCTCTAATATCAGGTGAAATTCCTATAAAAATTTCACATCCAATTATGGTACTATTTATAACAAAGGTTACAGATCGTCTATTCCCTTCAATAAACGTAAATGGACCATCTAATTTTAAACTATCAGTTACTGCAATAAGAAAATTATCAAGAATACCACCGCCCCTAGTAAATTCTAATTTTCTTTTTATATCTGAAGAAATTCTCTGTGTATCCTTATTGCCATTCTTTATATTTATCCTATTAGCTACCTCTTGTACGCGAAACGATCCATTTGAAATTTCAGTCCAGTCTTCTGAAGAAATTATAAATAGCTTTGAAATATCTCCTTCTTCAATTTTTGCAATATACCATCTAAGACTATTTGGTAATGGGTCACGAATGTCTGCTCGAAAATCAGACTTCTGATGACCTTCTACTTTCATCCAATGTTGCCAAACATTATCATCTGAAACTTGTCGTATGATTCTCATATTGGAAGGTTTTTTGATTGATTGTTCTTAATTATATACAGATTATTAAAACAATTATTTCACGAATTCAATTATTTGTTTGGTAATGTTGATGTCTTTTGATTGATATTGAAATTGTAATTTGTTGAATTCTTCTAAATTTTTCTTAGTTTTTATTTTTGTGCAAAAATCGATTAACCAATGTATGCCAACATCTATTAAAATCTTTAAATTCGAATCATCCGAATGAGTAATTTTGTTTATACCCTCGTGCACTAATAATGTTCTTTTCTTTAGAAAATCAGCCAATACTAAATCACAGTTTGCATTTTTAAATTTATTTGATAATTTCATAAAAAAAGTTAGAATCTTTTCAACCTTATCTTTCCTTCCTTCATTCCCTGTTCCACCCAACAATTCAGCTATTTGCCAAAATCTTAAGAATCTATTGTGACTATACTCCTCTTCCAAAGCATAAGCATACATTCTAAATATAGATTCTAAAACAGAATATATGTCGTAATCTTTTTCTTTTAATTTTTTCAAAGTGTTTTGAATCAAATTTAAATTGTTTCTCCCATTTTCCCCTAAAGTGAGTGAATATGAATTAGCAGAGCATGGTGGGACATAATATTCGATATGCTCACATTGATTGTCGGACATATAAAAAACATATTTGGGATGAGTTAAAGAAACAAGATTGACTAAATTTGTTGAGGTCTTAGTCATATAAACATTATCAGCAAACTCAATCATTCCACGTAACAAATAAAATTCATTTTCCATCATATCTAATGCATGTAAATGATTTTTAGCATAAATCTGTAACCAAAGAAATCTTCCATTATAATTCTCGAGAGCTTTATGAAATCTTTTACTAGGATTTTTTTCCTTTATTTTAGTTAACAATTTCTTTTTGGAAATTAATATGTACTCTGATTTTTCAAATTTGAAATTACGTTTCAATTCACGCAAGTCATACGGAATAAATATTTCCCATTTTTTCCATTCCTTTTTACTTAATTTTATGCTTTTTCGCAACTCTGTTTCAAATTCAATTTTTGAGACAGATTCTTTCATACTTTCTAATGCACGATAGACATTTTCAGGATCTTCTCCATATAAAAGAGCCAATTCTTTTGCCGAAATTGTATACCTATCAAATATTGGTATAAATCCCACTTCCATTTCTTTTTTAACGATCCTAATTAAATTCTCAACTTTTTTTACCTGGTCGACTTGCTTCATCTTTTAAATATAAATCTAAGAAACACTCAATATTATGTTAATATTTAACATTTGTAATGAAAGCTGTTGAGATTATCCTTTCAACTAATCGTCTGAGATAATATCTTCTCCCTTCCAGTTGCTCAAATGTTACTTCGTCTTTATCCCCATATGTTCTAACTTTTACGGAGAATAGAATGCCATAACCTTCATTTTTATCTAAAGAAACATAGTTGTCGGTAATCGTGTTTTGATAGTCATCTTCCCAAATCAATGTTGATTTATATCCTTGTATTCCGTAGACAGTAGCCCGGTTTAAATCCTTCTTGTGTACAAAAATACCTTCTCCATTAACTCCCATATTTTCATTTATTTCACCTTCTTTTACATTCTCCATTTTACCCGCCTTTTCTATATCATAATTTTGATTTTCTTTTTCGTAAACTGGCCCATTAAAGGTAATTTCTGTCGTAACACCATCTAAACTAACATTCTCGTACCTGCCGTCACCCGCCATAACAAAAATGGCATCATTGGGAGATCTGTAGCTTATAGTAAATCTTTTAAATCCCCATTCTTTGGCATCCTTTCCATTTAGTGTAAATGTCTTTTCGTAACCATATTTATAAGCATTTAAAGGATCTGAGGCTATTTCAATTGCAATAGTCCTTTCTCTTTCATTAGCATATTTGATACTTTCAAGCCTATTTCTTTCTCTTTGGGCATTGGCAATAGCTAACTGACCATAATCAATAGTTGAAATGTTTTTATTCACATTTAAATTACCACTAACATCTATTCTTTCGTTGATATTTTGGTTTACATCCAAAGAATAGTAGTTTGAATATTGGGCGCTAGTCGTTAAGAATGAGAACATACAAAAAAATAAAACGATTTTTTTCATAGTAAGTGAATGTTAAAGGTTTAAGTAAAGTACTAGTTTAAAGTTTTGAAGAATTATAAGCTTCCTGGGCTAACATGAAACGTGTCATTTATACAAATTTTAAAGATGTTATATGGTTTTTTATTAAATATACAGCTAAAAATTTATTGAAGCAAGATAAAATCCCATAACAAGCAATGAAAAACCGTCACGGTTCATGATGTACATTTCGTTTGATTTTCCTGATAAATCTTTGTAACTGCTTAAATAATAATACTGCCCCCAATTTTGGGTTGAGCTATTTGAAATTATATTTCTAATATCTCTTAGCACATGGTCGTGCCTTTTACCGAACTTTTCAGCAACCAGTAAACTTGTAGTTACCGGATTTCCTTTTGATGATTTAAAAACTAAATCTTTCATAAGTGCTTATGTAGAAAAATTTGGCAGCCGAATTTTCGGCTACGAGATTTGAGTTTTGATAGCATTGAATTTACTTACATCAACCTGATTATCAATACCGATCCAAATTTGGGTTCGCTAAATTTGGTGACAAATCAATGGTACAAAATTGTCCCTTTTTTTTGTTTAGAAAACTTTTTATTACTGTAATTTTCATTAAACTTTAACACAACAAATATGTCAACAATTCCGTCTGATTTTCAAACAAGAAAAAGTAAAGAAAAGGAAGAAGAAAATAACTCTTTTTTTGGTGATACAGAACAAAATCAAGATGTTCAAGAGTTACCTGGTATTAAACCTAGCCGAGTAGTTGTTGATTCTTCTTCTCAACAGCAACAACCACAACAGAGAACGTCACAGGATATTTTAAAAGAATTATTCTCTTATACTCCACCAAAACCAACTTATGATCCAAACCGTGAGGAAGAATTAAGACGCATTAAAAGGGATTCAGCCATTTCCAAAGGTCTTAATCTTCTTACTGATACAATCGGATTAAAACAGGGTGCAAATATCAACAGAAAACAACCAGACAACACAGAGGCCCGGATGCTTGATAATATTTTCAAATACCGGGATGATTATAACCGAAGGATGGATGAATATAATTATCAAAACTTCGCTAATAAACTTAGAACCGGACAAATTGCATTATCTCAAGCTAACCGTGAAGAAGATAGAGGATTACAGGAAAGAAAATTTCAAGCTGATCAGGCATGGAAAGCAGCAGAATTTCAGAATGAACAACTCTGGAAACAGATAGGACAACAAAATAAAGAAATAGACCAAGAGCTTGATAAAAACAAAGCCAATGTTGATGCTCAGTATAAACAATGGACCGCAGAGGAACGCCAGAGACATAATCTTCAGATGGAAATTGCAGCCATGATAAGAGCAGAGAAAACAGGAAGCAGTTCATCAAAAGAAAAATTCACTATTTATGATAACGATGGTAAATCACTTGAATTATCAGCAAACGAAAGAGAAAAACTTCTTACTCTTATTCTTACCGATCCGGATATTGAGGTAACAAATGAAGATATTGACCTTCTCAGGCCAAAATTAGGAGAATCAGTATCAACTAATTCAATTAACCTATTGGTTCAAAAATACTGGCAACGTTCACCTTCAACAATGGAATATCTCAATAAACGATACGGACAGGAAGAAAACACCGATAATACTGAACAAACAACAGAACCAGAATATTCAACAGGAGGATATTATTAATGGAACAGCAAGCTACCACATTAACACCTACTGAAAACTTTAAAAAACTGCATGAAAACTTAATGAAGAAAGACGGTTTTAACGTTCCCTACGACCGTTTTTTAACAGATATGCAGAACGAAGATAATCTTCAACGTTTATATGACAACCTTTCAAAAAAGGATAGCTTTAACGTTCCGTATGACCGTTTTAAAATTGATATGTTTGGTGGTGTAGAAGAAACCCCTCATGATACCCCTAGTACACCCCAAACAGATTACGGACCATTCGATAAAGAAACAGTTGAATCTTCACCACAGGCCAGACAAAACTTTGAAAGATGGCAAACTGAACAAACAGAAAAAGAACCCGGATTTCTAAGTAAACTAGGCAAGACAGTAGGAAATGAATTTATGACAGGAATGAACCAGTTAAATTCATGGGTAGCTGATGCTCCGGCATTAATTTATGATTTAGCAGGTGCGCCTTTCCGGGCAGTTGGTTTAAATGTTCCAACAGCAGAAGATTTTAAAGGTGGTGCATTAGAACAAGTTTCCGACTACTATAAAGAAAATGCCAAAGCCTACGAAGAAAAGGTAAACGAAATAAATCCCGAACGTGTACAAGGTGTCACTGGTGCAGAAGATTTTGGAACAGCAGTCATAAACCTTGCAGGAAGTATTTCAGAATCGATGCCTGCATCTATCGCATTAATGTTATCTGGTGGTGCAACAGCTCCAACTATTTTAGGAAGTGCAGCCGTATTTGGTGCAGGAAAAGCACAGGAAATGGATGAAAACGCCCCTGAAATGAACTACGATAAACGTAGATTGATTGCAGCCGTTAACGGTACACTGGAAGGAGTATTTGAAACTTATCTAGGTTCAGGGGCAGTTGGTAAATCACTAGCTAATATCATTAAACGTGAAGGAAAAGATATTGCTAAACAACAGGCAAAAAAGTCTCTTTCTACTGTTTTTGCTGATATGATTACAAAGAATCCCTGGTTAACACCAATGGGAGAAGGTTTTGAGGAAATAGGAACTCAGATTTCTCAAAACATGGTTGATAAATACTCAGGTTACAGACCGGATATTAATATAACAGAAGGTGTTGGTGATGCGTTTTTAGCAGGTGTTGGCATGGGAGGTATTCATGGAGCTACTATCGGATTGGCTAAAAAGGCAATGGAAGTTGCAACCGGAGGACAACAACCAGTAGTTCCGGAAAATCAAAATCCAACCGTAGATCCTCAACAACAAATAGATGCTTTCCGTGTACAAGCACAAGAGGAAGCAAACAAACAGGTTAATTCTTTTCTTCATACTTCCGGGAAGTTTATCACAGTTCAGGATGAACAGGGAAATGTTATCAATGTAAAAGATGGTGATTTAAACAGTGAATCAGGATTACTTACTGTTTACGACAAAGAAGGTAATACAACTGTTATTCCTACCAAAACAGTAAGAAATTGGGAAGTAAAAGAACCACAACAAGCTATTGATGAATTCATGCAACTTGTAGAACAGCAGATTCTAGATGAAGGTTTAAATTCACAGGAAACAATTCAGCAACCATTAGAAAAACAAAACCAATCGACAAAACAACAAATTATAAATTCTATCCGTCTAGGCAACAACGATTATGAATACACTATAGATAAAAACGGGGTATTTGAAATTAAGATACCAGAAGGTCCAGATACAAATAAAATTGAAAAAGAAATTCGTTCAACATTACCTGAAGATCAACAAAACCGAATTCAGGTTATAAAGGAGCGTATTGATATAGCTCCTATAGTTCCATGGGGGCAATCCACAAAAAAAGATATTATTACATCTATAAAAATATTACCTAGCGATGGACAAAACTTAACAAATAAGCTTAATACAAAGGATTCTGAATTAAAACATGAAATTAATTCGAGTTACATTTTAAATGGTGAACCGATAGATCGAGAAACAACAAAAAGAAAAATTAGAGCTGCTTTATTAACAGGAAAGACCGACAAGATTAAGGGACTTGAGATTAATAACGATCCGGAACTCACAGAAATGGTTCATCAGGCATTCCCTGAAATAAAACCCACTTATAAATACGGAGGGAAAAACATTGAACCACAGGACATACAGGAATTAATTAACATGATTGATACTCCCGAAGAACTTAATCTGCTCACTATAGAAAATGACAATCAATTTGATAATCTTATTGACAAAAAACGGAAAGAATTAAAAGATGAAAATAAAAACCAAATAGCAGATTTTGAACAGGAACCAGAAACCATTGATAATACATTAAACACACCAACATATTCATACAATGGCAAAACTGTTTCACACGACTACGCCCAGGGTATCATTGAAGATTCCGAAGAATTAGAAGATTTGATAGGATTAAAAGTTGATAATGACCCTAAGCTTAATCAAGAAAAGGACATTAAATTAAAACAGCTAGAGAATGAATCAAATACTACTAAAAAAATAGAACCACAGGATGAGCCAATTGAAAACACACCTGATTCAGAGCCGGAAGAAAAGACTTATTTAGGATTTAATATTGATTCAGAAAGTGTTTCTATTTCAAGCGATGATATAAACTCAGAATATAGGCAAAAGTCACAGGATGAAATTTATCAATTAATAAGAGAACAGTGGTTCTCCAAACGTGATGAAGCTAGAGTCATAGCCAATATTGATTCTAACAATTTCCAAAAAAGAATACAGACTTCTTTTGAAAATGCAAGAAATAAAAACGCAAGGAACTGGAAAGATATTGACAGGGCTATACATGTGTATATTGATAGCATTAACAACAATGAAATAAATGTTAATGACTACTTAGATTATCTAAATGACGAACAAATAAGAATTGTTAACATTGCCAGAAACCTTACGCTAGAACAGAAGCAAATAGCCGATGAAATTATAGCCCATTATGGCAGAGTTGGAGAACTTGCCTTAAACGAAGAGATAATTCAAAATATCAGGGATAATTACGTTTCAAGAACATGGGATTTATCGAGTAATAATGCACATGAATTTTTCACAAAATTTAATACCCGAACACGACACTCTAAACTAAGAACATTAGGAAGTATTCTCGAAGGTTGGGCAAAAGGTTATCAATTGAAAGTAGAAGGAGCCACAAATAATCTTGAAATTCTCCGTGTTGAGATTAGCAATGTGATAGAAAACAAAAAATTAATGAATTTGGGATTAAAGATTGAAACACCAAATGGAAGACTATTAACAACGCAGAGGTTGGATGGATACAGGCAAATAAATCATCCAAATTTTACAAAATGGGTAAAAGTAAACCATATAAACGAGGATAATGGGCATAAAGCAGAAAACTTTATTATTGCTGACGATGGAAGTGTTTATGAAAAGAAGAAGATATACGCTCCCAAAAAGATTGCTGATAATCTTAATGCCATTTTGGATAAATCTAAATTAGGCGGTGAAGGTAAACTGAGAAACAATATTATAGATCCATTAACAAAACTAAATGCCCGGTTTAAATCGACTATTCTTTCATACTCATTCTTTCATCATATGGCGTTTACAAGGTCTTATGTTCTAGGATCAGCCATACATAAACTAAAGGATATTAATCCTGTGTCAGCGTATAAAGAAGGATTAAGATTATTAAATGCAAAGAACCCAGAGGTTATTCATTTAGTGAGAAATGGATTAACTATCGGACGTAATCAGGAATGGGATGAATTACTTGTCAATCAAAAATCAAAAATAGGCCTCTGGCTGGATAAAATAAATGTTGCACCAGGAATAAGGAAGAAGATATTCGACTTACATGAATCACATGTTAATTTTCTATTTGCAAAATACGGAGCTGGATTAAAGGTAAAATCGGCATTACTTGAATATCATCATTTATTAAAGAAATACCCTGAACATGATCCAAATGAAATAGCTAGAATGGTTGCAAAAATGACAAACGCAGACTTTGGTGGATTACACCTCGAACGAATGGGGCGTGACAAATCATTACAGCATCTTTTACGGCTTGTTTTACTTGCTCCCGACTGGACAGAATCAAATGTTCAAACAATGGTAAAAGCCTTTAAAACATCTCAAGGAACAAATGTTTGGAGAAGGTTAACAGGAAGGGAATTATTGACAAAAAAACAGAAAGAAGAAGCACGAATAGAGAACAACATGTATCGTAGGTTTTGGATGCGAGCTTTATTTCGGACTGCATTTGTCAGCACAGCTGCAAACTTAGCTTTAGCTTTGGTTGGTATCTGGGATGATGATGATGAAAAAAAATACTGGGAGGAAGTAACAGACCTTTATAAAAAATCATTTAAAGATCCGGAACGTGGAAACTGGTTATCCGTTGATGTTACACCTTTGTATTATCGGTTAACAAGCGAAGAAGATTTAAAAGAAGAAGAGGATGTTCATAAATATTTTTCTGTTTTAGGTCATTTTTATGATCCTGTTAAATTCATTCTTGATCCGTTTACATCACTAAAAAATAAAGGGAGTGTTATAACAAAAATAGGTGCTGAAGCATACACCGGAACAAATTGGCAGGGTAAACGTTTTACATCCCTTGATGAACTCATTGGAACAGATAACAAAGGTGTTTACATGACTTCATCCAAAAAATACGGGTATCGTGTAGGTGATGAAAAGGGAGGAAAACTAACAGGACAATTAACACGTTGGAAACGTACCGGAGACTATGGTTCAGTTAAATATGAAGAACTACCTTCCTTCATGTTAAATAATATTCGTGGATTAATGCCTATTCCTGTTCAAAACGGATTATCATTTGCACTAGGTGAAATATCTGCTTTTGATGCCGTTTCTCACGGTGTAGGAATACACATGAAAGCAAACAGGGATTTTAATTCTCTTGATAAAGAATATGAAAAAACTGTTGATGAAGCAACTGTCCATATTCGTTCCATAAAGGATAAAATAAAACACGGAGAATATGAAGAATCAAAAAAATTATTGTCAAACACTGATAAAACGATATCATCAAATCAAATCCTTATTCTTGATAATCAGGTGAAAGATATACGCGAGCTTCTTGTGAAAAGTGAGGAAGCTGGAAACGAAGAATTCTTTGAGAAATATGAAAAAATGATAATGGACAAAAAGATACAAATTATTGAGATTGGTAAACAATTAAACAAATAATTTCTTGGAGTTTTTGTGTTGTGTTGAAGTTTCGTTAATTGGGGTGTTGCTGAGGTAACACCCTTTTTTATAGAATTTTCAAAATTAATTCAATGCATACTGGTTCATCATTATCAAAGCTCAAATTTGAGCCTTGATTGATAATCAGGTCAATAGCTCCCTTTGAGAATCAGGGTATGAAGATTCATAACAAATAGGCTCATCATTATCAAAACGCAAATTTGCGTTTTGATTGTCAATCAAGTCGATAGAATATCTTGATTCTGCCGGACCTAAAAATGGATTTAATGATACACTAATGTACACTATGTAATCAATATGTATACAATATTAATACTTGATTAACTACTTTGCTATAAGAGTTTATGAAGGTGTTTAATATGTATCAAAAAGGTGTTATTATTAGATATGTTCGATATTTGAAATAACATATTCAAAAACAGTCATCAATTTTAACCAAACTACATAAAAAAACAGCCCCATATGAAGCTGTTTTAATTATATGATAAGAATATGTTTCAGTTTAAGCAAAAGTCAAACATTTCTGGTGCTACATGAGGGAGTGAAAGTTCAATTCTTGATTTTATAAGTAAATCATCAGGAATAGTATGCATTCTTGGATCAGATATAACCGCCTTTAGTTTATTTAGTAGCGAATGGGGTATTTTAATTTGGTTATTACACGTTTCATTCTCCCTGAAAAGAGATCTTAACAATGTTTTTGATGAATCAATTAAAGTTTTGTCTGAATCATATAAAACCTTATAAACATCAAGTGTTACATCTTTTTCTTCTAATGTACTTTTCAGATTTTCTATTGTTCTAAGTAAATCTTGAATATCTTTCTCTTTCATTTTCGTAAAAATTTAAAGTTAGACATTAAATAATCGTCGTAAATTTAAAGTTTTAAATTTAAATTAGCAATAATTTTTAAAGTTTTCTCTATAAAATTTAATTCACATTTAAAGTTTTAACTATATTTGTTATGATTCATTCATTATCTAATAAATATGAAACTACGAGTATTAGAGTTATGTAAGAGTAAGGATTTGAAACTAGAACAGTTATCTGATATGTTAGGTATTTCAAATGTTGGATTGTCTCAGCAAATCAATGGAAATCCTACTATTAAAACATTACAGAAAATAGCAACTGCCTTAGAAGTAACAGTTCCTGAATTATTTGAACAACCCAAAAATAATATTATCAATTGTCCCCATTGCGGAGGAAAAATTAAAGTTTCAAAAGAGTAAATTGTTATTCTAACAAATATTTGTGAAATTGTGATCTCTCTGGATAAGTGAGAACACCTTTTTAGACTTTAATAAATCATGACTGAAAAAGAAATTGATAAAATTCTCAATGTAAAACCTCTGAAAGAGATTCCGGCAAAGGAGTGGAACAAGAGGAAGGAACCAGAAGGGATATGCTTGACACCAAGGATAGATAAGCAGACTAATAAACGTCCATTAACAAAAGAAGAATTTCATCAGTTAGTGAGAAAGTTGGAACTGGATACAGGATTAACAGTGCCTGAGATTTTAAGCAGAATAGAATTTTATTTTCAAAGCCAGATTCAGAGAATCAAAAAAAATGAAAAATAACAATATTAATGAGGAACTGAACAATCTGATAAAAAAAGGTATGCTCCAGTTCAATCAGAACATGAAAAAGAATCCGAAACCGATCAAGTGTGGAACTCCTATGATGAAAAAAACTTGTAAAAAGAAAGTTAAACGGTTAATAATTTTAATACATGCTTAATACGAGAATTCTCGTATTACTGAAACTATAAAATAGGCAAATTATCTGTAACTACTTCTTTAATGAAGCAGTGGAATGAGTTTAGTGGAATGTCAAAAAAATTAGATCATTTCTTTGATAATAAAGCCACTGACGAGTTTATAAGCGTTATTCAAACGAGAGAAAATTTACATACCCGTAATTCCGTGTATGTAAAATCAAGGGCAAGCTGGGGTATTAACGCAGGGACATGGATGCACCCATTTTTATTCATTGACTTTGCAATGTGGCTTAATCCTGAATTTAAGTACGAGGTTATAAAATTCGTTTACGATGAACTAATAAAATACCGAAACGAAGCAGGTGACGCTTATCGTGAAATGGCAGCATCAATTCGAACTATTGTTCCTAAAAAAGAATTACCTGTTAAAATATCTCATGTTGCAAAGGCTATCAACCATATAGTATGCAATTCTCACGAAACAGAGATTAGAAATAAACTAGCTGACGAATCAAAGGTTAAAGAACTTGCTCAAATCGAAAAGGACGTTGCAATGCTTATTAACGGAAAATTTATTAAATCTTTTGATTCTCTAATAAATCACTTTCAGGAATTATGGCGTGAAAAATATGTACCAAAAGAACTTGCATAATGAAATCGAACTCCAACAACCGAATTTGGCTCAATCGTCAGGAAGCAGCTGACTATATAGGCGTAAATGTTAAGACGATTGACAAATATTCAAGAAGTGGTTCTAATATGGGAATAAGACTCCCCTACTCTAGACTAAGTGGTAAATTAGTGAGGTTTAATCGGCATAAGATTGATAAGTTCCTAGAAGCACACGAAGTAAAATCACAGGTAAATATTGCCGAGTAATAAAATTAAACAAATAGGCTCATCATTATCAAAACCCAAATTTGGGTTTTGACTAACTATCAGGTCAATAGCTTGTTTTTCTACTAAGGATTGAATATCCCTAAGAACGTGTGCGTGTCTTTTCCCTGTTGCTTCTGCAATCTGACGGGAAGAAATTAACTCATTGTTGTTTGATAGAAAAAAATGGAGAGTCAAAGGGATTTTTCTCCCAATGGTGATATTCAGGCAGTTGCAATAATTTATGGAATAGAGCCCTTTGGTTTGAATTATTTGTTGCCATCGTAATTGATATTATTATTCATGTGTTGAATGATAGTCTGTACTACTGAAGTGTGTTTTTTTACTGGTTCATCGTTATTGTCTACACCAAGTATACCCATCTTTTCTGCAATATATGGGGCTAGAACATTAATAAGTTGGATTAAATCCCGGTTAGACAAATCTTTGACAAGCTCAGGATCGGATAAAATCAAAGCAGCTCTATCTAATGCGGAATCAAGAACTTCTTTTATTCTAGATTTTGCACTTCTTAGATCTTCGTCGATCGATAATTTCATTGCCTCGATCTCCCTAATTTTATCTGTTGTCTTACCTTTGGATGCAACATATCGGTCCCAAAAGTTATTACGGGCTCTGATAAGTGTTACTCGTGTGACGTCAATCTCTTTAGCAGTTTTTGATACATTTCCAGAGTTTTTATCTAAGAGATACATCCATCGCAGTTTCTCATCCTCACTTGCTACCTTACGAATACTTTTATTTTTTTTGTCTTTACCCATCTTGCTTAAATTGTACCCAATGGTTTTTCTGTTTCAATAATTAACCTCCTGAATATCATTTGGTCAAAACAAACATGCTTTCCGTAAAATTCTGAATATTGAGACAAGGCATTATTTAGCTGTTTTAGGGTGATTTCTTTACTCACATATTGCAGTGCAAATTCCATGATCAAATGAAACAGCAAATAACCATCTTGCCTGAGAAATGGAATATGGCCTTTATCAATCATCATGCAGAATTCTTCAACTTTTTCGGGTTCAATTATTTCTGTTGTTTCAGCGACTTCGATCCACTCTTTGTATATCTGCCTATTTTCTAACAATTTATCAACTAATTCATTCTCCGAAAAAAGTAAATCAGCTGGTGTAATGTTTGTGAAATTTTCAGTCTCAAGTGCATCAGACAATTTTTCTGCTTCGTCGTAGGTAATTTTTTGACTTAATGAGATTTCACAGTCCTTTGCTGACAGATAAAAATAGACTGATTTCGCTATAATAGTTAGTTTAAGAATGCGCCTGACACGATCTATTTTTCGTTTGTTCTGTAATATTTTTTTAGGATCATCAGTAGATGGGTGGATCTGAAATAATTCCCTGTAACATGCATTTCGTTTTTCTATTGTTATATCGTTTTTCATTGTTAAACTGTTTTTCGATTATCGCCATTAATTGAATTTTACTTTCTTAAACTATCACCTTGAAATTTGACAATCTTACAGAGTCTTTTGATTCTGTCAAAAGTTCTAATCCCGTATCTTTCAAGTATCTGTTCTACAGAAAGGTTAGTTGAAACAAAAAGGATTTTTGATTCATTTTCTGCCATGCTAAATAGGCTATTGATAGGTTCTGATTTTACTCCAAAATCATTTGAAACAGTTTCTCTACCCATATCATCAACAGCTATAAATTTCTTCTTTTTAAGCTTACTTAATTCACCTCTTAAGTCCTTTGCGTATACTCTATTTACTATTTTGCGATTGAAATGAAAAAATATTAGCGGAATAGAATAAAACATAATATTTGTTTTTCCCCTACCCACATCTCCCATCAGAAATAAACCTTTACCCATAGTATTGGTCATCCATTGTGAAATTTGTTCATACTCCGGCAAAAATTCAAAATCAACGACTGTTTTATCGCAGCTAATTATTGCCTTTTTTATTATCTCTCTGCATTGGGGTAAATCCCCAAAAGAATAACTTAAGAATTGGCGCGGCCGCATCCCAAATTCGTTCATTTCATTCAATGTATCTTCAATATTCATGATTATTTGAAATTTTCAATTAATTTTTGCTTTATATTTTCATTCTCAGGAATTAGTATTTGTCCAGGTAGCAATCCATATTTATTAAATCCATTAACCTGTTTTTTCAAATTTTCAGGCTTAAACCAAACATGTTGGCATTTTTGCTTCCAGTTTTTGATTTTATTTCCCTTTGAATCTATCCACCCGGCAACATCATATCCATTAAAAGCGCGTTGGGCTATTTCTTGACTATAACCGTTTTCATCAAAATATTTTTTAAATTCAGATAAAGACGGAGGTAAAAAGACATTCTTTTTATCTCTTTTTATTTGTTTTGTTTTAGTATTAGTTTTATTAATGTTCCCCTTATTACTTTCTTCATTACTTTCTGAAATACTTTCCTGATTACTTTCTTTTGTAGGGTTTAAAGATTGTAAACTGGAAAGTAATGCATAAACTCCAGCATTTCGGGTATTACCTTTTTGGTAGTTTATTAATCCAGCATCAATTAGTCGTTGTCTTGATTCAATTAAATTCTTAGTCCGTGTACCAATTTCAGCTTCAAGACGACTATTTGCATACCTGAAAGAAATCTTCTCCCATCCTAGCCTATTATTAATTTCAATCAACTTAAAATAGAGATGAACATCAAGATGAGTAAATCCAACTTCCATATCAAACTGCCAGAATCTTCTCATTAATTCAAATATTGGTACTGGTCGATATTTAGTATTTTCGTTCATACCACGAATCTATATCTGTCTTTTTTGTTTTTTAAGATTTTAGAGGTTTAATAGCTATTTCTAATTCTGAACGTTTAAAATAGACGCGTGATCCGAGACCATACCCTTGAATTTTACCTTTTTTCTGCCATGCCCAAATGGTTGACAAATCAACTTTAAAAAAATCTGCGGTTTCCTGTCGAGTCATCAATTCTTCAGGTTGTTTAGGTTGAAATTCTTTTTTTAGATTTTCGATTTCAACTTTCACACCGTTGACAGTTGCATTTATGACTTGTTCCGGTGTTGTTTGAATAAATTGTAGTGATTTTTCTTGTACCATAATTTTATAGTTAAATTATGATACAAGCATACTGTAGGTTTTTTTTAGGTTTTTTTAGGTTTTGCCTAAAAGATTAGGAATAGATTGTAAGGTATTGATTTACTGCTTATTTAGTAAGTCTAATTTTGATAATTTTTGTTGAATTTGCTCCTGAACCTGTTCTGTGTAAGGATACTTTTTTGATTCATAATCCTTGTTTTCATACGCTCGGATAATTGGTTCTATTGACGTTTGTTTAAAATCGAATATAGGTTTTAATTTAGTTGCAATTTGATTTGGATTAACTGGTGATGGTTTTAATTTTTCTTTGATCGCATCAATTACACCGAAACGTATTAATAGACCAATTCGATATTTATAATTTGGTGGTTTGTTGTTTACAATCTCATTTAAGACAATGTTTAAGTTATATTCTGAATTAGCCAACCGCGGATATTTGTTTTTGATAATATTAATTATGCCAATATTATTCAAATTTTTTAAATCATCTTCTTCGATTTTAATTGTATTCCTATCATAGTCTCTATTTTCTGAAATATCAAGCAGAGATTTTTCACGTGCTATAATTGTATCAATTTTTCTTAATATTTTTTCATATCGATCCTTTCCCCAAAAGTCATCATCATATTTATTTCTAGACTCGAAGAGATATGCTAGTCGTTCTGTTGCATTATCTATTTTTTTTAAATCTTTCTCTATTTTTTCAAAAATCCAATCCATTTTCAATATCATAATTGGTTTTTATCTGCTGAATTTCCTTAATTCGCTTTTTTAACAACTGTCATTTTAGTCTCTTTCTTTTTATTGGCTGCTTGTTTACTCCAATATTCTGCTACCTGTAAAGCACTGTCTGAACTGCTCTTGCCAATGTATGCCAAAAATTGTTGTTCTGTAGAATGGGCCGTAATGTCTTTTAACAGCGAAGTTGGTATTTCACCATAAAAGTTTGAAGCGAATGAACGCCGGCAAATATGAGAAGATACCAATTCATGTTTAGGAAATACTCCAAATTGTTTCCTAGTAATTTTCGTTTCCTCATCTTTAACCATTTTGCCTCCATCGGTAGCCTCATCAATACCTGCTAGCTTACAAATATCTTTGATGTACTTGTTAAATTTCTGGTCTGCAATCTTCCGAGGAAACCTTCCGCCGTTCCTTTCTAAAATAGCTTTCACTTTTTCGTGGATGGGAATCATTACTTGTTTACCTGTCTTTTGTTGTGTCAAACTAATCATTTCAAGTCCGGCAACAGTAGTAAGATTTTTAATTGTAAGTTTCAGTAAATCTCCCCCGCGTTGCCCAATGTAACATCCGATAATTAGCCAATCTTTTGCATTGTTTAATGCTTCCCGTTCAAAGATTTTTTTTTCAATTATCTCCAACTCATCAAACGTTAAATAGACAACATCCCGCTTTAAACTATATCCTTTTACCTCATTCAACTTAAAATGCGTTTTAATATCATTGTTGCCGGCAAAACGACAAACAGTTTTTAAATGCTTTATATATCGGCCTGCAGTATTTGGATTTAATTTATCCACTTCAAACAAATACTTTTCGAATCTCTCAACCCACTTAGGAGAAATATCAGAAACCTTAAATTTCTTTCTGGTATAATCCTGGTACTGTTCAATTTTTGTTTTTAATGATTTCTGTTTTTGAATAGTTGCATTGGATGTTCCAATCTTGCCATTATTTAGCTTTTTTCGAGGCATAAAATCGATATAAGCTTGTATTTGGTATAAAAGGCTATCCAAGTCATCTGCCTCTATTTTTCCATGATACCGGTCAATTTGTTCCTGTAACCAGTCCCCGCTTATCTCAACCTGCTTTTCAATGGCATCATTAAGTTTATCGCTGACAGCACCTGCAAGGGCCTCTAAATCTTTTCGAAGGTTTTTATACATAGCTTCATTATTCTTTTTTGGGAAACCAGTCGAATGACTCCATCGGTCAGGGTCAATAATATAACCAGATTTTCTACGAAATATTTTCTTTCTTGAAATGGAAAGATTTAAATATATGTTTGCAGGATTACTCTTACTCTGAATGAAGAACTTAACTGTTGCCATTAGATATTTTCATTTAAACACACTTCAAAATTAATAAAAATATCAATACGGTTGCCTAACTTAGGCAACATTTAGGCAACCAAAATTCAATTTCATATTTTTAAAAATCCCATAAAATTTAGGCAATTCTTTCTACAAGTCAATATTATTAAGTATTTCAGGATTTAATAAGTGATTTAATAAGATTGAATAGAATTGAATAAAATAGTCAGGCTCGGGTTCGCCAGGAACCTCACAAAAAGAGAGACAGTAAATACTGTTTCTCTTTTTTTTTGAAATAATTATTCTTCTACATGATTACTGCTATAGTAAACCATTTCACTGACAATCTTTCCGTCTTTATTAAAAGAATGAGAAAGCATTAATGGAAATTAATTTTTTTCATCTGTCGATTCCATTTTTGAAGAGTGCACCCACCAGGAATAAACAACATAACCATCGTTCAGCGCATAATGAATACAATCAGGATAACCTACCTGCCTCATATTAATATCTTTCAACATTACTTTCTAATTAACCTCCAACTCTTCACTCAAAAAACAAGACTAAAACATGTCTATTTTTACCATATTTGCAAAATGAAAATTCTACGGATAATATTTTTTTCTCCTCTGGCATTACTTCGGTTGATATTTGTTGTATTCATGTCGGGATACGTTGTTGTAGTTGGATGGTTTTGGCTTCAATTTTCAGGATTTAGCCAAGGGCTTCAGCAGTGGGTAATGAGGACGTGGGGAAAAAGCATTCTTTTTTTTCTTGGAGTAAATATAGACCGTAATAAATTACCTGAAACCAATAATTTTATATTAATGCCAAACCACAGAAGTTATATTGATATTTTTATTGTTGCCGGTTTAACTCCGGCTGCTTTGGTTGGGAAAGCAGAGATAAAAAAGTGGCCATTTGGAAAATTGGGTGCAAAGGTTACCAACTCAATCCTGGTTAATCGATCTGAAATAAAAAGCATGATGGAAACCATGCATAAAATAAAATCTTCTGTAAATCAAAATATCCCTGTAACACTTTTCCCGGAAGGAACTACGTACAAAGGGCCAATGACCAAACCTTTTAAAAACGGTAGTTTTAAAATTGCCGCAGATACAGGAATTTCAGTAATTCCAATGGCCATCCACTATAAAGATGAAAACGATGCATGGGTTGATAAAGACACATTTATCGGTCATTTTTTCAGACAAATGGGAAAACCATTTTCAAAAGTTTATATTCGATATGGAACTCCGGTTTATAATTCAGATTATAAAATTCTGCAGGCAAACGTAAAGTCGCAAATTAATGAAATGCTGGAGGATATAATTAATTTGGAATCAACCTGATTTGTCCCGTTTTTTCTTAAACCAAAAATAAACCGGAACCCCTGACAGTGCTGTTAAAACAGCGATAGTTGATTCAACCGGCCTCTCAAAATAGGCCAGTACCAACATCAATATTCCTGACAAAATAAAGAATACATGAACAAATGGATATCCGGGTAATTTCAATTTACTTTTACCCGATTGTCGAAGCTTAAAAACGCCTAAAACTGCAATAATTGGGAAAATACCCAGTGAAAAACCCATATAAACTAAAATCTGCTCAAATGTACCCGAAAGGACTAAAATTATGGCGATGCTACTTTGTAATATAACAGCAAGATGCGGAACATGGAAACGGGGATGTATTTTAGAAACAAATTTGAAAAAATATCCTTCTTTTGCCATTGAATAATAAACACGAGGACCAAGCAAGATAAAAGCACTAAGCGAAGAAAAAAGAGCAAATGAAATTAGCAAAGAAATAACCATTTCGGCAGTTTTCCCAAAAGCAAGCCCTGCGGCAAGTCCACCTATTTCCGGTTCATTTACCATTTTCCCCGGAGGTACAGCATAAACAAAAAACAAATTCAAAAACAAATACAATACAACAACAATAACTGTTGATATTAAAAGAGACCGGGGAATAACCTTAAATGGATTTTTAATTTCTGAACCTATATAAGTTGCTGAATTCCAACCACTATATGCAAACATAACAAACATTAGAGCAAGTCCCATCGACTTCCATCCTCCAAAATCAAACTGAAACTTTTCAGATGGATGAATATTCTGAAAACTTCCTTCCCCAATTGTTAATCCTGCAATAATCAAACCCAGCACGAGTAGAACTTTCATTATTGTTAAACTATTCTGAACCTTTGCTCCAAGAACAATTCCGCGGTAATGAATGGCAGTAAATACCAAAATGATTATTATCGCAAGAATGCGATTAAACATATCTTCGCTAAAGAAGCTTTCCATTTGCAACCAATGTTGAAATTGAGGGAAAGCCCATGTAAAATAGCTTGAAAACCCAATAGCAGATGCAGCAATTGGGGCCGAGAAACCAACAATCAGAGATAACCAACCGCTTAAGAATCCCGGCAACGGATGAAAAATCTTGGTAATAAAAATATATTCACCCCCTGCTTCCGGAAAAGTTGCCCCCAATTCACCAAAGGCCAAAGCACCGCACAATGAGATAATTCCTCCTAAAAGCCACAAAAACAGCATAATTAAAGGGTTACCCAGGTACCCCATTAAATATCCGGTAGTAGTAAAAATGCCTGCACCAATTATGTTAGCGACGACAATATTTACTACAGGAAATAATCCCAGTTTACGCTCTAATTCGTTAGGCTTTTTCAATCGTATTATTTCTCCCTGGTTTTATAACTTATAGAAATACCAGCCCTGCTATCGCTGGAAATTGTAGTTTCAAAATTATCCTGACTTTCAACATATTCCAGAAACTGTCGAATTCCCCTCGAACGTTGAGTAGTATTATGTGCAGTAAAACAACCTCCTATTTCCAGTTTTGGAGCCATTGCAATAAAATAATTTTTGTACCAGGATTTATCGGCGTCACAGAAGACGAAATCATATTTCCCCGGAAGTTCACTTACCAATTCATGTGCATCGGCTAAACGAGCATCAACAATATCAGAAACACCAGCCCTTTTAAAGTTTGCCCTAGCCTGCATATATCTGTTTTTATCAATTTCGATGGTAATAAGCTTACCTCCAGTTTTGCTAAGGGCCCAGGCTATCCAAATTGCAGAATGACCAGTTGAAGTTCCAACTTCAACAACGTTTTTGTAATTATTTTTGACAATAATATCATACAGAATTCTGCCATCTGAAAGCGGGACGTTCATATCACGCCAGTTATTGGCATTCTCCTCCAAAAAAGTTTTGATTTTCCTGTCCAGATCATTCTCAACATCCGGATATTGTGCTTTCGTGGCAGTTACAAAAAACAAAAAGGCTACAAATAAGAAAAATTTTATTTTCATATAAAAAGCATTTAAGTATGTTGCTAAAGTTATAACAAAATACTTAAAATGCCTTAAATTTTTTAATCCACCCATCGCTGTTTTGCTGCTCCGGTTCAATCATTCCTGGCCCAATTAAAACAAAACCTCCATCAGAACTATTAATAATTTCTGCCGCTTGATCATTTCCAAAGTTGAAAGGGAAAACTGCTTCTTCCGTAACAGCTCCCTCTTGATCTGTCAATAACAACCAAGAGCCCACACGTCCTAAAAATGAAGTTTCCTTTCTTCCTGCAATGAGAATTTCACCATTTGGTCGAACTACGATTGCATTACCCCCCTCTGAACCTTCACTATCAATATTTTTTGACCAAATCACCTCGCCATCAGGCGAAATTTTCGATAAAAAAAGATCATAGTCGAAAATTGGGTTTTCAGAATTTATATCATTCATACAAGTGCCGTACCATCCTACAACAACAAAATTATTATCAGGACTGCAACAAACACATTCAGGTAATACATTTACATTCTCCGACTCAAAATTTTTATCCCAGATTATGTTCCCTTCATTGTTAAATCTTGCCATCCACAAATCTCCATCCTGCACTTCAGGATTTTTTATCGTACGGCCGACAATCACAAATCCATTATCCGGAAGTTTTTTCATGGCTTCAGCGTGACTAAATCCATTGTCTCCAAATGTTTTCTCCCAAAGTAATTCTCCTTCTACGCCGAATTTACCAAGCCACACTTTTTCTTCGTTTGCAGATACTTTTTTTGTGCCGCAGGAAATAAAATCGTTATTATCTAAGGTTATTATATTTTTGACAGTAACATTTTCCACATCCGGATTTATCTTCCATATCTGGTTTCCAGCAGAATCAATTTTTAGAAATAAAGGTCTGGTAACAAACTCGTCAGGAAATGATTCACCGATTATAATATAATCACCAGAAGAAAACTGGGAAATATCAGAAGGTAAGTCATCATATTCGGTTCCAAAAGCTTTTTGATCTAATAAGTTGCCATCAGACGAGAACCTAATAATCCAATAATCCAAATCACTTCGTTCACTTTGATGAGTATAACCAATAACAGTAAATCCACCGCTCATATTCTCAATAATATCACTAAATACATCAGAACCCTTTTTATTAATTTTTTTCTCCCAATCGACATTTAATGTCTGACAAAAACCAGAATGTCCCGCTAAAAACAGGAAAGTAAAGAGGTAAAAAATCTTGAAATACATGGTAGTAAAATTTTGATTAAAATTTTATCGCATATACGTATTCAAAATTTGAATGTTATAAGTATTATAATTTACTTTTTGTTAGTCAAAAGCCTGATTTTTGATCTGAAACGCAGTTGGTCATTGACAAATGTCAATAAAACTATTCCTGGTAACCTTGTTTTTATCAAAAATTTGACAAATCGTTAAAAATAATTAAATGAGTATGGTTTATTTTTGAATTTTATTTATTTTTGAAACGCATTTGGGATTCATCCCATATTGTGTGTTTGGGGGTTAACATTTAGGAAGGAGACTGATGAGTCTCCTTCTTTCTTTTACAGACTTAAAAAAAACAAACTTCACATGTTTTAATTATTCCTTTGGTATGACCATTTCACTTTTTTCTATATTTGTGATATGTCAAAAATTCGGAAAAGTTTATTTAATAATTCCTATGTTTTAATTTCATAATGAAAGGTCAATTCTTTCAAACTTTTCTTTGCATTACTGAATATGATACAAATACTATTTAAACCAAAAAATGATAAAAATGAGAAGAACAAACTTCAAAGCTTTAGCAACTGCTATATTACTTTTAGGTGCAGTTGGAGTTATTTCAGCGCAAAATGCCCGAATTAAGATTGATGTCGATCGTACCATTGGTGAAGTAAACCCACACGTTTACGGAAACTTTGTTGAACACCTAGGCAGATGTGTTTACGGAGGAATTTATGACGAAGGTTCAGCCTTAGCTGATGAAGATGGTTTGCGAAAAGACGTGTTGGAAGCTGTGAAAAATTTAAATGTTTCACTTGTTCGTTATCCGGGAGGTAATTTTGTATCCAATTATCACTGGAAAGATGGAATCGGGCCTAAAGATGAGCGTCCTCCAAGAATGGAACTTGCCTGGGCTCGCTTGGAAACTAACCGATTTGGAACAGATGAATTTATGAAATTCGTCAAAAAGGTAGGGACAGAACCATATCTTTCTGTAAATATGGGAACAGGAACTATTGAAGAAGCGCAGCAATGGGTAGAATATTGTAATGTAGCGGAAGGTCCTTATTATGCTGAATTACGGAAGAAAAATGGTAATCCTGAACCCTATAATGTAAAGTACTGGAGTTTGGGAAATGAAATGGATGGCCATTGGCAGATGGGACATTTAAATTCTGAAGATTATAGCAAAAAAGCTCTTGAAGCTGCCAAGCTCATGAAACTTACATCACCAGAAATTAAAATAATAGCTGCAGGTTCATCAAATTATCAGCCGGGTGCAGATCCAAATGAATGGAACTCAACGATTCTTCATGAATTGCGCGATGTAATTGATTATATTGCACTTCACATGTACGTTGGAAATCCAAATGACAATTATTATAATTATCTTTCTACACCACGAATTTTAGAGGAACGTACCCAAATTGTAAAAGGTATGATTCTACGCGAAATGCAGGGTGCTGAGCGGGAAAGCCCGGAGCCTATTTATATTGCCTGGGATGAATACAACACATGGTACAGAGCACGTACAGACGAAGCATTGATTGGTAACCGTGCACTGGAAGAACACTATAATTTAGAAGATGCCTTAGTTATTGCCGGATTTCTTAATGCATTTATTCGAAATGCAGATATTGTGAAAATGGCTAATATGGCTCAACTTGTTAATGTTATTGCTCCGATTTTTACCAGTGAAACAGACATGTTCCTTCAAACCATTTACTATCCGCTTGCTTTATTTGCGGGTAACGCCTATGGGACATCTCTGGATTTAGTAGTCGACTGTGAGACATATGATACAGAGAACTTTGCAATTGGAATGGGAGAAGTAACAACGCAACAAAACGACGTACCCTATCTGGATGTTTCTGCAACTTACGATGATGGCGAAGTTATCCTTTGCGTTGTTAACAGAAATAAGGATAAAGCTATTACAACGGATATTTTAGCGCAGGAAGGTGCGTTTGATGGCGACTTTGAAGTTTATGAAGTAAACGGACCAAATACAAAGTCTGAAAATGACTTCGGAAAAACTACAGTTGAAACAAAACAAAAACCTTCAATAAAAGTAAAAAGTGCTGAAAAAATCACCTATTCTTTTCCTGCTCACTCATTTACGATGATTAAAGGAAACTTAAAAAAATAAATTAAAGCGATAAACTGACGAAACTCCGTTTGGAGTTTCGTCCTGTTTGTGCCATAAACCTATTATATGAAAAATCAAACTCAACTTTTAATCCTATCACTTACTTTTTTTGTTTCTGCATTTTGTAACCCGGCGAATGCTCAGGGAAACTCAGAACCGGATTTTTATCAACTTGCTTTAACTCCACCTATGGGATGGAACAGTTGGGATTGTTATGGCCCAACCGTAAAAGAAGCTGAAGTAAAAGCCAATGCTGATTACATGGCTGAAAAACTAAAGGAATACGGTTGGGAATATGTTGTCGTTGATATTCGCTGGTATGTGGAGAACACAAAAGCAGGTGGATACAACCAAACAGACCCTATTTTTTGTATGGATGAATATGGCAGACTAATTCCCGCCACAAACCGGTTTCCTTCTGCTTCAAATGGCAAAGGATTTAAGCCGCTTGCAGATTATATCCACAGCAAAGGATTAAAATTTGGGATACACCTCATGCGCGGAATTGCCGTGGAGGCGGTCAAAAAAAATACTCCGGTTAAAGGGACAAATGTTAAAGCACAGGATATTTACTCTGAGGAATTACAATGTCGGTGGTTAAGAGATATGTACACGGTTGATGCATCAAAACCGGGAGCACAGGAATATTATAATTCACTGTTTGAATTATATGCATCGTGGGATGTTGATTATGTAAAAATCGACAATTTGTCGCGTCCGTACCATAAAGCTGAAATTGAACTAATTAGAAACGCTATCGATAATTGTGGAAGGCCAATGGTTTTAAGTACATCTCCGGGCGCTACTCCACTTGAAGAAGCAGAACACGTAAAAACACATGCCAATTTATGGCGTATATGTGATGATTTCTGGGATGAATGGCGCTATATGGCTCCTATGTTTGAACTGACAAAAAACTGGACTCCCTATAGTGGTCCCGGCCATTGGGCTGATGCTGACATGTTACCTCTCGGGAGAATTTCAATCAGAGGAGAACGGGGTCCCGACAGGATGTGCCGTTTTTCAAAAGATGAACAATATACCCTGATGAATCTTTGGGCTATATTCAGATCTCCTTTGATGTTTGGAGGCGATTTACCAAGTAACGATAACTTCACTCTTTCTCTAATTACAAATAAAGATTTACTGGCGGTAAACCAGAATAGTACAAACAATCGGGAACTAAAAAATGAAAATGGACTGGTCGTTTGGACAGCGGATATACCCGATTCTTCGGACAAATACATTGCTTTTTTTAACAGCAACAGTGAAAAAAGCGATGTTATTTCAGTAGATCTTGGTGAAATCGGACTAAGCGGAAAGGTTTCAGCAATGAACTTGTGGACAAAGAAAAAAGAAGAAGTTGCAAGCCATTCCTTTAGCAAAGAAATTGAGCCACATGCATCAGCGATATTTTTATTGTCCCAATAGTGGTAAAAACAAAAAGGATCAATTCGAAATATGAATTGATCCTTTTTGTTTTTATATTAAGTCTTGAATTTTAACCCTAATTTCTTCCAATCCAGGCACTAAACATCCAGTAATATTTTTCTGTCTGTTTCACTATTCCATTTAATAAATCAATGGTTGAAACGTCTCCGCTTTCGTTGGCTAAATCCAATACATTTATCATTTGTGTAAGTAATATCTCAAAATCGGTCAAAATACTATCAACCATATTTTCGGGATTTAGTCCTGGTTCTGGTTCTGAAATTTTTGAAAATTTCAAATATTCTTCCAAGCTTGCCATTGGCTTTTCTCCAAATACACGGACTCGCTCCGCCAAATCATCAATATTTACTTTTGAAAAGTTATACAACTCTTCAAATTTTTCGTGCAAATCAAAAAAATCTTTCCCGGTAACATTCCAGTGAAAATTCCTTAATTTCTGATAGTGAACATGATAGCTGGCAATAAGCAGATTTATTTCTTTAGTTATTTCTGTTGTATCTTTATTTGCAAATCCAAGATTTTGGAAAGTCTTTTCTTTTGTTCTCATTTTTTCAATTGTTTTATTTGTTTCGCTTATTTTTCATGATAAACCAGTACTGGTTTATCAAAATTTGTAAGGACGTTTTTTACGTCACTAGATGAAAATATTTGATCAAAGAATCCCTTTTTCTCATGCATTAACACCAATAAATCTGTATCATGCTTTGAGGAATATTCTTCGATTCCTTTCAGGAAATCTTTGCGTTTTTCAAGTGTAAAATCAAAATTGTCAAAATCCACTTCTTCTTTTACTGTCTCTTTAAAACCCTTCCACCTTATCCTTTCGTCAAAATCAAGTTTTTTTTCATTGTGCAAAACAGTAATGTTTGCATGCTCTGCATTTCTGAGAAATTTGGATAAATGCTTCAACGAGCTTATATCCTCAGGGTTATAATCTGTAGCATAAACTACATTCTTAGGCTGAATGTGTGTTGCATTTTCCGGTATCACGAACACCGGACATTTCACGTGTTCAATTATATTCGGATAGCGAATTAATCCGTTTGACAATTCAGAATAACTTTGATGATTACTTATCAATAGCATTAAATCCTTATCTTTTTTGAGCTCTTCTTCAACCAGAGATATCCGGTTTGTTTTAGACGACTTAATCTCATACGGAATGTTAATCGTATTATTCTTCAAATATTTTTGAACCGCTGATTCAATCCTTGTTTCAGCCGTTTTAAACTCCTCTGTTGCCGCTTTTTCGACCTGCGCCAAACCGGCACTCATAGGTGCAGTTGCTCCAAGCATGTATGAATTCATCCATTTTAAATCGAAAACATACACGATGCTCAATTTTCGGTTATGACTGTTACTAAACGAAAAAGCAAACGACAACAGATCCTCAATATTTTTGTATGAATCAAGTAATAACAAATTTGTTTTCATGACTTTAAATTTTAAATTTTGTTTTTTGGGTTATCGTATACTTTTGAGGTTTAATCAATCCTCTGAGGTTAATTAGCAGCAGCTTTAGCTTTATTGGCGGCTGAATTTACTTTTTCCTTCACCTTTTCTTCAGCTTTTGCCTTTCTTCCTTTCATCTCATCAACTGCATCATTAACGGTGTCTTTCAAGTTATCAACCTTTTCACCCAAAGTATCTGTAATATCGTTCGATACATCCTTTACTTTCTTCGTAATTTTTTTTCTTGTTTTTGAACCTTTTTCAGGTGCAATCAAAATTCCCGTTAAAGCTCCGGTTGCAGCTCCTGCAACAAATCCTAATAGTACATTTCTTGTTCCTTTTCCCATGACTAATAAATTTTAAATGTTAATTACTATATTTTAATTCTTTCTCACTCTCCTTTGGGATTTTACCCATTCATCAAGAGTCTGGAATTTCTTTAATCTTTTCTCTTCTTTTTTTACTGAACGAACCTAAACCGTTGTTTGTATTGGTTTTGTTTTGTCGAGTGTAACCCGTTGAATCAATTACAAACAATAAATTCGTTTTTCGTTTTTTTAATCCATTCATATTCTAATACTTTCACCTGCCTGTTTACATGAAAAAAGTGTTCCAGATACATCCATCAACTAACCAAGCAACGAATCCTTCTGCTTATCAGACACTTAGTAATAAACATATAATTACCCTAGAATATTTTGTGTAGACGATCATCTACACAAAGTGTGGAAAATTTTAAATTTTATTCTTTCTGAACGAAATATTTCGATTAATCCCTGTTGATTTTTTAACGTATTTTAACTAATAAAATAAATAACTATTAATCAGTATATTATAACCATATTGTGCATATTTTGTTAACTAATTTAATTAAAAAAATAAACAAAAATTAGAAAATGTGGTTTTTGTTTAATTATTAATTAAAAATATTAAACAAAAATGAAGAAACTAAATTTAAAAAGAATGCTGAACTTAAGAAGTCTTGCCCTTGTAGGAATTTTTGCTGTTGCAATTTTAGCAACAAGTTGTAGCGATGAGATGCCCGAACCGGCGTTCCAGAGTGTCGAATTGAAAAAAGGTAAACCAGAAGCACCGGGACAAGGTGTACCCAACGGTGAAGTGTCAATTGCAGAAGTTGCGATTGGAAATGGATTTACCAAATTAGTAGATGCATTATTCTATGTGGACGAAGAGTTAGATGCTGGTTTGGTTAGTTTGTTCCTTGAAGGTAAAGATCAGTATACTGTTTTTGCTCCAACAGATGAGGCATTTATGGCTCTTTTTGGTGTGGCCGAAGACTATCTTGGACTTCCTGATGAATCAATTACGTCGGTTAGAGTACTGCCAGCCGAGGTTGTACTTGCGGTTTTACAGTATCATGTAACTGATGGTCGTCGTGCTGCAAATAGTGTGGTTCCTAAAAATGGTAGTCGTACCATTGAAACGTTGCTGGAAGGCGCAACCTTCTCGGTAAATCCTGATTTATCAATTGATGCTGTTGGTAACAGTGCCAATATTGAAGCCGCTAACATATTTGCAACAAACGGAATTGTTCATGTGATTGATGCTGTAATTCTGCCTATTACTTTAGGAGATTTAACGGCAATCTTGGATACATTATAAATGGTTTGTAAGCTACATTAAGTTACCTTAAGTTCAGGTGATTTAATTTAGTTTGGAAGTTTAGAGGTTGAACCGTTCGGTTCAGTCTCTTTTTTTTGCTCCATTCCACAAAATATTGTCAGGAAATTGGTGTCCATAAAATTACATTTTGCAATTATCAGAATGGCTCTGCAGACTAAAAACAAGATTTGCAGAAAAAAAAGCTGAACCAAGCAGAAAATTAAAAACCAGAGCCACTCACGGGACTCGAACCCATTTCACAATAAGCTTAAAATCAAATACTTGCATCTAGCTTTCTCGGATAGGTCTCGAATTTGACGCCTATTTCTCTGCACTTTGCTCAAGGAACGTTTAACAAAAATCAGTAATATATTTCAACTTTGAAAATACTACTTTTAATTGAGGACGATCTGAAAATATTCGACAAAATAAGCATTGTCTTCTATAATAAATACATCCTTCGATTCTGATGTAGTCTGAACTTTTTGTACCCAGACCTTATCGTTAGCTTTTATAGTAGGAAAATTGACCTTCGATTTCACCTGGAAGGGGCAAAGCAAATCAATTATTTCTCCGTCGTTTGACACGACTAATACGTTATATGGTGATACGTATTCATAATATTCGTAGTGTATATCTTCATCTTTCATGTCATTTTAGTTGAAAATTTTGGTATAGGGAGTGTGCAAAATATAAAAATTAGATATTAATTATTCTCGTCAAGGAATTGATATAACATATAATCATTCTTGGCCTTTGCATCAGTAATTGAATTCTCTCCTTCATAGAATTTTGTATAGGCCAAATTAATTATCTTTCCTTTTAAGTAGACAGTGTTTAACAATAAGAGAGAAACCGTTTCATAATCTCCCAATTGATATTTAATTATAATAATGTAGGTAGAGGCATTGTCCCTTACTGAATAGTTTGATATTAGAATTGGTCTGCCAACGCTATAATAATTGTTATTTTCGATAACTTCTTTTAAATCGTCCCAATTCTTTTTAATAAATGAATCATTAATTATTTTAGTAATAGAATTATACTCATCAGTAGTAAAATTTCTTTGTTTCATCTCATTAGAAGCAGAAATTATAAGAAAATCATCAAATACTATATTATAGATGCTGTCAACCTTGCTATATGTTTTATTGTTCAAATAGTACCCAAGAATAAATTCATTTCCATGATGTGATTCATCGGCTTTTCTTTTAACTATTGGAACAGAATAACATTCTTTCATCCCATCAAATTCAGGAAGATTAATTAAAATATTCCCTACAGGAACATTAGATTCATTATATGCCAAATTACGTCTTGTGTCAGGGATATTATCAAAATAAATTTTGAGACTGTTTAATACCTTAGCAAAATCATTTTTCCATATAACCGAATCCTTTGCCCTATAAGACATTGTGAATGAAAATAGGATATCATCTTTTCTAAATAAGTAGGATTTAACATTTGCAACTGGATTTTCATTGAGTTGTCTTAAATAAGATAATTCCAATGCATTTTGTCCATTTAAATTGACTTGTCTAATTGTCTCACTCTGAATGCTAAAATTTTCGATATTATTAAGTTCATTTTTTATCGCATCAAAATATTGGACTTTGAAGTCATCAAATTCAGATTTTTCAATTTCTTTATTTATATCAATTGAAAATTGAGGATCAACGATCTTCTCAGTTCTTACTAATATTCGAGCGTAGTTATTATATGCATGCGGATTCTGATAATTAAGTCCTTTTTGTTGAAAAGTGGCTTTGTTTATAATCGATCCTGATAATGCCATTGAAACATCTTCAGTATTTTCAATTTTCCTTTCTAACGTTACAGGCAGCGAAAATTCTCCAAATCCATATATTTTATGAGTTGTAAATGAATCCTTCAATTCGAACTTTGGCAGACCGTTAATTGTATCAACTACAATGAAATCATCTTTTGAATTAAATAGATTGAATCTACTGCTAATAATAGTCCCTAATGAGAAAATCGATAATATCACGACAATTAAAATTCCCGTTGTATTTTTTTTCATACCATTCTTATTAGGACTATTATTATTACAAGAGATAGAAATGCAAGTGATAACAAAAGATATTGCCACCAATTCGGTTCTCCTTTTATTAATGCCTTTATAGCATAAAATAATCCACCAAATATTGGTATAAATGGAAATATTATAAATAATACCCAATAGATAAATTTGATTTTTTTCATTTTGCTTTGAAGATTAGTCACTCCAGTCCAAGAGTGAGGATTAGACATAAAAAAAGCGTGGGACTGTAGCTTATCTGAATTCGAGGTACCGCTAAGAACCCACACTCACAAACAAACACAACCCACGCCATAGCGTGAGCGTATCTGCCATTATTCCTGTGAGTGTCTTCAAAAATTAGCGGTTTCCGAATCCACAAGTAATAGCTAACGCTTCTATATTTTAAATTCGTTATTTACGAACTTTGTTTCAAAATTAGTTATTTCATTTCAGTTTTACCATACTGTTCAATTAATTCAGCTACAGTACAGCCCATACAAAAGCATAGGCTGTGGTTATCTGTAGCATCAGATACTTAGCGGTACCTCATAACAATTCTATATCAACATAATTCTTTAAATCACTTAAAATATAAGAGGTTAGGTATTGATAACTTTATCTTCTGCGAATAAATACCGAAATTTTATATTAAAAAATCAGTAAAATAATTAATGTTATTTTATGTGTAGTCTGAGATATCTTAGAGTTTGTTGAATTATATATAGAAAATCTATATATGTTTTTTAGCATTTATTTTCACGCAACCTTTTTGTAATTTTAATCATCCACAAAACACAAAATTCAATTATTAACTTTTAAAATCAAATCACCATGAACTATGACACCCAAATAAAATTTAGAAATTCTCTAAGAGATAAAGAGTTATGATGCGAGAATAGTAACTAATTCTGCTTTTCAATGTCCTCACATTCATTGATAATCTGGTGTAAAACCCTTAGTAACTTAAGCACTAATAAGTTTAAGCTATATATTGATATAAAAATATAATACAACAATTAATTATCATCAACAATCTTATCTTAGACATTTAAATGGACATTTGTCAGAAATGCTTTGAAAAATAAATTTTACAAATTTAAAGTTCTAATGAGTATCTTGAGTTTTATAAAAAAAACAATATCTATAACTATTTTTTTTGTAATAACATGTAATAATTATATAAATGCTCAGGAATATGAATATGTTCCATTTCCTGAATCTGATGCTGTCTGGAGTGAAATATATTGGAAATCCGTTTTTGAACCATATCCTCGCTGGCTTTACAATAAGTATGCTATATTCAATGAAGATACTATAATAAATGGCATAAAATACCACAAACTTTTTCATACTCATGATACCAAAATAACACGAGGCAACTCAAAATTCATTGGGGGAATTAGGGAAGATAGTTTGAAAAGAATAATTGCAAATGCCTCAATGTTTGAACTTGTACCTGAAATAGAGGAAGTAATTTTATTTGATTTTTCATTAAATATTGGAGATACTATAACCCAGTATATAAACGATACAATTTGTACAAATATAAGATTTGAACTAGTTGTTGTCGATATTGATACTTTGTCGATTAACCATACAAAACGTAAGGTATTCAGCTTCAATATCCCATGGACTCATTGGATTGAAGGTATTGGAAGTGTACAAGGATTAGTTTTTCCATCAGGGGATCTTCCAACTAATGGCATAAGTAATGACTTAGTGTGTATGCACCAAAACGACAGCTTATTGTATTATTACTCTGGTTCTGGGGACATTTATTATGACGACTGCATCCCCTCCTTTGTTATAAATGGTGCAATTTTGCTTCCCAATCCCTCTATAAATGTTTACCCCAATCCTATTACTGATGGAACAGCATATTTTGAAAATCTTGATTTTGAAACATTTGAACTATTTGATTTTTATGGCAAATTAATTAAGGAAGAGAACATAAAAGGGGTAAGGCAATTTGAATTAAAAACATCAGGCTTTCCCTCTGGCAGTTATTTCTATCGTCTAAAAAGCAAAGGACTTCTGCCAACACAGGGGAAACTGATTATTGAATAATTTATCAACTACTAAAAATTTAAATTATGAAAACCCTACAACGTTTTTTGTTCGTCTGTGTTTTTGTTTGTTGTACTATGTCAATTGTTGCAACAACAATACAGCACAAAGTTATTTTCGACACTAAAATGGTCATCGACACCACGATTGCTCAAGATGGAAACATTTATTCTACTATTAATTTACCTAATTGTATTTTCTCATCAGAGGAGGGGACACCTCAACTTCCGATAAAAATAGTCAAACTGATTATTCCTGCAGACGAAGAACCAGCAGATGTCATTTGTTCCCTTGGGGAAAATTATGTTATATCTTTAAATTATCCTGTATTTCCTGTTCAAAAACCTATCCCTACATCTATTAACTTTGAAGGGAACGAATTTGTGGAACCAAATAAGGAAGTCTATTCGTTGGATACTGATTATCCTGGCAGATTTGCAAAAATATTGCGTACTAATCATATTCGCGGGAATAATGTGGTGATAATTGAAATATCGCCTGTTAGTTACAATCCAAAAAAAAATCAAATTGATTTTTACGAATCAATTGAAATTAACTTACAAACTAAACCTTCTCAAAAAGTATATAAATCACCTTCTATAAAAAATAAAGAAAAATTTGATAGCTATTTGAAGGCATTGGTTGATAATAAAGATGATGTAATAAAATATAGTGTAATAAACGAAAAGGGTAAGAAAAGTAATCCTGCCAACTTAAAAAGCGGTATGTCCACTGAGAGTATTTCGATTGATTGTGAATATGTTGTAATAACAACTTCATCATTGTCGTCCTATTTTGATGATTTCATAGAATGGAAAAAACAAAAGGGAGTAGATATTGAATTGGTTACTGTTGAATCAATTTACTCAAACTATACAGGCGACCAAATTTCTGGGATTAACGATAATCCCGGGAAAATTAGACAATTTCTATTTGATGCATATAATAATGGACTGGAGTATGCCTTATTAGGGGGAACTTCTAGTATTGTTCCCATCAGATATGGTTGGGGAAGTAATTATTTAACGGACCCAGATTATGAAATTCCTGCTGATTTATATTATTCTGATTTTGATGGAGATTGGAAAGTTGATGCAGATTTAAGATATGGTGAACCTACGCAAGATGATGTCGAATATGGTGCTGATATATTCGTAGGAAGACTACTATGTGCAAATGGTACCCAAGTTCAAAATTGGACTAATAAATTGCTTTTGTACGAACAAAATCCTGGAAATGGCAACACTGCCTATTTAAGAAAAGCATTATATACTCAAGCAGACCAACTACAATCCCTTGATCAGGCGAGCGATATTGCAGATCGTTTTGGAACCATATTTACTACTGATGAAATTTTTGAAGAGGAGTATAACGGTGTGCCAAATTACAATAGCCCTGAAAGCCCCCAGTTTCCGACAGGGGCAGACGTAATAAGCGAAATGACCTCTGGATATGGTTTTGTAAGCTGGTTTAACCATGGTAGTCCGACAAATATAGCTGTGGCTACGAAAGGGATAAATGATTGTGGCGGTGATGATAGAAAAAAAGTAACTAGAATTGACAATTATAATGGATGGTGCCAATACCCAGAAAATGGTAATGGATTGGATAATCTTTCTTATAGTACTAAACCATTTGTACTTTATACTTTGGGTTGTGAAGTTGCACCTTTTGATACGTGGGCAAGTACCGCTCCGCAGGACAACCTTGGTGCACAAATTACAAATCAATCATATAAAGGTGGTCCAATTTTTCTGGGGAATACTCGTTATGGCTATGTTTATGATTCTTGGTATTTACAACAAGATTTTACCGATATCTTGGAGGGTGGAACATATAGATTAGGAGTTGCAGAAGCTGACTCAAAAGGTGTTAGTGGCTCCCACTATGTTTGGTTGTCGCATAATCTTATTGGATGTCCTGAAACCGAAATGTGGACAAATACTCCTTCTTCATTCTCAAATGCATTTGCTATAATTTGTGGAAATGATGTTACTGTCAATACTGGAGGAATAACCAATTCTGTAGTTTGTATTATGAGTTCAAATGATAATGGTGCATCGTATTGGAATGTTGACGAATCCTCTTCATCTGAAAAAACTTTTTATAATGTAACCAAACCATTTGTTATAACGATAACAAAACATAATTTTCTTCCTAAGGTTATCCAATCTTCTGAAATAATTGAAGAACCTTCAAGTTCAATATCAGGACTTTCATCGTTATGCTCGGCCACTTTTTATGAAATTGAAGAAGTT
Source organism: uncultured Draconibacterium sp. (assembly GCA_963676775.2). Taxonomy (GTDB): domain Bacteria; phylum Bacteroidota; class Bacteroidia; order Bacteroidales; family Prolixibacteraceae; genus Draconibacterium. Next base: position 431,312 of record CAXXDA010000003.1, read on the forward strand.
CCTTTAGGATCAACGATAACCTGGAATCAAAGTGCAAACATTACCAGGAATTCTGCCCAAGGGGCTAATCCTTGCTCTTTTTCTCCTAATGGTTCAGGAAGTGGCTCGATATACGCCCAGATAATAACAACATGTGAAGATACTTTTAACATAACCAAAACTATTTTGATAGAGACTCCTCCACATGATTTATACGGAGTTTGGTGCGAAGGAGGTGATGCAGGTCCTGTAGATTACTCTTATCCATTGTGGACAGCTCCTTATTACACTGGTGATAGTATTGGATGGGAAGTATATCCTGCTGCAGACATCACTGACCTTGGTCAAGGTTATGCAAACATTTATTTCGACTCACCTGGCTATTATACAATCTGGGCATATACAGTAAATGGATGCGGAGAAGGTAATTACGTATATACATATTTTACGGTCTATGAATATGAATTATTACTTAGCCCCAACCCGGCGTATGATGAAGTTGAAATTACCATCGACTATGGTGAAACTGATAATTTTCAAAGTAAGAATCTGGCAGAGCAGGATTATGTAGTTACCATATCAGATATGTACGGAATAACTCAAAAACAGAAAAACTATTCTGGAAAAAGGGTTACCGTACCTATACATGACCTGAAAAGCGGGACCTATCTTGTGCGGTTAAGTAATGATAAAATAGATTTAACAGAACAACTTGTAATTAAACGATAGAATATTTTAGAAAAATTGAAGTAAAAAGGGGTTCTAAAGCCCCTTTTTATGTTGGAATATACGCGAATATTAATTCACAAACCAATGATACTTACTCAATCCAATAGCCTCGTGTAGCCCGTTGACGAATCCATGACAGCTAACATTTCTATCCAGAAATGAGTCAATATAACTCATCTTATTTGCTCCTGTAAACAGGTTGTATAGCTTCCATAGGTTTATATTTCCTGAATTATCCCTGCAGAATGATTCATTACTGTAATAGTCTTTTACTACAAGGTTCACCTGACTGTCAGAAAGTGGAAACTGAGGCAGTTCCTTTCTGTCTTTATAAGGCATATTCTGAAACATCCTTGCTCTTCCTACAATCTGTGCAAACTGAGATTCTGTTATCAGCGTTTGGGGAAGATTATTATATTTTTCAATCTCCCTATAAACATTAAACTCTCCAAACAGATTATAAGCAGATTTAGCCAGTTCAGCTATTGTCCTGACTTTAACATCAGACTTGAATCCATCCGTTGAAATACACAGGTTTGTACATACCCTATTCTGGAAACCAATAAACAGCTTAAAATGCTCCTCAGTCTTGCGTGTATAAAGGTTTGTGAGGTTATAGGCACGTACTCCTCCCACAGTTAGATTTAAGCTATTTTCAGCCACTTTATCATTGATAGAGGCAATCTCAATAGCAAAAGCCATTCGTTCAAAATACAGCGTTTTTTCATGCTCCAGAAGCTCTTTTGCAGGCTTTCCAACAGCAGATGGCACTCTTCCCTTGATAGGATGAGATACTCTTATAGCAGGCTTTAAAATGGTCTCTCCTCCAAAGATTTGGTCAGCTACATAGGCCACAGTTTCAATCAATTCCTGATGAGAAATTGTCGATTCGTTATCTTTCGCAAAAACAGGTATAGTATGTCTTTGAGTAAGTTCTTTTAAATCCATCTGAATCGTATTGGCAACCATAAAATGAATGTCGCTGGTTTCCTCTGTTGGGGCAAATTCTACTATTGGCGATATTGCCTTGATATTTTCGTTTTTAACTAATTCCATTGTCTGAATTTTTAATTGGGTTAATTACGTTTATTGATAATTCTTCTTTACGTTTAATGGCTAATGGTTCTATTGTATCTCTGAATTCTGGATAATCAATAATGATTTTTCTTAGTTGGTTTATACTTGTAGCATTTGATATATAACTTTTCACGTTATCTATACTAACTCCGGAGTTACACCAGTCTAATATTTTTTTACCATAAGCTGAAGTAATTACCTCTTCTGGTTTATCCATGAATAGGCCAGTCCTGTCTTTTGTCGCATTGGCCTGATGTTTAATATCGAGGTCGAATACAATGGTAAATTCGTAATCCATACCATCACGGGTAATGCCTTTTAATCCTACTTTCTCAGGAACCATTTTCCCATTCTTATCAGTCAGGGTATAGTCAGTTTTGGTTCTAATAGTCGCAATGATATGACATTTTGATTCGAGGATTTTCTGAACAAAAGCATTGTGGCGAGGAGTCATTTTTGCCCAGTTGGTAAATGAATTACCCGGCATATTTCCATGTAGGTCAAGAATTCCCCCTGAACCTTCCCATTCATGGGATACTGAATCTATAATAATAACATCCATATCGGCCTTTTCACAGGATTCTATGGCTTTGATATACCTTTCTGGTGTAAAAGGTTTAGAGAGCTGGAGAACATTATATTCTCCTAAATGAGCATACAAATCAGCAGAGTGGTTTTCTGTATCTATTACAGCTATTTTCGACCAGTCAGCTATTCCAGATGCCAGTAATAATGCTGACATCGTTTTTCCTGACCCAGACGGGCCTTGCAGGGCAAGCTTAATCTTAGCTGCCTTGCGTTGAGCTTTACGAATTTCCATGATAAATTATGTTTATTTAGAATGAGTTCAAAGTCGAATGAGGTGTTGAATCAGATATGGATATTTAGTATTTTAGTAATTGATTAAAAAAGTGAGATTGATTTTCACATTAGAAACTAATCCGATGAAAAAAGTTAATTCCTATCTAATCATTTTAATACCAGTATTTTTTTTCAGTTGCAGTAATAGTGTCATTATAGATAATTTTGCTGAGGAAGATAATCAGACACCTGAGGATAAACAGGAAACCGAAGATAATCAGGAAGCTGAACAAGATGATTATCGCTGTGATACTTGCAATTATTGTGATGCTTCTGAATTATATCAGGAGTGTTACGGAGAATTATGTACAAGCGATACATGTGAAAATTACTTCACAATATGGAAGGAACTCTTTATCTCAAACAATCAAATGACCGAGGATTATTTTGATAATCATATATTCCCTTGTATGACAATACTCCATAAATGGAATAGTGGAATTTCTTTTAGAATATCTTATCAAATTATAATAGATTGGGTCGAGGCTTGGGTACAGGATGACTTTATTATTTTGATAGATTCTGCTGAAAATCATTTTCCCCATTTGGATTTGCCAAGAGACACATTACTATCAAAGGATCAAATTGAAATGGCAGTTTCCGGCGGTGCATTTAGTTCCAGAATGCATAAAGTAGAACCAATAGACCATTTGAAGTTTCCGACCTTGCAAAATGCCTTAGACACTCTGATAAGTACAGCTGGGGTTGATACATTATGTAGCAGGAGTATATATTATGAAAGTCATAGTAAAAATAGCCCTTCAAATGGGCATCCATATTTAGAAGCCAATGCGTTTCTGAATCTCAAAGAAAACCAATGTATTTATACAGATATTGATTTGGTTACCGGAGAAATAAAAATTCGACACGATCTTTGTATGATTATCTGATAATTTTTTTCAAAAAGGGCTAACCAATTTGGCTGCCCTCTCTTACCATATTTTTTCAGTGGTCTTTAATTTCAGTATATATCTCAGGGTAAAAACCATCTCAAAAAACTGGCTAAAAAATACAGCATAAAAACCTGGTGGTAGATATATACTTTGCACAAAATAGTCATAAAAAAAGGAGGCTATTTACCTCCTTGTACAGTATTAAGCTGGTTCAATGACCTTGCCTTTATACTGCATTTGTTCGCTTTCCTCTTTTTTAGAAGTAGCGGTTGGCACTTGTTCGTCATGGCCTATAAAGTCGACAAAATGAATGACGGCTCCTGGATTAGCCAATTCTGTCGTTGCCTCCATATCTTCCTCGCCCCAAGCCCATTCTCTGGGATTTAAAGTGCTACCTACCGGATGCTTTTTAGAATGCTCTTGTCTGAACTCTTTGGCTTCTTCTTTCGTTTCAAACTTTTGCCTGAACGTGATAAAACCCACTTTTATAGTCGTTTTAGAATCTCGGTTAGGATTATACGACCCAACTAATAAGTTGTTTCCGTTTAACTTGCTGGCAACGACTAATCCAGCGCTAAATTTACCTTTTGCTTCCTCGCTCGGAGTTTCGTATACGAGGAAATTCGAAATGAATATTTTTTCCATCTTTTTACATTTAAATGGTTAATAAATACCCGGCCAAAATTCACTACCGGGGGGCAATCCCAGCGATTCACTAAGGTGGCTAAAGTGTTGAGGTGGATCGCGCTTTCAATGATCTGGTGGATTTTTTGTGCTTTGGTTTTTAGTCATATTATTAAATCATATGGATAATAGCCGTCGGTTATTCTGGCTTAGAAGCTATATATGATATATTCATCGATTTCATAGATACAAAAAAACCTGCCATTGCTGACAGGTTTAAATGTTAATCTCGTAATTATCACGATTATTCGGACAGTGGTTCTTTAAATGCATTTGAATTCAAAAACAAACTTGTTCTTTCATTTTTCGCCTCTTCAAAAAAGGGCACATATTTTTTTAGTCGAAGATACTTCGAATGATAAGGCGGGTATCCATAGTCAACTGCAATTCTAAATTTTCTGCCTACAGAACTAATAAATACTTCATTTAAAACTGTGTCTAACATAACCTGCGGAGAACTAAACTCTGGAATCTTCTCATCTCCATTTATTGTCTTCCACAAGTGCTTTAATCGAATACCTTGTGCCTTTAATTTCTTTTCAAAGTCTGGGTCGTTTTCATCTAAATAATAATAGCGATGTTTTAGAATTCGCCCCTCATTATCTTTAAACCTAATTTCCCTATAATCATCTTTGGGTTTACAAATCTCGGATATAATTACATCGACAATACCAGGTTGTCCATCGTTAAAAATATTTTCTTTTTTCATAATTTCTCATTTTGTGTAAAAAATGTAAGAAATGTACTTAGTGTACATTTGATTTAATATATTCTCCATTGGCTTTTGGCTGCTTTAACCAACCATTTTCTTTTAGTTCTTTTAAGTAATTTGCTATAGACTTTTGGCTATAATCTAATATCTTCCTGCCAATATTCTGTGCATCTTTTGCTACGAATTTATCAGGTAAAAAATCATATAATGCCTTTGCATTACCTTTAACATCAACTGTTCCGGGTAAAGACCTATATACTGCTAAAGCGTGTTCCAAATAGACTTCCGATAATTTAATGCTTGACTCAAAGTCAGTATCATCACAAATAAGTTTACTCGTTATCAGGTTAGCATTGATACATCGTGTTATGGATAGTACCATGGCTATTCTAAATGTAATAAGACCTAGTCTATTAACTACACTTCGAAGATCAGTGTCTTCTCCATAAAGCTTACTAATCTTTTTTACTACAGCATCGAAATGTGGAACAAACTTATTTTCTTGCTCAGATGTCAAAGAGAATCTAATCTCAGGTAAAGTATTTGAAGATTTAGTGTACCTATAAACCAACTTTGACAGTTCGTTAAAAAACTCAGTGAAATTCCAAACTCCGTTCTTACTGAACACATTTTTAAAATAAGGTGTGCCTTCGTTTTTGAACGTGTAAAATATAAACCTACTGAATAAACCATCTTCAGTGCTTTTAAGTAGACTTGAAACCTGATTCGGAGTACCAGATAAGCAAATTGATATTTTTGGTGAAGCTATTTCTTCATATTTTACATTCTCTTTTTCACCCATTCTGCTATAAGTAATAGGTTCATGATGGAACGCTTTACGTATGATATCGGAGTAACTACCCCAATCCTGCTTAAATGTAGTACTCAAAGTATCTGCCTCAGTTTCACATATTATACCTATCCCTTTATTTTCACTCAGCATCCTTTTAACCGCTGCAGCACTGGAATCAGCAGGAATATAAAGGGATCTTGGATGATCGAGTTCTTCATCAGACAGAGTCGAATTCATGGTGTAATATTGAATGATATCTTTATGTATAAGTTCAGCTAATTCACGAGAATAATTAAGAACGCCTTTCCCGCTGGCAGGGGGAGCAATTACAAAACTATTTAAGTTTGGATAGAATTCTCGTTTATCATATACACCTTTAAGATTCGAAAAACATCCGCTTAATACCGTTAAAGCCCCAGTAAGAAATATATCTTTCTCCCGACTAGAATCAAATGCATTCACACTATCTTTTAGAATTTTGGGTAGATTTTTATGTACAGTTTCTGGAATAAATGGTGTTTTATCTGTAAAATTTCCATTTACACAGGTTGCAGAACTTACACTTCTTACACTTTCCATGTATTCCAATGGAAATATTCCATGTTCATCCGTATATTTATAAGCACTTTTAACAGCATTAGGTATTTCAGTCTGCATTTCTGGGTAACTCGAATAAATAAAAGATTCTGCAAATGTTTGATCTATGCCTGCCCGATTAAAATTACATGCCAATAAATGGATATAATTATTTCTGTTTCCCGGGATGTAAGTGTTAACCTTATCAGTAAAATCAACTATATATCGAAAATCATCTAATCCAATCGTAACTGCAGTTTTACTACAATTTAGCTTCTCATCTGCTCCAATTTTTATTTCAAAGGGAGTAGCATTCTCATTAAGGTACAAGTCAGGATCATGAGACACGAAACAGGCTCTTGAAACGTCTTTACCTGAAGGATCAATTCCCACTCCTAATTCATTCCTATAATATTCGGCAATCTGGTTGAATGCCTCCTTATGGTTTTCAACCGTGGCGTCCGTATTCACAAGTATTTTTACTCCTTGCCCACTAGGACTGATAAAGGCAGCGAGAGTAGTATTGATCCTTGCTGCATTATCTCGAACAAACATTGCATCAGGTCCAATTTTATCAATGTCAAGTACTACTATAGAATTATATTCTGCAATACTTTCAGCCCTACGTCTTTCCTTGAAAGTTCCCGATGGAGTAAAGAGTGGGAGTTGTCTTTTCAACTCCCGAAACTCTTCTGAATCCTTTTTACAAGAATTAAGTCTTTCAATTTGTGCTTTATAAGCACCTTCCTTCATTGCCCCTAGCATGTATGTTAAATCAACGACTTCAGGCTCAGTCCATAGATTTTTAAAAAAGCTTATTTTACAATTCTTCTCCATTTTTATCTCCTTTCGCTTTATTAAAATATTTACTTAGAAATAACTCCCTGGCATCACGTGGGTACCAAATTTTATTCCCCACTTGGATAAAACCAATTAGTCCCTTTGCTCTCCAATCAGCAAGTGTGCGAGAGGATACCTTCCAAAATCGTATTATGTCAGATCCATCCCAAAGTTCTTGTCCCGGCTTAACGACCGCCTTTACCTCGTCAACAGAAGCTTCAATCCTCTCAAGCTTCTTTTTCATTTGGCTGGTTTCCCAATACCAATCTTTATTCTGCATCTCTACCTCCTTTCGTTTTACTTTTTTCCAACGCTTCAATAATTTCCTCATACTTGTAGAACCAAGTTGTTCCCAGTTTATAAGCAGGGATAGTTTCATTGATTCGCATGGTTTGCAATGTCGAATCAGAAATATTCAACATCTCTCGCACATCAGCAGAGCGTAGCCATTTTTTAGGAGTAGGCTTTTCTCCCCTTGATATATTTCCTAGTTTATTATCAAGGATTTGCAAGAATTCCTCTTGATCTAATATTAAAATATTATTCATAGCACAAAAGAAACACAACTCGAACTCGAACATTTAGTAAATATTCGAGAGGATTGCATATAAGACGCATGTATGCTAAGCTTTACGAATTGAGCAGTCTGAAAAAATACGATTTGAGTAGGGTTAATCTGTATTTTCCTGCTTTAGAATTTTTATTCTTTCTATTATCGGGCCAACCAAACTATCGTAATCTTTTCCCGCTGTCGGACTGGATTTCATTATGGTTGTTTTTTCATAAAATGGTTTTCCGTTTATTCTTTTTTCAGGGTTAAAAATATCAATTACAATTTCCCATTTGCCATGAGTTAATACATTGCGAAACATACAATTTTCATTTAACCCATTTATAAGCACATACAAACAGTGAGCATCTTCTGTCCATACCAACCTACTTCTATTCTTTCTTCCTGAAAATGCCGCTCGAAAATCATCAATCTTTGTACTTTTAATAATTAAGTCTTGATCAATAAATAAATTCCGCAACTCGTCCAGTTGATCATTTATCAAATTGAGATTAAAATCTTCACGCCTTGCCAGTTGATGTTTTATGCCTAAAGATTTTCTTTTTTTCAATATCTCTTCCAATTTATCCAAAAGAAATTTATAAACCTGCCATTTGATACGAAAAAGATTCAAATAGTAAATCTGAGCATTTGGAATTTCAAGGGAAAGATCGATGAATTGAGATGGAACTTTAAAATTATTGGAAAATTTATATTCGTACTCATTTTCAAACGCATTTAATATTTTTTCTTTATAATTCTTAATTTCAGAATAAAATAGCTCACTCGCTCCACTGTTAAATTGATTTCGATTGCATTCACCCATAAAACGCGAGACGTATTCATAAGCACATCCTTCAAAATCCTCCAGAACAATATCGCCATTGACTAAAATTTTTTTATCATCTAATTTTAAATTTATTCTTTTCCTTAAGAATCCATGAAGTTCATACCAACAATTATCTTCCATCTAATGTGTTTTTACTCTAAAATTAAGAAATCCTCTTAATTAGTTTTTCCATATCCTCTGAAATTTTTACATCAACAACTTTGCTATAAATCTGTGTAGTAGATAAATTTTTATGTCCCAGCATCTTTTGCACTGTTTCAATTGGAACTCCATTCGTTAATGTAACTGTTGTTGCAAAGGTATGACGCCCAAGATGCATTGTGATGTGTTTATCTATTTCACAGAGTTCCGCGATCTCTTCAAGATATGAATTCAGTTTCTGATTACTTTTTATGGGTAATAATTGCTCATTTGCGACACATATAGGATCATCTTTATATTTATCAATTATACTCTGTGCTTGCGGCAAAATTGGAACGCTGGCACGAACACCAGTTTTTTCTCGTTCATAAATAATCCAGTTTTTTCCATCAATACCTTTAGAAATGCTGCCAAAGGTAAGACCTTTTAGATCAGAATATGATAAACCTGTATAACAAACAAAAAGAAATACATCTTTCACCTGATCTAGTCTTTTAACTCGAAATTTTTTTTCTTCAATTCTAATAAGTTCTTCAGTAGTTAAATATCCTCGATTCACCTCTTTGTAAGCGGTTTTGTAATGGTAAAACGGGTCTTTATGTAAATATCCAAGCTCAATTGCATAATGAATTACTTTCTTCAGTTGCTTGAGGTATTTCATTGTTGTATTATCACCGTTCATATACTTAGTACGAAGAAAAATCTCAAATCTACGGATTAGATTAACATTTATTTTTTCAAGTTCAATATCATTCAAATTGTACCTTTCTAAAAGAAATTCTTTTAACCTAGAGAGTGTTGTATTATATTGACGAACTGTGGACTTTGAGTATTTTCCACCTTCTTCAAGTTTAATCAACTCATTATTTTCTTCAAATACCTTTATTAAGTAATATTTTTTTTGACGTTTACCCGTATATAAATCCTTCAAAGTATTAGCCGAAATCTGTTCACTTTTCTCAATACTTTTATTAAAAATTGATCTGACTTTACTTTCGATAATATCTAAGCGGTTATTAATGGTACGAACTAACTCACTCCTGCCTTTTATTCTTTGTGGAGCTGAATCCCATTTTACAGGTTCAACTTTTTCATTGGTAGAAAATTCAGCTCTTTCACCATTTATTGTAATTCTACAGTAAATAGGAGCTTTCCCATTTTTTACCTTTTTACCTCTTTTTAAATAAAACAATATGCTCAAATCAAACTGCATAATAAAAACATTAAGATTATAATACAAAAATACTGTACAAAACCACCTTTTGTTCTTGCAAACTGAGGCAAATAAGTGCAATTATATGAGCGAGTTACAGAGATTCTGGTGACCCTTTTTCTAAATTTAAAATAGGTCACCTAATAGGTCACCTGAAGATAGAGAATTTATGTGAATTTCAGGGTGGACTGAAAACAATAAATGCCTGAAATTCATTGATTTCAAGCATTTCCGTAAAATTCATTATATAAATCAGAGCCACTCACGGGACTCGAACCCGCGACCTGCTCATTACGAATGAGCTGCTCTACCAACTGAGCTAAAGTGGCATTAAAATTAAAGATCCAATTTACTCAAAATTTCTTTAGTCCTGAGCGATCAAATTAAACTGAATTTACTAAATATGCCAAGATTTTCTACATTTGTGCCAAAATTTAAATAAATTAAAATGAAAGAAGCGAAAATTCATACTTCGAAAGGAGTAATGAAAGTTAAATTCTTTGAGGAAGATGCCCCCATTGCAGTAAATAATTTTATTAAACTTGCTGAAGATGGATTTTATGACGGATTAAATTTTCACCGGGTAATTCCAAACTTTGTCATACAGGGGGGGTGTCCTGACGGAACAGGGGCAGGCGGTCCTGGGTATACCATTAAATGTGAACTTGACGGAAATAATCAATATCATGATAAAGGTGTACTTTCCATGGCACATGCCGGAAGAGATACAGGTGGTTCTCAATTTTTTATTTGCCACAATCGTGAAAACACAAAACATCTGGACGGACATCACACTTGCTTCGGAAAAATTTACGACGGACTTGATATTATTGATGAAATAAAACAAGGTGATGAAATCGAAAAAATTGAAATTATCGAAAAATAACATCGATATTTAAAAGTAAAAAAGGGATTTGTAACTTTACAAATCCCTTTTTTATTAGCTGATTCCAATGTTTTAAATATTAATTGTAATTTCCATTCCGAAATTTTTATAATGATAAAGGAATTTAATTATACGTTTGAAGAGCTCTTATTGAAACCGGAAGAGATAGAAAAATTTATTGGTTTTGAAGGAGGTGCTTCACCAAAGCCATTTCCTGAATTAATTAAATCAGGGATCTCCATGGCTTCGGATATGTGTGTACTAAAAGGAGGATTAAAAATTTTAAATTCAGTTATCGTTGATAAAACCAATTCAACTGTAAAAACGGAAGACATAATCTTTAATCCAGGAAAGATTGTAACGGCCAGGCTACTTCAATCAACACAAGCAGCTTTATTTGTCTGCAGTGCAGGTGAAGAAATAACCAGTTATTCAAAAAAATATAGTAATGAGGGTGACACACTTTTGGGATATATTTTAGATAGTATTGGTTCTCTCATTGTTGAAAAAGCAACCGACAAAATGCAGGAGTGGCTTAAAAATGAGATGGTCGCACAAGGTTCAAATATCTCAGACCGGTTTTCACCGGGTTATTGTAACTGGGACGTTTCAGAACAACAAAAACTATTTTCTTTACTTCCTCCAGATTTCTGTGGTATTACCCTTTCTCCAAGTTCTTTAATGAACCCAATAAAATCAGTCAGTGGAATAATTGGTATTGGAGACAAATTAAAACAAAAAGGTTATCATTGCGATTGGTGTAAAGATTCAAATTGTATTTACAGAAAAATTAATCGTCAAAAAAACATTTAAAAAAATGAGACTAAGTATTGGAAATTTAAAATCTTAACTATTTATTTGTTGAAGATATTAAATTACAATTGATATAGGACAAACTTTATTAAGTGCGCTGAAAGACAAGACGATTATTTTTACAAAGAACTAAATTACAACAACTTAACAAAACGCGAATGGCACCTGTGAATAAACCCAGAGTAATTAAAGATTACAATAAATTAGACAAAGATTTACAAGAACAAATCAAATTGGTATATGCAGATGGCTTTGCCGATAATCTGATTCACTTTTTTGACAAAAACGGATTGAAGGTTACAGCTCTTCCATTTGAAACCGAAGACAAATATTACATGCTTCGTATGACTGAAAATGAAGCTGTTCAGATAGTAGATGAAGATGATGATTATGATGATGACGGGTTCTTAAAAGACAATGTTAAACAGGACTATGAAGACAAATATGCAGATTTGGATCATGTAGCTGATCAAATCGCTGACGATGACGACGATTAAAACAAAAGGAAGCATTAAGTAATACTTCCTTTCTATGAATCAAGAGATTTGTTATCCGCACCGCCATCGGGATAACCCATTAATTTTTCACTGTAATAACGATTTTACTTTATCTGCAATTTCTTTCCCGTCTGCTTTTCCTGCTAATTCTTTACTTGCCATACCCATAACTTTCCCCATATCTTTCATTGATGAAGCTCCGGTTTTTTCTATTAATGATTTAATAACTGAAGTTAGTTCTTCATCACTCATCTTTGCAGGAAGATAATTCTCAAATACGGCAACCTGACCCATTTCCTGCTCATACAATTCTGTTCTTCCCTGTTCTTTATAAATTGTTGCTGAATCACTACCTTGTTTTGCCAGTTTTGAAATTATTTTCAAAGCTTCGGCATCAGACAGCTCCGCTCCTGCTCCTTTTGCCGTTTTTGCTTCAAGCATAACTTTTTTAATATTACGCAGTGCTTCCAGCTTCACTTTTTCGCGAGCCTTCATTGCTTCTTTGATATCGTTGTTAATCTGTTCAAAAAGTGTCATAATAATTTTTTTTTAGTTAATCGACCTGCCCGTGTAAATAAGAATTCTTATCCAATAATTTATTATCTTTTGTAACTGAATAATTTGAAGTTTTTTGCTTGTACCTGGGATCATTCATGCGTAATTGTCTTCTTTTATACGCAGGAATATTTTCAAGCTCATCGACATCTTCATCACTTACAGAAGAATAATCCAATATTACATTTTTCTTCTCTGCAGAAGTCCTTTCTTTACTGGTACTTGGATAAAGCAAATCAAATTCTGACTCTTCCTTTTTCTTTTCCTCCGTAATATCAAACTCAATTGTTTTTTGCCCTGCTCCGGTTTTCATCTTTTGATTAGAAAAAGAACCGGCACTTTGATTTTTATTGGCTTCCAAATTATCATTCAGTGTGTGTTCCTCTTTTACCGATTTCTCAGTTTGTGCCATATGAGGAATTCCATTTCTGCTTATTCCTGTCACAATTAAAGTAACTGAAATTTCTTCACCCAAAGAATCCTCTTTTCCATTTCCCCAAATAATGTCAGCGTCAAATCCGGCTTTATTTTGCACATAATCGGTAATCTTTCCAACCTCGTCCATTGTAACCTCCTTAGTGCCGGAAGTAATATTCAAAAGAATATTTTTTGCTCCGCGGATATCATTATTATTTAGTAATGGCGAATTCAATGCTTTTTCAACAGCTTCCTCAGCTCGCTGATCGCCTGAAGCAATTCCTGTACCCATCACTGCCAGACCACTTTTTCTCATCACGGTTTCTACGTCAGCGAAATCAACATTAATGTAACCGGGCACAGTAATAATTTCGGCAATACCTTTAGCTGCCGTAGCCAAAATATTATCGGCTCTTGAAAATGCTTCTGATATTCCAAAATCACCAAACATCTCACGTATTCGTTCATTATTAATTACCAATAACGAATCAACATGCTGTTCCAACTCTTCTATTCCTTCAATGGCCTGCTTTATTCTCCTTCTTCCTTCGTTCCGAAAAGGTATTGTTACAATTCCAACCGTTAGATAGCCTTGTTCTTTACAGGCTTCTGCAATAACCGGTGCACCTCCTGTTCCGGTACCACCTCCCATACCTGCCGTAATAAAAACCATTTTCGTTCCATTAGCCAGAGCTTTTTTAACATCATCAATGTTCTCAAGTGCTGCTTTTCTACCAGTTTCAGGCTTGTTACCTGCACCGCGTCCTTCAGTTAATGATGCTCCCAGTTGCACTTTCGTTCTTACCGGACTAGCATCAAGTGCTTGCGAATCGGTATTACAGATCACAAAATCTACATCTCGGATTCCTTGCTTAAACATATGGTTTACAGCATTATTTCCGCCGCCGCCTACACCTACTACCTTTATTACGCTTCCTTCAATTTTCGGGAGTGAAAAATTTGCCATTTTCTCTGTCATAATCCAATTTTTTTGGGTTTAGGGTTTATTCTTCCATTGACTGATCATCGTCTTCAAACAATTTTCCCAGTCCAAAATTCTTATAAAACCAGTTATCGATACTGGGTTCAGCTACAGGCTCGTCTTTTTTAATTTTTTTCTTCGTTTCCTTTTTCTTTTTACGGGTGAAAATTGATTTTTCGGTTGAGATTTTCATTGGTCTTACAAAAACTTCTTCCTCCAATTCTTTTTCTTCTTCATCAATATTCGCAGATTCATAAACAAAGTCATTTTCCTCTTCCTGTTCCGTAACAAAGTTGACTTCTTCAGTATCCTCTTCATCCATATTATCGTTCAAATCTTCATCCAATCCAAACTTTTCCGGTTCTTTTTTGGGTTGCATTATCTGATTCGGATTTATAACAAAACCGGTAGCCAATATTGTAACGCTAACCTTATCTCCAAGAGATTCATCATAACCGTTTCCCCAGATTATATCTGCTTCCTGCCCTGCTTTTTCCTGTAATGTTTCAATTATTTCTCCTATTTCGCCAATCCTGATTTCATCTTTTCCTGAAATGATATTCAGCAAAATACTTTTTGTTCCATAAATATCATTGCTATCAAGTAATGGTGATTCCAGTGCCTGGTTGACCGCTTCCATGGCACGCCCCTCTCCTGTTGCATAGCCGGTTCCCATGATAAATACCTTACTGTTATGCATCACAGTATGAACATCCGTATAATCAATGTTTACATTTCCATGAACCGTAATAATCTCGGCTACACCTTTCACAGCAGTTGTTACAATATTATCTGCCATTTTAAAGGCTTGTCGTGCAGGCAAGTCACCGAATATATTTTGAAGCCGCTGGTTACTGACAACAAGCATACTGTCAACAAATTCGCCTAGTTTTTCAATCCCTTCCATTGCCTGACCAAACCGTTTTTTGCCCTCGGCGGGTGAAGGAATGGTAACCACGGCAATGGTTAGAATTTTAAGGTCGCGTGCCAGTTTTGCTATTACAGGAGCAGCCCCCGTTCCAGTACCACCACCCATCCCGGCTGTGATAAATAACATTTTGGTATTATCTTCCAGAACCTTTTTTAAATCTTCATAATTTTCACGTGCCGCCTCTTCACCCATTTCAGGTTTGTTACCTGCCCCACGCCCTTCAGTAAGTGTAACCCCAAGTTGAATTTTTACGGGAACAGGACTTTGATCCAAAGCCTGCGAATCAGTATTGCAAATAATGTAATCCACACCTGTAATTCCTTCCTCAAACATGTGGTTTACAGCATTACAACCGCCACCGCCAACTCCAATAACCTTTATTATGGATGAGGTGGCTTTTGGAAGCTTAAAGTTTACTAATCCTTCGGTCATATCAATCAATTTTAATTCATTGCTAAATCATCATTATCATCATCAATATAATCCAACACACCCTGAATCGCTTTTTTCCAGGAAGACAAGCCTTTGTTTTCTTTTTTCTTTCTTTCTTTTTTTGGTTTAGATTTAACTCCTTCCGAAAAACTTTCTCTTTCCAATGTCATTTTAAGAAGACCAAATGCCGTCAATAAATCCTGATTCTGAAATTCTTTGCGCTGGTTTACAGGATGGACAACAGGGAAGGCTTTTCTTGCATCAAGACCAGTACGGAACTTGACTAATGAAATCAGGTTATTCAGATTTGCCGTTCCCCCTGAAACAACAACTCCTGAACCCAGCTGACCTTCCACTCCCGATTTTTCAATTTGAAGATTAATGTTGTCAATAATTTCTTCCAGACGTGCCTGAATGATAAACGCAAGACTTTTAAATGTAATTTCTTTAGGTTCCCAACCGTTGTGACCGGGAATAGTAACCACCTTCTGTTCATCCGCAAAATCACCCAAAGCCTCGCCATATTTTATTTTGAGTTGTTCTGCCCATTTTAGTAAAATGGAACAACCTTCTTTTATATCTTTTGTTACTACTTCTCCTCCAAATGGAATAACAGCTGCATGTACTAAAACACTTTCATAATAAACGGCCAGTTTTGTAGTCCCGGCACCCATATCTAAAAGAATAGAACCCATTTCTTTCTCATCTTCCGAAAGTGCTGCTTCAGAAATAGCCAAAGGAGAAAGCGTAATTCCTTCAATCTTTACTCCAATCTTATCAAAAACCCGCTGAAAATTTTGAATATGGATATCTGGTACAATAAAAAGTTTATAATTCGCTTCCAGTTTCCTTCCAGTAATACCTACCGGATTAATTTCCTTAATTTCATCATCAATAATATAGGATTGAGGAATAACGTGTACTATTTTAAAATCCTGTTCAACTTTATAATTTTGGGCTTCATTAAATAATTCGTTTATATCAAAATTTGAAACAACACCTTGGTCAGAAGTATAGCGGTAACCGCGGTAATCAATTGTTTTCATATGCTGCCCGGCAAATGCAATTTCAACGCCTGTAATTTCTGCTTCAAGTTGTTTCTCCAAATCATTAATTACACTGCTCAAACAAGATGATACTTCTTCAATATTAAAAACCACACCACGTTTAATCCCTTTCGAAGGGACTTTTGAAACGGCCATAATTTCAATTTTACCGCCCGCTGTTCTTCTGCCGGCAAGGCCAACAATTTTCGAGGTGCCGATATCAATAACAACCGAAAGACTATTATCCGAAATCATATTCTATCTTTTTTTCGCTATTACCTGATTTGTATATTTTAAACTCACTGACTTATATTTATCCCAATTATTTTCTACCAAAACCTGGTCATAAAAAGCACGCATATTATTCAGTTTTTTCTCATAACTCTCAAGACTACCGAGCTCAATAATCTGGTCTCCCACTAAAGGAATGAGCAAAATATCCCCATCATCCTCTACATGAATCTGCTCTATTTGGGCTTCCCAAAACTCGTCGTCTTCAATATAAAGTATAAACGGCAGTAATTCCTCAGCAGCGAATTTTTCGCTGATCTTTCCGGTTACAGCAAGAACATTCGCTGTGTATTGAGTCGAAACGGGAATTTTACCTCCCTGCTTATCCAAATAATAATTCCCGTTTTCCGACAAGATCCGAACTACTGGTTTTTTATGTTTTACTTTTACAGTCAAAATTCCTTTTAATGAGGTAGTGTCTTTTACTAAAACTGTATAGACTTCAGCTTTCAGTACAGCTTCGTGCTTTTCTACTACTTTCTCGATAGCTTCAGTATTTATCTGATCCAATGTTTTTCCCACGATATTGTTATCGGCCGATTTTACAAGTTTTAATATTTCACTACTATTTATTTTTATAATATCATTGGTTTTAAAATCAACCTCAATATTGCGGCAAACAATATTTTTACTTTCACGAGAAGTAAAAGCCAATGTAATCACCAGGAAGGCAATTGCAAGCAATAATCCAGTTAATTTGAATAACTTACTCCACATCAGATTTTTGTTTTTAATACATCAACAATATCTTCTGCCATACGGTCAATATCGCCGGCACCCATAGTCAAAACCACATCGGTTTTACCTTTTCGTAGTAATTCCAAAGTTTCCTCTTTTGAAAGCAGGTATTTATCCTCCAATTTCATTTTTTCATAAATAATTTCAGAAGAGACTCCTTTTATAGGCTCTTCCCGCGCCGGATACAAGG
The DNA here is from genome assembly GCA_963676775.2 of uncultured Draconibacterium sp. Classification (GTDB taxonomy): domain Bacteria; phylum Bacteroidota; class Bacteroidia; order Bacteroidales; family Prolixibacteraceae; genus Draconibacterium. The sequence goes on from CAXXDA010000003.1 coordinate 448,988, forward strand.
GTATCAAAACTGCTTCATCCAACAAATCAAGGCTAGCCGCAAATTCAGTCGCAAAATCACGTGTTCGGGTAAACAGATGCGGCTGAAAAATCCCTGTTACTTTTCTATTGGGATACAAGGCCTGAACAGAAGAAATCACCGCCTCCAATTCTTTAGGATGATGTGCATAATCATCGATATAAATCTGAGACTCATTTTTAAACCTAATGTCAAATCTACGTTGAACACCTGCATATTTTTCCAGTCCGGTTTTTATATCATTGGTAGAAACTCCTGCTAAATATGACAAAGCAGCAGCCCCAACAGCATTTTCCACATTTACCAACCCAGGATAATTCATTTTACAATTGGCAATAACTCCCTCCGGCGTTTTTAAATCAAAACGATAACATCCATCTTTGGTATCCAATTTCAAATTCAACGTTGAAAAATCAGCTTTGCCTTCTAATGCATAAGAAAAAATTTCTGCTGACGTTTTTTCCAGGTTAATTTCAACTCCTGCCTTTACAACCAATTTCCCACCTTTCTTTATCTGAGAAATAAATTTTTCGAAAGCATCAACGATTTTATCTCTGTCGCCGTAAATATCTAAATGATCAGCATCAATAGAAGTTATTAAGGCCAACTGTGGTTGCAGATGTAAAAATGAACGATCAAACTCATCCGCTTCAACTACAATCCAGGGGGATTCATCCTTTGGAAGCAATAAATTACTGCCAAAATTTTTCGAAATACCACCTAAAAATGCCCCGCAGCCAATTTCTGTTTCATTTAAAATTGTGGCAACCATGGTACTTACTGTTGTTTTTCCATGAGTTCCGGCTACAGCTATTCCATTTTTCTCATTACTTATCAAACCTAAAACTTTGGCTCTTTTTAGCAATCCAATCGGTTTTTCGCGAAACCATGACAATTCATTGTGATCGTCAGGTAAAGCAGGTGTAAAAACTGCCAGAGTTTCTGCAGGATTCCAGTTTTTGGGAATATTCCGGATATCGTCTTCAAAATGAATATCGATTCCCTCCTTTCCCATCGCTTCAGTAAGTGCAGTTGGCGTACGATCATATCCAGCAACATTTCGCCCTGTAAACTTAAAGTAACGGGCAAGTGCACTCATCCCTATCCCCCCGATCCCGAGGAAATACACATTCTTAATATTTTGAAGATTCTTCATCAACGCAGAATTTTTTCTACTTCATCAACTATATCTTTTGTTGCATTGGGTTTTGCCAGATTTTTAATGTTTTCTGAAAGCCCTTTGCATTTCTTCTCATCATTAATTAACTGAATTGCTTCGGATAGCAGTTTGCCATCAATTTCGTTGTCAGGAATCATTATTGCCGCATCTTTCTCAGCAAGAGCCAATGCATTTTTTGTCTGATGATCCTCTGCAACATTTGGTGAAGGCACCAAAATCACGGGTTTGCCAACCAGACACAATTCAGAAATAGTTCCTGCTCCAGCCCTTGAAATAATAATGCTGGCAACTGCGTACGCCAAATCCATCCTCGAAATAAATTGATGGATTTGCAGATTTTCAGGTTTACTATCCTTTAGTTCACTTTGAATCTGTTCGTAATAAAAAGCTCCGGTTTGCCAGATGACCCGAATTCCTGATTTAGCAATCTCATCGACACTTTTCAGAACAGCATTGTTTACAGAACGTGCTCCTAAACTTCCCCCAATCACCAAAATCACCTTTTCATTTTCTTGAAGCCCAAAATAGTTCATGGCTTCTTTCCTGTCGACATTACTTTGAATAAGGCTTTCACGTACTGGATTTCCCGTTAATATTATCTTTTCCGCCGGGAAATACCTTTCCATTTTTGTATAAGCAACGCAAATCGCATTTACTTTTTTACTCAATAACTTATTTGTGATTCCGGCATATGAATTTTGTTCCTGTATAAGCGTTGGAATTCCTTTGGAAGCAACTGCTCGCAACAAAGGACCACTTGCATATCCACCAACCCCAACAGCTACCTGTGGCTTAAATTCTTTTACAATTTTACGAGCCATGGATGCACTTCTCATCAATCGAATAAAAAAAGTAAACATCTTCATTCCGGGCTTGCGTGGAAATCCCATAACCGGCAATCCAATAATTTTATAACCGGCAGCCGGAATTTTTTCCATTTCCATTCTTCCCAATGCACCAACAAAAAGAATCTCGGCATCCGAATTTCGTTTGCTGATTTCATTCGCAATTGCAAGTGCCGGGAAAATATGCCCCCCGGTTCCGCCACCACTTATTATGACTCTTTCAACTTTCATTCTTTTTCCATTTCAACATCTTCGTCAGGTAAATTAACCTGAACCGGTTGTTTCTGAATTTCGCGGTTTACCTGAGTTTGATGGCTAACACTTAAAATACATCCGAATGCAACGGACGTAAAAAGAAGAGAAGTTCCTCCCAAACTCACCCATGGCAAGGGTTGTCCGGTTACCGGAAGCGCACCGCTTGAAACACCTATATTTATCATCGCCTGAAAAACTAACAACAATGTCAATCCTGTCACCATAAAAGCCGGGAATGTTCTCGTCGATCGTCGCACAATTACCACGGCCCTGAAAAGAAAAATCAGATACAAAAACATCACTCCTACCCCAAGTATTAAACCATATTCCTCAACAATTATTGCAAAAATAAAATCACTGTAAGCAGCAGCCATATAGTTACTTACATCAGAGTGTCCGGGCCCTTTACCAAAAATTCCTCCTTCGTATATAGCCAGTTTTGCATAGTCGGCCTGCGTAATTCCCTGTTCAGAATTCGGATCACCATTTATAAACCGTTCTATTCTTCCTTTAATGGTGTGAGCTCTGGATATTGAATCGGGTATCAAATCGGCAGTATAATAAATCAGGACAATCATTGTGACTCCGGTTCCCACAACAAGGGCAAGATATTTAATTGGAATACGTCCGATAAACATCATAGCCATAATAGTCGCAAATAAAAGTGCTGAAGTAGAAAAATCTGATAAAAATATTAACGCACAAACAACAATTGTAAACACAATTATTTTTTTGAATGCTTTATATAAATCACTTTTCGTTTTTTGTTTTTTCCCCAGAACTTTTGCAGCAAAGATTATTAGAGATATTTTGGCAATCTCAGCGGGTTGAAACGAGATTGGCCCCAAACTAAGCGTTCTTCCACTACCTCCTCCAATTCCGACAAAACGCAAAGCAACAGTTAGCAACAATAAGCCAATACTAAAATAGACCAGATAATTAGCCAGAACAGAATAGATTTTTACAGGAATAACATTCACCATCAACAACATAAGACCGATACCGGCACCCAGAAAAAACAATTGTCTTACTAAATAGTAAACTGTATTTCCCGAAGCCTGACGGTAAGCTAATGCACCTGTTGAACTATACACGATCAACAGCGACAGTAGCGACAGCAGCAGCAGAATTATCCAGATTACTCTGTCTCCCCTGAATATTTTCCCCAGCGTTAGTTCCATTCTATAAGTTTCTTACTTCACGTTTAAACTGTCTTCCCCTGTCTTCATAATTTTCAAACAAATCGAAACTGGCACATGCCGGCGATAAAAGTACGGTATCGCCATTCCGTGCAAGGTAGTACGCAGCTTTTACTGCTTCTTCCATGCTTGAGGCATCGACCATATTTTTTACCTTTTCGCCAAAATACGTGTGTAATTTAGCGTTGCTTTTCCCCAAACAAACAATGGCTTTTACTTTTTCCCGAACCAAACTTTCAAGCATCGAGTAATCGTTTCCCTTATCAACCCCGCCTGCAATCCAAACAATTGGTTTATGAATACTTTCCAGTGCATACCAGGTTGAATTTACATTGGTTGCTTTTGAGTCGTTGACAAATTCGATCCCATGAACTTTTAGGAAATTTTCGAGCCGGTGTTCCACGCCTTTGAAATCGGCCAGGCTTTCTCGCAATTGTTCGTTTCGAATCTTAAAAACCATACTTGCAATTCCTGCTGCCATCGAATTATAAGTATTGTGTTTTCCCTGTAATGATAAATCCAGAATAGACATACTGAATTGATTTTGATTAAAATTTATAATTATCTGATCCTCTTGAATACCTGCTCCCTCTCCTGCATTTTCGGTAAGACCAAAAGGCAGTGCACAGGCATTTATTTTTCGTTTTTTTATTTCATTTTGAATGATTTCGTCATCAGCGCAGTAGATAAAAAAATCTTCATCGGTTTGATTTTGGATGATCCGGAATTTTGAATCGATATAATTTTTCATATCGTAACCATACCTATCCAAATGATCAGGAGTTATATTCATTAAGACGGCTACATCGGCCTTGAAATCGTACATTCCATCTAGTTGGAAACTGCTGAGTTCGATCACATAAACATCATAATTTTCTTCGGCGACCTGCCAGGCAAAACTTTTCCCGACATTTCCAGCCAAACCTGCATTTATTCCGGCTTTTTGAAGAATATGATGTGTAAGTAAAGTTGTTGTGGTTTTGCCATTGCTTCCGGTTATACAAACGGTTTTTGCAGAATTGTATCTTCCGGCAAATTCAATTTCCGAAATAACAGGTATTCCTTTCTCCTTCAATTTCAAAATAATTGGAGATGTCTCAGGTATCCCGGGACTTTTAACAACCAATTCTGCCTCCAGAATTTTTCCTTCGGAATGCTTTTCCGTTTCAAATTCAATTTTATAATCTTCCAGTACACTTTGGTATTTCTCTTTTATTTTTCCCAAATCAGACACAAATACAGAGTAGCCTTTCTTTTGCCCAAGAATGGCTGCGCCAACACCGCTTTCACCGGCTCCCAATATGACTAATCTGTTTTTCAACTTACCTGATTTTAAGTGTTACAATGGTTACTACTGCCAGGATAATTCCTACAATCCAGAAACGTGTTGTTATTTTTGGCTCAGGAATACCTTTTTTCTGGTAATGATGATGAATGGGGCTCATTAAAAATACACGCCGCCCTTCACCATATTTGCGTTTTGTATATTTAAACCACGATACCTGAATCATCACTGAAAAATTTTCAACAAGAAAAATTCCACAGAGTAGCGGTATCAAAATTTCTTTTCGGATAATCACAGAGAAAACTGCCAGAATTCCGCCGAGGGCAAGACTACCAGTATCACCCATAAATACCTGTGCAGGGTACGAATTGTACCATAAAAAGCCAACTGTAGCTCCAATAAACGCAGCAACAAAGATGGTAAGCTCACCGATATTTGGGATGTACATGATATTCAGATAGTCGGCATAAATTATATTACCGCTTACGTAGGCTAAAATCCCTAAGGTCACCCCACTGATTGCCGAAGTCCCGGAAGCCAGTCCATCTATTCCATCCGTTAAATTAGCGGCATTCGAAACGGCTGTAATAATAAATATGATGACAATGGCATAAATAACCCATTTTAGCCACGATGAAGCTTCACCTGCAAAAGAAACCAACCACTCATAATCAAACTCATTCTTTTTAATAAAAGGGATTGTAGTTATTGTCGATTTTGCATCCTCGGTTACAAATTGTACAGTTTGCTCACCGGTTACAGGATCGATAACGACTTCCTGTAAATCTTCACCATTTGTATCTTTAACATTTTGACGAACAATTACATCGTTACTCAAGAAAAGTGTAGCGGCAACAAAAATACCGAGGCTCACCTGTCCAAGAATTTTAAATTTCCCCGCCAAGCCCTGTTTATTTTTCAGGAAAACTTTAATATAATCGTCTATAAAACCAATTAGCCCAAGAAATGCAGTAGTAATGAGCATTAAAAGGATATACACATTATCGAGGCGTGCAAAAAGAAGTGTTGGAATTATAATAGCTGAAAGAATAATGATACCGCCCATAGTGGGAGTACCTTTTTTTTGCATCTGACCTTCAAGTCCCAAATCGCGAATTTCCTCGCCAATTTGTTTCCTCTGAAGTATTCGTATTATTTTTTTTCCAAATGCCGTTGTAATTATGAGTGACAAAATAATGGCAGCGGCTGAGCGAAAAGAGATGTACTGAAACATCCCTACACCGGGGAGGTCAAAATCAGCTAATAATTCATACAAATAATAAAACATATTATCGCTTTAATTGTCAATTCCAAAAAATTCCCTTACAACTTCCCTATCATCAAAATGATGTTTTACACCATTTATTTCCTGGTAATTTTCATGTCCTTTGCCTGCTATCAGAATAATATCTCCTGGTTGGGCAAGCATCACCGCAGTTTTTATTGCTTCCTTCCTGTTTTCAATTGATAAAACCTTGTTTTTATAATGTGCCTGAACTCCGGCTTCCATATCCTTAATAATCTCAGCCGGATTCTCTGTTCGCGGATTATCAGATGTCAGAATTACTTTATCACTTGCCAGCAACGCTTCCTGTGCCATTTCAGGGCGTTTTGTTTTATCACGGTCGCCGCCGGCTCCAACAACTGTTATCACCTGTTCATTACGTGTTCGAATTTCAGAAATAGCCTGAAGTACATTTTTTAAGGCATCAGGAGTATGGGCATAATCAACAATAGCCAATTTTCCGTCAGTGCTCCTAATGGATTCAAACCTTCCGGCTACGGGCTGAAGATTACTGATTTCGGTAAGAACCTCGTCGGGATTTTGTTCTAAACTTACTGCTGCAGAATATACCGCAAGCAAGTTTGAGGCGTTAAATTTTCCCACAAACCGGGTCCAGATTTCCTGACCGTCCAGATTTAACAGCATCCCGTCAAAGTGACTTTCCATAACCTTGCATCGGAAATCTGCCATTCTGCCAACGGAGTAAGTGACTTTTTTTGCTTTTGTGTTTTGAAGCATCACCAGCCCGTTCTTGTCATCAACATTGGTTATTGCAAAGGCATCCGGAGATAAATTATCGAAAAATGCTTTTTTAGCTTTAATATATTCTGCAAATGTTTTGTGGTAATCCAGATGGTCGTGAGTAATATTGGTGAAAACGCCACCGGCAAAATCAATCCCGGAAATTCTTTTTTGGTGAATGGCATGTGAACTCACTTCCATAAAACAAAACTCACATCCTTCATCCACCATTTCCGCCATTAAATTTTGAATTTTCAACGCATCGGGTGTAGTGTGAGAGGCGATTTCTTCCTTCTCATTTATTTTATATGAAATCGTAGAAATAAGTCCAACATTGTAACCCAATTTTCGAAAAAGCTTAAAAAGAAGTGTGGCAATACTTGTTTTTCCGTTAGTACCGGTTACGCCAACAACTTTCATTTTCTCAGAAGGATAATTTAAAAATGCAGATGCGAGTTGTCCCAATACCACATTAGAATCTTCAACCTTTATATAGGTAATTCTTGCGTCAATTTGAACTGGTATCTCTTCACAAACGATAGTTCCCGCACCTTTTCCGATGGCCGATGATATAAACTTGTGACCGTCGACGTGAACACCTTGCTGAGCTACAAAAACTGAATCTTTTTCCACTTTCCGTGAATCGAATTCAATTCCGCTAACTTCACGATCAATATCTCCGTGAACTTCCAAACAATTAACATTTGTGACCAGCTGCTCTAATTCCATATTAACTTAATGAAAGATAAACCGTTTGCCCCGGGTTACACTTTGCCCCGGGTGTTAACGACTGCGTTTTAACTTTACCTGCTCCTTTTACCTTTACAATTAATCCTGCATTTTCCAGTAAGAAAATAGCGTTACTTGCTCCCATTCCCCTAACATCGGGAACAATACCAGGAGCAATGTTTTCATCTTCCAAAATGATTTTATCATTTTCTTTCTTAACGACTGCCAATTCTGTTTGAGGCTTACCATTTATATTTTGAATATCAAGTTCCTCAGCAATTCTTATTATGTGTTCTGATTTTCCTTTTTTTACATCCGGGAGCCTTATACCGTCATCAGGATTTTCTTCCTGATAATCTTCCAGTAAAATTTGTGAGGCATAAACTTTCTCTGCTATCTCTTTAAAAACAGGACCGGCTACGGAAGCACCATAATAGCCATTGCGTGGATTATTAAAGGTTACTATCATTGAATACTTGGGATCGTCCGCCGGAAAATAACCTGCAAACGAAGCAAGGTAAAGGCCTTGACTGTATCCGGTATTTCCTTGTGCAACCCTTGCGGTACCGGTTTTCCCTGCAACTGCAAAATGTTCACTTGTTACTGTTCTTCCAGTTCCATAAAGACATACACCCTCTAGCATTGCACGTGCCTTTCCGATAGTTTCTTTTGAGGCAATCATAGGGTTTAACACTTCGGTTTTAAATTGTTTCACCAAGGCACCTTTATCCCTTATTTCCTGAACTAAATAGGGTTTTACCATTTTCCCGTTGTTGGCAACTGCATTGTAAAAATTAAGGATTTGCAGAGGTGTCATTTTTGAATCGTAACCATAAGCCATACTGCCTAGTGTTGTTCCCCACCAATCCCTATCACCCGGATACTTAAAATAAGGTTGGCCTTCGCCTTCTATTTCCAGACCAATTGGCTTATTAATGCCGAAACTATAGACCCGGTCAACATAGTCGCGGGGATTATCTTTATACCTGGAGGTAATAACCATTGCAGTTCCAACGTTTGACGATTTTTCAAAAATTTGTTTGACCGTAAGTTTACCGTAGCCATGTGTATCGGTAATTGTTCGTCCGTTGCTTCTCCAACTCCCATTTCCCGTATCAAAAACATCGCTTGTATCAACAACTCCGTCCTCCAATGCCGCCATCAGCGAAACCAGTTTAAAAGTAGAACCCGGCTCGTAACAACCACGATGCCCCATTGCATAATTATCACTTTCGAAATATCCGTTTTGTCCTTTTCCAAGGTTTGCAATGGCTTTTATTTTACCGGTTTGAACCTCCATTAAAATTGCTGTTCCCCAATCGGCGTTGGTTGTAAGTAGTTGTTTATATAGCGCGTTTTCTACAATGTCCTGCATTTTTACATTAATGGTTGTTACTACATCCATACCATCCTTAGGTTCAATTTCTGTACGCGCCACCCATCGTCCTGACAAATTCTGTCTGTAACTAATGCCATCTTCACCCCTAAGATATTGTTCAAATGCGCCTTCCAGGCCTATAAAACCGATATTACCGTGAATTCCACCATCAGCCCCCTTGTTTAAACTTCCGATAGTTCTTTTTGCCAGTATGCCTAAAGGTGTAATTCTTTGATTTTCCTGTTCTATAATCATTCCTCCGCCAAAACGTCCCCTCCGAAGAATCGGGAATTTTTTCATTTGCTGAAGTTCATTATAATCAATTTTCCGGGGGGTGAGCATAAATCCACGATTACCGGCTCGATAAGCCTGATTAAGTTTTTGGTTATACTCCTGACGGGAAGCATTCCTAAAAAATCTCGATAAATAATAGGCAAGCGAGTCACTCTCTGCCGCGTAAACACGCTTTACACCTTCAGCCGCTAAGTCAATTCTCACATAATATCCGGGAACCGAGGTAGCCAAAACGCTGCCATCATCTGCACATATATTTCCCCTGTTAGGTTCGACAATGACTGTATTTTCGTTCAAATTTTTTGCAATCTGCTGCCACCGATCATTTTTAATTTGCTGAACGGATATCATTTTAAAAATGACAACAACACCAAAGAGAAGCAATACGAAATAAACGATCGCCAAACGTGAAACTATAGACCTTCGAATACCCATTTCTACTATTTCTCTTTAACCAATAATTTCTTGGGCGGAGTTAATGGCTCCTGCAAACCAATTCCCGCATCCTCAACTTTCTTAAAAACTTCTGATGGACGACTCGCATCCATCAATTTAGCAGACAACGTAATCGATTCTGATCGAAGTTCATCCAGTGTTCCCTGCAATACCTCAACTTGCCGGATAGTTCTTTCCGACCAGTTTCTGTTTGTTATCAGTATTATACCCAAGGCAGCAAGAAAAAATATAAATGGGAACTGGCGTGTAACTCTTTCATCGGTAAGTATTGTACCCCCAATAATTGGTTTCATTCCGCCTTTCCTTTTTTTATTTTTTGTTTCCTCTGCCATACTATTTCTTTTCTGCAATCCTTAATTTTGCGCTTCTTGAACGAGAATTGTTTTTAATTTCCTCGGAATCGGGAATTATTATTTTCCTGTTGACAAGATGAAATGGGGAATTAATATTTCCATAAAAGTCCTTTTCTACTTTTCCTTCGAAATTTCCGGTTCTCATAAAATTTTTACACAGCCTGTCTTCCAGACTATGATAGGTTATCACAACCAAACGTCCCTTTGATTTTAATACATCTCTTGCTGCCAGAAGAAATTCCTTCAAAGCATCCATTTCGTCATTCACTTCTATTCTTAGTGCCTGAAAAACCTGCGCGAGATATTTATTTTCTGTTGCTTTAGGAGCGCATTTTGCTGCCACTTCCTTTAATTGAACAGTAGTCCTGATCGGACCCATATTCCGGGCCTTAAGAATTTCTGAAACCAGCCGGGGAGCATTCTTAATTTCTCCATATAACCTAAAAATGGAAATCAATTGCTGCTCTGAATAGTCATTTAAAACTGAAGCAGCGCTTTTTGAGGCTTCCCTATTCATTCGCATATCCAGCTCACTGTCGAAACGAAAGGAGAATCCGCGCTCAGGTATATCAAATTCATGAGAAGAGACCCCAAGATCTGCAAAAACCGAATCTACGTTTTCAACCTGGTAGAACCTTAGGAAATTTTTTAAATACCTAAAATTGTGTCTGATAAAATAAAGTCTGTTGTCTTTGAAAATGTTCCCGGCTGCATCTTCATCCTGATCAAAAGCAAAAAGCCTTCCTTTGCCAAGCACCTCAAGAATTAACCGGGAATGACCACCGCCTCCGAAAGTAGCATCAATTACATCATCACCCGGACAAATATTTAGGCCCGCAATGCTTTTTTCTGGTAAAACCGGTATGTGATACGGTTGCGTCATCTATTCCACTTTTAACCTTCATTTTTATGACTGTATCTCCTTAACCTTTCAAGATATTCCTCATTGGAAATTGTTTTCTGAATCTTTTCTTCAACTTTAACCAACCGGATTGATGTGTGCATTCCAATAAATTTGACCATCTTTTTCAGATCAGCAAATTTCAAAAACTCATCCGGTATGTTTATCCTTCCATTTGCTGCTACCCCAATTCGGGTAAAATTTTGAAAATATATCTGCAAAAATTCATCATCTTCAGGATCAAGTGGATTCAGATTCTTCTTAAACTGCTCTACATTTTCAGCCCACGTTTCCTCTGTATGAATATCAAGACAATTACTCAACCTGTTTTTTTCAATAATGACAAATTCGAGCTCCATTTCGCCCACAGCTTTTTTGAATGCAGCAGGAAGAACTATTCTTCCTTTATCATCAACCTTTGCGCTATGTTCTCCTACAAAAATTGTCATATGGATAATTGTCCGAAAATATTAACTGTAAAAGTAAAAAATTATTCCATACCATTCCATTTTATGCCATATTATTCCACAGCTATTTTCAGCCAAATTGTTAAGAAATTGTTGATAGCATGTTAGAAACACAAGACCAACAAAAACCCGCATGCATTTAAAACTCATAAAATCAATATTTTATTATTAACAACATCTAAAATTAACAGCCGTTAATAACTCCTGCTCTATAGTATGTTTTTACAATTTAATTCCAGAGCTTTCAAATTGACTAGAAGTGACTTTTGTGCTATGAAAACATTGCATTGTGCCATTTTTTTGTTTAATTGCGGCTCAAAATTTTCGAAAGGTGGAAGAGCCAAAAACAAATACATTTAAACCCATTAGCATAAGGGAAGTTTTTGCTGGGAAAAGCCCTAAACTGGCGAAAATGATGCCCGGATTTGTTTATCGATACCTGAACTACATTTTGCATATTGAATTTTTAAATAATTTACTGGAAAGAAACGGCCATTTAAAAGGGATACCATTTATCAACCAGGTAGTAAAAGAATTCAATGTTAACGAGTTCATACACGGAATTGAAAACGTACCTTCAGAGGGACGATTTATTTTTGCCAGCAATCACCCGCTGGGAGGATTTGACGGGATGCTTTTAATGAAAAATGTGAACCAGATTCTGGGTGAACTAAAATTTCTCACCAACGACATCTTAATGAATATACCAAATCTTAACCCCATGTTTGTACCGGTGAATAAGCATGGGGGACACAGCCGGGATGTCGCAAGAGTAATGGACGAAACCTATCGCTCAGATGAACAAATTCTGATTTTCCCTTCTGGATTGGCATCCAGAAAAATTAAAGGAAAAATTGTCGATCTCGATTGGAAAAAACATTTTATCTCAAAAGCTATTCAATATAAAAGAGATATTATTCCCGTATTCATATCAGGTAGAAACTCAAACCGTTTTTATCGTCTGGCCAATTTGCGTAAATTTTTAAAAATCAAGTGGAATCTTGAGATGTTTTTCCTTCCTGACGAAACCGTAAAGCACAGAAACACTGACATTCACATTTATTTCGGAAAACCAATAAAATACCAACTCTTTGACAAGACAAAAACTCATAAGGAATGGGCAGACTATATAAAAGATGTGGTTTATGAGCTGTCGGGTGAACATCATGAAGAAATTAAAGTTTAATGAATTAAAAACTTGACCGTATTTTTTTAACTTTGTATTCCATTTTTCAAAAAGCGTATTACATGAAAGATATAATAAATCCTCTTCCGAGAGAAGCCATCTACGCTGAACTGACACCCGAAAAACTGTTAAGAAAAACCAATAAAGGTGGAAATGAGATTTACATTGTAACTCATCATGATTCACCATCTATAATGCATGAGATAGGCCGATTAAGAGAAATTACTTTTAGAGATGCAGGGGGTGGAACCGGCAAAGAGACAGATATTGACGCATACGATACCGCAGAAATACCTTACAAACAACTTATTGTTTGGGATCCTGACGCAAAAGAGATTCTAGGAGGCTACAGATATATTTTAGGTTCGGAAGCGGCGAAAGATGAAAATGGAGAGGTTTTACTTGCTACATCCAGGCTTTTTCATATGTCTAAAGAATTCATCGAGGATTATCTGCCACATACTCTGGAATTGGGTCGTTCATTTGTTCAACCGGCATACCAGTCAAGCAAAGCAGGAGCTAAAGCTCTTTTTGCCCTGGATAACCTTTGGGACGGACTTGGGGCGCTCACAGTAGATCATTCTGAAATAAAGTACTTTTTTGGGAAAGTTACTATGTACTCTCATTTCCATAACGAGGCAAGAAATCTGATTCAGTACTTTTTCAAAAAATATTTCAGAGATAAGGAAAATCTAGTATATCCAAAAAAACCGGTGGAATTTGATTACGATCCCGAGGAAATGAAAAAAGTATTTTCAGGCTTAAATTATAATGAAGATTATAAAATATTAATCCAGACAGTTCGCCAGTACGGAGAAAATGTTCCACCGCTTATAAACGCATACATGAATCTTTCTCCGTCGATGAAAACATTTGGTACAGCCGTCAATGAAAAATTCGGAGAAGTACTGGAAACGGGAATTATAGTCACAATTAACGATATATACGAAGTAAAAAGAGACAGGCATATTGAGACTTACGTAAAAGACAAAGATGATAATAGTCAGTGGCCTGCTCCTGAATAAACGACAAATAAAACTATCTTTTAGAATTTATTGCTATCCGATTAAATAGATTTAGAAGCAGCAAAACTAATATGCTCTTTCGTTTTTCCCCTCGACGAAATAAATAAATGAGGAATTCACAACCCGATTTCCGCCTGGCGTCGGATAGTTGCCTGTGAAATACCAGTCTCCCAAATCATTAGGACAGGCTTTATGCAGATTTTCTATCGATTGATAAACAATCTCCACTTCTGCTCCGCAATCTTCCGGCTTTAACAACTCACCAATCTTTTTTGATATTTGTTCCGCTGTAAAAGGTTTATAAATTTCACGAACATAGTTGACCATTTCTTCTTTGGATAAATTCTCCTGTTCCTTACATTTTTTATAAACCTTGTCAATTATTTTTTCCCGCCCGGTATCTTTTAACAATTCAATTGCGGCGTTAAAGGCAATAAATTTATCCAGTTGCGCCATGTCGATGCCGTAACAATCGGGATAACGAATCTGTGGCGCTGAAGAAACAACAATTATTTTCTTTGGATGTAAACGATCAAGAATTCGTAAAATACTATTTTTCAACGTGGTTCCTCTAACAATTGAATCGTCAATAATTACCAATGTATCGACATCATTTTTTATAACACCGTAGGTAACATCATAAACATGTGCAACCAGATCGTCACGACTTGCATCATCTGCAATAAATGTTCTGAGTTTTACGTCCTTAATGGCTATTTTCTCCATCCGGGGTTCCATCGAAATGATACTTTTTATGTCATCATTGGTAAGTGAACCATTCTTCTTTTTTATCTCATCAATCTTCCAGTCAACCAGGTACTCGCGAATACCTTCCATCATGCCATAAAATGCAGTTTCAGAAGTATTTGGAATATAAGAGAATACCGTATTTCCAAAGTCGTAATCAACTGTTTTTAAAATCATTGGACTAATAAGTCGCCCGAGTTGTTTTCGTTCCTGATAAATGTCTTTATCACTTCCACGGGAGAAGTATATCCGTTCGAAAGAACAGGATTTCCTTTTATGCGGCACACGAATCATTTCTTTACTGATCCAGCCGTCTTTTTTAACTATCAATGCCTCACCGGGTCCTATTTCATTTACATCCCGCACCCCTACATCCATAACAGTCTGAATAACGGGACGCTCCGAAGCCACAACAGCAATCTCTTCGTCAAAATAGTAATATGCAGGGCGTATTCCCCATGGATCGCGAACAACAAAAGCATCACCATGGCCTATTAAGCCAGCAATTGCATATCCACCGTCCCAATCTTTTGTGGCTCTTTCAAGTATATTCTGAACATCAAGATTTTTTTCGATCAAAGGCGAAATCTGGTTATTCCTGTAGCCTTCGTTTTTATACTTCCTAAATAACAGCTGGTTTTCCTCATCAAGAAAATGTCCGACTTTTTCCAGTGCCGTTACCGTATCAGTATAAGCTTTCGGATGCTGTCCCAGTTCAATAAGGACTTTGAACAACTCGTCGGTATTTGTAAGATTAAAATTACCGGCTAAAACCAGGTTTCTCGACCTCCAGTTATTCTGCCGCATTACCGGATGAACAAAGTCAATGCTATTTTTTCCAAATGTCCCATATCGCAGGTGTCCCAAATATAATTCTCCGGCAAAAGGAAAATTATCACTGGCCCATTCCGAATCGTCAATATCTATGTTGTGCCTCCTGGCTTTTTTGAGAGGCTTATTTACTTTATCAAAAATATCTTTGATAGGATTTTGCTCAACTGAACGAAAGCGATTGATATACGCAGTTCCGGGACTAAGATTGTTTTTCACACACACAATTCCGGCACCATCTTGCCCCCGATTGTGCTGTTTTTCCATCAAAAGGTATAATTTGTTCAGGCCGTATTTCCAGGTCCCGTATTTTTCCTGGTAGTAAGATAAAGGTTTAAGTAATCGAATAAGTGCTATTCCACACTCGTGCTTAATTTGTTCGCTCATAACTTATTGGTTTCAACACCGGGAAATTAATTCTGTCCTTTACCACAAAAGCCGCCCTATAATCCTTTTTTACTTTTTCATACAGCTTCCAGGCCTCATTTTTTGTTCTAAAATCGCCTACCCTAACTCTAAAATTTGGAGCAATAAATTTAACATGAACATCATAGTCAGGGTATTTTGATAAGAATTCAACTTTTTTTTCAAAAGCTTTTTCCTTTGCATTTAAATCAGAACTAAAGAATATCTCGACCCTGTAACCATCCATCCCATTTCTGCTTTTATTATTTTCAATGTGCCAGAAAAGCATTTTATCAAGCACTGAATCGCGTTCCACATCCAGACCTTGTATAATTTCAGGAATTTCAACTTCAGGTTGTTCATTTGGCAGGGAAAAATTTGTTTCCTGTGCAAATAAACTCTGTACAAAAAACAATACCAGAACAGATAGAAAAAGTCGTCTCATATTCTTCCTTCTTGAGTGAGCAAATATAATTCAAAAACCTTTAAATCAATAACGGATTTATTCACCTGGAATTGTTATACGACCCAATCCTTTTGTTATTGCAAAAGAAATGGGGATTTTAAGTTGTTGATAAAAAATTGTAAGCTGAAATTTTAATTTAAATCAGATGAAATATAAAAAAACAATGATTAATTGATTAACAGAAAATAATTAATATTAACTTCCAAATCCAAGAGGAATAGGGCTTTTCGTATCTATACTACTTAAAATATTCTTATGAAAATCCAATAATCAAGTCAAAAAACAAAGCTCTGAATTAATAAATATGAGTTTGAAATTTTTGATTGAGGTATTAATTATTATCAAATCATTATTTTTCTAATGCTTCAAATATCTTCTGAAAAATTAACTTGATTTGAATCTGCTGTTTATGAATTTGTAGCTTTTGTCCTATCTATTACCAGCCTAAAAATAGGATACTTACTCCCAAAAATGCTATAATTAAGCCGGAAGCGATATGCACATACTCTCCTTTGTCTTTGAAATTCAAGAATTTGGCTCCTTTATAACCCAAATATACAATACCTAACATAGTAACTAATGTTGCAATACCGAAAATTATGGCGACGGTTGCAATACCAATTTCGCTGTGCTCAGATGCCGGAAAAATAAGCATCGGAATAAGAACTTCACAAGGCCCAAAAACAAAAATGAGGAAAAGCATCCAAAAGGTAATATTCGATCTCTCACTTTTATCCACGTCTTTTTCTTCACTTGGTAAATGATGCATTTCACGGACGCGTTTTGGCATCAAAAAGTTAAAATAGTGATGATGTCCTTTCCCTTTCAAATAGCGAAAGATTCCATAACCCAAATATGAAAGTCCAAAAATAAACAGCATCCAACCCACAATTTCTCCTCTGTATGCTTCAATTGATTCAAGCTTATTGAGGCTAATTCCCAATCCGATTCCAATAATTCCCAAAATTACCGAACTGCCAACATGGCCAATACCGGAAATAAAAGTAATCCAAAGAGTCTTTGATTTTGACCAGTTTCTTGCTTTACTCAAAACAATAAACGGGACATAATGATCAGGCCCCAGGATAGTATGAAAAAAACCTAACGAAGCAGCCGTAATATATAAGATATTCAATTCGTTCATTTGGATAAGTTATTTTAGTTTGTTAATCAGGCTGGCCTGACAGGCTGCACCAAATCCGTTATCAATATTTACTACGCTTATTCCGGCGGCACAACTATTTAACATCGCAAGCAAGGCTGTTACGCCTCCAAGATTCGCACCATATCCAACACTGGTTGGTACAGCAATTATAGGTTTGTCGACCAGTCCGCCAACAACACTGGGCAGAGCTCCTTCCATTCCTGCTACAACAATAATCACCTTTGCCTTTCTTATTTGCTCAATACGACTAAATAATCTATGTATGCCAGCCACACCAACATCATAATAGCTTTCAACCCGGTTTCCCAAAAATCTTGCAGTCTCCACGGCTTCTTCGGCAACCGGCAAATCAGATGTACCGGCAGCTACCACGACAATAGAATCAGTTGTTACCTCGCGGTTATTTTGATGATGGTGATATACTATGGTTTTAGCCATTGGATTATATACGGCACCAGGGACTACTTCAGTCACGCTCTGAAAAACCCCTTCTGAAGCACGAGTAGCCAAAATATCAATTCCTGTTTTATACATTCGTTCCGCAATTTGCCGTACCTGCTCCTTTGTTTTACCAGACGAATAGATTACCTCTGGTATTCCTGTCCTTTCAAGGCGGCTGGAATCAATCTTTGCAAATCCAAGATCCTCAATACCTTGTTCTTTTAAACGGTTTAATGTTTCATCTAAACTTAAAACACCTTCTTTGTAACTTACAAGTAATTCATTCACTCCCATCTTCCAAACTTTTTAAAACTGAATCCTTAATTATTTGTAACGAAACTTTATGTTCCTGAGCCAATCGTTTACAATCTTCAAATTCCGGTTTTGTATTCACCAGTTTCCCGTTGTAAAAACTTTGTTTTACAGTGACTTTCCCAAAATTTGTATCCACCACTTTCTCTTCTCTGTAGAGAGCATTCTTCTTAACAGCTATTTCCCTAAGACCAATTGTACTTGTATGCGTAAAGAGAATGGCTTTCATTTCCCTGACATCAGCAGGTCGACATAAAACACACAGTTTCCCTGCAGGCCTCGACTTTTTCATAATAATATTTTCTATCCACACATCACTGGCTCCTGAATCAAACAATAAATCCATCACGAATTCATAGTTTTCGGGACTTAAATCATCAATATTGCACTCCAGCAAAGTAGCGTCACTTTGAACAAAACCTTTATCATCTTCCTCTATTTCAGCAAGAAAAACCCTTAAGATATTGGGGACTTCGGTATCAATTGTGCCAAGCCCGTAACCCGATTTTTTTATATCAAAATTTATCGACGATGTAAATTCATCAACAGTTGCGGCCAGTATTGCAGCGCCGGTAGGCGTGGTAGCTTCATATTGGACAAGGCCGGTTTTTATAGGAATATTCTTCAGTATCTCGGCAGTTGCAGGTGCAGGAACAGGCATAATACCATGTGCACATTTCACTGTACCACCCCCTAGCTGGACTGGCGAAGCCATAACTTTATTTATCTTCAAATAATCCAGGCATATTGCTGCTCCAACAATATCAGCAATCGAATCCAACGCCCCCACTTCATGAAAATGTACTTTTTGAACCGGGATGTTGTGTACTTTTGCTTCAGCAACTGCGACCTGGTTAAAAATATCTAATGCCGTTTTTTTTACTTTCTTAGACAAACCTGAATCATTTATTAAACTTTCGATATGGTGCAAATGCCTGTGTTTTTCATTCTCCTGATTGTGAATAACCACATTCGCTTTTATACCACTTATTCCACGCCTTTTATCTTCTCTAATATCAAGGGAAAATCCTTCAATATTTAATTTTTCAAGTTCTGTTTTCAGATATTCTGGATCCACTCCCAAATGAATCAAAGCACCCAGATTCATATCGCCGCTGATACCGGCAAAACAGTCATAATACAATACTCGCTGCATAATGTTAATTAATTTTACTGGCGTTGGTAGTTTTAAAAACCCGGTTCAATTTTCCGGAAACAAGTCCTTCTGTATCAATTACACATTTTTCAAATCCAAGGGATGAGAACTTTGCTGATACCTCTTCCTGCATTAGCACAAGACGATCCACTTCTTCTTTCGGTACTTCTATTTTCCCGTATGTTTCATAATGTCGCACCCTAACATCGCTGAATCCCAACTCATTTAGTAAGTTTTCTGCGTCTTCAACCTGGCGAAGCTTTTTATGCGTAATCACGTGATTGTAAGGAATTCTTGAACTCAAACATGGACTCGCCGGCTTATCCCAGTTAGGCAATTCAAAATAACGAGCCATTTGTCTTAGTTCGTGTTTTGTTATTTTGCAATCGGCCATCGGAGAAAGAATTTCATGGTTGGCCGCAGCCTGCAAGCCTGGACGGTAATCGCCAAAATCGTCATAATTAGTACCGTTCAACACATCAAAGTCGGGATACTTATCTTTTACTGCACTGAGATCACTGTACAAGTGTTCTTTACAAAAGAAACAACGATTCACAGGATTCATATTATAACGTACATCTTCCAGTTCATTTGTTTTTATTACTTCCAAATGAATATCAAACTGTGTACAAATATCCTTGGCTAGTTCAAAATCTTTTTTCTTAAGGCTTTCTGAATTCGAAATTACACCAATTGCATTTCCCTCTCCCTGAAATTTTCTCGCTAAAAATAGAACGAGGGTTGAATCAATTCCACCGGAAAAAGCCACAATTGAACCTTTTCGGGCAGAAAACCATTTTTCCAGTTCATATAATTTCTGCTGAGTTTCGCCATCCAATGCCAACATACAATTTTAACTTTAGTAATTTAGATTATTCAATACCGGTATCTGTCAAAATCGTTTTAAAAGCAAAATGCTTAAATCGTTAGAATACCTGATAGTGTCATTTAATTAGAAAAATATTCCCTATTTTTCCCGAATCTGTCAATCCGGATATAAAAATCGTAACACCTTTTTCGAAAAAAATAACACCCAAACATAATAAATGTTTTTCCTGAATTCAAGGCAAATGATGTATTTCTAAAACAAAAAAATTTGGTTATGCACATTCGTTTAATATCAGACTTTCCAACTCAAAAAACCGAACATCTTTTTGCACTGTAAATAAGATGAATAAAAAGAGACACATGCCCAAAACGAATCCAAAAAAGTAAAAAAAGCACTTTCTAAAAATTCGTCTATTTTTGTAGTCGCGAAACATGGAACAAAAAAAATTATATATCGAGACCTATGGTTGCCAAATGAATGTTGCCGACAGTGAAGTTGTAGCTGCTATACTTCAGGAAAAAAACTATCAACTGGTGACTAATGTCGAACAAGCTGACACTATTTTTTTAAACACTTGTTCGGTACGTGATAATGCGGAAAAGAAAATCTGGAGTAAACTGAAACTATACAACAGTTATAAAAAGAAAAATAAAAACCTGATTGTTGGTGTACTTGGTTGTATGGCTGAACGGGTAGGAAATGAATTTCTCAAAAATGGTGCGGTGGATCTTATTGCAGGACCAGATGCCTATCGCGACCTTCCCTACCTGATTGACAAAGTAGAAAACGGTGAAAAAGCTGTTAATGTTGAATTATCGACAATAGAAACCTACGACAAAATTACGCCGGTTAGAATTGGCGACAAAGCAATATCGGGTTTTGTAAGTATTACACGGGGCTGCAATAATTTCTGTACGTATTGTATTGTTCCTTACACCCGTGGACGAGAAAGAAGTCGTGACCCAAAAGATATTATTAATGAAATACAAGACCTTGCGGAAAAAAATTATCGTGAAGTAACCTTATTAGGACAGAATGTAAACTCCTATAAATGGCTTCCGGATGGTGAAAGGAAACCTGTGAAATTCTGGGACTTACTTGAAATGGTTGCAAAAGTGGATCCGAGAATGCGAATACGGTTTACCACATCGCACCCCAAAGATATGTCGGATAAAGCATTACGAAAAATCGCCGAGTATCCGAATATTTGCCATCACATCCATCTTCCGGTCCAGTCAGGAAGTTCACGTATTTTAAACCTTATGAACCGAAAATACGACAGGGAATGGTACCTCGATCGTGTTGCGGCAATCAAATCGATTATCCCGGATTGCGGCCTTTCAACCGATGTTTTTACCGGATTTTGTTCTGAGACTGAAGAAGATCATTTACATACACTGTCGCTAATGGAACAGGTAAAGTTCGACCTTGCCTTTATGTTCAAATACTCAGAACGCCCGGGAACATATGCGCATAAGCACTTAAAAGACGATGTTCCGGAAGAAACAAAAATCCGTCGATTGAATGAAGTTATTCAACTTCAAAACAAGCTTTCGCTGGAGAGTAATCAAAGTGATATAGGAAAAACATTTGAAGTGCTGGTTGAAGGATTTTCAAAAAAATCGGATAAAATGCTTTTCGGAAGGACTTCACAAAATAAAGGTGTTGTGTTTCCAAAATACAATTTCAAAAAAGGCGATTTTGTGAAGATAAGAATTGATAAATGTACACAGACCACATTAATTGGAGACATTTCAAAATAAAATATAATGGGAAATCTGGTTGAAGAATTTAACACCTATCGTTCAAAAATGAATGAGAAAATTTTAGCTTCAGACAACAAAGTTTTGAAACGTATTTACAGTGCAGACACTCTTGCCTACCAGGACGGAGCTTTAGCAACTAAAACGAAAGAAATGCTGGGCTTGGTTGCTTCGATGGTTTTACGTTGCGACGACTGCGTAAAGTATCATTTAGAAAAGTGTTTCGAACAAGAGGTCACTACAGAAGAAATTTTTGAAGTTTTTTCTATTGCAAATTTGGTTGGTGGAACCATAGTTATTCCTCATACCCGCAGGGCAGTTGAATACTGGGAAATATTAAATGAAGAATCAAACTGAAACTTTTTTCAAATAAATTGTTATATTACTGAATCAAACGGATAAAAATGGATAAAATATTTGCAATTTCATCAGCAGGAAAAACAGAAAAATCGTTTCTTGATCTGCGATTCGGGAAATGTGAAAATATTGTTTTTTACAATGCTTCAAATGATTCTTTTTCAATTATAGAAAACCCCTATAAAAATTCGGAACACAGTGGTATAAAACTGGTTAAATTCTTGCAGAATGAAAAAGTTTCGACAATCATAACCGGTGAGGTTGGACCAATGGTTAGTAATCTTTTGGAAAAAGAAAAACTTCAGTTGGTTTTACTGGATGAAGAAAGAATTAAAATTGAAGAAATAATCTCTCGAATCAGGAAAAAATAAATCAATAAAGATTAAATTTTTCAATCCGGCTCAAAACAGTTCAGGATTAATAAATGGAATCAAAGCCAATTGTACAGCCTGAACATACAATTGCGTTCTGCTTACATTGTTTTTTGTAAGCGAGCCAACGGCACCCGATTTTTGTTTCGAATTTTCCTGTCCAAAAACAATATCAATTGCTGTTCCCAGTTCACTTCCTTTTTTTACAAATTCAGAAACCTTTGACGGCAAAAGAAAAGTTGTTGTCCGCGCTTCACCACTTTTATTTTTTGATAAAATAATTATCCATGCAAATGCTGTCGTATGTTTTTCTGAATGCTGTATCCCCCCTTCAATTCCAACCCAAAAATCTGCATCCGGCATACTCAGTTTTGCATTTAATGCACGGTTATGCGCCCCAAGTTTAGTTTCCATATCGTCAACTGGCTGGCTGGAAACACCTGATCTCACTTTCACACTTTCAACTTCAACAGAAGAATAATAAGATAGAAACCCAATTTTTACTGCATTTATTTTTACTGGATTTTCCGATGCTACTACAATTTTTAAATAGTTTTTATCTAAACACATTTGATTTTTACTTGTTAAATTCTGACTAAAAGAGAATATTACCAATCTAAATTATGAATTGTAATCGGCATTGAAGAAATACCGGCAATCATTTTGCTGTAATTACTATTTTTGAGGAATGAAACAAAATCAATTTTACAAATTTATTTAAACCAATGAAAGTCAGAGAAGCAAATTTAAAAGACATCTCAATAATTGTTGATTTTCAAATTGCAATGGCTAAAGAAACGGAAGGAATTGAACTAAATCGTTTAACAGTTGAATCCGGAGTAGAAGCAGTTTTGAACGATCCTTCAAAAGGCAAATACTACATTACAGAAACAAAGGACTTGATTATTGGCTCACTCCTGACGACATATGAATGGAGCGATTGGAGAAATGGTACGGTTTTGTGGATTCAATCTGTTTTCGTTTTGCCTGAATACAGAAGAAAGGGAGTATATCGCAACATGTACTCGCACTTAAAAAACAAAGTGAACAAAGATGGAAGATTAAAAGGGATTCGGCTTTACGCAGATAAATCAAACCGAGCAGCACATAAAACTTATGAAAATCTTGGAATGAGTCAGGATCATTATGTAACTTTCGAATGGCTTAAATAAAACCAGTAAACCAGATATGAAAACCTTGACACCATTGGTTAGAAACCAAATTATAAAAGCTCAGCGTGCTGAAGTTACCGAGTATCACATCTACAAAAAACTTGCACGAAAAGCAAAAAACAGGTCCAATCAAAATATTTTAAACAAGATTGCTGAGGATGAATTAAAACACTATAAAATTTGGATGAATTATAGTGGCAGGGAAGTTGAACCAAGCAAATGGGATATTAATAAATATTACTGGCTGGCCCGATTATTTGGTTTAACGTTTGGATTGAAATTGATGGAACGAGGTGAAGAAAGGGCACAAATCAATTACAACCAGATTGGAAAAGAAATTCCTGAAGCTATTCAAATTAGTAAAGAAGAAAATGACCACGAAAAAGAACTTATAGCACTCATTGATGAAGACCAGTTAAAATATATTGGATCAATTGTTTTGGGATTAAACGATGCCCTGGTTGAAATTCTAGGAACACTGGCAGGTTTAACTTTTGCACTTCAGAACAGCAGTCTTGTAGCACTTGCCGGCGTAATTGCAGGAATAGCAGGAGCGTTGTCTATGTCTTCGTCAGAATATTTATCCAATAAATCGGAAGGGAAAGAAGAGGGAGCAATAAAATCAGCAATTTTTACAGGTATCGCTTATATTATTGCCGTTGTATTTTTGGTTGTCCCGTATTTTATTCTTAGTTCCCCGTTTTTGAGTTTAATTTGGGCAGTCGTCGACTCTATTTTTGTCGTGTTTATTTTTAGTTACTACATTTCAATTGCCAACGACCAGCCATTCAAAAAACGTTTTTCAGAGATGGTAATATTGAGTACAGTAGTTGGATTGGTGTCGTTTGGGCTTGGTTATCTTGCCCGAATTATATTTGGAATTGAAGTTTAAACAAAAACATTGAGTATTTATATACATAAACGAATTGAAGAGGGAGAGCACCAGCAGCAGGATTTTAAGTTTTGTATAAACGATTCAAAAAAAATTGCCAAATCGCTGGTTGCATTCGCCAACACAGATGGTGGACGTCTTTTAATTGGTGTTAAGGATAATGGAAAGATTGTAGGCATCAGTACAGACGAGGAATACTATATGGTGGAAGCTGCAGCCAAGATTTACAGTAATCCACCATTAAATTTCTCTACCAAACAATGGCGGGTCGAAGGGAAAACAGTTTTGGAAATCGGGATTGAAGCCAGCGAAAAAAAACCACACTTTGCAAAAGATGACACAGGAAAGTGGCTTGCCTACATTCGAATGAGGGATGAAAATGTTCTGGCCCACAAAATTCAGGTTGAAGTCTGGAAAAAACAAAACAGCCCAAAAGGAATTTATTTTTCCTATTCAGATGATGAAAAATTTCTGATTGATTTTCTTCAAAAAAATGAAAATATAACATTTTCAAAATTTATGCGACTGGCCCAGATACAACGAAAAAAGGCTACAGAGATATTAAGCAATTTTGTTATCATGAATGTAGTTCGGATGCAAACTACTAAAGATGGAACCATATTTTCATTAAACTCAGATTTTGATAAAAACGAATTGGGAAAATTCAAATAAAACTTCTGACCGTTCTTAATATTTATTTTATCCATTTTTAAACAAAAGCTAAAAAATTCTGGTTATTTTAGTCGACAAAAAATAATTATTATGCTACACAAAATTTATTTACTGGCTTTGATTTGGACTATTTCTTTATCGACATTTGCTCAAAATGAATATCTAAATGCTAAGTCCGAAGATTCTGAAAAAATCTATCCCGGTGGAGATAAATATGAGGTTAAAACCTATCCGCAAAAATTTAAATCAAAAAAACCAAAAAATATCATTTTCCTCATTGGAGATGGGATGGGAGTATCACAAGTATTTTCAGGATTAACAGCAAATCATGGCCACCTTTTCCTGGAAAATTTCAAACATGTTGGATTTTCGAAAACTCAATCGGCCGACAATTTTATTACTGATTCTGCGGCGGGTGGCACAGCCCTCTCAACAGGGACAAAAACCTACAACGGGGCTATTGCAGTTGACACAGATAAAAAGCCGGTAAAGACCATTTTAGAAAAGGCGGAAGAAAAAGGACTGGCAACCGGATTGGTTTCGGTATCAGCCATAACTCATGCTACCCCTGCATCATTCATAGCTCATCAACCGGATCGAAATATGTATGAAGCCATTGCCGCAGATTTTTTAAAAACAGACATTGATGTTTTTATCGGCGGTGGGCGAGCTCATTTTACCAAACGAAAAGATGGAAAAAACCTGGTGGAAGAACTGGAAGAAAAAGGTTATGATTATGAAACCGATATGGCCAAAATTAAAAATATAAAAAGCGGAAAACTTGCTGCTTTAACGGCCGACATGCACAACGACAGGATTGCTGAACGTGGAGATATGTTGCCGTTTTCAACTCAAACCGCAATTAATATTCTGAGCAATAACAAAAAAGGATTCTTTTTAATGGTGGAAGGTTCCGCAATAGATTTTGGTGGACACGCCAACAGTACAAATTACGTAGTGGAAGAGATGCTCGATTTTGACAAAGTAATTGGTAAGGTTCTGGATTTTGCGTCAAAAGATGGGCAGACTCTTGTTGTTGTAACTGCCGACCATGAAACAGGAGGTATGGCAATTGCAGGAGGAAATTTAAATACAGGAATGGTAAAAGGTGCATTTCCGAGTAAAGACCACACTGCAGTTATGGTTCCGGTTTTTGCTTATGGACCCGGGGCTGAAGAATTTGGAGGCATTATGGACAATACAGATGTAAATAAAAAAATGGTAAAACTCCTTCTTAATGAATAGTTCACAATAAGGCACTAAATAATTATGCCGGGTTCAGGTTATTCTGTTCCCGGCTTTTTTATTGCTTTTATAAATAGTTTTTATATTTTCAATGTTTCAAATTCAGACTTATGAGAGAAGCATTGGAAGTTCTAGATAATGTTAGACTAAATTTTTCCCAATCAGGCTTATTTGCATTAAATGTTACCATAGCGTTCATCATGTTTGGTGTTGCACTCGACATTAAAATTCAGCATTTTAGGGATGTAATCATGAAACCAAAATCAGCAATTGTTGGTATTTTATCTCAATTCCTGCTGTTACCTGTAGTCACACTATTATTCATACTGATACTTAATCCAACCCCTACCGTGGCGTTGGGTATGATATTAATAGCATCTTGCCCAGGTGGCAATATTTCAAATTTCATGAGTGCAATGGCAAAGGGAAATGTTGCATTATCCGTTAGTTTAACAGCGGTAGCTACCCTTGCGGCAACATTTATGACTCCGTTGAATTTTGCAATTTGGGGTAAAATTTATTTGAATCAATACAATGCTACTGCAGGAGCCGGGAATTATCTTGTTCCCATTGAGATTGATTTCCTGCAGATGGTACAAACTGTGGTCATCTTACTGGGAATTCCGGTTGTTTTAGGCGTATTATTCTCTCAGTATTTACCGCGGTTAACCGCTCGTATAAAAAAGCCGATTCGACAATTATCAATCATTATTTTTATTGCTTTTGTAATCATACTGCTTTCAGCAAATTTCGACCACTTTATGAAATTTATTCATTTAGTATTTATTATTGTTTTAATACATAATGCTATTGCTTTGGGAACAGGATTTTCAGTAGCAACATTATTCAGATTGCCAAGGGTGGACAGAAGGACTATTTCTCTGGAAACAGGAATCCAAAACTCAGGACTGGCACTGGTTTTAATGTTTAATCCAAAAATATTTCCACCAGAACTTGAACTGGGAGGTATGACAATAATTGCTGCATGGTGGGGCGTATGGCACATTATAAGCGGATTATCCATTTCTACAATCTGGTCGAAAAAACCATTAACACAGCCTGCTACAACATGAAGTACGAAAAATGGTCGTTAGGTTACTGGTGTTTAAAAAAGTATGTCACATTTGCCGACTGGCTTATTCACAAAAAAATTATTACCACTGGTAAAGAAAAAATTCCAAAAAACAAACCAATTCTCTTTGCACCAAATCACCAAAACGCATTAAGCGATCCGATGGCTGTACTTCTACATACAAGTTATCAACCTGTATGGCTGGCTCGTGCCGATATATTTAAATCGAAAACTGTCTCGGTTATTTTACGATTTCTGAAAATAATGCCAGTTTACCGTTTGCGCGACGGGAAAGAAAACCTCGCAAAAAACGACCAAACTTTTTCAGATTCAATAAAGGTACTGGAAAATAATTTCGCACTGGCACTTTTCCCAGAAGCGGCGCATTCCGGAAAAAGACAAATGCTTGTGCACAAAAAAGCAGTACCGAGAATTGTTTTTATGGCCGAAGAAAAAGCAAATTACAGCCTGGATATCCAGATTATACCCACCGGGATTTATTACAGTCACTACTGGAAATTTAACAGATACGTAATTGTAAATTTTGGTGAGCCTATTCCTGCAAAAGATTACCTGGAGGAATACAAAACAAATCCAAATTCAGCTACTCTTTCACTGCGAAAAACAATAGCTGACTCTATTTTACCCCTAATCGTTAATATAAACAGTAAAAAATATTATACTGAATTTGAAAAAATTCGTGAAATGTATGGCCGGTATTTTTTAAAGCGCCAGAAACAAAAATACTCCTTACTAAATCTTTTCAAGTCCGATCAAAAACTGGCTGAAAACCTTGACAAATTAGAAGCAGAAAAGCCAGAGGAAGTAGAAAAACTCATTTTACAACTGAAAGAATATCAAAGCAGCATCGAAAAGCACAAGCTCAGAAGTTGGGTAGTAGAAAAACGAAAAAATAATTTTCTAAAAGTTATCGGAAGCCGGTTGATGCTTCTGATTGGCCTTCCCGTTTTTATATACGGCTTTCTGCTCAACGCCATTCCATTTTTCACTATTGACAGATTAATCCGTAAAAAAGTAAAAGACTGGACATTCTGGAGCTCATTCTCTCTTGTTGCAGGAATAGTACTTTTCCCGGTTATCTATATTGTAGAATTATTAGCTTTAGGCTGGTTACTACCTTCAATTTGGTTAAAACTTCTATTTCTGATTAGCATACCTTTTATGGGGAAAATTGCTTTTAACTGGTATATTCTGCTTCGAAAAATTACCGGAAGAATCCGCTTTTTTATACTCAAACTGACGAATAAAAAAGAATATCAGAGCCTTATTAAGCAACAGGAAAATTTATTTCACAAGTTGGATGACCTAATTTCTGTTTAGAGACTTTTATTTAATTTTATTATCAAACCTTAACTCAACTAACATGCCCGAAAAATTAAAAGACATTCTCTTCCCAAAGGAAAAAGTAGAACTTTTTAGTCGTGTTTTAAAAGAAGAATATCCTCCATTTAACTCTGAAGCATTTGTTTCTGCAGTTTGTGATGAAAAATGGCCCGACAGGGAATTAAAAGAAAAAATGCGACATACAACGGTTTGTTTACACGAATATTTACCGAAAGATTTTTCTGAGGCAGTTAAAATTTTACAGGCAATTGTTCCTAAAGTTACGGGTTTCGAAGCAATCGTTTTACCTGATTATGTTGAGGTTTATGGAATTGACTTCCCTAAAATATCTATTCCGGCGCTCGGTGTTTTAACCAAATGCGGTTCTTCGGAATTTGGGATACGTCCGTTTTTAAATAAGGATTTGAAAGGAACTATGAAATATATGCTGCAGTGGGCTGATGATGATGATTTTAAAGTTCGCCGTTTTGCGAGTGAAGGTTGCCGACCACGTCTGCCATGGGCTTCAGGTGTTCCGGCGTTAAAAAAAGATCCTTCGCTTGTTCTGCCTATTCTTGAAAAATTAAAAGACGATCCTGAAGAATTTGTAAGAAAAAGTGTAGCCAATAACCTAAACGACATTTCAAAAGATCACCCCGAACTGGTTTTGGATATTTGCGAACGCTGGCAAGATGAATCAAAAAATACCGACTGGATTATTAAACACGCCTGCCGAACTCTGCTGAAGCAGGGTAACAAAAGGGCTATGCTTCTTTTTGGCTTTGCCAACCCTGAACAGATGCAAATAGAAAATCTTAAATTCTCAAATTATTCACCAAAAATTGGAGATGATATTTCGTTTTCATTTGATCTAAATTTGAAGACCAAAAAGAAACAAAAAGTAAGGTTGGAATACATTGTTCATTTTGTAAAAAAAACAGGGAATACATCGCCTAAAGTATTTCAAATGAAAGAAGTTATTCTGGCTCCCGGAATCTATCCAGTTCAAAAGAAACATTCCTTTGCTGACATGTCGACCCGAAAACATTTTGCGGGAGAACACAAATTTCAGATTGTGGTTAATGGTGAAGTTAAAGCTGAAGCAATTATTTTACTCAAATAGGCTATCTTTTTCTTTTCGAACGTTTCTGCCGTGGTTTTGTACGCTTGAATTTATCAACGTAAGCTTTTTTGGGCCCGGTTCTTTTTTTCTTTTCATGAAATGCGCCCTGGTAAGTTGGATCATCAATTTTTCGCTGTCGATCGATTTCTCTAAGCTGCTTTTGTTTCTCCTCAAAATCTGTTTCTATAATTTCAACTTCTTCGGGAATTTCCTCAACCGGAATTTCCATCCGGATAAGTTGTTCAATTTTTTTCAAGTGCCACTCGTCCGAAGGTTCAATTAAAGTAATGGCATCACCTTTGTTTCCGGCACGTGCTGTCCTTCCAATTCGGTGTATATAATCATCGTAATTATTTGGAATGTCAAAGTTGATAACATGGCTTACCAAACTGGCATCCAATCCTCGCGCAGAAACATCGGTAGAAATTAAAATCCGAATCTCACCATCTTTGAATGCTTTTATAGCATTAATACGGGTATTTTGTGCCTTGTTTGAATGTAAAATCCGCTTTTCGCCTTCTGTTTTCCGCTTTATTACTTTAAAAACACCTTCAGCATGTTCCTTTGTTTTTACAAAAATGATCACCCGGGAAAAAGTTTCTTCATCTTTAAGTAAATATTGAAGCAAATTTAACTTCGTCCTGTAATTCGGAACATAATAAGCTTTTTGAGTAACCAGTTCCACAGGTGTTGCCGAAGGTGCTACACCCACTTTTTCATAATGATCCAAAAATTCCTCAGCCATTTTCTCCACAATTTCAGGGAATGTTGCAGAAAACAGCAAGTTCTGTCTTTTTCTGGGAAGAATTTCCTGGAGTTGACGCAGTTGTGGTAAAAAACCCATGTCAAGCATTCGGTCGGCTTCATCAATAACCAGGTGCTTTACTTTTTTTAGAGACAGTACACCTGCCCGGTACAAATCCCAAAGTCTGCCGGGTGTTGCCACCAAAATATCAATACCAGGTGTAACCAATTCGGCATGTTTGGTCCAGCCTATCCCTCCAAAAATTGCAGCATGCCTCAGGTCTGAATATGTTGTCAGCTCATCAATATCTTCTCCCACCTGTATGGAAAGTTCTCTTGTTGGCACTAAAATTAAAACCCGCGGATCAACTCCTTCAGCTTTTTTCAGTTTTGTGAAAAGTGGCAAAAGATAAGCTGCTGTTTTTCCTGTTCCGGTTTGGGCAATTCCAACAACATTTGCTCCTGAACTGATTTTAGGTACAGCTTTTCGCTGAATAGGTGTTGGTTCAACAAAACCAATTTCATCCAGCGATTTTAAAATGGCTTTCGATATTTTTAAATCTTCAAAGAATTTTTTCATGCTGCAAAAATAGCAAATTAAGGCAACTACCTCAATTTGTAAATTTTCCCCGGTAGAGCCACCAATACATTTTTAAATTCCAGATTTAACATCATCGCTGAAATACGACTTACTGGCAAATCCATCTCAGCAGAAATCTGGTCGATAAAAAGCTGACCATTCTTTTTGAGTAAATTTACAACTCTTTCCTCTTCGGGCAGCAAATCAACAAATAAACTGGATTGCGAGACTTCATTCCTTTTTTCCATTTCCCAGCCCATAAAAAATTCCAGATCTTCAATGCCGGTAATTAAGCTGGCGCCATTATTTCGAATAAGTTTATTACATCCTTTGGAATAGGTATCTCCTGCCCTACCCGGAAAAGCAAAAACGTCACGATTGTAAGAAAAGGCAATATCAGCCGTAACAAGGGCTCCGCCCTTTTCAGCCGATTCTACAACCACCGTGGCATCAGCCAAACCTGCAATTATTCTGTTTCTTCGTAAAAAATTTGGAGGATCAATCTTTGTTCCACTGGGGAAATCAGTTACCAATCCACCGTTTTCCAACATTTTTGCTGCAACCTCTTTATGTAAGGAAGGATACAATTTATCCAATCCGTGAGCAACAACTCCAACAGTTGGTAAATTATATTTTAATGCTGCTTTATGTGCATGAACATCGATTCCATAGGCCAATCCACTCACAATCAAAATCGGGTATTTTCGTTCTGAAAATTGTTGGATTAATTCTTCACAAACCTGTTTCCCGTAATCTGTTGCATTTCGGGTTCCTACAATTGAAATTACTCGTTGTTCATCCAGGTTAACATTTCCTTTTGTATAGACCAATACAGGAGCATCTATACAATTTTTCAAACGTCTTGGAAAATCTTTATCTGTATAAAACAGTACTTTAACACTATTATTCTGAATAAACTTAAGCTCCTTCTCCACCCGTTCAAAGATGTCTTTCTGTTTTATCCTTTTGGCATTTACCTCACCAATTCCTGGTATTTTTTTTAAAGTTGTTTCTTTTTCTTTAAAAACGCCTTCCACGCTTCCGACATAAGAAACCAGGTTTCGTGCAAGAACTCCTCCCACACCTGAAATCATTGATAGTGCAATTCTGTAAGTAAGATTTTCGTTCATTGTATTTGAGGGGTTGTTTTAAATTCCTAAAATGGTATTCAGTGCATGCTGCATCTCCTTTCGTTCCCGCTTCGTGAGAGCTGTTAAACTCACCGAAGGATATTCAGCCATTCCTCTTTTTGTTTTTACAATAAAAGTTAGGTCTGACATCTTACCGGCCATAGAGTTTTCAAAATAAGCATTTTGAAGCATATATTGTGGAAATTCGATAGAACTATACTCACTATTTCCAAACCGGATAACTTTATAATATCTCAGTAATATCTTGTTGTTCTCATCGCTAAAATAAATGTACTGATAATCGGAAACCTGAAAAAACAAGAACCAAACAGCAAAAACACCAATCGTTACTATTCCGTAAATGTTTAAATTAAGAAGAAATAGAACCAGCGCAGCCACCGCGATTATTACGCTTCCCATAAAAAACAGTTTGCGTAATTTTCTGATTCGTCGTTTATTTTCAATCTTCATATGTAGTTATCTAATTTCTAAAATTCAGATTAACAAATTAAGTTTCAAAATAGAGAAACCAAAAATATTTTAACTTTACCGCAATTTAGCAGCTAAGTATGGGAAATTCAAAAATTTATTCCAAAATAATTTATAGCCGTCAGTTAGAAAAAGAACTTAAAAAATGGATAGAAAATTATCCGAAGGGCAAAGTTTTTTTGGCTACTGAAGAAAATGTAGATAAACTATGGATATCAAAATACGATTCTTTTTTTTCTGAACAGGAAATAAAAAAGGTGGTAATACCCTTTGGAGAAAACAATAAAAAAATTGAATCGGTAGCTAAAATTTGGGAATTCTTATCCAAAAACGGAGGTGACCGTAAATCTTTGCTGATTAACATTGGAGGAGGAATGCTAACCGATTTAGCTGGTTTTGCAGCTACTACGTTCAAACGTGGAATTGATTTTCTAAATGTACCAACAACATTACTTTCGCAGGTAGATGCTTCTGTTGGAGGAAAAACAGGAATCAATTTTAGCGGATTAAAAAATGAAATTGGTACTTTCAAAGAACCAATTGCAGTCATCATAAACACCGATTTTCTAAAAACTATTGACAGAGAAAATTTCGTTTCAGGTTTTGCTGAAATGGTAAAACACGGATTGATTCATAGTGTCGAACATCTGGAAGAATTAAAAACCTTTGATTTCGAAAACATCGATTATGATTTGCTTCAGGAAATTATTCAGCATTCTGTTAATGTAAAAGAATATTTTGTGAGCAACGACCTTACGGAGAACAATATTCGAAAAGCCTTAAATTTTGGTCATACAATCGGACACGCTTTTGAAAGTTTTGCCATGGAGCAAAACCGGCCTATTTTACATGGATATGCCGTTGCATACGGAATGATTGCAGAACTTTTTCTTTCATCTGAAAAATGTAATTTTCCAAAAGAAAATTTCATAAATATTAATGAATGGTTGTTGAAAATTTATGGAAAATTTGAAATCTCGGAGAATGATTTTGAACGCCTCTTTGAATTGATGACCCACGACAAAAAAAATGAGTCGGGCAGAATAAATTTTACACTGTTGCCGGAAATCGGTAAAATTGAAATCAACCAAAATTGCAACAAAGAATTAATTTTTGAAGCCCTAAGATATTACGCAAATTTATAAACGCGAAGAGCCGAAAGAAGATGAAATACCGGATTTCAGCAAATACAAAAAGAATATCAGAGTCAATTAAATTACCTGCTTCAAAAAGCATCAGTAATCGTGTATTAATTATCAACTCGCTGTGTTTTAATCCCTATCCAATTCAAAATTTATCGGACAGCGATGACACTAAAGTTCTATTTGCTGCGCTGAACTCCAATAATCATATATTCGACATCGGGCATGCCGGAACCGCCATGCGTTTTTTAACTGCTTTTCTGGCAAAAGTTGTGGGTGAATGGAAAGTTACAGGTTCAGAAAGGATGAAACAACGTCCGATAAAAATTCTTGTAGATGCATTGGTTCAGCTGGGTGCAAAAATTGAATACCTGGAGACCGAGGGTTGTCCGCCTTTAAAAATTTATGGTTCTCATTTAAAAGGTCAAACCATTGAACTCGACGGAAGCATTTCCAGTCAGTATATTTCCGCACTTTTAATGATTGCCCCAACAATTGAAAACGGTCTGACTTTAAAATTGACAGGAAATATTACGTCAAAATCATATATCGACCTTACTTTAAAATTAATGCAGATGTTTGGCATCCAGTATCAGTGGGAAGGAAATGAAATTACTGTTCCAGAACAAAATTATTTTCCCAGGGAGTTTACAGTTGAAGCTGATTGGTCAGGTGCATCGTACTGGTATCAAGTAATGGCTTTGATTGAAAAAGGAGAAGTTTTTCTTGAGAATTTGCAACTCGACAGTTTACAGGGAGACGCAAATATTGCCAAATGGTTTGAACATTTTGGTGTTTTTTCTCATCAAAAAGAAAATGGTGTTTTACTTTCAAAATCAGAAAATATTCAACCGGAACAATTGGAACTTAATTTTATCGAAAATCCTGATATCGCTCAGACAATGGCTTGTTTGTGCGTGGCAAAACAAATTCCTTTTCATTTTTACGGATTAAAAACATTGAAGATTAAGGAAACTGACCGGATAGCTGCTATGCAAAATGAATTAGAAAAGTTTGGAGCCAAACTTTACGAACCGGAAAATGGTGAACTAGCCTGGGATGGAACTATAGACGCCTTAATCGAGCAGGAATTGCCTGTAATCCAAACCTATCACGACCATCGGATGGCACTTGCATTTGCACCAATGGCTATTGCCGGTTTTACTCTTGAGGTAGATGATCCTATGGTAATAACCAAATCATATCCTGACTTCTGGGAAGATTTGAAAAAAATTGGTTTCGAAATTCAGGTTGTAAATTAAATTACCGTTTCTGATGAAAAAAATCTTGCATCAATTCTGCACATTCTGTTTCCAAAACTCCACCGACTACCTCTGTTTTATTATGAAGTGATTTTGAAGCAAATTTTTTGTATCCCCTTTTTTCGTCCGGGGCGCCATAAACTATTTTTCCTATCTGCGACCAACCCAAAGCACCTGCACACATTACACAAGGCTCAACTGTAACATAGAGTGTGCAATCATTCAAGTATTTACCGCCCAAAAGATTTGCTGCCGCAGTAATGGCTTGCATCTCGGCATGAGCCGTGACATCATTCAATGTTTCAGTTAAATTATGAGCGCGTGCAATTATCTTTTGGTTAGAGACAATAACTGCTCCAACAGGTACTTCTCCTTTATCATACGCCAGAAGGGCTTCCGAAAAAGCCTTCTTCATAAAATACTCATCATTAAACGGATCAATCATATATAATTTAAATGGCTGCTAAAATTCAGGATGAATTTGCTAAAATCTTCTTATTTTCGCAACCAAATAATAAAAAAGGTATCATGTACAGAACTCATACGTGCGGCGAATTGAGAATCGGAGATTTGAACACAGAAGTTACACTTTCGGGATGGGTACAAAGAATCCGGGACCTTGGTGCGATGACATTTATCGATTTAAGAGATCGTTATGGAATTACACAACTTGTTGTAGATGAAAATACAGATAATTCTGTTGCTGAAAATCTTGAAAAAATTGGACGTGAATTTGTTATCCAGATTGTCGGAACTGTTCGCGAACGTTCAAGTAAAAATAAAAATATTTCTACCGGAGATATCGAAATCGCGCTTAAGAAAATAGATATTTTAAGCCCGTCGGTGGTGCCACCATTTACTATTCAGGATGATACCGACGGAGGTGATGATCTAAGAATGAAATACCGTTACCTGGATTTACGCCGGAATTCTGTCCGAAAAAATCTGGAGTTGCGGGCAAAAATGGCCCATGCAATAAGAAATTATTTAAACTCAAAAGATTTTATTGAAACGGAAACACCTGTTTTAATCAAGTCCACACCGGAAGGGGCACGTGATTTTGTAGTTCCTTCAAGGATGAATCCTGGAGAATTCTATGCATTACCACAATCGCCCCAGATTTTCAAACAACTTCTTATGGTTGCCGGTTTTGATCGATATTACCAGATTGTAAAATGTTTTCGCGATGAAGATCTTCGGGCCGATCGTCAGCCTGAATTTACACAAATCGACTGTGAAATGTCTTTTGTAGAGCAAAAGGATGTGTTGCAAATGTTTGAAGGTCTCACAAAGTATGTCTTCAAGGAGGTATTGGACGTTGACGTAAATGAATTCCCCTGGATGCCTTACTCGGAAGCCATGGAAAAATATGGCTCCGACAAACCAGACACGCGTTTTGAAATGTTGATCAACGAGATTTCAGAAGTTGTAAAAGGCAAAGGATTTGGTGTTTTTGATTCAGCAGAATATATAGGTGCAATTTGTGCCAAAGGATGTGCCGAATACTCACGCAAACAACTTGACGAACTCACAAACTGGGTAAAACGCCCTCAAATTGGTGCCAAAGGCCTGGTTTATGTGAAGTGCAATTCAGACGGTAGTTATAAATCTTCAGTAGATAAATTTTATAGCCAGGAAGATTTAAAACAATGGACTGAATTAACTGGTGCTGAGCCGGGAGATTTGATTCTTGTTTTGTCGGGCAATAAGGACCATATTCTGGATGCACTTGGTGCGTTACGCTTAGAAATGGCGAATCAACTGGGTCTCCGCGATAAAAAAGTATTCAACCCACTTTGGGTTGTTGATTTTCCTCTACTTGAATGGGATGAAGAATCGCAACGTTTTTTTGCAATGCATCATCCCTTTACTTCGCCAAAACCAGAAGACATTCCTTTGCTTGACACAGACCCTGGTAAAGTACGTGCAAACGCCTACGACCTTGTAATTAATGGTGTTGAAATTGGCGGTGGTTCTGTTCGAATCTTTAATTCTGAATTACAATCAAAAATGTTTGATATTTTAGGATTTACCAAGGAACAGGCAGAAGCTCAGTTTGGATTTCTTATGAATGCCTTTAAATATGGTGCTCCTCCTCATGCAGGAATTGCATTTGGATTCGACAGATTGGTTTCACTTTTTGTAGGACAGGATTCGATTCGCGATGTTATTGCATTCCCTAAAAATAATGCAGGCCGCGATGTCATGAACGACTCACCAGCAACAATTTCTAAAGAACAATTGGATGAGTTAAATATTATTGTCAAAAGAAATAAAAAGTAAATAAAAAAGTGCAAAAGAAAAGGGAAAGCAAATGCTTTCCCTTTTTCTTTAATATTCGAATAAAACTATCTTTCAGCTCTTTTACGTGATGAATAATTAATATGCAAGGCAGCTGCTTTTCGCAACTCCTGTTTAACATCATTAATTATACCCATTTTAGTATTCTCATCAACCTTAAGTGAGGTAACCATAGATTTTTGTTCTTCTTCAGATCTCGCCTCTCTTTCTGCGATAATATAATCCTGAACGTCTTCAACATATGCAAAATCATCATTTAACTGAATACGTGGAGCTACACCAAATGTATTTTGATACTGGCGCAATGGTTCTCCAACGTAAATATAGCTTACTAATGATTTCTTCTCAAGTTTACTTAATTCAGTTGCTTCCGGAAGATGGATCTGTACCTTATAAGTTACTTCACGCATTGTAGTACTAACCATAAAGAAGAAAAGCAACATGAATACGATATCAGGTAATGACGCCGTTGAAATCGGAGGTAATTCTTTCTCCCCACTTTTTCTAAATTTACTCATAATTAATTTCCTCCTATATTTTTACCTTTAGGTTCAGCTTCAGAAAGCATCAAAGGATAAATTTCTTTAATTGCATCCTGTTGATCTCCTTCTAATTCCTCAAATGGTTTCCCAAAATGATCTCGTGCCAGTTCATCTCTTAATTCATTAAAGGCAGCAACCAGTTCGTTTTGTACAGCGAGATATGTTCCATACCTGGTGTCAAGGTCGTTTCGTAAAGAGATTACACCTTTAGAAACCATCACTTCGCCGAAGTATGGAACTTCTTTAGGTTCTTTTTCCGGTAAATTCTCTGCATTTGCAGGATTTGCCAAAAACTCTTTCGCCCTGTCACGCAGTTCGTCAATGTTAATAACATCGCCTTCCACCAATAAGTCATTGTTCCTGTTTACCAATACAACAAAGATATTACGCTCGTTAATTTGCGAATTATCGTCAAGTTGGCTAGGATCGACCCATTGTGGAAGTTTTCTTTCTAAACCGCTGTCAACGTCCATCGTGGTTGTTACCAGGAAAAAGATAAGCAACATAAAAGCAATATCTGCCAATGATGCTGATGGTATTTCAGGTATTTTTTTAGCCATAATTCAATTTTTCCTGTGTTATTTCCACAAATAAATTATTTAAACAAACGGGTTACCGAAGAGAATACAATTGATAAAATTGCTAATCCCAGCAAAATATACGTTGCATACAATCCAGTATCTACTAACTTAGCTACCCTAATTGTTAATGTTCCGTCATTAATAAACTTGTCAACTCCAAGAAACTGAGGAATTGCATCTGACGCTAATGAATAAGAAATAACAGCAACAACTGCAAAAAATCCGAGAACAATCAACCCTCCTTTTGCGGCTTTTTTATCGGTAACCATGTGTAATAATCCTGAGATTATAGCCACTCCGGCACTGATTGCCACAAGTATATAGGCCCAAATCAGGTTGGAATTAATCCAACTTGCCATTGTTGGGTCATTGTCATTTTCACTAATGTTAACCATCAGTGAAACAATAAGAATTGCTGAAACAATGAGGAGAGCCCATAATACTATTGTAACATATTTACTTGCTTTTGTCATGGGTATTCCTATTTTTTCATGTTATGTTTTACTAATAAATCTAACAAAGAAATTGAAGCATCTTCCATATTATTAATAATGCCATCAATTTTTGCTACACAATAGTTATAGAAAATCTGCAAAATAATTGCAACTAGAAGCCCTGAAACAGTTGTAATCAAAGCTACTTTAATACCACCTGCTACCAGTGAGGGAGAAATATCACCCGCAACTTCGATTGAGTCGAATGCACCAATCATACCAATTACAGTACCCATAAAACCAAGCATTGGTGCAAGAGCAATAAACAGAGCAATCCAGCTCAAACCTTTTTCTAATAAGCCAGCCTGTACACCACCATATGAAATTATAGATTTTTCAACTACATCTATACCATGTTCCATTCTGTCAAGGCCCTGGTAAAAAATACTTGCTACCGGACCACGTGTGTTACGACATACATCTTTTGCAGCTTCCACACCACCGTTATCCAAGGCCTCCTCAACATTAGCCAAAAGTTTTTTGGTATTACTTGTTGCCAAATTAAGGTAAAGTACTCTTTCAATTGCAAATGCCAAACCTAATATAAGTGAGATTAATACAAATGACATGAAAGTAGGATTCCCTTCAATAAATTTTTGTTTTAACTGGCTATGCAATGATTGCCCTTCTTCCGCTGCAGCAGCAGCTTCTTCTTCCTGATCAGCAGCTAAATCCACTTCTTCTGTAGTAGTTGATTCTTGTGCAGCTGCCTCATCTTGTGCAACCACAGCGTTAGATGCCCCAAAAACAAGCATCCCAAATACTGCTATTAACGCGAATAGTCTTTTCATAATTGATTTGAATTTTAATTAATAATCTCTTGATTTTTTAATTGTATTGATTTAATATTTAAAATATTTCATTTCCACAAAAAATGTGCCTCCTTTATTAAACGAATGCTATTTAAAAGCATTCCCGAATCTTTTTTTCTCTGCTATTGCGGAGAGAGGGGGATTCGAACCCCCGGTACCGTTTCGCGGTACACACGCTTTCCAGGCGTGCCAGTTAAGCCACTCCTGCACCTCTCCAGTGTTTTACGCTGGCATGCCAAAAAATAAGGCCTGCAA
Source organism: uncultured Draconibacterium sp. (assembly GCA_963676775.2). Taxonomy (GTDB): domain Bacteria; phylum Bacteroidota; class Bacteroidia; order Bacteroidales; family Prolixibacteraceae; genus Draconibacterium. The sequence goes on from CAXXDA010000003.1 coordinate 489,280, forward strand.
ATTAATAAAAAATTGTGAAAAAAAAATAATGCTATTCACTAATTTCCCCTCGTAAACTTTTATTGAGATACATTTTTGTCTCATCAGCCGACAAGCCCTGTCCAAGCAAAAACATCAGCTTTGTAATTGCAGCTTCAGTGGTCATATCCTTACCTGAAACGACACCCGCATTTAATAATTCCAAACTGGTTTCATACTGCCCCATTGATACTTTTCCGCCCTCGCATTGTGTAATATTCAGAAACACAATATTTTTCCTAATCGCCTTTTTAATACAGTTTATTAACCAACGTGAGGTAGGTACATTGCCGGAACCAAATGTTTCAAGTACCACGCCCTTTAAACCTTCTATATTAAGTATTGATTTAAAAACTTTATGGCTTATTCCCGGAAACATTTTAAGAATCACAACATTATCATCAAATTTTGTGTTCAATTCCAAAATTCCTGCATTCTCCGGATAATATATATATTCCAGATTATAAAGAATATCCACTCCTGCTGTTGCCAAAATGGGGTAATTCACTGAATTAAATGCACTAAACTGCTCGACATCTCTCTTGATTGTCCTATTTCCTCTGTACAATTTAAAATCAAAATAAATACAAACTTCTGGAACCATGCAACGCCCATTCCTTTTAGCAGCAGCTATTTCAACTGATGTTATCAAATTTTCTTTACCGTCAGTTCTTAATGTCCCTATAGGTAACTGTGATCCTGTGAAAATAATTGGCTTATCCAGATTTTCAAACATGAAACTTAATGCTGATGCTGTGTAGGCCATTGTATCTGTTCCGTGTAACACCACAAAACCATCAAATAAATTATAATTTTTCTTGATTGTTTTTGCGATTTTTATCCAAACAGCGGGATTCATATTTGATGAATCAAGTACAGGATTTAAAATTGTTGTTTTAATATTGTAATTAAATTTGCTTAATTCTGGTACCTCATCTGTAATTTTTTCAAATTTTACCGGAGATAGTGTTCTTGTTTGAGGGTGCTGAACCATGCCTATGGTACCACCTGTATATATTATAAGTATAGATGGTTTTTGATTATTCTTTTTCATTTTCACTACAACCTAAAATGAAGTGTTTATGTAATTTGTTACACTCCAAACAAGTTACGCGCATTCTCTGTCGTGATTTTGGCCACTTCTTCAATCGGCACATTAAATATTTCTGCAACTTTTTGTGCAATGTATACCAAATAAGAGCTTTCATTCCTCCGGCCTCTCTTGGGTACTGGTGCCAAATATGGCGAATCCGTTTCCAAAACTATATTTGAGAGACTCAGACTATTAATAACTTCATCCAAGTTACTGTTTTTAAACGTAACAACGCCCCCTATTCCAAGAAAGAAACCCAAATCAATTACCTTTTTAGCTTCTTCCTCACTGCCTGCAAAGCAATGAAAAATTCCTTGTAATCTTCCGTCCTGCTCTTCTTTCACAATTTTAAAAACTTCATTAAAAGAATTTCTAACGTGAATAACGACTGGCAAATTCATATTCTTTGCCAGTTGGATTTGAAACCGAAATGCACCTTCCTGTTGTTTTAAGAAATTTTGTGACCAGTACAAATCGATACCAATTTCACCTACACCGTAAAACTTATGTTTGGAAAACCAGTATTCAACAGATGCCAGTTCTTGTTTGTAATCATCATCTACTGATGTTGGATGAAGCCCCATTAAAGGGTAACATAAGTGAGGATAAGAATTTGATAAATCGATAAGATGCTTCGCACTACCAGAATCGATGTTAGGTAATATAATTTTTTTTACATTATTATTATATGCGTTTTGAATAATATCGTCTAAATCGCTCGAAAAGTCTTCCGAATAAATATGCGAATGTGTGTCAATCAACATAAAACTAAATTTCGACGAAGATATAAAGACTTTTATCCCGAAACATAAGTTCTATTTTATCAATAGATTAAATTTTCATATAAATATAGGCTAAATTGTACTTTTTGATAGGAATCTAGACAATTCCCTGAGCTAGCATTGCTTCTGCAACTTTCACAAATCCACCAATGTTCGCGCCTTTCAAATAATCAACAGAATTTCCCTCTTGTCCGTAATAAACACAGGTTTCGTGTATGTTTTTCATGATATTTTTCAACCTGGAATCAACCTCTTCACGTGGCCAGTTAATTCGCATACTATTTTGCGACATTTCCAATCCGGAAACTGCTACCCCTCCTGCATTCACAGCTTTCCCCGGAGCATAGTTGATTTGTTTGCCTAAATATTCAACCGCATCGGCCGTACACCCCATGTTTGAGGCTTCGGCCAACATTCTACAGCCACTTTTCACCAATATTTTCGCATCTGCAAGATTAACCTCATTTTCGGTTGCACAAGGCATGGCCAAATCCACGGGAACTTCCCAAGGGCGCTTACCGGCAAAAAACTGAACTCCAAATTCATTGGCATAGGGTTCAACAATATCGTTATTTGATGCTCGAAGTTCCAGCAAATACTCTACTTTATCTCCTGAAATTCCATCAGGAGCATAAACGTAGCCATCCGGACCAGATACCGTAACAACTTTTCCGCCGAGTTCATTAATCTTTGTAATTGCACCCCATGCAACATTTCCAAAACCAGAAACAGAAACCTTCTTACCTTCAATGTCTTCACCTAAACGATGAAACATATGCTGTGCAAAATAAACTGCTCCAAAACCAGTAGCTTCAGGACGAATCAAACTTCCTCCCCAGGCCAGCCCTTTCCCCGTCAAAACACCAGTAAACTCATTTTTAAGTCTTTTATACTGACCAAAAAGATATCCGATTTCACGACCTCCAACACCAATATCGCCGGCAGGAACATCAGTATGAGAACCTATATGGCGATACAACTCGCTCATAAAACTTTGGCAAAAACGCATTATTTCAGCATCGCTTTTACCTTTTGTACTAAAATCAGATCCACCTTTCCCTCCACCCATTGGTAGAGTAGTTAAACTGTTTTTAAAAGTTTGTTCAAACCCTAAAAATTTCAGGATACTTAATGTTACACTGGCGTGAAAACGCAGTCCTCCTTTATACGGCCCCAGTGCCGAATTAAATTCAACACGGTACCCTCTGTTTATCTGAACTTCGCCACGATCGTCGACCCATGGCACGCGAAACATTATAACACGCTCCGGCTCTACCATTCTTTCCAGTAATTTGGCCTTCTGATAACGTGGATTCTTTTTATAAAAATCCCAAACTGATTCGATTACTTCTTCAACTGCCTGGTGAAATTCATTTTCTCCCGGAGTTCTTTTCTCCAAACCAGCAATGAATTCATTTATATCTGTCTTCATTTTTGTTTAATAAAAATAATACATAAAGGTAAAAATCAATAACCACTTTAAACAAGAAAAATTGAAATAATAAATAGAATTCAAAATATTGACATACAGCGCTTTTGCTATTTAAAGAAAGATGTTAAAGAGCAGTATCTGACAATCGTCAGTTTTTGAAAATGTAAAAAGCCCTTCACCAAAAGGTGAAGGGCTTTTACTAAGTTTATTAGTAGGTTCTGATTTTACATCATTCCACCCATTCCACCCATTCCAGGTCCGCCATGCGGCATTGCCGGAGGTGTATCTTCTTTTTCTTCAACAATTACTGTTTCTGTTGTTAGGAACATACCTGCAATAGAAGCAGCATTTTCAAGAGCAACCCGAGTTACTTTTGCAGGATCGATTACACCAGCTTCATATAAATTCTGGTATTCATCCGTACGTGCATTGTAACCAAAATCATCCTTGCCTTCTTTAATTTTCTGAACAATCACCGCACCTTCTTTCCCTGCATTTCCAACAATCTGACGAAGTGGCTCCTCAATGGCACGTTTAATAATTTCAATACCGGTTTGTTCATCATCATTTTCTCCTTTAATATCATCAAGTGCCGATACTGCACGCAGGTAGGCAACGCCACCCCCGGGAACAATACCTTCCTCAACGGCTGCACGTGTAGCACTTAAAGCGTCGTCAACGCGATCTTTTTTCTCTTTCATTTCAACTTCCGACGCAGCACCAACATAAATTACTGCAACACCACCAGCCAGTTTTGCCAGACGTTCCTGCAATTTTTCTTTATCGTAATCAGAAGTGGTAGTTTCAATTTGCTTTTTAATTTGACCAACGCGGGCAGCAATTGAATCTTCTGCACCTGAACCATTAACTATAGTAGTATTTTCTTTGTCTACTGTAATTTTTTCAGCCTGACCAAGCATTTCAATTGTAGCTTGTTCCAATTTCATTCCTTTTTCTTCAGTAATAACTGAACCACCGGTAAGAACAGCAATGTCTTCCAGCATTTCCTTACGACGGTCACCAAAACCAGGAGCTTTTACTGCACATACTTTTAATGAACCACGCAAACGGTTAACGACCAGTGTAGCTAAAGCTTCACCATCAACATCTTCTGCTATAATCATTAGCGGACGACCAGTCTGAGCTGTTTGTTCCAACACAGGAAGCAAGTCTTTCATAGTACTGACTTTCTTATCATGAATAAGAATGTATGGATTTTCCAGTTCAGCAGCCATTTTTTCTGTGTCAGTCACAAAATAAGGAGAAATGTAACCACGATCAAACTGCATACCTTCAACTACATCAACATAAGTATCGGTACCTTTCGATTCTTCAATGGTAATTACTCCTTCTTTGTTCACTTTATGCATAGCTTCTGCAATCAATTTACCGATAGTATCATCGTTGTTAGCAGAAACTTTTGCAACGGATTCAATTTTTGCATAATCATCACCAATTGTTTGAGCCTGACTTGCAATACTTTCAACAACTTTTACAACAGCCTTATCAATACCACGTTTTAAATCCATTGGATTTGCTCCTGCGGCCACGTTTTTCAAACCTACAGTAACGATTGATTGTGCCAATACAGTTGCAGTTGTAGTTCCATCACCAGCATCATCACCAGTTTTTGAGGCTACTTCCTTAACCATTTGTGCACCCAAATTTTCGTAGGCGTCCGATAAATCTATTTCTTTTGCTACAGTAACACCATCTTTTGTAATTTGAGGTGCACCAAATTTTTTCTCGATTACAACATTACGACCTTTAGGTCCTAACGTCACTTTTACAGCGTCTGCCAATTTATCAACGCCGCTTTTCAACATATCCCTTGCTTCAATGTCGAATTTAATTTCTTTTGCCATAATATTCTTCTTTTTTGATTTTGATTAAGCGATGTACAAAACGTCAGTTTGTGACATTAACAAATAATCTGTTCCTTCAATGCTCAACTCTGTTCCGGAATATTTACCGTAGAAAACAACATCACCCACTTTTAGTTCCATAGGCTCATCTTTTTTATCAGCACCTACCAATACAACGGTTCCCACTTGTGGTTTTTCTTTTGCTGAATCAGGAATAATAATTCCACTTACTGTTTTCTCTTCGGCCTCCTGAGGTTGAACCAGGATTTTACCTGCCAGAATTTTACCTTTTAAATCTGCCATAGTTGTTTAGTTTTATAAACGTTAAACTTATATTTTTCAAAAATCGACACCCTCCATTATCATATTTTATGCCAAGTGGCCTAAAAGCTCCGTTTCAATAAAAACATAGACAAAATAACATTATTAAGTATTACAAACATTTTCAAAACAACAAATAAACATCACATAATCAATACATTAATTCAATCAACAATGATCCTGACATGCTGACAGAGAAAAATAAATTATATAAATTGATTAAAGTATTGAGTCGTCCTAAAGTAGGTTGACAGATTTTTAATGATATTTATTGAAACCGTTGTGGCTATCCACAACGGTTTTTTCATGTACTAAATTAGGTGTTTTCATATTCAAACTCAAATGAGGTCTGAGTTCATTGTAAATATGAACCGATTCCTTAACCAGTTTCTCCAGCTCATTTCTGTTGTTGCATATTTCAACAAAAAACTCTTGCTTTAATATCCCGTTTATCCTTTCAGCCAAAGCATTCTGATAGCAGTCATAGCCATCGGTCATCGATGGTATGATAGAATGTATCTTCAATTGGTTCTGGTACATTTCAGCACAGTATTGAAGCCCACGATCCGAATGATGGATTAGAGGCAATTGGGTCTTTCGGTTTCGAATTGCCATTTTCAGGGCGTTAAGCATGTTTTCTGTATTCAGGTTATTGCTAAGCTGGTATCCCATGATCTTACGGCTAAAAGCATCAGTTACCAGAGAAAGATAGTGAGTATGCTCCCTGCTCTTGATATAGGTAATGTCGCTAACGAAAACCTGTTCTGCCCGTTGGGGCTTAAAACCCTGAAGCAAGTTTGGATGTTTGTGCAACCAGTGTTTTGATTGGGTCGTTTTGGTGTAACTCTTTTTGGGTTTAATCAATAAGTTTTCAGCCCGTAAATAATCAAACAAAGCATCTCTGCCGATCTTAATATGTAAGACTTCAAAATCATTTTTCAGCAAGTAATATAGTTTTCGCGTACCCAGACGAGGCATTTTCATCCTTACCTCACGGATAAGCGGTTTTATTTGAGAAAGCTCCTTTTCTCGCTGTATTCTGCGCTGTTCCAGCTGATAAACAGCTTGTCGACTTATACCAAACAATCTGCAACTACTGGCTAAACTTACTTGCCTTGTTTGCTGGAGTTTCCGGATTGTTTGGCTAAATACTTTTTTCGGATCGCCGTACCATACTGTTGGTCAGAGATATCAATCATCGTATTAAGAATCTTATTCTTGATACGCTCATCGGCAAGTTCTTTTTCCAAACGTTTGATCTTTTGGGCAGGAGTTTCTTTGGATTTCATAGGCAAGCCAGGTTTACTCCTGTCTAAGTTACCATGTTTTCTGAGCCAAACCAAAACCGTACTCCTCCCTTGAATACCGTATAATTTTTGGGCTTGTTTGTAAGTCATCTCCCCTTTCTCAACCTGGGCAACTACTGCCAAATTAAAGCCCATGTTGTAATCGCGTTGAGTACGCTTCTTACTTGATTTAATTTGTCTTCCCATATAAGTCGTCTTTGTGTCAACTTATTTCAGGACTAGACATATCTAAAAACAAAAAAGCCGCTTAATAAGCGGCTTTTATAATTATAATTGAATACAAACTATTCACTTTCATTTTGTTGTGCTGGGACCTCAGTACTTTGATCTGTCGAGGTTTCCGGTGTTGCCATTGGAAATGTCGGAACCATTGATGGATCTACTGTATTTTCAATCTGATCACGAACCATTGATTCATCAGTACCGGCCTCTTGACGTGGAATAGTAGCTGAACCTAAAATCGACAAAACCAAAAGAGAACCAGCTAAAACCCAAGTTCCTTTTTCAAGGAAATCTGTTGTTTTGCGTACTCCCATCACCTGATTTGATGACTGGAAATTACTTGCCAAACCGCCGCCTTTTGAATTTTGCACTAAAACAATAAGCACCAAAAGGATACAAACGATAAATATTAAAACTGTTATTAATGTATACATTTTTAGGTTATTAAATATTCTTTAATCTTTCAATTTCTTTAATTCGGCTTGCAAAGTAAACACTTTTTTCCGGATATTTCAAACTTAACTTTTGGAAAGCATTCAAAGCCTTATCATATTTTTTTTGTTGAAGATAAATCATTGCAAGTGTTTCTGTTACGACCTCTTCATCTTCCTTTACGGAATTACTTACTATTTCGTTTTCCACATTCTGATACTCTGGATTATTCCCCTGTTTTTGTCTTAGAGAACCAGTATCTGAAGCCAGAAATTTATCAATGAGAGAATTTTGGGGTCGAATATTCTCATTATCCTTTGGGCCAAATTCCGTTTGACTATTCTTTTCAAGATTAAAACCCAATATACCTGATTCCATTTCAGGTTTCGTATTAAGAAAACGATATAACTTTTTCCTGTCCGGAACCGATACAGCAACCTTATTTAAAACTTCGCTAAAGTTCAGGTTAAATTCTTTTAAACTTTTCAAATAATATAATTGAGCTACCTGAAAATAAGGAAACTCATCTACAATTGTCCTGAGTACTTCAATTCTCTCGTTATCAGGTATTCCATTGCCATTTATTATATAATAAAAATCTTCCTTGTCCATCTTACCAATTTGCTATTGTAGCATTGAATATATCCTCAAGCAATTTATCAATTATTTCAGGCACTAAATCTTGTTCAACTGCACTTAAAATTTTTCCGCTATCAAAATCTTCATAAGCTGAAAAAGTTTGTTCAAAACTTTCATCCGGACTGATATTATTTGTATATTTTACTCTAACCGATATAGTAAGCCGGTTCTGGGCTGCCAAATCGTCTTTTTGTATCGACATTGGCCTCACATCATAATTTTCAATTTGCCCTTCAAAAATTAAATCTCCGTTATCCTGTATTTCATCCAATGATGTTTGCCGTTGTAACTTTTCTTTTAATTCTTCTGTAAAATTTTGACTGAGATTAGGGTTAATCAAACGTGCACGGTTAGGAAAATAATAGACAGAATACGTTTTTACATCGTTAGAGAGATTAATGCCCGTGAATGAATATTCGATCCTGCACCCTAAAATGAAAATAGTTAATACAAAAATTAAAATTTTCGAACTATTTGCTCTTTTGAATAAGTGACTTTTACCCATTAATATCGTATTCTTTAATTTTTCTATAGAGTGTTCGCTCAGATATTCCCAATTCCTGTGCTGCATATTTTCTTTTCCCATTATGCTTTTCAAGAGCTTTTTTGATTAATTCAATTTCCTTGTCTTCGAGAGAAAGTGACTCTTCTACATATTCCTCTGTATCTTGAATATTATCTTTATCTAAATGTTCTATATGAATTGATTTCGACTGGGCTTCATCAGACACAACATTTCCATTCTCAGTATTATATAAATTTCGAATAATCTGGGCCTGATCGCGGGAAATTGGAGCCTCTTTATTTTCCATTAAATCAAGCACCAGCTTTTTCAAATCTGTCATATCTCTTTTCATATCAAACAAGACTTTATACAAAATCTCGCGTTCATTGGCGAATGAATTTTCTTGTCGCTGATCTGAAAGTAAAGCCGGTAGATTTTTCACATTATTGTTTGGCAAATAATTTCGAAGTACATCAGCACCTATTTCCCTGTTTTGTTCAATAATTGAAATTTGTTCCGTGATATTCTTCAGCTGTCTCACGTTTCCCGGCCAGGGATAATTTACCAATAAAATACGAGCTTCCTCATCTAACTGAATAGGAGGCATTCTGTATCTCTCTGCAAAATCGCGCGCAAATTTTCTAAAAAGTAAAAAAACATCCTCAGGACGTTCACGCAATGGATTAATTATAACAGGTACTGTATTCAACCTGTAATACAAATCTTCTCTAAACTGTCCCTTTTCAATTGCTTCAGGGATATTTACATTAGTGGCTGCAATTACCCTAACATTGGTTTTTATAACTTTAGATGAACCAACCTTAATAAATTCTCCCGTTTCAAGTATTCTAAGCAAACGTACTTGTGTTGAAAGTGGAAGTTCACCAATTTCATCCAAAAATATTGTACCACCATCCGCCTCCTGAAAGTATCCTTTTCTGTCGGATAATGCACCGGTAAACGCACCTTTTTCGTGGCCAAAAAGTTCAGAATCAATTGTACCCTCAGGAATTGCTCCGCAGTTTACTGCTATATACTTCCCATGTTTTCGGCTTGAAAATTGATGAATAATTTGCGGGAATATTTCTTTTCCTGTTCCACTTTCTCCGGTTATTAAAACAGATAAATCAGTTGGGGCTACCTGCACGGCAACTTCAATCGCCCTGTTCAATCCGGGTGAATTTCCAATAATTTCAAACCTTTGTTTTATTCCCTGAATATCCATGTTTCTATATAAATAAAGCGCAAATTTACAATTTTTCGCTGGCAATAATTAGCTTCATTATAGAATTAACCTTTTTTAGTGTTCATAATAGTAATGAATATTTTTGTGTAAAGTTCAAAATCCAAATTCTGTCAATTCTCAAGATTATTCAATAGTACTATCTTTATACAAAATTTTGAAAAATGAATTTTACTGCAATTATTCCGGCACGTTATGAATCAACGCGCTTCCCGGGAAAACCATTGGCACAAATTAATGGGAAGCCAATGATTCAACATGTTGTTGAGAATGTTTCTATGACATTGAAACAAGTTTGGGTCGCTACCGATGATAGCAGAATTTTTGATGTTGTTAAAAATTTTGGGGGCAAAGCCATTATAACTTCCCAAAAGCATAAAAGCGGTACAGATCGCTGCGCTGAAGCGGCTCGAATTCTTAGCCAAGAAATTGACTTCGATGCAGTTATCAATGTGCAAGGTGATGAACCTTTTATTAATCCCGAACAGATTGAACTGTTAAAATCATGTTTTACTGCCGAAACACAAATTGCAACACTGGTGAAAAAAATTGAAACAAGTGAAGAATTATTTAATCCCAATAGGCCAAAAGTAACAACAGACAATTTATCGAATGCACTTTATTTTAGCCGATCTCCTATTCCATTTCTGCGAGGAGAAACAGAAAAAAAATGGCATCTTTTATATACTTATTGGGCTCATGTAGGAATTTATGCATACCGTGCCGATGTATTACAAAAAATCACAGAACTCCCTCAGGGCAAGCTCGAAAACGCCGAGTCACTTGAACAACTGAGGTGGCTTGAATATGGTTACCAAATTAAAACTGTTGAGACTATACACCAAAGTATCGGAATTGATACTCCTGAAGACCTGAAACATGCCCTAAGTATCTTAAATTCAACAAGAAAGTAAAAACATTTTTCAAGAAAAAGTTGTTTTTATCGTTTTTTTATTACCTTAGCTGTTGATTTTTGAAGAAACAGAAGAAATTTAACCCGTTTTTGCAACTATTGAAGTATTAAATTGTCTTTACAAAAAAGGCATATTATTTGTGACTTTTTATATACATGATAATTCAAAAAATTATGAAACAATTTATACTTATAATAACACTATTAATATTTTGTTCTGCAGGATTCACTCAACCTCCCGAAGACATTTCACAATCATGGGAAAATTCGATAGAACAAATAAAAAAACAACCTGAATTAAAGGTATTTCCAAATCCCTGCACCGAAAAAAAACTCACCATTGAAATGGATAGAGATGAACTTGCTGAAATACGAATTATTAACATTACAGGTAAAATAGTATTATTTAAAGAATTCCTAATTCCTGTAGATAAAGTTAATCTTGTTCTCGAAAATACTCCAAATGGAATTTATATTGTTCAGGTTAAAACTTCCATTAATAAAATAATCGCAAAAAAATTAATTGTCTCAGGAAACTGATTTTCTTCAGAAAATTATTATCAAAAATTGTCAGGAACCTCCTGCCTTTGGCTAAAAACAAACATAAAATTTATGGTATTTGAATAATCTCAACCTTCTAATTCTAAATTAGTAGAAAAATTTTTGCGTACAAAAATCAACATTATCATGCGTGATTTATGGCAAGAAATTATAGAAAAAGATTCTATGTTTCTTGAATAGATAAGCCAACAGGAGAACAAATTTGAAAAAATTAAGTATATGGTTTATACGGTAGCTATAAATTAAAATACTATGACGAACAGAAGAAATTTCTTAAAATCATTGGCAGGAATAACTGCTGGTTTGTCAGTAGCGGGAAGTGCCTTTGGCAAACAAAACACATCAGACAGATTAGGTGAAGTTTTACCCAAAAGAAGATTGGGCAGGACAAATGAATATGTAACAATGCTTGGCACTGGTGGGTATCACATTGGCTGGACTACTGAACGCGATGCACAGGAAGTAATAGAGGCTGCGCTGGAAGGTGGAGTACGTTTTTTCGATACCGCCGAAAGTTATTCGGCTGGAAAGAGTGAAGAGAGATATGGCAAATACCTCACTCCAAAGTATCGCGATTTAATTTTTCTAATGACAAAGACAACAGGCGGAGATGCAAAAACCGTGCAAGAGCATTTGGAAGGTTCATTAAGCAGACTGAAAGTTGACCAGATTGACCTTTATCAGGTTCATTCCATCACAACACCACAGGATGTTGATAATCGCATACGCAATGGAGTATTGGAATACCTATTAAAAGCAAAGGCTGAAGGTAAATTTAAATACCTTGGATTCACTGGGCATCAAAATCCCTTTGCACATACTCACATGCTCGACGTAACAGCTAAAAGTGATATTTTTGATTCTGTTCTCATGCCCGTAAATGTTTTGGACCAAACATATTTTAGTTTTACAAATAATGTTTTACCGCAGGCATTGGAAAGAAACCTTGGAATTTTGGCAATTAAATCGTTGGCTGATGGCAGATTCTTTGCAAAAAAAGAACAGGCGAACTGGACTTCAGATGATCCAGTAATACCAAATTACATGAGTATAAAAGAAGCAATGCAATTTGTATGGTCATTGCCGGTTACGGTCTTAATTTCGGGAAATGAAAATGCAACATACATGCGCGAAAAAATTGCTTTAGCCAGATCATTTTCTAAATTATCTGAAAATGAAATCCTTACTCTGGTTGAAAAAGTCAGGAAAATTGCTTTAAAGGGTAATGTGGAATATTTCAAAAACAAAGAGGTATAAAAAGAAAATCCCGGAACCTCTGTCCCGGGATCAAAACTAAACCTAACTAAACCAAACTTATGAAAAAACAGCAATCTGCTGTGAAGTATCTTTGTTTCTAATGAAAATTAAGAACTTTTTGTTTAATTGTTTTCATGATGATAAATAATCAACAAATTGTATGCCAAAAAATAATCAGTGGCGGACAAACTGGTGTCGATCGCGGAGCTCTGGATGCCTGCATAGCAAATAAATTTTCACATGGTGGTTGGTGCCCGAAAGGCAGATTGGCAGAAGATGGAAAAATTGACACAAAGTACAATCTCAATGAGACTGAAAAAAGCAATTATTATTCAAGAACTTATAAAAACGTGCGGGATTCAGATGCTACTTTGATTATTTCCAAAAAAATTTTAACTGGTGGAACATTATCAACGGAAAAAGCTGCAAGGCAAATAAATAAACCTGTTTTGGTTCTACGTCCGGAGTTATCTGAATTTCCGGAAATGATTATCAAATTGATAAAATTTATTCAAAACAATAAAGTTTTAACACTTAATGTAGCAGGTCCACGATACAGCGAATGGACAAAGGGCTATGAATATTCTCACCAAATTATTTCAGAATTAATAAAAAAAATCAACATTAGTATCAAAAATTCTTACAATTAAAAAGAAATCAAAAAATAGATATCTTTGGCAAAATTTAAATTAAAGCTTTAATTGAATTTTAACTAGTTTATTATAAATGGACAATATTCGGAATTTTTGCATAATAGCTCATATAGATCACGGGAAAAGCACATTGGCTGATCGTCTTTTGGAAAACACCAAAACAATTGGGGAAAGAGACATGCACGATCAGGTTCTTGATAGCATGGAGTTGGAACAGGAAAGAGGAATCACTATTAAGAGTCATGCTATTCAGATGGACTATTGGCATGACGGGAAAGAGTATAAACTTAACCTGATTGATACTCCCGGACATGTTGATTTTTCATATGAGGTTTCACGTTCAATTAAAGCATGCGAAGGAGCACTTCTAATAATTGATGCGACACAGGGAATTCAGGCACAAACCATTTCCAATTTATATCTGGCCATTGAGCATGATTTGGAAATTATTCCCATTTTGAATAAAATGGATTTACCTAATGCCATGCCCGAAGTGGTTGAAGATCAAATAATCGATTTGATTGGGTGTGATCATGATGATATTATACGTGCCAGTGGAAAAACCGGGGAGGGTATTGAATCTATTTTAGAAAATATCGTTAATAAAATACCTCCTCCAAAAGGAGATCCTAATGCACCTTTACAAGCACTAATTTTCGATTCTATTTTTAATTCTTTCAGAGGAATTATTGCCTATTTTAAAATAATTAACGGACAAATACGAAAAAAAGACCTGGTAAAATTCGTAGCTACAGAGAAGCAATACGATGCGGATGAAATCGGTGTTCTAAAATTAGGATTGGCACCCCGAGATGTTCTGTCAGCTGGAGATGTCGGATATATTATTTCAGGAATAAAAACAGCAAAAGAGGTCAAAGTTGGCGACACAATTACACACGTAGAAAAACCTTGTGAAAAAGCAATTTCTGGCTTTGAAGAGGTGAAACCTATGGTATTTGCGGGTGTTTACCCCATTGATGCAGACGACTATGAAGATTTAAGAGCTGCTATGGATAAACTTCAGCTTAATGATGCATCATTAACATTTGAACCTGAATCTTCTGCAGCACTTGGATTTGGATTCCGATGTGGATTTCTAGGGTTGCTGCATATGGAGATTATTCAGGAAAGACTGGAGCGTGAATATGAAATGAATGTTATAACAACTGTACCAAACGTTTCATACCTGGCCCATTTAACCGATGGGACGACACAAACTGTTTATAATCCTTCAGGGATGCCACCTTCAACCAAAATACAGGAAATTGAAGAACCATATATACGTGCAAATATTATAACTGCATCGGAATTTATAGGCCCCGTGATGACACTTTGTCTTGATAAAAGAGGTACCCTCGTTAGTCAGAACTATTTGACTTCAGAAAGGGCAGAACTGATATTTAATTTACCATTAGGTGAAATTGTTTTTGATTTCTATGATAAATTAAAGAGTATTTCAAAAGGATATGCATCTTTTGATTACCACATCAGCGGTTATAAACCGGCAAAACTGGTTCGTCTTGACATTTTGCTAAATGGAGAAATGGTTGATGCACTTTCCACTCTTATCCATTTTGATAATGCATATAACTTCGGTAGAAGGATGTGTGAAAAGTTAAAAGAATTAATTCCCAGACAACAATTTGACATTGCTATTCAGGCAGCTATTGGCGCAAAAATTATTGCCCGGGAGACCGTAAAGGCTGTTCGCAAAGATGTAACTGCTAAATGTTATGGTGGAGATATTACCCGAAAACGAAAGCTCCTTGAAAAACAGAAAAAAGGTAAAAAACGAATGAAACAAATAGGTAATGTAGAAGTACCGCAAAAGGCATTTCTGGCCGTTCTCAAACTGGATTAATGTTTCCCTGGAAAACAGAAATTATAGAAAACAACTTTTAATAATATAACAGATATCTCTAATGCTTTGGGAATAAATGTATCAAACAATAAGCTTGTACCCTTTCCCGTGAACATTTATTATTTCTACTGAAGGCTCATCCTTCAGATGTTTACGCAACTTTGTGATATAAACATCCATACTTCTGGCATTGAAATAATTATCATCAATCCAGATTGATTTTAGAGCATAATTTCTTTCAAGGACCTTATTTGCATTCTGACAAAGAAGCTTTAATAAGTCTGATTCTTTAGTTGTTAATTTAACCGTTTCGTCTCCATCAGAAAGAATTTGTTTACGGGTATCGAAAGTAAATTTTCCAAGGGTAAATATTTGCTGTGTATTTGCCTGACTTTCCTGCGAAGTCCTCCTCAGAATTGCCTCAATCCTGAGTATCAGCTCTTCCATACTAAAAGGCTTTGTAATATAATCATCGGCGCCCATTTTAAAACCTTCCAGAACATCTTCCTTCAAATTTTTAGCAGTAAGAAAAATAATCGGAATATCAGAATTGATGATCCGTATATCCTTCGCAAGAGTAAATCCATCCTTTTTGGGCATCATTATATCCAGAACACAAATATCGTAATGTTCTTTCACAAAACCTTTATATGCAGCTTCTCCATCCGGGAACAGATTAGCTTCATAACCTTTTGCAATTAAATATTCCTTTAACAATAAACCCAGATTTTCATCGTCTTCGGCAAGTAATAATTTTGTTTTTTGTTCCATGGTTATTTATTTATTTGTGGGAATAAGATACTAAATTTTGTTCCCTTATTAACAGCACTTTCAACTTTTATTGTACCATTGTGCGAATCAACAATTTTTTTGACATAGCTAAGTCCAAGTCCAAAACCTTTTACGTTATGAATGTTTCCGGTAGGTACGCGGAAAAATCGGTCAAATATTTGTGCATGGTGTTCTTTCGAAATTCCAATCCCTTTGTCTTCAACCGAAATTACTACATTTTCTTTTTTGTTGAATGTTGTAACCTTAATTTCCGGAATTTCCTTACTGTATTTTACTGCATTGTCAAGTAAATTGAAAATCACATTGGTAATATGAACTTCATCACCTTTAATAAGAGGATTTTCTGCTTTAATTTCTGTTTCTAAAACACCACTTTTACTTTTAACTCTAAGTTCAAAATTGGAAGTGACCGTTTCAATCATTTTATTTACGTCAAACTCCTTAAACTTAAATTTTAAACGTCCCTCATTAAATACTGCCATTTGCAACACCTTTTCAACCTGGAAACCAAGTCGCTTACTTTCTGTATTTATTACATTTGAAATATGTTCAATGGTTTTTGGAGTATTTGCGACACTTCCATCCTGCAGCATTTGGCTTGCCAATGAAATGGTCGAAATAGGAGTTTTTAGCTCATGAGTCATATTATTAATGAAGTCATTTTTAATCATAGATAGTTTTTTCTGCCTGAATATGATCATTATTGTATACGCAAAAATACCAATGAGTAAAGCTGTTAAAATTATGGTTGGAATTATTGTTAAGCCTGTTTCACGTAAAAGGTAACCTGATTTCTTAGGGAAATAAATATTTAAATAGTTAGGTTCTGCACCATTCCTATCCCTCTGAAACAAAGCTTGAGAAAACTCACCTCTTCTTTTATTAATATTAAAATTATTACTGCCTATAATAACTTTATTCTGACCTAAATTAGAATTCTTTACTGAATATTCGTAATCCAGATCAATTCCAGCTGCTGAAATTTCATAAGCTAAAATTTGTTCCAGAAATACTGAATCAATCCTATCTTCGATTGGTCTATCTTCTAAAATGGTTTTGTACCTAATCCAATTTGTATTCGACAGATACCGTCTGATCCGTTGCTCCTGCCTTGCCATCATTTGATCTATTTCCGGCAGAGCATTTCGCAATATTTCACTTCCGTTAAAATTACTGTCCGTAGAATCAATACCACCGGTTTGTACCTCTTGTCTATAATAGCCAGACACACCGCTTTCTGTAATACTAATTCCATACTCAAATAAACCACTACTTACATTATTTCTTGGAAATGGAATGAAATCCTCTCTAGGTAAATTAGTACCTGGTATTTGCCCTAATTCAGCATATCTTTGCGCTTCCTGTTGTTCATTAATTTCTAAACGTTCTGCAACATTCATCAAAGCATTTGTCACCGAACGCCTAAACTGCTCTTCCCGAATATCAGCCGCACGTTTAATCAAATGGGTTTGAGAAAAAATCAAACCGGAAAGCACAACGGCCATCAGAAATATTAATGTTATTAACATTTTTCTGCTCATGGCGCAAATATAATTTTAATGAAATGCCTGTTGAACCCTACTTAACATTATTTAACACCAAAAAATAAAATGTAAAGTTTATTAACCTGACAAACTTTAATTTGTTTCAGGTTAAGATTCATTTAACACAACTTGTTCAATTATTTTGGGGAAATATTTGTATTCTAGTTCATGGACTTTTTTCGCTACCAATTCAGGTGTATCTGTAGGTTCAAGACCACATTTGGCCTGAAAGATTATTTTCCCCTCATCGTATTTTTCATTCACATAATGAATTGTGATCCCAGATTCTTCATCTTTATTCTCCACAACTGCCTTGTGCACATTCATTCCGTACATTCCTCTTCCTCCATATTGAGGCAATAATGCCGGATGGATATTAATTATTGTAAAGTCTTTAACCAGGTTATCCGGGATAAGCCATAAAAAACCTGCCAAAACAATTAAATCAATACCCCTTTTTTTTAAGCCATTCAAAACTTCATTGCCTTGGTAAAATTGTAGCTTGTTAAAAACAAATGTGTCAATATTCATTTTTGAAGCTCTTTCCAAAACATATGCTTTCGGATTATTACACCAAACAGAATCGACTTCAATATTTTCATTATCAATAAAATACTCTATAATATTTTGAACATTAGTACCTGATCCTGAAGCAAATAAAGCTATTTTCTTAACATTCATTTCATATTGCATTTACCTGGTGGAATATTTGAATAAATTGTTCAAATTTAGAACCTTACAAATGATTTCTTTCCCCCTGTTTATATCTTTTTTTAAGTTTTTTCTTTGAAATATAAACCGTAAATTTATTACTTTGCACGGAATTATTTAAAAACAAAATTATTATTAATTAAAAATTACAATTATGTCTGACGTTGCAGCAAAAGTAAAAGCTATTATCGTTGATAAATTAGGCGTTGATGAAAGTGAAGTTACTCCTGATGCTTCTTTCACAAATGATTTAGGTGCTGATTCACTTGATACTGTTGAGTTGATCATGGAATTTGAAAAAGAATTTGATTTGGCAATTCCGGATGATCAAGCTGAAAAAATATCAACGGTAGGTGAAGCTATTGCACACATCGAAGAAGCTGTTAAGTAATTATATTCAGAAAATTATTTATGGAATTTAGGCGGGTAGTAATAACCGGTTTAGGAACTGTTAATCCTCTGGGAAACACCGTAGAAGAATACTGGAAAAATCTTAAAAAAGGGGTTAGCGGAGCCGCACCAATTGAAAAATTTGATGCGTCAAAACACAAAACCCAATTTGCCTGTGAGGTAAAAAATTTCGATGCAGAATTGTACATGGAACGCAAGGATGCCCGAAAATATGACTTGTATACGCAATATGCATTTGCAAGTACTGATCAGGCCATTAAAGATTCGGGGCTTAACCTTGATGAGATTGACCATGACAGAGTCGGTGTAATTTGGGGAGCTGGAATTGGCGGACTTCAAACTTTTTTTGAGGAAGCCAGAAATTACAAGGATGAGACTCCAAGATTCTCTCCTTTTTTTATTCCTAAAATGATCGCCAATATTGCCGGAGGATTAATATCCATAAAATATGGTTTCAGAGGGCCAAATTTCACCACAGTTACTGCCTGCGCTTCTGCTTCTCATGCGATGATTGAAGCATTTAATATGATTCGGTTGGGGAAAGCAGATATTATGCTTACTGGTGGGTCAGAAGCTGGCGTAAACGAAGCAGGAATAGCCGGATTCAACTCCATGAGAGCAATTTCAACGCGTAACGACGATCCCAAAACGGCATCACGTCCATTTGACAAAGACCGCGACGGTTTTGTTATGGGTGAAGGTTCTGCGGCTTTTATATTCGAGGAATACGAAAGTGCTGTAAAAAGAGGAGCCAAAATTTATGCTGAAATGGGAGGCGGTGGTATGTCAGCTGATGCATTTCATATGACTGCTCCGGATCCGGAAGGCAAAGGTGCAAATCTGGTTATGAAATGGGCTTTGGAAGATGCAGGTATCACTGTCAGTGATGTTGATTACATTAATGTTCATGGTACTTCTACTCCACTTGGAGACATTGCGGAACCAAAGGCTATTATTAAAACTTTTGGAGAACACGCATACAAACTCAGTATCAGTTCAACAAAATCCATGACCGGACATCTGCTCGGTGCAGCTGGTGCTGTTGAAGGTTTGGCAAGTATTTTGGCCATTAACAACAGTATAATACCACCAACAATAAACCATTTTACCGACGATCCTGAAATTGACAATAATTTGGATTTCACGTTCAACGTTGCAAAAGAAAGGACGGTAAATGTTGCTATTAGTAACACTTTTGGTTTTGGCGGACATAACGCAACTTTAGTTTTCAAAAAACTATAGGAAACTGTGGTTAGAAAAATATTACAACGGATAAAACTCTTTTCGTCTTCTCGAAAAGAGTTTTATTTGTTTCTGAAAGACACCCTTGGATTTTATCCCGGAAATTTAAAATTATATGATCTTGCTTTTATCCATAAGTCTGCTTCAACTGTCGATTCTCAGGGGAATTATATAAATAATGAGCGACTGGAATATTTGGGAGACGCAATATTAGGTGCTATAATTGCCGACTTTCTGTATAACCGTTTTCCCCAGGAAGATGAGGGATTTCTTACCAAAACACGCTCAAAACTTGTTAACCGCACTTTTCTTACCAGACTTACATTCGACATGGGGCTTAATGTTTTTATTGATTCAAATACAACTAAAAACATCGACAACAGTCATATTTACGGCGATGCACTTGAGGCACTTATTGGTGCAATTTACCTTGACAAAGATTACCAAACAACTAAATATTTTGTCACAAAAAAAATCCTTTCTCAATTTGTTAACCTGAATGAAATTGAACAAAACGACACCAACTTTAAAAGCCAATTGATTGAATGGAGCCAAAAAAATAAAAAAGAAGTAGTTTTTCAAACCACAGAAGAAGCTACTGACAAGAATAAACAACCCCGATTTATTGCAGTTGTTGAGGTTGAAAATATTGAAGTTGGTAAAGGGGAAGGAACCTCGAAAAAAGAAGCTCAACAAAATGCAGCCCGCCAAACGCTGGAAAAACTGGAATATCTAAACTTTCAGTAAATACCGCTAACACAAACCAATTTCGATTCGTATATTTGCCCCGTTTTATTTGATTTACATGAATGAATATTTAATATATACTTTGGGATTTTTAGCCCAGATTCTGTTTTTTACAAGAACCATTGCACAATGGTTTAAATCAGAAAAGGAAGGCGAAGTTATTTCTCCTGTAATCTATTGGCAAATAAGTCTTTTGGGATCAATCCTGATGTTGACCTACGGAATTTTAAGGAATGATTTTGCTATTGTTATTGGTCAATCGGTAGTTTATGGTATTTACATCCGAAACCTGCAATTAAAAAAGGCCTGGCCACAAATGCACTGGTTAACAAAGGCTATCGCAATAATAACTCCTATTGTATACTGGTTTTGGCTAATCCGTTCAGGAAACTTTAGCACCATACTTAAAAATGAAGATGTTACTTTGTTTTGGATGATTTTTGGAACCACAGCACAATTTATTTTTATTTCACGCTTTTTCTACCAGTGGTTGTATTCTGAAAACAAAAAAGAATCTTTACTACCCATGGGGTTTTGGATTATAAGTACAATAGGTTCTTTAATGATTCTTATTTATTCAATTCCACGATTGGATCCGGTATTATTTGCAGCACATAGTTTAGGTTTTTTTATTTACATCCGAAATATTCTGCTTCATCTGGGGAAAGGAAGCCTGTTTAAAAAGTTAAATAAAATCCCTTTGGTAAATAAGACTATTTCAAAAGTTAGTGAAAAAATAAAATAGGCCAATCCATCAATCCAGCCTGACCTATAATTATAAACAAAACCAATTCTATAGTTATTTTTATGCCAATTAACTGTTCGATTTTCAATTTATTTTGTTTTTAATAACCTCTTTCAGAACATAGTGAAACAGCATCGAAAAAATAAATACAATAAATCCGTAAATAGGAGCATAAAAACTAATAATTGCACCTCCCATTATCAGTTGCGGAGATACATCGGCAGCTTCACGAATGGCCTCCAGAGCCTGAACAATTCCGACAATCTGTGAAAAGAAACCAACAGCAAGAGCCAACGAACCTGCCATCTTTACCAAATCGAGCCATTTAAAGTCTACAGGTGATTTTTTAACCACCCCTGTAATTTTCCAAACTGAGATTACCAGTGCCAATATTCCCAAAAGCGTTATTACATGCATATATGGGCCTCCTGCTTTATAAGCCTGCAACACGTAACCAAATCCTGTTTCTGCTTTATCTAAATCCATGATATTTTAATTTTGAAATTACAGAAACAAACTTATGAAGCCTAAATTATTTAAAGTAATTTTATCGTTCAACGGCTTAAAACCGCAACTTAACTGCATTCAGACTGATTTTTATGGAATTTTTTATCTAGATGCTATTCAACCACAGAAAAATGCTATTAATCGACAAAATTTCTTGATTACTTGTATTTTTATTAGTTTTCTAATTTTAAAAAAAGTGACAAGAAAGTTCCAACATAGTGTTATTCACAAGGCTCAAAATTCCAAAGCATTACGAATTTTATTACATGTATTTTTTTGGGTAATTGTTGGTTCATTTTATTTTTTCACGTTTAATAATAACAGTGAATTCAGATCTGTTTCCTATACTCTTTCAATTGGCTTATTACCTGTTGCATTTTTTGAAGCTTACTTTTTCAATTATACTCTAATACCAAAATATCTTGGGCAAAAACAATATGGGAAATTTTTCTTTTTCAGTTTTTATACTGTTTTAACTTCTACATGGCTATCGTTTCTAATTGTAATGTTTGCATTAATCTTTATTACAAATAAAGAGGCCTCAATCGATCCTGTAATCTTACATCCCGAACTACAGGCAATTTCTCTCAATTTTATTGTTTTCCTTGCTATTTCCATAAAACAGGTAAAACGTGCATTTTATATGCAACAGGAAAGAAACCAAATGGAAAAAAATCAACTTACTACCGAATTAAAATTAAAAGAAGCCGAATTAAAATTATTAAAAGCACAAATCCAACCACACTTTTTATTTAACACTCTCAATAATCTCTATGGATTAACCCTCGAAAAATCAGACGAAGCGCCCAGGTTGGTTTTACAATTATCTGAAATCCTTGACTACATATTATATCGATGCGATGACAAAAAAGTACCTCTTTCAGAAGAAATAAATAACCTTAAAAATTACATTGAAATTGAAAAAATCAGGTATTCAGAAAAACTGGAGTTAAAAACTGAATTACCCCAGAATGCTAAAAATTTAAAAATAGCACCGCTAATTTTGCTTCCTTTTATTGAAAATGCATTCAAACATGGCGTAAGTAACTTTCCAGGAGTTGCATTTGTAAATTTAAAAATAAACATACTTGAAGAAACTCTCATCTTCAACATAAAAAACTCGAAAAATCCGAACACAATAAAGGAAGAAAACTACAGCAAAGGTATAGGCTTAGTGAATGTTAAAAAGAGGCTTGATATGATCTATTCAGAAAAATATATTCTAAGTATAAATAATGAAGCTGAAACATTTTCTGTAAATTTAACTTTAGAACTGGAATCTTAATTATGTACAATTGTATTATAGTCGACGATGAGCCAATCGCAATAAGGGTAATAAAAAGTCATCTTTCAGCTTTCACCGATTTTAATATAGTTGCGGAATGCAACAACGCTTTGGAAGCAATGCCAATACTTGCCAAAGAGAAAATAGATTTAATGTTTTGTGATATTCAAATGCCTCAAATTACAGGGGTTGATTTTGTCCGATCACTGCCTCATTCCCCGAAAGTTGTTTTCACAACTGCTTATCGCGATTACGCAATTGAAGCTTTTGAGCTAAACGTTATCGACTATTTACTGAAACCAGTTTCTTTCGAGAGATTTACTAAAGCCATAAATAATTTCCTTGAGACAGAAACTATTCAGCAAAAATATGGTTCTAAAAATAAAGAGAGCCTTCAAAACAACCGAAATTTTATTTTTTTAAAAGCCGACAAAAAGCATTATAAGGTTGATTTGTGCGATATCCTTTATTTTGAAAGCTTAGGCGATTATGTTGTTGCTTTCACAAATGACAAAAAAATTATTACAAAAGAGCGTATTGGAAATTTGGCTGAAGACCTGCCGGTAGATCAGTTTATTCAAATTCACAGAAGCTATATTGTTTCCATACATAAAATTGAAACAGTCGGACCTGGATTTGTTGAAGTGAACAAAAAGAAATTACCCGTTGGACGGAGCTACAAATCGAAGATTTCAAAACTTATGTATAATAAATAGTTTTGCTAAATTTGGGATTTTAGCTATCAAATGGAAGAAAACAAAAAATACAATTTGCGAGCCGGATGGTCTTCAATTATTGGTAACCTCTCTTTATTTGGATTGAAATACTGGGCAGGAATTTCAACAGGTTCTCTTGCTCTGATTGCCGACGCCTGGCATTCATTAACTGACATTGTAACTTCTCTCATTGTTTTGATTGGCGGAAAAATTTCAAGGAAACCAGCCGACGACGAT
This sequence comes from uncultured Draconibacterium sp., assembly GCA_963676775.2. GTDB lineage: Bacteria > Bacteroidota > Bacteroidia > Bacteroidales > Prolixibacteraceae > Draconibacterium. Next base: position 513,321 of record CAXXDA010000003.1, read on the forward strand.
CATCCTTTTGGACACGGCCGGGCAGAACACATATCGGCTATTATAATCGGAGTTGTCCTCGCCATAGTAGCTTTTGATTTTATAATTAATGCTATAGAAAAATTCAGCAGCAGGGAACAAACACACTACAACAGTTTTGCCTGGATTGTATTAATTATTTCTATTGTTTTGAATGAATTAATGACGCAATATGCTTTTTGGGCTTCAAAAAAAATAAATTCCAGCATGCTAAAAGCCGACGGGTGGCATCATCGTACAGATGCACTTTCTTCTGTAGTAGTTTTAATAGGTATTGCTCTCGGAAGTTCTTATTGGTGGACCGATGCAGTTTTAAGTATTTTTGTAGCGTTAATGATTGGTTGGGCTAGCTACGAAATTCTATCAAAGGATATTAAATCTCTGTTGGGAGAAAGTCCATCTGATGAACTATTGCAATCTATTCACAAAGCTGCACAAAATGCATGCAACCAACCTATCCACCTGCATCACATCCACATGCACAATTACGGCAACCACACCGAGTTAAGTTGCCATATTAAACTCCCCAAGGAAATGCCTTTGGAGGATGCTCACAAAATATGCACATTAATTGAAACTGCTATCAAAGAAAAATTTGGTTTTATCGCTACCATTCATCCCGAACCGATTGAATGGAAATGAATTCTTTAAAATAGACTCCCCTGTCTTACTAGGAACTAAATTTTCACTACACTTTAATTTATACTTTTTCAATATACATGAAGGCTGTCAACATTTATTAATCGATTTTGTGAAATCTAATTTTTATGAATTATTTTAGCCCCATAGTCAAATCTGTTAGTGATAAGAATTAAATTAAACTTTAAAAAATGATAGATAGAAGAAGATTCATTAGAAATTCTGCCCTAACTGCAGCAGCTTTTCCACTTTTAAAATCCAAAGCATTAGCCTCATTTGCAAGAGGATCAACCTTGAAAGATCTTTATAAGAACGATTTTTACATCGGGGCCGCAATCAATTCGAGAATTCTGATGGGAGATGATCCTGAATTGCGAAATATCGTAAAAGAACATTTTAATTCGATAACTGCAGAAAATGAATTTAAATGGAGTGTTATTAATCCCAATGAAGACGAATGGCACTTTGAATTCCCTGATGAATTTGTAAAGTTTGGAACTGAAAACAACATGTATATGCTCGGACACTGCCTCGTTTGGCATAGTCAGGTTCCACGTAATCTGTTTGTTGATGGCTCAGGAAACGCAATATCTAAAGAGGCTCTTCTCAAAAAAATGCAGGTTCACATCAGTACTCTGGTTGACCGTTATAAAGGGAAAATACATGCATGGGATGTAGTTAATGAAGCAATTACTCCGGAAGAACATTATAGAAAATCGAGGTGGGTTGATATTATTGGCCCTGAATTTATTGAGAATGCTTTTCATTTGGCTCATGAGGCCGATCCAAATGCCCATCTACTATACAACGACTACAATATGGATAATCCAAAACGTCGTGAGTATGTAAGAGAAATGGTTAAAGATTTTAAAAAACGCGGCGTTCCTATTCACGGTATCGGTATGCAGGGACATTATCACCTGGAATCACCAACTATCAAAGAATTAGAAAAAAGTATTAAAGCATTTATAAAAGAAGGTGTAAAAGTTCATTTTACAGAAGTAGATATCGACGTTCTTCCCAGTAACACTGCAAGAACAGCTGAAATATCAACCAATGCTGAATACAAGGAATCATTAAATCCTTATAAAGAAGGACTGCCGAAGGAAATTGATGATAAACTTTCTAAACGTTACGAGGAATTGTTTAAACTTTTCCTTAAATACAAAGATGATATAGAACGTGTAACTTTCTGGGGAGTTAGCGACGATTTATCCTGGAAAAACGATTTTCCGGTTAGAGGACGTACCAACTACCCACTTCTATTTGACAGGGAACATAAACCAAAAAATTGTTACCATGCAATAGCTGCACTAAAAAGTTAGAAATTAAAAATATTAATAAAAAAGATGCCACATAATTGAGTGGCATCTTTTTTATCCGCCAACCATCTACCTCCAATCCAAATTTTACAAATTTCAATTTCCAATCTTAAAATGTCACTACCCCCTTTTTTATAAAATGAAAAAAATCATCTTGAACAATTCATTTTTTCAATTTTCTGCTAAAAAAATAATACAAAATATAAAAAGGCAAAGAAATCCTTTTTATAAAAATGTAATATAAATTATTTCTATAAAAACAGTAAAACATTATAAAATAAGTGAAAAATTAACGATAATTTTAATAATTTGACATATATTTAATATTCCATTGGCAGGAATCATAATAATTTTGATAAAAAGTGTATTACAAAAAATAAAAATTCAGATGGCAACGGTTACATAATATAAGATAATTTATTCTTTAAAACCTGACTTACTATTTCAACACTAACTTAGGAGATAAATTGAATCATTTTATGAAAATATCCGATCAGGACCTCATGCTCAGGATTAAAAAGGAGGAAAAAGGAGCTTTTCGAGAGCTTTTTGAAAGGTATACACCCCGGATATATAAGTTTGCTTTATCGTATTTAAAAAACAAAAACGATGCTGAAGAATTGGTTCAAATTGTTTTTTTAAAAATATGGAAAAAAAGAAATTCAATTGATGCCACACAAAATATTAAAGCCTATATTTTCACAATTACTATCAATTCCATCTACGATTTTATAAGAAGGAAAAAAATAGAATATTCTTTTCAAAACCGAAGCAGACAAATTCAATCAAATACAGAAAACAATACCTGGAATACAGTCGTTCAAAGAGAAATGCAACAAAATCTTTCTGATTGTATTAACAGGTTACCCAAGCAGCAACAGAAAATTTTCCAGCTCAGTAAAATGGAAGGATTTACAAATGACGAGATTGCTATTCAGATGGGGCTGTCAAAACGTACCGTTGAAAATCATCTGTATCGTGCTGTTTCATTTCTAAAACAAAACTTCAAAAATGAAATTTTAGCCTGATAGTTCATTATTTTAACTTCTTGTAAACTCAATCTTTCTTTTTAAAAATTTAATTCCAGAATATTTTCTTATTCGTTTTTTAAGAAATGAGTAAATATTTTATCTAAACCGTAATTAGATAAAAATATAACCAGATTATTTTTTATGAAATAGTTTTAGTTTAGTTTTTAAAATAAAGTCGTCCTTAACCTTGGGGCGACTTTTCTAACCACTTTAAAAAGGAAAAAACTGAATGAGTAAATAAAAATACTAAAACGTATAATTTTTATAAAAACAAATGAAGGACCAAATCCGCAAAATATTAGCAAAAGGTAAAAGAGAAGACTACAGCAACAAAGACAAAGAGGAAATGTATGCTCTTTTTTATCAACCTGGCAAGGAGTATGAAATTAAAGATATATTACTGGAAGATTTGATGTCAGAAAATAATTATGACCAGCAACCTTCTGATTTCAAACATTTGTTTATTGCCACCTGGGCAGCAATTCTAAAGAAAAAGAAAAAGAAAAAAAATAATTTACGTCATTTAAATAATATCTCCAAAATAGCGGCGGCCATAACAATAGGATTGTTTATTGGATTGTTTCTTAATTCTTCGAAAAAAAAGAAACCCGAACCAATATATTATTCAGCTCTTGCTCCCAAAGGCTCTGTTTCTCAAATGATATTGCCAGATAGTTCAGTAATATATTTAAATGCCGATTCAAAAATCAAATACAGCTATAATGGAAGAGATGGAATCAGGGAAGTGTATCTTGAAGGAGAGGCGTGGTTTGATGTTCAGAAAAATGATAAAAAGCCTTTTTTAGTTCGTACCCCATTTTACAATATCAATGTTACAGGGACACAATTCAATGTTAAAGCCTACGAATCAGACAACTCCATTACAACAACACTCGAAGAAGGTAAAATTATTCTTCAATCGACAGACAATTTTAAACTTGCTGAAGATGTCATTGTAGATCCCGGAGAGCAGGCAATCCTAAGAAAAGATTCAAAGGAACTTACAATCAAAAAAGTCAACACAAAATGGTTTACTTCCTGGAAAGATAACCGATTAATTTTTGTGAACATGAACCTGAAAGACCTTGTGATTCTTCTGGAAAGAAAATATGGAGTTGACATCGAAGTTAAAAACAAAGATATTCTTGATTTGCATTTTGATGGAACCATTAAGAATGAATCCATAATGGAATTTCTTGATATTATACAAAATGCACTCCCCATCCATTATAAAATAGTAGGACAAAAAATTGAAATAACTAACAGTAACTAAACTTAAAGATGGAGGAATAAATTATGACTTAGATTAACTATTCTAAAAAAGCCGGAAGGTGCGGCCACACCAACCAGCTTAATTTGTCTTGAATTTTTTGGTGATTAATGCATCACCAGTAGCTATTAATCAAAACATTCAAATTTATGAAAAAAAAGAGTATTAATACTTTTCTGCGTTGCAGAGGGGTAAAAAAAGTATTATTAATCATGAAACTAACAACCATTTTATTTCTGGCAGGGTTGATGCAGGTTTCGGCAACGGTTTATTCACAGGCCACTAAATTCAGTTTTAGTGCTGAAAATAAACAAATCGTTGATGTACTTAAAGATATTGAAGAAACAAGTAACTTCCGGTTCTTTTTTATCCGTGAACAGGTAGATGTTGAACGTTTAGTTTCAATAAATCCCCAGGATGCAACTGTAGAAGACATTCTTGACGAAATTTTCTCAGGTGAAGGTATTACGTATCAAGTTATGGAAGATGATGCAATACTACTTAGTCCCGAAAGAGTTCGTTCGGAATCAAACTCCATTTCAGAGACAGTTTCCAATGCTCAACAAAGAGCTGTTTCCGGGAAAGTATCAGACGCCAGCGGCCAGCCATTACCAGGTGTAACGGTTGCTGTAAAAGGCACAACACAGGGAACAATTACCGACGGACAAGGCAGCTATTCAATACCAAACGTGCCAGAAGGTGCGACTTTAGTATTTTCCTTCGTCGGAATGATAACGCAGGAAATTCCAGTTGGAAACCAAACACAAATCAATGTCTCTTTGGAATCAGATCTAATTGGCATAGAGGAAGTTGTCGCTATTGGTTACGGTGTTCAAAGAAAAAGTAATATAACTGGATCTATTTCATCAGTAAAAGGTACCGATCTTGAAAACCGTACTTCAACTGACGCAGCCCAGGCCCTCCAGGGAAAAGCAGCAGGAGTTCAGATTGTTAATGCCTCAGGAGCACCGGGTAAGTCAGCTTCAATTCAAATCCGTGGATATTCATCCAACTCAAAAACCGAACCTCTTATAATAGTAGACGGTTTAAAAGTTGCTTCACTGGATTATCTGGATCCGGAAAACATAGAGTCAATTGAAGTTCTAAAAGACGGTGCATCAGCAGCAATTTATGGTATTGAGGCAGGCAACGGAGTTATACTTGTAACCACTAAATCGGGAACAGGCGAAGGAAGATTTTTCTATAATATGCAGTATACGACTCAAAAAATTGCCAATCTACCAGATTTGATGAATGCACAACAGTATATGGAATATATCGTTGAATCAGGTGCGGTTTCTATGGAAGAATTCCAATATGACGGAGTATCTGACACTTACTGGGCAGGACGAATGTTCGAAACCGGTATTATGCAGCGGCATACGGCAGGTTTCGAAGGCGGTAACGAACGAGGAAATCTTTATGTATCATTAACTTCTTTAGATAACAATGGTATCATTACGGGAGACAAAGATATTTACAAACGATTGACAGGTCAGATAAATGCTGAGTACAAGGTTAAAGACTGGCTTGACATAGGTGTCACTACATCTATCGAAAAATCAGAAACAAACACAGTTTCTGAAGGATCACGTCCAAATATCAGTGTATTAGGTTCCATTTTGGTTTACGATCCTATTACTCCCTGGACTTACACCCCAGGACAAGAACCAAATAGCATTAAAACATGGCTTTCACAAGGTTACACACTACCAAGTGATGAAAATGGTAATATATATGGTGCATCTATTTTCAGTGGAAACACGCTTATATGGCACCCGGCGGTTATGCGTGACAGGTCAGATGATTTAAATAAGTCCTTCAATTTAAGAGGAACAGGATATGTAAATATTAAACCTATCGAAGGCCTTACAGTAACTTCACGTTTAGGGTATCGTGCCGGGTATAATCAAACTTCATCATACAATTACCAATTATTTGTGAATGCTACGGCAAACCAGTCAATGACAATAACCGGTCGTTCAAGTAATAGTCTATACTACCAATGGGAAAATTTTGCCACCTATGTTCGAGATTTTGGGTTGCATAACATTTCTGCAATGGCTGGTATGTCTTTTCAACACTCAGAGAGCGATTATGTGTCTGGTAATGCCGATCAGTTAACAATCGATGTTCCTAACTTCCGCTATCTTTCAAACGCTGTTAATTCAACAGGCATGTCTATAGGAGGTCAACCTTGGGAAAGCTCAAATATGTCATATTACGGACGTTTAGGCTGGTCGTATGATAACAGGTATAATCTTCAGGCTAGTTTCAGAGCTGATGCATACGACACCTCTAAACTTGATAAAGAAAATCGCTGGGGATACTTCCCATCAATTTCAGGAGGTTGGACGATTAGTAATGAATCGTTTATGGAAAACATCAAGGCCAGACTGGACATGTCCTCATTACGACTCCGCGTATCCTATGGTATCAATGGTAACGTTAATGCATTGGGTAGCTACCAGTATAACACAACATTAAATACCGCCATTAGTTACGGATATGATTTTGGCAGTGGCAGTGGCCAATTAACAGGTACATATCCTTCAAGCCGTCTTCCTAATCCGGAAATTAAATGGGAAACTTATCATCAGATTAATTTTGGTTTGGATGCTAGATTTCTAAGTGATCGTTTGACATTAAATATGGACTGGTATAATAAGGATACACAAGATCTGTTAACTGAAACGGCAGCTCCAGCAAATACAGGTGCTTCGACCGTTTTTGTCAATGCTGGTACAGTCAACAATAAAGGACTGGAAATAATGCTTGGATGGAGAGATGCTATTGGCGATTTCACATACGACATTAGCGGTAATATCTCGTATCTTAAAAACAAAGTAACGGAAGGTACCTCAAAGGATCGTGTTGATGGAGCATCAATTCACACCTCCGGTACAGTGACCTATTTCGAAGAGGGCTACCCCCTATGGTATTTAAGAACTTACGTGATCGAAAGCATTGATCCAAATACCGGAGCTGCTACTTATGAAGATATTGAACCTGACGGCATACTCAACACTGATGATAGAAGAATGACCGGAAGTGCTATTCCTGATTATACTTATGGGTTGACCATTAATCTTGGGTACAAAAACTTTGATCTTACCGTTTATGGAGCAGGTGTACAAGGCAACGAAAAATTATTTGGATTGAACCGCGGTGACTATCCACAAGCCAACACCCTTTTGGAATTCTATAATAACAGGTGGACACCAACAAATAATCAGAATCCTAAATACCCAAAACCCAACTATTTTGACCAACAATACAAAGTTTCAGATGCTATGGTATTTGACGCTTCGTTCTTCAAAATTAAACAAATACAGCTTGGATACAATGTGCCAAAAAGTATAATAAACAAGGCAAAGATTGCAGGTTTACGTGCTTATGTATCGCTTGACGACTGGTTTACATTCACCAAATATCCTGGTCTTGATCCGGAAACAAATGGCATGGACAGTAATATCAATTCTCTAGCTTTAGATTATGGAAATTATCCTATTTCGAAGAAGGTTGTATTGGGTGTTAACATATCATTTTAATCTAAAAAATAATTACTATGAAAAAATATTTAATTAAAATATTAGCGATATTCCTGGGACTTACACTCATAACTTGTAGTGAGGACTATTTGGATGTTCCACAGAAGAGCGTTCTTGAATCAGACTCATACTATGAAAATGCAGGTCCTGATGAGGCTGAATCACTTATTGCAGCATTATATGACCAGTATTATTCAGGCCTGGAAGGTGTTTCTTCACAAATTTTCCTAAACTGTATGAGCGACGATCATTTTGCAGGTGGTAATTCATTTGCTGACGCAGCTATGCAGTTTCAGGAAGCCGACAACCTGATTATTAACACTACTCAAGGCAACCTTAATACTCAGTATGTCAATATCTATAAGCTTATTTATTGGGCGAATAATATTATTGAAAAAATACCCGATGGAGGGGATCCAAGAATTGCCCGGGTTAAAGCTGAGGCTAAATTTTTCCGGGGATTATGTATGTTTGAAGCTGTTCGCTGGTGGGGCTACCCTCCTTTTGTTAAAAATGTTCCGACATCTGAGGAATATTATCCTCCCAAAGGTGATCCTTCAGAAATAATCCCTTGGTGTCTTGAGCAAATGCAGGAAGCAGCCGATGGTCTTCCCGCAATTTCAGGCATTGGACAACAGAGAGCTTATGGAGCACGCGTTTCAAAACATACAGCTTTGGCTTACAAAGGTAAAATTGCCCTTTGGTATGGTACAAGGTATGATGATGCCACAATTCTGGCACAGGCTGTACAGCCATTAAAAGCTGTGATTACATCAGGGCTTTATGGTCTTGTCGAAGACATGTTTATTATAGACCGTCCGGCAGCTGATTTCTGCAAAGAATATTTATGGGAACATAATGCAGCTGACAATAACGGTTATGATAGTGATCAGGCAGGAATCGATCCTGTATGGACAAACTGGCGTCCTGAAAATATGACTTTACCTGATGAACTCTATAACCTGGGATGGGGATGGTGCCCTCCAACAGGCAATTTTGGTGATTTTCTAAAGGAACATGAGGGTGGCATTGAAAAACCTCGTTTTAAATCAACACTACACACCTACGAGCAGGCTTTGGAAATGTCGTATGAAGGTGCAGCAGGACCTCCCGGAGCAATCGCTGGAATAAGCGCTTGTCAGGGATACTTCCGCTATAGAAAATTATTGTTTAAAGCAGATATTTTCAATATTGCTTCCTGGTGGAAAAGTTCAAAAGCTAACGTACATTTTATGCGTTATGCAGAAGTACTATTAATGTATGCAGAAGCACAATTCCTTGTCAATGGTGACTCTGACGGCACTGGTTTAGCTGCACTAAATGAGGTTCGCTTAAGAGCACAAATTGACCCACTGGGCAGCATGACATATCAGGACATAAAAGATGAGCGTCGTGCTGAACTTTGGCAGGAAGGTGAACGCTATTTTGACCTTGTCCGTTGGGGTGACGCAGCTGAAAGGCTTAAAGACAAGGGGAAAACCTGGTATACGTTTTACGGATACAAAGCAGATGGTGTAACCTGGGATATAAGAACCCGTGAAGGCTCAGGAAATGGATGGGATTCTAAGTATGAACTTTTACCATTTCCTTATTCTCAATTATCTGCTAATCCTGAATTGGGTGAAAACAATCCTGGCTGGTAAAAAATATTGTTTCTGATATTGGTGTAACAGCACAGAACAATTCAAACGTCGTCGGCACTGTCCGACGGCGTTTTCTATTTACAAAAATCTTTGATGCAATAAAAGCATTAGAATAAAATCATACCAACTCAAACACTTCCGATTTTATCAGGTCAAACAAAAAAACATGCTGAAAAAGAGAATGGAATTTATGATTTAGAATTTTGTTGGGCAGGTTAAAATTTTTCACCCCGCGAAGCCGATCAGTTGTAATAATTAGCCAATAATAGTTTAACCTCTGTTTTTGGTACAATTTTAGTTTTTCATCTTTTTTATGAATAGCTCTTTTTATATCATCTACCACATTGTTTGAAATTCCAAGATTATTGGAACGTTCCCAAATGGACAACCTAAGAGCCGGATTTCCAACTATTAAAATATTTTGAATACCTCTTGGAAGTTCAGAGGTTTGCAATGATGTTTGGAAAAAACTACCTGACTTTTTATCGCTAATTGCCTGTCGGATTAATTTTGCCGTTTGAAGAGCCACCATCATTTGACGCTCACTTTCTATAATTTCATCGGAAAACAAAAATTTCACAAATATTTTGTGTGATGATTTTTTTTCAAAAATGCTACGCACAATTTCAATGAAGTGTTCGCGTTCTTTTAGAATTTCAAGTTGAATTTCATCAGGATTATCAGCATTTACAGGATTTAAGCGGGTCAATTCAATTCCAATTTTCTGAAAATTTTTCAATGTAAGAATAAAATCAGGCGATTCTGCCGCCACTAAATTTCCCTTTGGGAAAATCTCTGACCGCTCCCTAAAATAATTCACTAACAATATTTCGAGTTGCTTTTTTAGCTCCTGCATTTCTATTTTTCTGATTGCGTCCCAAATTAATAAAGAATTTTAATTCCTCATTTTGAAAATCCATTTTTGTAACTTTATTAATAATCCAACACTTATAGATATAAGTTAAACAAAATCTCAAACAGCATTCCCAACATATTTAAATCATTATATTAGCTGAAAGTCATTAAGAAATTTTGATGTCAGTAAAAAACCGCATTCTAAATATTCATTTCTGGTCTGTGATTTCAGCTGCTTTTATCGGGTCGGGAACCATAATGACAGCTGCAAAATCAGGATCTGCCTTTTGTTTCTGTTCTTTTATGGATTACAGCAAAGCCGGCAAAAAAAGCAACATATTATGAGTAAAAAATATTTTCAGCTTTTTGTTGATACGGGTGGAACTTTTACCGATTGTATAGGCATTGATAACAGGGAGAATGAATATCGCAAAAAGGTTTTAAGCAGTAGTAACTTAAGAGGAACATTAATAAAGTGTATTTCGTCCACTCAATATGAAATTTCTGAATCATGGAACTTAAAACGTGATATTCTTAAAGGATTTTCATTTCGTTTACTCGGAGAAGAATACTGTGATTTGAAAATTGAAAAGTATGATTTTCAAAACAAAATTCTTCATTTAAACAGGCCCATTTCAAATTACAATAAAATTGAAGAAAGAAATTTTGAAATAACCTCCAATGAAGAGGCTCCGGTTTTAGGAGCACGATTAATTACCCAAACCGGTCTAAATGAAACTTTTCCTGACTTATCTCTAAAGTTAGGATCAACAAAAGGCACTAATGCACTACTCGAAAGCAAGGGAGCAAGAACCTTATTTATTGTTACTCGAGGGTTCAAAGATTTATTGGTAATTGGCAACCAGGCACGTCCCGACATTTTTGCATTAAATGTTCAAAAAAGAAAACAAATCACTCATAATATAATCGAAGCAGATGAAAGAATTGATGCCAAAGGAAATATTCTAAAAGTACCGGATATCAATGCATTTAAAGCACAGGTTCAATCGTTCAAGAATAAAGTAGAAGCCGTTGCCATCACATTAATGAATTCATACATCAACCCGGCGCACGAAATTCAACTTGCAAAAATTCTAAGGGACGAAGGATTTAATTTTATATCCACATCATCTAAGATTACCCCTTTAATAAAAATACTAAACCGTGCCGAAACAACGGTTGTTAATGCATACCTATCTCCTATTATTCACAATTATGTAAATCGTATTTCTGAGAAGATTGGTAATCGATCTTTTCAAATTATGACGAGCGCAGGTGGATTAGTTTCAGCGGAAAATTTCCATCCAAAGGACAGTTTATTAAGTGGCCCCGCTGGTGGCGTTGTTGGTGCCAAAAAAATTGGGAAAGAAAGTGGTTTTCATAAACTTATTACATTCGATATGGGAGGCACAAGTACCGATGTTTCCCGTATTGATAAAGAATTTGATTACCGCTTTGAACTGGAAGTAGGTGATGCAAAAATTAACAGCCCTGCAATTACAATAGAAACAGTGGCTGCCGGAGGCGGTTCAGTTTGCGGATTCGATGGGTACAAACTATTCGTAGGCCCGGAAAGTGCAGGCGCATTTCCCGGACCAGCCTGTTACGGCGCAGGAGGGCCGTTAACGATTACCGACATTAATCTTCTGCTGGGCAGACTGGATACACGGCAGTTTGGTATTCCGGTATTCGAGGGGAAGGCAGAAAAAAGGATGGAAGAACTTATTGAACAAATCCGCAAAAAAACAGGAATTAAACGAAGTTCCGAAGAAATTCTGAACGGCTTTATAAATATCGCCAACGAAATAATGGCGGGTGCTATTCGTAAAATTTCAATTTCAAAAGGCTATAATCCAAAAGAATTTGTCATGGTGGCTTTTGGCGGTGCCGGTGGTTTGCATGCCTGCGATATTGCTGAAATATTGGGAATAAAAACAATACTCCTGCCAAAGGATGCCGGTTTACTTAGTGCTTATGGAATAGGAAATGCCACCATTGAGCGTTTTGCCGAAAAGCAAATACTACAAAATCTAGAGAATATCAAAAACAAAATACCTGACTACTTTTCTGAAATTGAAGTCGATGCCATTGCTGAATTAAAAAAAGAGGGATACAGAATTGATGAGATTGAAATAAGACAGCGAATGGTATTCCTGCGGTTTAAAGGACAGGATTCCAGTTTAGAAGTTCCGTTTTCAAAACCGGAGAAGTTAATTCCGGATTTTAATGACGAGTACAAAAAATTATACGGTCATTCTGTTTCAAACCGTAAAATAGAGGTGGAAACGCTGCGGGTAGTTGCATCGGTTCAGTCTAAGAAAAAAGAAATAAAACAAAACACGATTAAAGAATACACACCTCAACCATTTTTACCCACCGATAAACAGTTACCGGGATTTGTAAGAAACCAACTTAAGGCTGGTGCAATATTTTCAGGACCGGCTATTTTCGCCGATGACTTTTCAACAACCTATGTAAAAGAAGGATGGACTCTACAACTTCAAAACAATGGAACTGCAATCCTGCAACATATTGATACGAAGCTGAAATTAATAGAAAATCAAACAGAAGAAACGGAACTGGAATTATTTACCAACCGTTTTATGGCTATTGCAGAAAATATGGGAGCGCTTATGCAGCGAACATCCCTTTCCGTAAATATAAAAGAACGGCTTGATTTTTCGTGTGCCCTGCTTGATGCCGAAGGGCGCCTGGTGGCCAACGCTCCGCACATCCCGGTTCATTTGGGTGGATTGGGTGTTTGTGTACAAACTTTGCTTAAACATTTTACTTTTGAAGAGGGTGATACAATTGTTACCAACCACCCGAAGTATGGTGGTTCTCACTTACCTGATATTACAGTGGTCACTCCTGTTTTCTATCAGGGAGAACGCGTTGGGTTTGTGGTAAACAGAGCACATCATAGTGAAATAGGCGGAATCAGTCCAGGTTCTATGCCGCCTGATGCAAAAAATCTGGAAGAAGAAGGTGTAGTAATTTCACCTTCCTATTTGGCAAGAAATGGCAAAGTAGATTGGGAAGGCATGCAAAAAATCTTGCTGGAAAATTCTTATCCAACCCGCTCAGTGGAAGAAAATCTTGCCGATTTAAATGCCGCGCTTGCTGCTAACCAAAATGGATTAAACGCCTTTTTGTTACTAATTCAGACTTATGGTAAAGACGCCATTCAGAAGCATTTGGATTTATTGAGAAACCATGCTGCTAAAAAGATGCAGGATACACTTAAAACTTTCAAGAATGGAATTTATTCCGCTTCTGAATTTCTTGATGACGGATCACAATTGAAAGTAAATATCGAAATAAACAACGGGAAATGTATCTTCGATTTTACGGGGAGTTCACCTGTTCATCCGGGTAACATGAATGCAACACGCGCTATTGTAAACAGTGTAACAATTTATGTGTTGCGCTTGTTATTGAATGAACCAATTCCACTAAATGAAGGGCTTCTTGAACCTGTTTCTTTTGTTTTGCCTGAGGGTTTACTTAATCCGAATTTTGATGACAATCCGAAAAATTGCCCTGCCGTGGTAGGTGGCAATGTGGAAATAAGTATGCGACTGACTGACACACTTTTAAAAGCTTTTGGAATTGTTGCTGCAAGTCAGGGAACCATGAACAACACATTGTTTGGCAATAAAAATTTCGGGTATTACGAAACCATTTGCGGTGGTTGTGGTGCAGGAGAAGGATTTAACGGGGCCAGCGCAGTGCATCACCATATGACCAATACCCGCATTACCGATCCTGAAATTCTGGAACATCGATATCCTGTTCGGTTAGATCAATTCTCAGTCAGAAAAGATTCTGGTGGAAAAGGAAAATGGAGAGGAGGCGATGGTGTTGTGCGTGAAATCACTTTCCTTGAACCGGTAAATCTTTCTGTACTTTCACAGCGAAGACAATCAGGTCCATTTGGAACAAAAGGCGGAGAATCAGGAAAATCAGGAAAACAAAAAATAATCCGCAAAAACGGGAAGGAAGTTCAACTGGACTCTGTACAGAATATAAACGTTGAGGCTGGAGATAAATTAATTATTAAGACACCAGGAGGCGGAGGATTTGGAATGAAATAATGTTTTGGAACAATTTAGCAGTTAATTATAAAAAACTACTTTTATAAAAATCTTAAATGACCTTCAAAAATGAAAAAAATCTATTTACTCTGTTTATTTCTTTTTACCCAAATTTTAATATTTGGTCAAAATAAACCAATTATAAATGTTGGTGCCGGCCTTTCCTATGTTAACACTAATTCTAACTATGGCGGGGGAACACATAATATATCGGGACATCACTTTATAATTGAAAAACCAATCTTATTCAAAAAAGATAAAAATGTATTCTTATCTCTTCTCCCGGGAGTTAGATATACGCAGTTACATGAATATTTCGAGACAAGCGGTTTAGGTCATTGGTATTCATACGAACATTTACTCGAAGCTGCATTTATTCAGGCAAAGGTATTGTTTAATTCTAAATTAAAATCCAACACTTTTATTTATACCGGAGTTAATGTTAACACATATTTCTGGTCGGCTATAAGAGATTATGAAAATCCGGATTATGAAATTCCCGAATATTTAAAATCATCATTCTCCCGAGGAACACTTGGGATCGTACTGGGAATACAATCAAAGGTAATAGAACAAATAAGATTCAGACCAACTTTTGAACTTACCTATTATCCAAAATACGGGGAATTTGGAGGGGAAAATAAAAATTCACTTTGCTTTTCAATAATATTTGGGTTTGTCACAAAAAAAGAGCTGCCCGATTAAACGAACAGCTCTTTAATATATTTCTTCTTCAGCTTCTGATTATACATCAAGCGTGTAGCGCTCAAATGCAGTAACCGTAAGCTCACTGTCGTTTTGTTTCAAGAAATCTTTGATGGAAATCTTTCCGTCTTTCACATAAGTCTGGTTTAAAAGCGTAACCTCTTTGTACCACTTATTCAATGAACCCTGCGCAATTTTTTCCAACATTGCTTCAGGTTTTCCTTCCTGACGGTATTTTTCTTTAGCAATTTCCAATTCCTTATCTACTACTTCCTGCGGAATTGAATCAGAATCAATAGCTACAGGTGCCATAGCTGCAACCTGCATTGCAACATCTTTAGCGACCTGTATCTCAACTTCACCTTTGTTAAAACCAACCAAAGTAGCCAGTTTATTTCCAGGGTGAATGTATGCAACAACAGTTTCTGCATCAATTTTATTGTAGTACGAAAGTTCAATTTTTTCACCGATAACTCCTGTTTGTTCTGTTACCTGAGCGTCAATTGTTCTTCCATCCAGTTCCATTGCCTTAAGCGCGTCAAGATTTCCAGCTTTATTTTCCAAAGCTACTTTCAAAATACTGTCGGCAAATGCAACAAAATTTTCGTTTTTAGCTACAAAGTCGGTTTCACAATTCAGCACTACAAGAGCGCCAAATTTACCGTCTTCAGTAACTTTAGCCAAAACAGCACCTTCAGAAGCTTCTCTGTCAGCACGTTTATTGGCAACTAATTTTCCTTTTTCACGGATAATTTCAAGGGCGCGGTCAAAATTACCATCGGCATCTTTCAGGGCATTTTTACAATCCATCATCCCTGCACCGGTTACTTTCCGTAATTTAACTACGTCGGCTGTTGTAAATGACATAATGAAATTTCGTTTTTTAAAATGGTTTTATAGAATAAATAACCTTGTTCTCAATTAATCTTCGTCAGACTCTTCTTCTTTAACTTCGACGTCTTCCTCTTCGTCGAGATCCTCATCATCTTCTTTTGCTTTTTTCTTAGCTTTTTTTGTTGGAGTTGAATCAGCATCTTCTTTTTCTTTTTCTGCTTTTCGTTCATTCAATCCTTCACTAATTGCATCAGTCATTGCACCAACAATAAGTTTAATTGACTGAGAAGCATCGTCGTTGGCAGGAATTACGAAATCTATTCCTTCCGGATTTGAATTTGTGTCTACAATTGCAAACACGGGAATACCCAAACGCTGCGCTTCGCGAACCGCAATTTTTTCCTTTAGCACATCAACAACAAACAAAGCTGCCGGCAAGCGGGTAAGATCTGCAATACTACCCAGAATTTTTTCCAATTTGGCACGTTGCCTTGTAATTTGCAGTTTTTCTCTTTTCGACAAATTATCCCAGCTGGAATCTTTCATCATTTTGTCGATTGAGATCATCTTTTTCACCGCTTTTCTGATAGTTGGAAAGTTGGTAAGCATACCACCCGGCCAACGTTCAGTAACATAAGGCATTCCAACATTTTTCACCAATTCGGAAACCAAATCTTTTGCCTGTTTTTTAGTGGCGACAAATAAAATTTTACGACCTGATTTTGCAATTTGTTTAATTGCTTTTGCAGCATCGTCAATTTTTACAATTGTTTTTTGAAGATCAATAATGTGGATTCCGTTTTTTTCCATGAAAATGTAAGGTTCCATGTTTGGATTCCACTTTCTTTTCAGGTGACCAAAATGAACACCTGCATCCAATAATTCCTGAAAATTTGTTCTTGGCATCTGTTTACTTTTTTTATGTTCCTAAAAGCAACCGTTGAGTAGCCCCAACAATGGAGATCTCAACCGTTTTAGACCCATATAGTTTATAAAAAATAATTAACGTTTTGAGAATTGGAAACGTTTCCTTGCTTTTGGCTGTCCAGGTTTTTTACGTTCCACTTCGCGAGGATCTCTTGTTAAGAATCCTTCTGGTTTTAACTCTTTTCTAGCTTCCGGGTCGATTTCAATCAATGCACGAGAAATCGCTAAACGTAAAGCTTCTGCCTGTCCTTTAGGGCCACCACCATCTAAATTTACTTTAATGTCGTATTTTTCAGCAACATTTAACAAATTCAGCGGTTGCATAACAATATATTGCAATGTTGTAGTCGGAAAATATTCTTTTAATTCCCTTTTATTAACAGTAATGTTACCTTTTCCTTCGCTCAGGTAAATCCTAGCTACTGCTGATTTTCTACGTCCTAATGTGTTTACTACTTCCATTTTGCTTATTTAATCGTATTTAAATCAACAACTTTTGGTTGCTGAGCTTCGTATTTATGCTCAGAACCAACTACCACATGTAAGTTACCATAAAGTTTTCTCCCCAGTTTATTTTTAGGAAGCATACCTTTTACAGCTTTTTCAACTAACCTTTCAGGATATTTTGCTAAAATATCATTAGGAGTTTGAGTACTCTGACCTCCAGGATAACCCGAGTGACGGACATAAACTTTATCTGTCATTTTTTTTCCTGAAAGCTGAACTTTTTCAGCATTGATAACAATTACATTGTCGCCACAATCAACATGAGGGGTGAAATCAGGTTTATATTTTCCTCTCAGCATCTTAGCCACTTTGCTGGCTAAACGTCCTAAAATCATATTTTCAGCATCAACAACTACCCATTCTTTACTAACGGTAGCTTTGTTTGCTGAAATTGTTTTATAACTAAGTGTATCCACTTGTTTAAATTTTTGTTGTTTAACACTTTCTGAAATCCTTCAAGTTGTTCTTTAGATTAATACGGAATACTTAACCAAATTCGTTACTCAAAGAAAATCAACATTTTATACATCCTATTTATAAGGATAATAATCGGGACTGCAAAAGTATTTTCTTTTTTCGTATTTCCAAAAAAATAATGTTCAAATTTTCAGGGTTTTATATTGTGTTTACACATTTGTTTCATTATTCCGAGTGATTCAATAAAATCAGTGTGTGGTAATATTCCTTTTAACAAATTCTTCTTTTATTTATACATTTGCTTCAATGGTCAAAATTCCACAGAAATTGAAATGGAAAATCAAAAACCTAAAAAAATAAAAAAACGTGTTTTTAGTTCCGGGATTACTTCACTTGTAAGCATTTCTCTGGTTCTAACTTTGTTAGGAATATTATGCCTTATCCTGATTAGCTCAAACCGTTTGTCTGATTATGTTCGGGAAAAAATAGGTTTTACTTTGGTTTTAAAAGACAATTTAAAAGATGCTGATATCATTAGCCTCCAAAAATCTTTAAATGCGTTCGATTTTATAAAATCTACGGAATATATTGATAAAGAAACTGCAGCGCAAGAACTTACCGAACAATTGGGTGAAGATTTTAAGGGATTCCTGGGGTACAACCCATTATTTGCCTCTATTGATATAAAACTTAATGCCATTTATACCCATCCCGACAGCATGATATTAATCGAAAAGAAATTCGAGGAATATCCTGAAGTTACAGATGTTTATTACCAAAAAAACCTGGTTTCCGTGATAAATGAAAATGTAAGTAAAATAAGCATAGTCCTTATTGTAATAAGTATATTGTTATTATTCATTTTTGTTGCCTTAATCAATAATACTATTCGTATATCAATTTATTCGCAAAGATTTACTATCAACACTATGCAAATGGTAGGTGCAAGTAACTCTTTTATCCGAAAACCCTTTTTGCAAAATAGCTTATATCTTGGCGTTTACGGAGCTTTTATTGCAAATATCGTAGTACTGGGAACTATTTATGCCTATAAAAAAGAACTCACCGGCATTATTTCACAAAATGATATTTTTGTTGCAGCACAGGTTTTCGCTATGGTTGTAATACTTGGATTACTAATATCTTACCTCTCGACATTTTTTGCTCTGAACAAATTCCTGAAATTGAAATTTGATGAATTATTTTAATCACTATCTTTAACCCGTCAATCAGAAAAATATGGCAAAAGCAAAAAAAGAAAAAGAAGTTAAATCAATGGGGTTTGCCCTGGGAAAAGAGAATTATAAATTAATGGCCATCGGTTTTGCAATTATTGTGATCGGATTTATTTTGATGGCAGGTGGAGGAAGTAAAGATCCAAATGTTTTCGATCCAAATATTTTCAGTTTCAGGCGCATAACAGTAGCCCCGGTAATTTTATTAATTGGTTTCGTTTTTGAGATCTATGCCATCATGAAAAAACCCAAGGAAGATAATTAATTCTCTATTTTATGAATGAAATCCAGGCACTTCTACTCGGGCTTCTTCAAGGTCTTACTGAATTTCTCCCGGTTAGCTCTAGTGGTCATTTGGAAATCGGACATGTAGTACTTGGTGTTCAATCCGAAAACAATTTACTATTTGACATTACAGTTCATGTAGCTACAGTACTAAGTACGCTTGTAGTTTTCAGGAAAGATATTATTTCACTTTTTAAAGGACTATTTGCATTCCAATGGAATGAGTCGACTATTTACATTTCAAAACTTCTTCTCTCGGCAGTTCCTGTAATGTTTATTGGTATTTTATTTAAAAGCCAGGTTGAAAAGTTATTTACCGGAAACCTTTTGTTGGTTGGAAGTATGTTAATGGTTACCGCACTTTTGTTAAGCTTCGCACATTTTGCAAAAAAAGGAACAAACAAAATAACATTTGGGAAATCGCTTCTTATAGGTTTAGCGCAGGCTCTAGCGGTAATGCCGGGAATTTCAAGAAGCGGAGCGACCATTGCTACCGGTTTACTAGTAAAAACAAAAAAAGAGGAAGTCGCCCGTTTTTCCTTTTTAATGGTATTAATTCCTATTTTAGGTGCTGCATTTCTAGATATTTTAGGTGGAGATTTTACATCAGGCGAAAATATTGGAATAATTCCATTAACAATCGGTTTCTTTGCAGCTTTCATTTCAGGACTTCTTGCTTGTTCTTGGATGATTAAAATAATCAAAAAAGGAAAATTGATTTATTTTGCCATTTATTGTCTAATTATAGGTCTAATTGCTATATTTGCAGCTTAATTTTTGCAAAAATACTTAAACAACTGAAGCCTAGATTGTTGCCGATGACCAACCTCAAAAAGACTTACGATTTTTTAGGAGGCGAAATTTTATTATTTGACAAAGACCTCAACTGGACATCGTTTGATTTGGTCCAAAGAGTACGTAATACCTTATGCCGAAAAATGGGTATAAAAAAAATGAAAGTTGGGCATGCAGGTACTCTTGATCCATTGGCAACCGGTCTAATGATACTTTGTACGGGGAAAGCAACAAAAAAAATTGAAGAACTTCAGAACGGGGAAAAAGAATATTTGGTGACTATTAAGCTAGGAGCAACAACCCCATCATTTGATTTAGAAACTGAAGTGAATGAAACTTTCGATTATTCGCATGTAAACGAAGAATTAATATTTGATACATTAAAAAAATTTGAAGGTGAGATAGAACAGGTTCCTCCTGTTTTTTCAGCAGTAAAGGTTAAAGGAAGAAGAGCATTTGAATACGCCCGTAATGGCGAAGAATTAAAACTTCAGCCAAAAAAAATTGTTATTAACAAAATTGATATTGAATTGATTGAGCTGCCAATTATTAAATTACTAGTGAATTGTAGTAAAGGAACATATATTCGTTCATTGGCGCGTGATATTGGTGAAGAATTGAAATGTGGAGCACATTTAACTAGTCTAAGGAGAACAAAAATCGGTAATTATAAGATTGATGATGCATTTAAAATTGATTTTTTTTTAGAAAATTTAAATTTATTTGTAACCAATTGATTTTTCCTCCGTATAACGAGGCCTAATCACAAAACATCAATAAAATAATAACCAACCAATATAAAGTTGAAATATTAAAATTAAAATATTGTTTTATGAAGCTTTCGAAATTCAGGTACGATTTAAATGAAAAGAAAATTGCCTTACATCCGGCAGAAAATAGGGATGAATCAAAACTTATGGTTTTAAACAGAGCAAATCGAACTATTGAACACAAATCATTTAAAGATCTGCTTGAATATTTCGACGACAAAGATGTATTAGTATTTAACGATACAAAAGTCTTCCCTGCCCGTTTATATGGAAATAAAGAAAAAACAGGAGCTGAAATTGAAGTTTTTCTTTTGCGTGAACTAAACCGTGAACAACGTTTGTGGGATGTTTTGGTAGATCCTGCCAGAAAAATACGAATTGGAAATAAACTATACTTTGGTGATGATGATTTATTGGTAGCAGAAGTTATTGACAATACAACTTCAAGGGGAAGAACATTGCGGTTTCTGTTCGATGGACCATATGATGAATTTAAAAGTACATTATACGAACTTGGTGAAACTCCACTGCCTAAGTTTATAAATCGTCCTGTTCAACCGGAAGATAAAGATCGCTATCAGACTATTTTTGCAAAACATGAAGGTGCAGTTGCTGCTCCAACAGCAGGACTGCATTTTAGCCGTGAGTTGTTAAAAAGGCTTGAGATTAAAGGAATCGATTTCACTTATATAACACTTCATGTTGGTTTAGGAAATTTCAGAAGTGTTGATGTAGAAGACCTTACCAAACACAAAATGGATTCAGAACAAATTTGGATTAGGGATGAAGCCTGCAATGTTGTTAACAACGCAAAAACCGAAAAGAAAAATGTTTGTGCAGTTGGTACAACTGTTATGCGAACTTTGGAAAGTTCTGTTTCTACACAAGGATTTTTGAAACCATTTGAAGGCTGGACAAATAAATTTATTTTCCCACCATACGATTTTAGAGTAGCCAACAGAATGATTACAAACTTTCACCTTCCTTACTCAACACTATTAATGATGGTTGCTGCATTCGGAGGTTATGATTTTGTCATGGAAGCATATAAAACCGCTTTAAAGGAAGATTACCGTTTTGGTACTTACGGAGATGCGATGCTAATACTTTAAGGGATTAAGTATCAAGTAATTTTGATTCTAAAAGACATATCTTCTTTGTTTGAAATAAAATTAATATCATCTCATCCTGCTAAGGTTATTACCTTTCTGATAATTTTTTTGAAATGGCAAAATTTAATGTTTTAATCTGTCCGGTATGCTCCAATAATAACTTTTCACCATTTTTAAACTGTACCGATTATTTTGTTAGTGGCGAAGAATTTCAAATAAAAAAATGTAATTCATGCGGTTTCAAAATTACAGAAAACATTGAAGATGAAGAAAATATAGGTTCCTACTACCAATCGGAAGAATATATATCACATTCAAATACATCAAAAGGGTTGGTAAATTCCATATACCACAGCGTAAGGAAATACATGCTTGACCGAAAAAGAGCACTTGTTGAGAAGGTTTCCAAAAAAGAAAAAGGAAGCATTCTTGACATTGGAACCGGAACAGGCTTTTTTATCAACGAAATGCGCCAAAAAGGTTGGGCCACAACAGGAACGGAAAAAAGTAATGAGGCACGCGAATTTTCAAAAAATGAATTTGGCCTTAATATTTTTCCGACAGAACAGTTGTTTAAGTTTAAGGATAGTATGTTTGACGTAATTACATTGTGGCATGTATTAGAACATATACACAAACTCAGTGAAAACCTTGTAACCTTTAATAATATGCTAAAAAAGGACGGTAAATTAATTATTGCCGTTCCCAATAGCTCATCATACGATGCCAAACACTACAGTAAATACTGGGCAGCTTATGATGTACCGCGACACATCTGGCACTTCGAGCCTGAACAAATGGAGCTTTTAGGTAAAAAATTTGGATTCACACTTTTAGGAATTCGATCCATGCCTTTTGACTCATTTTATGTTTCGATGCTTAGTGAAAAGTATAAAAAATCGAGATTTTCATTTATGAAGGGAATGTTTCATGGCACAATTTCATGGATTACCAGCCTTTTAAAACCTTCACTATGTAGTTCGGTGATTTATATTTTTGAAAAATCTTAGTGTAATATTAAGTATAAAATCACCTCCTCATCCTTTGTGAAAAATTTCAATGAACCCACAAATCGCATGTAATTCAAGATTATGTACATAAATATGTACTGTAAAAAATTAATTAAATTTCAGATGTTTTCCAGGCACGAAAAAAGGCCGGATGAAAAACCGACCTTGTATTATTAAGTGTTAATTTTTTTTACAGTTGTTTCGCAACTTCAACTTCCTGGAAAGCTTCAACGTGATCACCTACTTTGATATCATTAAAATTTTCAATATTCAGACCACATTCATAACCGTTCTTCACTTCTTTAACATCCTCTTTAAATCGTTTAAGTGACCCCAGTACTCCGGTATAAATAACAATACCATCACGAATAACTCTTATTTTTGAATTTCGTGCTACTTTCCCGTCGCGCACGATACAACCGGCAACAGTTCCTACCTTAGTAATCTTAAAGGTTTCAAGCACTTCAACTGTGCCCAAAATTTCTTCTTTAATATCGGGTGAAAGCATACCTTCCATTGCCGCTTTTATTTCGTTAATTGCATCGTAAATGATAGAATATAAACGAACATCAATCTGTTCTTTTTCAGCCAATTTACGTGCATTCAACGAAGGCCGAACCTGGAACCCAATAACAATGGCTTCTGAAGCTGCCGCAAGCAGGATATCTGATTCCGAAATTTGTCCAACTGCTTTATGTTTAATATTTACTTGTATCTCTTCGGTTGAAAGCTTTATTAACGCATCTGAAAGTGCTTCGATGGAACCATCGACATCACCTTTAACAATCAGGTTCAATTCCTGGAAATTACCAATCGCGATTCGGCGCCCTATTTCATCAAGTGTGATATGTTTCTGTGTCCGTAATCCTTGCTCGCGAGCCAATTGCTCACGTTTATTGGCAATATTCCGGGCTTCTCTTTCGGAATCCATTACATTAAATTTATCACCAGCCTGTGGGGCTCCGTTCAATCCCAGAATTATAGCTGGTTGAGCCGGACCAACTTCATCAATTTTCTGATTACGTTCGTTAAACATCGCCTTTACATGTCCAAAATACTGCCCTGCCAATACGATGTCCCCAATATTTAATGTTCCTGATTGAACAAGTAAAGTGGCAACATAACCGCGACCACGATCTAAGGACGATTCGATAATTGTCCCTGTTGCGTTTTTATCTGGATTTGCTTTTAGCTCAAGCATTTCTGCTTCAAGAAGGACTTTTTCCAATAATTCTTCAACACCTTTTCCTTGCTTCGCTGAAATGTCATGAGATTGATATTTCCCACCCCATTCCTCAACAAGGTAATTCATATTAGCAAGCTCTTCTTTTATTTTTTCAGGATTTGCACCAGGTTTATCAATTTTATTGATTGCAAAAACAATAGGTACACCAGCTGCTGAAGCATGATTTATTGCTTCAATTGTTTGAGGCATTACGTTATCGTCTGCAGCCACAATAATAATTGCAATATCGGTAATTTGGGCACCACGGGCTCGCATCGCAGTAAAAGCTTCGTGCCCCGGTGTATCAAGGAAAGTAATATCTTTCCCGTCGCTAAGACTAACATGGTATGCACCAATGTGCTGGGTAATTCCCCCAGCCTCGCCAGCAATAACATTTGTTTTACGAATATAATCGAGTAACGAAGTTTTACCATGGTCAACATGTCCCATCACTGTAACAATAGGAGGACGTGGGATCAATTCTTCGTCAGTATCTTCCTCAACACTATCAATAGCTTCCTGAATATCAACACTAACAAATTCAACAGAGTAACCAAATTCGTCGGCAACCACTGATAATGTTTCAGCATCTAACCTTTGGTTTATCGAAACAAAGAGACCCAAACTCATACATGATGAAATAACTTCATTTACGTTAACATTCATCATATTCGCAAGTTCGTTAACGGAAACAAATTCAGTAACCTTTATTACTTTTTTCTGTTCATTTTGTTTTTCAATATCAGCCTGCATTTTTTCACTGGCTGCAGCACGTTTGTCTCTCCTGTGTTTTGATCCTTTCGATTTCCCTTTGGAAGTTAAACGAGCCAGTGTATCTTTAATTTGCTTCTGAACATCTTCTTCGTTTACTTCTTTTTTTAAAGGTCTCTTCTTTTTACTACCTTGTTTATTAACCTGAAATTTAGATTTGGTATTATCGCCTTTTCTATCTTCAAAACTTATTCTTCCTGTTTCTTTTGGAATTCTTTTTCTGCGCTTTTTATTACCTCCTTGTCCCGAATGCTCCTGCTTTTTATCCGGTAAATCAATTTTTCCAACTACTGTCGGGCCATTCAATTTATCAACTTTTGCCTTTACTAATGAATCGTTTGATTCCTTAGTATTTTCAGCTTTTGCCTGTTCTGATTTTTTGGCAATTTTTTGCTTGTGACGTTCCCTTCGTTCTTTTTCTTTTTCTTCTTTCGATTTTTTTGCCGGTCTGGTTTTCTGATTTATATTTTTGAGGTCAATTTTGCCAACAACTTTTATCTCGTCAACCTTTGGAATGTTAGTTTCAACAACGTCATTCTTAACTTTTTCGGGTTCTTCTTTTGGTGGTTTCTCCTCTGCAACTGGTTTCTCTTCCAACTTCTCAACTTTAGGCTCTTCTTTTGAAACTGGTTTTTCTTTTACTGGTTTTTTGCCAATTTCATCTAAATCAATTTTTCCCAATACTTTCAGATTATCCTTTGGTTTTGTTTTTTCTTTCTCAACTGGTTTCTCTTCCTCCTGCTTTTCCTTCTTTTCCTGAACCTCTATTTTTGGCTTTTCGTCAGAATCCTTTTTTGATTCAGATTTATCTTCTTCATTCTCCTCCTCTATTGAAATAGTTTCTTTCTGAGGTCGTTGACTCTTCAAACTAATTTTTTCAGATTCCTTTTTTAATGATACATCAACTTTATACTCATTTTCAAGAAGTTGAACAGCCTCCTCGCTAACTTTAGTATTCGGATTTGAATCAATATCAAAACCTTTTTTATGTAGAAATTCTACAATGGTATGAATACCAACGTTAAATTCTCTTGCAAGTTTACTAAGCCTCGTTGTTTTACCAGCCACCATAAAAAAAATTTAATTTCTTAATCCAAATGCCAATTTTTAAACGTACAATTTTAACAAAAATGAATAACTGTACCTACTTTTTTACTATTATTCAAATTCTGACTTAAGGATTTGTAATACATTATCAATAGTTTCTTCCTCGAAGTCAGTTCTCTTTATCAACTCATCGCGTGGAATACTCAACACATTTTTTGCAGTATCGCAACCAATCGCTTTTAAACCATCAATTACCCAATCTTCAATTTCATCAGCAAATTCGTCGAGATTTACATCTTCATCGTCTTCTTCCATCTCACGGTAAACGTCGATTTCATATCCTGTCAACTGACTGGCAAGTCGAATATTCAACCCTCCTTTACCAATTGCCAGCGAAACCTCCTCCGGTTTTAAATAAACCTCCGCCTTTTTATCTTCTTCAATTATTTTAATTGAATTAATTTTTGCAGGATTTAATGCCCTTTTAATAAAAAGCTGGAGATTTGCGGAATAATTTATGACATCAATATTTTCGTTTCTTAATTCCCGAACTATTCCATGAATTCTGGATCCTTTCATCCCCACACATGCACCAACAGGGTCAATTCTTTCGTCGTAAGACTCAACGGCAACTTTTGCTCTTTCACCTGGGACACGTACAATTTTTTTAATCGTAATCAAACCATCAAAAATTTCAGGAATTTCCAATTCAAATAGACGTTCCAGAAATACCGGCGCAGTTCTTGAAAGTATAATTAAAGGATTATTGTTCCGCAGTTCTACTTTATAAACAATAGCCCGAACAGCATCGCCCTTTCTAAAATAGTCAGAGGGAATCTGTTCTCCTTTTGGAAGAATTAATTCGTTTCCTTCATCATCGAGAATAAGAATTTCTTTTTTCCAAATCTGATACACTTCTCCGGTAACAATGTCCCCGATTTTGTTTTTATATTTTCCGTAAATATGATCTTTCTCCAGTTCTAAAATTTTACTGGCCAGATTCTGCCGCAAATTCAGGATTGCACGCCGTCCAAAATCGGCAAGTTTTACTTCATCAGTAACTTCT
Source organism: uncultured Draconibacterium sp. (assembly GCA_963676775.2). Lineage (GTDB taxonomy): Bacteria > Bacteroidota > Bacteroidia > Bacteroidales > Prolixibacteraceae > Draconibacterium. The sequence goes on from CAXXDA010000003.1 coordinate 540,453, forward strand.
TCGCCAACCTCATAGTCATCATCAATTTTCAGCGCTTCAGTCAGTGTTATTTGCAAATTTGGATCTTCCAGTTTGTCATCAGCAACAACTTCCCGGTTCCGCCAAATTTCAAAATCACCTTTATCAATGTTGATAATAACATCAAAATTTTCATCCGTACCATACTGCCTGATCAGCACACTTCGAAAAACATCTTCAAGTACACTCATCATTGTAACCCTGTCAATGTTTTTCAACTCTTTGAATTCGGCAAAAGTATCAATCAGGTTAATGTTTTCCATCTTACATCAGTTTATTTAAAAGTAATAACTGCTTTCGCACTTTTTATCTCGTTATATTTAAAATTATGTTCCTGAACTATTAATTGTTTCTTTTTATGACCTTCCACTTTTTCCCGTTTTGAAGTTTCAAGAATAATTCCACCATCATCAACTTCTTTTAATAACCCTTCAAAATGGTCACCAGTTACTAAATCAACTTCAATCTCACGACCCTTATATTTAATGTATTGTTTCCTAACTTTAAATCCTTCTGTCAACCCTGGAGATGAAACCTGCAATTCAAAATCTTCTGTCTCCCGATCCAGATTGTGCTCAACATTTCGGCTTATTTCAATACATTTTTCAATAGTAATACCGTTAAAACTATCAACAAAAACGTTTATAACATTATTTTTACTGACAGCCACATCAACAAGAAACATGCTCTCGTCCAACTTCTCCTCAACCAGTCTTATTACTTTATCCTTGTCAATCATTAACTATTTGTAACAAAATAGGGAACCAGTGGTCCCCTAAAACAGGTTTTTCCAAAAATCTTCGCAAAAATAGTAAAATAATTGATTAATAAAAAAAATCATACTACTTATAAACGACTGATTTTAAATATTTAATAAAAACACAGAAAGAAAATAAAATTCAATTTTTCTCAATCAAGGTAATTTGATTCTCAATACATTAATTACATGGAAAGGAACCATTTTTAGATTACTGAAAGTTTTGTACTTTTAGCGCTTTGGAACAACTTATTTTGTGGACAACATTCAATTAAATAAGAAAAAAATAATCAACGATCCTGTTTTTGGCTTTATCAATATCCAATCCGAGCTGGTCTACGATTTAATTGAACACCCAATATTTCAGCGCTTAAGAAGAATAAAACAACTAGGACTTTCCTTTTTAGTATTTCCAGGGGCGAATCACACCCGGTTTGAACACGCCTTAGGTACAGTTCATTTAATACGACAGGCGATTACAGCTCTTAAAATTAAGGGTCATGAAATAACTGATGAAGAAGCAGAAGCTGTAACGGTTGCAATTTTACTTCATGATATTGGCCACGCGCCATTTTCGCATGTTCTTGAAAATACCCTGGTCGAAATCTCACATGAGGAAATATCTCTTTTGTTAATGGAGGAGCTAAACAGAGAATTTAATGGAAGACTTGATTTAACTATAAAAATCTTCAAAAATCAGTATAAAAAGAAATTTCTGCATCAATTAGTAGCCAGCCAGCTAGACATGGACAGACTGGATTATTTAAGCCGCGACAGTTTTTTTACCGGAGTGACAGAAGGTCAGGTTGGAATTGAACGTATTATAAAAATGCTAAATGTTGTAGATGATCAGCTTGTGGTTGACGTAAAAGCAATTTACTCCATCGAAAAATTCTTAATCGCCAGAAGATTAATGTATTGGCAAGTCTATTTACACAAAACAGTTGTTTCAGCAGAATTTCTTTTGATAAACGTTTTAAAGAGAGCAAAAGAACTGGTCGCCTCAGGCGAATCAATTTTTGCTACCCCAACACTTGATATTTTCCTGAAAATTAAATTTTCGGGAAACGACTTTAAAAATAACATATCAGTTTCCGGGAAAGAAATACTAAACTGGTATACCCTTCTGGATGATAACGATATTTTGACATCGGTAAAGGAATGGCAAAATCATTCTGATCCAGTACTTTCCCTGCTATCTAAAAGTATAACAAACAGAAAATTGTTTCGGACAAAACTAAAAACGAAACCTGTTTCAAAAGCGTGGAAAGAGAAAATGCTTGTTAATATTTCAGAGAAAATTACAGGAAGCACTGATTTGGCTCCGTATTTTTTAATTACCGGAGAAATAACCAATAACGCATTAAACAGGGATAGCGAAAATATTTTGATACTTTTCAAAAATGGGAAAGTTAAAGATATTCGTAAAGCTTCTGATATTAATTTAAATGCTTTAGCCAAAACTGTTAGGAAATATTTTGCCTGTTATCCTAAAGAATTGGACTTTTATTAGTTTAAACCTATATTTGCAACGCCAAAATTAATAAATGAATGGAATTCAAAGCTACAGACATTGCAGCATTTCTTAACGGGGAAATTGTTGGAGATGGAGATGTTAAAGTTTTTAATGTATCGAAAATAGAAGAAGGAAAGCCTGGAACTCTTAGTTTTTTGGCTAATACCAAATATGAAAATCATATATACGAAACCAATGCATCAATTGTATTGGTAAACAAATCATTTCAACCTAAGTCAGAAATATCTGCAACACTTATAAAAGTTGATGATGCATACCAGGCATTTGCATCGTTGCTGGAGCTTTACCAACAGGCAAAATCCATACAAAAAGTTGGAATAGAACAACCGAGTTTCATTGACGAAACGGTAAAAAAAGGAGATAACATTTATCTCGGTGCTTTTGCCTATGTGGGTAAAAACTCAAAAATTGGCAACAATGTAAAAATCTATCCACAAGCCTTTATTGGCGAAAACGTTACCATTGGTGATAATTGCACCGTTTATGCCGGTGTAAAAATTTACGATGATTGTATAATTGGAAATCAATGTACTCTTCACGCAGGATGTGTTATTGGCTCGGATGGTTTTGGATTTGCCCCCCAAAATGATGGTTCCTACAAAAAAATTCCGCAGATTGGAAATGTTATTCTGGAAGATAATGTTGAAATTGGTGCGAATACAACTATTGATTGCGGAACAATGGGGTCAACGATAATAAGAAAAGGAGTAAAACTGGATAACCTTGTTCAGGTTGCCCACAACTGCGACATTGGTGAAAATACGGTTATTGCTGGTCAGGCAGGTATGGCCGGAACAACAAAAATTGGAAAAAATTGTAAGCTTGCAGGACAAGTTGGTCTAGCTGGTCATTTGACCATAGGCGATAATGTTCAAATTGGGGCTCAGGCTGGTGTTTCCAATTCTGTAAAAGACAATGAAATTTTATTAATGACTCCGGCTTTTAACGTAAAAGATGCAATAAAATCAGCTATAATCTATAAAAAACTACCTGAACTGAGAAATGATGTTATCCAATTAAAAAGGGAATTGAAATCATTAAAACAAGAGAAATAGCTTTCTAAGTGAACAAGGTATGACAGTAAAACAAAAAACGCTATCTAAATCATTCAAAATAACTGGTGTAGGTTTGCATACCGGTGTAAATGTGACAATGAATTTCCTGCCTGCACCAGAAAATCACGGATTTAAGTTTAAGCGTATTGACATTGAAAGCCAACCAGTAATAGATGCTGATGTTGACCTGGTTATAGACACATCAAGAGGAACACTGCTCGAAAAAGACGGAGCCAGAATTGGCACCATAGAACATACACTCGCTGCATTAATAGGAATGGATCTCGACAATGTTTTAATTGAAGTTGATAATGAGGAAGCTCCAATTATTGACGGAAGTTCAAAATATTTTGCTGAAGCAATTGAAAAAGCAGGAATAGTAGAACAGGAAGCGGATCGCGAATATTTTGAAATAAAAAACAAAATTGAAATTTATGATGAAAAATCTGATTCAAAAATAGTTGCATTACCCGATGACGACTATAGATTGAACATCATGATTTCATTTAATTCAGAAGTACTGAATAATCAGTTTGCAACGCTGGATACCATAGGCGATTTTAAATCTGAAATTGCCAAATGTCGTACGTTTGTTTTTCTTCATGAACTGGAAATTTTGATGAACCAGAACCTGATAAAGGGAGGTGATCTGGATAATGCAATTGTTATTATCGATAAAGAAGTAAACCAGGAAGAACTTGACAGACTTGCAGATCTTTTCAGCCATGAACGTGTAGAGGTTAAACCACAGGGTATCCTGAATAATATAGATTTACATTTTGATAATGAATGTGCCAGACACAAGTTACTTGATGTTATTGGAGATCTGGCTCTTTGCGGGAAACATATAAAAGGAAGAATTATTGCAAGTAAACCGGGTCATCGGCCGAATACCTTATTTGCAAAAGCATTAAAAAAGGCTTATTTAAAAACCCTGGAGAATGCACCTGATTATGACCCGAATTTACCACCATTAATGGACGTAAACCGCATAAAGGAATTTTTGCCACATCGTTATCCTTTTCTAATGGTTGATAAAATCGTAGCAGTTACCGAAGATCAAATTATTGGTATAAAAAGCGTAACTGCAAATGAACCATTTTTCCAGGGACATTTTCCTGAAGAACCTGTTATGCCAGGAGTTTTGCTGGTAGAAGCAATGGCCCAAACAGGTGGACTTCTGGTACTAAGTCGACTCGAAGGAAAATATTCAACCTATTTTATTCGGATCGACAATGTTAAATTCAGGAAAAAAGTTGTACCGGGAGATACTTTGATTTTTAAATTAACTTTAAATTCGCCAATTCGTAGGGGTATTGCAAATATGAGAGGTGTGACCTACGTTGGAAATAAAATTGTTGCCGAAGGAGAATTTATGGCACAGATAATAAAACAGACAGATATCTAAATACCTAGAAGATAAATTATGAAACAACCGTTAGCATATGTACATCCTGATGCAAAAGTTGCAGATAATGTGGTAATAGAGCCCTTTGTTTCTATAGATCATGATGTTGAGATTGGAGAAGGAACAAGAATTGGTTCAAGTGTCACGATTTTACCAGGAACCCGTATTGGAAAAAACTGTAATATCTTTCCTGGAGCAGTTATTGGAGCTATTCCCCAGGATTTAAAGTTCAGAGGTGAATATACAACGGTAGAAATAGGTGACAATAATACCATTCGCGAAATGGTAACTATTAACCGCGGAACTGCTTCAAAAGGGAAAACAGTAGTTGGTAACAATAACCTGATTATGGCTTATGTGCATATCGCTCATGACTGTCGGCTAGGAAATTATATCATCCTCGGTAACAATACTCAATTGGCAGGTGAAGTTATTGTTGATGATTGGGCAATTATTTCAGGCATGACCGGAGTTCACCAGTTTTGCAGGATAGGTTCGCATGTAATGATTGGCGGCGGTTCTCTGGTTAGAAAAGATGTTCCTCCGTATATTAAAGCCAGCCGCGAGCCGCTCTCTTACGTTGGAATAAATTCCATTGGTTTACGCAGAAGAAATGTAACAAATGATAAGATCCGTGAAATTCAGGATATTTACCGCTACATCTATCAAAAAGGATTAAATACTGCGCAAGCTGTAGAAATTATTGAAGCAGAAATGCCTGCAACACAGGAAAGAGATGAAATTCTTCTTTTTGTTAAAGATTCAAAACGAGGAATTATCAGAGGATATTACCCGGATTAATACAAAATATTGATTCTTTTAATGCCATCCGTTATTTGGGCGGCATTTTTATTTTGCATGATTCCAGCCTTGTGCCTGTAATGGAATCGCTGAGCCGGCGTTAGTAGTTAAATTGACTCCTTCTGAAACTTCAGTTATATGTCCAATTATCGTAAAATCAGGATCATTCTTAATCTTTTCATGGTCCTCCAGAGAGACAGTAAACAGCAATTCATAATCCTCTCCTCCGTTCAAAGCAGCGACCAAAGGATTGATGCTTAACTCTTCCGCCATTTTTTTTGTTTGAAAATCCATGGGAATTCTATCTTCATATAAATTGCATCCGGTATTCGAATTTTTACACAAATGCATAATTTCCGAAGAAAGTCCGTCTGAGATATCAATCATCGACGTAGGTTTTATTCCCATCTTTTTGAATGCCGAAATGACGTCACCTCTTGCTTCAGGCTTGAGTTGGCGTTCAAGTATATAATCATACCCCTGCAATTGTGGCTGCATATTTTCATCTACTTTAAAAACCTCGTTCTCGCGTTCAAGTAATTGCAATCCCATATAAGCACCACCTAAGTCACCCGAAACACAAAGCAAGTCATTGGGTTTTGCACCATTTCGATAAACCAAATCGTCTTTTTCAACTTCTCCAATTGCAGTTATACTTATGGTTAAACCGGTTAAGGAGCTGGTAGTGTCACCTCCAACCAAATCGACTCCGTATTTTTCACAAGCCAGACTAATACCTGAATAAATCTCCTCCACTGCTTCCACAGAAAACTTATTGGACAAAGCAATATTAACAGTAATTTGACGTGGAATAGCATTCATCGCATAAACGTCTGACAAGTTTACCACAACTGCCTTGTATCCAAGATGTTTAAGAGGCACATACATTAAATTAAAATGTACACCTTCGGTAAGTAAATCAGATGTAACGACCAAGTGCTTATTTTTATAATCCAAAACCGCCGCATCATCACCAACTCCTAATAATGTGCTTTTATTTTTATTCTGAAAATTCTTTGTCAGCTTTTCTATTAGCCCAAATTCGCCCAATTCGGAAATTGGGGTTTGCTTTCTATTATTCATGTATATTGTTATTACGTAACTTTTTATTTATAAATTAATACAGTTAAGGGAAATTAAAAAAGTTGCAACATTTTTATTGATTTCCGGTTTATTATTAATTTAAGACAAGAAAGTATTAATTTAAAATATTTCACAGACAAAAATATCTATAGTTTTATATCTTTGCAATTAATTTTTAAACAGTCCAATTAAGCCGTTGTTATAATAGGTGAGAAAAGTTTAGAGAATGGCAGATCAAGATAAAATATTAAATGAAGTTACGCAGAGCGAATACAAATATGGCTTCATAACCGAAATAGATACCGACATCATTGAGAAAGGTTTGAATGAAGATGTCATCCGTACGATTTGGTTGAAAAAAGGAGAGCCTGAATTTATGCTAAAGTTCAGACTTGAAGCGTACAGGAAATGGCTAAAAATGAAAATGCCAAACTGGGCGTATTTAAAAGTACCTCCGATTGACTTTCAGTCCATTAGTTATTACGCAGCTCCTAAAAAGAAACCACAATATGAAAGTTTGGATGAAGTAGATCCTGAATTGCTTGAAACATTCAACAAATTGGGAATTCCGCTTGAAGAGCAGAAACATTTAGCTGGTGTGGCAGTTGATGCCGTAATTGACAGCGTTTCTGTAAAAACAACCTTTAAAGAAACACTGGCTGAACAGGGAATCATTTTTTGTTCTTTTAGCGAAGCCGTTAAAGAGCATCCCGATTTGGTTCAAAAATATTTGGGACAGGCAGTGCCGGTGGGCGATAATTATTTTGCAGCATTGAATTCTGCAGTTTTTAGTGACGGATCTTTCTGTTACATTCCAAAAGGTGTGAAATGCCCCATGGAATTATCAACATATTTCAGAATTAATGCAGCGAATACTGGACAGTTCGAACGTACTCTAATTGTTGCAGACGATGACAGTTATGTTAGTTACCTTGAAGGCTGTACAGCTCCAATGCGCGATGAAAACCAGTTGCACGCTGCGGTAGTTGAAATCATTGCACTCGACCGTGCTGAAGTAAAATATTCTACGGTTCAAAACTGGTATCCGGGCGATAAAAACGGAAAAGGCGGAATCTATAACTTTGTCACGAAAAGAGGTGTTTGTCGCGGTGTTTCATCAAAAATCAGCTGGACTCAGGTTGAAACCGGTTCCGCAATTACGTGGAAGTATCCGAGTTGTATTCTGATGGGAGATTACTCTGTTGGAGAATTTAACTCTGTTGCTGTTACCAATAATCATCAACAGGCTGATACGGGTTCAAAGATGATTCATATTGGCAAGAACACAAAGAGCACAATTGTTTCAAAAGGTATTTCTGCAGGTAAAAGTGATAATTCATATCGCGGTTTAGTGAAAGTATTACCTGGAGCCGTTAATTCCAGAAACTTTTCGCAATGTGATTCGTTACTGCTGAATGATACTTGTGGTGCACACACGTTTCCTTACATTGAGGTTGGAAATAAATCATCAATTGTTGAACATGAGGCAACTACTTCAAAAATTGGTGAAGACCAGATTTTTTATTGTAACCAGCGTGGAATTGATACAGAAAAGGCAATTGGAATGATTGTAAATGGATACGCCAAAGAGGTACTTAATAAACTTCCCATGGAGTTTGCGGTTGAAGCACAAAAGTTACTTCAAATTAGTTTGGAAGGAAGTGTGGGATAAAATACAGAAAGAAAATTAATGTCAAATTAGAGATGAAGCTAAAAACTTCTGTCTCAAAATTTCAAAAATAAAATGCTATCAATAAAAGACTTATATGTTTCCGTTGAAGGAATGGAAATCCTTAAAGGAATAAACCTGGAAATTAAATCCGGAGAAATCCATGCTATAATGGGGCCAAATGGCTCAGGAAAGAGTACCCTAGCAAATGTTTTGGCCGGAAAAGAGGATTATGAGGTAAATTCTGGTGAAGTTACTTACATGGGTAAAGATTTATTGGATATGTCGCCCGAAGACCGTGCGAGAGAGGGATTGTTTCTAAGCTTTCAGTACCCAGTTGAAATTCCCGGAGTTCCTATGGTTAATTTTTTAAAAACGTCGGTGAATGAACAACGTAAATATAAAGGTCAGGATGAACTAACAGCTGGTGAGTTTCTGAAATACATGCGCGAAAAAATGGAGTTAGTGGATATGCATACAAAACTTACTAACCGCTCCGTTAATGAAGGATTTTCAGGTGGTGAAAAGAAAAAGAATGAAATTTTTCAGATGGCGCTTTTGGAACCCAGACTGGCCATTCTTGATGAAACGGATTCAGGTCTGGATATCGACGCTTTAAAAACAGTTGCTCATGGTGTGAACGCTTTACGGAGCCCGGAAAATGCAACCATCGTTGTGACGCATTATCAACGCTTGCTTGACTATATCGTGCCCGATTTTGTACATGTATTATACCAGGGAAAAATTGTTAAATCAGCCGGAAAAGAACTGGCGTTGGAGCTTGAAGAAAAAGGCTACGACTGGATTAAAAAAGAAATTGCTGTCTAATTATGAGTGTTTTAGTAGAAAAAGCGGATTTATCGCTAAAATATACCGGACATTACAATGATGTGAAAGAGATACTCTTTCAGGATTCTGCTGAAATTCTGAATTCACAAAGGAGTAAGGCTTTTCAGGATTTTGTAATGCAGGGAATCCCAACACGAAAAAACGAAAATTACAAATATACCAACCTGCAACCTCAATTCTTACCTGAATACAAATTCATTCACCAAAGAGAAGAGGTGGAAGCGAATTATAACGAAATTTTTCGTTGCGATGTTCCACAGCTTGATACCCACTTAACTTTGTTAATTAATGGTTGGTACTACAAAAAAAACAGGGAGGTTAACTTACCAAAGGGTGTAATACTTGGAAGTCTGGAAGAGCAGGCAAAGAATAATCCTGAACTGATAGCAAAATATTATGCAAATATTGCAAATACTGAAGAAGATCCTTTGGTTGCCTTAAATACTGCCTTTGCAAAAGATGGTTATTTTTTATACATCCCGAAAAATGTAAAACTGGAGAAACCACTTCAGTTAATTAATCTTCTAAAGTCACATCAGGATACTTTTGCTACGCAACGAAATCTGATTGTGGTAGAAGATGGGGCAAGTTTACAATTGTTATTGTGCAGCCACACACTGGATTTAAATGCTTATCTGAGTAATTCAGTTACTGAAATTTTTGTTGGGGAAAACGCTCATCTTGATTACTATACAGTTCAGAATGAGCACAATAAATCAACCTCTTTGAATTCTGTATTTGTAAAACAGGAAAGAGATTCAAACGTTACAACACATACTTCTTCTTTGCATGGCGGAGTCATTCGCAATAATTTGAAGTTTATATTGAATGGTGAAAATGCCGAAGCAAATATGTTTGGAATGTCATTTCTAGACAAACGGCAACACATTGATAATTTCACTCAGGTTGTTCACCAGAGCCCACATTGTCAAAGTAATCAGTTATACAAATATGTTCTGGATGAAAAATCAACCGGAGCTTTTGCAGGAAGAATTCACGTCGTGCGCGATGCCCAAAAGACTAATGCTTTTCAGCGGAACAATAATCTTTTGCTCACTGACACAGCTACCATGCAAACAAAACCGCAGCTGATAATTGATGCTGACGATGTAAAATGCAGCCATGGAGCGACAGTTGGACAAATTGACGAAGAAGCATTATTTTATTTACGTGCCCGCGGAATTGAAGAAAGTAAAGCACGCTTAATGATGATGAATGCGTTTGCTCATGAAGTTGTGCAGGAGATAAAAATTGAAGCTTTACGGGAACGAATTGACGGACTGGTTGATAAAAGATTACAAGGAGAAGTTGCACGTTGCCACGATTGCGCGTATAACTGCGAATGTTAGCTAAATAAAAAATATTGGGTATTCCCGTAGTTTTTCACCTGTATGAAATTGCGGGAATATTTTTTTGCCATTAAAATTATCTACCTTTAACTTACTCAATTACGAAGTGAATGAATTACGATATCCAAAAAATAAGAAGTTATTTTCCGGTATTAAGTCAGGAGGTTCATAAAAAGCCTTTTGTTTATTTTGACAGCGCAGCATCTGCCCAAAAACCAATTCAGGTTTTAATGGCAGAAGAACGCCTGCATAACGATTTTTATGGCAACATTCACAGGGCAGCACATTTTATGGCCGATCAGGCAACCATTGAATTTGAAGCCGTTCGAATCCATCTCCAGAAATTTATCAATGCCGGTGTGCGTGAGGAAATTATTTTTACCAAAGGAGCTACAGAGAGTATAAATCTCGTAGCCCATTCATTTGGAGAAAAATTTATTCAAGAGGGTGATGAGATAATCGTTTCCGAAATGGAACATCATTCCAATATCGTTCCATGGCAATTACTTGCCGAACGAAAAAAGGCTAAAGTGGTAAAACTTCCATTTACCGATTCCGGTGAAATTGAACTGAATGTCCTCAAAAAGCTCATTACTGCCAAAACGAAAATAATTGCGGTTGCCCATGTTTCAAATGTTTTGGGAACTGTAAATCCTATAGTTGAAATTGTTAAAATTGCACACAAACAAGGAGTTCCTGTATTAGTAGATGGTGCGCAGGCAGTACAACATATTCCCGTTGATGTGCAGAAACTTGACGTTGATTTTTACGCTTTCTCGGCACACAAAATGTACGGACCAAATGGTGTTGGAGTTTTATACGGGAAGAAAAAACTGTTAAACGAAATACCTCCCTATCAGGGTGGCGGTGAAATGATTTCGGAAGTTTCGTTTGAAAAAACAACATTTAATGAAATACCGTACAAGTTTGAAGCAGGAACACCAAATATTACCAGTGTTATCGCGTTGGGAGCTGCCTTAAATCTGATTGAAGAAATTGGTTTGCCAAACATCTCAAACTGGGAGAAAGAACTTCTACATTACGCAACATCCAGGTTAAAGGAAATTCCCGGGATGAAAATTTACGGTGAAGCTCGTGAAAAATCGAGTGTGATTTCATTCAATATTGGAGACAAACATCCCTACGATGTGGGTATGTTACTCGATAAACTGGGAATTGCAGTGCGTACGGGTCACCATTGCGCAGATCCGGTGATGCAGCATTTTGACATTTCCGGAACTATTCGGATTTCATTTGGAATGTACAATACAAAAGAAGAAATAGACCTTTTTACAGAAGCTTTGAAAAAAGTACTTGTGATGCTTTAGTTAATCGCTGCTTTCAACTAATTCCTTTTTATTCTTTTTCGGACTATTGGGTAAAACATAGCCTATTAAGCCACCATACAGAGTGCTGGTGTGCCAGTTTGACTGAATGGGACAAGTCCCCGAATTACAGCCAATAAAATACCAATAAAGAAAACCGGCAAGTGCGCCTAAAAAAACACCTAAAAATTTCCATTTATAACGGAATATAAATTGCTTCATAAACTATATTTTCCACAAAGAAACACTACATGAGAGATGTTGAAAGTGATAAGAGTCACAATCTTCTGCATCTGAGCTTCTTTGTGGAACAATCGAATAACAATTATTTTGTCGAAAGAATCAATAATTGCTTGCAGCAATTTCAAAGTAGCCTTGATCATGTAAACATGCCGGGCACTTCTTGGGAGCAACTGTTCCCTCATGAATAAAACCACATTTACGGCATTTCCAAATCACTTTTTCCCCGCGTTTAAAAACTTTCCCTTCTTCAAGATTCTTATACAATGTGCGATATCGTTCTTCATGTTCCTTCTCAACCCTTGCAATTAAATTAAATGCATTTGCCACTTCTTTAAATCCTTCCTCTTGGGCAATCCGTGCAAATTCCGGATATAAATCAGTCCATTCTTCGTTTTCTCCATCAGCAGCAGCTTTCAAATTCTCAAGCGTTGTTTCCACCTTCCCTGCAGGATAAGATGCTGTGATTTCCACCATGCCACCTTCCAGAAAATCAAAAAACCGCTTTGCATGTTGTCTTTCATTTATTGCCGTTTCTTCAAAAATAGCGGCTATCTGTTCCAATCCTTCCTTTTTTGCCTTTTTTGCAAAATAATCGTAACGCATTCTTGCTTGCGATTCGCCGGCAAATGCTTTTAGCAAATTTTTCTCTGTTTGTGTTCCTTTTAAACTATTCATATTTAAAGATTTTTGATTTTTATTATGAACATAAAAATATTAAAAATTGAAGAGAGATTTTAAGCAAATATTAAGTATTGAACTGTTTTTAAAGATTCTTAATATGCCGGATGTTTGTCATTGTAAAAAAGTAAAAATTTACGACCTTTGGTTTTTCGTTCAAAGCTAAGATTCATGTCGATAGAAGAAATACAACAGGAAATAATTGAAGAGTTCTCCATCTATGAAGACTGGATGGACAAATATTCTTATTTGATTGAACTTGGAAATGATTTAACGGACCTTGATCCGAAAGATAAAAATGACCAAAATTTGATAAAAGGCTGCCAGTCGCGGGTTTGGCTGGTTGCAGAAATGAAAGACGGAAAAATTTATTTTCGTGGTGAAAGTGATGCAGTTATTGTAAAAGGACTTGTAGCATTGCTTTTACGGGTTGTTTCCGGTAGGACACCACAGGAACTGATGGATTCCGATTTGCATTTTATTGATGATCTTGACTTGAAACAACATCTTTCACCAACACGTTCAAACGGATTACTAGCCATGATAAAACAAATTCGATTATACGCTGTTGCTTATAGCAGAATTGCAGAATGAGGAAGGAGGAACAGAAATGGACAATAGAATAGACTTAATCATAAATAATCTCAAAGAAGTTTACGACCCGGAAATACCGGTAAACATCTATGATCTAGGACTTATTTACAACGTTGATATTGATGATAGCAACAATGCCAATATCGTTATGACACTTACTGCTCCGGGCTGCCCGGTTGTTGATATTTTAATGGATGATGTAACACAGGCAGCTAGAGCTGTTGATGGAATCAACGATGTAAATATCGATCTTACTTTCGATCCCCCTTGGGATAAATCAATGATGAGTGAGGAAGCCCGGTTGGAACTGGGATTCTTTTAAAAAATATTATTACGTAAGGTAGAACCGTTCTTTTTAAAAAGGGCGGTTCTTTTTTTATAAATTCATTATTTTAGATTTGTACAAACAATCCGAACTAATGCCGACTTCAAATCAGATATCTCATTTAATAAAAGAAAAATCGAAAAAGCTTGGCTTTTTGGAATGTATAATTCTTCCGGTTCAGGAACTAGCTGATGAAGAAAACCATTTGAGAAGATGGCTGAAAAATGGAATGCATGGAGAAATGGGATATATGGCAAGAAATGTTGAAAAACGTCTGAATCCTGAATTGTTGGTTGAAGGTGCAAAAACGATTATTGTAGTTCTTCAAAATTACTTTCCTAATGCAAAACAAAAAGATAAAAATGCGCCGGTAATTTCAAAGTATGCCTACGGCACTGATTACCATTTTGTAATAAAAGACAAACTGAAAAAGCTACTTGTTTTTATTCAAAATGAAATTAAAACTTGCAAGGGACGCCCATTTGTTGATTCCGCTCCGGTGCTGGAACGTGCCTGGGCAAAACAGGCTGGATTAGGCTGGATTGGAAAAAACAGCAATCTCATCTCCGTGACACATGGCAGTTTCTTTTTTATCGGTGAATTGGTACTTGACGCTGAACTTCCCTATGATAAGCCAAAATTGGTTCGTGACCATTGCGGAACCTGTACTCGTTGCATTGATGCCTGCCCTACAAAAGCTATTGTCAGTGATCGTACTGTAGATGCCCGAAAATGTATTTCTTACCAAACAATCGAATTAAAAGGCGAAATAGATAAAAACCTGCAGGGCCAATTTGAAAACAGAGTTTTCGGTTGTGATATTTGCCAGGATGTTTGCCCGTGGAACTTAAAATCGAAACCGCACCATGAACCTCGTTTTGAACCTCATACAAAATTAATGGAATTATCTTCAAAAGAATGGTTTGATATCGAAAAGCCGCTTTTTGATGATCTGTTCAAGAATTCTGCTGTAAAACGATCAGGTTTTTCCGGCTTAAAACGTAACCTCGAATTTATTCAGTCAGTGAAAAATGGCTAAAAAGTACGAATATGATACCGTTTTGATAAAAGGACCACAACTAGGCGTTTTTGCAGAGTTTCCTTTTGAAAGTGCAAAAGAATTTGGAACAAGGAAAGCCTTACGGGTAAAAGCCACTTTTGATGGAAAAATGTTCCGAATGAGTCTTTTACCTCACGGAAAAGGAACGCATTGGCTGCATTTAAAAAAGGAGATTCGTGAGGCCATTGGAAAAACAGAAGGCGACAGCGTTCATATTATTGTTGAGAAAGATGAATCTCCACCGAAAATTAAAGTTCCGGAATATCTGAAATGGCTCTTGGAGAATGATTTGGAAATGGACAAAAGATTTCAAAAGATGCCCCACTCCGCAAAAAAATTCTGGACTGCTTTTATAGATGAACCAAAATCCGATGAGGGAAAAGTTACACGTGTCAACCGTTTTTTTGAATTTTTGATGGAAAATTATTCAAATAAATGATTCTTCTTTTGAATCCTCTTATTTACAATTTTCTCATATTCCCAGACTTTCATGAAATTTTTATATTTCAAAATACTTATTTTTTATAGCATAAATTACCAGGTTAGCTGTATTCTTTGATTGGGTTTTTTGAAGTAAATTTTCACGGTGTTTATCTACAGTACGCTTACTTATTGTCAGTTTTCTTGCTATTTCAGCATTTGATAATCCTTTGCAGATGTAAAACAAAATTTCTGTCTCCCGTTCAGTAATATCATTAATTTCAGTATCTGATTTTTTTGTTATTGCCTTTTTTAATATCGATTTTAATATTTCAGACGAAAAATAATTTTTCCCCTCTGAAACATCAGTCAAGGCTTTTTTAACCTCGTTAAAATTTGAGTTTTTTAACAAAAATCCCGAGGCGCCTGCATCGATCATACTTGAATAATAACTTTCTTCAGAATACATAGATAAAGCAATAATTTTCAACTCCGGGCAAATATTTAAGGCCATTTTAGTAGCTTCAATACCATTCATTACCGGCATCTCAATATCAAGCAACGCAATATCAATACAATTTTCTTTTAGGCCTGTAATAAATTGATCACCATTCTCAGCTTCAAATATTTCTTCAACCATCTCGAGATTAGAGAGCAAAAACCTGAGTCCTTCACGAAAAAGACTATGATCGTCAACTAAATATACTTTCAGCTTTTTCATTTTAGCGGTATTTGGATAAATACATTGATTCCTTTACCGGGTTCACTGTTTACGATAAACTGGCCGTTAAGTGATTTTACTCTTGAGCGAATATTCTCAAGTCCCATTCCTTTAATACGACTTCTCTTTTCTTTATCCTCCTGTGAAAAACCTTTTCCATCATCATTGTATTCCAATTGAAGGAATGAATCTTTACGATTAATTTTAAGCACAATACCTTTAGCCTCTGAATGTTTTATGCTATTACTGAGTAGTTCGGAAACGATTCGATAGATGCTTATTTCAAGTTCGTTGTAAAATCTAACTTCTTCAATATTTGTAATAATCTGAAAATCGACTTGTGAATTCTCAAAAAGTTGGGCTGAAAAAGTTTCTATCGCTTTTATTAATCCAAAATCTTTTAGAAGGTGCGGGCTAAGGTTATTAGAAATTTCTTTTAAGGTAACAAGAGCCTCGTCGGTAACATAGACAGAACGTTCAATTATTTTCCGGTTATTCTGATCCAGTTTTTCAGCATCCATTGCACTGATTATCATTTTTATTGAAGAAAGAAGCGGACCAAGCCCATCGTGTAAATCGCGGGCAATCGATTGCCTCGCTTTTTCTTCTCCCTGAATAACAGCTGAAAGCAGACGAGCCTCATTTCCTTTTCTCAATTCTTCTATTCTGTCATTCATATTAAAAATCTGACGAATAAAAAATAAGCCCGCCATCATCATAACTGAGATTAAAACTCCAAGCCAGCTATTCACATTTTCTTTTGAAAAAAGTTGTGTTTCCCAGAACAGGGAAGAAAATTCAATTAACCGGCGAATTGACATTAAAACAAAACCCGCTGATATTAATATCCACGAAATATTATACCGGGTTCTGCGAATCAGACTAACGGCTATAATTGCTGCCCCAAGCTGAATTAGCATAGAAACAAGCAAGGCAACTTTAAGTAACATTTTTGATTTTTACACAAAGCTACCGTTTTTATATTTATGAAATTTAAAGAAAAGCTAAAAACTTGCTGTTCAAATTTATTCAAGTGCTTGTTTAATGTCTGCTATTAAATCCTCCACATTTTCAATTCCAACCGAAAGCCGCATCATAGTTTCACGCATGTTGGCTCTTTTTCGTTCGGCTTCTGAAAACTCCGAATAAATTGTAGAATACGGATGAATAATCAATGTTTTATTATCGTTGAGATTGGTTGCCCTCCTTATAATTTCGAGCTTATTCATAAATTTAAAACAGGCCTCCTTCGATTCTAAATCAAAAGTCATAATTGTACCTGGAACTCCATTAAAATATTTTTTTGCCATTTGATAACGCGGATCAGTATCTAATCCGGGGTATCCTACTTTTTTAACTTTCGAAACTGACCCTAAAAATTCACCTAAAGCCAAACAATTTTTATAACACTTTTCTACCCGTATTTCCAGAATATCCAATCCGTGAATCATAAATTTTGCCGTTTGCGGAGCCATACTTCCGCCGATATTCCTGTATATATTCTTTCGAAGTTTTGCGATAAATGCCTTCTCATTAAACCTTTCTGTATAGTTTAAAAAAATAGGGTTTTTACTCCAGTCATAATTTCCGTGATCGACAATTGCGCCTCCAAAAGAAGTACCGCCTCCCGAAATGTATTTTGTTGTAGATATTACTTCTAGGTTAATTCCGAACTTTGAAGCATTAAAAACATTTGGTGGAGTAATCGTACTGTCTGCGATTAAAAGTATGCCGTATTTTCCGGTAATCCTTGCCAGCATTTCAATATCGGCAATTTCCAGATGAGGATTTGTAACCGTTTCAAAATATATTGCACGTGTCTTATTATCAATCAACTTTTCGATTTCCGTTTCATTTTTGAGTTCTGAAAACCTGGCTTCAACACCAAAATCTGATAATGTATTCTGAAAAAAAGAAAAAGCATGGCCAAACAGTTGTGAGCCGCAAACTATATTATCTCCTGCATTTGTTATAGTAAAAATTGTATTGGAAATTGCAGCCATTCCTGAGCTTACTGCAAGAACACCAAATCCATTTGTTAGTGTTTTCAACTTTAATTCAAAATACTCTACCGTCGGATTTGAAGATCTTGAATAGGTGTGTGCCAGATGTTCTCCTTTAAAAGTAGCTTCAATCTGTTCCGCTGAATCAAATTCAAAAGCAACACTTTCATAAATTGGAATTTGTAAACTATTATGTGGATCATTTTTCGGGTACGATATATTTAAAGCTTTTGTTGTAAAACCGGTTTTTTCCATTGAATGTCTATTCATAATTCTTGTTTTGTAACAACAAACTAAAATTAGAAAAGTTATAATTTACCTCAACTAAATAAATTGAAATTGTCAAAATCCATAAAACACCAAAAACACAATTTTTAGAATTTTAGACTTCCATATTCGATAAATGATACCACTGGCAAATCTTGTAATAAAAAGATAGACATTTGTCTAAAAAATCAATTAATTAAATTCAGTTTAAATAAAAGTTGTTGTATATTTTTCATAGAAAAATGAGAATTCAGTCTGAATAATCTTATTTCAAACATTGGTTTTAAATTAATAATTAAACAGCATTGAATAACCAATTTAAACCATGGCTCCCCCGCCATGGTTTTCTATTTTAGAAAAACCTGAGCAAAAAATTCTTATAAATATCCGGGCTATATAAGTAAAATTAAGATCAAATAATTAAGTTGAATAGGTCTTCTTTTTTTACTTTATAATGAACTTTATTGGCTATTTTTATCTTTATAAAAAAAGAATATGAGCAATACACTTCCAAAGCTAATTCAAGACGATCAATGGTTACTTCCGTATACGGGATTTATTACAAATTGGATAAAACTGGCAGATGAAAAAGAAAAAGATCTGATTGGAACAAACTCTCTTGAGAGTTTTGCATCAGGCTATCTATATTTTGGATTACACAAAACCAATAATGGATGGATTATCAGGGAATGGCTCCCCAATGCAACACATATTTTTCTAATTGGAACATTTAACGATTGGCAGGAAAAAAAAGAATACGAGTTTAAACCTCTGGGAAATGGTATTTGGGAACTTGAACTTGAAAATCAGGCATTAAACCACAATGATTTATATTCCCTAAATGTACACTGGGCAGTCAATTTTGGGAAAAGAATACCCGCATGGGCTACCCGCGTAGTTCAGGATTCAGAAACAAAAATTTTTAATGCCCAGGTATGGGCCCCTGATAAACCGTATGAATGGAAATGCCCCGATTTTAAAAAATCAAATGAACCTCCTTTAATTTATGAGGCGCACATTGGAATGGCAGGAGAAGAAGAACGAGTACATACTTATAATGAATTCAGAGAAAATATGCTGCCAAGAATTAAATCAAACGGGTACAATACTGTTCAGTTAATGGCCATTCCTGAACACCCGTACTATGGAAGTTTTGGCTATCATGTTTCCAGTTTTTTTGCTGCTTCATCGCGCTTCGGGACACCTTTTGAATTGAAACAGCTTGTTGACGAGGCACACGGAATGGGAATGGCTGTAATCATGGATCTTGTACATTCTCATGCAGTAAAAAATGAAGTGGAAGGTTTAGGAAACTACGACGGGACACGATTCCAGTTTTTCCATGAAGGAGGAAAAGGTGAACACCCTGCATGGGACTCATACTGTTTTAATTATGCAAAAAATGAGGTACTTCATTTTCTTTTATCTAATATAAAATTCTGGCTTGAGGAGTATAAATTTGATGGATTCAGATTTGATGGCGTAACCAGTATGTTGTATTTCGACCATGGGTTGGAAAAAGCATTTACCAGTTATGATGACTATTTTGGAGCAAACACCGATTTTGACGCAACAACTTATTTCCGGCTGGCAAATAAACTCATAAAACAGGTAAAGCCTGATTCTATATCCATTGCAGAAGACGTGAGCGGAATGCCCGGGTTGGCGTCACCATTGGAAAACGGTGGGCTTGGATTCGATTATCGGATGGCGATGGGTATGCCCGATTTCTGGATTAAAATAATTAAGGAAAAATTGGATGACGAATGGGACGTAGGTGATATTTTTTATCAGCTTACCTCAAAACGTATGGATGAAAAAGTTGTGAGTTATGCAGAATCCCACGATCAGGCACTGGTTGGCGATAAAACAATAATCTTTCGCCTGATTGATAAAGAAATGTATTTCAGCATGCGTAAAGATCAACCAAATTTAACTGTCGATCGCGGAATAGCCCTTCATAAAATGATTCGCCTTGCTACAGCATCTACTGCGGGCGGAGCTTATCTCAATTTTATGGGAAATGAATTTGGTCACCCTGAATGGATTGATTTTCCGCGAGAAGGAAATGGCTGGTCATACAAGCATTGCCGGAGAATCTGGAGTATTTCAGAAGATCCTGAACTAAAATATCACTGGCTGTATGATTTCGACAAAGAAATGATTCAACTCATCAGTGAAAACAAGTTACTGACCATTCCACCGGTTAATCTGGTTTTGGAAAACAAACCCGACAAAATTTTTGCTTATCATCGGGGGTTGTTTCTGTTTGTTTTTAATTTCAACCCGACACAATCATTCACTGATTATGGAATTCCACTTGGTCCAGGCAAATACAAAATTGTTTTAAATACTGATTCTGGGCGGTTCGGAGGAAACGATTTGGTGGATGAGGATATCAGCTACTATACGCTTCCAAGTGGTGGGATTACGAGCCAGCACTATTTGAAATTATATCTTCCTGCTCGCACCGCTTTGGTTTTCAAAAAAATTGATTTCCCAAAAATTAAATAAATGGCCGACACAAAATTTCAGACCAGGGTAGACATTCCGGAATTTAAGTGGAAAACCGGTTATTCTAAAAAGAACCTTTTTATTGGCTCTTGCTTTACAGAGAATATTGGGACTAAAATGGCTGCGCTCAAATATGATGTTGACATCAATCCTTTTGGCATTTTATATAACCCGATATCCATTGCCAATAGCCTGAAGTTTCTTTTGGAACAAAAAAATTTTAACAGTGATGATTTAATTTACTATAACGGTTTATGGCAAAGTCTTTTTCATCATGGAAAATTTTCAGATACAGATAAACACAGGACGCTCGAAAATATTAATAAAAGGATTAAATTTTCTTCGGATTATCTAAAAAAAACAGATTTTATTTTTCTCACTTTTGGAACAGCATGGATTTACGAATATAAAAATAGTGGACAAGTTGTATCCAATTGTCACAAAATCCCAGCTTCCGAATTTTCCCGCCGCCGGCTTGGTGTAAATGAAATATCCAAACTCTACAATAATCTACTACCCGAAATTTGGAAATCGAATCCGGGGTGCAAAATTATTTTTACAGTCAGTCCTGTTCGACATTGGAAAGACGGTGCGATTGAAAATCAGAGAAGCAAAGCTACATTACTTTTGGCGGTTGATGAGCTAATAAACAAATTTGGCTCTGAAAAATGTGCCTATTTCCCTTCCTACGAAATAGTAATGGATGAATTACGTGATTATCGGTTTTATGCCAACGACATGATCCATATTTCTGAAACAGGAACAAATCACATTTGGAGTTTATTTGAAGAATCCTTTATTGATAGGGAAAGTCGTGAATTAACACCAAAAATTCATAAAATATCTAAAGCTTTTAACCATAAACCTTTCAACCGCAACACAAAAGAATATTTACTTTTTTTGAAAACTGCGTTAAAACAAGTTAAAGAATTGCAGAAATATTTCCCCAATCTTAACTTTGAGTTAGAAAAAAATCATTTTATGAATGAAATTGATGAAATCAAAAATAAGTTCGAACAATTATGAAATTAATAAGTTAAATTTGAAGAAGGAGAAAATTCCTTCTCTGTTTCTGACTACACCAATAATCATTATCACATTTTTTGATCATGAATTACCTTAAATTTGATAAGGAACAGTTAATTAATCTCGAGTATTCACTTGATAAGGAAGTGTTGAGATCAAATAGGGCGGGCTCCTACATGAGCACTACTCTTAACGGCTGTAACACAAGAAAATATCATGGTCTCCTAGTTAGCCCAATTCAAAACTTTGGAGGAGAAAAACATGTCCTTCTTTCTTCACTCGATGAAACAGTTATTCAAAATAATGCTGAATTCAATTTAGGAATCCACAGGTTTAAAAATGGGGTATATGAACCCAAAGGACACAAATACATTAGAAACGTTGAGTTCAATCGTGTTCCAAAAATTACCTACAGGGTTGGAGGAGTAGTTCTCAGCAAAGAAAGACTTTTGGTTGAAAAAGAAGAACAGGTATTAATTCGGTATACTTTGGAAGATGCCCACTCACCTACAAAACTAAAGTTTAAGCCTTTTCTGGCGTTTAGAAATATTCATAAACTCAGTAAGGCTAATATGTTTGCTAACAGCAAGTTTAAAAAGACGATCAATGGAATAAGCTTAAAACTTTATGAAGGCTATCCCGACCTTTTTTTGCAATTTAGCAAAGCACCTGAATTTATTCCAGTTCCCGACTGGTATTACGATATTGAATACCTGGAAGAATTGAAACGTGGGTACGAATATCTCGAAGATCTTTTTGTTCCCGGATATTTTGAAATTCCAATAAAAAAAGGTGAATCCATAGTATTTGCAGCTGGCTTACAGCCCACCAAGCCGGTTTCGCTGAAACAACGGTTTACAAAAGAAATAAACAAACGACCGGAAAGGGATACTTTCTTAACATCACTTGACAGCGCCGCCGAACAGTTTATCCTGCATAAAAAAAATGAAACTAACATCCTTGCCGGCTTTCCCTGGTATGATAGTATCACCCGGCAAACATTTA
Organism: uncultured Draconibacterium sp.; assembly: GCA_963676775.2. Taxonomy (GTDB): domain Bacteria; phylum Bacteroidota; class Bacteroidia; order Bacteroidales; family Prolixibacteraceae; genus Draconibacterium. The sequence goes on from CAXXDA010000003.1 coordinate 563,160, forward strand.
TTTCTTTGCCTGGTTTATGTATTTCATTAAGCGATTCCTACAATTGTCGCCAGGTTCTGGATACTTATCTCAAATACCTGAAAGATGGTTTTTTCCCGGATAATATTCATGACCCTAATCCAACTTATCATTCGGTAGACGCTCCTCTATGGTTTATCTGGACCGTTCAGCAATATTTCAAAAAGAATGCAAACCCAAAAGAAATTTGGGAAAAGTACTGGGAGCCCATCGTAAGTATTCTCGAAAATTATAAAAGACGATCTCTGGAATATGTCCATATCACTAAAGAAGGTCTTGTTTACGCTGAAAAGAAAAATACGGCACTGACTTGGATGAATTCCTATGTAGATGGTCATCCTGTCGTTCAAAGAAACGGACTTGCCGTTGAAGTTAATGCACTTTGGTATAATGCATTATGCTTTGCTCTTGATTTAGCTGACCTCGTTGGCGAAATTGAATTTATAAAAAATTGGAAAAGCACAGCTGAAAATGCAAAAGAAGCTTTTCTCAACGCTTTTTGTAATGACAGTCACGAACATCTGGCAGATGTGGTAAAAGATGGAATTGCAGATTGGTCGGTAAGACCAAATATGGTGATTGCAGCTGCAATGGATAATTCTCCTCTATCAATCGAGCAAAAAAAATCATTATTAAGTGTTGCAAAAAAGAAATTATTGACTACACGGGGATTAAGAACACTTTCACCAGATCATTTGCGATACAAAGGTGTTTTTGAGGGTGGCCCACGTGAACGGGAGCAGGCCATGCACCAGGGGACTGTTCATCCCTGGTTAATTCAATTCTTTGTTGAAGGGTATTTAAAAATCCATAAAAAAGGAGGACTCCCTTTTGTGAAACAAATTATGGAAAGTTTTGAGGATGATATTACTGAGCATTGTATAGGCACAATGGCAGAGATTTATAATGGCAATCCACCACACAGGGCATGCGGTGCTGTATCGATGGCCTGGAGCGTGGCAGGAGTTGTATATGCAACACATTTGGTTCATAATTTTAAAGAATAAGTCAAATATGAGAGTATTAATGTTTGGATGGGAATTCCCCCCACATATCTCGGGAGGTCTGGGGACAGCATGTTATGGTCTGACTAAAGGCCTGACAGAACTGAAAAACATTGATGTAATATTTGTGGTTCCAAAAGCTTTTGGAGATGAAGACCAAACCGGCATGCAGGTGATTGGTGCTAATAATGTTTCAATAAATCATCATGAAGTTCAATTTGACGATATCCAAAAAAAGATAGACTATTTTGAAATAGACTCAAACATAGTTCCTTATGTTTCAGAAGAAGAATTCTGGAAACTCAAAAGCGGAAAATACTTAAAAGAAACAAAATTCGTACAGACTGACGGAGGGTATAAAATAGATTTTAGTGGTTCTTACGGTCCAAATCTTTTCCAGGAGATAAAAAATTATGCTGTGGTCTCAGAAGTTATTGCCAGAAAAAACTTGTTCGATATCATACACGCTCACGATTGGCTTGCATATCCGGCAGGAATGGCAGCAAAAAAAATATCGGGAAAACCGCTTGTAATTCATGTTCACGCTACCGAGTTCGACAGAAGTGGCGGAAATGTAAATCCCGGAGTTTATGCTGTTGAAAGGGAAGGAATGGAGGTTGCCGATAAAATTATAGCAGTGAGTAATCTGACCCGCAATACCATTATTGAAAAGTATCATATTTCACCGGAAAAAGTTGTTACGGTTTACAACGCTGTAGAGCCGGTTGGAACAACAAAAAGCCCCGTTATTAAAAAAGGAGTAAATGAAAAAGTAGTGACTTTCCTAGGTCGTATCACCATGCAAAAGGGTCCCGAATATTTCATTGAAGCAGCTCATCTGGTTTTGAAAAAAATGAACAACGTTAGATTTGTTATGGCGGGAAGTGGAGACATGATGCCTGGTATGATAAGTCGGGCGGCAGAACTCGGTATAACTGATAATTTTCATTTTACCGGATTTCTACAAGGTGACGATGTTTTTCAAATGTTTGAGATGACCGATGTATTCGTAATGCCTTCAGTTTCCGAGCCATTTGGAATCGTCCCTCTTGAAGCCATGCAATCAGGGGTACCCGTAATTATTTCAAACCAGTCCGGTGTAGCAGAAATTCTTGAAAATGCCATGAAAATTGATTTCTGGGATACACACGCCATGGCCGATGCGATATATGGGTTGCTAAACTACTCTTCCCTTGCTGATCACTTTAAAACAGAGGGAAAAGAAGAAGTGAACAGTTTGAAATGGAGTAGCTCGGCAAAAAATGTGAAAAAAGTTTACGAAAGTGCACTTAAAATAGTAACACAATAATAAAACACAGAAAATGAAATCTGTTTGTCTATTTTTCCAGGTTCATCAACCTTTCAGACATCGTCGCTACCGATTCTTCGATATTGGTAACGATCATTACTATTATGACGATTATTCAAATGAAACAATAATGAAAAAAGTGGCAGAAAAAAGTTATCTGCCCACCAATAAATTGTTACTTAAACTCGCTGATGAGCTGGAGGGAAAATTCAAAGTTTCCTTTTCAATTACCGGTCTTGCTCTGGAACAGTTTGAATTATACGCTCCTGAAGTAATTGAATCTTTTAAAGATCTTACAAAAACTGGCTGTATTGAATTTCTGTCTGAAACATATTCCCATTCACTTTCATCTTTGAATGATGCTGACATTTTTGAGAAACAGGTTAAACTACACGATGATCAGATTTTTGGCCTGTTTGGACATAAACCAAATATTTTCAGAAATACGGAAATGATTTACTCCGATGAAATCGGTGCACATGTGGCGAATATGGGCTACAAAGGAATTCTTACTGAGGGGGCAAAACATATCCTCGGATGGAAAAGCCCTAACTTCATGTATGTCAACGCTATAAATCCAAGACTAAAAGTATTAATGAGAAATTTTAAGTTAAGTGATGACATTTCTTTTCGCTTTTCCAACAGAAACTGGTCTGAATTTCCACTTACCGCCGAAAAATTTATCAACTGGCTCGAAAAACTGGATTCGAAAGAAGAAGTAGTAAACCTGTTTTTGAGTTATGAATCTTTTGGAGAACGGCAACCAAAGGAAAGCGGTATTTTTGATTTTCTTGAAAGCCTTGCAAAACAAATTGTTAAAAACCCGCGTCTCAGATTTGCAACACCAACAGAAGTAATTGAAGAATTACAACCTGTCTCAGCAGTGAATGTTCCGTATGCCATTTCATGGGCCGACGAGGAGAGAGATCTCACAGCCTGGCTGGGTAACAACATGCAAAATGAAGCATTTAGTAAATTGTACGATCTTAGAAAGCGAATGGAAAAATGCTCTAATGAAGAATTATTGAAAGACTGGAATTACCTGCAGGTGAGCGACCATTTCTATTACATGTCGACAAAATATTATTCCAATGGCGTTAAATCAAACCAGTTTAATCCATTTGACACTCCCTATGAAGCATTTATCAATTATATGAATGTTTTGAGTGATTTCAAAATCAGGCTAAACTCACATATCCCTGAAAATGAAATCGAAAACGAAATAGCATCACTACATAAAATTATTGACGAAAAAGATAAGAAAATAAAAAAAATGGAAGCTGATCTCCATCGGCTAAGAAAGGGTAAAAAGAAAAAATCCTGACCATTTCGAGTTAATTTTTTGAATTTGCAATTAGTCACTTTAAATTATTGAAACTATAAATTGTAAGTAATTTAAAAAACTATTTTTGCAGATTCATTTTTAGTAAGTTATAGTAAGATTAGAAAAGTATGAAGTCAGAAGGTGTAAGATTTATTCAAAAACCGCTTGTTGAAGAACCAGCCTGGAAAAGAATTATAGTAGAATCAAGTCTGCCGGAAAGTTTGAATCCACTACGTATTCTCTCAAAAAACTTATGGTGGGTTTGGAATACAGAAGCGAGAGAATTATTTCAATATATAGATTCAGAAATTTGGGAAGAATGTGCACATAATCCTATTGTTCTTTTAGATGAAGTTAGTTTTCAAAGATTTATAGAACTCGAAAATGATGAATCATTTGTGACTAAAATGCATAATGTTTATTCAAAATTTAATCAATATCTGGAAGAAAGGAAAAATTTTGAAGGTCCGCAAATAGCTTATTTCAGCATGGAATACGGGCTTCACGATAGCCTCAAAATATTTTCCGGAGGTTTGGGGATTTTAGCAGGTGATTACTTAAAGGAAGCCAGTGATTCAAAAGTTAATCTTATAGCTGTTGGTTTATTATACCGGTACGGGTATTTTAAACAAACCTTGAACCTGCACGGTGAACAAATGGCAAATTATGAAGCTCAGCAGTTCTCTAAAATTCCCGTTCAACCTGCTTTGGATAAAGATGGTAACTGGATTGATGTTTCAGTGGAGTATCCGGGCAGAACTTTGGTCGCAAAAGTCTGGCAGGTTAATATTGGTTCTGTAAAATTATATCTCCTTGATGCTGATCATCATGAAAACCCGGCAGAACAAGATCGTTCTGTAACTCACCATTTATATGGTGGCGATAATGAAAACCGTTTGAAACAAGAAATGTTACTCGGATTAGGAGGAATAAGGGCATTAAAAAAATTAGGTTACAATGCAGATATTTACCATTGCAATGAAGGACATGCAGCATTTATAGGAATTGAAAGAATCGCAAACTATGTAAATAATGAGGGCTTGTCATTTGCAGAAGCAAAAGAGGTCGTTAGGGCATCTACTGTGTTTACTACACATACTCCTGTTCCTGCAGGACATGATTCTTTCCATAAAGACATGTTTAGACATTATATGAATGATATTCCTCAAAAAATTGGCTTGGAATGGAATGAATTTGAAATGCTTGGAAAAGCTTTTACCGATGAAGATCATTTTAATATGAGTTATCTTGCCTGTAATATTTCTCAGGGGATTAACGGAGTAAGTATGCTTCATGGAGAAGTGAGTAAAACGGTATTAAAAGATTTATATCAAGGATTTCTTGAAGAAGAGCTGGAAATTGGCTACGTAACTAATGGTGTACATTATTCATCATGGACAGCTCAGGAATGGAAAGAAATTCATAAAAAATACTTCAACGAATCTTTTCCCGAAAATCAACTCAACTTCGAGATTTGGAAGAATATTTATAGTGTTCCGGATAATGAAATATGGCAACTGAGAAAAGATCTACGTGTCAAGCTAATTAAATATATTAAACAACGCTTTGCTGATAACTGGATAAAACGAAACGAAAATCCTAAACTTATCAATGACGTAATGGGTAAATTAAATCCAAATGCCCTTACAATTGGATTTGCCCGGCGTTTTGCTACCTATAAAAGAGGCTATTTATTATTCAGAGACCTCGAACGTTTGGCTAAAATTGTCAATAATCCGGACCGTCCCGTACAATTTATTTTTGCAGGAAAGGCACACCCAGCTGATAAGGCAGGACAGGATTTAATCAAACATATTGTAGAAATTTCAAAACGTCCGGAATTCAGGGGGAAAATATTGTTTGTTCAAAATTATGATATTAATCTGGCAAAAATGCTACTTCAGGGGGTTGATGTTTGGTTGAATACACCCACTCGTCCTCTTGAGGCTTCAGGAACAAGTGGTGAGAAAGGAGTAATGAATGGAACACTTCATTTCTCAGTTCTTGATGGTTGGTGGGTTGAAGGTTATAAAAAAGATGCTGGTTGGGCACTACCTGCTGAACGCACTTACGATGTCCAGGATTTTCAGGATGAATTAGATGCCGAGACGATTTATTCTATTCTGGAAGAAGAAGTTATTGAAGCTTTTTATAATCGAAATCAGGATGATATCCCAGTAAGATGGATTGAATACATAAAAAACACCATCGCTCAGGTAGCTCCGAATTTTACAACTGGAAGGATGATAAGAGACTACCAGGAAAGGTATTATCACCCTCAATTTGAACGAACTAAGTTAGTAAAAAATGAGGAGTACAAGATGGCAAAAGAAATAGCGAAATGGAAATTCAAGATAAGTTCTGTTTGGAAAGATATTGAAGTAAAAAGTATTGAAATGTCTGATGGCATCACTAATAAAATGAATATCGGAAAAGAATATCCAATTACTGTAAAGATTGATATCAAAAACTTATCCAGTGATGAAATCGGTCTTGAATTGATTATTACTGAAAACGAAGGAAATAATATTCCAAAAATCACTGATATTATAGAATTTGAAAAAGTAGGATGTGAAAATAACATTTGTACATTCAGTTATAATTTACATCCCAATCACCCTGGATCTTTTAATTATGGATTCCGCTTGTTCCCAAAAAATGCAGACCTTCCACACAAACAGGATTTCGGGTATATAAAATGGATTTAAAAATTAATAAAGAGGTTGTTTTAAAAACAGCCTCTTTTTATTTTACAAGCCTTTCTAACTAATAATAAAAAAGTTCATTAGAACATCGTAAAGGGTGACAATAGACAACTACATTTAGCTTTTTTTATTTTTCCAGAAAACTTATCTTTAAACATATTAGTATGCATTCAAACAATACAATAATAGATTAAAGATTTTTAAATACTTACAAATGAAAAAATACAAACGTATTCTTCTAAAACTCAGTGGTGAATCATTAATGGGTGACCAAAAATATGGAATAGACAGCCAAAGACTCAATGAATATGCTGAACAAATAGCTGAACTGGTGAACTCAGATATTGAGGTAGGTATAGTAATTGGTGGTGGCAATATTTTTAGAGGATTAAGTGGAGCAACAAAAGGTTTCGACAGAGTGAACGGTGACCAGATGGGAATGTTAGCAACTACGATAAACAGCCTGGCGTTGAATTCAGCCCTGAAAAGTATGGATATTAAATCAAAAGTTTTGACCGCTATAAGAATGGAACCGATAGGCGAATTTTATTCTAAAGAAAAGGCTGTTGAATCACTTACAAAGGGCGAAGTTGTAATTATTTCTGGGGGAACAGGTAATCCATACTTTACAACAGACACGGCAAGTGCATTGAGAGGAATTGAGATAGAAGCTGACATTATGCTTAAAGGAACACGCGTAGATGGAATTTATACGGCTGATCCTGAAAAATTTCCAGACGCAAAAAAAATAGATAAGATTAGCTTTGATGAAATCTATGAAAAAAACTTAAAAATTATGGATTTAACAGCAACTACTTTATGTAAAGAAAACAATTTACCTGTCTTGGTTTTTAACATGGATAAGAAAGGAAATTTAAAACGTGTTCTCAACGGCGAACCCATCGGAACTATTGTTTACAATTGACATTTTTTCAACCTTTTTAGAATAATTTAAGTAAAAAATTTCCACATATTTATATTTTTTCTATATTTGCTAACAGTCCATGGTTGGAAACTCAGGGTAAATTCAATGCAAGAAGAAGTAGATTTAGTTTTAGAAGATTGCGAAGAAAAAATGGAGGCTGCAATTGAGCACCTTGAAAAAGAGTTACTACACATTAGGGCAGGGAAAGCATCACCAGCGATGTTGGATGGTGTGTTGGTAGAATATTACGGAAGTATGACACCTCTTAATCAGGTATCAAATGTCAGTACTCCTGACGCAAGAACAGTAGCTATTCAACCTTGGGAAAAAGGATTAATACCGATAATAGAAAAAGCAATATTAGCTGCAAATCTGGGATTTAATCCTGAAAACAATGGCGAAATTATTAGGATTAATATTCCGGCACTTACTGAAGAAAGAAGAAAAACACTTGTGAAACAGGCGCATCAAGAAGGTGAGAATGCAAAAGTAAGTGTTAGGACAGCAAGGAAAGACGCCAATGACATGTTGAAGAAGTTATTAAAGGACGGTTTATCTGAAGATATAGAAAAAGATGCTGAAGGTAACGTTCAAAAATTAACTGACAACTTTGGGAAAAAGATTGATGACTTAGTTAACGCTAAGGAAAAAGATATTATGACTATTTGATTGTTTCTAGTTTTCTGTTTTCTGAACATTGTTTAATTGTTTTCATGGCTTTGAGGCAGCTTGTAGAAGCTGCCTTTTTTTTGTCCATTTTTAAACAAAAAAACCTGCCGAATCCGACAGGTTTTCCCCTTATTTCAATAACTAAATCGATTATTTTTTCTTCTTGCGAAGAAGAATAAATGCCAGAACAGCAATAACTACAACCGCAACAATAATAATAACTATTGTATTCGATCCCGATGCCTGCTCTGCTCCCGGAAGAGCACCTTGCATATATGAACTATCCTGTACATCTAGATTTTCAATGTACGTACCTTCATCCTGTGCCAGTAGATTTGGCAATGTTAATAATGAAGTAATTACAAATGCTGATAATTTTTTCAAAATTTTCATCTCTCTAATTTTTAGTTTATAATTAATTTTTCTTTAACTGCATTCAACAATGGAGTTGCCACGCTATATCTTTCATTCACCTGCATTAATTCCTGCAATTCTCCGAAAGCCTCCTTATATTTTTTTTCATTGTAAAACTTCTGGGCTTCCAGTAAATAAAAAGGTTCATATTCAGGATATATTGCCCTCCCCTTTTGTAAATATTTTTCAAAATTATAATTTTCTCCGAGAAACAAACTCGTTTTTGCCAATTGAACAACCAGCCAAACATTTTGGGGATCATCTTCAAGTGAACTCATTAAAAGTTTTTCAGCCAATTCCAAATTTCCATTTTCTAATTCTGTAATTCCCCTGTAATCGTCTTTACTTTTCCTAATTAACAAAACAGCGATAGGATTCCCCTTATGGTAATATGTTTCAGCAACTGTAGTCGATTGCCAATTATTGTTTTTGAGTAAATAGGGATGGATATAATTTATTCCAAACAGCCCATAATCCCAATCCTTGCTGCTTCTTTCCAAATATCTGACATATTGGTAATGAACATTGGGTAAATCATCAAAATAATTTGAAAGATTGCAATTTGAAGCGATCGTTACGTTGTTATTTCCTACCATCTCTCTTAGTCTATACGCGGGCTTTTTTAATCCATGAAAGTAATAGTCATACTCATAGTTACTCCAGGCATTTTTATTACCTCCGATTAAAGTATTAAAATAAATATAATCAGCAGGAAAAGTTTTCGCCTGATGTTCAAGTGGAAATATCATTAAGATTAAAAAAAACACATATCCTATTTTTTTAATCCTGTGGTTTATCTGAAGTTTAAAAAATTTGTAAAACCCTACGGTAGTCAATATAGCTAACGCAGGTAATATAAACAGCAGCTGACGAATGCCACTATACAAATTTGATTTAATTAAAATCACATATATTATCGGAAACAAAAAACTAAAGCCTAACAAAAACTCAAACAACATATGAGTTGTATTCTTGTATACATTTTTTTTTAACGTTAATACCAGATAGAGTAAAATTCCCACCAAAATTACTTCCGGAGTTGATATTAAAAGCCATTTGGGTAGATAATACCAGGGCAACTGTGTACTCCACAATAAGTCACCATTAAATACCTGACGTATATTTACACTGTAGTGTTCCATTACTCCAAGGCTTACGAAAGGATTTTTAAGAATGTTTTGCAGGGCATAGGGCCAGAATAATAATCCGGCAAAATAGCCAATTATAACGATTATAATTAACTGGCCCGTTAGCCTAACAAAACTAGGTTTAGCTGAAACTATATGTTTAAGTTCAAAAGGCTTCAAAACAAAATACAATGTTCCAAAAAGTCCCAGATAAGCAAATAAAATCAAACCTCCTATTCTGACTGAACATGTAAACGCGATAGTTAATCCAAGTAATACAGCAGTGCTCCAATGGGGTTTTGGTAACTCTTTGAGGTATATAATAATCATGTAAATACCTGCCATGTATCCGGTTGCAAACGGAATATCCTTCAGATTTCCAAAAGCCTGGCCAAATAATCGTGGCATTAAAACCATTACTATTAAAGTTAAAATAGATGCGAGATAAGATTTAGTAAGTTGGTATGTTATTAATCCAGAGAAAAACAGCAACAACCAAAAAAATAATGCACCGACATAATGCCGAACCAAAAATTCATTTTTAATCGAAAATACACGATTTATAAGTGCTGTAAAATTATCAACCGATTGTCCGTAATATTTTAAATTAGTAACCGGTGTTTCCAGACAAGACTTATCTTCCCCACCAGTAAAGTACCAGTTTACGACATTTTTAGCGTGAGGATAATGCAATTGCTCATCTACATTGACAGCTGCGTGAGGCGCCAGATATATAAGAACTAAACCTATTAAAGTTAACATTATCCAGTAAGTTCTTTTCCTGTCTAATATTTTTAAGCTTCTACTCATAGACTTCCTTCACAAAATATAGTGGTCGATTTTGCACTTCCTTGAAAATTCGATAAATATATTCGCCTATAATACCTAAAAAGGTCAATTGAACAGAACCAAAAAAACTAATGGCAAGGAATGTAGAAGACCAACCGGTAGGCGCAAATCCAAAAATTTTCGATATAAGCGTATAAATTATAGCTCCCAGGAACAAAAAAATACCCGTTAATCCCAGATATAAACAAATCTTGATTGGCCATTTTGAAAAAGAGTATATGGCGTCAGCAGCTAAAGCAAATAATCTCTTTCTGCTCATTTTGGCCTTCCCTTCTGCCCTGTCTGGGCGATCAAACAATATACTTTCCTGTTTAAATCCAATAAAACTCCGGATTCCTGGCAAATAACGATTTCTTTCAGCAAACCTAAGAATTGCGTCAAGAGCTTTCCTGTTCATGATACAAAAATTACCTGCATTCGCTACTTGCCTCTCTTCAGTAATACTGCTAAATACTTTATGAAATATATTGATGTAAAGCTTTTTTATAAATCGCTCATTTCTTTGTTCGCGAATTGCTGTAACTATATCTGAATCTGTATCCTTAAGTTTTTTATATAAAATAGATATCATTTCGGGAGGATCCTGAAAATCTCCGTCCATCATTACCAAATAATTTCCTTTAGCCATTTCAAGACCAGCAGTGAGAGCTGCCTGATGTCCAAAATTTCTTGACAGAGAAACTACCTTTAACTGTTCGTTTTGTTTTTTAAATTCCAGCAGTTTTGTTAGAGTGGAATCTGTACTTCCATCGTCAATACAAACAACTTCAAACGATTCTTTCGTTGACTTCAGGTTTGAAAATACCCCCTCCAATAAACGTTCAACCAGAACGTCCTCATTGAATAGCGGTATGACAACGGAAATCATTTTTCCATATTTAAGCTTTATGTTGAATACCAGGAATAGGAACAGGAAATTCCATATCTACAGGCCCCATTACATATTCTTCCGGCCCTAATCTCTCTGTCGAACTCATCATTTCTTCCCATTCGACCTTCCTTCCCGTGTAGGCAGAAGTTCTGGCCATTATTGCAGTTAGAGTAGAAATTGCTGTTCTTTCAGCTTCAACTACAGGAGTATTTGTTCTGATAGCAGTAACCAAATGTATATGTTCCTGAATATAGGGTGATATCTTTACAACATCAGTAGATTTTCCATCTTTGTTTTTAGGATACTCGTATTGCCATTTTACGGAACCATCAAGGTTATAGATGGTATTTTTACAATTCGAATAACCTTCAGTACCCATTACCTGTTCACCTAATGTATTCGCGCAGCCATCCATCTGACGGGACATACTGTGCGAGAAAAGTCCGTTACCATAATCAAAATCAATACTGAAAAAGTCGTATTGATCACCTGTAAGTCGACGATGTCTTCCACCAAAACCAATTGCACTTTCAGGTTGTTTTCCGACAAACCAGTTAATTATATCAATATTATGCACGTGTGTATCCAAAATATGATCCCCACACAACCAACAGAAATTATTCCAGTTACGTAACATATATTCCATATCGCTCCAGCCTTCCTCTCTGGTTCTAAACCACACATGCGATTGCAACCACCAGGCTTTTGCGGATGTGATTTCACCAATAGCGCCTGAAGCGACTTGTTTATAAGTTTCAACATAATCACGTTGATGACGCCTTTGCGTACCAGTAATAACTGTTAGACCAATATTTTCAGCTTTTTTTGAAGTCGCAATAATTCTTCTGGCACCCACCGGATCAACGCAAACAGGTTTTTCAAGAAAAACATTCTTTTTCGCCTGCACACATGCATCAAAATGTTCTGGTCTGAAATGTGGAGGTGTAGCAAGTATAACAATATCTACATTTGTTTCAAGCAGTGCTTTATATGCATCAAATCCCCAAAAACAATTCGCTTCCGGTACCTCTACATTTTGTTTTTGCAACTTATTCCTACAATCCCAAACCTTATCTTCAAAAACATCAGCCAGTGCGATCAACTCGAGATTATCTCCAGCTGCCAGAAAATTTAAAGCAGCCCCGGTACCCCTGTTACCACATCCTACCAATCCTGCACGTAAAGTTTTCCCATCAGGTGCCTTATCCAACAAAGGCGGAAATTCATAATCAACCGTTTTAGTTTCTTTACTGCAAGAACTTAAAGCACTTATTCCTGCCAAACCAGCAGCTCCAATTAAAGCTGATTTTTCAAGAAAATTCCTGCGTGAAAGTTGATTCTCTTCCATAATTTAGTTGTTTCTGTTTTTTTATTATAAATCATTTGGATCGTAATCACAAACAACACGGAACCCAACATTTTTACTATCGGAATACCACCAAATACTTTTTGGGATTTGTGGGTCAGTTACTAACCACTCTTCTGTTTTTGTGAAATCGCGACGGGCAATCCGTAAATCTTTAGCTGAATTATTATACGATCCACCTCTGACAACGTGTTCATCTCCATTTCTTGGTCCACGGGGATTACTAACAACACCTTGAGGATATTTCCCGTACACTTGCGGATCATAATAATCCAGGCAAAATTCAGCTACATTACCAAGCATATTCTTTAGTCCAAACGGATTTGGTTTTACTTTATCAGGTGTTTGTGTTTTGTACGGACTATTCTCCTGATATATTACATATGAATTTATAACAGTTGTATCCACTCCAAAAATTTTCTTAAAGAACCCGTCTGACTCAAAATCTTTAGGCGAACCTTCAAAAAAGTAAGCACCTTGAGTACCACCCCGAGCAGCATATTCCCATTCGGCCTCTGTTGGTAACCTGTAATTCTTTCCGGTTACGCTACTTAACCAACGACAATAAGTTTGCGCAGCATGATAACTCATGGTAATTGCCGGGCGACTCCCCTTGCCCCACCCCTGATCGGGTGCACCCCAAGGAGGAGTAGCTCCGGTAATTCCATCTACATCTTGATTCGTTTCCAACTCCGCTTCTTTTCTTCCCTGTGAACTGGTTGCATTAAAAAAAGCAAGATATTCATCCCAGGTCACTTCAACTTCTCCCATCCAAAAACTATCAACCGCAACATCACGAACCGGCCCCTCACTTAACTCGCGGTATGATTCATCAGCCGGGCTTCCCATTTTAAACTGGCCACCAGGTACTGCAACCATTTTGAATGATACAGAAGTTTCAGGAATTTTCTCAACAAAGTCGGAAAACTCATCTATTTTAGTTGGTTCTAGGTAGATCTCTTTATTTTCGGCTATTTGTTCATCAACTATTGCTAAACTCGTTTCTCCATGGAAATGACCAACCCCAGGGTGGCATTTTAAACAAGAAGTAGATTCGGGGTCTCGAATATACTTCAAATGCGATTCACTCCCTAAGGCATTTAAAGTTGCAGGGAACATGTTTGTATGACATTTTTTACATCCATCTTCATAAACAAATCGCTCGGCAGCTTCAAGTGTTCTTTTATCTTCCCAAACAATCTCGTCCACATCTTTTGTCATATATACATACAAATCATGAAATCCGTGGTATGCTTTTCTCGTCAAAAAACGAACCGTCTGATCCTCGGGAGGCAAATGACAATCAACACAATTAATTGAAACCCCACTAGGTGTATTATGATGAATTGAAAGTTTCCAGGTCGCATCAGCATGCGGATGAACATGACAAGCCGCACAAGATTCATTGGTCGAGGTATAATGTACAACTTTATTAAAAGCTGTCAGCACAAAAATAAACGCTAATCCTCCTGCAATAAATATCAAATAAAATTTCCGCTTCACGTGGTTTTAATTCATTTTCAAGTTTATGATATGCAATTATAATTTATTGATATTAGCAAACACTTAACAAACTCTATATTTAACACTTAATTAATTCTTAATATGAAATTAATTAATAAACTTAATTATCTTATTAGCAAACATTTAAATTTAAATTGCTTTTTCTTAAAAAAAATATATATTTGAATTTAAAATAATAAAAAATTAAGTCCTGAAAATCTTTATTCAGTTTAATGAACCTTAATATCCGAAATATAATTGTACTATTTTTTATTCAATTTTTGATGGTTGTTAAAATTGCTTACACAAATGATTTTAGCAATTATTCCTTTTTGATAGTTGAAGCTGATTCAAGAAATATAAACGCCAATTATTTCTGGTCATTTTTAAAAAGTAATCAATTTTCAGGAATTGAAATAGAGGTAAAAACAAATAATAATAAAATTGTTCTTAAGGAAGACAATCAGGATTTCAATATTCTATTAGAAAAGATTAATGAACTGCTAGACGAGCAAAGTGACGCAATAATACCCGTTTTTCTCCATTTTAATGATGATATAAATACTCTTGACTCTGTTATCAAGAACTCTATAATTTCAGAAAAAATATTCTATCTACCGCAAGGTGAGACATGGCCAACATTTGAATATCTTGTTCAGGCAAACAGAAGAGTTATTTTTTATGTCATTGGTGATTACCATAATGAAAGCCGAATTTTGCATCGACTTGAGAATTATGCTCTGAAAATATCGGGTAATAGCAATATCGGAACCTCATCAACAGGTTATTTCAAAACTGATTTTAACCAGGAATTGTTTATGATTGACAATTTGGACAAACTACCTGTAAGAGAAGCTCCAAGTACACTAAGCACTAATGTTTTACCAGATTATATTAATTTCTTACTTGATGTTTGGATGACTTACGGCAAACGTCCAAATTTTCTTTTCATTGGCAGAAATTACACCGACTATAGTTTTACCATTTCGCAATTAAATTCATTTTCATGGATTGGCGGAACGATAAAATATGCAGGAAAAATATTGGAAAAAGTGTATTGGAGAAATCCTGAAGTCACAGTAACAGATGGGAAATTCAGTTTTCCTATACGAGGAGGTGAAGAGATCATTCTTACACCTTTCGCACCGGGATATAATATGACCCCACAACAACTGGTAGTGACAACTGAAATGGAGATACCCGAAAGTTATTCCATTATTGCTACACCTACGCCTTTGACTGAAAATATATCAGGTGGTTTCAATTTTGAAAATGAAATATCAAATATTTTAAATCCTTCCAATATTTATGTTGGGGAGAATTATTCATTTACACAAGATATTGAAAGAGGTACTGTTTTAAAGCTACCTGAAAATTCAAGTGTGAACCTGGGAAGTCCGGAAAATTACGGATTACGTAATAGCAGCTTTACCGTGAGTTGTTTTGTGAAATTTACTGAAATCCTTGAATTTGGAGACAATGCTATTATTGGAAATAATGAAAGCGGATATAGAAGAGGATTTCACTTAATTTTAAGGTCAGGACATCCATACTTTGGTCTTTATGCCAATGACTATGTTTCGGAAGAGATTCTGCGTCCTAACATTTGGTATCACCTGGTTTGGCGTTATATCGTGGAAACCGGAGAACAAGCTATTTTTCTGAATGGAGAAAATATTGGTACTTCTGATGGTCATCCTCCATTTTCCGGCACAGGAGACATTCATATAGGTAGCGCCTTATCGAGTGGAGCAAGTTTACGTGGCTATATCGACGATTTATATTTTTGGAGCCGCCCACTTGGAATAGAAGAAATAAACCGACTTGCACTGAACGAAAATGTAGTGATTTCGCAGGAAACTGCAGAAGAGAATATATTAGACAACTTCAGCACAAAATTAATTCTGGGCATAATTTTTCTTCTTCTTACTACTGCAATAGTATTTCTTTTAATTCGACGAAAGAAAGAAGAAATTTCTAGTCCGGTGATCAGAATGCCAGAGCCAAAATCAGCCAATCAAATTTGCTTGTTTGGCAATTTCAAAGCTATAGACAGAGATGCTAAAAATATCTCTGATCTCTTTACGCCAAAAATACTTGAGTTATTTCTTTACGTCCTTATTTATACTGTCAAAAATGGAAACGGCGCGAGTGTACCAGACGTAAATGAGAATCTCTGGCCTGGAATTACTTCAAAAAAAGTTGCAAACAACAGGGCTGTTACACTTAATAAACTCCGTAGAATTTTAAATCGTTTAGATGGAATTCAAATTGTAACCCAAAAAAACTTTCTATCTATACAGACAGATTCAAATTTCTTTTGTGATTTTATCGAAGCGTATAACCTTTGTCAAAATCCGGGCAAAATAAGCAAAGCAGAATTGGAGTCTTTTTATCAGGTTGTAAAAAAAGGTCGATTTTTAAAAGAGCTAAACTGGCCATGGCTTGATGAGATAAGGGGATTGACAGGAAACCAGGTTATAGATAATTTATTGAAATTGGCAACCATTTATTTCAAAGAGGATAAGCTGGATAAAATAGAGGCAATTTCGCGTAGAATACTCGAATATGACGACATGAGTGAAGAGGCCGTTTATATGCAAATCCTCGTTTTACAAAAAACAAATAACATTCATCTGGCAAAATTCAATTTCAAATCATTCCTGACAAAGTACAGAGAAAATATGGGTGAAGAATATCAATTCAGCTTTGATGAATTCAATACACATTATTCAAAACTGTTGCAATTTTAATACAGTATTTAAATCACCTCCTGTACACTTTTTTTTAAAAAATCACGACTGTAATAATCTTCATCAACAACTTCTCCATTCCACACAACAACATCCAAATCGATGGTTCGCGGGCCATATTTGTGTACAGACCTGTCTCTGCCAAGTTTATCTTCGATCTTCTTCAACATCGCATTTAAAAATTCAAAATCTAAAGAAGTCTCGACTTTTACAGCGCCATTTGTAAATTCCGGTTGATTTTCAATACCTATTGGTTTGGTTTTCACAAACGAAGATATTCTGACTACTTTCACACTTTGTCTTAAGATTTTCAACATACTGTCGATATTTTCTTCAGCATCTATATTAGAACCGATTCCAATAATCACTACGTTCATTTTTTGGCCTCCATCACAATTGAAACAGACTCTGCAAACCGAAGGGCATGTGGTTTATCAACCTCTACCCTTACCCACATTACTTTACTATCCTCCATTATTAAATCGAGTATACTTTGTGTGAGTACCTCAAGAAGTTTGAATTTACTTTCCTGCACATGAGATATAACTTTTTTAGTTATGGTTTTATAATCAAAAATATCTTCCGGTTCATCTTTCTCCATAGCAGTTTTGGGCACTTTGGCCTCAATTTCCATATTGACGACCACATCCTGTTTATTTATCAATTCTTCAGGATTAAAACCTATGTAGGTTCTGATAAGTAAATTCTTAATTCTAATTATCGCCATAGCTTATACATTTTGTCCCAGGTTTTCTCCGCCATCTGCAAAAAGAAGTTGCCCGGTTAAGTGTTCATTTTTAATTATATAATCTAAACTTTTCAAAATCGGTAAGATTCCTCCCGGCTTTTTCATCGGGATGTTTTCTGCGAGTTTCTGTAAATATTTTTCATCTTTATCTTCTGGAGGCAATGTTACGCCCGGAGCAATAGCATTAACTCTGATTTTCGGCGCGAACTCCAAAGCTGCCATTTTTGTCAATTCCCACAAAGCTTTTTTTGAAATGGAATAAGCTGCAAAATTTGACTTGCTTGTGGTAATTCTGGTATCGACAAAATTGATAACGATTCCAGTTTTACAGTAACTCGCAAAATCCTTTATTAATATAAAAGGAGCCTTCAGATTTACCGTCATTTGTACATCAAAAAGCTCTGAATCTGTTTCTTTTATATAACCCGGATCAAAAACCGATGCATTATTTATCAGCATCTCTAATTTGCCATACTTTTTAACTACCTCAGGAATAAGATTCTCAACTTCACTTATTTCAGACAAATTGGCTTTAATAATTTCAAAATTTTGTTTTGGAAATTTCTTTTTTAGCGAATCTGCCAGTTCTTTTGCTGCTTTTTCTGACCGGTTAAAATGAATAATTATACTCCAGCCTTTTGAAGCCAGATGCTCAGTAAGTGCTTTCCCCACCCGTTTTGATGCCCCTGTAATTAATGCCGTTCTGTTCATTAGATGAAAGTTAACGATTTCAGTTTTAAATTGAAACAGAAATTGTTTATTTATGTTCAGAAAATAATAAACAAAAAACCCGGAAAAATTCCGGGTTTAACTAATATTGGAATAAATTATTTATTGACTAAAAGAATTAAGTTTACTCAGGTATTTCCCAATGATATCAAACTCGAGATTTACCACAGTTCCTCTTTTAAAAGTATGAAAATTAGTGACCTCGTGAGTAAATGGAATTATGGCCACCTGGAATGAGTTATCCTTTGAATTTACTACAGTTAAACTTACTCCATTTACTGTTACCGAACCTTTTTCAACAGTCATGTAACCCTGCTTGGCCTTTTCAATATCAAATTCATATTCAAAAGTATAATACCAACTTCCATCTGCTTCTTCAACTTTAACGCAGCTGGCGGTTTGATCGACATGTCCCTGAACAATGTGCCCGTCAAGACGCCCGTTCATCATCATACTGCGTTCCAAATTTACTTTAGAACCAACTTCAAGCAATCCCAGATTTGATTTCAAAAGGGTTTCCTTTATCGCAGTCACTATGTATGTTTTGGCTTCTTTATTTACTTCTACAACAGTCAAACATACTCCGTTGTGCGACAGACTCTGATCAACTTTTAGCTCATTGACAAACGAGCAGGTAAGTGTAAAATGAACATTCTCCTGATCTTTTTCAATATTTACTACTGTTCCAAATTCCTCTACAATTCCTGAAAACATAAACTTTGTTTAATTATTATAAATCTATTTTACTGACCACTCAAAACCTTCTTTTGTGTCTTTAATTTCAACACCTAAAGCACTTAATTCATTTCTGATTTTATCAGCCGTATCCCAGTTTTTATTTGCTTTTGCTTCCATCCGCAGTTTCAGCAATAAATCAACGGCACCTTCCAATATTTCGTTTTTCCCACCATCTTTGTTAGCCCTTTCATCTTCCAAACCTAAAATATCAAAAACGAAGGTTCTAAAAAATGATTTTAAGTCTGATAAATCAGAAGCTGTAATTCTCTCATTTCCGGCTTTTATTGAATTAATCAATTTCACGCCCTCGAATAAATGAGCAATGGCAATTGGACTGTTTAAGTCATCGTTCAAGGCTGCGAAACATTTGTTTTTCAAATCAACTACATTTACAGTTGATTGTTCTGAGTCTTTTATTTCTTCCAATGTTTCAACAGCTGACATCAAACGTTCCAATCCTTTTTCCGAGGCCTGCAATGCTTCATTTGAAAAATCTATGGTACTTCTGTAATGTGCCTGTAAAATAAAAAACCGAATGGTCATTGGCGAATAGGCTTGTTGCAAAACCTTATGATTACCTGAAAACAATTCATCAAGCGTTATAAAATTATCCAACGAACGTGCCATCTTCTGCCCGTTTATAGTAATCATATTGTTATGCATCCAATAGCGAACCGCTTCCTTTCCCTGGCTTGCCGTTGACTGTGCAATTTCGCATTCGTGGTGAGGAAAAGTTAAATCCATTCCACCTCCATGAATATCAAACTGTTCGCCCAGATATTTTGTACTCATCGCTGAACATTCCAGATGCCACCCCGGAAAACCGTTGCTCCACCTTGAAGGCCAGCGCATGATGTGTTCAGGCGCTGCTTTCTTCCACAATGCAAAATCAAATGAATTTTTCTTTTCGCTTTGTCCGTCTAAAACACGGGTATTGATTTTTATATCTTCCAGATTCCGTCCTGAAAGTTTCCCGTAATTGTACTTTTCATTGTACTTTTCAACATCGAAATAGACCGAACCATTGGCTTCGTAAGCAAAACCGTTCTTCAATATCGATTCAATCATTGCTTGTTGTTCAATAATATGGCCGGATGCTCTTGGTTCAATACTGGGCCGTAAGACATTGAGAGCATCCATGTTTCGGTGAAAGGTGTTCATATACATCTGAACAACTTCCATTGGCTCAAGCTTTTCCAACCGGGCTTTTTTTGATATCTTATCTTCTCCAGCCTCTTCAATTTCATCTTCAAGGTGACCAACATCGGTTATATTTCTGACGTACCTGACTTTATATCCTGATTGCGCCAGGAAACGAAAAAGCAAATCAAAAGTTATATAAGCCCGTGCATGTCCTAAATGTGAATTACTGTAAACAGTTGGCCCGCAAACGTACAAACCAACTTTCCCGGGAAC
The DNA here is from genome assembly GCA_963676775.2 of uncultured Draconibacterium sp. Taxonomy (GTDB): domain Bacteria; phylum Bacteroidota; class Bacteroidia; order Bacteroidales; family Prolixibacteraceae; genus Draconibacterium. Next base: position 583,628 of record CAXXDA010000003.1, read on the forward strand.
CAGGGGTTCAAATACTTCTTTTTTTCGTGAAATTGTGTTGTAAATAACAAACTGATTTTCCATAATCATAAAATGAAGTAGCGCTTACAAAGGTAAAATAAATTAGGGGATTCGAAGGATCTCGCCCCTTTGAAAATGGCTTTCAGCTTTCTTCCTTAAAATCTTCATTATCCGAAACATTTTCTTCTTCGTTGGACGGTTTTGCATCCAGTTTATTAAAATGCCTGCGATAAAAAATTAATATTGAAAAAATGCCAACGGTTATTGCCGAGTCTGCAATATTAAACACCGGTCTGAAAAATAAAAAATCATTTCCCCCAACAATGGGTAACCATTTGGGGTACGTACCGCTCAATAAAGGAAAATAAAACATATCAACCACTCTTCCGTGCAAAAAACTTGCATAACCACCCCCGTCAGGAAATAAATCTGCAACCTGCCCGTAGCTGTGATTAAAAATCATTCCGTAAAACAAGCTGTCAATAATATTTCCGACAGCTCCTGCCAGAATAAGTGAGATGCTGGCAATAAATCCAAAAGGAATTTCTTTTTGTTTATATAGTTTTGACAAATACCAACCAATAGCAACAACCGCTAAAATACGAAATATACTCAGAGCCATTTTCCCATATTCACCGGCAAACTCAAACCCAAACGCCATTCCGTTATTTTCGACAAAATGGATGATAAACCAATTCTTAAAAACTACAATTTCATCGCCCAGCGACATGGTTGTTTTTATCCAGATTTTCAACACCTGATCAATTATCAGAATTAAAAAAATGATGGTAAGTGATTTACTGCGTCGTGAGAAATTCATTTTCTTAAAATAAAAAAGCTCCCGGATTTTAAAGAACTGAATAATCCGAAGAGCACAATTAAATGTTATATTCCTGTATAATTACTTCTGATTATTTTTAGCATCGATGCTTAATGTAGCATGCGGCACAGCACGTAATCTTTCTTTTGAAATTAGCCTGCCTGTTTCCCTACAAATTCCGTAGGTTTTATTCTCAATACGAACCAAAGCAGCTTGTAAATGCTGAATAAACTTTAACTGACGTTGAGCAAGTTTTCCTGCTTCTTCTTTTGAAAGCGTTGCTGCACCCTCTTCCAATACCTTAAAGGTTGGCGAAGTATCTTGTGTATCATTTCCATCGCCCAGGGTTATAGAGTTCTTATACATCTCATAGTCTTCCTGTGCTTTTTCAAGCTTCTTTTGAATGAGTTCCTTGAATTCCCTTAACTCTTCATCTGAATATCTGTTTTTTTCTCCCATGACAATAGGATTTATTAGTTACTTCCCAATTTTTTTAATAGTGCCCTAAATTAATAAAATTTTAATACCATTTTTAGGTCAAAGAACATATCCTTAATTCAATCTTTCTACAAGGATTTGCGTAATAACATCTTTGTCAATTTCAACTTCTTTTGCTTCAGAATTTTCAATTTTATCAACCAATTCAAGACTATTTGCCAAAGTTTGCGTGCAAATATAATCTTTATGACTTAAAACGGCATCATTAACTTTTTCGTGTTTCAAAATCACAAGATTTATTCTGTCTGTAACTTCAAAATTATTCTCTTTTCGTAAATTCTGAATTTTGTTAATAAATTCGCGAGCAATTCCTTCCTGTTTAAGTTCCTCAGTTACATTAATATCCAGAGCAATAGTCATTTGACCCTCTGTTGCTAAAATCCAACCGGGAATATCCTCAGTCTGAATCTCAACATCTTCAGACGTAAGTAGGACTTTTTCATCACCAACCAAAATCTCATATGACCCTTCATTTTCCAATGTTGAAATATCAACCTGACTAAACTGATTTACCGTACCGGCAATCTGTTTCATCAGCTTTCCGTATTTTGGTCCCAATGTTTTAAAATTGGGTTTAATTTTCTTCTTGATGATGCCCGTTGTATCCTCAAGATATTCTACCTCTTTTACGTTAACTTCGGTCAAAATGATATTCTTAACGGCATCAAACTGATCGCGAAAATGCGGATTTAAAACAGGAACCATAATCTTTGCCAATGGTTGCCGCACTTTGAGCTTTTCTTTCCGGCGTAAAGCCAAAATCATGGAAGAAGCTCTTTGCGCAATTTCCATCTTTTCTTCCAATTCCTTATCAATTACATTTTCATCAGAAGCTGGAAAATCAACCAAATGAATACTTTGATCCGTTTCTTTTCCTGTAATTTTATTTAAGTCTGCATAAAGTAAATCTGCATAAAACGGAGAAATCGGTGCCATTAATTTGGCAATGTTTACCAAACAGGTATATAGCGTTTGATAGGCTGATACTTTATCCTCAGAATATTCACCTCCCCAGAAACGTTTTCGGCTCAAACGAACAAACCAGTTACTCAAATTTTCGGTAACAAATTCAGAAATCGCACGTCCGGCACGGGTTGGTTCATAATTTTCATAGCTTTCACCTACATCCTTTATCAAAGTATTTAGTAAAGAAAGAATCCACCTGTCCAGTTCAGGACGTTTCTCCATGGGGATTTCATCTTCAACATATCTAAAATTATCCACGTTGGCGTACAATGCAAAAAAGTTGTAGGTATTGTAAAGCGTTCCGAAAAATTTCCTTTTGACCTCTTCAACACCTGCCACATCAAACTTCAGATTATCCCAGGGCTGTGCATTGGTTATCATATACCAGCGCAAAGGATCAGAACCAAATTCTTCAATCGTATCAAAAGGATCAACTGCATTTCCGAGACGTTTGGACATTTTATTGCCATTCTTGTCCAGCACCAGACCGTTAGAAATAATATTTCTGAATGCAACCGATTCATCTGTCATGGTAGCAATGGCATGCAATGTAAAAAACCACCCACGTGTTTGATCAACACCTTCCGCAATAAAATCAGCGGGAAAAACTCCTTTTCCTTTATCGGGATTATATCTCTCACTGTTCTCAAACGGATAATGATTCTGGGCATAAGGCATGGAACCGGAATCAAACCAAACATCAATCAGATCTGGCTCGCGGAACATTTTTTGTCCGCCCGGAGAAACCAAAATTATCTTGTCGACATAGGGTTTATGCAGGTCTATTTTATCGTAATTTTCCTTTTCATTGTTTCCTATTTCAAAGCCGGCATACGGATTTTCAGTAATGAATCCGGCGTCTATGGCTTTATCTATTTCGGCCATTAATTCTTCTGTTGAGCCGATACAAATTTCTTCGGAACCATCTTCAGTCCTCCAAATCGGTAGCGGTGTTCCCCAGAAACGTGAGCGACTTAGGTTCCAGTCTACCAAATTTTCCAACCAGTTCCCAAAACGACCAGTTCCCGTACTCTGCGGCTTCCAGTTAATGGTGTTGTTTAATTCCACCATTTTATCTTTTACCGCTGTGGTTTTGATAAACCACGAATCAAGAGGATAGTACAATACCGGCTTATCGGTACGCCAGCAATGCGGGTAATTATGAACATGTTTCTCTATCTTAAAAGCTTTGTTTTCCTGTTTCAGCATTACCGAAATATCTATATCTACAGTTGGTGCATCATCATCCAACTTGTCGTCGTATTCATTTTTCACTGAGCGGCCTGCAAAATCGTGATATTTTTCCGTATTTACATATTTTTCCACAAACCGCTTATCCAGGTTGTCTGTGGGGTAAAATCTTCCTTTCCGGTCAACCAGTGCCTGATTTTTTCCTTCTGTGTCGACTACCGTAAGCGGCACAATATCGTTTTGTTTGGCCACGCGGTCATCGTCGGCACCAAACGTAGGTGCAATGTGAACAATACCAGTACCATCTTCAATGGTCACAAAATCGCCGATAATTACCTCAAAGGCTTTTCCCTGCGGTTTCACCCACTCTATCAGTTGTTCGTACTGAACTCCGGCAAGCTCACTTCCTGTGTATTCATCCAGAATCTTGTAGGGGATATTTTTATCACCTGAATTGTAATCTTCCAACGCAAGACCTTCATTTTTAGAATTAAAATGAACATTAAGCAGATCTTTTGCCAAAACAAGCGTAACCGGTGTTCCTGTATAAGGATTAAAAGTTCTGACCTTAACATATTTTATACCCGGCCCCACACAAAGCGCAGTATTTGAAGGGAGAGTCCACGGGGTAGTTGTCCAGGCAAGGAAATATAAATCAGTATCCAAGCCCTCAAACAGAAATTCTGATTTTTCGTTGCGAATGGCTTTAAACTGAGCAACTGCTGTAGTATCTTTTACATCGCGGTAACAACCCGGCTGGTTTAATTCGTGAGAACTTAATCCTGTACCAGCTGCCGGAGAGTAGGGCTGAATGGTATAACCCTTGTACAACAAACCTTTTTTATAAATATTCTTCAGCAGCCACCACACTGTTTCAATGTAACGGTTATCAAAAGTAATATACGGATCATCCATATTTACCCAGTACCCCATTATTCGGGTAAGCTCTTCCCATTCACGGGTATATCGCATTACTTCTTTACGACAGGCATTGTTGTATTCTTCAACCGAAATCTTTTTGCCTATATCTTCTTTCGTAATATTCAGTGATTTTTCCACACTAAGTTCAACCGGTAAACCATGTGTATCCCATCCGGCTTTCCGATGCACACGGAATCCTTTCATGGTTTTATAGCGGCAAAAAATATCCTTGATTGCCCGGGCCATTACATGGTGAATACCGGGCATTCCATTGGCCGAAGGAGGACCTTCATAAAAAACAAATGTAGGATGCCCTTCCCGGGTAGAAATACTTTTGTGAAAAGTATCATCGGCTTCCCAGCGTTTTAAAACTTCCTTGTTTATCTGAGATAAATCTAACTGCTTATATTCCTGAAACTTAGTACTCATAAAAATCGGCTTTCTTTCCTGATTTTAAAAAATATGCAAATATAGGAATTTTTTCAGCGAGGAAGTCTATTCCTAATAAGTGTATCCAACAAAAAGCAGAAAACGGATAAAAATACAGTTGATTTAAATTTAAGGTAAAAAAATAAAAACCAAAATAAGGCTAAAAGTCAATTTTAATCCAAACCAAAATGTTTTATGGGAAATTTCGCTGTTTGTATTATTTTTATGCCTGCTATTATATATGAATATAACATGTGTTGTGAGGACTGATCACATATTTAATATGATAAACCGAACAACCAATTAAACTCGATGTATTATGAAGAAATTATTTGGACTTACTGCCGGACTTTTGATATGTTTTTTGTTTTCTGCACATGCGCAGTCTGACTATGTACCTCTAAAAGAACTTTTTAAAAATGATTTTCTTATTGGTGCAGCTGTAAATAACTGGGCTTACAGCGGAGACGGTGCAAAAACGGTTTTGGAAAACTACAACACAATAACCGGCGAAAATTCTATGAAACCACAAAGTCTGCTGGCCAGATCAATGCCAGCCATGCGCCCTCCGGGAGCTCAGCAAGCCCCTGCCGGACAGGAAGGACAAAACCGTCCGCGCGGATTTGGATTCTCACAGGACCCTGCCGATTTGGACACCATTAACGGTTTGATATTTAACTGGTCGCAGGGTGACCAGCTTGCAAACTTTGCCAGGGAAAACAATTTGATGGTTCGCGGGCATACACTTGTTTGGCACAGTCAGACACCGGCTTCGTTTTTTACCGATGATGAAGGAAATCAACTGACCAAAGAACAACTTTATGCAAGGCTGAGAGTTTACATGAACGCAGTAATTAACCGTTACAAAGACGTTACTTTCTGCTGGGATGTTGTTAATGAAGCGCTTTCTGATGAAGAGGGAAGTATCTACCGCACAAGAAGCCCCTGGTACGAAATATGCGGCAAGGATTTTATCGCCGAAGCTTTTCGTATTGCCCGCAGCGTGAACCCGGACATAAAATTAATTTACAACGACTACAACATTGTTAATCCGGCCAAACTGGAACGCGCCGTTACTATGCTTACCGAACTTGTGGAGGCCGGGGTACCTATCGATGGTGTTGGATTGCAGGCCCACTGGAGCAACGATATTACCGCAGAAATGCTTCAAAATGCCATTGACCGTTTTTCGGCACTCGGACTTGAAGTTCAGGTAACTGAACTCGACCTTACAACTTATACTTCATTCCACGGCGACGGAGCCAATCACCAGGTGCAGGAAACACAGCCATACTCCGCAGAAGTGGAAAATACTCTGGCCGAAACTTACAAACGTTTCTTTGAGGTATTGCATAAAAATGCAGATAAAATAACTTCGGTAACTTTCTGGGGACTTAACGACCGAATGACCTGGCTTAACAATTTCCCGGTTCGAGGACGTAAAGATTATCCTTTACTTTTTGACAACGACAATAAACCCAAAAAGGCCTACTACGCGGTAAAATCAATTTATACCGACTAATACAACAAAACAAAAAACTGTATAAATTTTTTACATACTTAAAAGCGCAGGTTTTTCAAATCTGCGCTTTTATATTTTAGTGAAAAGTAAAAACTACCAAACACACAACTTTAAAAAATTTGTCAAATATTTTTACACAAACAAATATTTGCACTTAAATGTAAACCCTTGTTTTTAAGACAAATGATTGCTATTTTTAAACAAAAAAAATAACATTATTTGAACTTCAATCCTCAAGAAAAAACTACAAGCTAAAAATTAAAAGGGGGAACAATACATGCCATATTGGAACAAATAATTCCAATAGAGTGGGACCATATAACAAAAATAACATTACACAGGTAAACATACACGCACGTCGTAGCCAATTATACAGACTGAGCACACAAAGATTAAATATTGACATGAAACTAAAGAAGTACTTATAGAAGTTGTAAATAAATTTTGAAAGAAAAGCTCAAAGAGAAGGGATTTGTGTTCTCCGACTCACAATTGAAATTTATGAAAAAGCTAAAGGACGGACTTATTTGTGAAATTGGCTTTAAGGCAATGTCATATAGTTAAGCACTATGTAGCTCCATAGTTTGTTAAAGTTTGGTATTTGCCATTTAATCGTTTCTTTTTCTTTCTTCGGGGGTTTTGTCCGCTAGGCCTAACTGGTTATTATCCAAATCAGAACTTTGCCAAATGGTTAAAAAGATAGTCATGAAATCATCTTTCATTATATTATATTAGTTTGAATCTTGAATATCCATGATTATATTTGGTAAAGAATGTTCTTAAACATTTTTTTAATAGCGCAAACCTTTGTGCAATCCTTAGCGCTATTTTGCTGAATCAGAACAGATAAAACACAAGCTTTTTTTGTTGATCTTTGAGAAAAAATATGGTCTTACATCAAGATAAAAACGTAATCGAGCATGAAAAAAATAGTTGGTTTATTTATCACTCTGGCAAGTTTTACAGTTTCAGCACAGCAATCGAAATTTGCGAATGTTTATCCTTTCATCGAAAATACAGCGGTATTTGAAATCAACCAGACTGAAGGTCACACGGTTTGTATTCCTTTTAAATCGGTTGGTGAAGCATTAAATCTTCAGAAATCGAAGTCAGAAAATGTGCTTTCGTTGAATGGAAGGTGGAAATTCCATTTTGCCAATACTCCAGAAGGTACACCCAATGACTTTTTTACATCAAACTTTAATGATCAGAAATGGTCTGAAATTACCGTTCCCTCCAACTGGGAAATGCAGGGTTTTGGCGATCCTTTTTTCCGAAATGTTGCACAACCGTTTCGCTCCAATCCGCCTTTTGTTCCGCGCGAATACAACCCCACTGGTTCGTATCGCAAAACATTTACTTTGCCGGCGAATTGGAAAAGTAAACGCGTTTTTTTGCGCATGGAGAAAACCGCCTCGGCATCGTTTGTCTGGATCAACGGACAGGAAGTGGGCTACAATGAAGGTGCTCAGGAGCCTGCTGAATATGATGTTACCAGTTTCCTGAAACAAGGAAAAAATACAATTGCCGTAAACGTAATTAAATATTCAGATGGTGTGTATCTCGAAGCACAAGACTATTGGCGTATGGCTGGTATTTTCGACGATGTTTGGCTGTATGCAAAATCGGATGTACATATTTTCGATTGGTATGCCACTACCGACCTGGACCAAAACTATGAAAACGCAAAACTGAATTTACAGGTTACAATAAATAACCAATCGAAAACCGACAAACAGGACTACAAGGTTCGAGCTTCATTGTTTAATTCAGACAATGTGTTGGTTAAGAATTTTACTTCTGAAGCAGTTCAAATAACAGCTGATAATAAGCAAATTATTAATATTTCATCAGAAGTATTAAATCCTAAAAAGTGGACCGCTGAAACGCCCAATCTTTACCGGTTAACGCTGGAATTAATTAACAGCGAAGGTAAAACCGAAGAGGTAATTGCCGGTCGCATTGGTTTTAAAGAGACCGAAATTCGCCACCAGGTTTTCTATCTGAACGGAAAAGCCATTAAACTGAATGGTATAAACTCGCACATGCAACATCCCGATTTGGGCCATACGATGGACGAAGCTACCATTCGGAAAGACTTTGAAATAATGAAGCAATTCAATATCAATTGTGTGCGAATTTCACACTATCCTCCGGTTTCAAAATATCTGGAATTGGCCGACGAATACGGATTCTATATTATTGACGAAGCAGGAGTTGAAGCACATGCCACTGAATATTTATGCGATAAAACCGAATGGGAGCCTATGTATCGTGAACGTGTTCGCAAAATGGTGCTTCGCGATCGTAATCATGCCAGCATTCTGTTTTGGAGCGCCGGAAACGAAAGTGGCGAAGGGAAAAATATTTGTGCCGTGATTGATGAAGGACGGAAATACGATACTACACGATATTGGATGTATGGCGGAAATGCTTTTTCGCATTCTTGCGAAGAGATTATCGGGCCACGTTACCCAACACCTTTTGAACTCAAAAATCAGGTTGGGATGGTACCTGAAAGTGTTGATTCGCGACCATCGTTTCTTGACGAATACCTTTCGGTGGCCGGAAATGCCGGTGGCGGACTGGACGAATATTGGGATATATTTTACGAGTATCCACGCATCATGGGCGGAGCAATCTGGGATTTCGTGAGTCCAGGCTTGAGCGAGCCGGTTCGTAAATTGACAGATTCTTCACCAAATAATGTAGCAACTCACATCATGGGAAGAGCCAAACTGGTTGCCGGACACGATGGCAAAGGTATTGATCTGAATGGTCACGATCAGTGGGTGGAAGTTTATCAGGATGAAAATATTGAAATATCTGGTGATGAACTAACAGTTTCGCTTTGGATTTTTCCACGGGATTTAATGAAAATGGGGGGGCACACTGCTCACCAAAGGAAACTATCAATTTGGTTTGCAGCAAAATGGTGCCGACTCACTTGATTTCTATATCAACACTTCGAGAATCTACACTTCGAGAAAAACAATCGTCAGTGCTGAATTACCCAGTGATTGGACACAAAACTGGCATCATGTTGCAGGTATTTATAATGGGAAATCGATATCACTATATATTGACAACAAAAAGGTGGCTGAAGAACCAGTCATTGGGAACATTACCAATTTTCCTTTTCCTCTTAATGTGGGCAAGAATGCCGAGACACATGGTCAACATACCTCCGGTTATTTGTGCGATGCCATTATCGATCAGGTGGGTATTTTCCCTAAAGCCATAGAAATCAATGAATTATTTGCAGCAAAACCAGACTTAAAAAATCGTGCAGCTTTGTGGCTCGATTTTGAACTGGAAGCAAAACGAAGGCGAGTTTTTCAGTTATGGTATTGGCGCGCGTACCTATGGAAGTATTTTTTCCTGATCGTATTCCGCAACCTGAGATGTGGCAAATGAAAAAGTCGGCTCAACCTATTTCTGTAAAATGGAGCAATGCCGAAAAAATGGAAAATTGGAAGTGCACAACCGAAACTTTTTTACCAATACGAATGCCTTTGAAGCACGTTGGAATCTGGAGGAAAACGGCATATCAATAGCTTCAGGAAAATTGGAGGTGGATGTGGAACCGGAAGCAAAAAAAACCTACGTTCTTCCTATCCCAAAGCCTCAGCTAAAAGCTGGTGCAACCTATTTAGCAACAGTTAGTTTTCATTCGAAAGAAGCCAAACAATGGGCGCCGAAGGGTTTTGAACTGTATTGGGATCAATTGGAATTGCCATGGTTTACTCCTGCAGATGAAAAATTGGTACAGAATCAGACCAATCCTTTAAGAGTGACAGATAATGACCAACATTTGATTGTATCAGGAGTAAATTTCGATTATACCTTTAATAAAGCCGATGGACAATTGTACTCCATGAAATACATGGGTACAGAATTGCTGAAACAGGGAGCGCAACTCAATGTTTGGCGTGCGCCTCTGGCAAACGAACTGGACGACTGGACCGCTGGTTCAGGCAGAACCGTGGGCTACGGAAGGATGGTTGCTAATTCATGGTATGCCATCGGTCTGGATAATATGAAGTCAAAAATTGAATCATTTCGAATTGAAAATAAGGATGAAAACGTAATTGTAAGTATTCGTGAAATTGCTCTTTTGGGAAATTCAGGTAGGGTAGGCTTCGAAAATGAGATGATTTATACGATTTCGCCCCGACGGTGAAATTAGTTTACAGCACGCGATTAGTCCGAATGGACAAATGCCCATGTCGTTGCCGCGCATAGGAACAAAATGGGTATTCAATGACCAAATGCAAAATGTAGAATGGTTTGGACGTGGGCCGCAGGAGAATTATCCCGACCGCAAAACTGGGTACCGTATTGGGCTTTATCACTCGACAGTTGATGCCATGTTTGTACCGTATCTAATTCCTCAGGATTGTGGCTTACGCACCGACAACCGCTATGTGCAACTGACAAATGCTGAAGGAATCGGAATTGAGTTTTCGGCAGCTGAACCATTCAATTTCAATTGCTATAATTACAGCACCGAAAATTTGTCAAAGGCAAAATACAATTATCAATTGATCAAGTCGGATGGTGTAACATTCAATTTCGACTACCAAACTACCGGGGTAGGAGGTACGGCAATAGGGGTGCTTAATAAATATCAAACCGTTCCTCAATACATAGAGTTCACAAGTTCGATAAAACCATTTAAAATCAATAAGTAAGCTTGATAATTTTAAAAATAATAAGAGCTATATAATGCTTAACTATTTGACGTTGGGTTTTAGGTTCACAAAATAATACGACAGATACAATTATTGATTTTGATGTAAGATTGAGACAGAGTTTTCAGATGACAAAAATCAAGAATGGAATATTTGAAAAATAACTGGCTACAACATGTGGTAGAGTTAATTGCCGTCGCAGTGCCCATTTCAAGTTTTTCCTTCTTATCAGGTTCATTGTACCTTGACAGATGATCGCTTCAAACTCGGCAACTAACCATACCACCACCGTTACAACTTATTTTGACCCGTCCTAAAAAAAGGCTACACAAAATGTAGTAATTATGTATAAAAATGATGGTATCTTAAGAAGGTACAGCGAGGGTTTTAAACTCAAAATTTTAGCCGAACTTAGTACAGGAAAATATTCCAAGAGAGAACTGGGGGACATTTATGGCGTTAACCGGACCACCATAAATGAATGGGTAAAAAAGTACAACCGGAAAGATTTAATGAACACAAGAATACTAGTGGAAACAGAAGGAGAAACATCACGACTGAAAGCCTTGCAAAAGGAAATCAAGCAACTAAAAGAGCTGCTGATCAAGAAAGACATCGACAAGTTGGCTTTGGATTCATATCTGGAGGTGGCAGCAGAAAAACTGGGGTATAAAAACGTGGATGAGTTAAAAAAAAATTTAAACATCAAGCCCTGATGAAGGCTGTTGCAATTACGAAAAAAACAGGTATAGCAAGCATGTCAAAAGTATGTGCTTGCTTTAACCTGAAACGCGATGCATACTATAAATACCTAAGGCGGTGGGAACGCTACAAGTCTGTCGAATCGCAGGTAATACAACTTGTAAGAGAAGAACGAAAAGAACTGCCAAGGGCTGGGGTACGCAAGTTGTATGAAGCCTTGCAGCCTTCTTTTGAGGCTGCACACATTAAGGTCGGAAGAGATTCATTATTTGATATTTTAAGGGCTAATAACATGCTGGTAAAAAGGAAAAGGGCTTATGCCAAAACAACCAACTCCTACCACCATTTCCATAAATACAATAACCTGATCAAAGACATGGAAGTTACAAAGCCAAATCAGGTTTGGGTGTCAGATATTACCTATATCCGAACGGTAAAAGGCTTCTGCTATTTAGCCCTTATTACTGATATGTATTCACGGAAAATTATCGGATATGACCTCAGCGATTCGCTGGAGCTGGCTGGGTGCCTACGGGCCCTCAAAAAGGCCCTGTGGCACACAAAGCCAGCGGCCGGGCTTATACACCACTCCGACAGAGGGGTGCAGTATTGTAGCCATATGTATGTAAATGAGTTAAAAAGAAAAGGGATAAATATCAGTATGACAGAAGAAAATCATTGCTATGAAAATGCAGTGGCTGAAAGGGTTAATGGCATTTTAAAGGACGAATTCTATCTCGACCAATGCTTCTTTTCAAACGTGCATGCAAAACGTGCTGCAAAAAATGCTATTAAACTATATAATAACAAAAGGCTTCATGTATCTTTAGGGTACAAAACACCTAACTCGGTGTTTCAAAACGTAGCTTAAAAAAATGATTAACCTGTAGCCGTATTCTAGGACTAGACATTCTGAACGTCAAATTTATATACACAAATGGAATAATATTCATCACCCGGCTCCAGAATGGTTGAAGGGAAATCCGGTTTGTTCGGGCTATCCGGGAAATGTTGTGTTTCCAAACAAAGTGCAGAACGGTACTGGTAAGCAATTCCGCCTTTCCCATTGATTGTGCCGTCGATAAAATTACCACCGTAAAACTGTATCCCGGGTTCGTTGGTATACACTTCCAGAACTCTTCCTGATTCCGGTTCAACCAATTTCACAGCAAAATTTAATCCCGAATCCGACTGGTTCAGAACCCAGTTGTGATCGTAACCGTTTCCGAATTTTAGCTGTTCAAAATCATCATCTACCCTTGCTCCTATCTCGGTTGGTGTAGTAAAATCCATTGGAGTTCCTTCAACCGGAGCTATTTCACCTGTGGGAATAAGACCTTGATCAACAGGTGTATAATAATCGGCATTGATTTGCAAAATATGATCATTTATTCCTCCCTGTCCATTTCCATGCAGGTTAAAATACGAGTGATTGGTCAGATTAACCGGAGTCGCTTTATCGGTAGTAGCCCAATATTCGATTTTTAACTCATTATCGTTTGTAAGGGTATAAACCACTTTAATATTAAGATTTCCCGGGTATCCTTCCTCCATATCTTTCGATAAATATTTCAGTTCGAGCGTCTGGTCATCGATTTGATTGGCATCCCAAACAACAGCATAATATCCTTTCGGACCTCCGTGCAAGGTATTTTCCCCGTCATTTTTTGATAGCTCGTATGTGACGCCATCCAACGTGAACTGAGCATTACCGATGCGGTTTCCGTAACGTCCGATTAATGCTCCGTAGTAACGCTGCGTATTATTTCTGTATTCATTCAGAGTTTCGTAACCCTGAACAACGTCGCCAAAATTTCCATTTTTATCCGGAGTCCAAAGACTAACAACTATACCACCGTAATTGGTAATTTGCGCCACACATCCGTTGCTGTTTTCCAATGTATACAACTGCACAGCTTTGCCATTGATTTCGGCAGTAAAATTCTCACTATCGATAAGCACAGGTTTCTCAGTTTCTTCTTTTTGCGCACAGGAAAAGAGCACAACCGCTGATAAAATAATCCAGAAATTCTTCATTTTGATTTTTTTAATTATTACTGTTTTGATATTTTCCAAATTTAAGTGTTAAAATTAACTCTTTCATATCAAATCAAAAAACCGGTAGTTAAAAATATGACATTATGCTATACAATTTACTAATATTAGCCGCTTTAGCTTGTTAAGTAATCCGAAACCTGCCCGTTCCTTCCAGGTTTCTTCCCTTTAGATTACTTGCATTCTAAATCATTTTATCCCTTTTTGAAAAAAGTGATATCAATTCAAATTAATAATTGATATATTTATATATTTGTATTTATGGATATAAAAGAAAAAATTGAAGTAAAAAAGCTGGAGATTGAGTCAGAAGAGAAGGGATTTAAAGGCTGGCTAAAATCGAAACAGGTTCGAAAAACCATCATTGCTACGGCAATTGGAGCTGTTGGTGGATTTCTGTATTTTTATCTTACTGATGGGAGAACCATGGATGCAATTCCTCCGGGTGATATTTTTCAGAATGTAATTTTTGGTGCGTTTTTAGGTTTCTTTGTTACCAATAGCCCCTGTGCGAGAAATAAGTGCTAATTGTCAAAACAAACAACCGCTCTCTTTTCAGAGAACGGTTGTTTGCAAATTCAAATCAACTAACCTTTGAGTAAATCCTTAATTCCGCCGATTGAACCAAGAATTCCGCTGGCTTCGTATGGCATGTAAACGGTTTTGTTGTCCTCACCGCTTACCATTTCTTTGAATGTTTCCAGGTATTTCATGGCTACGAGGTAATTGATTGGGTCTCCGTTTTTAGCTATCGCTTCCGTGACCTTCAAAATCGCTTCGGCTTCACCCTGTGCCCTTCTAATTCTTGCCTGGGCATCGCCTTCTGCTTTCAAAATTTCGGCTTGCTTTTCACCTTCAGCCTTATTAATCTGCGATTCCTTGAAACCTTCAGCTTCCAATATCTGAGCACGCTTTAAACCTTCAGCTTCCAATATCTTCGCACGACGATCACGTTCAGCACGCATCTGTTTTTCCATGGCATCGCGAATATCCCTTGGTGGATTAATGTCCTGTAATTCTACCCGATTAACTTTAACACCCCACTTATTTGTAGCATCATCAAGAATTATTCGAAGCTTGGAGTTAATTGTATCACGTGATGTTAACGTCTCATCCAGGTCAAGTTCACCAATAACATTTCTCAGAGTAGTTTGCGTTAATTTTTCGATAGCATCGGGCAGGTTTTCAATTTCATACATGGCTTTAATGGGATCCATAATCTGGAAATAAAGCAGCGCGTTAATTTCGGTGCCAACATTGTCTTTTGTAATTACGTTTTGTTTTGGAAAATCGTAAACAGTCTCGCGCAAATCGATACGATCCTTGGTTTTAAAATTTACAATTTTTCTGCCTTCAAAATCTTCGCGAACGTAACGCCAGATAATTTTGCGCGGTTGGTCAATAATGGGAATAATAATATTAATCCCTGAAGTTAAAGTGCGGTGGTATTTACCGAGACGTTCAATAATCATGGTTTGCGATTGCTGAACAATACGAATACCGGCGGCGGCAAAAACAATAACAAATACGGCCAACAGAATGAGAATTAAGGTTGTTGCATTCATAATACAAAGTTTTTAATTGATTTTTTTACGATTAAAACAATACTGTTTAACTGAACAATTTCAACGGTAGTCCCTGCCGGGATTTCATCGTTGTTGAGAGAGCGGGCCTGCCAGTTGTCGCCATCGAGCGACACGCGGCCCCGGTTGTTTTCATTGCTTATGTCTTCGGTAACTTTTGCAAACCGGCCAACCATTGCATCAATATTGGTTTTTCTGTCTTCTGAATGTTTGTAGGCCACTTTTTTCATTACCGGACGAACAAGAAAAAAACTCATTAATGTTCCGGAAGAAAAAAGAACAATCTGCGATTCAATGGACAGATTTAATCCTGCTGCCAGTGAGCCGACAAGTGCACCAATTCCGAAGTTAAATAAAATAAAAGAAGGAATAAAAATTTCCATTATAAAGGATATTAGAGCTATCAGTAACCAAATGTGCCAAAGTTCGAATTCCATAATTTTTGTTTTTAAAATGGATAAACCAAAGTTAATTCTGAAGCTCTAAAACTCGCAATATATGAGGGTCTTTTCAACTGAAATGATATAAAAACATGGACAAGACATTTCATCGGGAATCATTCTGTTTTCAGCCATTCCCGAAATGCAGACGCCTTTAACCGGCTTACTGAAATGCGGTTGGGAAACCCGTTACTCACATTGAGTAACACCCTGATTTTACCGTTAGTTTCCGGTTTAATTTCTGAAATAACATTTCGGGTTACGATGAACTGTCGGTTGGCCCGATAAAACATTTCGTCGGGAAGAAATTCATTGAGGCCTTCGAGCGATTTGTCGTGAATATACTGTTTGCCTGCAGTGGTAACCACATAAGTAATTTTATTTGAAGAATATAAAAAGCCTATTTCGCTGAAACCTATATAAAAGGTTTTATTTCCCACTTTTAAAGCCAGACGTTCGCTCTCTTTTTTTACAGGAAGTTCAACTTCCGGATCTTTTTGCGGATGATTCTTTTCCAGCGATTCGACAGTAAGAACAATACTATCGATATTTACAACACGCACTTTTTCTCCCAGAGGAATAATTTCACCGGAAAGCGGGATACTTTTCCACTGATCGCCATCAATGGCTACACAACCTGTATTTTTACTTTCGTCAATTTCTTCTGTCACTTTCCCGATTCTACCTACCAAGCCTCCGGCATTTGTTTTTAGTACTTTTTTCCGGTAGGCGTAATTCATCATTAAAGGCTTTACACCCACAAAACCGGTTACCGTGCCGGCAATAAAAAGGACAATCTGCAGGGGCATAGGTGCATTTAAAACAGCCCCAAGGAATGCAAAAATACATCCCATGCCAATACTTGCCATCAAAAACGATGGGATAAAAATTTCGAGGATAAAAAATAAAATGGCTGCCAATACCCAAAGATGCCAGATTTCAAATTCCATAAGTTAAGTTCTAAGTTGATTTATTTTTTGCATAAATAATTTTACTCTTTTGGGATCAATATCATTTTCCCAATACCCGTCTTTTTTAAATGATGAACCAACAATAAATGCATCGGCAAAATCCCAGTACTCCACAATATTGTATTTGTCGATTCCTGAGCCGATAATTACAGGCAGTTGCGTAACTTCTTTAATGGCTTTTACATCTTCAACAGCCGTTTTTTCTCCTGTAGCCTTACCGGAAACAATAATTCCGTCGCTCAAAAAAAACTCAGCCGCTTTGGCTGTTTCCTGCAAAGAAATGTCGTTTGATACGACGTGAGAAGAATGTTTCTTTTTAATGTCGGTAAAAATTTTAATATGACTTGCGCCAATTTGTTTTCGATAACGAAGCAGTTCTCCGGCATCGCTGTCCATCCATCCCTCATCAGCCAAATGACCAAAAACAAAGCCTTCAGCACGAATAAAATCCAATTTGGCTGCCAAAGCTACGGCAAGTGCTTCCTTGTTGGCGCCCGCTAAAATCTGGATTCCCATCGGTATTTCAAGCTGTTTTTTTAATTCAGATGCAATAGCAGTCATGGCAGCCACAATTTCCGGCCCAACGGATTTATTCAGGTAGGGTCGGTCGTGCATATTTTCAATCATAAGAACTGGAACACCTTCTTCTTTTAATAAAAAAGCTTCGGACAATGCTTTTTGGATAATCGTGTCGATATCCAACACATTTTTTGGGGTACCGGGGAGTGCCCCCACGTGAATCATTCCTATGATGCTTTTATTCAATTTCAACAGGCAATTTTTAAGCAGGCGTTTAAAGTTAAATTGAAATCGTTAAAGTTCTGCACAATAATTAAAAAATTGTTCAATTGATTAAATATGATTATTTTCAACAGAAATAACCAATTCACATTTAAAAGCTAAAATAAAACCCAAATGAAAACCAATCTTACTATTTTTCTGATTCTTATTGTTGCTTTCAATATTCAGGCGCAAAATGATTCAGGTAATTTTAGACTTCATGTATTTGTTTCTTATGATGACAGATTAAGTTCTCGAAACATTGGTACAGAAAAATGGGTTTCAATAGCTGCTGAAGGTGACAATATTAATTACAAAGTAGGATTTAATATTGAATATGAGTTTAAAACAAATACTATGATTATTTCAGGAATAAATTACTCAAATAAAAATTTTACAAGCCAATTCTGGTTTAAAGATGATATCTTATTGGCTTTTAGAGGTCCATATATAATAGAACTAAATTTTATTGAAATCCCTGTAAAATTCAGGCATTACTTTTTACAAAAAAAGTTTAAACTTTTCGGTGAGATAGGATTAAATAATCAAATTCAGTTAACTGCGAACAAAATCCGGTACTATGACAAACTTAGGAGTCTTGATAATAATACATTTTCAATTGGAGGTATAGCGGGATGTGGAGTCGAATACAATTTTAATCCTAAAATTGCCATTCAATTATTTTCTAATTACAATAAAGGAATTAGTAACTATTATAAAAATTCAAATTATAAAATTGATTATTTATCCATAGGTGCAGGAATAATGATTGCAATTTAGAAACAACAAAATTCCATTTATTCCTGATTGTTTCAATTTCGCTTAAACTATTATCTTTGGCTAAAATTTTCAAAATGGCTTTTACTACATTTCGGGGCATGAAACCCCTGCCACAGCTTATGTTTTCGATATTTGTTATCGTAGTTTCTTTTCTTACTTTTTTGGTGCTCTCACTGGTAATTGCCATTCCTTTTTTTGGGATTGATTCAATTTTGAACATGCCAAACGTTAACAATCTATCAGATCCAGCGAGTATAACAGTTTTAAAGTATTTTCAGGTTGTTCAGTCATTCGGACTGTTTATTGTTCCTCCACTTGTTTTGGGTTGGCTGTATATGGGTAGTATTCCGGAATATTTATTTCTGAAAAAATCTTTTACGTTATCATCGTTTCTGATCGTACTGATTTTAATGTGCGTTGCCACTCCGGCCATAAACCTGGTGGGTGAATTAAATTCAAACATGCAACTACCTGACTGGCTGAGCGGTGTTGAAAACTGGATGAGAAGAACCGAGGAAAATGCAGCGGAATTGACTGAAGCATTTTTAAATGTAAAATCAACTGCAGGATTGTTGTTTAATATTTTTATGGTTGCCTTTTTACCGGCAATTGGAGAAGAATTTCTTTTCAGAGGAGTTATCCAGCGTTCTTTTACACGGATAACAAAAAATCATCACCTTGGAATCTGGATTTCAGCCATTCTGTTCAGCGCATTGCACATGCAATTTTTTGGATTTCTTCCACGTCTTCTCCTGGGTGGATTATTTGGATATCTTTTAGTTTGGAGTGGTTCCATGTGGATTCCTATTCTTGCCCACTTTTTCAACAATGCATTTGCGGTTGTTTCCATTTATCTTATCGACAATAACCTGATGAATCCAAAAATCGAAAGTTTTGGATCAGAGGCAGACAGTATTCTTTATTCAATTATTAGTTTGGTTTTGATTGCCGTTTTATTGACTTTATTCAAAAATCAAAACTCTTCCAATAAAATCAGGCTCGAAGATACATTAGTATAACCCTGCTAATTCTGTAGAATCTTTCTATTCATACCTCAGCGTGTCTGCCGGATTAATTTTAAGCGATTTTAATGTTTTATAGCTAATGGTAAGCAGAGCAATCGTAATCGCAATCATAAATCCGAAAATAAATTCATACAACCTTAGATTTATTCGATAATAGTAATTGTGAAGCCAGTTTCTGGCAACAAAAAATACAATTGGCCAGGCTACTGCCGTTGAAATACAAACCAGAATTACAATTTCTTTTGAAATAAGATAAAAGATACTTCCTCCTGAAGCACCCAGAGCCTTGCGAACACCTACTTCCTTGGTTCTTTGCTCTATGGTAAACGATGTTAGACCAAACAGCCCCAAAGCTGCAATGAAAATACCTAAAATGGCAAAGAACACCGAAAGCTCAGCATTTTGTCTTTCAGTTTTATACATTCGCGAAAAATCATCGTTCATAAAGAAGTATTGCAATGGATTGTTTGATGCAAAACGTTTCCATAAGTCTTCAATATTTTTGATTGATTGGGCGGTTGCCTCGTTACTAAATTTAACCGTAACATAGCCATAATAATACCCCTCCGGTTTAAATCGCAAAATATAAGGTGCTATTCTGTTATGCAGCGACTGAAAATGAAAATCATTACAAACACCAATAACCGGCATATATCTGTTATCACCCTCATTCCCTGCAACAATAAAACGAGACAGGTTAAAATCCTGAATACCAAATTCTTCAATTGTTTTGGCATTAACAACACAAGCTTGCTGGTCGGAACCAAAAGAACGATCGAAAAAACGTCCGTCTTCAAGTTTTATGTTGTAGGTTTCAAGAAAATCATAATCAACATAATTAGTCTGCATAAGAAAAGTCTCGCCATCTCTTCCTTCCATCATATAGCCATTATTATTGTTGTTATGTCCCGGAACTGCAGTGGAAACCGAAACGTTTTCGATTGCCGGAAGCTTCAACAATTCTTCCTTAAAAGTAATAACCTGTTCGCTTATAGAACCAGCCTGTTCAATTACCAGCAAGTGTTCTTTATCGAATCCCAAATCTTTATTGGTCATGAATTTTAATTGACGGTACATAATCATCGTACCAATGATTAAAACTATAGAAATTAAAAACTGGACTGAAACAAGTATACTCCTCAGCTTGCCGTTTTTCGCACCATCTCTTATTTTTCCTTTTAAAACTGTATTCGGATTAAAAGATGAAAGGTAAAATGCCGGGTACGTTCCTGCCAGAATGCCAACAAAAACAGCAAACAAAAGCAATATGGGGATGTAATAAAATTTATCAAAAAGATTGAGTCTAACACTTGCATCGAGTAAATTATTAAAGAAAGGAAGAGTAATCAAGACAATTACCACTGCTATTACCAGGGCAATCAATGATAAAAGAGTTGAATCGGCTAAAAACTGAAAAATCAGCATTCCTTTTGACGATCCACTCACCTTTTTCACACCAATCTCTTTCGCCTTTCTGGTTGCCTGTGCAGTTGAAAGGTTCATAAAATTAATGGATGCTATTACAATAATCAGAATAGCAATACTTCCGAATATTATCAAATATTTCGGATCGCTTGGTTGTTTACCCGGTTGCTCAACAGTAGGATCGAGATGAATTTTTGTCAGAGGTTGTAAATGAAAATTATACCTGTTTCCCTGTGCTAAAAAGTCTGATAACGAAACCCCGAACAGTTGCTGAACTCTTGGACCGATATATTTTTCAATCATACCCGGCAATTTTGCTTCAACTGCATTGGCCGATGTATTTGGCTTTAATAATAGATATGTAGAAAAACTGTTATTCAGCCACTCCGGGTCATTGGCTCTTTGACTGGTGACAAAAGACGCCAGAACATCAGCCTTGAAATGCGTATTTTCAGGAAAATCTTCCATAACTCCAGTAACCCTGTACGGTTCCTGCATGGTGTTAATTCTCAGCATTTGATTTAATGGATCTTCATTACCAAAGATCTTTTTTGCTGTGGATTCAGATAAAACAAGAGTACGCGGTTGGTTTAATACGGTTTTTGCATCTCCTTTAATCAATGGTATTGAAAAAATATCAAAGAAAGAAGAATCAACCTCCGCAAAATCCTTAATTATAAAATTATAGTCCTCCTTTTTAACAATTGTTTCATCCCAAATATTTAGCCTGCAAAAGGATTCAACTTCGGGAAAATCCTTAACCATAGTTGGACCTATCACGGAAGCAGAATAAGAAGCATTTACTTCCTGCTCGCCTATTTTACCATCAAGTGTCAATCGGAAAATTCGATCTTTTTTTGCATTATATTGATCGTAACTCAATTCATGAAAAACAAAAAGAGCGATGATTAAGCTACAGGCTATTCCTATCGATAAACCGAAAATATTAATGGCTACGTAACCTTTTTGTTTTTTTAAGGAACGGAGGCTGTGTTTCAAAAGATTTCTAATCATGGCTTAATTTCTAAAGAAAAGTTGTTTTTCTGATTATCCGATTTATAAAAATATGACGCACTATGCGAATAAAAGTTACATCTCCAATTAACCTTTTGAATAAATCGGAGAAAATGTATTCACGCCAGAAAACTGTGGATTACGCCACAACAAACTGAAATACAAACATTCAATTGAAAAGCAGCTAGATTTCAATAATACAAGTACAGATATTCCTTTTAACAACAGGATATGGGAAATGGAATTTTAGATAAATTCACTTAATTGATTATTAATAAAACCCAACTTAGAATTTAAACCCCTTAAATGAATGAGGCTTTAATGTAATCTCAAGTACTGCAACATCTTTTCCCAATTTACGTCCCCCGAAAGACGGTGCAATCCTTTGTTTAACCTGAATAATTTCTTCTAAATCAATATCAGTAACCTGTTTCACATTCCCATCAAAAATAAGATTAAAAGTAACCTCTTCGTCAAGAAATGATTCTACCACACAGGTATTATTATCGTAAACAAATAAACTTACTTCTCCCGGAGCTTCCATTTGTACATTCAGGCTTCCGGCAATTGTTGAACGAATCCGGTTCAGTACCGGTGCAGGGAGTTGGTATAAATCAATAAAATTATCAGGAATGGTAAGCACAAAAAATTGCCCAGTAGAATAATCAGCACGATGCAAAATTGGCCAGCCATTGGTGTCGTCGAGTGCGGAAATAACCTCCCATGAATCGTTTGTTAGATAATTGATTTGTGGAATTAATATTTCTTTCTCCGTTTCAAAAGCTGGACCATAACCTGCTGTGAATTCGTGAACATTTGCCTTTCTGTCGGTTACTCTGAGTTCCACTATATTTTCAATTCCTTTTCCCTGCATGGCTTTATAAAAACCTGAAGTAACCACCACATTTTTACCCGACTGCAACTGTTTTTGAATTTTTGAAACGATATCCTTATCAAAAGAAGCCGTTTGTGTTAGCAAAACAACCTGCTCGTTTTCAGGAAATTAAGGAACCATGTCGATTGGAATTCCTATCATTCCCAAATAATTCTGAAGAAAATCTTCTCCAACAGAATGGTATGGCTTGTAACTTTTAATTCCAACCGGATTTCCGAGTTCCCCGATAACTTTATCAACCACCTCTAAAGAATAACCTGCAACACGTGAAAACTTTGTGGGGGTAAACAGGCTTCCATCTTCCTGTTCAATTGGTTTCTTCATTTCGTCAAAATCGAAACTGGTTCCGGTACCCTGCCAAGGTGCCCTTGCATTTTCGCTAAAATTATTCTGCATTTGGCGAATATCAAAAAGTGTAATTTCAGGTGCTTTTGCAAAAAGAGTTAACCAGAGTTGCTCTGCATACCTGTCAAGCGGATTTCCACCCCCGGTGTCAACCCATCCTCCCCTGTTTTGACCAGGTTTAAGGTTTTCAAAATACCGGAAAATATTGTACCCCAAATATTGTTGTAAGTGTTGATTGCCAGAACGGTTTCTTGTTTCGGTACCGGTATAAAGTCCATCAAACATTTTAGGTTCGTCCTCAAGGTTGAATCCTAATCCCTGAAAATGTTCATACCAATTTGGATATTTTATAACTACCTCTACATTAGAATTTACTGCCTTTGCTGGATTTATAACTAAATCTCGCGCTGCATTTTTCATCAATTCCAAACGGAAATCGGTCCAACTTTTTCTCCTTTTGCTTCAATACAGAGATCACATTTACAACTGGTGAAAAAAAAGTCATCGAGAATAAATTCATCAAAATGTTTGGCTGTGTATTCCGCAATCTCCTTGACTTTCTGCCTGTCCTCAGGTTTGGAATAACAAAATGTCTGAAAATTATTACTTTCGTCAATAGTGTATGTGATTCCGCCTCCTACTTCTACGCTCCTCTCTTCAAAAAAATGTTTTGCCTGTTCAAGTGTGGCATCATCTACAATTAACAGGTCACGATGTGTTTCCAGGTAAATTTTATCAACATGTACCTGCTTCGACAAAGTATCCCAAACGGCGGTAAGCCAGTTTAGGTCACTCATTTTATCAACTTCGTAAGCACGGCAATAGACTGCAATATTAAAACTTTTATAACCCTGGGAATAAATGTCTTTAGCAATTAAAAGAAATATAGTCGCAATAAATACACAGGTTGTTTTTTTCATGATAAAGGCGTTAGTCAATTTTATTGCTTAAATAATAGCCAAATCTTTAATTAAAATCAAAAAGCAAGTCGGTTTGTAAATCATCCGATTTTAATTTCTTTTTTTCTTTTCTTCTGAAAATATAAACAATTCCATATTCCTGAGCTTGTTGGCGTTTATGCTTTGGCGTATCACTTTTTAGGTTTTCTTCAATCTCATTCCATAGCTGGCTAATAAAATCATTGGTTGATTTACGCATCTCTTTAATTCTGCCAAAGGAACGATCCGAGATTTTTCGGAGATTTTGCATAAAAATGGCAATATCTCTGAATTTTTCGATATTTACTTTCACCAGTGCAATTGAAGGTGTATAAATCGGACTTCCACCGGATTGAATCCTTTTCTGCTCTCCTTCGGTAATTTTCTTTGCCCATTCCAGAATATCATTCTCCGAAGACAAAGAAGGCAGTTTCCCCTTCTGATCATGCAATTCATAAAACTCAAGTGCATTTTCTTTGATCTCTTCACGCTCAACTGCCATGTAAAGTGTTTGAATAAAGTGCGAAATGTATAGTTTAGTCTTTTCCTGTACTTTTTTATATTCCTTATTTTTTTCAGCTTGTTTCTTGATGTCTGCCTCGTATTGCTTAAGCGAGTTTTCGAAATTGGTTTTCATCAAGTTTAATTCCTCGAGCCTTGATTTTGAAAATGCCAGATTCTTTTTGTCTTTCTTAGCGGCAATTTTCAGTGCCGCATCGAGCGCTCTGATGCGGGCTTTGTCAGTGGTTGGTAATCTTCTGTAGGGCATATCTTCAACTTGTCATTTCTGCGAAGTAACGAAAGTTGAATTTATTTTGTTCTGTATTCGTAGTGTTTTTTATGCACAACTTCCTGTGAATTAAAAAAGCCCTCCTGAAAATCAGGAGGGCTTTTCAATATTTATGTTGATAATTTTATTTACTCAAACGGGCAACCAAATATTCCCTGTTCAACCGGGCAATATTTGTAATAGAAATACTTTTCGGGCACTCTACTTCACAGGCTCCGGTATTGGTACAACCACCAAATCCCAGTTCGTCCATTTTCGACACCATATTACGGGCACGTTTTTTTGCTTCTACCTGACCCTGCGGCAATTTCGCCAGATGGGATACTTTTGCCGAAACAAACAGCATAGCCGACGAATTTTTACAGGCAGCCACACATGCTCCACAACCAATACATGCAGCTGCATCCATTGATTCTTCAGCATCCTCGTAGGCAACCGGAATTGTATTTGCATCAGGGACTCCGCCAGTATTTACAGAAACAAAACCTCCTGCCTGAAGTATTTTTTCAAAAGCTGTTCTGTCTACAACAAGGTCTTTTATTACCGGAAATGCCGCAGCACGCCATGGTTCGATAGTAATGGTTTCACCATCTTTAAATTTACGCATATGCAGCTGGCAGGTTGTCACCTCAGTATCCGGCCCGTGTGGACGGCCATTGATATACAAACTGCAAGTTCCGCAAATTCCCTCACGGCAATCGTGATCGAATGCGATTGGATCTATGCCTTTTTCAATCAGGTCGTTATTCAAAATATCCATCATTTCCAGGAAAGAAGATCCAGTAGAAATATTCTCAATCGTGTACTTCTCAAATTTACCTTTAGCCTTCGCATTTTTTTGCCGCCAGACTTTTATATTTAGTTTTTTCAGAATTTTATCAGCCATAATCCAAAAGATTTATGATTTTTAAATTGTTATTTGATTATTTGTAAGAACGTTGTGTTAACTTCACATTCTCAAACACCAAATCTTCTTTATGGAGCGTGGGTTCCTGACCTTCTCCTTTATATTCCCAGCATGAAACGTAAGTGAATTTTTCATCATTTCGTTTTGCTTCGCCTTCTTCAGTAGCCGATTCTTCACGGAAGTGTCCTCCGCATGATTCGTTCCTGTCCAGCGCATCACGGGCCATCAGTTCACCAATATCAAGAAAATCGGCAACACGGCCAGCT
The DNA here is from genome assembly GCA_963676775.2 of uncultured Draconibacterium sp. Classification (GTDB taxonomy): domain Bacteria; phylum Bacteroidota; class Bacteroidia; order Bacteroidales; family Prolixibacteraceae; genus Draconibacterium. Next base: position 609,585 of record CAXXDA010000003.1, read on the forward strand.
TTTTCAAGCTCAGGATTAAGATTATCCATTTCTCCCGGAACTTTAACATCTTTCCAGAATTCCTCACGAATTTCCTTAATCATTTCAATGGCCTCTTTCAAACCTTCCCCGTTTCTCGACATTCCAACATGATCCCACATTACCTGACCAAGCTTTTTATGGAAATAATCTACCGGTTTCGAACCTTTTATGTTATACAATTTTTCCAGTCTACCGGTAACTTCTTTTTCCGCTTCTACAAATTCAGGAGCATTGGTGTCAATCTTAGGAGTCATTATTTCATCGGCCAAGTAGTCACCAATCGTGTAAGGCAAAACAAAATATCCGTCAGCGAGACCCTGCATCAAAGCTGAAGCACCCAGACGGTTTGCCCCGTGATCTGAGAAGTTAGCCTCACCAATTGAATATAACCCAGGCACTGATGTCATTAAATTATAATCAACCCAAGTTCCACCCATAGAATAATGGATGGCAGGATATATCATCATAGGTTCTTTATATGGATCAACATCTGTAATTTTTTCGTACATCTGGAACAGGTTTCCATAACGCGCGGCAATTACATCTTTACCCAAACGTTCAATTGCATATTTAAAATCAAGGAATACTGCTTTCCCTTCTGTATTAACGCCAAAACCTGCATCACAACGCTCTTTTGCAGCTCTGGAAGCAACGTCACGCGGAACGAGGTTCCCGTAAGAAGGATATCTTCGCTCCAGATAAAAATCGCGGTCTTCATCCGGAATATCATTCGGCCCAATTTCGCCCTTCTGTAATTTTACTGCATCTTCTTTTTTCTTTGGAACCCAAACACGTCCGTCGTTACGCAATGATTCAGACATTAAGGTAAGCTTCGATTGCTGATCTCCATGAACCGGGATACAGGTTGGGTGAATTTGTACAAAACAGGGATTTGCCATAAAAGCACCCTTTTTGTAACATTGCCATGCTGCAGAGCCATTACTTCCCATTGCGTTTGTAGAAAGGAAGAAGACGTTTCCGTAACCACCTGTTGCAACAACAACTGCGTGTGCTCCATATCTTTTAATTTCTCCTGTAATTAAATCACGTGCGATAATCCCGCGTGCTTTACCATCAATTTTTACCACATCCAGCATTTCATGCCGACTGTACATTTCAACATTCCCCTTTGAAATCTGCCGATTCAAGGCCTGATAAGCACCAAGCAACAATTGTTGTCCGGTTTGCCCACGTGCATAAAAAGTACGGCTTACCAAAACACCTCCAAACGAACGGTTCGCCAACAGACCACCATATTCACGACCAAAAGGAACACCCTGTGCAACACATTGATCAATAATATTTGGTGATACTTCTGCCAGCCGGTAAACATTTGCTTCACGTGAGCGGTAATCGCCACCTTTGATTGTATCGTAAAACAAACGGAAAACTGAATCGTTATCGTTCTGATAATTTTTAGCAGCATTTATTCCTCCCTGTGCAGCAATTGAATGCGCACGACGCGGGCTGTCCTGATAACAAAAAGCTTTTACTTTATAACCTAATTCAGCTAAAGAAGCTGCAGCAGATGCACCTCCCAAACCCGTTCCGACGACAATTACTTCCAGCTTACGTTTATTTGCCGGACTTACTACTTTTATATTTGCTTTGTGCCTGCTCCATTTCTCAGCCAAAGGCCCCTCAGGTATCTTTGAATTCAATATACTCATAACCAACTCCTTTCTAACAATTAAAATTTAATGAGGAAATACAATGGGATTACGGAAAAGCCCACAGCAACAATTATTGCATATGCATAACCTATGATCTGCCATCTCTTCATCCAATACTTATTATTCAGCCCAAGAGTTTGGAATGCTGACCAAAAACCATGAGAGAGGTGAAATCCTAACAATAATCCACCAATAATATAGAAAACACAATAGGTAATACTTCCTTTAAATAAATCAGCAACAAGGGTATAAGTATCTTCCATTTCTTCGCCACCAACATGCATTGTAGCCATTGAATGTGGTTCAAATTTAATCACCCAGAAAAAGTTAATTATATGGATAATAAGGAAGACAAGAACCAAAGCACCCAGAACCAGCATATTACGGGAAGCCCATGTGCTTGATCCGCTGATATTTTTCTTGTCGTACTTCACTGGTCTTGCTCTCCAGTTTTGATATTCCAAATAAAAAGACCATAATATGTGGATAACAAAACCTAATCCTAATAAGGGTTCCATTATTTTTATAGCCGGATTTGTGGCCATAAAATTTGCACCCAAATTAAAAAGCTCACCACTGTCATCAAAGATCAGCAATAGATTTAAGGTCAAATGGACTGCGATAAAAGCTACCAGGAAAAGACCTGTGACACTCATCAGGAATTTCCGTCCAATTGATGCCGCTAAAAACTTACTCATAGAATTTCTATTTAATTTTGGTTTATTTCAATTAATTCAAACGGCACAAAAGTAGATGAACCGATTTTACCCCCAAAAAAGGGGGGGTTAAATTTAGCTAATTTATATCGTTTCTACGAAGAATTTAATTCTATATTAACGTAGGAATTTTGTGAAATATAAAAACTCTTTTTGTTACCTTTCCTATTCCGTATGGCCTGTCAGCAATAAGATTGAGTAAATATCTAAAACAAAATCTAAATTAATGCTTTAAATGAATTGTTCCATTCCTTCAGCCTAAATTTCGTTGTAAGCGCAATTAATTCGGCAGGTTGAGACAACTTTTCTATAACCTGCACCTCAACTGAACCAAGAGTGCATTGCACAGCCACTGAATTACCATTAGTTAGATTTACAAAGCCTTTAATTCTGAAAGCTTTAGGCGACCATTCAGCTAAAAAATCCATCAGGGAACTTTTGGGTACTTTTTTCCGGCTCCTGATTACCATTGAATTAATATTTGGTCGTGCAAGTGTATTTACTTCAGAAAAATACACTTTGTTCATTGTCACATTTCCAACTTCAAAATCAATATCACAAAAATGTGATTCATTTATTTTGGCAAACGGATTTATAGATTTTATCTCCTTTTTTAAATCATCAATACCTGCATTTACCAGGTCGAGCTTATTAATTATCACTTCATCGGCCATTCGGATTTGATGTACAACCCTTTGTTTTTGAAGTCCTGTTTTTGAAAAATTTACAGCATCTACAATACACCAGTTTGACGCCAGATAAATTTTATCTCCCAATGTTCCGGATGAAACTACTTCAGCGACAGATGTGGTATCAGAAAGTCCTGATGATTCAATTATTAAAATTTCGGGCTGATATTTATCTATAAAATTTTCAAGAGAACGCGTAAAAGTCCCCATTAAACAAACACAAAACACTGAACCATTTTTTATTTCAAGAATCTTAAAATCTTTTCCTGTCTTTTTGAGTTCCTCTCCGTCAATATTTGCGGGTGCAAATTCATTCTGAATAATCCCAAGTTTGGTTTTATCAGCGTATTTTTCAATAATACGTTTTAAAAAAGTAGTCTTCCCACTTCCCAAAAATCCCGATATAATATGAAATGGTATCTTTTGCATACTATAATTCACAATCATTACTTCTTACTGGCATGGGGATATTTTCGCCGAAAAGATGTTGTCAAGAAATTAAAAATTATTGTCAAAACTTAATTATTCGTCAATGGTTTTCCTTACACTGGAAATATGTTCCGGCGTAGTTCCACAGCAACCACCAATAATATTAGCACCGGCCCGAATAATTGCAGGGACCAACTGAGCCATTTCATCAGGAGTTTCGGGAAAAACGGTTTCACCATCCTTATATTGAGGCATACCTGCATTTGCATGTACCAAAACCGGGATATCTTTATTAATTTTTCGAATTTCTTCTACAATACCAATCATATTGGAAATGCCGTTTCCGCAGTTGGCACCAATCAATTCAGCACCTGCTTCTATGATAGTGTTTACCATGTCAGTTGGAGACACTCCCATCATTGAACGAAATTCACCATCAACTGTTTTTTCAAATGTCATCGTACAAAATACTTCCAGCCCGGTGTTTTCTTTTGCCGCACGGATGGCTAAGCGTGCCTCATCCAAATCGGTCATGGTTTCAATCATAACTGCATCAGCACCACCGGCTTCCAGCCCTAACACCTGCTCTTTAAACGAATCATACAATTCTTCCTCTGTTACATCGCCCATCATTAATATTATGCCGGTAGGTCCTACGGATCCAAGCACAAATTTCTCTCCAGCAGCCTCCTTACTGATTTGAGCTGCTGCTTTATTAATTTCAAAAACCTTATCTGCCAAACCATATTTTGCAAGCTTAAAACTTGTTCCTCCAAAGCTATTGGTTTCAATCATGTCTGATCCGGCATCGATGTAACTCTGTGCTATTTCACGAACTTTATCAGGATGCGTTAGATTCCATTCTTCCGGACATTCGCCAACCTGTAGTCCTTTTTCCTGTAAAAAAGTTCCCCACGCCCCGTCGGAGACCAATATCTTTCCTTTTTTTATCTGATCTATTATCTTCCCCATACTAAAAATTTAAATCAGGCGACCTGTGAATTTAAATACTCAACTAATCCTTGCGGATCAGGTGAATAGGTATCTGCACCAATTTTTTTTCTGAAATCATCGTTCACCGGCGCTCCTCCTATTGCGATTTTTGCATTCGGCACGGCCTCTTTTATCGCTTTTGTAATACGTTCCATATTAACCATCGTTGTAGTTAATAATGCCGAAAGTCCAACTATTGCATTTTCGTTATTGCGAAGTGCTTCTATAAATTTATCAGCCGGAACATCGATACCTAAATCAACAACATTCCAGCCATTACCTTCTACCATCATGGAAACCAGATTCTTGCCTATATCATGTAAATCACCTTCCACTGTTCCGATTATGAAGGTTCCTTTTTGTTTTGCCTCTCCGCTGAGAAAATATGGTTTTAAATGGTCTAAAGCAGTATGCATTGCCTTTGCAGACATTAGTACCTGAGGTACAAATACTTTATTCTCCCTGAACTTTACTCCTACTTTTTCCATACCGGGCATTAATCCTTGTGAAAGGATAATCTGTGGCGAAATTCCGGAATCCAAAGCCTGTTTTGTAAGTTCATCAGCTCCTTCCATCCCTTTCATTTGCGGAGGATAAGGTGCTGCCTGATTAATTTTGCCAAATTCCACGCAATCCGAAATTTTAGTAAGCAGCTCATTCATAATTAGGTTTTTTAATTGATTTGAAATACAAAAATATCATTAAATATTTGCGTACAAAATAACTGCATTTTCAAATTTATTAAAGTTTGCCTAAAACTTACACTTGCAAGATTCTGATAGTTTTTCTGATTATTGCATTCCTCAGGTTTAGTCCTAACTTTAAAGCTAAATTGTAAAATAATGTCTACCACATTTCTCATTTTTATTGTTTTTTCAGCGGTTTTACTTTTACTTTTAATGGTTTTAAAGCTGAAAATCAGTGCTTTTATTTCATTACTTATTACGGCTATTTATGTTGGGATTATAGCTGGTATGCCATTATCGGAGATTACCCAGTCCATTCAGGATGGGATGGCCGGAACACTTGGATTTGTTGCAACTGTTGTTGGACTTGGAGCTATATTTGGGCAAATGCTGGAAAGTTCAGGAGGAGCAGAATCCCTGGCTCATTACCTGGTGAAAAAGTTTGGTACCGACAAAGCTTCATGGGCAATGGTGATAACAGGTTTTATTGTAGCCATTCCTGTTTTCCTCGATGTAGGTTTTATTATATTGGTTCCCATTATTTACGCCCTCTCACGTGATACAAAAAAATCTTTATTGTATTACGGAATTCCATTATTAGCAGGATTGGCTGTAACACATAGTTTTATCCCTCCTACACCGGGACCGGTTGCAGTTGCAGACATTATTAACGCTCAACTTGGTTGGGTTATTTTTTTAGGAATTATACTTGGGTTCCCTACCGCTGTAATTGCAGGACCAATTTGGGGTAAATTCATTTCAAAAAAAATATATATTCAGCCACCCGAAGAAATACACATTCAGCATGAAAAACACTACGATGAAAATAATCTTCCTCCCTTTCGTTTAATCGCGATTATTATTTCTATCCCTCTTTTACTAATTCTGATTAATACTTTTACCGGTTTAATTGTAGAAAAAGGATTTGTAGAAAAATCAGTATTAACTGACATTTTCGAGTTTATCGGGCATCCGTTTTCAGCTTTGATAATTGCAACAATAATTGCAACATATTTTCTGGGGATTAAGCGTGGTTTAAAAAAACAAAAAATACTGGATCTCAGTACAAAAGCACTTGGACCAGCCGGAATAATAATTCTTATAACAGGAGCGGGTGGGGTATTGAAACAAATCCTTGTTGACAGTGGTATTGGTAAAATAATGGCAGAATCAATGGCAGGTTCAGCGCTTCCTCCTATTTTGCTTGCATGGTTACTTGCTGCTATAGTTCGGGTAACACAAGGCTCGGCAACGGTAGCAATGATTACTGCAGCCGGAATTATGGCACCTGTTTTAGCAGAATTTGGACTTAATGATCCCCAGCGGGCATTGGTAGTTCTTGCAATTGCCTCAGGTGCAACATTACTTTCGCATGTTAACGATAGTGGATTCTGGTTGGTAGGGAAATATTTTGGGATGGATGAAAAACAGACATTACAGTCGTGGACCGTTATGGAATCCATTATTGCCGTTTGCGGACTTGCCTTTACTTTACTGGCGAGTCTTTTTATTTAAAGCTCTTTCGGGAATAATATTTCAGAATCTAAATAGAAAAATGTAAAAAAAATTTACAGTAGTACTGCTTTTTTAATCCCAAAGATGTTGATTTGAATGATTCAACTCGAAAGTTCTTCTATGACACTTTGGGCAAATTGCTTTATTCAAACGATGAATATTTGTGCGACGCAAACGAGCTCTGCATTTTCTACATCTGAATTCACTTTTATGAACTATTTTATCGTCGTTAAAAACTTTAACTTCAATTTTATCCTCCAGTGTTTTGCAACGAGGACACTTATAAACTTCAAATCCTGCTTTAATAAACAGATCTTCATATTTTTTAGAAAGTTCTTCTATTAATCGATGAGTTTTATAGTGCAGGTACCTTTTTCGTTGTTTTAAATAGGATTCTACTGGTTGCGAATGAACCAAAAAACCATGACCATGATTAAATTGTTCCTCGTAACCACAAAAAGTACAACGATATAGATATGAATGCCCCATCGCAAATGGTTTGTTTTAAATATACGAACTTTCGAACTGACATATCATATGTTAAAGCCAGAATAAGTTCACATTTTATCAACCTTTTATAAATGAACTCACATTTTTTTATGCTGTATTAAAAAGAAGTTTATTCCTCAAACAAAAACAGCACTTGAAATGTACTATAATGTGAATGTAAAATTTATAATCATGAAAACATTAAGCTCTATTTTAATAATTCTTGTGGGGTTTTCATTAAACTCATATTCCGGTGAATTGAATGTTGGAGATGACGCTCCTGATTTTAAGGCAAAATCGGTTGATGAAACCGTTTGGAACTTAAGGGACCATATTGGAGAAAAAAACATCGTTGTATATTTTTACCCGGCTGCAATGACGGGAGGGTGCACAGCCCAGGCCTGCGCCTACAGAGATTTCAGAAGTGATCTGGAATCAGTTGATGCTTTAGTGGTTGGAATAAGCGGAGATAATATTGAAGGCCTGAAAGTTTTTAAAAATGCAAATGACCTGAATTTTACCTTATTGTCCGATGAATCAGGAGAGATTGCTGAAAAATTCGGTGTTCCAACAAGGGATGGAGGTTCAATTGAAAGAGAAGTTGACGGAAAAATATTCGAACTTACTCGTGGGACTACAGCCAGCCGCTGGACTTTTATCATCGATAAAAAAGGAAAGATTGTTTACAAAAATGAAGATGTTAATGCATCCAGTGATCCTGAAGAGGTTGTTAACTTTCTAAAAAATAATTCCTAAATTTGTATTGATTTGCAAACCAATGCCTTAGGACAATGAAAAAATTAATACCCTTTATTTCAGCTTTATTGCTTTTTTCCGCATTTGTGCCTCCTTTAAAGGCAAGCCCAAAAGGAGCTGATGCAAAAAGACTTACAGTAAGTCTTAATTTACAGCTAGATAATGGCGAAATTGTAACATTAGAAGGAGAAGGAACAAAAGTTACAACTCCTGTTTCAGTCTTTCTAAAAACCTATAAATTCAAATTATCTGAAGATTCAATGGAAAAAATTGACTTTGGATATTTTGCCAACAGGATTTTCGGGATTAGTTTGGTAACTGAGGATAATGAAATACTTATTGGCGCCGGTTTTCTCAACAAAGCCGGATACCTTACGGTAACTATTCACAAAAATGGTTCGGGTACTTTCGCACCTCAAGGGTGGCTAATCAGTTTCGGCCTCATTATCTAATAAATTACCGGGAATTTCTTTTGTTGTTTTCGCTCCAAGCTTTTTTATATTTTCAGCACGACGAATAAGGTTCCCGCTACCGGTATGCAATTTATTCATTGCCTGTTCGTATGTTTTCCTTGTAGTTTCAAGGTTCTTTCCCATATTTTCCATATCGATGATAAATCCTACAAATTTATCATATAATGCCCCTCCCTGTCGGGCTATTTCCAACGCATTCCTGTTTTGATTTTCCTGTTGCCAGATAGATGCAATAGTTCTCAATGTAGCAAGCAAAGTTGAAGGGCTAACAATCACGACTTTTTGATCCCATGCAAATGAAAACAATTCCTGATCCTCCTGAATAGCCAAACTAAAAGATGCTTCAATAGGAATAAAAAGCAATACGAAATCCGGAGAATTTAAACTTTTAGCTGTTTGATAATGCTTTTCACTTAATCCTTTTATGTGAGTTTTTAAACTAAACAGATGTTCTTTTACAAATTTTAATCTGTCTTCCTCTGTGACTGAATTTACTGCCTTTTCATAAGCTAGCAAAGAAACTTTAGAATCTATTATGATGTGTTTGTTGTCCGGTAAATTCACCACGATATCGGGTTGAATGCGTTTCCCTTCTTCTGAAGTATCGCTAAATTGTTTTTGATATCCTTGTTGTCCTTCGTTTAATCCCGAACGTTCCAAAATACGTTCTAGAACAACCTCGCCCCAGTTTCCTTGTTTTTTAACATCGCCTTTTAAAGCTTTGGTCAGATTACTGGCTTCTTCACTGATTTTTGCATTTAATTCATGCAATTTTTTTAACTCCGCCCGTAAATCAGTTTGGTCTTTCAACCCTTTCTGATAGGTATCTTCCACCTTTTTCTCAAATAAAAGAATCTTTTCCTTTAGCGGATTCAATACATCTCCAATATTCTTTCTATTTGCTTCTGTAAATTTTTCACTGTTTTTTTCAAGAATCTTGTTGGCAATATTTTCAAATTCGGTGGTGAATTTTTTCTGAATTTCTTCTAATTCTTTCTTTTGTTCCTCAAGCTTTTTTTCCTGATTAAAAAACTGAACCTTAGCATTTTCAAGCCTTACGTTCAGTTGGGTATTTTCTTCTCTTGCTTTTGCCAAATCAGCTTTCCATTCCTCAGCTTCCGATTTTAGCGATTGAAAACGTTCCTCCCAGACAAGACTTTGTTTTTCTGCCGAAACCTTTTGTTGCTCAGCTTGTTTTTGCTTTTCCTCAAACTCAACCTGTTTATCGGAAAGTTTTTTTTGAGATTTCCAGTTAAAATACAGAAATGCGAATACCAATCCGAAAACAAGTCCTGAAAAAAGATAAACAAATTCCATTTAGTCTAAATTTAAGGCATAAAAAAACTGGTACAATTTAACCAAAACATACCAGTTTAACCTATTTTTTTAGAGTTGAAAATTTACCACTTATAAACAATGGAATTTATATTCATCCCTGCTCCTACCGAACATAGTATAGTATAATCTCCGGGGTTTACTTCCTGTCCTTCGATTTTTCCTTTTAACACAAGGTCGAGCAGTGTAGGTACTGTTCCAGTGGAGGAATTTCCCAATTTACGAATGCTCATAGGCATTATTCCTTCAGGAATATGTTTCTCCCTGTACAATTTAAATACACCATTCAAAATGGCTTCATCCATCTTTTCATTTGCCTGGTGAATAAAAATCTTTTTGATATCGCTTAAATCGAGTCCTGCCTTTTCAATACTGTCTCTAACGACCCCCGGAACCGTATTAATAGCATAAATATATAATTTATGACCTGCCATTTTAATAAAAAGTTCATCGCCTTCAAACTCAGGATTATTTGATTCACCAAGTGTGAGCAACTTTGCGTAACTTACTGAATCAGATCTGCTTGAATGTGATAAAATCCCAATAGGTTCATCGCTTTCCACCGCCTCAACAATGGTAGCCCCTGCACCATCAGCATAAATCATTGAATCACGATCATGCGGATCAGAAATCCGGGAAAGAACGTCTGCACCCACAACGACACCACGTTTCATGAAACCACTCTTAATATAAGCATCAGCTATTATCATCCCCTGTGTCCAGCCCGGACAACCAGAAATTACATCGTGGCAAATACATGATGGATTTTTAATACTAAGTTTCATTTTTACCTTATTTGCCAATGCCGGCAAAATATCGGTTCTAATGTTTCCTTCTCTAATATCACCAAAATTATGAGCAATAATAATAAAATCAAGACTTTCCAAACTGATCTCCGCCGATTTACAGGCATCTTTTATGGCCAAACCGGCAATGTCTGATGCCGATTGATCTTCAGCCACATACCTTCTTTCCTCAATATTGGTTATTTCCTTAAATTTTTGAATGATTTCCTCATTCGTTTTATCAAGTAATTTTTTTGATGAAAGATCGTAAAACTTGTTTTCTGAGAAAAAACTATTTTTAATAACCCTTGGAGGAAGATAACTTCCCGTCCCAATAATTCTAGTATATGTTTCTTTTGTCATAATATCCTTCTTCAGCTTTGCTTTTTAAGCAAGTCTCTTATATGTCTTCAATTCAAAAGTCTCACCGTCAAATACGCCATACGAATAGTGATTTATCCAGTCACCCAACAAAATAAATCGGGTATTATTATTCATTTGCACATCAACCATTTGATGACGATGCCCAAAGATAAAATAATCTGTGAACTCATTTTGTAAAAATCTTTCGGCGAATTTATACATTTCATCATTCTTAACCTTAAATTCTTCTTCCAAACCCATTTTGGCCAGCCTACTCGATTTTGACCACTTGTGCCCTATGGAAAATGCAAAATTGGGATGCAACCTTGAAAACAACCATTGTAGCGTTTTATTAACAAAAATCTTTTTCAATAAAAGATATCCCTTATCGGTGTGATCCAAGCCATCTCCATGTGCCAGAAAAAAAGTTTTCCCTTCTATCTGAGTAATGAATTCTTCTCTGTGAAGGATAATGCCTGTTTCCTGCTGAAGGTAGTCGAATACCCAGACATCATGATTGCCGGTAAAAAAATGAACTGGCACGCCTCTATCAGTAAAGTCAGCTATTCGCCCCAATATTCTTGTAAAACCTCTTGGAACAACCTTTTTATATTCATACCAAAAATCAAAAATATCACCAAGTAGATACAACTCCGAAACATCATCCTTTATTTCGTCAAGCCATTTTACCAGCAAAAGCTCGCGTTCACGGTTATTGTTTAACGCCGGCGCCCCCAGATGGACATCAGACACAAAATATATTTTCCCTTTTTCCGGCAATCTTGATTATATTTTCTTACCTGTCATTTTGAACAGGTAACACTTTTATTTTAAAATTCTTGAAAGCGTACGATCCAGTTCAGGACCTTTAAGGTTTCTCGCAACTATAACACCCTCTCTATTAATCAAATAATTGAAAGGAATTGTTTGAACATTATAATATTGTTGTGCTTGTACACTGCCTTCCATATCACCCACATTTATCCAGGTAAGGTTATCCTTATCTATTGCATCCACCCATTCTGCGCGGTTTTCATCGAGACTAACCTGATAAATTTCGAAACCTTCATTTTTATATTTTTTGTAAGCCTCTACCAATGCCGGGTTAAAAAGACGTGAAGCATTATCAGCCGCAGCCCAGAATTGAACCAAAACTACTTTCCCCTGCAGAGAAGAAAGCGCAATTTCATTCCCATCCGGATCGGGTAATAAAATATCAGGACTATTCGCACCATTTTCCTGAATAAATTGCTGCATTTTTCTGTTCTCTTCTTGTTTCATCATCTCTAATGTATTTGCATACAGCGCCTTCACATGCCCAGAGTTTGGATAAAAAGAATTCAATGCAGATGCTGCCATTTTTAAGGTTTGCAAATCATTTATTACAAAAGTTTGCTGATCAAATTTTTGATACAACGCAAAAACATTTGCCATTGAAAAAGGATTTTCATTAACAAATTTAGTTGAATAATCTATTTGATCCTGTACAATTTGCTCATACTCCCGCTCCCATTTTTCATTCATCTTTTCATAATCGGCTGCACTGTAAATCTCATTAATAGAACGCAATGAATCCAGTTTTTTAAGTGTTTGGTTCAAATGGTTTGTCAGATCTTTGATTAAAAATGACCCTTCAGAACCTTCAACATTATATTGAAAAGAAAAATTGGCATAATCGGCTTCTACGTTGACCTGTTCAGCAGAATCAATCAAAAGCGTAACTGATTTTAAATCCAGAGGATTCATTCGAAGCAAATAATAAGTCGGGAAACTGGTTTCTCCTTTGAATTTAAACTCACCGTCTTTCCCAATTTTCATTGAATCAATTAATTTAGTCCCCGAAACCATCAATTCTTCAAAGTAAATCGTTTTACCTTCAGCATGGGTAATCCTTCCATTAACAACAAATTCATTACTTTTTTTACATCCGTTAAATCCAATTGCTGCTAAAACAATAATTACTAAAAATCTGAAACCCTTCATACAGTACAAATTAAAGCCCGTAAAATTAACAAAATCCGCTATATCAAAAATAACATTTACAGAAAATAACATATTTTAAAGTTTTCGATTCTTATTCCTAAATTTTATTCCATTTTTGTAGTCTTTTAGCGAAAAAAGTTTATGTTCGTCAGAAGTCAATAATAAGAAGGTGAAAACATACGGAAATCTTTCAGAATTTAAAGCGGTAAATCCGGTTGTTACAATCGGAACATTTGATGGTGTGCACCTTGGCCATCGAATTGTGATAGATCGTTTAAAAGAGTATGCAGAAAAATATGGGGGTGAGACTGTAATATTTACCTTTTATCCTCATCCGCGATTAGTAACAAAACCCGACGAATCAAATCTGCGGCTACTCACAACCATGGAAGAAAAAAAACAATTATTTGCAGAGTTCGGTATTGATCATCTTATTATACACCCATTCACAAAAGAATTTTCAGAATTAACTTATACTGAATTTGTTAAGCAAATTTTGGTAGACAAAATAAATACACATTGTTTGGTTGTTGGTTACGACCACAAATTTGGTAAAAACAGAGAAGGTGGTTTTGAATACTTAAAAAAATGTGCCAATAAATACGGATTTGAAATCGAGAAACTGGAACCTCTGTTACTTAATGAAATACATGTAAGTTCAACTAAAATAAGAGAAGCTTTACAAGCGGGAGATGTTCGATCCGCAAATAATTATTTGGGATATGAATTCACGTTACATGGAACTGTTGTTGAAGGGAAAAGAGTGGGTCGAAAGATAGGCTTTCCTACGGCCAATATTGAATCGTCCGATATCCATAAGCTCATTCCGGGTTATGGAGTTTACGCAGTGAAAATAATTATTGATGGTTCTGAGTATCTTGGTATGCTAAACATTGGGACACGGCCTACATTCAATCAAAATGCCGATAATAGAAGTATTGAGGTTAATATTTTTGAATTCGAAGGTGACTTGTACAAGAAAGAAATAACCCTGGTTTTTGTGGATAAAATAAGAGAAGAACAAAAATTTTCCGGGGTGGATTCTTTGGTCGAACAACTCGTAAAAGACAAAACCACGGCCTTAAAAATATTATCCCGAGACAACTAATTCTTAACCAGGTCGCATGAAATAGGCAGATGGTCCGACAGCCTAAAATCATAAGTCGTAAAATTATACGATTCAAATCCCTTGCCATAGAAAATATTATCTATTCTGAATGAGGGTAATCTTCCTACATAGGTTCGGCCGATTCCCCTTCCCGAAGAAACAAAAGCATCCACTAAATCTCCACGTAATTTATAATAGGAGAACGAAGCCGGCGTATCGTTAAAATCACCACATACCAAAACATCATATGGTGTTTCATCTATAAATTTTCTGATTTCCCGAACCTGAGCAGCTCTTCTCTGAAATGCAGTTTTAAATTTTGAACCTATAATTCGGATTTCTCGCAAATCTTCCTCTTCTGTAAAATCGGGCGACTCTATTACATCATATTGTCTCGGATCTATTTGGTAAGATTGTAAATGAACATTGAATATCCTTACAGTATCATTATTAATTAAAACATCAGTATAGATGCTCATATTTCTTGTATTCTCAAATCTGATTTCCCCCATATTTATTACCGGGAAACGTGTCATTGTAACCAGCCCGTAAGACGTACTTGAACGCGCATATTGGTAATGATTTATAGAACTTAATTCTTTTACAACATCTCCCAAATTGAAAATATTGTTTCTTCTTAATCGAGCCTCCTGCAAACATATAATATCTGCATTTTGGTCTTTCAAAAAATCCAGAATCTTATCTGCCGTTATTTTCTGATCATTACCACCACCATCAAAGGATTGCACATTGTATGATAAAACCTTAACATCTCCTTTTTCTATTGTTTTCCCTTTTAATTGTGCAAATCGGGAAACAAAGCCCCATCCCACCACAACAGAAATAATGGATATAAACATGAATTTAGGTTTATAAAGCAACCAAAGGATAATAAAAAAAATATTTACAGTTAAAATAAACGGGTAAGCTAATCCAAAAAATGACGGTATACACCATTTATCAGGAGGAATATATATAGATAAATACGAAACTAAAAGACAAATAACAGCTAAAATATTTATCCCGAATAAAATGTTTCTCAGTGCCTTCTTCACTTGTTATCCCAGTTTTCACTAATAATGCAATATAAAAAAAACCTGTTATTTACAGAAAAATTGTAATTCCATTCTTTAACATAAATCAAAAAATAATAAAACCTATAAGATACTTAAATCGCTCAAATTTCATTTTAAACGACAGCATAGCATACGTTCCTTATTATGCATATCCTTTTTTATTTCCAAATTTCGAAATCCCAGTTCAGAGAGTAATGCTACCATTTCATTACCCAAATTTTCATTTATTTCAAAAAAAAGTAAACCGTTTTCTTTAAGGTATTTTAATGCGAACTCTCCTATACGTCTGTAAAATAAGAGCGGATCAAAATCAGAAACAAATAGTGCTGAGTCCGGTTCATAATCCAAAACATTGGAATGCATATCTTTTTTTTCTGATTCCCTTATATAAGGCGGATTACTGACGATAATGTCATACTTCCCCCATGCATAATTTTCCCACTTCAATATATTTGTGTCAAAAATTTTTACATCTAGCTGATTTGTTAATGCATTTTCCTTTGCAACTTTTATGGCTTTTTCTGAAAAGTCAGTTGCCAAAACATGTGCTCCCGGCATCGCCTTTTTTATTGCCAGTGCAATACAGCCACTTCCGGTACCAATATCTAAAACGGAGGGAGTTTTATTTGAAATATTTTCTATAACCCATTCAACCAACTCTTCTGTTTCAGGTCGTGGTATCAAAGTATCAGAATTCACTTTTAACTCAAGTCCGTAAAATTCTGTCTTGCCTAAAATATATTGTATTGGTTCAAAAACCTTCAATCGCTCAATAATCATTTCAATTATTTCCTTTTCCCGGAGAGATAAAATTTTATCTCGATTAATCAACGTTTGCGTATAATCTAATTGACAAACATGTTCTAAAATCAAACGGGTAAATGCACTTATCTCCCGTTTAGGATACAAACCGTCTAATTCTTTTTCAATATATTGAATAACCGACTGCATTATGTTACATTTGACGAGGCAAAGTTAGTTTTTCTTATCAAATGAATACTGAAAAAAAATACATGGCCCGCGCGCTTGAATTGGCTCAACTTGGAGTAGGAAATGTGTCTCCTAATCCAATGGTGGGGTGTGTTATAGTTTTTGAAGGTAAAATTATAGGAGAAGGTTTTCACCAAGAATACGGAGGAGCTCATGCAGAAGTAAATGCCATTAATTCCGTAAAAAATCAGGAACTGTTAAAAAATTGCACACTGTATGTTACCCTTGAACCATGTGCACATCATGGTTTAACTCCACCTTGTTCCGATTTAATTATAGAGAAACAGATCCCTAAGGTCGTTATCGGTTCGATAGACCCATTTGCCCAGGTGGCAGGCAAGGGAATTGAAAAACTTAAAAGGTCCGGTGTGCAGGTTGAAGCCGGAATTTTAGAAAGTGAATGTCGTTCGCTTAACAAACGTTTTTTTACTTTTCATGAAAAGAAAAGGCCTTATGTAATTTTAAAATGGGCACAAACCCTGGATGGTTTCATTGATATTGATCGAAGTGAAAAATATTTTGGAGAGCCTACCTGGATCACGGGAGATTTAGCTTTGCGGCTGGTACACAAAATTCGTTCTGAGGAAGGTGCTATTTTGGTAGGAAGAAAAACTGCTGAAAAAGATAATCCATCATTAACTGTAAGGCACTGGTATGGGCAAAATCCTTTGCGCGCGGTAATCGACAATGATCTGCAACTATCCAAAAAACTGAATCTTTTTGACCAATCGCAAAAAACAATCGTATTTAATACTGTAGAAAATATTGACAGTAGCAACCATGTATATGTCAAGCTAAATAATGAAGAAGACAAAATACAACAGATTCTTGATCAATTTTATTCCCTTAATATTCTATCCATAATCGTGGAAGGTGGCCGACAACTATTGGATAGTTTTATCGCTGCTAACCTTTGGGACGAAGCACATATCTTCACTGGGAAAAAATTCTTTCACAATGGTGTAAAAGCGCCTCAGTTTAAGGGAAAATTAATAGCATCAGAACAGCTTGATAACGATTTTCTATATGTGATTCAAAACTCAAATTAAATTCCTGCCATACGCGGGCCATTCGGCATAATGCTGATTTTGAGAACATTTTCCACATACTGAAAATAGTAAAAAAGTTTGTGATTTAACTCAAATCCATAATCTACTTTAGGATTATAACCAACTATTGTTTGGAAAAACCGGCTTTTACGTGGATCGTTCGCATTATTATTCCAGGCAGAAACATATTGCATATTCCACGATTCATAAAATTGTTTCGATCGATAAAAAGCAGGACTATCATGCATTGAATACCATGTTTCAAATTGGGTATCAAATGTTATCAAATCATATTCCACACTATCTTCTGCAACCTCCTCGCTCTCAAGCTGCGGCCCTTGGACCAAATTCTTTTGTAAAGAACATGCCGCAACCAAAATTATAATCCCTATCCCAAAAAATATCCTTTTCATATCATTCTTTTTTTATTCACAACTATAATTGATACGAATTCTGTACCAAAATTGTTTTTCAAATTAAATTTTTTGAAATTTATTCTATCAAATTTTATTAATTCGCAATGATTGAGTGGAGTGAATTTTGGCGAATTTTTTCGTTGGTTTTTCTACTGACAGCGATTCCTGTTGCAATAATGATTGTATTGGAAAAACGATCGCCTTATAAGACAGCAGCCTGGATACTGGTTCTTATTTTAGTCCCGATCTTTGGTGTTATTTTCTACCTGATTTTTGGGCAGGAGTACCGAAAAAGAAAATTGTTTTCGCGTTCGGGTATAAAAAGTTTAGGGAAAATCCGAAAATTGTCTACGAAACAGTTGAGAGAAATAGACCAGACACATCTAAATCTGGAAGAAAAAATTCTGGAAAAAAGCAACATAATTCGGTTGTTGTTAAATAATTCAAGTGCACTGCTTACCACCGGAAATAAATTAAAAATTTTGAATGATGGCAAACAAACATTTGATGCCATTTTTAAAGCTATTTTTAAAGCAAAGCATCACATTCACCTTGAATATTACATATTCACAGATGACAACATTGGAAACCAATTAAAGGATTTACTGATTGAAAAAAGCGGGCAGGGAGTCGAAGTTCGGGTGATAATTGACGACGTGGGCAGCTGGGGACTCGGTAATAAAAACATAAAAGAACTTCGGGATAATGGCGTTGAAATCTACCCCTTCATGGAGGTTCGTTTCCCTCGGCTCACTTCCCAGGTGAATTTCAGAAATCATCGCAAAATTGTTATTGTCGACGGGAAAATAGGATTTACAGGCGGTATTAATGTCGCTGATCGCTATATTAACGGGATAAAAAAAATCGGCCCCTGGCGCGATACACATCTCCAGTTGGAAGGAGATGCAGTGGCATGTTTACAGGTTGTATTTGCAGCCGACTGGTACTTTGTGATTAACGAAAATCTGAATGGAAGAAAATACTTTCCTCCTTTCTCCGATGCGCCCGGAACTGCGGTGCAGATCTCAGCCAGCGGTCCTGACTCCGATTGGGAAAATATTGGACAGGCATTTTTTGCCGCCATTGCCAATGCCCGTAAACGGGTTTATATTGTTACCCCATATTTAATGCCGCCGCCCAATATTGTCTCTGCATTAAAAACTACTTCATTGAGCAATGTAGATGTTCGCATTATTATCCCAAAAAAATCGGACGCAATCATCCCGCGCTGGTGCTCATTTTCCTATGTAGGAGAGTTGATGGAAGCAGGAATCAGAATCTTTTTTTACGAAGCCGGATTTATACATAGCAAATACATAATTGTAGATGATGTTTTTTCCAGTGTAGGTACAACAAACCTTGATTTTCGCAGCCTGGAAACTAACTTTGAAGTTAATGCTTTTATTTACGACGAAAAATTTACAGGCCAGCTGGAACAGACTTTTAACACCGACTTAAAAAACTGCCAGGAAATTGATCGGGAAGAATGGCAAAAACGCCCATGGCATAAGAAGCTCCGTGAATCACTGGCACACATCTTCAGTCCGATGCTGTAAAAAATTTTGACAGTTTTCTATTACTTTTCACAAAGATAAAATCGATTGTATTATACATGCAATCAAGATGAGTTTATAACATCTAATAAGGCAATCCAATAAAATCTTCAATCTTTCGCAAAACCAGACTCACATTAGTTAGTTCTTCATTTTTTAATCTCAGCACCCTTAACCCTGCATTAGTAAGAATTTCATCTCTCCGCTTATCATAGTCTTTCTGAAATTCATGAATTTTCCCATCCAACTCAATAACCAGCTTTTTCTCAGAACAATAAAAATCTGCAATAAAATAAAGTGGTTTATTATTAATAGAATCATAAATTATGGGATGTTGTCGCAAAAATTTAAGACCTCCTAATTTTCTGTTTCTAAGATTTGCCCAAAGTACCTTTTCTTCAGGAGTCATTTCTCTTCGAAGTTTTCTTGCTCTGCTAATTGGTGTGTGGTTGTCACTCATTATTTGTTTTTTTGACTCTCCCTCTTTTCCCTCTCTACGTGTAGAGAGGGACGATTGTATCGTAGATGCAATCTGGGTGAGTTATAAAATCTTAATTTACAAAAATGTAATTATAAACATTGACTGCAAACTTTAATTATTTGAATAAAAAATCTTTTTCAAATTAGCTAATCAAATAAATTCCATTAATACACTAAAAATTTATTTTAAACGTGATATTTAGAAGCCAAGTGCTCCTTCAATTGGGATAATTATTTGTGCATGGCGAAGAAAATTTTTGTAAATTGAGGAAACCAAAAAACTTAATTAGATTTATGACGCTAATAAAATGTCCTGAATGTAAAAATAAGGTAAGTGAGTTTGCACTAAATTGCCCTAATTGTGGTTTCATACTTTCAGAAGAAATAGTACAAAAAATTAAAGCGGAAAAGGATAAAAAGAAAAGTAAAAAGAGAGAAAGAAGGGAATTTCTTGATTCATTCGAAGTCAATTCACATAAAGAAAATTATATTCCAAAAAGTAACGATGAGGCTAAAAAGGTAAAAAAAGGGAAAGGAGATAAATTTGGAATTTCTTTAATTATATTGATTATACTTTTTATAGTTGTACTATCCTACATAATTAAACACGAAAATAAAACACTAACAAATAACATAACTTCTGAAATAAAAACAGGAACACTTAAATATGAAATAGTTGAGAAAAAAGACATTAGTTATTTAAACACTCCAAGAATGGTATATCGTATTTTGCTTAATGTAGATATAGTACCTACTGATGAAGAAATAAAAGAGATATCAAAAAAAATCTGGGAGAATGGAAATAAACATTGGAAAGAATTTACGGAGTTTTTCTATTTGCCTGACATGGATGTAAATGGCTCTGCTTATTGTACGAGTGAATATACAGACACTGGTTTAAAAAGTTTTGTTTCAGGGATTGGACGCGAAGTAGGGACAAAAGTTATTAAACTTGATAACGGGGAATTGAAAAAAGAAGTTAGTCCCGATTCTAAAAATGAAGAAATTAAATACGTAAATAAAGAGTTAAATGGATGGAAGTATAGAGAAGTTGTTTCTATTTCTACTAGCAAAAGACAAAGAATTTTTTACGATTTAGTAAAATATCAAGATGATACAGGAGAAGATGTTAAAGCATATTCTGTTATTGCAAAAAAATATGGCATTTCCGAGGATGCAGTAAATGCTATCGCTGGGGAGGGAGCGTTGAAACGATGGTCAATGCCATAAATACTATACACACTAATTCTTTAAACTTTCAGTACTGGACTCGTTATCAGATTGTGTCGCAGATGCATTCAGGGTGAGTTCCTAAAACGGTAGCTTCTCCAAATCCAGATTTCCGCCTGAAAGTATGATTCCGACTCTTTTATTTTGAACATCAACTTTTCCCTCAAGAATCGCTGCCAAAGGAACAGCAGATGATGGCTCAATAATAATTTTCATACGTTCCCAAATCAAACGCATGGCTTCAATAATTTTCTCTTCGGAAACGATTACAATATCATCCACTTTATCAATAATTATTTCAAAATTACGCTCCCCTAACGAAGTAAGGAGTCCGTCTGCTATAGTTTTTGGACTAACAGAAGGAATCAACTTTTTTAGGTGAAACGAACGAAAAGCATCATCAGCACCTGCCGGTTCGGCAGCAATAACTTTACAATCCGACAGCAGATGTTTAACCGAGATAGCAGTTCCGCTTAACAAACCACCTCCTCCAACAGGAACCATAATGATATCGAAATCACCAAAATCTTCAATCAATTCTTTGGCAGCTGTTCCCTGTCCGGCAATCACATGAAAATTATTGTAGGGGTGAATTTCAGTTGCTCCTGTTTCTTCAACCACTTTAGCTAATGTGCTTTCCCGTGCCTGTAAAGTGGGTTCGCAAAAAGTTATAGTCGCTCCATATCCTGCTACAGCTTTCTTTTTTATTTCCGGTGAATTTTCAGGCATAACAATGTGAGCTTCAACACCGCGAAGTTTGGCAGCAAGTGCAAGTGCCGCAGCATGATTCCCTGATGAGTGCGTGGCTACTCCTTTTTCGGCCTCTTTCTCTAAAAGTGAAAAAACTGCGTTACACGCCCCCCGAAATTTAAATGCCCCTACCTTTTGCAAGTTTTCACATTTAAATAACAACTCGCCTCCAACTACTCTGTTGATTCCAGCAGAACTTAACACCGGTGTTCGGTGGGCATAGTTTTGAACTATCCTATGGGCTTTTGCAATATCAGAAAAGACGGGAATATCCATCAGGTTTTTTTTGTAAATTTTTCGTTTAATAAATCGTAGTCGGTATTAAAAATCGATTGGTCGGAAAGTATTTTTATTCTTTTTAATGCCGACAGGTAAAGAAATACCACAAATCCTACCCAGAAAACCAGCAACCAGTTGTAACCGGTCATTAAAATAAAATCGTAAATCCCGTGAAGGAGAATGGGTATTCCGATGGCTTTCTTAAGCAATTCATTTTTCTGCTTATCGTAAAAACGAGCCTGTCCGGCATAAAAACCCATGGTTACACCAAAAACTGCATGAGCAGGAACAGCTGTAATGGCGCGAGTAATCCCGGTAGAAGTGCCATATTCGAGAACATACATTACATTTTCTACACCAGCAAAACCCAGCGAAATAAATGTTGCATATACAATTCCGTCAAACTTTTCATTAAAAATATTGGTTCTCCAAAACAACAGAAATAGCGCCAAAAACTTAAAAGATTCTTCGGTAAAAGCTGCAACCACAAAACCATGGTAAACTGCATTTAAAATTCCAGGAAAAAATGGCAAGAATGCAGATAAAAACTGCTCTACAAAAATTACAGGAATTACAATTATCGCACCAGCTCCCAACGCTTTCCACAGCAATTTCAATGGTTCTTTATCATATTTATCCCGGTAATAAATATATCCGGCTATAATAAAAACCGGCGCCAGTGAAAGAAGTAGCAAATTCATAATTCAGCGTTAAAATTCACCTTTGAAAAAAAATGCCTCCACACCTTTAACCCCCGGGCGGGTTTTAAAAACACCACCGGCAAATGGATATTTTTCCAGTTCCTCAGGGCTCGTTTCCTGCCGGGCAGTAGTTATGTAGAGCGTTTCCAAATCTTCATCCCCAAAAGCACATGAAGTCACATTTTTGGCTGGCACATCCAACTTTCTCAATAATTTTCCGGATTCCGGATTCCAGCAACCAACAGCTGAACCGCCGTACAGTGCAATCCATAAATTCCCTTCAGCATCTATAGTCATCCCATCCGGTAAACCTGTCTCAACCGGAATTTCAATGGCAACTTTCGCATTACTGATTTCACCTGTTTCATTATCGTAATCATAGACCACTACTTTCTGAGTAGGTGAATCGATATAATACATTTTTTTATAATCCTGCGACCAAACAATTCCGTTCGAAATCCCCACCTTATCAATCATTTTATGAACAGTGCTGTCGGGATCAAGTCTGTACAATGCACCCAACCCGGGCCTAATTTCCAGATCCATTGTTCCTGCCCAAAAACGTCCTGAAGGATCGCATTTACCGTCATTAAAACGGTTTGTCGGAATATTTTCTTCCGGATTCGCAATCAACTTTTTGCTTCCTGTTTGTGGATCAAGCTGATAAAATCCATTTTTCAGTGCCACCAATACCTTTCCCGATTCTTCAGGAACCACTGTCCCAATCATTTGCCCTGTAAACATTTCCTTGTTATTACCTGTGCCGGGATTATAAAAATTAAGGATATTGCCTGTGATGTTTATCCAAAGTAATTCGCCGGTTTTGTAATTCCAGAGTGCGCCTTCACCCAATTCCGACTGAGAATCAATAACCAGTTCCATATTATTTGATTTTTGCGTTGAACAGGCAGTTACAAAAAAAATTGCAACAACAATAAATAGTATTAAATTTTTCATATTACATTTTTTCAGGGTTACCTTGAAAGAAATGCCGGTTTTAAAAGAACAGTTGGAGCAACTAAATACTTTCAACAAGCTTTCTCAAAATCAGAGTCATCTTAGGCTCTGCTTTCATAGCCACTTCCTGCACTTCTTCGTGCGATATTTCTACAATTTCACCCGGGACTCCACTATCAGTTATTATAGAAATCCCAAATACTTTCAAATCCATATGCCGGGCTACAATCACTTCCGGAACAGTCGACATTCCTACCATATCACCTCCAAGGATGCGGAACATTTTATATTCAGCAGGAGTTTCAAAAGTCGGTCCTGAAACACCGACGTACACACCTTCATTTATACTTATGCCATGTTCCAGGGCAATTAGTTTTGCCCGGTTTCTTAGTTTTTTGTCATAAGGCTTACTCATGTCAGGGAAACGAGGCCCGAGTTCATTTTCATTTTTTCCGCGTAAAGGATGCTCCGGAAAAAAGTTAATGTGATCATTGATAATTACAATATCGCCTACTTTGCTGTTGGGATTTAGTCCTCCGCTCGCATTCGATACAAACAAGTGAGTAATCCCAATAAATTTAAAAACCCTTACAGGGAATGTGACTTCTTTCATCGAATACCCTTCATAAAAATGGAAGCGCCCCTGCATGGCAAGTACTTCCTTCTTTCCCAGTTTTCCATAAATTAACCTTCCACTATGGCCATCAACAGTTGAAACGGGGAAATTTGGAATTTCTTTATAAGGTATTGATTCGAGTATTTCAATTTCGTTTACCAGGCCGCCAAGTCCGGTGCCAAGAATAATCCCATACTCAGGATTGCCCTGAATTCTTTCTTTTATGAAGTTCGCGGTTGCTTTTATTTTCTCCAACATAGCCAAAAATCTTTTTATTAAATAACCTTCCTTCGTCGTCAAGAAATTTAATTTTTACCGGCAAATAGTACAAAGCTTCTTTAAATTCAAAGGTTAGATTTGGACTATCTTTAAAATGCATGGCATCTTTCTCTGTAGTAACAATTATTTTCTTCTTTGAGTTTATTTTTTCAAACTTACTAAATATAAGCCTGATATCGTTCTCCGAATAATGATGATGATCAGGAAAAGTCAATGTTTCCATCCTGACAGTATATTTCTCCAAATACCTGTAAATTAAAACAGGTGAAGCAATGCCTGTAACCACTAAAACTGAATAGTCCTTTGTTTCAAAAAAGTCTTCATCCAGTTGTTGTCCCGAAAAAACAGGGATAATTTTATCATAAATCAGGGTGGTAAAAAACAATTCCTGGTAAGGTTTTAGCCTAACTTCTTTTTGCATGATCCTGCGCAAAATTGGAGTAATTTCATTGGGACATTTGGTAAAAATAATAATGTTTGCCCGCCGCATTTGGTAGCTGCCCTCGCGCAAACGGCCGGCCGGCAAAAGCATGTCTTCTTTTATCTGACGATTATAATCTATTAGAAGAATATTGATCCCGGGAGTAATTCTCCTATGTTGAAATGCATCATCAAGAATTACCACATCAGGTGTTTTTTCTTTTTTTGATTCCAGAATTTTCTCTACTCCTGTAACCCTGTTTTCACAAACAGAGACAGTTATAT
Organism: uncultured Draconibacterium sp.; assembly: GCA_963676775.2. Classification (GTDB taxonomy): domain Bacteria; phylum Bacteroidota; class Bacteroidia; order Bacteroidales; family Prolixibacteraceae; genus Draconibacterium. Next base: position 634,680 of record CAXXDA010000003.1, read on the forward strand.
CAGGAAACTTCTTTTTAATTTGAAGCGGTTCATCACCCACCTGAGTTACAAGTGAATCAATTTCAACATTCAAAAAACCTCTAGACTTTCGTTTATATCCGCGACTTAAAGTTGCAACTCCAAATTTATCTTTTAACAGATTTACAATATATTCTACATGCGGTGTCTTTCCTGTTCCACCAACCGTAATATTACCGATGGAAATCACAGGTACATCAAACTCCTTCGATTTCAAAATATGCAAATCATACATCCGGTTTCGGATATACATTACAGTACCATAAATTAGGGAAAACGGATAAAGTAGAATTTTCAACATAAAAAGTCCATTTTTTCAAGGAAGCTAAGATACGAAAATGAGTTTAACTTAACTCAGCAAAAATATCATTGAACGAGTAAAGATACTATCTGTTAACAAGTTCCAAGCTTTCAAATTTGAGATCAACTTTTGTGTTTGATTTATTATTCAGAAGTATCGTTAAATGTATTTTACTAAAATTCAGGTTTTTGACTATTGATTTAGCTAAACTGATTCAATATTTTAACTTTGCGCGGATGAATTGTGCGAACATTAAAATTCACGAACGAAAAAATATAAGGGTTTTTACAGCCTTCAATCTGGTTTTTCGAAATCAGTTAGACAGATTTATTCCACCGTGCAGGTAATCCCCCCTTACGAACATCTCAGCTCAATTTAATTTTTAAATAGAAAATAACTTTTATGGTATCAAAACTTAAAATGGTATTGATATTTATGTCAATGCCTTTCGTTACATTATTTGCGCAAGAAAAACCTGAGTTACAAGTGGGAGGAGCGCTCCGTTTTAATTATAATTTGTCTTCGTGGAAAGAAGGGCAGCAAACACGTGGTGGTGATTTTGGCTACGATCTTTTCCGAATTAATGCAAAAGCGAAGTACAAAGGTATAAAACTGAACGCTGAATACAGGTTATATTCCCAGGGTTTCGGAGGTGGTATGTTAAAACAAGGTTGGATCGGCTACGATTTTACTTCTGAAGATAACCTCCAAATTGGATTGTCTCAAGTCCCTTTTGGCATCACGCAATATAATTCTCATAACTGGTTTTTTAGTATTAATTACTATTTGGGATTGGAAGACGATCACGATATGGGAATAAAATATACCCATAATGGCGAAAAATGGCTTTATGCTGTGGCTTTTTTTAAAAACGCCGAAGAATTAAATTTTGGAAATAATTCGGATGTTTCCGACAGCAGATATTCGTACGATGTCAGTTCTTCCAGCGACGGTTTATACCGTAATAAAGAAATTAATCAGTTGAACCTGAAAATAGTGCGTAAATTTTCAGAAGGAAATTCCAATCATATGTTGGGAGTTTCGGCTCAATACGGTGGAGTTTATAACCTGGATACAGAAGATATTGGTAACCACTATGCTCTGGCTGGTCATTACGAATTGAACGTAGGAAAACTAAATGTTAAAGCTCAAGTTTCAAAATACAAATACAACACGAAAAATCCTGTTGGCCAATCGAATGATATGATTGCTATGACGGCTTATGGTGCACCCTATCTTGTGGCTTCTGAAAGTACTACTTATACTTTGGGTGTTGCGTATTCTGTTCCGGTTGAATGGGGACCCATCTCAAACCTTCAGTTTTACGATGACTTTGGGTATATGGATAAAAAGCTTGATAATTTTAAGGATTCCTATATGAATGTAACCGGAGTACTGGTAAGCGCTGGCAATGTGTATACTTATATAGATGCCGCACAAGGAAAAGATCAACCATGGCTTGGACCGATTTGGGGAGGAGCTTTATCAGAAGGCACTGCCGATGCTAACTGGGAAATGCGATTTAATATCAATATTGGTTATTACTTCTAATTTTAAAAAACGGAGTTATGTCAGAAGAAAGAAAAATAAAAATTCATGTTGAAGATTTAACACTTATTTTCGGCAAACGAAAACAGGAGGCATTAAAACTGTTGCAACAGGGAGTTTCGAAGGAGAAAATTTTAAAGAAAACGAAATGTACTGTAGGTGTCAATAAAGCCAACCTGAAAATTAGGGAGGGAGAAATATTCGTTATCATGGGCTTGTCGGGCAGTGGTAAATCAACATTAATACGCTGTTTAAACCGCTTAAACGAACCAACCGCCGGGAAAGTATTTTTTGATAATCGTGACATAACCCGTGAAACTAACAAAGAACTGTTGGAAACCCGGCGTACTAAGATGAGTATGGTTTTCCAAAAATTCGGTTTGCTACCGCATCACACGATTCTCGAAAATGCTTCCTTTGGGCTTGAAATAAGAGGCGAAGAAAAAGAAAAAAGAGAAGCACGGGCGAGAAGGGCTCTGGAAAATGTTGGATTAAAAGGATATGAGTCTCAGTATCCGGCATAATTATCGGGAGGAATGCAACAGAGAGTAGGCCTTGCACGTGCCTTGGCCAATGACCCGGAAGTTTTACTTATGGACGAGGCCTTTTCTGCACTCGATCCTTTGATAAAATCGGATATGCAGGACGAGCTTTTACAAATCCAAAACAAATTGCATAAAACCATTGTGTTTATTACACACGATCTCGATGAGGCAATAAAAATTGGTGACCGCATAGCTATTATGAAAGACGGAGTCGTCGAACAAATCGGAACAGCTGAAGAAATTCTAACCAATCCGGCCAGTGAATATGTAGAGGCTTTTGTTGAGAAAGTTGACCGAAAAACAATTATTACCGCAGAAACCCTCATGTTCAAAAAATTTACTGTTGCTGAAATAGCCAAAGAAGGACCGAAAGCGATTATCAGAAAAATGCGGAACGCAGGAATGGATGTTCTGCCAGTTGAAGATGATAACAAAAGATTTTTGGGATATGTGCAATTGAGAGATGTATTGAAGCTGGAAAAAGAGAAGGAATTTTCAATAGCAAATGTCGTGAAAAAAGATGTGCCCAGTGTATATAAGACGTATACCGTTGAAGATATGCTGCCGCTGATTACCGAAACTAAATATCCGCTTGCTGTAGTCGATAAAGAAAATGGCAAATTACTTGGCATTGTTTTTCAAACATCACTCATTATTGAGGCGACACGATTTGGAATGGAAGAAGTGATTGAATTAAAAGAAAAAGCTAACGAAATTTAATATGGAAAAGTTAATTGACATAGGGAAATATATTGAAATTGGTATCAATGCATTGGAAGAAAATTTCTCAGGTTTGTGGAGGGCAATTGATAATGTGATTTCCTGGACTGTGGATAGCATGAATGATGTATTTTTAGCCATTCCATTCTACGTGGTTATATTCCTGGTGACATTAGGCGCTTACTATGCCAAAGCGGGGAAGAAATACTGGAAAAAAGAGGGTGTGAAAGAAGGAGCAAGCTTGGCTGTTTTTGTTGTTTTAGGGTTGATTTTGGTCTGGGCAATGGGTTATTGGGAAGAGGCTGTTCAAACAACAACCCTGGTAATTGTTTCGACTTTTATTGCTCTATTATTTGGGATTCCTCTGGGAATTTGGACAGCACGAAGTGATACCGCAAATGCCATTATTCGTCCTATACTTGACTTTATGCAAACAATGCCCGCTTTTGTTTATCTAATCCCTGCTATTTTCTTTTTTAGTGTAGGAAATACTCCCGGAGTAATCGCGACAGTTATTTTCTCCCTTCCACCGGCTGTTCGTCTAACCAGTTTGGGTATTCGTAATGTGCCTTCTGATGCAATCGAAGCTGGATATGCCTTTGGTGGTACTGAAAAACAAATACTTTTTAAAATCCAGTTACCGCTAGCTAAAACAACTATTCTGGCGGGGATAAATCAGGTGATTTTACTTGCTCTGTCAATGGTTGTAATTGCGTCAATGGTAGGTGCAAAAGGCCTTGGTAGTATCGTTTATCAAGGAATCCAGCAAAATAATATAGCCAAGGGTTTTGAAGCCGGACTTGGGATTGTGGTTCTGGCCATAATTCTGGATCGCATCACACAATCTATTGCAAAAAAATAATAAATCTTAAAAAAATAATTATGTTGAAAATTAAAAAACTAGGAATTTTATTAATTGCTGCTGTGTTCGTTGTCGTTTTTACGTCGTGTTCGAACAGCGGAGGCAATAAAGAAACAAAAAGTGCTCAAAAAGAAGTTAGTATTTTATATCCCAATTGGGCCGAAGGGATTGCGTTTACATATTTAGCAAAAGCAGCTCTGGAAGCTCATGACTATGAGGTTGAACTAACCAATCTTGAACCCGGACTGATTTACGGTGAGTTGTCGAAAAGCAATTCAAAAGGTGATGTTTTTCTGGATGCCTGGTTGCCCAATACACACAAAGATTACTGGGCGGATTACGGGGAAAATCTGGTAAAACTGGGAGAAGCTTTTAGTGGAGGAACAACAGGTTTGGTAGTTCCGTCATATGTTACAATAAATTCCATTGAAGAATTAAATGCCAATAAAGATAAATTTGATGAAGAAATAATTGGTATTGGCAGTGGTGCAGGCATTCATGCAAATACCATAAAGGCTATTGGGGAATACGGTCTCGATTTTGAGCAGATTACATCCAGCGGTCCAGCTATGGTCGCAAGTCTTGAAAAAGCAGTAAGAAATAATGAATGGATTGTTGTTACAGGTTGGAAACCCCACTACATGTGGGCAAATTTCGATATAAAATATTTGGCAGATCCACTTGGTGTTTATCCAACAGATGTTTGTGCAATTGTCGCGCGTCAGGGATTTGAAGCAGATGCTCCTGAAGCAGCAAATTTCTTTAGAAATTTCAACCTTGAGGAGCCTATGTTGTATGATTTGATGGGTGAAATAGAGGCCAGTGACGAAGAAACCGGAGCCCAAAATTGGTATGAACAAAATAAAGCATTCATAGATTCGTGGTTTGAATAAAATCAGCTTAATTATAAGCTAAAAAAATACCGGTAGTTTTAGGCTACCGGTATTTTTTTGTCCTTTGTTGCAATTAATTCACATAAATATCGTAAGGCAATCGTGCAAAAATACCGTTGAAATTTGTAGATTTTTTGAAATATTCATAAAAACGGTATTTATCGCCCAGTTCATTTTTTAGAATGCGTGCACGAATGTTATCCGTTCCTGTTTTGAAAAGTTCCTCAAAAGGATCTGGAAGGTAAGGAAGGGAAACGGTACGATACTCCTCAACTCCGGCAATTTCGGCTGCCAATCCTATTGCATCTTCCAATCCTCCAAATTCATCTACTAATCCTATATCTTTTGCATTTTCGCCACTCCAAACACGTCCCTGTCCGATAGCATCCACTTCTTCTTTTGTCATATTTCGCCCTTCTGCCACATGCGACAAAAATGTATCGTATCCTTCTGCAATATAATTTTCAAGTAATTCTCTTTCATAAGGGGTCATAGGACGGGTCATCGTTAATAAATCCGAATTTTTATTGGTTTTTACCACATCGGTTGTAATGCCCAATTTATCATTTAATAATTCTCCAAAATTTGGGATTGTTCCAAAAATTCCTATAGATCCGGTAATTGTATTGGGTTGCGCAACAATTTTGTCGGCAGGACAGGAAATATAATATCCGCCGGAAGCAGCTACATCTCCAAATGAAACTACCAATGTTTTTTCCTCAGCAGCCAGTTTAACCTCCCGCCAGATAACTTCTGAATCGAAAACAGCACCTCCTGGCGAATTCACCCGTAAAACAATGGCTTTATATGTACTGTCCTGTCTTACTTTACGTATTTCCTGACCCAGTTCTTCGCCAATTATTGACTCACCTCCCAAAGCAACTCCAATATCTCCACTGGCATAAATAACCGCAATTTTATTTCTGCTAAATTCTTTTGAAAATCCTTTTACCTCAACGTCAGCATAATCTGAAACACTTATGATTGGCACACCCTTTTTTCCGCTTATTCCTGTAATTTCACGCAAATCATCCAACATTTCATCTTTGTATTTTGCGGCATCCAGCAAACCAGCGTCAACTACAGCAGCACCCTGTTTAAAAGTTTGCACATTATCAGCAAGGGTATTTAAATCCTCAACCGAAATATTTCTGGTTTCTGATATCCCTTTCAGCATATGGTTCCACATACTTGACATGTAAATAAGTTGCTGTTCACGGTTTTCATCACTCATTTTCTCAAGCATAAAAGGCTCAACCGCTGCTTTGAATTTATTGTTCGGGCCCCGAATTACCTGTATCTCCACACCAATCTTCTCTAAGATATTTTTATAAAACATCATTTCTCCGCCAAGACCCCGGAAATCAACGGATCCCATTGGGTGAACCACTATCTTATCGGCGACTGTTGCCAAATAATAGGATTTCTGATCATAATTATCTCCGTAGGCGTAAATTGGCTTATCACTCTTTTCTTTGAATTCGATCAACATATTCCTGATTTCCTCAATTGAGGCCATTCCACCACCTGTTGATGATACCTTTAGATAGATACCCTTAATACGATCGTCATTAACTGCTTTATCCAATGAAATTTTAATGTCATCGAGCCCCACAGATTTTGCCATTTGCAGCCCAGGAATGTCCAAATTTTCAAAAGGATCGTTTGGCGCCCGATCCATAATCTGACGATCGAGTGGAATCACGAGCATAGAATTGTTTTGAACACTAACTTGTTTTTCAGCTGATGAAATAATTACACCAACAATCATAAACATCAGAAAAATTCCAATAATTGAAACTGCAATAAATCCTACTACAGTTGCCAATACATATTTAAAAAACTCTTTCATTTGATTGTATAACGTTTTGCAATTTGTATTTTAACACTTAGTAATTTAGGCTGTTAAATTATTACTGTATAAAAAATTTACACTTAGCTTTAAACTATTCAGACTTTGATTTTTTTGTCAAAGTAAAAATAGGCTTTTAGACTTTATCAAAAGTAAAATTATTTTCTTTGTCGCTAAAATTTAATTATTAGTAGAGAAAACATTTAGAAAGTTACAAATAAAAGGTCCATGCATAAAGTTTTTTTAGGTATTGGTGGCAATATAGGGAACAAAGCTCAAAACTTCCGAACAGCATACTCACTGGTTACAGAAAAACTTGGAACCATTGTCCAGTCTTCTTCCATTTATGAATCACCTCCCTGGGGTTTTCAGGCTAAAGAATATTTTTGGAACCAAATTTTAATAATTGAAACCAAACATTCACCTGATAAATTGCTGGAGGAAATTCATATTATCGAAAATGAATTTGGAAGGAAAAGAAAAAAATATACTTACGTTTCCCGTGAAATGGATATTGATATTTTATATTACGACGAGATTTTTATAGAAACGGAAAAACTTATCATTCCTCATCCAAAAATCCATCAAAGACTATTTGTTTTGGTTCCTCTTTCTGAAATTGCGCCGGATTTTAAACATCCATTGTTCCGGTTAACAAATGTGCAAATGTTTGAAAACTGCAAAGACAAGTCTGTGATAAAAAAAATTGATTTTGATTAACCGCAAACTTTAAATGATGATTATTCGGCTTTAAAAATCTTATCCATCTTATATTCAAAAAGTTCGGGTGTTTCGTTAAAAAATTGTCTTAATCTGGGCATCAGTTTTATAATATTTAATTCCCGCTGGTGATTTACCTGATTTTCCAGAATCAACATCTCTTCATCACTAAACTCCAGCTTTCCTGTTTTTAATTCCTCAATAAAGACAAACAAATCATGATCTATTCCCAATTGTTCGGTTATTTTATTTAACTGATCCGACTTCATCCTGAAATATCTGGGATGCATAAACTTTACAAAATCCAGTTGGTACCAGAGGCGTTTTAACAATTTCCTGAGTTCGTGCAGCGAAGCTGGATATAAATCCTGTTCAGTTCCTTTGTAATTCTCGTATCCCAAAATAAAGGTCGATAATATTTGCTCTTTCAACTGGCTGATCGAAGGACAGTTTGTTTTTAGTTCGATTAGCTGAAGCTGGAACTTCTTTATAAATTGTATAATGTTCTGATTAAATTCTTTTCCTATAAAATCATCTTCAATCAATAATCGATTTCTTTCAGATAAAATATCCTTAACCTGCCTGATTTTTTTCTCAGCTATTAAGTTACTACCAGCAGTAATACTGTCAAAATATTTTACATTAACAAAAGATTCCCTAATTGGTGATAAGAGTTTTCCCGCTTCCTTTATTTCCTTTCTATAATCGTTGGTAAAATTCGCATTACAATCTGTGAAAAGAGTTAACAGCGCGCGAAGCCTTTTGTATGATTTTCGAATTTCATGTACAGCCAGATTAGGCGAAATATTCTCTGCAGAACAAAAATAGATTATCTTTTCTGTCTGTTTTTCTAATGCTGAAATAAGTCTGTTTCCTGTATCCTGAATCATATCCCCTTATTTTTTCAGGAAAAACAAATTTAAGCATAAAATCAAAACAAAAAAAGCTGTTCATCCTGAACAGCCCTGATTATAAAATATTTAGAAAATTTTAACTAATTATTTCAAATCCTGTATAAGGAATTAAAACTTTAGGAATCTTAATCCCCTCAGGTGTCTGATTATTTTCAAGCAATGCAGCCACAATACGCGGCAATGCCAGTGCACTTCCATTTAAAGTATGAGCCAGTTGCGGTTTCTTAACTCCTTCCTCTCTGTAACGTAGTTTTAACCTGTTGGCCTGAAAAGATTCAAAGTTGGAAACAGAACTTACTTCCAACCATTTTTGCTGGGCGGCAGAAAAAACCTCAAAATCAAATGTTAAAGCTGCAGTAAAACTAATATCTCCGCCACAAAGCCTTAATACTCGATACGGCAATTCCAGCTTCTCAACAAGCGAAGCAACATGTTTTACCATTTCGTCCAAAACTGCATAGGATTTTTCAGGATGGGCAATCTGCACAATTTCCACTTTGTCGAACTGGTGCAATCGGTTTAAACCGCGTACATCTTTCCCGTATGAACCAGCTTCCCTTCTAAAACAGGCACTGTAAGCGGTATTTTTATAAGGAAGATCTTTGGCCTCCAGAATTACATCACGGTAAATATTGGTTACCGGAACTTCTGCAGTGGGAATCAAATAAAGATTATCAGCAGTAACATGGTACATCTGCCCTTCCTTATCAGGTAGCTGTCCTGTTCCGAAGCCGGAAGCCTCATTCACCGCCAAAGGAGGCTGAACTTCTTCGTATCCCGCTTTTCTTGCTTCATCCAAAAAGAAATTAATAAGAGCACGCTGCAGTTGGGATCCTTTTCCCCGGTAAACAGGAAAACCTGCTCCGGTAAGTTTTACTCCCAATTCAAAATCAATTAGATTATATTTTTGAGCCAACTCCCAATGAGGCAAAGCATTTTGGTCCAGTTCGGGAATTTCACCCTTAGACAAAACAACTTCATTGTCTTCTTCACCTTTCCCGGCAGGCACAGAATCATGAGGCAAATTGGGTAGTAAAACCAACAACTCATTAACTTTTTCTTCTATTTCTGAAAATTGCTGATCAAACTGTTTGATGCTTTCCTTCAACTCTGAAGTGCGCTCTTTGGCAGCATTGGCTTCCTCCTTTTTGCCTTCCCGAAATAAAAGACCAATTTCTTTTGAAATTTTATTCATCTCGGCTTTTGCCTGATCAGCCTGCCCCTGCAGCCTGTTTTTTTCTTTATATAGTTCAGTTATTTCTCCTACAATTCTGCTAGCATCAAAATTTTTCTTATGCAGCTTTTCAATTACCAAATCCGGATTGTCCTGAATAAACTTTAGATTGAGCATTATTTCAATTTTATTTGAAGCGCAAATTTACAAATAATCATCATGATTATAGATTTACCATAAAAAAAACTCAAGCCGTTTTCGATAAGAGTTTTTACTGTCTTTTTCAACTATTAAATTCCAAATTAATCATGTTGTTTTACCTTTATCAGGAATTCTTTAGCCTATCTGATTTATTAAAAATTATTTGAATAATAATGACTTTCAATTTTATTATTAAATTCTGCAACTTTAAAGTTTTTTTCTTGTCTATAGGTGTAAAATGAACTTAACTACATAATTTCCCAAAATTAAGAACAGATGAAAATACTGAAATTGGCCACCATTTTACTTTTCCTTATTTCCAATCAACTGTACGCACAAAGTTACGGAAGTGCAAAAGAGGTACCTTTTGCTTTTGGTTTTTTCCCGCCTTTAAACACGAATGGTACAAATGCCGGGAATTGTGTAAACAAATTTTCATTAAATGTTATCTCGGGCTATTCAGCAGGCCTTGCAGGATTTGAATTTGCAGGCATTTCGAATACCGAACGTGATTTTGTACGCGGAGCCCAGTTTGCAGGCTTTCTTAATTTCGTAAATGGAGAATTTGTCGGATTTCAATATGCAGGATTTGCCAACTTCAACAGAAATATTGCAAGAGGTTTTCAATTTGCCGGATTTGCCAATTTTAATTATAGTGAAGCATACGGTATGCTATTTTCCGGATTTGCTAATTTTACTAATGGAAAGTCTCTTGCTCTTCAAATGGCCGGATTTTCTAATTTCTGTGAAGATGTTGAAGGGATTCAAGCTTCAGGTTTTGCAAATGTGGTTAAGGGAAACGGTAAGGTATTTCAGTTTGCCGGCTTTTCAAACCTTACCCTTGGAGAAGTGAATGGTACTCAAATGGCAGGTTTTTTCAACTTTTCAAAAGAAAAAATGCAAAAATTACAAATGGCAGGATTCTGTAACCTTACATTAAATGATGCTAAAGGTCTCCAACTGGCTGGTTTTTCAAATATTGCTGATGGTAATATAAATGGTGCGCAGATTTCGGGGTTCCTGAATGTTGCTAAGAAGGTAAATGGATTGCAATTAGGAATAATTAACATTGCGGATACTATTGAAAGTGGTGTTCCAATTGGTGTTTTGAGTATTGTGAAACACGGTTTCCGGGAATTCGAGGTTTCCGCTAGTGAAGCACTAAACACCCAGGCAGCTTTCAAAATCGGTACTGAAAAGTTCTATAATATATTTGCTTTAGGAACGCAGTTTCTGGCTTCCGACTTTAAGTGGGGATTTGGTTACGGCATCGGAACCCATCTTTTTAATAATAATCAATATAAAGCTCAGTTGGAATTATTAAGCTACCACATTAACGAAGGCAGCAAATGGCTAAATACTTATAATGATCTTCAACAAGCCAGATTAACCTTCACTAAAAAAGTCAATAACCGTTTTAGCATATTTGCCGGTCCAACAATAAATCTAATGATTACTGATAATTTGAAAGATAATGGGCAGGTATTCTATAGTGACCTGGCACCTTATTCAATTTATTCACATACAGGAAAGCATACCACAATTAAAAGTTGGGTTGGGTTAACGGCTGGAATACACATAAACTAAAATTATTAAACTTTTTACAAGGACAATCAATTGCAAATAGCATCTGGTAGCCAATCTTTAATAACAAAAAAACCGTCTCAAAAATTGAGACGGTCTCTTAATATTTTTATACCTGGGAAAATTCCCGATATTCTTATTTTGCCAATTCTTTTGCCTGTTCAATCCACGGAGCCGGATCTTTTGAAGCATAACGGCTTCCAGCAGCTTCAAGTACTTTTTGAATATCTTCAACTGAAGCGGCAGCAATAGAAGCAAAAGTAGTAAAACCACCTTCAGCCAAAATTTCAGCTAATTTTGGTCCAACACCTTCCAATTTTTTCAGGTCATCAGCTTCAACCACTGCTTTTGGAGCCTCAGCTTTTGGTTCCTCTTTTTTAGCTTCTGCTTTAGGAGCTTCAGTTTTAACCTCAGCCTTTGGTTCTGCTTTTTCTACCTTTTTTTCTTCAACAACCGGTGCTTCAGCAACTGCTACATCAACATCAACAATAGGATCAACCGATACATACGAACGGTTTTTTTGTCTTTTCCTAAAAACAACAGTTCCGTCAATTAATGCAAAAAGAGTATGATCTTTTCCAATTCCTACATTATTTCCCGGATAGTGTTGTGTTCCACGCTGGCGAACTAAAATATTACCAGCTTTTGCAAACTGACCACCGTATATTTTCACACCAAGTCGTTTACTTTCCGATTCGCGTCCGTTCTGGGAGCTACCCATTCCTTTCTTATGAGCCATGGTAATTCTTTTTAATTATCCAACAATAGTTTCTACTTGTATCTGAGTGAACTGCTGACGATGTCCATTCATTTTTTGGTAAGTTTTCCTTCTTTTCTTTTTGAAAACAATTACTTTGTTACCTTTCACATGTTCCAGCACTTTGGCTGTCACTTTTGCACCTTTTACGGTTGGAGTCCCGACAGCTATTTTGCCATCATTATCAACCAGCAATACTTTTTCAAAATCAACCGAGTCTCCTTCTTTGGCTTCCAGTTGATGTACAAAAAGCTTCTTGTCTTTTTCAACTCTGAATTGCTGTCCAGCAATTTCAACAATCGCGTACATAATTTCAATTTTTACATTTACACCGTCAGGCGGAATTCCCGTTGGATTTCTCTTTTTAAGCCTGAACGATTCAAAATTCGGACTGCAAAAGTAGTTATTTTAAACTATTTAGCAAATAAAACCAAATATTCTTTGTGCTGAATTTTAAAATCCAATTTTTTTCAATATCGCCACTAAAATTACAAATCCAAAAACAAGAACCAACCCAAGTAACAATTTCATGGTTTTATCATGCTTTTGCTGTGTTTCAATATTATTTGTTATAACTGCAAGCACATTATCATTTAAATCCAACAAACAAGCCTCAATGTGTTTTATGTGGTATTTTACCTGGCTGGTATTTGAAACATAATTTATACTCAAACCTATAAAAGCAAGGAAAGAAAAAACAAAAACATCCATATTATCTAAAGTCCTTAATTCTCCGTAAGTGACAAAAAAATACATCAGCAAACCCGACACAAACAGAAAAAGATAAGTGGATGAAATTGAAAGTATAGTCACAAAAAAATCTCTTCTAAGAAACGTTAATATTTTTGCCAGTTTCTCCTTAGTATCTTGCCCATAATCAGAAATCTGATTAAAACGTCTTAAAACTCTAAAATTAAATAAAGTGAGTGGTAAGATAATTGCTATTACAGCCAAACAAATAAAAGATACCTTGGGCTGTACGGCCGAATACAGAACAGCATCAATTATAAAAATGACAGTAAACAAAATCTTTAAAACAATATCCAATTGAAGAGTTTTTCTGATTTTATCTGCGATTGAATTTGATCTGCCCGACATAAATTTTTCAATAGTCGAACACTCATAGGCTGAACTTCCTATAAGATTTTCTGCATTATTCCACATATCTTTTAATTTACTTTTCATGACTCCTGTTCTAATTCTTGACTAACTATTTCCTCCAACTTTTTTCTAATCCTTACAAGCTTTACACTAATGTTTGTTTTAGAAGTTCCAATTATTGAGGCAATTTCTTCATAACTTTTCTCTTCAAGCCACAATAAAATAATTGCTTTATCAATACGGTTTAACTTTGAAATAGCCGTATACAACTTCCTGATATTATCATAATCGGTTTCTTCATCTGGCTGAGACTGGCTATAATTATTTAGCTGTTCATATTCAATTTGATTTTTACCTTTTCGAATATTACTTATAGCCGTATTCAATGCAACCCGATACATCCAGGTGCTAAACTTTGAATCTTCCCTGAAGTTGGGAAATGACTTCCATAGTTGTAGACATATCTCCTGGAATAAATCTTCACGATCTACGGAATTGTTAGCGTAAACCAGTGTTATTTTATGAATAATACCCTGATTTTTTTCAATTTCCCGGCTAAACCAATTCTTATTTTGATTATGGCTTTTCATTTTTCGAACTCTGCAATGTTAGTCGAAACAAAATTGAAAAAACTACAATACAGGAATAAAAAATGCAAAATCACAGAAATCCATTCTGCAAATACCTCATTTAATTCTTTATGTTACATATTATTTAGTAGTAAAAAATAAGGAGGACAGGACAAATAGAAATTCTGCAACTTGAATATAACTGATATGTATTTCCAATTACGTTTTTCGGCATTAACCAAAAATGATTGTTATATTTGCTTTCACGGTAAAAAAAGCCTAATATATTCTTATGCAAAAGATTCGTTTGAACATCCTGGGGCTTTCTGTAAGTCAAACACAATCAGGTGCATACGCCTTGGTTTTAGCAGAAGAGAATGGAGAAAGAAGAATCCCGATTATTATCGGACCTGTTGAAGCCCAGGCTATTGCGATACAACTGGAAGGATTGCAACCTCCACGACCATTAACACATGACCTGATAAAAAATATGGCTTTGGCCTTTGATATTGCTTTACTTGAAGTTACAATATACAAACTGGAGGAAGGCATTTTTTATTCGGAACTTCTTTGTGAGATGGACGGTAAAGAAATAAAAATTGATTCCAGAACCTCTGATGCTGTTGCACTTGCTTTACGTTTTAAATGCCCGATTTATACCTCTGAAGACATTTTAAAGAAGGCCGGCATTGTTCTTGAAATTGATGATGAAAATTCTCCGGTCAGAAGTTATGCTGACGAGGATTCAGACGAACCGGAATCTTCAACCTACTCCCAGTATTCTTTAAATGAGTTGAATGAAATGCTTGATGAGGCTGTACGAAATGAAGACTATGAAAAGGCTTCTATCATTCGCGACGAATTAAAGAAAAGGAAAAAAATAGCAAAAATTTATGTCGATAAAATTTAGGTTAGTTGTAATGAACTTTCTGCAGTTTGCAGTGTGGGGAGCTTATTTGACCTCAATGGGAAACTACCTGGGATCTATAAATTTAGCTTCCGACATAGGTCTTTTTTATGCAATGCAGGGAATAGTTTCAATTTTTATGCCTGCAATTTTGGGAATTGTAGCTGATCGCTGGATTCCTGCACAAAAACTGTTAGGTATGAGTCATGCCATTGCCGGTATTTTTATTTTCGCAGCAGGTTACTACGGTATGACGGCAGGCACCAATGTTCATTTTCCAGTACTTTTTACTTTCTATTCTATAAGTGTTGCATTTTATATGCCCACCATTGCATTATCCAATTCTGTAGCCTACAATATTTTAGTAAGATATAATTATGATACAATTAAAGCTTTTCCTCCGATCCGCACATTTGGTACTATTGGTTTTATATGTGCCATGCTGTTTGTCGATTTTACTGGATTTCAGAACAATCACATGCAATTTTTTGTATCGGCCCTTTTAGGTATCTTGTTGTTTTTATACTCATTTACATTACCAGATTGCCCTGTTAACTCAGGGAACAAAAAACAAACCCTTTTTGATGCATTAGGTTTGAAAGCATTTGCTCTGTTCAAAAACAAAAAGATGGCCATTTTCTTCATCTTTTCAATGTTTCTTGGAGTTTCGCTGCAAATTACAAATGGGTATGCAAATCCTTTTATTACCAGTTTTAAAGATATTCCTGATTATGCTTCTACATGGGGAGCCAATCATGCCAACGCTTTGATATCTTTATCCCAGGTATCAGAAACGTTATGCATACTCTTAATACCCTTCTTCCTGAAAAGATTTGGAATCAAAAAGGTTATGCTTATGGCTATGTTTGCCTGGTTTCTGCGTTTCGGCTTTTTTGGGGTAGGAAACCCCGGTTCCGGGGTTTGGATGTTCGTTTCTTCCATGATTGTTTATGGAATTGCTTTCGATTTTTTTTAATGTCTCAGGTTCTCTTTTTGTTGATAAAGAAACCGATAAAACTATTCGTTCAAGTGCACAGGGCGTTTTCATGATGATGACAAATGGTTTTGGTGCTACACTGGGAATGCTTGCTGCCGGTCAGGTGGTTAATTATTTTGTATTTTCTAAATCAGATCCGGTGGCTCAGCTTGAAGGCTGGAGAATATCATGGTACATATTTTCAGGTTATGCATTTCTGGTGACAATTCTGTTTGCAGTCATCTTTAAATACAAACATATTCCGGGAAAAAATTAAATACTTAATTGATTGGATTTTATAATTAGTATAGCATAAAATCTCATTTCTTTCATTGCATTATTGCGTTAGCCTTTTTACATTTATCTGGGAATCAGACTACTTAAATACTTTCAAATGAAAAGAAGAAATTTCAGTAAAATAGTTTTGACTGCAACAACAGGAATAATGGTAACAAAAAGCTGGGCAAATAAGGCAACGGAAGAAAAAGCAAATGTGCGACTTGGCGGGCCGTTATTCAAAAAATACAATTCACCTGAAGAATGGGTAAATATTGTAAAGGAGTTAAACTACGCTGCAGCTTATTGCCCAGTGGAATCGGGAGTTAATTCCAATGAAATAAAAGCATATAAGGATGCAGCCAGGAAAGCTGAAATTATTATTTCGGAAGTCGGTGCCTGGGGTAATCCAATTGATCCAGACAATAAAAAGAGTAATGCCGCCCTTGAAAAATGCATAAGTTCGCTTCAGTTAGCAGATGAAATTGGGGCTAATTGTTGTGTAAACATTAGTGGTTCAAGAAATCCCAATCAATGGGCCGGGCCTCATAAAGACAACCTGACTCCTTATACCTTCGATTTAATTGTTGAAACCACCCGGAAAATTATTGATGCTGTAAAACCTCAAAACACTTTTTATGCGCTCGAAACAATGCCCTGGGCATATCCCGATTCTGTTGAATCGTATGAAAAACTAATAAAAGCTATTGACAGGAAGGAATTTGCCGTACACCTCGATCCGGTAAACCTGATAATTAGTCCACAGGTATACTATAAAAACGGTGATATGATAAAGGAGGCCTTCAAAAAGCTTGGCCCTTTTATAAAAAGCTGTCATGCCAAAGACATTTTACTGCTGGAAGACAAACTTACACCACATTTGCCGGAAGTCCGTGCCGGTCTTGGGAATTTGAATTATTCTGTTTTTTTAACCGAATTAAACAAATTGAAAAGTATTCCTTTAATGCTTGAGCATTTAAACACGGCTGAAGAATATAAACTAGCTGCTGATTATATTCGGTCGGTAGCTAAAAAAGAAAATATCCTTCTTTAAGGATAACACTACATTTTAAATATCTGACAGGATTCTATAGGAAAATTTTCAAAACCTGAAAACAATAACCGTTTTATTGCACAATATACTCTAATGCCTGTTTGGCCAACATGTCGTGACCTCCTTCAAAAATGGTTAGCCTAATTTTTTTTGACGCTTTTTGATAATGAATTGCCCTATCGCCAATTTTATTATTATTTAAAGAAGGGAAAGACTGTTTTTCAAGCATAAATTGCAAATCATCACTGTTTACATATTTCGAAGATTTTTTCTCACCAAAATCCGATAAAACTTTATTATAAAAGTTGACTGATTGCGAAATGGGTACCGGAGCATTAGATCTGTACCCGTCATGAATACCTGCAAAAATCTGCAGATCACACTTTTTTCTATCTTTCAGAGGAGTCGTCCAATACAACGGTGAGCGTTCTTTAGCTCTTATTGTGTCAAAAACGTTATTTGGCCCAAGGCACTGAATGATTTCATTTGCGTATTTATTTTTTCTTTCCACCGATTCACCATACCAGGCCACTAAATCAGAAATAGCAGCCCACGCAGAAAACCCTTTGATTTTATGTCGTGACTTCATATACATAGCCAAAGTAGCCATTCCTCCCCCACTATACCCAATAATATAAATCCGATTCCTGTCAACATTTAAATTTTTTAAAGCCCAATCAATTGCTTCGTCTATATCGGCGATTACAAATTCGCTGCAACATGCCTTAGGATGATTATTTACACCCCGGAAATTGGGGAATATATAATTATAGTTTTTAGATATAACCAATGTATCCAATCCTAGTGTTTCCAGGTCATTGGCGGTGAAACTCCAAGAATGAAGTTGCACAATTAAGGGTTTGGTTTTTTTGTCGTTTGACTTGTAATAATAAAAAACTTGTGTATTTCCATCCAGAGAGGAATAAATACTGTCCTTTTTCAACAAAGTTGAAGTAAGATTTTTGGTGGTGCTTTGTCCATTCGCACAAAAACTTACGATACAAATAAGGCCTATCAATATTGATTTCATAAATTCTATTCTAATCTGTTTAAACTTCTATTTGAAAACTTTCGAAGATTATGCGCTTAATCCCTTTTTCCCAAATATCTATAAATTATTACAATATTTAACCTCGAAGATCAAATATTTTATGCTGAAACGTCAGAAATTTCGTGCCAACAAAAAGCCAATATCTAAAAGTAGTTCATATTAATTTTCAGGAATTTTAAATTGTAAAAAGTTCCTGAAAACAATAAGAAAACTGTTTTTCATTTTTGAGTTTAGCCAATCTAAATGTAACTATTTGGCATGTTATTATTTTTCCTTTTTTCTCATTAAATTCACAGGGCCAATTCTATTTTTTTTGCATAAAGAATACATTAGACCTATACCAGTATCATTCCTAAAAAGAAACAAAATGTTATTATCAAAAATCTATCAGATTAAAAAAATTGGACTGCTCATTACTGGAATTTTAATATTTTCTAACGTCGACTCATTGAACTTTAAAAAGTACGACAATAACTCAGGGATTATAAATTCTTTTAAAAGCTATTCTGAAATTCAAGAAAATAAAAGTTCGAACATGGACCAGGCGAGAGATAAAATGCGGCTAAATTCCGAATTTATCTCGTCATCTGTCAAAATTGACGGAATTATAGATAACGAATGGGAAAAAGCAGGATCATCAGTAATAGAAATAAAAATGACCGCTGATTTGTCTTCTCCTGCTGCAGATTGCACGACATCAGGGACAGTCCGTTCACTCTGGAATGGATCTTTACTTTTTTTATTGTTGGAAGTAACTGATAGCGACATAAATTTTACAGGCAGAAGACCAACAGATAAAGATGGCGTTGAAATCTATTTGGATTTATGGAATGACAAAGTGCCAAAAAACGAGGAAGACGATGGAATTATCCGAATTAGCGGAGAAGGTGAACTTACGGGAAGCGGTGTTTATGCTGACCGACTTAATTCTTTTGCAGCATCGTTGCTTTTTGAAAATGGTAAAAAAGTTGGTTACATCGTTGAACTTGCCTTAAATATTGGAGGAGTCCCTCAACAAAACGGAACTAAAATAGGGATGGATTTTTGTATCATCGATGCTACAACACCTGATAATGCAGGAAAGTATCGGATTTTCTGGAATAATGCTGACAACAAAGGTCTTGACGACAATTCAAGATGGGGAACCGTTGCACTGGCCGGTTATGAAAGTGGAATGGCTAAAGCTCTGGATAAATTTGTATTGAATTCTACTATCAAAAAAGCCGAAGATATAACAAGAGGAATCTGGGTTACAGAAAATGATCTGGACAATGCTCTTTCTGAAGCAAAAAAAGCCCTATCCTCAACCCATCAGGAAACCGTAGATGAGGCAAATAAAAAACTGGAAGGTGCAATAAATAAGCTTAGAAGAAAAGGCAAATATCCTGACCCGTTTGATCTGCCGACAATAAATTATTTACCCGATCCTTTTACCTTTTTTAACGGGGAAAAAGTCAGAACCCTAAACGATTGGAACCTGAGAAGAGATGAAATAAAAGATCTTGTACAATATTATGAATACGGTTATATGCCGGATCCACCTGAGAACGTGACTGCTGATATAAATGAAGAGGGTATAGTGAAAATCATGGTGTATGACAAGGGCAAAACTGCATCTTTCGATGGTAAGCTAACCTTGCCGACTAAAGAACAATGTGGGAAGGAAGGTCCGTATCCTGTTGTTGTAAGTATTGATTTCTGGGCAGGAGAAGCCAATCCAATATTTCTGGAAGCAGGATATGCTGTTCTTAGCATTATTTATTCAACGATAGCCAGTGATAATTCCGAACATAAAGGTGCCTTTTATTCATTATATCCTTACGATTTAACTACCGAAAACGATGCCGGAACTTTGCTTGCCTGGGCCTGGGGTGCCGGCAGAGGCATTGATGCGTTAAAATATCTGACTGAAACCAGCTTGAATTATAGCAATCTGGACCTCGGGAAATTGGCTGTTTCCGGATTTTCACGTTGCGGCAAAGCAGCATTGATTGCTGGACTCTTTGATGAACGGTTTGGAGTCGTAAATCCCGGAGCATCGGGATCCGGTGGCGCTGCAGTTTATCGTTACGATTCATTTGGAAATACACCTTTCAGGTCAGCACCTTATGGTAACGTTTATCCATGGGGAACTTCAACAGGTTGTGAAGTACTTGGTGACAGAATCAGACATCAGGGACACAACTCCAATGAAATGCTTGCCAGGTTTCTAAATCCCGGCAGAATGTATAAAACAGAAACCCACGGTTATGGTGAGCGTCTGCCGTATGATCATCATGAAATTATTACTGCAATTGCTCCACGTGCTGTTATTATCACCTCTGCTGCCGACGATTATGCCAATGGTGTCGAAGGTGATTGTATTGCAGTTGAAGGAGCAAAATCCGTATTTCGTTTTTTGAATGCAAAGGAAAATCTTGCCCTAAATATTCGTGAAGCCGGAGTTAGCAGTCCAAATGGTTTTGGAGGAGCCCACAGGGTTGATGACAGTCAGATTAAAAACCTGGTCAGTTTTATGAATAAAGTCTTTTTTGACATCCCTCTAGATAATGAATTAAAGACTAAATTTTATACCAACCCTTATCTATCAACTTTCGATAAATATTATGGTGGTATAAATACAATGATGCCATGGATTAATTCTGCGCCAGATTGATAAAAGTAGATGAATGGAAGAATTAACATACATAATTCATTAAGCTACTTAATCAAAACGAGCTAAAGAGAGTAAAACCTACCTCCTTCTGTTACTCTGAATTCCTTTGACAATAAAAATTATCAGTGCAATAATAGCCAAAAGGATAATAATTCTTAGAAAATACACAAGCTCTAATTTTTATAAAAATTAGTAATTCACCTAAAGCCTAAAAATAAAAATTTTCTTTACGAACGTGATTAAATTTTAAGGAAAAACCATCTCAAAATGAAAAAGCATGTATAATTTTTAGATAAATATTAATTTTTTTTAAACTACCGGTAATTTAGATTCAATTTAAAAAATCTGATTTTTGTCATGTTTCAGACATGTATCTCAAAAATTAAATTTTTACAAAAAATTATTTCACCCCTATCCAAAACAAAATTTTCCACCTGATTTTTCTTAAAGAATAAATCATACCCCTTCAAAATAAAAAATTGCCCGCATATTTTTATCCAAACACCAAAAAAAGCAGATTTTGACAAAATGATATTTTTTTACTTATCTAAAAAATTTTTGTTTTATAAGCTGTTCTTATTCCGTCAAATTTCTCGCTAGTAAACTACTTAATTGACATTTACATCAATAATTATAATATTTTTGGGCAAATCAATTTGTTACAGACAGGTGTAATTTTATTTGAAACTAAACGAATTGATTTTTGAAATACTATACAACAGCTACAAATAATAACACTTAAAAACTAAAAAAATGTTTGACAAAGGTCTCACTACTTTTATGATCGTTGCCACAAGCCTGGTAATGCTGATGACTCCCGGTCTCGCTTTCTTTTATGGCGGGTTAGGGTGTAAAAAAAATATTCTTAGCATAATGATGCAAAGTTTTGTATCGCTTGGAATTACAACAATTCTTTGGATCGCCTTTGGGTATTCCATGTGCTTTAGCGGTACTTTGGCTGACGGAAACGATTTCTTTGGACTGGTTGGTAATTTTGATAAGGCTTTTCTTAACGGTGTATCTGCCAGTACTCCTTTTTCGCCGGACAGAAATTTTCCCGAATTCATATTTGTTGCTTATCAAATGATGTTTGCGATTATCACCCCTGCTCTTATAACCGGGGCTTTCATAAATCGCGTAACTTTTAAAGCTTATGTAATCTTCCTTGTTCTGTGGCAAATATTTGTTTACTACCCATTTGTCCATATGGTTTGGGGTGGTGGAATTCTGGCTGAATGGGGAGTACTTGATTTTGCAGGCGGCATTACCGTTCATGCAACTGCAGGTTTTGCTGCTCTGGCATCTGTGTTTTTTGTTGGGGCTCGTGCGGAAAAAAACAGCGGCCCGAATAATATTCCATTAGTGGCTATCGGAACAAGTTTACTTTGGTTCGGATGGTATGGATTTAATGCAGGAAGTGAATTGGATGTTGATGCCATTACTGCACAGGCATTTCTGAATACTGATGTATCAGCTTCTGTAGCAGCTATTACATGGTTAACAATTGAATGGACTACAGGACGAAAACGTCCAACCTTTATCGGATTAATGACAGGAGCCGTTGCCGGCCTCGCGACAATAACACCGGCAGCCGGTTATGTTAATCTTAGTACAGCTTGTTTCATAGGTCTTAGTGCGGGATTCGTCTGTTATCAGGCCGTAAAATTTGCCGGACGCAAAAGATGGGATGATGCACTTGACGTATGGGGTGTTCACGGTGTTGGAGGTGTTTTGGGTACGATTATGCTCGGTCTTTTTGCCACTACAGCTGTTAATTCAAATGGAGCAGATGGATTATTTATGGGTGGAGGTTCGGGATTTTTCCTTAAACAGTTGGTTGCAATAACGCTTGGTGCCGCGTGGGGATTCATCTTTACCTTATTCATGCTAAAAGTACTCAATAAAGTAGTACGGGTTAAAGTCGGCCGAATGGACGAAATTAAAGGACTTGATTTGGGTTATCATGGTGAAGTAGCCCGGCAATAAGCTCTTATTATATATTCCTATTTAAAAACATCCGGTATGCAAAAAAATCCTTGCAAACCGGATGTTTTACATTTCAACTTTTCATTGTACTTTTGTGGCTCATTTTTTAAGACAATAAGTTGAATAAAATTCATATGGAAATTCCGAGCAAGTACAACCCGGCAAAAGTTGAAGACAAGTGGTATAAATACTGGATGGAAAATAAATACTTCCATTCAACGCCAGATGAACGTGAGCCTTATACAATCGTAATTCCTCCGCCAAATGTAACAGGCGTTTTGCACATGGGCCATATGCTCAATAATACGATCCAGGATATCCTGTTACGTCGTGCAAGAATGACAGGGAAAAATGCATGCTGGGTGCCCGGAACAGACCATGCCTCAATAGCCACAGAAGCCAAGGTAGTAAATAAACTGGCTGCAGAAGGTATTGACAAATACGATCTTTCACGCGAGGAGTTTTTGAAACATGCCTGGGAATGGACCGACAAACATGGCGGAATTATTCTGGAACAACTAAAAAAACTGGGTGCTTCCTGTGACTGGGATCGGACAGCATTCACAATGGATGAAGCCCGCAGTGAGTCAGTTATCAAAGTGTTTGTGGATTTATTCAACAAAGGATTAATTTACAGGGGTGTCAGGATGGTTAACTGGGATCCCGCGGCAAAAACTGCTCTTTCCGACGAAGAAGTGATTTACAAGGAAATGCAGGGGAAACTGTACTATCTTAATTATAAAATTGAAGGAGAAGAAGGTTTTGTAACTATCGCAACAACAAGACCCGAAACTATTTTAGGTGATACTGCAGTTTGTGTAAATCCGGCTGACGAAAGATTTGTCCACTTAAAAGGCAAACGTGTTCTGGTACCATTAATTAATCGTTCTATCCCGATTATCGAAGATGAATATGTGGATATGGAATTTGGTACAGGTTGTTTAAAAATCACACCCGCGCATGATATCAATGACTATGAAATTGGTTTGAAACACAATCTTCCGTCGATAGATATATTTAATGACAACGGAACTTTAAGCGAAAAGGCAGAATTGTTTATCGGAGAAGATCGTTTTGCTGTTCGCGATAAAATTATTCCGGAACTGGAAAAAGCAGGCAATCTTTCAAAAGTTGAGGACTACACCAACAAGGTTGGCTTTTCAGAAAGAACCGATGTGATTATTGAACCAAAACTTTCTGCACAATGGTTCCTGAAAATGGATGAATTGGTAAAACCGGCACTTGAAAACGTAATGAACGACAATATTAAATTTCATCCGGTTAAATTCAAAAATATATACAATCATTGGATGAGTAACATTAAGGACTGGTGTATCAGCCGCCAATTGTGGTGGGGACACCAGATCCCCGTATTTTACCTGCCTGACGGAACATATGTTTGTGCTGAAACCAGTGAACAAGCCCTTATTTTAGCAAAAGAAAAATCGGGCAATCAAAATTTAACTGTTGCCGATTTAAAACAGGATGATGATGCTTTAGACACCTGGTTTTCCAGTTGGTTGTGGCCTATTTCCGTTTTCGACGGAATTCGCAATCCTGAAAATAACGAAATAAAATATTACTACCCTACATCAGATTTGGTAACCGCCCCTGATATTATTTTCTTCTGGGTGGCAAGAATGATTATTGCCGGTTATGAATATCGTAATGAATTCCCTTATAAAAATGTATATTTCACAGGAATGGTTCGCGACGCACAACGTCGTAAAATGTCCAAATCTTTGGGAAACTCACCTGATCCCCTGGATTTGATAGCTAAATACGGAGCTGACGGGGTTCGCGTTGGAATGCTTCTTTGTTCCCCGGCAGGAGGCGACCTTCTTTTTGATGAAAGTCTGCCACAACAGGGTGCTGGTTTTGCAACAAAAATATGGAATGCCTTCAGATTAGTGAAAAACTGGGAAATCTCTGATAAAATAGAACAACCCAAACATTCAAAACTCGCTGTTGAATGGTTTAGAAATAAACTGAATGAAGTAGTATCTACACTAAACAATCAATTCGACCAGTTCCGCATCTCAGAGGCATTGATGACGGTTTACACCACTGTTCGCGACGAGTTTTCAGGATGGTTGCTGGAAATTGTAAAACCAGCGTATCAGCAACCTGTCGACGCAAAAACTTTTAACGAAGTTGTTGATTTATTTGATCAAATGCTTCGGTTAATGCATCCTTTTATGCCTTTTATTACTGAAGAAATCTGGCAACTTTTATCGGAAAGAAGAAACGGTGAAAGTATTATGGTAAATCAGCTGCCAAAAACAGAAGAATTTGACGCTTCTTTACTGACGGCGTTTGAGAATGTAAAAGAAGTCATTTCCGGTATCCGCAAAATCAGAAAAGATAAAAATATTCCGAACAAAGATACTCTGGAACTGAAAGTCCAAAAAGGCGATAAAGGTTTTGAACCTCAGTTTAACAGCGTAATGATTAAAATGGGAAATCTTTCTTCTTTGGATGTAGTAAATAATGAAGTACCCGGCGCTGCTTCTTTCAGGGTAAAATCTACCAATTTATATGTTCCCCTTGAAGGTTTTATTGATGTTGAAGAAGAACTTAAAAAGTTGCAGGAAGAATTGGAATATACTAAAGGATTCCTTAATTCGGTAATGAAAAAACTGAGCAACGAACGTTTTGTAAATAACGCACCGGCAGTTGTGGTAGCGAAAGAAAAGGCAAAACAAGTTGATGCTGAAGCAAAAATAAAAATCCTTGAAGAGCGAATTTCTTCATTAAGTTAAAAATTTTAGCTAGCATACATTCATAAAAAAACTCTGAGGAAATCTTCAAAAAAGATTCACCTTATTTTGGTAACATAAATTCTACTCCGGAACATTCTCATTATTACTGAATGTTTTCACTACCAGTAATTCGATAATCTTGTCATTTTTGGTTAATTTAGCAAAGGTCGTATAATTAAAATAATTGACTAATGCTGACTATTATACTCTTAATAAATCGGAATAAATCAGCACCCCAATTTTAGAAAATGTCTTCTCCTTCAAATTTTTATAAATTCATAGTTTTTAGGATTAAAATATTAAATCATTTATTCTAGTTCACATAAAATTAAACCAAATGAAAAAACAAATTTTATTGATTATTGCTGTTTTTCTTACTTCAGTTGTATACCCGCAGAAGTTTGAGGAACTGGCAAAAACGCCTCCAATGGGATGGAACAGCTGGAACAAATTCGGTTGCGACGTCAGTGAAAAATTGATTACAGATATGGCTGACGCAATGGTGGAAAGCGGTATGATGGACGCCGGTTATGAATATATTGTTATTGACGATTGCTGGCAGGTTGACCGTGACGAAAACGGTGAGATTGTTGTTGATGCAGAACGTTTCCCAAACGGGATGAAACACGTGGTGGATTATGTACATTCAAAGGGACTGAAATTTGGAATTTATTCCTGTGCCGGAACAAAGACTTGTGCCGGTCGTCCGGGGGGTAGAGGTTATGAATTTCAGGATGCCCGCACCTATGCCAGATGGGGTGTGGATTACCTAAAATATGACTGGTGTAACACGTCCACACAAAACCCGCAGGCTTCCTACGGTATTATGCGTGATGCCTTATACAAAGCGGGAAGACCCATTGTATTTAGCATTTGTGAATGGGGTGCCAATAAACCCTGGGAATGGGGAAAAGATATTGGTCATTTATGGAGAACAACAAGAGATATCCGCGATATCTGGGAATCAGTTTTGTACATCATAGACGAACAAAAAGAGCTTGTACGATTTGCTGGCCCCGGATACTGGAATGATCCGGACATGTTGGAAGTTGGCAATGGCGGTATGACAACCGAAGAATATAAAACCCACTTTTCACTTTGGTGTATAATGGCTGCTCCCTTAATGGCAGGAAATGATCTCGCAGATATGTCTCCTGAAACGAAAGAAATCCTGATGAACGAAGAAATTATTGCTCTTGACCAGGATACATTGGGAAGACAGGGCTTTTGTTATCGCGATAACGGAGATTATGAAATTTGGATTAAACCATTGGGAAACAACGATAAAGCTGCGTGTTTATTAAACAGGGGAGATGAAATAAAAACCGTGCAGGTTGATTACAGCTTTCTTTTGACAGCCAGCCTGAACTACTGGTCTAATGACCCATACAAATTAGAAGATTATACAGTACGTGACTTGTGGGAACATAAGAATGTTAAGATTGATGATCCTGTTGTCTACATTGAAATACCTCCACATTCTGTTAAAGTGTTTAGATTTTCGAAGAAATAAAATAATAAGAATTTGATTTGCTTATAAAAAGACGAGTCGTTTAAAATATTGAAAACGAACTCGTCTTTTTGCATTGATCTTTACATTCAAATATAGAACATAGTCTTTGCGTACTTAAATCTTGTTAAAAATGCCGTTAAAATATGTTATCTTTCTGGCCTTCTTAAACCATATTAAATACTTTTGAAAACGGTTTTTGAATAGCAATGAAAATAATTAGACAATTTATTATATTTTTCCTACTGACGCTTGTATTCCATAGTTATGGTCAAAACGACATTGTAATTGATCCGATGTTAATTCGCCTTAAGGCAAGGATAATTAGTGCCGGAGACAGCCTTGGTATTCCTTACGCAAATATCATTAATAACCGAACACACACCGGAACGACAACAAACGCTGAAGGTTATTTTTCGCTTGAAATGCTTAATATTGACAGTCTTGTTATTTCTTCGGTGGGATATCAGAAAACCATAATAAAGGTGCCTTACAACTACAATGGTATAAACATGTTGGTCTTTGTTTTAAGACCTGTGAATTACAACATAGGTGAAGTACAGGTTGAAGGTGAAAGGCCAAAATTCGACCTTGGCATTGAAACCGGCAAACCAAGCGATATCCCTGCAGAACTCAGGGGTGATGCTTTTGACGAGGCTCCGCCTGTGCTTGCAGCACTTTTTAATCCTCTTTCTTTTTGGCAATATCATTTGAGTCGACGTGAAAGACAAAAACGCGAAGTCCGTGAAGCAATTGCACTGGAAAAAAACTGGGAAATGCATTCAAAAAATTATAATAAAGATATGGTCCGATACCTCACTGGCATGACTGAACCACAAGCAGATTCATTTATGGTTTGGTTTAATATTCAAGATGTATTGCCGTATACTTCCACGGAATACGAGGTCAGAGCTTCCATACTTGAATACTTTGAAATTTACAAAATGGAAGGCAGGCTAAAATAATACTGTTTCACAATACAAATAATTCGGTTTTCATATCACTACAAATTAATCCCAATTAATAAAAACTAATTTGGACTTAAAAGCTATTAAATTAGAATAATTGACTCGAAAATTCGAAACATGAACTCTGTTAACAAAAATATTATAATTAAAGATATTTATTTCCTTTTATCTTAATATTGCAATTTAAATCAAATCCAGGCATGCAAAAACGAAATAAAAACTAATATCCTCATAAAAATATTAATTTCACACAAAAACGCATAAATAAAAATAAATCTATAACCAAAAATAACATTTGTCATTTACAAATATGTTATAAAACATGTCTTCTCGTTTTCTTAAAGAATAACTTGATAGTGAATTTAAAAATTTAGAAAAAAATAATTGTATGAAGAAGTTAATCTTAATGTCTGTGTTTGCTTTTTTAATAGCAGGCACAATTTACTCAGCAAACAATGAAATTCCATTGATTGGTTCAAAGGCCGCAAAATTTACTGCAGAAACTACGAACGGAAAAATTACCTTCCCTAATGATTTTGGGAATAGTTGGAAAATACTATTCAGCCATCCTCAGGATTTTACACCAGTTTGCACATCTGAACTTTTAGAACTTGCCTACATGCAAGATGAATTCAAGAAACTGGGTGTTGAAATTGCCGTTATTTCAACTGACGATGTAAAAACGCATAAACTTTGGAAAGAACATTTGGAGAGTTTAGACTACAAGGATAGAGGAACCTTCAAAATTAACTTTCCTATTATTGACGACTCTAATGCGAAAATTGCAAGACAGTATGGAATGATACACGATACAGAAGATTCTAACAAAGATGTTAGAGGAGTTTTTATTTTAGACGGTGATAATACAATTCGTTCTATTAATTTTTATCCCATGGAAGTTGGCCGGAATATGGAAGAAATTATTCGAATAGTAAAAGCGTTGAAAACTACAAAAAGAGAGAGAGTAATGACTCCCGCAAATTGGAAAGAGGGAGACGATTTGATTATACCGTACAATCCAACATCTTATTCAGAAAATGCTGACAACTCGAATGTTGAAAAAGAATATTATAGTGTTGGAAACCGCTTGTGGTTTAAAAGAGTATCCAAATAAAAAGTATTAGTTTTAAATAATAGGTAAGTAAGCATTATAGGGCATTCTCATCAGGGAATGCCCTTTTCACTTTACAAATAAAAATCTAATGATATCTTTCGTTTGAAAACGATAAACTTATTTTTTTACCGACCCAATTCTTTTTTAAGCAATGTTACATTATTTTCCAGACGGGTTATTGTATCATCTTTTGCCTTCATTTGGGCTTTTAAAACTTCCACCTCTGATTTTACTCCTTCCATTTGATTTTGTACGCTGGCAAGCTTATTCTCTCCGGTTTTCAACTGCCCTTCAAGTACACCAATTCTGTCTGTCAACTGACGCTTGTCAAAACTATACTGATCTACGAGTTGAGTCTTTTGATTAATCTCATCCTCCATCTGAGATATTTTCGATTCGAGTGTACGAATGGATTTATCCTTTTCTGTTATAGCCGTGTTTAAACGTTGCCTTTCAAAATCAAAATTAAAACTGGTTTCCTCCAGCGATTCAGTTTGTTTATTAAGTCTTTCACTTAAAACAAATACCTCACTATTTAATGAGTCAATGTACTGATCCTTCATGGCATTGCTCAACATCAATTCATTCTTCATTGTTTCAAAATCGGCAATCAATGCTTCAATTCGATTAGCTTTTTCATCATTTTCCTCTGTCAGCTGCCTTACCTGTTCTTCAGCTTTTAACCGGCCATCCTGCATCTCAATAAATTTCTTTTTTGACACGCACGAACTTGCTATTAATACAATTGAGAAAACAGAAAGAATGAAATACTTTTTCGGCATATTTTTCGATTTTGATTTAACAAAGATATAAATAATAATTCCCTATAATAACGTTATATAAGTGTGAATGGTATTTATTTATTACTTTTAATTCAAAAAGAAAAATGAGAAAAATTATAATAGTTATTTTACTATTTTTTACGATATCGCTTGTTCACGGACAGGAAAGTGGAGAAGTAATTCAAACCATTAAGGGGAAGGTGATCAATGAAACCACCAACGAATCTGTATCGTATACGAACATTGGTCTTGAAGGTACTTTATATGGTACGGCCAGCACAATGAATGGAGATTTTGAGTTAAAAATACCAGAAGGGTTATCCACAAAAAACATTTTTTTTTCTGCTGTTGGGTACAAAAACAAAACGTTCCCGGTTAGCGAATTATTCGACGAAAATTATGTTGTTATAAAACTAGAACCACAGACCTATGATATTGGGAAAATTGATGTAGAAGCGCAGTCGAAAGTTTTAATTCGAATTTTAAGAATGGCAGCAGAAAATATACCATATAATTATATAGGTGGTCCTTTTAATCTTGTCTGTAATTTGGAAGAAAACAATTTGATAAACGATTCACTACAAATATCTCAAAAAGCAAATGTCACGATTTTTGATAGAGATGGTTATATGCAACCTTCAAAACTTAATGCATTTCAATCCATTAAATATGCTGTCAAAAAAGATAAAACAGAAAATGATTATCGTTTCTCAACAGGTATTAATAACATTAATGAGCTTTTGGAATTTGACTGGGTACGTTCGAGAGCATCTGTTTTAAATCCTAATCTACTCTCTGATTTCAGTTTTTCGCTGGAAGATGAACCAACTATTGCCGGTAAGGAGTATTGGGTTATTACATTTAAACAGAGCGTTCCGACTTTAGCCGGATCCGGTGACTTTTATGCTTCCTTTTTTGAAGGGAAAATCACAATTGAGAAAGATGACTATTCAGTAAAAGAAATTGAGGGCAACGTTCGATCTGACCAGAACAGTCTCCAAGGGCGTTCTTTGGTAGTGAATCAATCCAGCATAAAGGTTAAAAAGAATGTGTCTTATCATTTCCTGGTAAATTATACCAACTTAAAACCTGAGTCGATTCAGGTTGAGAGACAATTTCAACAGGATGGAAATAAGATAAGTGAACAAATTAATTTGAAAATCAACCAGGTTCAAACCACAAACCTAACCGCATTAGAAAAACGTGACTATTATTCCGGAGAATAAAAAAGGTGTAAATAAAAAGCCCTGTGGAAAAATCCCCAGGGCTTTTTTTATATCATAATTTCCGTCGCTTTAGTCTTCATTAAAAAGTTCTTCCTCCGTTACCTTTTTAACAAACATACTGTCTTTTAATGTCTTATTTATAGCATTGTAAGGTGCGATTACAACTTCGTCACCTTCAACAATCCCTTCCAAAATTTCAATGCTGTTGTTATCCTGAATACCACTTGTAACTTCAACTTTTTTCACCAATCCATCTTTATAAACAAAAACTACTTCCTGCTTTTCTTCGCGCTCGACCACCTCATCATCATTATCTGTTCTTTCGTTTTCCTCATCAACTTCTTTAGTTCCCCCACCCTCTTTTTTAACACGGGTTGTTACAGCTGAAATAGGTACAGAGATCACATTCTCCCGTGTTTCCGTCTGGATGTCAACGGTTGCCGACATTCCCGGACGAAACGGATATAAATTACCGGATACAGAGTCTATAAGATCAGAATATGAATCAGCCAGCAAGAATACTTTTACATCAAAATTTGTAACCTGATCTGTGGATGTTCCTGTGACACTAGCTGAATTGGCAATTTCTGTAACAATTCCTTTAAATTTCCGCTGCAGATATGCATCAACTTCAACCAAGGCTGTATCATTTTTTGAAACTTTTACAATATCATTTTCATTCACTTCAACTTCAACCTCCATCCTGTCAAGGTCAGCCACCCGCATCATTTCAGTACCTTCGTACATATTGGTACCAACCACGCGTTCTCCTTTTTCAACATTTAATGCAAAGATTGTCCCTGAAATTGGCGCATAAATTTTTGTTTTTGTAAGTTGTTCTTCTGCTTCTGACACCGATGCCTCAGCACTTTTTATTGAAAACTCAGCAGCCCGGACTTCCGCCTGTGCAACCTTGTATGCTGCTTCTGCCGATTCATATTCGGACAAAGGGATTGCCCCCCCGTCAAATAACTGTTTGGATCTCTTAAAAGCCATCTCTCTTTCTATTTCCTGCGCCTCTGCCTGTGCCAGTCGAGCCTTTGATGAATTTAGAGAAGCTTCAGCCCTGTTAAGTGCTGATATATAAATATCCGGCTTAATTACGCATAGTAGATCTCCTGCTTTCACTTCATCTCCTTCCTCAACGTATAACTCAACAATCTCTCCCGCTACATCAGGACTAATCTTCACTTCAGTTTCAGGCTGTATTTTACCATTGGCAGTGATTAACTCAGTAATAGTTTTGCTTTCAACAGTTTCGGTAGCAACACTAATCCGGTACTCCTGCCCAAACCAACCAGCTTTTTTGCCTACAATCAAAAAAACAATAACAATTACAACTAATCCTATCGCGTAAGGTAATATCTTCTTTTGATTCATACTTGAGAAGTTTTGATTTATATGTCGATCAAGAAGGTTTAAAATTACAATTTAAAGAGCTTGTTACAGAAATAATTAATAATTTAAATTTACTGTTTGACCAACATTCTTGCTGTAAGCCTGCTATGCTGTTCCAGATAAATATCTTTTTCCTTCACCATCCAGTCCAGAACTTCTTCGGTGTAGTGCCTAATTGTAATTAAAGTAAGTTCAGTATTGTATCTAATTGTATAAAAAGGTTTAAGCTCGTTAAAAATTTCCTGTAAATCAGTTTCGGGAGCATCAATTACCAGGTTCAAATCAATTGCTGATTGTTGCATCAACGTTACCTTTACGCGGTTTACCAACAAAAAATTTACTACCCTGTCAATATCTTCAATACTTATAAATGAAAAATCCTGGGGTGAAAATGTAACCAGAACCTGATTTTCCTTCAATATAAAAATCGGAGGCAATTCAATTTTATGGTCTATTTTATGGATAACAGTACCTGAATCATCCGGCGACAAAAACGATTTTACATATAGCGAAATACCCTTGTTATGAAGAGGCTTCATGGTTTTTGGATGAATAATCTTGGCTCCGGAATGGGTCATTTCCACCGCCTCTCTATAGGATAACTCATTAATTTTTAATGCTCCATCCATCTTTTTTGGATCAGCACTCAAAACCCCGGGGACATCTTTCCAAAAAGAAACACTTTCAGCATTTAAAATATTTCCAAGTATGGCTGCTGTAAAATCGGATCCTTCGCGGCCTAACGATGTGGTTAAATTTGTTGTTGTAGAACCAATAAATCCTTGTGTAATGTATAATTTTTGACCATTAAAACGAAAAGTATCTTTAACCAAATCTCCGGTCCACTCCCAATTTACAGAAGCATCTCTGAAATTATCATCGGTTCGCAAGCATACCCTGATATCTACCCATTGGTTTTTAATACCGGAATAATTCAGATAGTCGCTGATTATTTGCGTTGAAACCAACTCTCCGAAGCAAATTATCTGATCATATTCAAAATTATAGTCGAGAGAAGGTACCTTTTTGAGCTTGGTTTCCAACTCGAAAAATAGGGAAGCTACAACTTCCGGTATCCCATTATTTTCAAACAAATCATCTATTATCTGACCATGATAATGTTTAAACTCTTCAAAAATCGTAAACCTTTCTTGTCTTTTATTAAAATATGACTTTACCAATGTTTCCAGCAAATTTGTAGTTTTCCCCATTGCCGATACAACCACCACAATATCTTCATCATCGCGATTACCTAAAATCCGGCCTACATTTTTCACTGCATCGGCATCTT
Organism: uncultured Draconibacterium sp.; assembly: GCA_963676775.2. Classification (GTDB taxonomy): domain Bacteria; phylum Bacteroidota; class Bacteroidia; order Bacteroidales; family Prolixibacteraceae; genus Draconibacterium. Next base: position 668,396 of record CAXXDA010000003.1, read on the forward strand.
TTACAGATGCCCCTCCAAATTTAAATACCTTCATTTTTCTATTTTTCAGAGTATATTTTTAATTGTATAAACCTATGATGTAAAATAATATTTTTTACTAAATCTAAAGAAATACTAATATCATACTTTCCTTACAGACTAAACAAGCAGAACTTTAAAAAAATCATTAATTTTAAAAGATATCAGATAAATGAAAAAAAATGAATATATCATCGAAAATAAAATTGAATAATGGCGTAGAAATGCCTTGGTTAGGATTAGGTGTTTTTGAATCAAAGGAAGGTAGAGAAGTAGAAGATGCAGTACTCACCGCACTTGATTATGGTTATCGCAGCATTGATACAGCAGCCATGTATCTAAACGAAAAAGGCGTTGGAAACGCAGTAAAACGAAGCAGTATTCCAAGAGAAGAAATATTTTTGACCACAAAGGTTTGGAACAGCGAACAAGGATATAAAAAAACGATACAGGCCTTTGAGAAAAGTCTTGAAAAATTACAAACCGAATATGTCGATTTGTACCTTATCCATTGGCCAATGGGAAAACTCTCACTGGAAACGTGGAAAGCAATGGAAGAATTGTACGAAAAAGGAAAAATCAAAGCCATAGGTGTCAGTAATTTTTCGATTCATCATTTTGAAGAATTTTTACCTGAATGTAAAATAAAACCAACTGTAAACCAGATCGAATTTCATCCGGAACTTACACAACCCGAGCTATTAAACTATTGCAAAAAGCATAACATTCAACCTGAAGCCTGGAGCCCAATTATGAAAGGCAAAGTAAACGATTTTCCACTGCTTCAATCATTAGCGAAAAAATATAGAAAAACCCCGGTTCAGATTGTGCTTAGATGGGATATTCAAAAAGGAGTGGTTACGATTCCCAAATCTTCAGACCCTGAACGAATTCGTTCAAACGCTGATATTTTTGACTTTGAACTTACTGAACAGGAAGTTGCAGAGATTGCTAGGCTGGACAAATCTAAAAGAATGGGAGAATATCCGGTAAATATCGACTGATAGCTTTAAGCAGGAATTTAACAGCCCTTCTATTCTTAAATTATTCTAAACTTTAACATGAATTAACTTGCTGAGATTCAAATCCCTGCAATAATGCCTAACTTTGTACCCACAAAATACAAAAATTTTGAAAAATAGTTTAACCATAAAAAGAACTATTACCCTTCTGATTTTAACTCTGGTATTTTATTCTGCAGGGCAACATCTCAATTCAGTTTCAGCTAAACACAAAGAAAGTAAAGCGATATGCACCAGTGACATAAGTTTTACTTCCGATAATACTGATGATATTCCTTATTTCATAGAAGAGGATTCAGAAGAAAATGACAAAGATCTTCATCGTTTCCCATCTGCTGACTTTTATGAAAACAGAATCTTTTATATTACTACACTTTCTGAATTCAAAAACAACGACAACTTACCCGTTGTAATTCTCGTTCAAAATACAAATTTACCACCTCCCTCGCATTCCTAATACAGGATCGTTGAACTATCGACAGATCCAGTGAAAGTTATCTACTCCTGACATTTTTTGAATTTTTATTAATTTACCACTGTTGAAATTTTGGGAAATGTTTAAAGCAAAAATAAATCCCGCGCTTGTTGCTCATTTTCTTTCAATTGTTCTTGTTTTTGAAAGCTTATTTATGTTTCTGGCCGTAATTGTTTCCCTTATATATAAAGAAACGATTACTGAAAAACTTTTATTTACGTCTGTTCTCACATTTGCGGGAGGACTGATTCTTAATATTCTCACAAAAACGCAAAGAGGAATCGAACCATCACGAAAGGAAAGCTTTTTTATCGTAAGTATAAGTTGGTTTTTGCTGGGTTTAATCGGTACAATGCCATATATCGTTACCGAATCAATTCCAAATTTTGCAAATGCCTTTTTTGAATCTGTTTCCGGATTTACAACAACAGGTTCGTCGATACTCGCTGACATCGAATCGTTACCTAAAAGTATTTTATTCTGGAGAGCTGAAACACACTGGATTGGCGGAATGGGGATTATCGTCCTGGTGGTTGCAGTTATGCCTTTCCTTAACATCAATGGCATTTATCTGTTTTATTCTGAGATTTCCAGTGTAACAGATGAAAAAATATCCACAAAAATCAGGTATGCTGCACGAAACATGTGGCTTGTTTACGTTGGCCTGACTTTCATAGAAATCATCTTTTTACTGCTTGGAAAAATGTCTTTATTCGACAGCGTTTGTCATGCCTTTGCTACAGTTGCAACAGGTGGTTTCTCAACGAAAAATGATAGCATTGCCGGCTTTTCCCCTTATATCCAGTATATCATAACTCTATTTATGATTTTGTCGGGAATTAACTTCTCTCTTCACGTGATATTGCTAAAAGGTAAATTTAAAACTGTTATTAAAAATGAAGAATTAAGATTATACCTTTTAATACTTTTGATTATTGCCGTCAGTATAACCGGACTTTTATATTTTGGGCAACATCTGAATCTCGAAAAGGCTTTTCGTGATTCAATTTTCCAGGTAGCATCGGTTTTAACTGCTACCGGGTTTGCTACTGCCGACTACCTTAAATGGCCTGAACAAGCAACTTTATTAATTGCATTGCTAATGCTAATTGGAGCATCATCGGGATCTACAGGTGGTGGGGTAAAAGTCATCAGGCATCTTATTTCCATTAAAAAAATCAGGCATTCATTCAAGTCTTTGATAAGACCCAATGCTGTTAATATCATCCGGTACAACGGAAATGCTGTACAGCCTGAATATGTTTCAGGAGTACTTGCATTTATCATTTTATACTATCTAATTTTAGTTCTAAGCACACTGATAATGATGTTATACGGGCAAGATGCTGCCACATCATTCGGTGCTTCAGCAACCTGCATGGGTGGCATTGGTCCGGGATTTGGGACAGTTGGCCCATCTAGTAACTTTTTACACCTGCCACTTGGGGCCAAGTATTTTCTTACTATTTTGATGGTTACCGGAAGACTGGAAATCTACTCAGTATTAATTATAGTTACCCGTTCATTCTGGAGGTTATAAAATATTCCTATCCTTCAAAATTTTGCATAACGAACTTGTTTCGTTTTGCAATCGCTTTGGCCCAGTAAACGAATGGAGTATCGGCCGCTGCAACTATCCATTTCAAAAAATAGGTGGTTATAAATATTTCAAATAATATCCCTGTTTCGTACACACCATAGAATGCAATAATCACAAAAACGATACTATCGATTAGCTGAGAAACCATGGTACTTAGGTTATTTCTTAACCAAATCTGACTGTCTTTTGAGAATCTATTTCTCCAGAAATGATATGCCCATACATCATGCCTTTGTGATAACAGATATGCTGCCAGGCTGGCAACCGCTATTCGTGGCATTAACTTAAAAATTGTACTCGTGGCTTCATGAGTTACAATTGCAAAATCATCACCTTCCAAAGGAATAAAAAATAGGGCAAGATTCATCAACAATGTCATTGAAATAAGGCTGAAAAAACCAATCCAAACCGCCTTTTTCGCCTCTTCCTTGCCGTAATTTTCCGACAGGATATCAGTTACAAGAAAAGAGGTGGCATAAACAATGTTCCCCAAGGTAGCCACAAGCCCAAATAGTTTAACCGTTTGAATAACCTGAATGTTGGCAACAATTACTGAAATGGGAATCCACATAATTAGTCCCCATTTGCCAAAAAGTTTATAAGCTAAAATAATCAGGAAAAAATTCGCCAGCAGCATGGCCAGCCATAACAATTCATTCTGCATTTTTTTCATTTTTAACCGCAGGGTGATGCCACCTGCGAAGATTAATACTCAATTTCAGGCTGCAAATGTAAATAAAATCTTTTCCCTCTGAAAATATTACAAATTTCTTTAGACCACATCCACTTCACGGGCAATGTACCCGGCGTAATCTTTAACAATTGGCTGATAACTTTCATGAAATAAACTCGAAGAAACAATAAAATCAGCTGTTGAACGATTTGAAGCTGTGGGAATATTATAAAGTACAGTGATCCGGAGTAAAGCTTTCACATCCACATCATGCGGCTGTGGCTGCATCGGGTCCCAGAAAAAGATTAGAATATCCACTTCCCCTTCCACGATTAATGCGCCTAATTGCTGATCTCCTCCAAGGGGACCAGATTTTAATCGCGTTACAGTGGGAGGAACCACGCTGCTTTCAAGACATTTAAAGGAAAGAGTATCCTCAACCAGTTTACCGGTTGTACCGGTGCAAATAAGATTGTGCTGAACCAGCTCCTGCCAGTTAAACAACACCCATTCAATAATATCTTTTTTGCGGTTGTCGTGTGCAACAATCGCTATGTTTTTTTTCTTTTTCATGATCTTAAATTATTTAATTTCTAGAAACATACAACAGTTTAACGTTTTTCAAAAAACATTCTGAAGTATGTTTCCTTACATGACTTTAAGCAATTCCAACATTATGGAATTAATTCATAATTGTTTTCATCACAAAGGTATAACCATAAAATATAGACTTGTGAAATTATTGTTGGGGAAAATAAGTTTATTTAGATTTATTTAATCTTAAAATATAAAACTATCTAATAATGAGTGACTTAATATCAAATAATCTTCTTTATCTCTTCTATAATCCTTAGGGCTAACCCTTTTGCTACTTCTTCTGTATTTGCTTCAGAATAAATTCTTATGATAGGTTCTGTATTTGATTTTCGGAGATGCACCCAGGAATCAGCAAAGTCAATCTTAACGCCATCAATATCATTTACATCTTCATGTTGATATATTTCCTTTATTTTTTTCAGGATTTCATCCACATCAATTTCAGATGTAAGTTGAATTTTATTTTTTGAAATAAAATAATCGGGATATGTTTTTCTCAGCTCAGAACATTTCAAACCGCTTTTTGCCAGGTGAGTAAGAAACAATGCCACTCCAACCAAAGCATCTCTTCCGCAATGACTTGTCGGATAAATTACTCCACCATTCCCCTCGCCTCCGATAACTGCATCAGTCTCCTTAATTTTGGCCACCACATTCACTTCTCCAACGGCTGCGGCAGTATATTTTTGACCATATTTTTCAGTAACATCCCGTAACGCACGGCTGGATGACAAATTCGAAACTGTATTTCCTGGCGTGCAACTTAAAACATAATCTGCAACGGCTACAAGTGTATATTCTTCGTTAAACAGGGTGCCGTCTTCATTAATAATAGCAAGTCTGTCTACATCAGGATCCACAACAAACCCAACATCAACACTGCTTTTTTTGATTATTTCAGAAGTTTCAACCAGATTTTCGGGAAGCGGTTCCGGCACATGCGCAAAATGCCCTGTTGGATCACAGTTTATTTCAACAATATTTCCTATTCCCAAAGCTTTTAAAAGCGCCGGAATTGCAATTCCGCCTACAGAATTAACGGCATCAATGGCTATTGAAAATTTAGCATTCTGAATGGCTTCCACATCCACGAGCTGCAAATCAAGCACCTTCTGTACATGAATATCAGTATAATCTTTATCCGTTGTTGTTCCCAAATCATCAACCTCAGAAAAAGAAAAATCTTCTGATTCGGCAATTTCAAGAATAGTTGCGCCTTCCTCCGCATTTAAAAATTCACCTTTTGCATTCAGCAATTTTAATGCATTCCATTGTTTTGGATTGTGACTGGCTGTTAAGATTATTCCTCCATCAGCACGCTCACCGGTTACAGCTATTTCTGTAGTTGGTGTTGTTGCTAATCCTATATTTACCACATCACAACCCATTCCGTTTAACGTAGAAATTACTAGCGAACTTACCATTGACCCGGAAATTCGCGCATCACGGCCAACAACAATTTTAACTTTTTCTTTGCCACTCACAAATTTCGCCCAAACGGCATATGCGGCTGTAAATTTAACTACATCGAGAGGACTTAACCCTTCTCCGGGCTTTCCACCTATGGTACCACGGATTCCTGAAATAGATTTTATTAAAGTCATTTGGTGTGTTTTCAGCTAGTAAAAATACAAACGTGATTTTAAAAAAGGAAAGATTCCGGAAAACTATTCCTCTATATCCTCCAATTCTCTTAAAGTCAGTTTCAATTTTAAAATGTAATTACCGTATAATTTCCTAAACCCCCAACGAAAGAAAAAATAGATTCCGAAAGTAACTATAAATAGAATAAAAAGTGTAATAAAAACTGTAGTTGAGAGATTTCCAAGTTCGATTTCATTTATCTGAATTCCCTCACTATGTGCTTTAATCAAAACACCTTCATAAACACCGGCAATAAAATTTATGGAGAAAGAAATCAACACAATAAAAATAGAAATATAAAATAGGGTGCGATAAAGATTTAATGTTGAAATAATTCGGATAAGTGTATTTTTTAAATCACAAGTCGCGTCACACAATTTTTTCACTTTATAATACCTGGCGACAAAAAACAAAAAAGTAAAAATAATGATAAGATCGCCAATCACAGAAAGGATTTGCAACCATATGGGTAGATTAATTTCTGCATCGATATTTTTTACCAAAACGGGAGAAAGAACAAAATCATTTAAAACAAAAATTAGGATTAGAGCAAAAAGAATAAAAAATCCGATTCGAATGCTCCTGTCGATTCGTTCGAGCAGATTTTTCGTTCTTTTCCCCAGCATTTCTCTAATCTGAGTCTCATCAAGCTCTTTACCTGATGCCATTTTATCCCATGTTTTTTTCAGATCCTTTAAATCCATTTCAGTTTACGCTTCTGTTACCATAAGTTTTTTCAACTTTTTCTTTATCCGGTTCATTTTTACCCGTACATAATTCTGAGTTATACCTGTTATTTCAGCAATTTCCTCATATTTTTTATTTTCGAGATAAAGCAATACTATTGATTTCTCAACACCTGTGAGCTGACTTACAGCTCTATGCAGTTGTTTGATATTTTCTTCTGTTTCTGTGTCATATTTCTCGTCTGCTATCTGAAAATTATCATAACTCAAACTACTCTGGTCCGGTCTTCTCTTGTTCTTTTTGAATGATGTAATAGCTGTATTTAATGCCACTCGATACATCCATGTTGAAAATTTAGACTCTTCCCGGAAAGAAGGATAAGACTTCCAAAGCTGAGCAACAATCTCCTGGAAAAGGTCATTTCTGTCCTCTTCAAAGTCGCAATAAATATTACACACCTTGTGAATGATGCCTTGATTCTTCTGAATTACCTGTAAAAACTCCTTTTCCAAAACCAGTGTATTAGTCTGTAAAGTTTATGAACATTACATTAACCAGACAATAAAAATACAGTCAAAGTCGAAAATACTCTTATCTGATTAAATAAACTTACTAACTATCAAATTTTTAATAAATAAAACCTTCTTTTCGCTGGAATTATCATGAATCTGATGCTGATTATTTGAACTTTAGATAATCAGTTCATTTTTAAAAAATTTACTTCTTTTTCGGAAAGGAAGCGCCATTTGCCACGAGGTAAATTTTTCTTTGTTAAACCAGCAAATAAGACACGGTCAAGCTTTTTTACTCTATAGCCCAAATGTTCAAAGATTCTTCTTACGATTCTGTTTCTGCCTGAATGAATTTCGATCCCAATTTCAGTGCGATCATCAGGGTTAATAAAGCTTATAGCGTCGACTACTATCCTTCCGTCGTCCAAATCCAAGCCATCGGCAATCTGCAGTAAATGCTCCTTTGACAGTGCCTTATTTAGTGTTACCTGGTAAATTTTTTTCATATTATGACTTGGATGTGTCAATTTTTTTGACATATCCCCATCATTCGTAAATAGCAAAACGCCGGTTGTATTTCTATCTAAGCGGCCAACCGGGTAAATCCTTTCTTCACAAGCATTTTTCACCAAGTCCATCACTGTTTTTTCAGCATGTGGGTCCTCAGTTGTTGTGACAAAATCTTTAGGTTTATTGAGTAACAGATATACCTTTTTCTCTGCATTTAGCTTGCGCCCGTCAAAACGAACTTCATCACCGGGCTTCACTTTGGTCCCCAATTCTGTTACAATTTTCCCGTTAATAGAAACCACTCCTGAAGTAATATAGGTATCAGCTTCTCTTCGCGAGCATACACCAGCATTGGCTATAAAACGATTTAATCTGATTTCCTCAGAATAATTTGATTTTTCTGAAACAGCTTTTCGTGGTCTTGCCTTATAGTTCGTAAATGTTTTAACTGTACTCTTTTGAGCATATTTTTTTTGATTGCCTCCTTCTCTTTTGTCCGTATGTCTTGATGGAGTTGCTTTTTGTGTTCTTTCAGAATATTTCCCTGAACCTCTTTTTTCTGCTTTTGAATTCCTTCCGGCAATATTTCCTGAACCTTTGGATTCAAGACTCTTGCCAATTCTTTTTCTGCCTCCGGATCTTTTCTGGTCTCCCTTTCTGTAATTATTTCTCATTCTGTTTGTCTGATTTTTGCAAAGGTCGGAAAAATTCTGCATTTAATTATTTAGAGAAATAAAATATCAAAATGTTTATCTTTAATCGATTTTAAATAAAATAGAAAACAGTTATGCAATCACACGAAATTGACTACAAAATTAAGGGGCACGATGTACAGTTGGTCGAAGTTGAACTAGATCCGGGAGAAACTGTAATTGCCGAGGCGGGAGCTATGTTATATATGGAAGACGGAATCCAGTTTGATGCGCGAATGGGTGACGGATCAAACCCTAGTTCAGGCTTTTTCGATAAACTTCTTTCAGCCGGGTCAAGATTGATTACCGGAGAATCTTTGTTTTTGACCCATTTTACAAATCAGGGATGGGGAAAAAAACATGTGGCATTCTCGGCGCCTTACCCTGGAACTATTATTCCATTAGATCTGGCGCAACTGGGCGGAAGAATTATTGTACAAAAAGATGCATTCCTTTGTGCAGCACTAGGAACAAAAATATCAATAACATTTAACAGGCGCCTTGGAGCAGGCTTTTTTGGAGGAGAAGGATTTATTCTTCAAACTTTGCAAGGCGATGGAAATGCATTTGTCCATGCAGGTGGAACCGTTATTGAACGTGAACTAAACAATGAAACCTTACGCGTTGACACTGGCTGTATAGTAGGTTTTGAAACTTCAATTGATTACAGCATTGAACAATCAGGGGGACTACGTTCCATGATTTTTGGCGGTGAAGGGATATTTCTTGCCACCTTACGTGGCACAGGGAAAGTATGGTTGCAAAGTATGCCGATAAGAAAACTGATAGCACAACTTTCAACAAGTGGCCCAAATACCCGAAAGGAAGCAAGACGCGGACTTTTAGATAATCTGTTGGAGGGCTAAAAATTCAAATAGTAGAAGAGCAAGTATATAAAAAAGTACTTGCTCTTCTATTTTGCACAATTTCACTAAAGTTTCAACTGAAAATCAGATTTGCGAATATATTTTAAATAACATCGATTATATATTTATTTTTATTCGTATTTCTCATTACCAGAATTCTTCATTTGCGCGTTTTTATATTAATTTTGACCGTTTGATATGACTAAATAACGAAATTCAGTTCAATGAAGAAAAAATACAATTTACGCAGTGCCGAATGGTTTGGAAAAGATGACAAAATGGGATTTGTTCATCGAAGTTGGTTCCGTAATCAAGGTCATCCAGATCATCTTTTTAGAGGAAGACCGGTTATTGGAATATGTAATACATGGTCAGATTTAACACCTTGTAACGCTCATTTGCGGGAATTTGCAGAAATTGTTAAACGGGGTGTTTATGAAGCCGGCGGATTCCCGCTTGAATTTCCGGTCATGTCACTTGGCGAAACCGTTATGAAACCAACAACCATGCTTTGGCGCAACCTGGCAAGTATGGATGTTGAAGAAACCATCCGTGCCAATCCGCTCGACGGAATTGTGCTTTTGACCGGATGCGACAAAACCACTCCCTCAACTTTAATGGGTGCAGCCAGCGTAGATTTACCAACGATTGTTGTACCTGGAGGACCAATGTTAAATGGAAAATTTAGAGGTGAAAACATTGGATCAGGCACTTTTACATGGCAACTCTCTGAAGGATTAAAAGCAGGTACAATTTCCAGGGAAGATCTTATTGAGGCAGAAAGTTGTATGTCTCGTAGTGCTGGCCATTGTATGACAATGGGGACAGCTTCGACATTAGCAAGCATGGTTGAAACATTAGGATTAAGCTTACCCGGTGCTGCAGCAATTCCCGCCGTCGATGCAAGAAAGAAAGTGATGGCTCACCTTTCGGGAAACCGAATCGTGGAGATGGTAAAAGAGGGAGGAATGAAAATGTCAAATATTTTGACGAAGGAAGCTTTTGAAAATGCCATCAAAATAAATTCAGCTATTGGAGGCTCTACAAATTTGCTGATTCACATGATTGCCATTGCAAACAGAATTGGTGTTGATATTAATCTTGATGATTTCGATCGTTTAGGAAGCAGTATGCCTCTATTACTTAACCTGATGCCTTCGGGAGAATACTTAATGGAAGACTTTTTTTATGCGGGAGGACTGCCTGTAATTATTGACCAGTTGAGAGCTCAACTTCACACTGATGCATTAACTGTAAACGGGAAAAGTATAGGAGAAAATTGTGCAAATAGCCCTTGTTATAACCGGGAAGTTATTGCAACTCTCGACAAACCATTCAAGGAAAAAGCAGGAATTGCAGTATTAAAAGGCAATCTATGTAAAAATGGGGCAGTTATAAAACCCTCGGCAACATCAGGCAAACTTTTGAAACACAGGGGTAGAGCAGTTGTGTTTGAAAGCATTGAAGATTATCATGAACGTATAGATGATCCCGATTTGGATATCGACGAAAGCTGCGTTATGGTGCTAAAAGGTGTTGGCCCAGTTGGTTATCCCGGTATGCCCGAAGTTGGAAACATGGAATTACCTCAAAAATTGGTTAAAAAAGGTATTACCGACATGGTCCGGATTTCTGACGGAAGAATGAGTGGAACAGCATATGGTACTGTGGTACTTCACGTATCTCCTGAATCATCGGTTGGCGGTACGCTTGCACTGGTTCAAAACGGTGATATGATAGAACTGGATGTGGAAAAACGCAGTTTGCATCTTGACGTGCCGGAAGAAGAACTTGAGAAAAGAAAGGCAAGCTGGACACCTCCAAAATCAACTTATGAAAGGGGCTATGTGAAAATGTTTATTGAACATGTGGAACAGGCTGAAGAAGGTTGTGATTTCGACTTTTTAAAAGGAGGTTCAGGAGCCGAAGTATCAAGAGATTTGCATTAAACTTTTATTTTAACAAATTAAATTAGCCTACACCAGGAAGACTGATACCTTTGATTTTTCGATACAAATCAAGGGCGAAGATATCCGTCATTCCGGAAATAAAGTCAACAACCGACTGGATTTTATTATAAGTTGATTCGCTTCCTGAATTGTATTGATCAGGCAGTAATGAAAGAATCTTTTTATTATATGTGTTTTCAGGCTGAACAATAGCGCCTATAAATTCCTCAAGCAAGGTGCCAATAATTTTATATCCTGCAATTTCTATTTCAACAACTGATCTGTGGCTATAAACCTGTGAAAATGAAACTTCTTTGACTGTCTTCATTGCTTCAGCCTGCTTTTCCGAAATTGAGCCAATTAAACTTCCCTCAAATTCACCGGTAATAATTTTATCTTGATTCAGTAAAAAAACCTGCATGCATTCCCGAATAAGTTTCCCAATTACACCCGCTCGCAAATAACTTATTTGCTCATTTTTGTCCGTAACTTTCTGAAGGGTATGCTCAATATTCCTTAATGTCTTTTTATCCTGAGTACTATCATAAAAATCAAGGTACAATTGTTTGGTTTTATCATAGCCTAAAATGCCCAGTTTAAATGCATCTTCCAAATCCATTATTTGATAACAAATATCATCTGCAGCTTCAACCATATAGACTAAAGGATGCCGTTGGTATTGATTTTCCTTCAGGGAATGAAATTCAACACCCAATTCTTTGGCAATTTTCAAATAGTCATCTTTTTCAGACTGAAAAAAACCAAATTTTTGTTTTGAAGCCCAAACTGATTCAAAAGGATATTTAACAATACTCGCCAAAACCGGATAAGTCAAGGCAAAACCACCAGCCCGCTTCCCTTCAAACTGGTGAGTGAGTAATCGAAAAGCATTTGCATTCCCGTCAAAATGTGTAAAATCTTTCCACTCTCCTGTTGATAAATCTTTCTGAAATTCCTTGCCCCCTCCGTTTATAAAAAAATTTGAAATGGCGGATTCTCCCGAATGCCCAAAGGGTGGATTTCCCAAATCATGAGCCAAACAAGCGGTTGAAATAATCGTTCCAATTTCTGCAACTAAAGAATTATTAGGATAATCAGAAATAAGCTCTTCAGAAAGTAAATTCCCCAGTGAACGACCAACACTCGCTACTTCAAGTGAATGAGTTAAACGGTTATGTACAAAAATATGCTCTGGTAAAGGGAAAACTTGTGTTTTGTTTTGCATCCTTCGAAAAGGCGAAGAAAAAATAATCCGATCATAATCGCGCTGAAACTGGGTGCGGTCTTCTTTTTTTTCAGAAGCTTCCCAGTTTTCCATTCCCAGACGTTTTGTAGAAAGTAATTTATTCCAATCCATTTTCCTTTATTTCCGCACTAAAATAACTTATCTGTCTCAAGAAATCACAAAGTATAAGTAGAATATTTTTTTACCTGTTTTGCCAAAACCTTTGCTTTACCATCCGTAATCAGGTTCAGATTTTCCCAAAATTCAAGACCATGATTTTTTATTTTTGTATGCACCAATTCATGTAATAAAATATAATCAATAAGTTCATTGGGTAATTTAATCATTTGCAGATTCAAACTAATGTTATTTTTCGAAGAGCAACTGCCCCAGTTCCGCCGGTTATTTCTAATGGTAATTTTACCCACTTCAAATCCATAAATTTCAGCCAGTTTTTTTATTCTTTCAGGAAGAATTCTTTTTGCTTCAAACCTGTAAATTTCAGTTAAAACTTTTTCAATAAATTTTTGTCCCTCATCCGAATCAAAATCCTCAACAAATATTTTAATTATTTCTCCCCTGTGGCTTACATGATTTTTTAGGTCTTTATAAAAACTAACTTCATGCAGCTTTGTAGTAAAACTATCTCCTTCTTTAACATAGGCCCTGTTTTGTCCAAATTTTTGCTGTTGTTGTGTTATCCACCCAATATTTTTTTGAACAAATGTTGCAACCTCATAATTTGAAACAAAATAAGGAAAAGAAACCAACACTGATTTATCAGGTTTTACGCTTATCTTTATATTTTTAGAGCGTTTGTTCGGATAAAATGTAATTTTTCCGACAGGCTTAATTTGAACTACTTTATTTTTCATTCGTTATTATAGAAAATAAAATCAAAGATATTAATATGAAACAAGCTACACCTTACTTTAACATCATAAATAAAAAGTAGCTAAATTCATTCTAACTAAATATTTACAATTTTATGAAAAGTAATAGGATAGAAGTATTTGGAAACCTCACAAAATACGATACGGTGGTTGCCATTGAAGAAAAGATTCTTTCCGGCAGTCTGGTTTTTGATTCATTAAATGCATTCCCGGGATATTATCATGAAACCCCGACAAATGCTAAACCCATCTATCTGTACCTTGTACTTGACAAGCAGTACCCTCTGGAAGAAGTTTTAAGGGCTACTCAAAGTATTGAGCAGGAGTATAAATGGAATTTTGATGCAGGAAAAGGATACATGCAAATCGGTTCCGAGTTTTTAAATGTAATCCGTGTGCGACACCTCCCCGATCTTGATTTAGTTGAAAAAATACAGGAAGCTTATTTACAGCAAGGTATAAAATTTCTCATGAACAAACGACTAAAAGGAAAGCTGGAGGCGGAAGTAAAAATTGTAAAATTTATGTTGCTCGAAAAATTAGGTGAAGGCGTTTACGTAGATATACATGAACCCACTTTCGGTTATATAGAAATTCCAAAGTACCTGCATCACGAAGCATTTGTAAAAGTTTCGATGGATGTAAAATACAACTGGGAAGGACATGAATACGACGCTGCAAGTGGTTCTTTTTATAAAGATGGCAAATTGTACGAGGTAGTACGCATTTTGTCCAATAAAATTGATGCTGATTATCTGGAAAAAATAAGAAAACTATATCTTGAAAAGATTAGATAGTTAGCACAAAAAAAAATTGAAGGGCTGCTTTACACTAGGTGGCCTTTTTCTTTTTGCAAAACTCTAGTATTTAAAACAAAAAAGCAATACCTGAATAGTACTGCTTCAGTGGAGAATATGGGAATCGAACCCATGACCTCTTGACTGCCAGTCAATATTTTATATTTTTTCTATTTTTCTCATACCTTCTCAACCCCTTTAAAATAGGGCGTTTTAGAAAAATTAATTTCTTTTAATTTATCAATAATTTCTTAAATGTTTGTACTTTTGTTTGTACTTTTTAAAAAAGTACAAACAATGGATATTAACTCAATCGGTGTCACAACAGCAATAATTCTAGAGACAAGAAAAAAGTTAAAAGATAACAAACACCCTGTAACATTAAGAGTCACTTTTCAGAGAAAAAGCAAATATTATACTGTAAAAAAGGAAAGCTACACGACAAAAGAATTTGAACATATTTATAAACCTAATGTCCGGGGGAAGAATAAAGAAAGAAGACATAAATTTGATGCCATTGAAAAGAGAGCAATTGAAATAATTGAAGGATTAAGTTATTTTTCTTTTGAAGCATTTGAACAGAAATATCTGAATAAAAAAGCTAAGGATACAACAATCGAATCTTATTTCGATTCAAAAGCTTCTGAATTGGAAAGCAACAATAAAATTCAAACTGCAACCCTATATCGTGCCACCATAAAAAGCATTCAACAGTTTGATGAGAAAGTATCATTTCAAAAGATCACTCCTGGTTATTTAAAGAAATACGAAAAGTGGATGCTTGATGAGGGGAAAACATATACAACCATTGGAATGTATATGAGAAATTTACGACACATTGTCAATCTGGCTATAACTGATAGTGTAATAAACGAATATCCATTTTCCACCAACAGAAGTGTTGATAAAACAAAATATAGCATTCCGAACAGTACTAATACGAAAAAAGCTTTAACCATAGCCGAAGTAAAAAAGCTTTTTAATTATGAGACACATAACAGAAATGAATATTACTACCTTCAATACTTTTTATTCAGCTATCTATGCAACGGTATGAACATGGCTGATATTGCAAACTTGAAGTTCAAAGATATAAAAGGAGATGAACTCACTTTCATAAGACAAAAAACAAAAGATACTTCAATAAATATCCCTGTTATTAAAGTTCATCTTTTACCCTACACTCAAAAAATCATAGAAGGCATAGGGAATAAAATTCAGGAACCTAACAATTATGTATTCCCAATTTATAAATCTGACTCAACTGAAATAGAAAAATTTAATCTTTTAAAACAACACATAAAACTAACTAATAAATATGTCAGAAAAGTTGCAAAAAACGTTGGGATTGATGAGGGTATAACAACCTATTGGGCAAGGCATACATTTAGTACTATTTTAAAAAATTCTGGTAGCTCTATTGAGTATATAGCAGAACAGCTTGGGCACCAAAGTACAAAAGTTACTAAAAATTATTTAGATAGTTTTGAAAATAGCCACCGCAAGGAACAAGCCCAAAAGTTAATTCCCAAATAACTTAAACAAAATAAACCCACTTTAATATACTCCAGTATTTCACGACAAACCCTATTCCCTATAATTACACGTATTTGTAAAATCTTTTATTTCTTTATACCTAAGTAAGGCAAAACCTGCATTCAACTATTTTTCAGAATATAAACCAAAAATATTTAAAATCTTTTAGAAAAATTTATTTAACAGAACTTGGGTTATCTCCCCAAATCGAAAACAAACCCCAAAATACTAATAAAGACGCATTTCATAGGGCATAATTAACACCAATACATGCATGAACTTTGCATAACGGTTACAAATTGGTTAGAATTGACATTGCCCTGGTTCGCTTCATAAAAATAACTTTTAAAATTTTCTTCAATTCAATTATTTCATTAACTTTTTGAGATGGGTCGTAATCAAGCAATAATAATCTTTCCGATCTTTATTTTCTTATATCGGTAGGGTCACCGGACCAAGATGTATATTCGTCCAAGAGATTTAAGAGTTTATTAAAATTTTCATTTTATAAACATTATTATTATAAAGACCTTATCATGCGAAATACATAGAATAAGTAAAGGTTCCACCATACAATTCTTAAATGAAAGTCTGGAATCTAAAAAATAGATATCATCCATTTGGAATCTCTATCAAAAAATACTATCAATGAGTTTTGATCTAATTTCCAACTGTTTTGTGAAGCTTTTATATAATAATGATTATTGTCAAAATTATTTTTCCTATTATACAAATAAATGCCAACAATACTGAGATAAAGATTATTTCATTCAATAAAACCAAAGAATAATATATATTTGTTCGTTAATATACATCCTTTACAAAAGTTATATATTAGGGTTTACACTAAATTAGTTTCTAGCCTTACTGATTTTTCTTTAGTTCAAGGATTTTATTCACTACTTTTTCATTGGTTGCGTTTGGGTGCAAGCCTCTGGGTTTTCTGGACATTTCTCGTAAACCTTCATAGCCTTCTTTCTCAAATCGGACTATTATTTTGTAGGCAGTAGGTCTGGATATTCCAAAGCTTTTGCACAGTTCTGTAATGGTGTATTTTCCTGTCCGCCATTCACAAATAAATTCAATTTTTTGTTCCATAATCGTTGTGTCTTTCCAAGGCATAGGCATCTGATTTTTGTTTCAGATTTCTACTTAAAAAGTGTAAACGATGTTTCTATAACTTTGTAAATGATGTTTGTATAACGTACCTATTACAGAATCAACGGTTGATCTTTGATACGTTTTATTTATAAGTCCACCGCACATTGCTTTTAATAACTTTAGCTGGATTTCCAACTGCGAGTGAATTCTCGGGAATATCCTTTACCACGACGCTTCCTGCACCGATAATTGATCCATCCCCAATTTTAACTCCTTTCAGAATTGTAGTATTCATTCCTATCCATACGTGGTTTCCAATTTCAATCGGAGCGGATTTATTATGTTTATATGATACTATCTGATGATTATCACTATCCCTAATTGTTACATTTTCAGATATTGCAACACTATTGCCTATAGATATTTTATCAAAACAAGCTAAATTCAAATTATTATTAATAAATCCACTACCCAATATTAATGATGCATTCTCATTTATACTGATTCGTGCTCCTGAATAAATTTTGAATGTATGTTTTACAGTCAAAGAAGCCCCTTCTCTCATTGAAAAGACAGTATGATATGGTTCATTCATATCCCACTTAACATTTAAAACAAAAGTTCCATTTTGTACTGATATTAACGCGGTTTTTGCCAAATTGACTATTGTTCGCTTCAGAGCTAAACAATTTCCATTTGCAATCTTGTTCAACTTCAGATTACTAAAAACAGCAATATACCTCAGTGCTAATAATTTACTAATAATCAAGCTCATATACTCTATTTTATTTAATTAAATGACTGAGTTCTTGACAAGCACGTTAAAAAAATCCTCAAGATAAGATTGATTATAATAATTAGTCTTATTATTTGCAGTCAGCAATTTATCGGTCCAGTTCTTGATCTTATCCAATTCCACCAAATTTCTGTTTAGTAAGTTTAAATGTGTTTGCTTTTCATCTTCCGTAGGTTGAATCTTAAAGTTTTCCAATTGAGATAATCTTATTTTAACTACCTCATGACTATATTTATGCATCGATGCTGTCAATTGTTCCTGCGATATTCTGTAATTTAACAAAGGCTCATTCATATTTACAACCGGGAAAAACTGCGAAGCCTTTACGCATAAATCATAATCTCCGGCATACCAAAATGTGTCATCGTATAAAAGTTCATACTTTTTTAGGAAGCTGTTTCGCATTATTATACTTGGATGACAAATAAAATTATTTCTTAAAAGAGTAATTTTTAATATTTCGTAGTCAGGCTCTCTGAAAATTATTTGTTCCGTGCCTAAAAATCGGATACAAGTTCCTGCCAAACCCACATAAGGATTTTGCTCCATGAAAATATATTGTTTTTCCAGTCTTGTAATATCACAAATATCATCAGAATCCATCACAGCTATATATTTCCCCTTAGCAATCTTCCAGCCTCTGTTACGGGAATAGTAATTACCTCTGTTCCGAGAATTTAATACATAAACTGTCCTTTTGTCTTTAATTTTATTTATTATTTCGTGGCTTCCATCAGTTGAGCCATCGTCGACAATGATTAATTCAAAATCCTTGAAAGTTTGATTAATTATACTATGTATTGCTTCGTCCAGATATTTCTCTGCATTATACACTGGCATTACAACTGATATCAAAGGTTTTTTATACATTCTTTAATAAAAATTTAGGAATTAATCATATTTCTTAATTCAATTAAAGCAAACCCGATTCCCGAAATTCCTTTTTCCAGGGTTAGATCACATTCATTTTCTTGAGAAAATAACTTACCCCAAAAACTTTCATCCGATACGATACCCTGTGCCTCATTAATAAAATTATCTTCTTTTTCATTCTGTATTTCAACTTTAAAAAACAGGGAATGCAGGGCTGACTTAACCATTTCGGTTACAATATCATCACCATCCAAAGGGCTAAGACTATTAGCTGATGATAAATCAGAAAAATAATCTGAGAATATATTGCCTCTTTCTAATATTTGGAATAAAGATTTTTTACCAGCAACATTAAAATCCTGGTTTACACAAGCTTCAAGATAAAAACGTAAATAAAAATGTATTTTATTTAGTGCTTCTGAATTGAAAATTAGAGATTGGACTTCAGATAAAAAATAAAGTACTGATAGCAGAAAATTCATGCTTGCTGCCGGAAAATTAAAATCAAGGAATCGCCGGTGTATAAAGAATTTTTCCAGTTCAAAAAGCAGACTATCCAAAATCTTAACATCATAAAAGGTTTTATTGAACCCGGTCTTTCTTTTATCAAACAAGCGGCTGCAAAAATACAATCCCTGTCCCCAAAAACAGTTAGGTTGGGTAATCTGAATTGACATCGGTAGACCCTTAAAAATAACATCATCCAGTTCTTTAAGAATTTCATTTGAATCGCCATCAACAAAACCATTTTGTACCAGGTATTCAATTCCCCAACCTATTCCGGAAAGACCTTTCTCAAAATCAATCGTATTTACTGTTTCTATGCTATCAAACGCTTCATCAATAAATGTCGATGCCAACTCCTCATAAATATTGTTATTTGATAACCTGGAATATTGAAAGAAAAAAAGAGCAATGCCCAGTTTACCATTTAATAATCCGGGTTCATTAATTGCCTCTTTATTCTTTTCTAAAAAAAAAGTTATTTCAGCCAGTCTTTGCTCAATAAGATTATGGAAGTTCTCAGTATTTTTCATGGATACATTTTTTTGAAAAAATCCTTAAATTTTTGGATAACTATTTTATTTTTAAAAATACTAATTTCATCCTTATCTGAACCACTCCCAATATTTCCTATTTTATTAATAAATTTCCCTCCACGAAAGAAACGATTAGCATACTGTTTGAAATCAAAGATGAAAATTTTATTAGAAGATATAAAAATCTTCTTTAGATATTGCCCCAACAAACAACTTTAATTTGTCTCAAGCTAATGTATTTCACAGATTCAGCTATTTTACAAAGAGAAATTTTGGAACACTTTTGATATGTTGAGTATAAATTAATTTTTAACGTTTTCTCAGTTTCCTCTTTTTGCGCAATTGGAATTTTCAGTCCTAATGCTATTAATTTTGTAGAAAACGATCAAGAAAGTAAGTACATGCTTCATGTTATAATATTTATGAATTATTTGGTACTGAAACTTATAACAACTAAAAAAAATTCGTTAAGTAACATAATCCTGCACGTCCAGATCCTCCAGATAATCATCTGTTTCCTATGCATCTAATTCTGGATTACTACAATCACATAAACAGGACCTACAAGATCATCCTTTAATTGGGAAAAGTTCATCAATTTTTAGTACTTTTGGTCTCAATACCTCTGTTTATTCTTACTTTTTCATAATTTTCTGTTTAATAAATTAATAACTCCAAAATTTTGTTTACTGGAAGGAGACAAGGTAGAAGGCATTAGATTAATTATATTTAAACTTTCTGCTCTTCTTCCTATAAATCAATATATTATATAATCTTGTGTCATTCTAGTAATCTGCGGTATTGATTCATTGTTGCTTTTCCCATATTTTTTGCTGTATAAGATTGTTCACATTGTTTCTTGGCATTTTTACCCAACTCTTGTCTTAAGTTCTCATTTTCCAACAAGGTTTCCATCGCCTCTAACAGTTCCAAATCACATATTTCTGTTGTCAATTGCCCATCTCCATTTTTGTGAACGGGCACAATCAGGGCATTCTCTTTGTCTGTAAACAACTCCTTTAAACCCGGCACCCCTGAAACGATAATTGGAAGGCCTTGTTGCATCATTTCCAGCGCCACATAACTGCATTGTTCATATGTAGAAGGCATTACTCCAATATCGGCGATAGAATATAGTTTAGTCAATATCTCAGAAGGAATATTACCTGTAAAAGTAATACGTCCCCAATGTCCCTTAATTTGCTTAAAAGTATCCTCAAATTTTCCATCACCGGCCAATACAAGCCTTGTTAGAGGATATTTTTCACATAGATTATTAAATGCATTTAACAGGATATTAAACCCTTTTCTTTTCTCAAGCCGCCCAACGTAGAGAATAATTCTTTCCTCATCTCTAAAACCAAACTCACGTTTGATTTTATTTTGAATTACCGCTGAATTGGAATATATTTTTGATTTAGGCCCAAGTCCGTTATGAATAGAAACTATTTTTGTGGCATCTTTTTTTAAAATTTGAACCACCATTTTTTTTGCAAAATCAGTTACACATATTACTTGATCAGTGGCATTAATAAGTTCCTTATCGAAAGGATTTACCCTTTTTTGAATTTCCACTATTGGAGTATTGAATAGTTCAAAGTAGGTGAATGAATTAGGTAAAAAATGGTAGGTATAAATCAATTTAACGTTATAACGTCTTTTTGCTTCCGTTCCAAGTTTTACGTGTAAAGAATAATTTAAGTGAAAAATAATGTGTTCTTTATGTTGTATGATTGTATCCATCAAATCCAAACATCGCGCTGCATATTTTTTCATGTTTATTTTCCATTCTCTTTCGACCTTTGGAATATAAATATTGGTGATATTTTCTTTTCTTATGACAGTAAAATGTTTATAGTCAAATGAATTTATAAAAACCCTATGTACAGCTATATCGGATTGTTTACTCAGTTGACCAAGTAATTCATTGGTATATGTTCGTACCCCTGAGAAATCATGTGTAACAAAAAAAAGATTAATCATTCGTTATTTTTTTAGTATTTTATTAATCAATTCAAAGTATGGGGCATTATCACTAAAAGAATCTTCATCATCCTGTTGATTTCGAAAAAATAGGTTTGGATATTCCATAAACGACAAATCCGCAATATACTCCGGACTATCATGCAATAAGTCTTTTATTCCTTTACTATTGGAGGAGTCAAGAGTGATAGGCATTGAAAAAACAATTTTTGAATTTGACAACATAAAAATAGGAAGCGTTATACCAAAACCACCAACCCATCCAGTTGATAAACCAATACTTATTATGTTTTCCTCTTTTTTTGCCGATGCCATTAAACTCTGTGTTGAGGAAAGCTTATCCCCGTCGCCAAGAACAATTATTTTGCCTTTGAACTTTAATGAATTTTGCGTGGGGAAAATACTACCGTTACCATCATAAATCCTGAAGAACCTTTCATATGTAAATAAAGGCAAGGTATCCACATCAACGCTTGGCATTTGCAAAAGGATATATCTTTCATCAAAGCATGATTCTTTTGCAAATATCCTTCCCCAGCAAATGATAGTGTTATTGGACAAGTACGATAGCAAGCCTTTCCACACTTTATCATTCCCTCTCCTGTTTCCCCATGCATCTAGAACTATGTAACTGTTCAGTAAATTTTCCATAATTTGTCTAAAATTGCTTTCCACTTCCCGCATTTGTAAAATCTTTATATACAAAGAACCTATTGTTGCGAGGTATTCAATCTTAAATGAAGTATCTTCTATTGTTTCTTTTGTTAGTTACGTACAAGGTATCTTTTGGATTTACATTGATTGTAATTCTGCTCCCATTGCTAGTATTAAATTGTAACTGTACCTGGTTAGAACCTACAAAATTAGGCGACAAATAAAAAAAGTCGGAATAAAACATTTCGTTTTTGCTATCCCATTTTTTGAAAAAATATTTCAAATTCTTAACTGTCTTTTGAAAACTATCTTGCTGTTTTAAATGAGGCCACCTTTTACTATGGGTGTCTTTCATCCCATCAATAATGACTAGTAAAGAATTAATACATAAATCATCTAATTTATTGACTATTTCTGTTTCTAATAAATAAGCACTTGTTATCATAGAAGCCCAGTAATCAATACCCAACTTCAAAATTTTACAGGTAATCGATTGTATTTGGCCAAAAGTGAGTAACGGTTCACCTCCATACCAAGTAACACGGAAATACTTTAAACTCTCGTAATTTTTAATAAACACATATAAAGAGTCTTCCACATTTTGGTCCATATATAAAGCAGGCCTTTCTTCTTCATAACAATATCTACAAATAAAATTACATTCCCTAATAGACAAATTAGTTAAATATAAGTATCGTTGATCCGTCCTGATTAATAGCCTTTGAAGTTTTATTTTGTAATATTCATTCAATTCACTTTCAACAAATGCCTTGGCCTTTATCAGATCAGCATAGATCAATTCAGGGAATATCTGATCTAAATCTTTTTGTTTTTTTAGATCATTAAATAAATCCTGAGGCAACACCCAAAAATGATTGAACAACGAATTGTACAATAGATGTCCAAATTTATCAGAAGAAAATAAATAATTATATTTTGACCTCGTCATAGATTTCTTTAAAGTGGAGAGTAAAATTACAATTGTATTCTCCATCTCATTTTAACAAAAATTGTCTTTACATACTCAATCAAAATAGCAATTCCAGGCATTACAATCACTCCAAGGATCATAGCGACCTCTTAAATCATTCATTATGTTTGAAGAAAGTTGAGGAAAGATTCTTTCTTTTAAGCCATCATGTTTACTTTCCCGATCAATGATTTTTATTTTTTTAATTTTTTTCATCTTGATATCTTAATACTTTGCCTACTATGTTCAGGCTTTTCGATGGCCCCCTTATTATTTCGATTATACTTATTGATAATAATTTTGCCTTGTATATAAATTTACAAAAATATAGTACTCAAAATAATCCAAACCCTGCCAACCCCGCCAACAAACCAAAAACATTACCATCATTTTTGAAATCAAATCCGGCAAAACCATTATCTGCTCCTTCACGAGAATAGCTTAAGTTAGTCCAATATTCCATTTCTTGTTTAAACTGTTTCTCATTGGTTAACTCAAATAATTGTTTGTAAATCCAGGAAATACCCAAAGTGCCATGTCTCAAAAATGATGAATCATATTTTAATTCACTTAATATTATTCCCCGAACTAAATTTGTTAATAGTTTTTGTTTCAGTTTATATAATAAATTCAATGAGTGTTGTTCTATTTTACTTTGCTTTAATTTCTCAAACGCCAAAGTGAGCAACAAACAATTAGTTTGTAGTTGTGGAAATGAATCGTTATTTTGAACTGAAATAAGTATATTATAAATATACTCGTTAACTTTTTTCCTAGAAATTCCATTTTCCGCTAAAATCGCTAAGATCCATAATAACGATGCAAATTCCCATGTTACATCAAATTTATTTGATTCTTTCCAGAATTGTTTAGCATCAGCAGTAATATACCTGTCATTTATATTTTGCTCGAGTAAAACTATTGTATTCAATAGCAACTTGCTATTTGCTACTTTATTATTTTTACAGCTTTTCAACCGGCTTTGAAAATATAAAATATACCCGCAAAGCCCATTTAAAATGTCAATAGTATCAGGTGTATTGTTTGTCAATTCGTGGATTATGCTGTCATCAAATTCTTCAAGCACTTCATCGGTGTCAGCTTCGATGAATCCATTCTGTATTAAGTACTCAATTCCCCAACCAATTCCTGCTAACCCATTTTCAAAATCAATTGGGGTGTTCACTGATATTTCTTCATAAATCTCATCAATCAACTCCCCTGCATAATCTTCATAGATTTTATTATTTGTTTTCCTTGCCAAATGAAAAAAAAAGATGGAAATCCCCATTTTACCATGCATTAACCCAAGGTTGTCGATAAAGCTGGCGTTAAGCAGCAGTGTATTGACAATACGTTGCTGTAAGTTGGTTTTTATAGATTCTTCTGTGTTCATACAATTTTGTCAAATAATTAAAACGTGCAATCAAGTTACAAATCCATTTTCTGAATTCCCAAATCTTTTTGGTCCGTTATCATGAACGAAAATTGTCTGTAACTTTTTGGGCTGTAAAAGACTTTACCAATTTACAGTTTCCAAGTTCAGGGCAAATGTTGCAATTATCGCACTGAGGTAGGGTCATAACTTTATTCTTTCTAAGACAAATAAATTGCTTTCTCTGTTTTTTTTAACCGGAAGAATATAATTTTGGATTAGAATCCCGCTCCTGTTAAAAGCTTCAATATTGCACAAATTCACGATAGCTGACCTGCAGCAACTGAAAAAAACAGAAGGCAGATAACATTCCAATTCTTTTAATGATTCATACACAAAACAAAAAATTTTGTTGTACCAGAGCTTTAATTGAGAATATGATCCACTGACTTGGAACCATAAAATACTGACATATGGGATTATTTTACAACCGCGGCCGTCAGGAAATAACATTTTAAATTTATGGAAGATAACTTTAAGTTTGCTCATAAACTTTATGAATTGGAGGTTTTATAAAAAAGTAAAAAGGAGGTAGTAAAATTTTTGTATTATTCTGAAATAGTGAACCAAACACTTTGTTAAAAACAGAACGAATAAACCGACTATCTTCCATCGGCTTGAAACAATTAATTTTGGTATTGTTTTGTTTCGAATCCTGAGGCTCCATATATGGGGTACATCTTATTTAAAAGAATACTTAAAATTAATCTATTTCCCAGGCAAATCAAATGTGCTTAATAACATATAATATTGAAAATGAACAAAGAAAAAATTGCGGTACGTTTCCGTACTTACAGGATTTTGGTTTGGTTTCTTGCAAATAACCGGAATTGTGATTCTTATCAATTTATGGTTCCTTCCTATTTAAATCAAAAAATTTATCTAGTAATAGTTTAAAGTAAAATCGCGTTTATTAAGCAATACTGGATTTACTATAAAAAACGGTTAAACAATTGAGTCTGAAAACCATTTCTCCATTTCTTTTTTAATGATTTTATATTCAGATAAATTAGCTCAAAACCTTTGTTTATAGCATTTTAATTATTTTTAATGAATCTTTGAATACCCTCGATCCGGTATCAAATCTTTAAGAATTTTGGACATTTTATTCAATTTATTTGAAATATTAGCAATAACTATTGTTTTGTCCATTATTCATCATATGAAATAACATTTGCTAAACATTCTTTTTAAAAATAGATATTAGTGGTGCAACTAACCGTTCAATCAATCTCCTATCTTTTGTAATTATTTCAACAGTACCCTGCATCTCCTGGCTAAATGGCAAGTCTTTATTATAATTAGTTTTCAGTCCTTCAGGCAAATGTACTTCTGCTAAATAATAACCACTATTCTGTGACATAACCGGAACCATGGATATATTAGTAATTACACCTTCAATAAGGCCATATTCCATAAATGGAAAATTATCTAATTTAATGTTTACCTTTTGTCCTAATTCAACTTTCCCCGAGCCTATAATAGGTATAACCAGTTTACCAATTATTTTTTGTTCCTCCTCGGGAACAATAGTGAATATGGTACTTCCTATTTCAATCTGCTGGTATTCTGCCCACAAATCGGTGAATGTAATAATACCATCAATAGGAGCTTTCAGTATATAAGTTTGTTGCCATGCATTAATTTGGGCAATTAGGTTCTCACAACGTTCTTTTAATATAGAGAACAATCTATTTTCTTGTTCATTTTTTTGAATTTTCAATTCTAATATTTGTTGCTTTAACTGATTAATCTTGATCTGTGTATTATATAAATTTGAAATAGCATTTTTATAGCCGTATTTTTGTTTTAAGTAACCCGCCTGCGATTGTTCGTATTGCATTTCAGTCATAACGCCATTAACATATAATGTTGAATCTCTTAACAATTGCTTCGAATTTAAATCCAACTCTTTTCCCAACACTTCAGTTTGTTCTTTTAACTGATCTAAATAAGCAGTATAGTCAAAAATTTGTGCAGAAAGGGATTTCATCTGTTGCCCAAAATAATCAAGTTGGATGAAATTCAGGCATTCATACCATTGACTAATAAAAGCAGAATAAAAATTTTGATTTGACCCTAAATTTAATTGCACTGGTATAATAATATTAGCTAATTTATCAAAAGTATAAATTACGGGACTTATGCTATCTAACAATATCTTTAAACTTAAGACATCCTGAAAATCAGCAGTATTCTCTATTACTCCAACTAATAGGCCGGATTTCACAGGTTGACCATTAGTGACCATTAAATATTGTAGCTTTCCACTGCTTCTAGCTACAATGGGAATAGGCGGATTTTCCGATAAGATAGTGATGCGCCCATTAATAAAATCAGGGTATTTATAGAAGTAACTACCAATAAGAAGAATGATAATCACCAACAATATTACACTAATTGTGCTTCGAATAATCCAGTTAGGAGTACTACCTATAATCTCCCGAAAATCTTCACTTCTAATATCTAAATTGTTATTTTCTGACATAGCTCATTTCTCTATATAAATTAGCTACCTAGTTCCAGTTGGTTTTTTACTAACTTATAATATGCCCCTTTGGTGTTGACTAATTCGGTGTGAGTTCCCAGTTCAATTATTTTTCCCTTTTCAAGTACAACTATTTGGTCGGCATTTTTCACTGTACTTAATCTATGTGCAACCGTAATCACTGTTTTTTCTTTAAAATAATCATTTAAATTATACATAATTTTTTCTTCGTTATTCGCATCAAGCGCATTGGTAGCCTCATCCATAAAAAGAAAATCGGGATTTTTATAAACGGCACGGGCAATTAAAATTCGCTGTTTCTGGCCCTGGCTTAAGCCTTTCCCTTCTTGTCCAATTTTTGTATTGTACCGAAGAGGAAGACCTTCTATGTATAGCCTGATATTGGCTATTGTTACTGCATGAAGAAGTTTATCCTTATCCGGGAAGTCATCTGCTACGGCAATATTATTAGCAATTGTATCAGAGAAAATATAACCATCCTGCATTACTGTACCACATTTCTTACGCCACATATCCATACTGAACTGTTGAAAATCAATGTCTCCCAGACTAATTTTCCCTTCATTAGGGGGATAAAAGCCCAACAGCAATTTAAGAAGAGTAGTCTTCCCGCTACCACTGGTTCCAACAATAGCAGTAATCTTATTTTCAGGTATAGAAAGATTTATATTATTTAAAACCCGGGGAGATCTAGGCCCTTCATAGTGAAAGGACACATTTTCTATTCTCAATTCCTTTTGTTCTGGAAGTTGATCGATTTTGGATTTATTAATAGATTCTTCATCTTCTCTATTATGAATCTCCCCTAAACGTTCAAGGCTAATTTTTGCATCCTGAGCCGCTCGAATGAATCCTATAAACTCGTTTATAGGTCCATTCAACTGACCAATAATATATTGCACTGACATCATCATTCCCAAGGTCAAATTCCCTTCAATTACTGCCTGAGCAGTTATAAACGATATAAGAATATTTTTTGACTGATCGATGAAAACAGAACCTCCTTGTTGGTTTTGTTGCAGTATTAATCCTTTAATGCTTACCCTAAATAATCTTGCCTGGATACCTTCCCACTCCCATCTCTTCTGTTTTTCGCAACTATTCAGTTTAATCTCCTGCATGCCTGTAATAAGTTGGTAAACATTACTCTGGTTAGCAGCCGAAACGGAAAAACGTTTATAATCAATCTCTTTCCTTTTTTTTAGAAATAGCAATATCCAGAAAACATAAAGGATGCTTCCTCCATAGAAAATCAACAGAATACGCCAATCGTAATAGGCCATTACAAAACTGTAAATAACAAACATAAACAAGCCAAAAGACATGCTAATAAAGCTTCCTGTTAGAAATGATTGGACGCGTTGGTTATCATCTATTCGTTGGCGCAAATCCCCAATCATTTTGGTATCGAAAAAGCTAATGGGTAATCTCATTAATTTTATAAGGAAATCAGAAATAAGCGAAATCCCTACCCTTATACTTACATGGAGCATGATCCAGCTCCTGACAAATCCAACTACGGTTTGGCTAAAAGTAAGAACTAACTGGGCAATCAGAACCAAAACAACAAAATTCAGGTTATTGGTTGTAATTCCTACATCAACAATGGCCTGTGTAAGAAAAGGAAATATTAGCCCCAACAAACTCCCTGTTAAAAAACCTAGTAATAATTGAATGATTAACTTTCTGTAAGGTCTAATGTAATTGAGCAGATTCCCAAAGCCAGCCTTATTTGGTTTTTCTCCTTTTTCAATATAAAAGTCAGGTGTGGGTTCTAGAAACAAAGCTATTCCTTTTTTTTCACCTTTTTCTTTTGTTGTAGCCCAAGATATTAAAAATTCCTTTTTACTATATTTTACTAAGCCTATGGCCGGGTCAGATATGTATACTATATCTTTCTTTATTTTATAAATTACAACAAAATGATTTTGATTCCAGTACAGTATACAGGGGAGTATTGCTTTCTTAAGTTGTTCGAAACTTATA
Organism: uncultured Draconibacterium sp.; assembly: GCA_963676775.2. Classification (GTDB taxonomy): domain Bacteria; phylum Bacteroidota; class Bacteroidia; order Bacteroidales; family Prolixibacteraceae; genus Draconibacterium. Next base: position 697,439 of record CAXXDA010000003.1, read on the forward strand.
CTCGCCCCGTTGGTTCTGAAACCAATTTTTTCAGCGGCATCGCTCATTGAAAGTAGAGATATTCCCTCTCTCGATTTAAATGCTAGTTCTCTTAAGGTATGAAGATTATAGTGCCTTCCATAATATTTAGTCACTATTCGTAATGATGTTGGACCACAATCCATAGTATCAGGCTGCTTGTAATGTGGAAATTTTGTCATACGTTAATAGAATGCAAAGGATTATACTTTATCTTAGCAACCTGTGATTTATGAAACTTGCACATAAAATAGTAAATTACCATTTCGTGCATTCGTTGTTTGGTACGGAATAATCTATTAAAATGCATATGAACCAAACTACCCAACAAGTTTGTTAACGTTATTTCAACATTATTATTTTTCATATTATTAAGGATGCTATCAATTATACTAATTGATTTTTTTTTGTAATTTAAAATATGTTGTATTCCGATAATTCCATCGCGACCTTCCATAACCTGCCTTATTTGCCCAATCTCCCTTCTATACTTTTTATCTAATTGCAATTTTAGAGATTTATTCATTTTAAATTCTTTTGAATAACCATAATTTAACTTCGAATATAAATCCAACTTTTCATTAAGAGACAAATTAAAACTGTCCATAATTTCATCCATACATTTTATTCCCCAAAACCACCTAAATTTATCATTCCCAAGACATTCTGTTTCATTCAGGTAATTAACAATTGCCATGCTATCAAAATAAAATAAAGTCTCCATATCTTCAATGGTAGCACTTCCATACCGTTCCAACTCACGGCAGTATGTATCTGCACTAATTTTCCAAACCAACTTATTATCTACAAAAGCACTTAGGTTTTGGTTAATTAACTGAATAACCAAATGAAGTTTTGCTATATCAAGTAAATGGAATCTGAGACGCAAATGATAATCAGGATCTGCATACCTTACATAAAAGAATTTGTCAATTATTTGTTGATGAATCAATTCTTCTAGGCCTTTAAGGATTTCATTTATTAAAATTGATTCCAATGTTTTTGGACCGGAATAGATTTTAAAATATATCCAATCATCGCCTAAAATAAAACGACGTTTTTTTGAATTAATCATATTATTATTTTTTATAAAAACAAAGAACAACTTGATTAGTAAAAGCTGTATCCCCCCTTTTGACAAGTGGATATGTGTTATCAAATAAATACTCCTCTAAACGGAACCCTCTTTTTTTAATTTTAGCAAATAACATTTGGATCGACAAAGAATGATTAAAATCTATTAGTAACTTGTTATCTCCCTGAACCCAGAGAACCTTTTCTGGTAAATTTTTATTCTTCTTAAATTCTTGAACTTTATCAAAAAACAATGCATTCTTTATGTCAGGTATTTCTTTTATATCTTCTGCCGAAATATTCCACATAGCCGGGGAAAAAATTGTCTTACCATAACGGACACGAGGCAAAAAAGGCTTATTCTCTAATAGCGCCCCCCAATTAAAGCCAATCCCGGGTCTAAGGTCTTGTGTTTGCATTGCACACAAAAAATGATAAATGGGTAAGCTATTTTTAGAAAAATTATGGGCACATGTTAATCGAGGTAAAACTTCCTTATTGAACATCTTTGACCTCAATCTGATGTATTTACCTTGTTGTACCGAAACCATTATATCATTAATAGGTATAATTTTTGTTGGCTTAACTGTTGTATTTGACATGTAAGGAATTTCGTATTCTCGAAAAGCAGGACGCATTAATATATTGCCTATTCTTGACTCAGGTAGATGGACAATTTCCGCTAATATTTTTTCGGGATTTAGTTCTTTTTCTTTTTGCACAATTTCCTTAACGAAATTATGGATATTGTCATTCAGATAGCAAAATCTACCCAATAGATTGGCGGCTGATGAGCCTCCTGCATATTTCATTGAAATAAGCATCTCACCCGGAGCTTCTTCCGTTCTAATTACCTCTACTATAGCTGAAAGAGTATCAGGAAGATCATTCCAATTTTCTTTGAAATCATTCAAATCATTCTTCGTAATTTCAATTTCTTTATTAGAACAATCACTTAAAAACTTTTCGTATTTCTTCACCAACATTTCTTGCAATGGGCTATTTTTAATGTCACTCATTGATTGCAACTTCCCATTAAAATGTATGTCCTCTAATAAAGGGGCAACATCGCCTCTTTGACTATCGGCATTGCCAAATCCTATTCCCGTCTCAACATCCAATGCCTGAACAAGAGGAATCTCCTCATTCTCATACTTTTTATAGAATTCGTCTTTAAACCTCTTTAAAAGAGTGTTTTCATTTCTTTCAGTCATCTGATTAAGTGCAGATAAAGCTTTAATCGATTCTTTCACAATAGTTTTTCCTATGATTGCTTTTTCAGCTTTAATAAAAAGATCTGATTGGAAAAGATACTTTTTGTCAAATTTAGCATTAAACCAACCTAGTTCTTCTGAAATCCTATTGTACATCATCACGGTGCGCCCTAAAGGATATTTGTCTATTTCCTCTATTAAATTATTGACTTTAATCAACCTAGAAACAATTTCACTCGTTCCCTTCAATTTGTTTAATTTTTCAATCAACTGCTGTAACAATTCTTTGCCCGTTATTTCTGGTTCAAGCTCCCCAACTAATAATTGGTTGTCAATCAAACTATTAACAAATTCCTTTGCCACCTCATATGTTATCTCTTCGTCAACCAGCAACTTAGCTAATTCGTCTATTGTTTTGCCCGTTGCGGCATCTACTAATACTTTTTGCAGGTAATTGCAATGTTCTGCTTGCGATAATGTATATTTCCGTTGAGTCTTGAAATAAAAGTATTCATTAAAACGAATATTTTCACCTGAATTGTATATGCTACTATTCGGGTAATATTTTATTTGCCCTTTTATATCTTCTGAATTAGAAATATTTTGAATTAATGAACACAGATAGTCCATATCAAGACGTGTGCTGCTATAAAACTTATTTGATTTGGCTGGAACTATTTCACTTTTCTCTCCAACTTTTCCAACTCCACATCCTGCAAAAAGACCAAATGGAGTGCAACGTGAAGTCATTCTAAAATGGTATTTTAATATGGAGAACTGGAATTTCAAAAGTTTATCACCATTTAAAAGTTTTTTATTATATTTCTCAACTTCTGAAAATAAATCCGGTGATGCCAAAAACAAGGCTTCTAAAAAAATTTTATTATTATGAATCTCCTGTTTATTACCAACTAAACGTTTTTCTCCATAACTCAAGCAAGAGCTAAAAGTTGGAATTCTGAATACAACAGAATCAAACACATAATATTTTTTAGGATTATCCATTCAATTTAAAAATTAATATTTTATGTAGTAATTTTATCCAATTCAGAACCACTATTTGAGATTATTTAGTTAAAGTCATAAAACAAAATAGTAGCTACTCCATAACTGACACTATATAGTAGATCATCATTTAATAACGATGAATTCAAATCTACTATTAATAAAGAGGACATAAACACCAAGATAAAATTCTTTGGAGTAACAAGTCCAAAAATTACTAATTAACTAAGCTAATGTTAGATCTGTTTTTATTCTTTATATAATGCATATCAATCATCATATTTATAAACAACCTTCCCAAACCTATCTGGATCATTAAATGTTCTATTGAAGAAATTGTCAATGTCATTACCTGTAAATACACTATCTATAGGAATTTTGAAATTCCCATTTACAAATTCTTGAATTGCATGATCCAGATGTCTCTTATGCCCAAGACAATTCCCTATAATGGAGATGTTTTTAGTAATTATCTCGAACATTATATGAGGCAGACTCATCTGATGTTTTACTAGAACTTCAAGTGATCCAAGCTGAGCAAAAATACCACAAGTTAAGTATTTTGCGTTCGTACTTAAGCAACTAATGAGCCTACTAAAATGCAAATCAACAAAAGGATCAAAAACCACATCAAAACCACCAATCTTATTCTTCAGTTTTCCTATCTCATCAATTTCTATTAAATTTTCCACTCCATTATGTACAATAACTTTGCTAATTCCTAGCCCTTCAAACCGTTGTTTATATTCACCACTTGTTGTAAGTCCCCATATTTCATATCCTCTGTTATTTAATGCTGTTGCTAGCGCAATGGATGTGTTGGATTTCAAAGAAGTTATTAAAATTTTATCAGTTTTCTTCAAACTAGCCTTTTCAATCATGCTATAAACTGTATGTCCGCTAACAGTTATACATGCAGCCATTTCATCTGGAATACTTTCAGGAACCTTCAAAAGCTGTGACTTATGAAAAATCTGGTATCTTTGAGAAGCAAAATTTGTTGGTAATCCTGGATTTAGTCCTTTTGATAATGGTTCAGGATACTGTCCAATAGGTATAACCTTGTCCCCTTTTTTAAAATCCTTAACATTACTTCCGAGTTTTAGTGCAGTAGCAACAAAATCTGATCCAATTGGATAATAAGCATTTAATTGTTTTACACTCTTTGATTGAATGTTGGATGTATTAAAAACGGCAACAGCCTTATCTCTATAATTGCATGAAAAAGCTTGTTTTTTAATTAATAGATAATCCTTTAAGTAGTTTTTATTAAATACCGGAGGATCTTGATTTACAATCCCAATTTGAATACGGTTATTATTAAGATAAAATGAATTCTTATATTCAAAATTAATATCTGTATTTTTTATATTACTAATTACAACGCTTTTCATATTATCATTTATCTCTTAAATTTTTTCCTAGTAGTTTTACAGGTTAAACTTTAATATTGCTCGTCCAGTAACAAAAATCAAAAAAAGGAATCCCATCACTAAACTATTGATAACTAGAGCAACAAAGCCTTTTCACATCCTTTTCGAAACATCCCTCCAAAACTGAGCAGAAAACCCGAATATCCATAAAACAATGATGCATTCTCAAAGTAATCTTCAAATAATTGATATTTTTTATATCTCTCAAATTTTATATAAAATGCATTTACTGACCTTTTATGCCATTTAATACTTGCATTATTCAACATCTCATTATTTGTCAATTCAAACATTTTATTAAAAACTAATGAAGTTGAGGTATAACCGTGACATAAAATGAGATTATCCTGACAATCCTCTCGTTTAACCAGCTCATTTAACATCTGATTTGCAAAATGAATATACTTTTTCCTGCCAAGCATCAAACCAGCTTTCAATATGACATACGATGCCATTAAATCTCCATAACACCATGCAATGATACTTGGTGCCTCCTCTTCATCTTTATCTGTTACTGATCTAGGGAATAAATATGGTTTATTTGCTTTTTTATAACTTAATAATTCTTCTAATAACTCCACTATCAAAAAATCGACAATTCCACCTTTCTGCTCTTTTATTAATAGTAATATTAATATAACACCAGTGATTCCATGTGGAGTACCCAAATTTATACTATTTCTATCTCTATCAATATAATAACTGGGAGGTATACCTTTTTCTCGTTCACGTAAACAATCAATAAAAGATTCAACCTTTATATTACTCAACCTATCTCTTTCTATAAAATAAAATAAAATTCCGGAGGCTCCCCTAAAATAATCTAAATCTTTCTTATATAACATCAAATAATAGTATTGCTCTAAAACTTTATCAATATCATTTAGCCACTCATCCATACTTTCAAATAATTTGAATTTTTCCACTAAAGAAATTACCCATGCAAAACCAGCAATACCATATCCCAATGAAGGATTGCTAAATGGACGACTGGTGGTTTTATCTATTAAAGCATAGATTTCTTCTTTGAATTTTTCTTCATGAGTAAATAAATAGTGTTGTATAAGACAAAGCAAGGCACCTGAGCTGCCTTGTACAATACCTTGAAATCTTTCTTTATCAATAGCAGATTGTTTATCATATAAAGAAGAAAAAAAAGGTCGGAAATCATTATCTGTTCCCATAATATAGACTCTTATTATGTATTATATAAATCAAATTATATTGACTTAAATATCTTTACATAATCTTCTCAATATATCCTTACTTTTCACACAAATTATATAATTAACTTATTCAAAATATAAAATAAACCACTATAAATTTTGAATCGATAGTTTCTAAACAATTACAAAGAATGAAATTCTTTGTAATTGTTTAATTTCTCATTGCATTATTCAATTCCTCTTCACTGAATTTGGCTTATCCTAATTATGTTCAAGGAATTTTCACATCATCTCGTCTGTTATATTGTCTGTGTTCCAAATCCTTAATCCTATTGCCCAGAAATGCCTCCCCACTATACTTTTAACCTAACTCTGGGAATTCCTGTTGGGGAAGATGAGAAGAACGCCCTTCCAATTTCTACACAAGGATACTTAAACACAATGATGATGCGTATTCAATATTCATATGAATATGGTCTTTGCTTACTACTCCTTTCAATATTTAATACATTTTCACTATAGCATATATAAATCATTATATACCTCTGTACTTTGTCGCCAAAACAATATGACACTTAAATTACCTGCTGAGTGAGAATTTATTCGATATTGAGCCATCTAGTAAATTTAAAACATTTATAGAAACTAAAGTATCTACAATAAGATTGTAGGTTTTTAACTTTTAAACTGGATTTTTATTTTTAGCAAATTAGCAATCCGTAATTAAACAACCTGAGTAACAAAAATACTGTGAAGCCATACCGCTCATTACAGCACTATCCTCAAAGCAACCTTCGCATTCCGATACATAAAGTGTATCGCTATGCGTTTCAAACATCCAATCAGTAATAGTAATGAGAGAAAAAGTTCCTCCTTGAATATCTCTCATCTTTTCTTCTGATAGATTTGTGATCGTACTTTTCTTTAATTCTAATTTTTTTAATTTTTTCTTCATATCAAAATTTTTAGATATACTACTTATTAATATTAATTCTAATTGCATTTTTACATATAGCAATCTTATTTAAAAAGCCCAAATTATTCCTTCATTTCAATTTAAGGCTTAACAACTATTATGAGCAATATTGCCTACGCTTGATTTTTATTTTAAATTAAATAATCATGATAAAAGATTGAAAGTTGAAAATGATTTCATGGGAAAGACAAACAGGGATCGCGAATCCCTATTTTTTTTTCGTCCATTTAACCGGTTTCACTTTATATCCTTCACTTCTTAACAGATTGATAATACCTTTCTGTCCTGGCAAATGAGCTACCCCAACCATAATGAATGTAGATTGTTCACTAATAGCAGATTTAATTTTATCAATCCAGTATAAGTTCCTTTTAGTATTTATAGTCTCGTAAATTAATTTCTTTTTCTCCGAGTTTAACATTTTGGGATGGGTGAGAATTTCTTCAATCAATGCTAAATCTTGATTATAATAAGCTTCATTACCCTTTCTTACTAGCTTCATTTCAATTGAATCTTCTACAATCTCCCTAATTGATTGAACTAACTCTTTTGCTCTTTCCTGTAACTTTTCAGAAGAAAACAAAATGCTCATATCCCTAATTCCCAAGCGATCCAATTCCTCTTCCGAATCCAGTTCAACTATTGGTAAATGTTTTTCTTTAGCTATTCTTTTCAATTTTGAATCTATATTATAACTTGTATTATTTACATCTAAAAGAAAAGGATTTGCTTTAGCCCATTTTTGAGATTCTTTTTTAGTTATTCTTGCCCCTAATCTAACCATGAGAACATTCGGATTAAATCTTATTTTTTCGGCATTAACATCGTAATAAAATAGAAGTATGGAATCTAATAATGCAAATTCCATCTCATCCAATAAATCGCTATATGTTGTATCTGTTGGTAAATAAACTTGTACTGGCTTTATTAAATTTAACTTCTTTGGTATAGAGTTGTCAGACTCAACTGCGATTTGTTTTACAGAATTTAAAGCTTCAAACACTCCGGGGATGCTGTCTAAAAAATCACAATGCATTCCATGATTGGTACCAATTAAATACGAGTGGTCTTTTATCCCATTCCCTGATATTTCCCACAATAATCCTCCTTCTATTTTTTTTCTGTTACCACAAGAACATATCGTAAGAAGTATTAATGAACTCATCAAAATTGACTTTAATCCAACAAAATATACTTCCGTTATTTTGTATTTTTCTCTCAAATTTATCTTACAGCCCATTTATTCAAATATTATTGTTTACGCATTTCTTAATTTACTTTTAATGTTTCTTGACTCTTCTGTAACAGATACTTATGCTGTCCAAACCTCCTTCAATATCTTCTTTATCAACAACTTATAATTCAATAATCTCTTCTCTTATGTTGAACAATAATCTTCATACATTATATGGATTGAATAATTTACGGAGTTTCCCTATCTCTATCCCCTGTGCGATTAAATTGTCACTGTCAATGCATGAATGACTAACACCTAAAATATTAAGAGATAATATTGTATAATAATGAAAAACTAATACTTTTGTCATTACAAATCCTTTCAATAAAGAGAGGTACTCGGGGCAACAAACATAATACTTTAGAGGGTAATAGTTTGCTGCCCTTTTTGTATCTATAAGTTTATATATTGCATATTACTTTTAACAATAATAGCGTAATACTTTTGGAAATTATGATAAAAATTTTTCTTAATACTTGTTCAACTAGAGATTGGAGCTATTTTTATATAATAAATTTATGTTGTTTTTTGTTAAAAAGAAAGAACCAATGGAGGATTTTTCAAAATATAGAATAAATATAAATAATGGCATGCATCTTATGAATTTCATACCAAACAATATGTAAGATAAGTTTTCTATATTCAACTTTTACATTCTTAATCCAAATCAAAAAAGCTCAAAATACCCCAAAGAATAGAAATTCAGGCACTTATTACGCTCTCTAATTCAATCTAAGACAACTCATACATAATAAAGCTGACTTAATATTGGCTGTACTCTCAATGAGAATAATTTACATGTTAATTAACGTAAGTTCGCCTTAAGCAAAGTTAACAATTTGGAGACACAGGAACTTTAAAATCAAAAATGTTTTCACTGCGCCGGAATAGGTGAGTGTAACAACTGAACATAAGGCTCAACTCAGCTTAGAGTGAAGCAATGCATTAAATAAGGCACGAGTGACAGCAAATGAAAAGGATTAAATTACTGGAACATTAACTATAAATTTCAATATGCAAACTAAATTAACAGAGTATGTAATCGAAAAAAGATATTGCAAATGGTGCCGGAATTCCAGAATCAAATGGAACTGAGATTAGTAAAGGACTAAAATTGGCATACTACATATAAAACGAAGTAGGTGATAAATGAAGATTAAATTAAAAGAAAAATCAAAAGACTTATTGGGAAATAATTAGTTCAACCAAATCCTTTTTACATTAAATGATTTAGATTGTTCTGAATTTGTTATTGGACTAACTAATTTATCTCAATCTTAACAAAGAATCAAAGTTGAAAATATTATTCAATCCAAGCTGAACAATTATTATGCAGGAGTGATAATAGAATAACTACTGATAGCAAACTATATTGCGGGATTAGTTAGGTGCGTTTTCCCCTCTCCTTTCTTGACCTTCTTAGTCCTACAGACACTGACGCTCTTCGAAATATGCAACGACAACTTACTATTTACCGTTGAAGCAACAAACTATGTGCCTTAACGAACATTCAGCTTAAGCTAACTTTTGTCTGCAAAACTTCGTTTTAGTATAATTAAGAGAGATAAGCTCATATGGATTTAAGAATTTTTTTTCACTAAAATTTCATTGCCCCAAACCAGTTAAAATTCAACATCTATCCCCCATCCAAGCTTATTTATCCTGTTCTTCGTAAAATCCTAAATCACTTCAATTAACTGGTTAAATGATGGAGAGTCACCATAAATCATTTGTTCCTGCATTGTTTTGTAATCAGCTTCCCATGCATCAATAAATTCCGGAGTTGGAATCGGATTTATTGTTTGCGGCTGATGCAAGTTATAATTAATCCCTCCAATACGGGAATAAACATACCGATGTCTTACAATTGTTTCATAAAGTTTTTTGTCTCCTAAAGCTTCTTCAGCATATCCGGAATTAATGAGTTGAAAAACATCATAAAGATGACGACTTAATCTGTCAACCCGAATTTTCTCCTTTGGTCGCTGAAATTCTTCATGTAATAAAAATATTTTCTCCAGAAAAGTACGTTCAGGAATTGCTGTTGGGACACTTATCGCCTCATCAGCAAATGACGAATCAAAATAATAGTCATCAAGAAATGAATTTAAGGATTGAACGGCGTTCGGTTCTTTTAATGAACTGCAACTTATTTCCAATAACACTCTAGGGTGTATGTACCCGGGATAATCAATGACATTTGGATAAAATACTTCAATTTTCACTGGATCTGCGTCACTTGAATCTGGTTCAATATAATTCAGTTTTACCTCATCAAACCCGTTTTCTTGAAATTTGGCTTCCAGTGCCGGATAAAAATCTTCGAGAATGTATTTCCCGGTGGCTTTTCTTAAGTTTTTCACACCGGTTCTTGTTAATTCATCTTTACTCCCCAATAATGCTCTGTCAAATGCCAAATCAATGTCTTCTGAAAATCTGGTTATTAATTTCCACACTTTGCTTAAAGAAGTTCCTCCTTTGAATACCAGAAATTCTCCAATCTTCATTTCAAAAATTAGGGCCAGTGTCTTTACCACCCACCAGTCTTTCTCCACAGCATAAGGGGGAATACCAGTTTCTTCTGCCACTTGGGTGTAGGCATTTATTTTAGTCTCTTTTTGTATATTATACCATTCGTTGCTCATAACTTTTATTCTTGATTAGTTGGTAATGCCTGGCGCATAATTACTCTAATCCACTCTGGGGCTAAACGTATATCGTGTTCCAAACGGTAGGTATTTTCTTCTTCTAAATGTTTCAATATGATTTGTTTTTCACTTTCCGTTACATTACCCTTCCCAATTTCTTTTAACGCTTGTATTACCAAACCACTTATTTCTCCAATTGCTGCAAGGTTTTTAGGAGTGGTTTTTCTAAAAACAATTTTACGTTTCCCAATTTTTACTTCCCTGGCTGCACCATCAGTAAGGTACACAATACTCATAGGCATCTGTGTAGATAATCCCAAAACGTTTAGTGCCAACACTCCTGTTGGAATAATGCGCGCTTTATCTCTTTTGGCAATCGCTTTTGCAATAGTTTCTGTTCCCGGTTTTACCAAGCCCAAAATCGGATCTTTTTGTAAACGGGCATAGATACCCCTTGCCACCCTTGATATTTCTTCTTTCTCGACAAGGCGCTCCAAGGCTTTAGAGACAGTTTTATAGTTTCCAAAACGCAGAAAATCTTCTACAAAAAACAGCGAACCCCTCCTCGCTTTTCTTATTTTATTTAATATCTGTAAATCAGTATTTTCAATCATTATTTTATTTATATCATGTCGCAAATTTAGTAAATATTTGCGACAAATTTATTAAGTAGCTTTTGTTTTTGAGTATCGGTAATTTCATCCAATTTAGAAAATCAATAAATCCTTGAATATCATCATCTTGCATATTTGCAAGATCCTAAAAATCAAACACTTAATCCTTGCGCCACTTATAAAACTATGCAAAATACTCATTATCACCATGTTGCATATGTGCAACATGGTGACATTCAGCAACTTGAGCGAGAGCATGAAATTGAAATTTTATACTGTTATCATATCTCTAATTTCACAATTTTTTTACAAAGGATAAAGTCCAACTGTAGAGGCTAATTTTTGACTTAAGGAATAAAAAGATATTCAACTTTATTAATTTAGACTTTCTCAAAAAATTGAACAGCGACATTGCAGAAATTGATGGTTACCTTTTTATGGTTCAGGTTTCTTAGAGAAAGTAAAATAAATTTCTTCCGACTCTATGAGTAGCTCTTTTTCATCTCCACTTAATATTGCAGCAACATTTTTAATGCACGGCTTTTTAAATTCGATATGTTTATATCCAATGTCTATTGTCTGACCGTGTAAGCTAACAATTTCTTTCTCGCCCAAACATGCCATCAAAGTTTTTTTATCTATATTCTGCTTTTGCAATTCCGTTAAAACTCCCGGTGAATAATCATTCAGCTCTACTCTTGTAATTTCATTTTTAACTGGCGTTCGTAATTTTTTAATTGCTGAAATAACCAAATCAACAGTATGATATGACTCTTCAGTAAAAGAATCCTGAGTGATTTCCGTAAATTGAAGATTATAATGTTGTTCAATTAATTGTAAGTTTTTGAAATACTGCAACATTGAACTATACATTTTATAAAACTTTGCTGCATTTGATGGGCGAAATGTTCGTTTCTTTTTACCATTGTCCCAAAATACTGTTATTTCTTCACCTGCAGTTAACTTTTTCAAAATGTTGAACAGTTTTATTTCTTCTTTGACCTTGGAATACTGAAAATTGTGCTCAAAAAGAAAATTTATATCTGACTTTAATTTAGAAGACGGTTTAAAAGAGATTTCCAAATTTGCAGAAGTTAAATTTATTTCGATTTTTGCTTGTGATTTCGAGATATAAATTTTTATCGGAATATTATAGGCTTCAAATCCATCTTTAAATCGAATATCAACTTGTAATTCCTTTAAAGGAGTGCTCTTTATTATAAGTTTTCCCTCTTTTTTAAAAATCGGCCAACTTATGCCACCAACATCGAATTCCAAATTAACAATATTCTTACCAATGAATTCAAACTCGCCTAACGACTCACCAGAGACAAAACTTTTAAATCTATCTAAATAGTCTTTATCCGATTTAATTGTAAAATTACAATGACTAGAAACTCCTTTATCTGCTGCACTTAGAGATACTAGTTTTAGATCGTTTCCTTCCATTTTTAGTTCAGGATGAACTTTGTATATAACGATAAAATCTTTTAATGTTTCGGCTGAAATCCATTTTTTGTTAAAATCCGAATATATATTCTTTTTGATATTTTTGATTAATTCATTAATAAAGATTTCAGCAGTTGTATTAATATATATTATTTCTGATTTTTTTAAATCATTTCTTTTACTGATTGAAAGATTTGGTGCTATTAAATAACAAGGATTTCTGAACTTACCCAATGTTTTCGTAATTCTATTAAAAAGTACTCGCGTATTAATATCTTCCAAATTATAGCCCAAAAATAAAATGCAATTTCCAGCTAATCGTTCTTTTACCGCAGTCCAGAATACATCGTTTTCAGAATCAGTCTCAAAAAATCGTTCATAATCTGAGCTTTTAATAATAATTGTTTCTGGTTCAGATAAATCTCCATGAATTTTAAAAATAGTTACTCTAGAATTTTTTAATCCAGGAATTTGTTTTGAAACGAAAGCAACTTGTCCTTCCTTACCATAAGCTTTTTCAAACAATTGATCATAATTAGTAGTAATTATTGTTTTAAAATGGGGAATTGTTGCTAGTTTTTTGTGATGTTCGATTGATGCAGGAAGAGTTTCTTTAAAGATTTTGTTTAATACATGAATAATCGAACTCATATCATGTTCTTTTATTCGATAATATGTTTCTGCAAAATCAGGTAAAGAAAGAGATTTATTAATCTCTCTTTTTTCGGTTTTTAATAAAGAATTATATAAAGAATTTATTAGCTGCTTTCCTGATGGATAACCTGCATACAAAGATAGTCCGGCACCTGCCCAAATCACCACTTCTTCCTTTCTTATTAGCTCAAACAAATATTCTTTGTTCATCGGCCTTACTAATTATTTATAATTGTTGAATAATAATTAACTTTTAAAATTTTCAGAAAAGTATTTGTATTTTATTTCTGCCAAATCAGAATTATATTCCTGATGTAAATAGTTATCAATAGCCTTTTTAATATCTTTTATTCCAGCAACTTTATCAAGAATTATAAATTTTTTAATTTCAATTAGCCATTTAACATCAAACTTTTGGTAATTAAATTCAGACGGATTTAAAAGCCAATTCTCAAAATCATTTCGGTCTATGAATACTTGAAATTCCTTTCTTTTCAAATCAATATTCAGATGATAAACTATTAATATGAAATTGATAAACTCGTAATTAGTTATGTTTAGTTTATCGAAACCATCATTCCTGCCTTTATTCTTTTGTATTCGTTCACAATAAAATTGAAAATAATCATTTCTAGTATAATCATACACTTCACTTCTTAAAAGGGATTCATATAATGTTTCATTAAATGATTTATCGAGCTCTCTTTCAAAAGCATCTATTAAAATCTGTCTACATTCTTTATTAGAAATACCAAGAAGACAAATAATTTTTTTAAAATCAATACGATTACCATCCTCAGATGAATTATTAATAATCGCAGTATAAATTAATTTAGAATTATTTAATTTATATTTTGGATAAAAGCTCTTTAAGGTTTCACATATCTGGTCAATAAGTGAAGCATATTTACTTGTATCATATTTTTCTCTATTAATACCAGTTTTTAGTAAATCTTCTAATTCTTTTACTTCAAACAAATATCCTTTTTGACGTATGAAATATCCCAGTTGATTAAGATCGAACCATGACAATTCATCCTCAATGTTTAAAAACTTCAATAAAGGAACTTTAGCAACTGTAAATTTTTCTTTCGTAATTTCTAACCGCCCTAATATTGTAAATAGATTGGCAAATATATCTGTGTATTTTGCTCTGAATCTTAAATTGAGAAGTTGTTCCTCTATCATTACATTTTTATATGGCTTATTAAATAAGCCATTGTTGAAGTAGGAAGAAACAAAATGAAATAATTTTTGAATTAGACCATTAATACAAGAATCATTGACATTTAGATGATCAATTTTTTTCAAAATTATTTGAAGACTATTAGGCGAAACATGTAATATTGTTTCAGTAAGAATAAACTCATTAAATTGTTGAAGTCCAAATTCTGGTGTTAAATAACTTGTTACAAATCCTTTAAATGATTTTTCCACAAGGTATCTATATTTAGAAAAAGTGTCAAAAATTATATAATTGCCATTAACATAAAAATAGAGAAATAAATTGGCTTCATATAATTGGCCGTACAAATTTGGCCCACTATATTGCTTCCCTCCATCTTCATAAAGTTTTTTAAGTTTATTAATTCTCTGAATTATTTCTTCTATTTTGTCTTGTAACTTAATTATTATTCCATCTTCTTTTATTCTTATTAAGTATTCTTTTACATTTTCATCAACTTTGTATTCAACTTCATCATAAATTGTTTTATCTAAATCAATAGATTTGATATCGTCTAAAATTATAGTACTATCATTTAATTCATAATCCAAAATTAAATTTTGAAGATATTTTATGTTCTTTTTTACAATAAAATATTCTACTTCACCACCCTCTTTTATGCGAAGTTTCTTTTCAAGTGACTTATAAATTTGATAAGTTGTTTTAAAATTATTAGTTGCTGTAAGATAGTTGCCAAATGCATATTCAAGTGAGTTAGAATCTTCGTAGCCAATGCCTGCTTTTAATTTCTGTAACAATTTTTTAAAATCTAAACTTCTGAAACTACAGCTAATACAGTCACAGGTTATATTATCAGATAAGTTAATATTTTTAGTTATCCCTTCACCTTCTTTGAACCCAAAAATATGTTTAATTTCAAAACCTATAACATTTCTATTTCTTATTTGAATCCTTGTATAATCTTTTATGGCAGTTATTTCATATACAAAACACTTATTCAAGAATCGAAAAACTTCCTGTAATTTATCTACCGCATTATAAATATTATTTTGCTCAACAACAACTTTATACTCATCCTTAATAATAACCTCATTTTTGTCTATTTCGATATTTTTTAAAAGGTTATAAATTTCTTGATTTAAAGTAAAAAGATTCTTGCTATGATAGTGCCAGACATGCTCTGATAATATATTAAAAGGGGAAAGTTTTGCAATAAAATCGGGTTCAACAAAACCCAATCCTTCAAATTTTTTTATGAGATTATATTACTACTGATGCGTTAAAAATTATTACTAAATAAATTTAATTGTTCTTTGATATTTTGATTGACTTGAGTTTGTGTTAGGAGCTCTGCAATTGGTGTTTTATCAAAAGCAGAGATTGAAAGGATTTGCATGATTTCATAAATTGACAAATCGCTTTTTAATGCATGTTTTACTTCTGCAACGATTAAATATGTGCAGATTGCAACCCAGATGTGGATATTCACTGCATTTTCAGAATGTCCCCAAAGTGTTTTGATAGTCAAGTTTTGCTTGATCCATTTGAAAAATACTTCAATTTGCCACCGGTTGCGATATAATCGGGCAATTTCAAGTGCAGACACATCAAAATTATTGGTTAGGAAGACAAGCAGGATTTCCTTTTTGTCATCGTAATACTCTACCATTCTAAGTTCTTCAGGGTAAAGCTTGCTTGACTTGTAACCGTTCAAGAGTATTGTTCTGTCAGATCGGAGTCCGGTTGATTCGTCAATATTAAAGTTGCGTTCAACAACATCATATCTCATGCTAACCTTGGCTCTGGTGACAAAAAATGCATCTGCCTGGTGGATTTTATATAAAGCCAGAAAATCGACATATGCTTTATCCATCAGGTATATTGCTTCAGGAATTGGAGGTAGGATATCCAAAACATTACTGTCGTGATATTTGCCATCGGTTATATGAATAAATGTTGGGATACTACCTCTTAAATCAAGCAAAGTGTGGATTTTTACAGCTCCTCGTGAGTATTTACCTTGTGCCCAGCTAAATAACTTGATGCTCAAAGATATTGTTGTTGAGTCCAGTGCAAACACATCATTGTCGATATTGACTTTAGGTATGGGATTGTTTGAATACAGAGGTCTGACTTTGGATATCAAGTGTTCCCCGAATTCAGCAAAAATTCTCCAATCGCGGCGCTCATTTGCCCGGGATAAAGAAGATTGATTTACATTTTGCTTTATTCCTAAATGGTAAAGCTTTGGTTTATGTGCCTTCAAACAGGTACAAATATCCCGTAAAGAATTGCGTGATGTTAATTGCCCAAAGAAAAGTTGTACAAACAGGTTCCAGCAATTTAAATCCCTCACACGGTAATCACCATCAAAGCGCTTTACACATTTATCAAACTCATATCTGTTGATGAATTGTAGAAGTTGAGCAAAAACATATTTTCCTGAGTTCATAATCTTGCGCTAAAAAGGCACAAAACTAAGAGTCAATTCAAATCAAAAAATCAAAGAACGCTTGTATGTTGTTTATATTTAATTATTTATATGATTTTTTTTAAAAGTTAACGCATCACTAGTGAGATTATATAATTTATCAATTATGTGTATTCCAACATCTTTTTCAGGTGAAATTACTTGCGATTGTTCTAATAAAATTTCTGTCCTTGATTTGCCAGCCTTTTTTATAAAATGATTTTTATGGAACAAAAAGAGTAATTCGTTTCTTTTTCCTTCGGCTAAGAGCTCATTTAAATAAAATATTTGACATTTTGACTCATCACGAGAACGATAAAACCTTATTTCTTTTATATTTGAGACAATAACCCATTGGCAATTACCTCCCATTTTAGAAACATAACTAAAGGCCTGTTCGACTGGAGTTAGATTACTTTTTCTGTCCTGTTTCGTATCTAAGTCTGTATTTGCATCCTTTATTTCTATGACGGCTCTAACATCGTCTTTTGTTTTATCTATATAGAAAAACCCTAATGTCGCATCAGGCTTTTTCCCATCCACTAAAGACTTTTTCTCTTCTCTCAAATACCATTCACTAAAATAACTAAAATGAAAACCTAAAACGACACCAAATATGGAACTAACAAATCGTGACTTAAATTCTTCCTCCTTCAAACTTCCAATTTTACCAGAATCTAATTCCTTTATTAAAGATTCTAAAAGAGATACAGTATTCCTAACGTCCGTTATAGCAGAAACGTTAAAACTCGATAAATAATGAGACAAAAAATTATCTGAAAATATTGGAGTTATTTTTGGTTTCATATCCCTTCTATAATCATTTTTCCCTCGGTTGATCCCTAAAACTTATAGCCATTTAGTCCACCTTGTGGTTGGTTTTATCGATTTCGGATTTTAAAGTATGGGGTTTTTGTTTCTGTTCGTTAAAATACTGCATCCATTCCGCTTCTTTGGAAAGGATTAGTTTTGTTTTAAATTTTCCGAAGTCAAATCTAAATACCGAATTTTGAAAAAGGCTCATTTTTGTTCGATGAGGTCTCTGTTTAAATTTAGTTGGCTTAAAATTAAAATAATAAATGCAAAATTTGGTGGATAGTGACTTAATTTTAAAAGGGCGTGCCTAAAAAACATCGCAAAAAAATCAAACCATTTTTAAGTCTTTCGATTAAAAATTTGACGTTCCGACATTAAAAAAGAACGTTAATCTTAATTAATAAAAGATTGCTCACTAAAAATACGTGATGATATAGACACAATATTTGTATTTCCATAAACTATCTTACAAAAATAGCACATACATCTGTAAATTTCTGTTTTTCAATATTTTAATTGATTCTCTATTTATTTATTGCTATTTTCAATAATATAAAATATAAAAAAGATTCAATGAATAAACTTAGATTTATCACAACCGAAACTCCAGGTAATACTAAAGCCTTAACCATGTCGGTTGAAGAGATGAGAAAAAGATATGCAAAAGGGGAATCAAAAAGAACAAAATTCAAATTTTTATTTGTGAACGATGTATGGAAACAAATAATAAATAAAGATTTCAAAATAATTTTGCTAAAGTTATTTTTTGAAGAAAAAAGTATCAAGATTAAATGGATTTATAAGGGTAACGATTGGGATATTAATATTTGGGGAGAATACAATGGATTCGATGAAAAGACGGACATACACATTGAAAGGAAATTGGATCCAACGGAAATACACATACGATTCTCAAACAAATTAGATGAAATCTTAACCTATCGTTTTCCTGAGTTTAAATACATTATTGTTAAAAAATTAAAAACTAAATTGAAAGCAGAAAAAGTGATTTATTATTCTTTATATAACAAATAAATGAAACTCTGGACAATCCAACCAATAGAATGGTACGAAATACTTTTGAACGAAAAGATAATTTATGGTGAAAGAAAATATGTTGAACCAGATTTTCTTTATGGCTATGAATGGTTAATAAAGGTAATGGAAGAAAGGATTGGTAAAAGACCATTAAAAGACAGCTTCCCTGTTTGGGCATGGTACCAGTACTTGGCAACTAATAAAATGCGACCGGATTTAAGAGAATCCGGGTATTTAGAAAAAGGAGAGGTAGGAGTAAGAATAGAAATTGAAAAAGACGAAAAAGAAGTACTCCTTTCTGATTATACTCTTTGGCATTCACCCTTAGGCAATAATTATTACATCGGAGAATCAGAAAACGATGCGATGAAATTTGAAAAAATGTTGGAAGACAAAAAACTCGATAAAGTAGAGTTTGAAAAATTGCCTACTGATATACGTAAACAAATTGAAAGGAGCTGGTTAAAAGTATTTGATTTGGATTATGATTGCCCTTACTTTGCCCATAAGAAAGAAGACAAAAGTATTCAGGCTTCTTTCTGGAGCCTTTCAGTGGATGAGATTGTAAAAGTGGATAAATTTATCGCCCGATAAATTAAACTTACGTAACATTTCAGGCATAAAAATTGAATTGACATCTTAAAAACATAAGGTGAAAATATTTCTATTGTCCTTTATCCTGCTATTTTTGTCGCCGTCAAAAAATCCTTTACGAGTAACCTTTGTTAGTTCTCCTTTGGATGCCGATATCGTAATTTGTGAGACAAAAAAAAAGACTAACGCTGAAATGATAATATTTCTAACCGATGACAAAACAGAAAACGGAGAAGCAACCTGGATATAAGTTCAGCCGCATGAACAGACAGATAGAAGGGTATATATCTCAGATAACCAAGGGAGGAAAGTTTACTTTACAAAACACAAATTTGAATCAAGAATAAAATACTAACTCACTAAAAAACTACCTCATCTATCCATTATGTTTTTAAAAAAACCAAGATACTTTACAGTTAATCCGAATCATGTTGAAACAGAAATAAATCTCAGTCCAGGCTTAAATCCACTACATGAATTGGATGAATATACTTTCAAAAAAAATGATGTAACTGAGTGTTATCCTGATTCACGGGTACTTAAATCATTGAGTAAAGGAGAGATTATTGAAGTAACAGAGAAAGAATATAGAGCAAGCAGGAATTTTAATAAAGAGCAGATAAGTAACTTTATTGAAGATCTAAACTATTTGCATCCGTTAGATATCGAGGAAGCAATATCTAAAAAGGTTAATAGTGTAATTAGTAAAGAAAAATTTATATTTGATTTAAAAGTTGCAATCCCAAAAGAGCATGCAAATTATGATGTAATTCAGATAATACTAGACAAACTTGATTTAGTAAATGAAACCACTAAAGTAACAGGATTTATTTCTTGTTCTTTAACTGCGAAACAAATTGAATATTTGTTTAATCAGTTAGTCGATAAAAAGTTTTTGGATGAAGATACTCCTCCGAATCATTTTAAAGCGTTGTTCTCCGAGAGTCCTAAACAATTAAATTGGATAGATACAGGAATAACTAGGCATGAACCAAACAAACAGACAATTTATGAATTATTCTATCTACTAAAGGATAAATATTTAAAAGACACAGATTTAGATTCTACCGCCACCAATCCAAACAATCTTTACAGAAAGCTTGAATATATCTTTCCAGATGCAAAAAACTTTGCAGCAAGTAATCCTTTTAAAATCAATCAAAATACACCAAGAAAAAAAGAACTAAAATCTATCATTAAATCTCTTTAAGCTTAATCAAGTCTTAATAAGATTTTAAGTTTTCCAATACTTTATTTGGTTGCTTTTACTTTGCCTGTGTATATACAGTTAACAGGTTATCGATAACCATATTTTTTTACTTAATAATTAAAGAATTATGGTTGAGTTTGAAAAAAAATTAAAAAGGATTGAAAAGCTAATCCTATCAACACAAAAAAATCTTTTAACGATTGATGAGGTCTGTATTTTAACAGGTATTTCGAAAAGTCACATCTATAAACTTACGATGAGGCAGGAAATACCACACTATAAGCAGTCTAAACATTTGTATTTTGAGAGAGAACAAATCGAGTCCTGGCTAAAAAGCAATCCTGTAAAGTCTATTACTCAGATTGAAGACGATGCATCTGAATACCTTTCCATGAGAGGAGGCAAAAGATGAATACCACACTATGTCACAAAGATAATATAAACCGGCAAAATATGCCGGTTTTTCATTTTCTATATATTAATACGCTTCCAGTATCCTTTTTTGGTGACCTATGTATGATACTGTAAATATGATACTGTTTAAACATAGTTGTCCTGAAATCAATTTCACTAACGAAGTTCCTAAATATTTAGTTGAAATAAATAGTGGTACTGATAAAAGATTTGGACGATACTATATGGGACAACTTGACTCATTATTTGTAAAGGTATATGATGATAAAGTTCTAATTAAGAATAATAGTTTATGTAAATATTATCTGGGGAACAATTATGAAACGCTTACAATGGATGATACTAAAAACATAATTGAAAGTATTAGTGACTCTTTACATCTTCCATTCAGGAAAGCTGAGGTTTTTCGAATTGATTTTGCTAATAATTTACTTATGAATCACGAACCAAGTCTGTATTATTCTTATTTGGGAGAGAAACCTCGATATAAAAGGTTAGAGCAATCTGATGGACTATATTACAAAATAAAAAAAACGCAGCTTTGCTTTTATGATAAAATAAAAGAGTTAAAACAAAATAGACATACAGTTCCTCATTCTTTGAAAGAATCTAAGCTGTTAAGATATGAGTTACGTTTCAAAAAGAATTTAAAACAACAGTTTAAAAGGAAATAATAACCACTGAAATGTTATATGATAAAAATTTCTACTTCACACTTGTAGAAAGATGGAAAGATAATTATTATTCGATAAAAAAAATAACAAATCAAATGAACAAGATTTTACCAACTGGAAGTACAAAAAAGCTAACAGAAAATTTAGCCTTAATTGCCCTATTTAAACTAGGTCAACCTACTGTCTTAAAAACAATTCAAGAATGGCAGAAAAAAGATGAAATATCCAAACAGCAGGCTTTTAGACTTAGAACGATGATTACAGAACTCTTAGAAACTCCTACCAAGGGAGAAATAAATGAATTTATTCTAGAATTAGACCAAAAGATCAATGAAGTTGCAGAGAGTGCTTTGTAAAACAAACTTGCTAATATTCCATACTATAAACAACTTTATATCAAATGATTGACAATCTGTAAGCATGTAGATATTCACACAGTCCGGACACGATTTTAGTCCGGACTTTTTTGATTTTTTCAAAATGAAATAAAAATCATAAAAATAAGTATATCAGAGCATTGCAAAGAAATGAAAATTAGGAGTCCGGGGTAAAAAGTGCAAAAACCCCATATTTGCTACACTAGTCCGGACTATTTTGATTTTAATGAACATAAGTTCAATATCAGATAGTAAACACATTTTTATCGGCAAAAGTTCCTTATATTATTTTTCAATATTCTTACATAATCATAATCACACACTGCCCCATAACATGCTCAATTCCAATTTATTTGAATACCTTTAATACAAATAAACCTCAAATTGTATATACTCAATAATTTTTAACCCAAAAAACAAATATCATGACTAAATACTATGTTAATAAAAACGCACAGGATAATGGGGATCATGAGGTCCATAGACAAGGATGCGAATGGATGCCTGATATTTCAAACAGGATTTATCTTGGTGAATTTGGCAATTGTAAAGATGCAGTAAAAGAAGCAAAAAAGATCTATTTCCAGTCAAATGGATGTTACTACTGTTCACGAGAATGTCATACAACTTAAATAAAATTTAAACTTATGATTTTTGAGGTTTATTTAAGGCTGTTTTATCAAGACAGCCTCTTTCTTTTATAAAAATCTCCTATTTGAATAACAATTAAAAAATTATTAGAATTTAGAACTTGTGACCAAGTATGTATAACTAATAATTTGTTTGTACTTTTGTTTGTACTAAAATAAAAAAGCCTCAGAGACACATCCCTAAGACCTTGATTTTCAGTGGAGAATATCGGAATCGAACCGATGACCTCTTGACTGCCAGTCAATAATCATATATATTTTTATTATAAACATTATTTATCATGTTTTATACAATAGGCTAATATACAGATAGTTCTTTATTTTTATTTACTTTATTTAATATATTTTTTATATAATTGTATGTATAAATGTATGTATAATTTGTATGTATAATTATGGATTACACTAGAAAGAAACCAGAAGTAACAACGCTAATTATTCTTGAAAAAAGAATTACAAAAAAAGATGATACGCATCCTGTAAAATTAAGAGTGACTTTTAATAGAACTCAAAAATATTACACCATTAGTAAAAAATCTTTTACCTCATCGGATTTCGAAAATATTATATCGCCAAAAGCACGCAATAAAAACAAAGAATTAAGAAGAGAACTTGAAGCTGAAGAACACAGGGCGATTAATATTATTGACAATGAAATTGATGAATTTAGTTTCGATGAATTTGAAAGACTATTTCACAAAAAGAAAATAAAAAACAATTCACTGCAATCTTATTTTGAAAACAAAATAGATGAATTAAAAGAAGAAAATAAATTACAAACTGCGATCTCCTATCAGGCTACCAATAAATCATTATGTGATTTTGACTCTAAGGTTTCATTTCAAAGAATTAATCCCAAATATTTGAAGAATTATGAAAACTGGATGATTAAAAAAGAAAATACCTATACCACAATAGGTATTTATCTAAGAAATTTAAGACATATTCTAAATCGAGCAATTGAAGATGGCGTTATTAGCCATAAAAAATATCCATTTGGTAACAGCAAAAACAAATATAAAATCCCTGCGGCAAATAATGTCAAAAAAGCTCTAAACATAAAAGACATTGAAAAAATATTCAAATATGAACCGATAAGTGTACAGGAAGCAAAAGCTAAAGCATACTGGCTTTTCAGCTATTTATGCAATGGGATGAATATGGTTGATATCGCAAACCTAAAGTTTAAAAATTACAACGATAACAAAATTCGGTTCATCAGACAAAAAACAAAGGATACAACCAATGATAAAAAGGAAATAATTGTTTCGGTGCTCTCTGAGGCAAAAGCGATTATTTCTGAATTTGGTAACATTCCCCAAAGCAACGATTATATTTTCCCAATTTTCTTTCCAGGGATGACTGAAGTAGAAAAGCTGAACCGACTTAAGCAGGTTATAAAAAATACAAATAAATACATGAAGTTGATAAGTAAAAAGATAGGTATCAATGAAAATATTACAACTTACTATGCCCGACATTCGTATTCTACGATTTTGAAAAATTCAGGTGCTTCCATTGAATTTATTAGTGAACAGCTGGGGCACTCAAGCATCAAAGTAACAGCTAACTATCTGGATAGTTTTGAGGATGAACAAAGAGAATCAATATCCAAAAATCTTATTAACTTCTAAGAGTAATGAGTAACGAAAAATTGAAATTTGTAGAAGGCTTTGTTCATCCGGATTTTTGCCATATAAAGTGGTATATTGATTATGCTGACGGAGCATTTTATGAAGCAAGCCTGGATGAATTTGAAGGACAGATGCATAAAGCATATTGGTTAAGAAATCTAATTTTAAAAATTGAAAATGAATGTTGGAACAAATTTGATTATGGGCATTATACAGAAAAATCTTTTGAAAGTACTAAAAACCGCACCGTAAATATTCTGAAAGAACGAGTTGAGATTATTGAACAATCGATTAGAAATAAAACACCACATTTAAAGAAACTTACAACTCCGAGATCGACGCTTAACGAGAAACAGTTAAAAACTCTAAGAGAACATTTAATAGTGGAGGAGCTTATACCTAATGATACTGACAGTGTTCTTTTTGTGAAGGCATTCTCCAATGTTCCTATTAATGAGCTTTCGGGACAAAAGATATTTTGGGTAGGATACCTCCCCACATTTATTTATATTTTTTTAGGTTTCAAAATAGAAACCGAATTAAGAGGAAATAAATCACATGATGGATTTATCATTCCAGACTCTTCGGATAATTATATTCAAAGAATTTTATCCGTTATGGATTTCAGTAAAAAAAAATCCATACATAACAAACAAAAGCTTTGCCAAGGCGATTTCTACCTCAAACAAACCTGGGAAAAAAATTCGGGAAATAAATAAAGTGTTAAGTGTTTTAAAAGAAAAAATATAGTAGTAATTACTAATACTACCATTGAAGCTGTTTCCCTTTTACTATTCTTGTATCATGATTGAGAAACAGTCATGATTCAGGCCTGAATCCATTTTTAATTTTTTAATAATTTTCAATTATGGATTCAAAGAAAAAAAACCATTTGAGAGATGAGGATAATGAAGAATTCAACCTCATCAACTATATCGACAAAAAATTTAGTGATATTGAGGAACTTATCACTGTTCAAAACAAATCGATTTTAAATATCGATGAGGCAGCAAAATTTATCGGCATAAGTAAAGGATATTTGTATGTTTTAACCTCAAAGGGAAAGATCCCACACCGAAAACCTCTCGGGAAGCTCATAAAGTTTGATCGTCTTGAATTAGAGAACTGGATGAGACAGAACAAAACAGGCTCATTGTAATGATTGAAGGCGGTTATATACTCCAACCAAGAGCTATCAAGGGAAGTAGCATTATGAACGCCCCACCATGTACCCGGGAAGTCTGGTTTTATTTAATTCGTAACGCTAATAGTTCTGAAAATAAATACAAAGGATATTATATAAAAAGAGGACAGTTGTTTCGTGATTATAAGACAATCATAGAGGATTTATCGTGGGCGGTAGGTAATCGTAAGGAAAAGTATAGCGACGGCCAAATGAAAAGAGCTATGAGTGCCTTACGAAAGGCCGGACGAATAACCACTACGAAGAAACCAGGAGGAGTTCTTATAACTATATGTAAATATGATTATTACCAGAATCCTAAGAACTATGAAAGAACCAACGAAAGAACTAATGATAGAACTGATAACAAACCAGTGACGAACCAACCTGCACCCATTAATAACAAGAATAAGAAGAATGATAAGAATTTAAATGAAAGGCAGATGGCATTTTACAACTCTCTTAATATCTATAAAAATGAATTTAGTGAAAAAACGGTTAATGATTTTTATAGCTATTGGAGTGAGCCCAATAAAATTAAAACAAAAATGAAATTTGAACTGGAAAAGACATGGGATACTAAACGAAGACTTAGAAGGTGGAAAGACAACGAAGAAAAGTATGCAAAAAACATTGGTTTTAAACCGGGGCAGATACTAAAAAATAAAAACGAAGTACAACAACAAAAAATAATTGAAAATGCAGGATTTTAATAATATAAATTTTAGTAATACGATACAAGAACTAAAAGAAGATTTCAACTTCAAAAAAAGAGAATTTCAATCATATACCTTTGGAAATAGGGAACAATGTCGCAAAATTTTTGAAGCAGCAATGTTGGAGACAGATAAATCAATTAGAACATTTGAATTTCTTCCGGAATATAAGAATATCATAGATTGGATGACTGACACAAAAGGGAAGGGTCTCGTTTTAACTGGTGACGTTGGCAGAGGAAAGACCAATATAGTTTTTTATGTGATACCACTAATTTTTTTTCATTATCAAAACAAAATTATTAACACGGTACACGCTGATGAACTCGAAGAAAAAATTAGTATCCTCAGTACAAAAAAAATGATAGCACTTGATGAAATGGGCGTAGAACCAATAGCCAGCAATTATGGCGCAAAATATGAAGTAATAAATAAACTTTTTAATATGGCAGAAAGCAAATCAAAATTGCTATTTATTTCAACTAACATGAGTGGTCAGCAAATTTTAGAGAGATATGGAGAACGAACGTTAGACCGAATAAAAAGATTGTGTAAAGTCATAAAGTTCCATGGAGAAAGTATGAGAAAATGAGAAAAATCAAAAATGAACTCAATGAATTAGTCGAAAATTCAGTCGGTAAAAAGCACTCATCCCGATGGTTTCTGTTTAAATTTCACTTATACCTACTTAGAATGAAAATTTTATTCGCTTGCAATTCACCTCATCTTAATAAAAAATGAAAAACCAAATTAACGAAAAGGAGAAAAAAGAAATGAATCACATAATCTCATCCATGTTGCTTGGCCCTATAAGCAAGGAGTTGGCTTTTACAGAATATAAAAATATTCCTCTCTTTATTGATGAGGCGCGAGTGATGTTCTTATTTTCACTCTTAAATAGCGAGAATAGAAGAGATATGACGGAATATGTTTACCAGGAATATAATTTATTAAAATGTCCAAAGAAAGAGATTAAAAACAAATTGAAAAGCCTTGATAATACAAAATTAAACACATTCTTCGTTAGCTGCATTAAAAATAAAAAAGAGCAATTTTTGAAAGAAACAGAAACGATAACCACTTTGCTTTTAATGGAACAATTCCGATTTTATCAATTTTCAGAAAGTTCTTTCAAAGACATTGTGAATCACAAAAACATAAACATTGGGAGAATTAATCTATTCCTCAAAAACTACTATTCCGTGAATGTTCAATTTAAATTGCTGATGAGAGATTGAACATTCAAAATTATTGAATAAAACAATATTTGTATGGGAAATATCTACTTAACAAGAAATTCAAAAAACAATAAAATATAGCCCAAAATAAAAGCCGAGTTCGGGGTAAAATCAAGTCCGGACGAAATCGCAAAAAAATGAGTGTTCGAAAATGTTCGAAAAACGGACATAATCTACTATAAAACAACTAATAACATCCAAAAAACAAAATAATGAGTCCGGAGTAAAATTGCCAAATTACCCCCATATAGGGTGACATGTCCGGACTATAGAATGTTTATATCTTTTCTGTTCTTATTTGATTGTGTTTATTGAAATTAATCTTCAAAAAAAGTGCCTAAAATTCCCTATCTCCATAGAAATTAAAACCGAAAAAATTCATACGAAATCCTAGTACTCAAAAACGAAAGATATTTTACCATTCAATAAATAGAATTAACCTCTTACGAATTACCCCTGACCAATTACATAATATCTAAAAATGTTTAGTAAGACAATGTTACATTTAACATTGATTTTCCGATATACCAAATTAAAACCATAAATCAATGAAGTTAACCAATCCATATTTATTATAGATTATATAAACATCCCCACAAGTACTTCTTATCTGAAAGAATTAAAGCACAAAGAATCAGATATGATAGTGTAGTGTCTCAATAGGAGCCAATCAAAAAGCTAATTTCTAAATATACATATATGAAAAGATACACACTTCTTCTATTTTCAACATTGTCAATATTTTTGGCAAACTGTCTAAATGCTAAAGGACAGGACATTACTACAGGATTAGTTGCTCACTATGATTTCGAAAGTATATCAACCGGAGTATTGGATATTGCCGGCTCTCACGATGGCACTAACTATGGTGCCGAGCTTACGACTGAAGGTAAAATCGGCAATGCCTTAATTTTTGATGGTACGGATTATGTGAGAGTTTATAACAATTCTGACATCACAGGTTATGATGAATTTACTTTAACTGCATGGATCTTCCCCACATCAGTAGGAGTTAATCGCGTTATATTAGCAAAAGTAAGTTCAGGCCGTGATTTTGTTATTAAACTACATCATACTACAAAATTTAGTGCTGAATTTTATGATGGTGCGTATAAAATGTGTTTTAGTGATTCATTGGCCCAAACTGGACAATGGATACATGTTGCGGCAACATGGAAAGATTATCAGTGGAAAATCTATTATAATGGAGTATTGCAGAGTACTTGTACTTTCACTGGTTATGAACCTCCATGGATAAGTCAAAGCATGTATATTGGTGCATTGTCTTCTTCAAGTGAAAGATTTGTTGGTAAAATCGATGAAGTTAGAATTTACAATAGAGCCCTATCTTCATCTGACATTTCTGCTTTATGCAGTTATAACGGTGGAACTACTGATACTACTTTATGGGCGATAAATGGAACAAATATTTATAATACTAATACAGGAAATGTTGGTATTGGTACATCTTCTCCAGATGAAAAATTAACTGTAAATGGCACAATTCTCTCGAAAGAAGTCATTATTGATTTAGATTTTGATGCCCCCGATTATGTATTCGAAAATGATCACAAACTTCTTTCAATTTCAGAACTTCAAAGCTTTATTATAAAAAACAATCATCTACCGGAATTTCCCCCTGCTTTGGAAATGGAAACAAAAGGAATATCTGTATCCGAAATAAATATGGGGCTATTAAAACGCATTGAAGAATTGACACTTTATATCATCGATCAGGAAAAACGCATTCAAGGCATTGAAAAACAGCATAATACAGAGAATAAATAATATGAAAATAAAAGTATATATAATAATTTTAACTGTCATTTTTACTTATTGTTGTAGAAAGGGGTATTCGCAAGAAGATATTTGGACTGTGAGTGGCACATCCATTTGCATTGATGAATCGACGAACAACATAGGTATTGGAACAACAACTCCTGATAAGGAACTAACTGTAAACGGAAAAATTCATGCGCAGGAGTTAAAAGTAGGATTGAGTGTTACTCCTCCTGATTATGTCTTTGATAAAGAGTATAATTTAATATCTCTCCGTGAGCTTGAAGATTTTATATTAAAAAATAAGCACCTCCCTGATATTCCCTCAGCAAGTAAAATGGAACAAGATGGTGTAAATATTTCTGAAATGAGTATGTTATTGCTAAAAAAAACCGAGGAGATAACGTTATACATTCTCAATCATGAAAAAAGAATTGAAGCAATGGAACAATCTATTAATGAACATTAAATCAAATTAATTATGAAGTTTTTAACCATTTTTATATTCGCATTTATGTTAATGCATTCTGGTTTTAGCCAGACACTGAAGAATGACTCAAAAGTTAAATATGATAAAGTAACTCTTACGCACAACACTACAATTAGCAAGGATAGTGCTTTAGCGACACTTCCTACCCTAGCCTCAGTAATTGAATCAGATAATTTAATGAATCCTTCGGTTATGGAATCTTTTGGACCTTATTCAGTAAATTTTTATCCACAAGTTGATGATGGGATTATTTATGTCCAGTTTGACAATTTGGAAAAAAATATTAAACCTGAATTGTACTTGTCTGATATCGACGGTAATGAGATATACAGAATTAAAGGCCAAACTCGACTAAATTTAATCAATCTTCGTAGAATCGCGTCTGGGAATTATTTATTTACTATAGAAGTCAACAAAGAAGTTTCAACCTGGGAAATAGTTAAGGAATAGACTATTTAACACTATTCAAATAAGGACAATTTAGCTTATAAAAGAATGAACTTCAGAGGTTGAAAGTAGTATGTGAACACGACACAATCATCAGCTATATTGTACTTTTCCAATGAACGCTTTAAACACAACAAAAATATAGATGAAATTGAATTGAACGCTCAAACTGATAAATCGACAAACATGAAACTAAAATTTAAGATATTACTTTGTTACTTTATTTTTTCTGTTTTTCTGGGGTATGGGCAACAGGATACAACGGAAATACAAACCGAAGCTTTGGAAGCAGCTCCAATTGACTTAGCGGTTACATTCGAGATGTCAACATTATCAACCAGTTTGGAAAATCCAGTTGGAAGTGTCATTCCATCTTCACCAAATGCTTCTTCACTTATGAGATACTTGGATTACCCAGTTAGTAATGCGACAGGGATTCCTGATATAAATATACCTCTTTATGTTATTAACAGTGGCGAATTGAGTTTACCAATAAGTTTAAGTTATCACTCTTCAGGACGAAGAGTATATGATAGAACTGGAGCGGTTGGTTTGGGTTGGACTCTGAATGCAGGTGGGATGATTTCCAGAACAATTTATGGTGATGCAGATGGCTGGAATTATGATGGAGCTACATTTCCCGATCCATGGAAGAAATCGGATAATGTGCAACTTGACACAGATTTTCCGTTTTTAGCGAGCATTGATAACCGTGACTTTAATAATGGAATTCATTACGATACCGAATATGATATTTTTTCTTATACGGTAAACAGTTTAGCAGGGAAATTTATAATTAAAGGTGCAAATAACAATAAAGAGCCGGTATTAATTCCTAAAAACTCCTGTGATTTACGTATTGGTTATTCGGGTACTAATGACTTGCTAGATTATTTTGAACTGATTGATGAAAATGGAATAACATACAGGTTTGGCAGATCAATAGATGATAGCATAAGCTACAAGGAAATTAGTGAAAATTGTACAACCGGATGGATGCTCACCGATATTGTATCTGCCAACAAAGAAGATACAATACACTTTAAGTATGAATCATTTCGAAATGTTCTTTGTACACATTCTACTGTCTATAAAAAATCAACATTGTATTACTGTACTCCTACATATTTAGCAGACGGAGACGATTATACCCATTGTCCGCAACTTCCTGTTACTGATATTATAAATCCTGAAGAGGTTGACGCAAGCAGTATACATTATGCGCAAAGAATAAAGGAGATAAGTTTCAGGTCGGGTAAGATAATTTTTCACCATGAGCTTGAAGACCAGTGCTCTCCTCCTTATTGGCTTGGCGGGATTATGGATAATAATATAAGGATTACTGGTATGGATATTCTAGATTATGATGATAACATTATTAAGAAGATCGATTTTGTCCAGTCTGAAATGAATACCTTTTCAGATGTACATTTTTTAGCCGTAAAGAAACTTGATGCAATTGTTTTTAAGGACCAGTCACTGTCAGCTGTTGAAACATATTCCTTCGATTATTATCCTGTAAAATATAACGTTAGTGACGATAATAGAATGAATGTAAGATATTTAGACTTCTGGGGTTATTATAATGCGTCAGGGAAAGTTGATATGTGCCCGTTTATTCCTGTATCTGATCCGCTTAATAATTCGATAGTTGGGAATGTCAACGCCGACAGGAGTTCTGACCTGAATGCATTAAAAAGTGGGGTGTTAAAAAAAATAATATATCCTACAGGAGGATATTCAGAATTTTTTTACGAAGAAAATCAATATGATGATCAGGGAACAACTAAATCAGGGGGAGGATTACGAATTTACCAAATAAAGCAGGTAGAAGGAAACGGAGATGAAATTCTTAAGACATACAAATATGGCAATAATGAATGCGGATATGGAGATATGCCTCTAATTCCAGGTTATACAAAAATGATGACAACATATGAGAATTGGTTGCTCAAAGTAAATAAATTACAGGGAATCGTAACTGCGCCTACATATAAGAAAAAAGAAACAGTTTTATATTCAAATATATTACCTGAGCTTAGCTATGTTGCTAACCTGCCGGTATTTTATACTAGTGTAACAGAATACCAAGGCGATGATAATAATAATAACGGTAAAATAGTTTATACTTACTCTCAAGGAAACACTTGTCCTTTGTCTTCAATGCCCATGGCTCCTGCAAAATTTGAGCTATGGAAAAAGAGCAATTTACTTCGGGCCGATATTTATTCTCAAACCGGAAATCCTTCCAATCCTTACAAATTAGTAAAAAGTACTATTAATTCTTACAAGGAAACAAAATACGCATCGGAAATAATTAACGGATTATGGCTTAAAAGAATTTATTTTATAACCCCCCCTGCTAGCTACTATCAACCGTTAACTCCCGGGGATCCAGACGGAAATGTTTATTGTACTCAACCGATAGAAAACAATCCTTATTTATGTCCGGATGGCACGTGCTCTTGCATAGGCGATTTTTATTTTGCGGTGAATGAAGGGATACCTAGTTACTTTTGTTATGATTACACCATTGAAGTGGGCAAAAACGAGCTAACAGGTGTAACAGAAAAGATATATACTGACGCCGGTGAAGTGGAAAATGTCGCTTTATATGAATATAATTCAAACCATCTTTTAAAAGAAAAACAGGTATTTAACAGTAGTGGGGATAGCATAGAATTTATATATAGGTATCCACCGGATATAAACTCAGGTATTTATGCTATAATGGCCGGCAGTACAGTTAATATGTTAAACTTCCCAATTGAACAAACAAAAAAAGTTGCGGGGAAATGGACAGATGGCATATTGACTACTTACAAAACGGATGATGGCAATATTGTACCCGATAAAACATATACTCTTGAGACTACAGTTCCTTTAAATTCATTCACCGAATACACTGGTTCTTCAATGGACTCAAATTATGGGGATAATCCGGAAATGGAATTCATCGATTATGACACAAATGGGAATCTAATTAAAGCAAAAGGAAGGGATGGGATTTACACCTATTATCTGTGGGCTTACAACAAACAATACCCAGTTGCAAAAATTGTTAGTAGTAATTCAGGTATAAATATTTCCCCAATTCAAACAAGCGTTGATAATATAACCTTTAGTAATAGTGATGTATTAGCAAATATTCAGCAAGATATTAACTCGTTAAATACTGCCTTAACTTCAGTAATTAATAGTAGTGAGAATCAGGTAAGCTATTACACTTATAAGCCTTTAGTTGGTATAACCTCAGAGACCGACCCGGCAGGCCGTACTATTTATTATGAATACGACGATTTTGGCAGGCTGAGTTTGATTCGTGATCAAAACGATAATATCGTTGAGAAATATGAGTATAACTATGCCAGCCAGTAAAGACATTTCATTTCAAAGAAATCCTTAAAAACATCAAAAATCAGCAATCATGATAAAAATCTCGCGAACTATAGCTCAATTGGTATTTGGTAGTACAATTACCTTGATGTTCCTTTTGTTGGTATCACCTGTTAGCTCTCAGCAAACTTTCCAATGGGGTGTAAAGGGAGGGGGTATATCTACAGATGTAATAAATGACATAGCCAGTGAAGGAGATAACGTTTATGCTACAGGAAGATTTAGCGGAAACTTTATTTTTAATAATGAAGAAACAGAAGGACAGGCAATGACCGATATTTATTTTTTGAAACTCGACAAAAAAGGCAATACCATTTGGATGCAAACACTTACAGGAGAAGGTGCAGGAAATGGGAGCAGGGTTTTAACTGGTGAAAAGAATATATTTCTCGGAGGAACAATCTCGGGGGTTGTTAAGCATAAAAAAGATGTATACGACGGGGAAGATAAAGCCTTATTTGTGTCTTCATGGAACAAACAGGGAAAAATTGACTGGTTTACACGTTTGCCATTTGAAGGGAATGCAACATTGGATGTTTTAGAGGTTTCATCTGATGGTTCGATGATTATAGGAGGACTTTTGCAGGGTAAATTGACAATTGATGGCACAGAACTTCTTACCCCCCGGAATAAAAGGGCATTTTTAATTAATTTAACTAAAGATGGGAATCTTGTTGGTGCAAAACTATCTTCCGGTGAAGGAAGTCATCGATTGGTTTCAGCAGCTTTTGATACAAAGAACAATCGTTATTCGCTTTTTAGTGTTAGCGGTAATTTTTTGTTTACAGATGATAATCCGGTTATAATCCCAAATTCTACAAAAAACGGACTTGTTCTACAAAAAACGAATAGTGAAGGTAAGTTGATTTGGACAAAAACTTTTGAATCATCAGGCTACCTTGAAGGGACGAAAGTAATAATTGGAAACGGTGATGAGGTTATCGTTTGTGCAAATTACAACGAAACATTAAAAACATCTGATACAATTTATAATACCAATGCACAGTTGGAAACTATGCTGTTTTCTCTTAATTCAGTCGGAGACCAATTGTGGGCAAAAAAACTGACCAGTACTGTGAAAACGCGCGTAATGGATGTATCCAATACCCGAAATGGAAACCTTATGATAGCCGGCTACTTCCGACAATCGTATTCTATTGATGGAGATTCTGTTTATTCTGAAATTCCGGGAGAAGACCTTTTTTTGTTACAGCTTAACAAAAAAGGAGAGACAGTCTGGCATGATGAACCGGGAGAAGAGGCATCCAGTTTCTGTAAGGCATTTACCATTGACGAGACCGGCAATATTATTTTTGCAGGAGGGTTTCGTGGGGAACTGGAATTAAAGAGTGAAAAACTTACTTCCGCAGGAAAGGA
Source organism: uncultured Draconibacterium sp. (assembly GCA_963676775.2). Lineage (GTDB taxonomy): Bacteria > Bacteroidota > Bacteroidia > Bacteroidales > Prolixibacteraceae > Draconibacterium. Next base: position 732,616 of record CAXXDA010000003.1, read on the forward strand.
AGATATTTTAATTGCCAAATATTTTAATTGCGACCAGAACAATGTCACAATTATTGGAGACAATACACTTTGTGAAGGAGGAGAGACGGAACTCACAGCTACCGGAGGTTACTATAGTTACCTGTGGAACGCAGAAGAATGGGGAGAGAATACATACCTGGTTGCCAGTCCCGGAATTTACACTGTCACGGCTTTTGATAAGCAAGGGTGTGCAACATCTGATACATTTAACATTACAATTGCAGAAAGTGAAGCCTTAAATCTTCCTGATGAACTGGAGTTATCTCAGGGAGACAAAATCCTCATATCTGCTGAAAAAGGTTTTGCATCTTACCTTTGGGAAGATGGTTCAACTTATCCGGAAAGAGAAGTGAGCTATAATCCTGAAATTGATTCAGAAGAACTCGATCTTATTGCAGAAACATTTGAAGGTTGTATCGTTACTGATACAATAATGGTCAAATATAACCATACAAAAAGTGCAGGTATAAGTTTCAATGCTTTTATACAGGCCTATCCAAATCCGGTAAAAAACAAACTTACCTGGTTTGCCAAAACTGAAAAACCAACTGATGTTAACTTAATTCTGACAGATAGTAAAGGCGTTACAGTTTACAACCAGCAAATCAGTGGCTATATTCCAAATTCAGTAGAAGAAATTGATATGAGTGGTCTGGCAGGTGGAAACTACCTGTTAAAAATTAAGGCGGGTGAAATTGTCCACGATCTTAAAATCGTAAAAAAGTAGAATTTCAATTTAGCTATTAATCAACCAAGGAAAAACAAGCGTTATGAAAAAATACATTTTTACCGTAATATATATTTTAGCCATAACTTCGGGTTTTGCCCAAGTCTATAATGTTGAGAACGATGATATTTATACAGGGAAAGCAGATATCACTGCAACTAACCAGGTTAAACTTACTGATGGTTTTAGGGCAGTAGAAGGTTCAGATGTTCATGCATATATTGATCCCTCAGCATCATATACAGCAATTTCTCCAACACTTGAAACGGGAGATACTCCTGGACCAATTTATCCCAGTGCCAGTATAAATTATATCCGTACAACCGTATTACGTCAGGAACAAACCAATGAAGCAAATATCAATTCCAGTCAGCGTATAGAGTCAGTGGATTATTTCGACGGTTTGGGGCGTCCTGTGCAAAGTGTTGCTGTGCAGGCCTCACCAGGTAATTATGATATTGTAACAGCTATGGAATACGATAAATTTGGACGTGACAGTATCCATTATTTACCTTATGAAGCAGGTACACAAAGTGGAGCATATGCTAGTGATTTCAAAACAGCTGGTGTAACTTTTTATGGTGGTTCAGTTTCCGGGCGTGAGTCTGGTTCCAGCCCCTGGAACGAAACTTTTTATGAACCTTCACCTCTCAATCGGGTAGACGAAATACGAGGGCCTGACGCCTGGCAAACCCACCCATCTTATGTTGAATACTTAACCAATAGTGGAAGTGTTGATAACTGGTCTGTTAGCAGGTCTGTTTCAGGGAGTCTTGAATATAATGAGGACAATTTTTCAGCCGAAGAATTGTATATTACCCACTACACAGATGAAGACAACAAGCAAACCCGCGAGTACAAAGACAAACTGGGACGTGTAGTATGCAAGGCTTCATATGATGGTACAGATTGGCTGGAAACGCACTATATTTATGATGATTTTGGATTGCTGAGCTGTGTGGTTCCACCAAAAGCATCTGATCCTGATGCCGATATAGAATTGTGTTATTATTACGAGTATGACGCCCGGCATAGGATGATAAAAAAAGACCTTCCCGGTGCATCACCTGTGTACATGGTATACGATAACCGGGATAGGCTTGTGTTGATGCAAGATGGTAATTTATGTGCAAATGGGGAATGGCAGTTTACCAAATATGATGCATTAAACCGCCCGGTTTTAACAGGTATTATTGAAATAAATAAAACGCAGGAACAAGCAGCAGCAGATTTTGAGAATTTTACAGGAACATTGTATGAAACACTTTCTGGAAACATATTTGGCTACTCCAATGGAAGTTTTCCACAAACGTACAATTTATTAATTTCAGAAGACAATGTTTATACGGTAGCATATTACGATAATTATAATTTTATAAGCAATACAATTTATGACTATACCACGCCTCATCTTGCCGGAAACCCGACTAGTGAATCAGATAAAACCAAAGGGCTTCTTACAGGAACTATAACCCGTGTACTCGAAATATATGACGAAGTGGATGATGATTTGCTCCAAACTGTGAACTATTATGATGATTATGGACGGATAATTCGTACCATTTCTGATAATCATATGAATGGGATTGACATAGTTTACAATAACTACAATTTTGCGAACGAAATTACAGAAAACATTGTTCGTCATAATGTAGATGGCTCAATCCAGGATGTTAAACTGGCAACTACTTATACATATGACCACCAGGGTCGTTTACTTACCGAAAAAATAGAGATTGACGATAACAGTACACCTTTAACCCTGGCAGCATATGAGTACAATGAGCTGGGAGAACAGATTACCAAATATCTTCATGGCAATAGTAGCAGCGAAAATTTTAACCAGCAAGTGGATTATGTATACAACATAAAAGGATGGATTCGAAAACAAAATGATTTATCTGATTTAGACAATGATCTTTTTGCCCAGGAATTAAAATATCAGGACAGTGAGAATTCCTCTGGTTATTATAATGGTAATATTTGGAAAACCGATTGGTTAAATACAAATGACATTGTAAAAGGTTATACATTTAGCTATGATGGAATAAACAGGTTGGAAACTGCAGTATATTCTGACGGAGCACAGAATGGTTATTATAATACAGCGTATTCGTATGATGCTAATGGGAATATCCACACTCTTTCAAGAAAATCAAATAATATTGAAATAGATGCTTTAACCTATAGTTATTTGAATGATGGTAATCAGTTACAAACTGTTGCAGACAACGGTACAAGTGCAGGGTATCCAATTGTTAGCGGAAGTTATGGATATGATTTAAACGGTAACATGACTTCTGATCCTTCGGTTGGGACAAGCCTGATTTTGGATTATAACTATTTAAACTTACCGGAGATAGTAACTTTCGATGCCGTTGATTATTTGATGTATACGTATGACGCAGCAGGGAATAAGTTAGTAAAGACCATAATACTTGATGGTAATCCCAATGCAGGACATTTTGATTATTGTGGTAATTTTTTGTATGAAGATGATAATTTAAAAGCTATCTTTACCTCTGCCGGAAGAATTGTCCCAATCGACATAGACGGCAGCGTTCATTATAAGTTTGAATATAATTTGCAGGACCATCTAGGAAATACAAGAGTAGTATTTAGCGGCCACAGTAACGGGCAACCCGAAGTAATGCAGGTAACTGACTATTATCCCTTTGGAATGGTAATGAACCAGCAGAATTATTTTGCCAGTGGAGTACTTTCTAATAAGAATCTTTATAACAATAAAGAGTTGCAGGATGATGAACTGGGCGGGAATAGTTTGGATTGGTACGATTACGGGGCACGGTTTTATGACCCGGAGCTGGGACGGTTCCACACGCAAGACGCATTTGCTGAAAAATATTTTGACCTTTCGCCTTATCAGTACGCAGGTAATAATCCTATGTTAAATCTTGATTTCAATGGTGATTCAATTATGAAAGTTACTATTGATGATAAAAGTGGCTTTATAAAAGGAAGCAGTAATATATATATTGACCATACCATATATAGCGATGTTGAATCACTCCTCGAATATGCTGCAGAAAACGAAATTCCAATACACATTAATAGCTCATTTAGAACAAATAAAAAACAAGCAGGACTGACAGATGAAAATTCAACTACACCTGCAAAGTCAGGAAATAGCCCTCATAATGCTGGCTTAGCTCTTGATTTTAATCTATATAAAAATGACAAAACCAGTGATGGAATAGATAAAGGAAATAGTACCGTTACGAAAGACCATGACTTTATAAAGAAAGTAAAAGGAAAGAGCTGGCGATGGGGAGGGGACTTTAAAGACCCCGACAAAATCCATATGGACAAAAGAGGTACTGATACAAATTTTACAACCATTCGGGATGCAAATCAAAAGCAAATGCACGGCAGTACAGAGGTAAACATCAATGATAAATACGTTAAGCGAAAAGCAACCCTAATAATTAAGAAAAAAGATGAAAATCAATAAAATCATAAATTTATTTGTAATCATTACTTTCTTTCTTGTTTCTGTAACCTGTAAAACAAAACAGGAACATAATAAACAAGATAACTGGGAGCATTATAAAGTCACTGGAGATAGTATAATGGCATCTGTAACCGAGAAAGATATGCTTTTCTTTGCTCAGACACAGCGGAAAGAATATAAAGAAATACCCAAGTTGGCTGATTTGAATGAAGATTATCTTTCACTCATTAAAATTATCATCACAAAAAAATTATTGATTTATACAGAATCTCCTTACAGTGAATCAGGAGACTGGAATAATGAATACATATCTTATTATGATACAGATGGTGACCTAAAGGTTTTCATCAGAAAATCATCTTTTTTCAATAGTGTTTGTGTTGATGGCATACTTAGGGAAAAGGATATATATTCTTTTTCTTCAAATAAATTAATTAAAAAATCACACGAAGTATATGATGAAGATATGAATCCGGTTACTGATACCTCTAAATGTGTTTTTAATTATCGGTTTAAATTTGATGTCTATGATAAATACAGTGATATTCCCGTGGTACAAGAGTATGAAAAGCTTAAACAGAAATAAACACTTTTATATTAATACTTGTGAGACCAAATTATTTTGAAAAATAATAACAAACCCGGCTTTTTGGCTGGGTTTTTTGTTCCCAATCCTTCATAAAAAGTGCATTCCTGAAAAAGTTACTAACAATTGGGTACTTCCGTCTGTATCCCTTTCCCCGCCTTGCATTCTGCCCTTTTTGCCCCTCTTTTCATCAAGCCCCTCCCATCAAGGATTTAGAGGGATTTTAGGGGAGGAAGAAAAGCAAAAAAACCAGCAGAAAAACCGAAGCGGAACGAAGCAAAAAAACAGCCGGAAATAAGACCAAAAACGAACCGGAAAGAACAGAACCGGAAAACGAAAAGTAAGGGTCAAAAATCACTCTTTAAAAGTCAAAAAACGGCAAGCCGGACAGAACCGGGAGCGAGCCGGGCAAAAACAGAAAAATAAGAGCCGAAAAAAATCAGGACATTGTCAAAGATTTACGCTTAAAAATCAAAAATTTAATCCAAGATTTAACTCAAAAACTCAACACAACAGGCATTATCGGCGAAGATGAAAACGCCGTTATCCTTTTTATGGCTTTGGCTTCGCATAAATTTAGTAATCCGTTTTCGGTGCTTTGCCTTGCAAAATCGGGTATCGGTAAAAGCTATATCTTGCAAAAACTCTCTGAATGTGTGCCAAACGGTTCGTATTCATTCCATACACAAATAAGCGAAAACGCCCTTTATTATTTTAACTCTACCGACATACAAAACAAAGTGCTTTTCATTGAGGATTTAGAATGGACAACCAAAATGTTAACGCCCCTTTCAACGCTTCAAACACAGGGAAAACTCATTAAAACACGAGCCACCAAAGATAAAGACGGGATGTTGCACAGCACTACCTTTGAAGTGATTGGAAAACTTTGTTTACTGGCGTGTGCTTATTCTGATAAAAATTATGAGAGCCTAAGTTTACCGTTTCTAATGCTCCACTTAAACCATAGCCACGCCCAAGACATTGCCATTATGAACTATCAAAAAAAGTGCAAAGCGGGAGAAATCAAAACAGAAGAAGTACAACAGGCACAACACACATTAAAATGTTTGATTGCAACCTTGCAAAACGTTTCTGTAATCAATCCTTTTGCAACACTTATTGAGCTTCCCGACGACATCGCATATCCAAGAAAATCACTTTTATTGTTGCTTAATTTTATTGAAGTCATTACATATCTTTTCCAGTATCAACGAGAACAAACCGCCGATAAACAAACTGGCGAGATATTTATAAAAACGCATCCTGACGATATAGAACTTGCTTTTAAATTGCTTAAAAATAGTTTGTTCCGTAAAGCTGACGAGTTAAGCACTTCTGCACGTGGGTTTTATCGTTGGCTAAAAAAATATCTTTCCGAAGCCAAGACTGACCAGTTTACAGCCCTTGACATACGTAAAGAAAAAGCCATACATCCAAGAACCCTAAACCGTTATTTGCAGGAGCTTAAAGAATACGCTTACGTGCAGGTGGTTGGCGGGAACAAACACCGTGAGGGCTACCGCTACAAATTAACGGCTTTCGGCAATCAAACCGATATACAAAACCGTATTGAAAAAACCTTAAACACCAACCTTGAAACGATAAAATCGCACTACAAAAACACACTTCAAGAACAAAAAGAACAGGAAGAAAAAGCAACGAAAAAACAAGAATTTAACCCGATAATCGAAGCCGCAGAAGAAAAACTAAAACAAAAAGTATTACAACCTGAACAGAAAGAACCGCCCAAAAGAAAACGGATAAACGAAAAAGAAGATTACACGTTTAAACTGCTTTTGGAACTTGAAGCCCAGCAACCAAACAGGGAATACCTGTCAACCGATTTTCCCGCAATATCAGGCAGGAGCGAGATTAGCGAAGCCCGCTATTTAAAACGGTTGTGCGAGCAGGGAAAATTAAAACGAGAAAGGAAAAACAGAAAATATTATTATACGCTTGCAAAAAGCAGTAAGACAGTAGGACAAACCCCGCTGTCCAACCCTAAAACCCCGATAAAATAAGACCTTACAGGTAGGACGACACAAAAACAGAAAAATGAAAGATTTTAACCTATTCTTACAAAGCAAAGACCTGTCTGTAATGACACAAAAAGTCTATACATACAACGTTCAGCGTTTTTTGAAATGGTACAAACAAGACCCTTTGAATGCTACCACCAAAGACGTTTTAAAATACTTGGAATACTTACAGGATACTTTACAAGTGCAAAACATTACCCGCCAAAATCATCTTAACGCTTTAAAACAATATTTTGACTTTTTGCAGCGCACTAATGTTGGAGCATTTATTAAGTTACAAGCCATAAAAAAGCAACGGCTATCATATATTTTTAGTTCCGAAGAACTCACACAGCTTTATGATGATTATTATGCCGTTTTTATACAAAATGCCAAGCAGGAAAGCAACACATTAACCAACTGGCGCAATTATACAATGCTTGGTCTTTTTGTATATCAGGGGTTAATAACTACCGAATTGGACGACCTGACCCTAAACGATGTAAACCTGCAAAAAACAACTTTGACCATTACACCCAAAGGTAACAGGGGCGCAAGTAGAACCCTGCAACTGCAAGCCTCCCAAATCGGGGGCTTTATACATTATTTAAACACTATCCGCCCACTATTTACAGATGATACTGATTGTAAAAAATTGTTTTTGCCACTATCTGCACAGCGTTTTAAAGGTTCAAACGATAATCTTTCAATTGCTGTATCGTTAAGGCATTTAAGCAGAAGCCTAAAAACGTTGCACAAAGATTATCATAAACTGGTACAGTTAAGAGCTTCTGTAATTACGCATTGGATTAAAAACCAGGGGTTACGGAAAGCCCAATATCTGGCAGGGCATAAAAGCATTGTATCTACCGAAGAATATGTACACAACGACCTTGAAGCATTAACCGAAGACCTGACCAAATACCACCCGTTTTGAACGGGCATTTTACCATACTGCACAGGGCGTATATAGACTGGCTCAAAATATTAGGGTACAGCCAAGCCACACAGGGGATATGTTCCAACGGTGTAACGATGTTCTTTAACTGGCTTCAAACACAAAACATACAACAAATTATACAGTTGGAAAATAAACACATAAAAGCCTATTTTGAATATCTGCAAATCAGACCCAACAAGCGTTTTAACCGGGGGTTAAGCCACTCATACCTAAACAAACAGTTTGATGCAGTAGATAAATTTTTGCAGTTTTTGCATCAGCAGGGATTTAGAAAAATAATACCACCTACCAACTGGCGTATTAAAAAAAGCAAAATGGAAAAAGTTTGGGATACCAAACCCTTTACCCAAGACGAAATAAAAACGTTAATGGAGCATATCCCGCAATCTTGCAATGCTTTGCCTTACGAAAGAAGGGAACGCAAAGAACAGCAGTTAAAACTTGTTTTTGTGCTGTTTTACGCTTGTGGATTAAGGCGAAAAGAGGGTTTTAATGTGCGGGTTCAGGATATTGATTTTGAGCGTAAAACCTTATTTGTAGAGCAAGGGAAAAACTACAAAGACCGCATTATCCCGCTTAACAACAATGTTTACAACGCATTAAAAGACTATATTTATAACTTCCGTAATTTACAGAAAACAAACCATAGTCGCCTGTTTGTTAACCCTACCGAAACATTAGTCCATTGGCTTAACGACTTACAAGAAATATGCACAGAACCAACGATACAACCTAAACGGTTGTACTTCCATATACTCCGCCACTCCATCGCCACGCATTTACTGCAAAACGGCATGAGTATAGAAAGTATCGCCCAATTTTTAGGGCATAGCTCACTGACCAGCACGCAGATTTATACGCATTTATCTGCCGACATGGAGTAAAGCGGATTTATCAATAAATACCCCATCCTTTTACAGTCTGCCTGTGTATTTTTATTATTTTTACAACATTCAATTTACAAAACTTGGGCTGCCTTAAACTGCACATACTGGAACAAAGTGGAAGTCCCGGACTTGCTTCGGGATTAGAAAAAGGATATAAAAAAACTGGACTTAAAATAGTTCATTCTACAAATACACTGACCTTAGAAAAAAGGGGTGCAGAAGAACGTAGATATTACCATGCTCGGTTTTATGACCCGGAATTAGGACGGTGGCACGTTATAGACCCAGCTATTGAAAATAATCACTTCGACAACTCTCCATATACTTATGTTTATAATAATCCTATCTTATTTATTGACCCAATTGGACTTGACACAACAATATATTTTATTGATCAGTCAAATAATCCTGAGAATAGAAGAGTTTACACTGCTGAAATATATGTTTTCGATGACGAATCTGGAAAAATTGATGGGCCATATAGAGGAAGTACTTTCCCTAATGCACCTGATAGTCAAAATGAACATAATACAATAAGTGAAGGTGATTTTCTGTATAATAATGCTTCAGGCCATGATAGTGGAAACAAGAGAGGCTTAAATATTATTGATAAAAATGGTAGTAGACAGAATACACCAGGAACTGATATGGATGGAAATGAAGTGACAATGGAATGGGTAAATATTCATTCCGGAGAAGAACTAAATGCTGCTGGACTTCATAATAGAGGATCTGCTGGATGTCCAACAGTTCATCCAGATGATGCCGATTCTTTCCTTTTGAACACTTTCGACTGGAGTGGTCCAGGAGGAACAACTGGTAATTCTACAGGAACTGTAAAAATCTTCAGAGGAACAGCTGCAGAGAGAGCAAATAAAGTAAATGAGATAAAAACGAATGCGTTTAAAATACAAAAAGCAAATCAACGTAAACAGGAATTAAGATGGGGATCAGATTCTTTATATTAATGATAATAATAGTTATTAGCACTAATTGCAAAAGCAATAATAGAAGACAAGCAACACAAATAAGTTATGGAGAACAAGTAGCTTTTGGAAGTATAGATACATTAAATATAGATAAATTAATGTATTACTATATCTCAACTAATGAAGTTGAATTTGCAGAAAAATTATATGGAATTTTTAAAAGTAGCACTCACGGGGATATTGATTTTCCAAATAGTCAAGAAGAACAAGACACATTATTAAAACTATTGCAGACTATTGAAAAAAATTGCCAGGATTCAATGGCCATAAGTTTGTTGATCTTGCTTGATGATTACTTCAAAAATAATGTAGAATTCACTCAAAGATATCAGAAAACAATACCGTTTATCGCTGCCTGTAATATAAAAGGATTATTAAAAGGATTATCAGAAGAAAATTTATTAAAACAAAGAAGAATTTTAGAACACTTGCAGTATTTGCCAGATATTGAAACAATTAATAGTATAAAATCTGATCTTGAAAATATAAAAAACGATTCATTAAGCACAACTATAGAAATCGCAAAAGAATCAATCGAACTCATTTTTAATTAACGTGAGTTTGACCTAAGCAAGAGTACAAATTTGCTCTTCATTAATAATTTCATCTACAATGAAGTAAGGTATTTTTATAGAACCAATTGTTTCGACTTTTTTTGGAAATAAACGCATCGAGGAAAACCTTCACCGCATTTTTATCCGCTTCCGGTAATTTTTCAATGCTCTTGAACTGGTTCAGGAGTTCTTTATCGGTTAAAGAACTTTCTGCCAGATCATGGGAAGTAACGTTTGTAAAATATTCGGAAGAAACGCACAGTGCATTAGCCATATTTGTCAATATTTAAAGTTATTATTTGCCTGACATTGAAATATCCATCCATCTATTCCCATAGGGAGTTGGGATGGATGGACGAGAGATTCAGCTAACAAACCAATGATATTTATTTAGTCCTATAGCCTCATTCAGGCCATTTACAAACTGCTGACACCCGACATTTCTATCCAGAAAAGAATCAATGTAGCTCATCTTATTAGCCTTGTGCATAAAGCCACTTAAAAACAAAACAAATAATGTATATAATGATTGCTCATCTTATATTTTTACATTGAAATAAATGGTTAGAATAATTTAGGAAAATTATAAATTCAATAAAAATGTAAAAAATGCATAAAACTATATCAAAAGCGGGTATCATTGCTATTATGACAATGTTTTATACCACATCGATTGCCACAGAAAAAATCTGTTTTGTGAATAGCAAAGAAGAAGCCGACAAAATAATAACAATTGTTGAGTCAAAAGAAATGGCTGACCAAATTATATACATAACAAAAGACAAAGGTCAGTCAGGAGATAACGTTTGGATAATAACAGAACAAAATAGTGCAGACATAAAAGTATTTATTTCCAAAGAAGGAGTCGGAGAAAAGACATACTTCTCCAAGACACTAATAGACAAGACCTTATAATCTAAAATAACAATTAATCCAGACTAATTTTCTACTCCGGACTAATTGGCATTTTTTAGAAGGGCTGAAAAACGCCGTGGAACATAGTTAAACAACTAAGTGTCAATGCATAGGCCATATAGGGATAAAAAGGGCAGTCCGGACTAACAAATAATATGGGTTTTCGAATCTAAAAATAACTGGATTAATGAAAATCAAGGACTTTAACAATTTCACCATTTTCATCAATTTGCACTTTCAAAAATCCCTGTACAGGAACTCCAAAAGCATTATTCCCTATATACTTTGTTTGCACCACAATAGGCTTATGATCATCCCAATAAATCGTTTCTAAATGCTGATAACTCTTGCTGTCAAGGATATGAGTTTTGATGTATATCTTAATGTTTACCCGGGCCTTTTCAAGACACTCTTCAATTTTCTCCTTACGTACTTTTTCTAGTTCTCGCAGGTATTGAATTGCAGCTTCTTTGCCGAAATCGATAAAAAGAATATTATCACTAACCTTCGATGAGACAAAAGAAATATTTGCAGAATCAAGATAAGCTCCCCAATATTCATTGTTTGTGCCTTCTAAAGTAATAGGACTTCCCCACTTATCCCATTAGTAATATGGAACTTTTTTATTACAATATTTATTTAGGCTATCTTTGCTCAAACCCAAGGGACTAATCTCCCAATTAATACGTTTATTTTTTCTTTCCCCAATATGATATAACCCCCATACTAATAAAGTTAAAATAATAATAGTTATTAAACATCCGAGATTACTTTTCTTAAATTTCATTTTATATAAATTTTTTGATTTCACTTAAAGCTAAGTAATCGCAAAGAATTATAAAACATAAAAAATAATATAATAGACAAAAAATGGGTATTTTATCTGAGAATAGTTTGTATGCACAATTGTATGTATAAATAAAAAGAGTTACAAACATCTAGTTTGCAACTCTTTGATTTTCAGTGGAGAATATGGGAATCGAACCCATGACCTCTTGACTGCCAGTCAAACGCTCTAGCCAACTGAGCTAATCCCCCTAAATGAGACGCAAATATAAAAATATTTTTCTTTTAGGCTGGCAAAAATTTCTGGTAAAGTTTTTGCTGTAATCATATTGTATATACATGTATTAAAAAGTACTAAATTCCCAATTGTTTAATACGAATGCCGGCGTTCTTTGCTTATTGTCAAACTTAAAACTTAAGGCCATGAAAAGTAAAAAGAGCGAAAAAGCTAATCTCGAAAAACAAAAAAGTGTTTTGTTTATGTTTGGACTGGTAATTTCTTTAGGTGCCGTACTACTTGCCTTTGAATGGAAAACGAAACCAAATCCGGTTTCTACTAAGTATTTCCCATCCAGCGAAGTAGTTGAAGAAATATACACTCCACCGGCAACAAAAGAAAACAAAAATAACCAGAAACCAAAAATTGAAGTTCAGACAATAGAAATTCTGAGCAATGACGAAATAATTTCTGAACCTTTCGGCTTTGTCCCTTCAGAAATTGATGCATCCTCTTTTGAATTTAAAGAGTATTTGAACATTTTACCAGAAGAAATAGTCGAAGAAGAAACCATTTTTGTTGTTGCTGAACAGATGCCCGAATTTCCTGGTGGGAAACAGGCTTTGTTAAAATATATAGCAAATTCAATCCGATACCCGGCGATTGCATTGGAAAACGGAATTACAGGAAAAAAAATTTATGTGAGTTTTATAATAAATGAGAAAGGAGGAATTGAAGATGTGAATTTATTGAGAGGAGTTGATGAAGCATTAAACAATGAGGCCCTGCGTGTTTTAAATTCGTTGCCTAACTGGCAACCTGGAAGACAGGGTGGGAAAGCCGTTAAAGTAAGATACACATTACCAATTGTATTTGAAATGAGATAAATTTAATTTCAAAGTTTAATTGCATTTGATAATTATTTTTTATCTTTAAGCCCCGTTTTTACGGGTACGTTTGATAGTAAAACTAATAAAATAAGAAGTATGAATTTAAAGAAGTCACCAAAAGCTGATTTGGAGAACAAAAAGAATGTTTTCTTTATGGTCGGCCTGGTGGTTGCCTTGGGAGTTACACTTCTTGCATTTTGAGTGGACAACAAAACCTAAAAAAGTTGAGGGATTGGGAGAAATTCAAGCTCAGGAAGTAGAAGAGGAAATTATACCTATTACTCGTGAACAACAGGTAAAACCACCACCTCCGCCACCACCACCAAAAGTTGTTGAAGTTTTAAATATCGTTGATGACGATATCGAAATTGAAGACGAATTGGAAATTGAAGATACTGAAGCAGATGATGAAACTATCATTGATGTAGCTCCGGTAATTGAAACTCAGGAAGAAGAAGAGGAAGAAGAAGCACAGATTTTTTTCATTGTAGAGGACATGCCAGAATTCCCGGGAGGAGAATTAGCTTTGCGTAAATACATTGCCAATTCTATTAAATATCCTGTTATTGCACAGGAAAACGGAATCCAGGGAAAAGTTTATGTTTCTTTCGTTGTTGATAAAGATGGAAGTATCTCTGATGCAACAATTGCAAGGGGTGTTGATCCATCACTTGACAAAGAAGCATTACGGGTTGTAAACGCGCTTCCAAAATGGAAACCCGGGAAACAACGTGGAGAAGCGGTTCGCGTGTCATATACCGTACCGATTAATTTCGTATTGCAGTAAAAAATAAAAAAAGATATTTTTGTGCTCCTGATCCAATTTTGGGTCAGGAGTTTTTTATGCCATAAACAGGAATTATGTTAGAAACAGCACCAATAACAGAAAAAGCAGTTATCGTAGGATTAATCAACCAAAGCCAGGACGAAAAACAAGCCAGAGAATATTTGGATGAACTTGAATTTTTGGCAGATACAGCAGGTGCCGAAGTACTCAAAAAGTTTACTCAAAAACTTGATGTACCAAATGCAGCAACCTTTGTTGGCCCGGGCAAACTAGAAGAAATAGGGAACTATGTTAAAGTAATGGAAGCCGACACGGTTATTTTTGATGACGAACTTTCGCCCACACAGCTCAGAAATATTGAAAAGGCTTTAGACTGCAAAATTCTTGATCGAACCAATCTCATTCTTGATATTTTTGCGAAACGAGCTAAAACTGCTCACGCAAAAACCCAGGTTGAACTGGCTCAATATCAGTATTTACTGCCTCGTTTAACCCGGATGTGGACCCACCTTGAGCGACAACGTGGCGGTATTGGGATGCGCGGCCCCGGTGAAACCCAGATTGAAACCGACCGAAGGATTATTCTTGATAAAATTGCACGTTTAAAGGAACAACTTATAAAAATTGATAAACAAAAAGCAACTCAACGGAAAAACCGTGGGAAATTAGTTCGTGTTGCATTGGTAGGGTACACTAATGTCGGAAAATCAACCATTATGAACATGATGGCAAAATCAGAAGTATTTGCAGAAAACAAATTGTTTGCCACACTCGATACTACAGTTCGAAAAGTGGTTATCGTTAATCTTCCCTTCCTACTCGCTGATACTGTTGGATTTATAAGAAAACTCCCACACGGACTCGTTGAGTCATTTAAATCAACGCTGGACGAGGTTCGGGAAGCAGACATCCTCCTTCATGTAGTAGATATTTCTCATTCTGGATTTGAAGAACAGATAGATACAGTGAATGAAACCCTTCAGGAAATTGATGCTGCCGACAAACCAACCATGTTTATTTTTAATAAAATTGATGCTTTTACTTATGTAAAAAAAGATGAGGATGATTTAACTCCCCGAACAAAAGAAAATATAAGTCTGCAGGAATGGAAAAATTCCTGGATGGCTAAAAACAATACTCCCGCACTGTTTATTTCGGCAACTCAAAAAGAAAATATCGACGAATTTAAAAGAGAATTATATGAGGAAGTAAAAAAAATCCACTCACAGCGTTTCCCTTTTAACGATTACCTGTACGACATCACCTGGGAAGAAGACTAAATCTTTTTCCCGTTTTCGCCATCTTTTTTTGAATTCAAACATACTGAATATAAATCCGTTCGACGGTCTTTAAGATTACGAACAGCACCAAAAGTGTGTAACTCTTTTAACAAATCCAAATCCACATCAGCTACCAGAATCATCTCTGTGTTTGCGGTAGCTTCTGCCTTTATCCCATTAGCCGGAAATGAAAAATCACTGGGTGTAAATACCACAGATTGGGCAAATTGAATGTCCATATTTTCAACCTTAGGCAGGTTTCCAACCGAACCTGCAATAGCCACGTAACATTCATTCTCAATAGCACGAGCCCGGGCACAATAACGAACCCGGGAATAACCATTTTGTGTGTCGGTAAGAAAAGGTACAAAAAGGATATTCATCCCCTGTTGTGCCAGAATTCTCGATAATTCCGGAAACTCAACATCGTAACAAATTAGCACGCCCACCGGGCCACAGTCGGTTTCAAACACCTGGATAGCATCGCCGCCGGAAAGTCCCCATGTTTTAATTTCATCAGGTGTTACATGAATCTTTTCATAAGTTTCATAAGTACCATTTCTTCTGCAAAGAAAACCTGTGTTAAATAATTTGTCGTCATTTACCAGAGGGAAACTTCCTGTTACTACATTAATATTATAAGAAATCGCCAGTTGTATAAAACGTTCTTTTATTTCCTCTGTATATTCTGCAAGTTTCCGTATAGCTTCAGCATACCCCAAGTGGTTGTAATCGGCCATTAAAGGGGCATTAAAATACTCAGGGAAAAGCACAAAGTCCCCGTTGTAACTGGCTACTGCATCAACAAAGTATTCAACCTGTGTAAACAATTCGTTAATATTATTATAAAGCCTCATCTGCCATTGAATCAATCCCAGGCGCACAACCGACTTTTGTCCACTTACTTTAGCCGACTGTTTTTCGTAATAGATATTGTCCCATTGCAAGAGCACAGCAAATTCTTTTGATTCTTTGTCGCCCGGCATATACCCTTTTAAAATTTTCTTTACGTGAAAATCATTTGACAGCTGAAAATTCAACACCGGATCGTTAATCTCCTGATATTTTACTTTCTGGATGTATTCCTTGGGAGACATTTCCTTTGCGAACTTGTGATAATTAGGAATTCGGCCGCCAAAGACAATGGCTCTTAGATTTAGCTTTTCGCACAGTTCTTTACGGGCATCATATAATCTTCTGCCTAAGCGCAGTCCTCTGTAATCGGGACGAATAAAAACATCAATCCCATACAATGTATTTCCTTTTGGATTATGTGTGTTAAAACTGTAACGCCCGATAATTTCCTCGTAGGTGTGATCGTCGCCAAACAATTCATATTTTACAATAATCGATAGTGCCGATCCCACAACAACCCCGTCAACAACCACTGCCAACTGTCCTTCCGGAAAAATTTTTACGAGCTTGCGTATGTCTTTTTTCTCCCAATAATCATCCTGCCAGTTTGGATAAGCTTCCATCGACGATTTATGTAATTCCTCATAATCATCAATATTTAACTGTCTTAATTCAACCGTCTCAATATTCTCCATCGTCATTATTTCAATAATTATCTGTCATTAAGATATAAAAAAAGCCCGGTTTCCCGAGCTTTATATAAATTGAAATTTTAAAAATCCTGTTATTTAACCTCTCCATTCGCTATCAACCACTCTGCAATTTGAACGGCATTCAATGCAGCACCTTTTTTAATCTGGTCGCCCACGCACCAGAAAGTAATACTGTTTGGATCAGTAATATCCTGTCTTATTCTTCCAACATAAACATCATCCTTCCCCGAAACAAACAAAGGCATCGGGTACTGTTTTTCAGTCGGATTATCAATAACTGTCAATCCTTCAAAATTTTCAAAAGCATTTTTAACTGACTCAACTGAAAGTGGTTTTTCTGTTTCCACCCAAATGGCCTCTGAATGTGCACGTGCAACAGGAATACGAACACAGGTTGCACTTACTTCAGCATCGGTATGCATTATTTTTTTGGTCTCCCAGTTCATTTTCATCTCTTCCTTGGTGTAATCATTTTCAAGGAAGACATCAATGTGTGGTATAATATTCATGGCCAGCTGGTAAGGAAATTTATTGATAGTAACATCCTTTCCGTTAGCGACTTCCTGCACTTGTTGTTCTAATTCTGCGATTCCCTGAGCACCTGCACCACTTGCTGCCTGATAGGTTGCGACACGAACTCTTTTAATTTTTGAAAGTTCTTCAATAGGTTTTAGTGCCACAACCATTTGGATAGTAGAACAGTTCGGATTGGCAATAATATTTCTTGGACGATCCTTAGCATCTTCCGGATTTACCTCGGGCACCACCAGCGGAACATCATCGTCGTAGCGAAATGCGCTGGAATTGTCAATCATAATGGCACCGTGTTTTGTGATGGTAGTTGCAAATTCTTTTGAGATACCTGCACCAGCCGAAGTCAGTGCAATATCAATATCCTTAAAATCGTCGCCATGTTTCAATTCCTTAACCGTCAGTTTTTCCCCATTAAATTCATACTCGTTCCCGGCACTTCTTGCCGAACCAAATAAAACTAACTCGTCAAGCGGAAAATTTCGCTCCTGAAGCACGCGGAGAAACTCCTGTCCAACCGCACCACTCGCTCCTACAATTGCAACTTTCATCGTAAAAAATTTAAATAAATTAAGTCTGTTTATATTAAATAATTGAAGCAAAATTACTATTTTGCTTTTAAATCCAAATATCATGCCCTGGAATATCCTCAAATTCTTAACAATCAGTTTGCTCACTATTGTTAATCCAATAATTACACAGGATTCTCAATTGGAAAACTTTTCAATCCCAAAGAAAGGTGATTTATTCATAAATGAAATTCTTTTTAATCCGTTTCCAGGAGGGACAGATTATGTTGAAATTTATAATCCATCAAACTCCAATTTTCTGCTTGAAAATCTGTTTCTTGCCTCACGTGATAACAATCTTCAGTTAACTCAGATTTATAGTCTGGTTGGTTCTTATAGTCTTTTTAAACCTGAAAGCTATATTGCAATCACTAAAGACACCAGTGCCGTTTTCCCTTTCTATTTAATAAAATGCACCGATTGTTTTCAACAGATAACAAAAATGCCATCCTACAATAATGATGAAGATGTTGTTGTTTTGCTGAATGAAAATATGGAAATTATAGATGAGTTGTTTTACTCCGATGATTTTCACAATCCATGGCTGGCCGATATTGATGGTGTTGCCTTGGAACGAATTTCAATTGAAAATGAAACCAATGACCAAAAGAACTGGACATCGGCAAACACGGAATCCGGCTATGGAACACCGGGTTATAAAAACTCTCAGACAGGAAGTCCTGACATTACGAAACCTAAAATCACGTTCCAGCCAGAAGCATTTTCTCCAAATTTTGACGGGTACAATGATGAGTATAAAATTCAATATGAATTAGACAAACCCGGATATTTAGGAAATGTAAAAATTTTTGACACAAAAGGTCGATTTGTAATGCAGTTGGCAAACAATGAAATCCTTGGTACACAGGGAGAAATTAGTTGGGACGGCAAAGATGAAACAGGGAAACAGCAACCACTGGGAATTTATGTAGTCACTTTGGAAATTTTTAATAATCAAGGACAAATTTACCGGTTTAAAAATGGTGTCGTTTTAACAGACCTTTTAGAGTAAATGTATTTACCAATACAAAACATTTTGGGAAAAAATAAGATATAAATGTAACTTTCACCTCCAGAATGTAACTAACATTAAAAACAATTATAATTCAAAACTTAAATACACCTCTTCTACTATGAAAAGAAGTTTCTTTTATTTTGCCTGGCGGGAACTCACTCGTTCAGCTTACCTTAGAAAAAATATGGCGGCCAAAGGGATACTTATCTTTCTGGCAATTTATTTCTCTCTGGTAGCAATTGTATTGGGATTAAATTTAAGCAATTATCTGGCTGAAAATTTTCCTAATCAATCTCAAATTTCTGCATTTAATTCACTCATATTTATTTATATTGGCGTTGAGTTTGTTATACGAATTATGGCGCAAAACCTGCCAACATTTGGGTTTCAGCCATTTTTAATTATTCCGGTAAAACGTAAACGGATTGCCCGTTACATGCTCAATAAATCATTACTACATTTTTTTAACATTTTACCGCTGCTTTTGATACTACCTTTTACATTTAAATCTGCAGTGCATGAATTAGGCTCAACGGAATTGACGATTTGGCTGGCATCACTTGTTATGATGATTTTTGTAAACCATTTTTTGGCGATTTATATTAAGTGGAGAACCAATGAATCGAACCAATTTTTTTATGGCTTTCTGGCATTTGCAGCGGGTGTTTTCGCCATCGATTATTTTGAGGTGTTTGATATAACTGCAACCTTCGGAAAGTTTTTTGATCTTGTTGTCCAAAATCCTGTTTATGTGCTTATTTTTCCAGCAGTAATAATCGCATTGTATTTTCTTAATAATAACTATCTGCTAAGTCGGTTTTTTATTGATGAAATCTCACAAAAAAAGAAAGAGACGAAAGCTTATGACTTTTCGTGGCTGAACCAAATTGGAGAATATGGTAAAATGCTTTCGCTGGAAGTAAAAATGATTACCAGAAATAAAAGACCAAAAACAACCGCTATGATGTCCATACTTTTTATTTTCTATGGACTTTTACTTTATAAAGATACCGGCAATGGAGAAATTCCTGAATTTATTATGGTTTTAGGAGGAATGTTCATGACCGGGATTTTCAGCATGATGTACGGCCAGTTTTTCCCGGCCTGGCATAGTCGATATTATCCCTTTTTAATGGCACAAAATGTAAAAATGAAGCAGGTTTTACAATCAGCTTTCCTTTTAATGGCTACCACAAACTTCGTTTTTTATCTTCTTTCACTTGGCTATATGTACATTTCACCAAAAGTTTTGTATATCCATTTTGTAGTTATGCTATACAATATCGGTGTAAATTCGTTTGTAATTTTTGCCATGGGATTAACCAGCCGAAAATCCATAGATCTTGATCAGCGAGCTATGTTTAATTACCAGGGAATGGGAGTTGCTCAGTGGCTTGTTACTTTTCCTGTTTTATTTGGACCCCTTGCTGTTTATGGCATACTTACTTTAATTTTAGGGAATGTTGGTGCGTACATTGTCCTTGGTAGCCTCGGAATTGTTGGTATTATTTTGCACCCGAGGCTAATTGACTACTTTACTAAAGAATATTTAAAACGAAAACATCGCATGATAGCAGCTTACAAAAAGAGCTAAAACCCAGTAATATTTTTTCAATAATCAGTAATAAATAATATCCATGATACAAGTTAATAATCTACAAAAGTCATACAAGGGAACAGTTGTTCTTGATCTTGAAGAATTAAAAATTGAAAAAGGTGAAGTTTTTGGATTGGTAGGAAACAACGGTGCAGGGAAAACAACCTTTTTTTCGCTGGTACTCGATTTAATCCGTGCCTCCAAAGGAAATGTTACCATTAATGAAATACCGGTTTCAAAATCGGAAGACTGGAAATCAATAACCAGCGCTTATATCGATGAAAGTTTTACCATCGGATACCTGACGCCTGACGAATATTTCAGTTTCATTGGTGAATTGAGAGACATGAATGCAAATGACATTTCAAAATTTCTGGAGGACTTCCATGAATTCTTCAACGATGAAATTATCGGGAAAAAGAAATTTATCCGGGACCTTTCGAAAGGAAACCAAAAAAAAGTTGGTGTTGTAGGCGCGCTAATGGGAAATCCGGAATTAGTTGTACTTGATGAGCCCTTTGCCAATCTTGATCCAACCTCACAATTTAAACTCCGAAAGATTATTAAAGATTCTGCATCAGAGAAAGGAAAAACATTTATGATTTCAAGCCACGACCTTGACCATGTTGCTGACGTTTGTACACGAATTGTGATATTGGAAAAAGGGAAAGTGGTTCGCGATGTGCAAAAAACAGAAACCACACTGATTGAATTAGAAGAATTTTTCACGGGAGTGAAAGCAGAGCCCAAAACAGCCTTTCTTGATGAATTGTAAATAAAATTTATGACAATAATAAAATACCCCTCTTGTAATTGGAACAACACATATAATTATACACCTCGATATAAAACAAATGTTTATTTTTTTTAATTTCCCACGCAACCATTTACGCACAAAATGAATCCTTAGAAAAAACAAATAACCATGCTATCCAAAATCTCCTCGACAGTTCTCCTATTTTTACTGATTTCTTCCTATACTTTTGCTCAGAATCTTATAGTTGGCATTGAAAACGGTATTAATTTTTCTAACATCAGAAAATCTGAAGATTACAATCGTATGCCAGCACAAATGGGTCCTGTTAATGGCCTGTTTATTAAATATTGGGTTGGTGACTGGTTTACTTTTCAATCCGGGACGAAGTATACTACTCTCTATTATTCCAGAAATCAAAATTACAATTATAACGGTTATGCTGATTTGTTCAAATACAATTTCCTCCGCATTCCGCTATTAGCAAAATTCAAAACGCCTGGGCGGTTAAATTTTGAAATCGGAGGTGGAGCTTACTACACATTATTAATGAATGATGAGTTTAGGGGAAAAGATCGGGATTTGCATACAAAAGAATATCAAAACGAAAATTTTCCACCTATGAACGACTGGGGATGGATAATAGCAAGTTCGGTAAATTATAACATCAATAATAAATTTAGTTTATTCCTAAACGGACAAATAACCACGGGGAACGAAGAATATTTCGAAAGTGAAAAAGGTAAAATGGGAGCCACCGAAATTACTTTTGGGATTGGATACAAACCATTTGCAAAAGCAGATAATTTCATCAGGAATGATTCACTTGGACAAAATATAAAAATTATCCCGCATACAGGGATAAACATCTCAAGAACCCACAGTAATAAATATCCAAATGAATATTACAATAAAGTTGGACTTTCATCAGGAGTTTCTCTGAAATTTCTATTGTCGCCCAACTTTTCATTTGTTACAGGGGCATGGTATGAAAGAAAAGGGTACTCGTTAGATTATTATGGAAACAGCAATTTTATATACAAGACAACGGGAAGCGCTGGATATCAGAACTTATCCAAAATTTATTCGGATACACATTTAGATTATATTACCTTCCCTGTTGGGTTTGAAATTTCAGTAGGGCAAAGAGCAAGGTCAAACTTTAGTTTTGGTTCCTACTATTCCTTGTTACAAAATGTTTTTACGGAAGGTGAGAGGGAATCAACTTATTCAAGCTCCAATCAATATCAGGTTTACAGACAATTTTTCAATGAAAGTCAGGATCATTGGGTCAAAAAGTCAGACATAGGTTTTTTTGTGGGATATAGAATGGAGTTTCCTGTATTCGAGTGGGGTAATATTTTTGCCTCAGCTTCGCAATCATTTGGAGTGAAAAATTTATTTAACAACATGGAGGTGCGGGATCCGGGTCAACTATATTATTTCAGAGAAAAAATGTATAACAACTCAACTACAATTTCCGTTGGAATAACCATTCCTGTATCAAAAAATTAAACTCCCATGAAAAAAATTTTATACTTTCTGGCATTGTACCTTTTGGTCATTTCGTGTGAAAAATACCCGGAAATGACTTATGACACTAATCTTTTCAATTTTACGCTACTGGGAAATAACCAATCGGCTGAAGCAGGAAATATTTTGCCTGAAGAAGTCGGTATCCAATTTAATTCAGGCTCTTCAACGCTAAATCAAGAGTTTAAATTCAAAGTAGTGATGGAAGTTATTGAAGGTGGAGGCTCTGTTGATCAAAGTGTAATCTATCCCAATGAAAATGGAGTCATACTTACACACTGGAAAATTGGTGATACATCGAACAAACAGACAATGCAAGCCTTAATTTATGATATGGAAGACAGGCTTTTGTCAAAAGTTGAATTAAAAGCGACAGCTTATTTCCCTGATCAAGTGAATACCATAACCGATGGTTATTTTGTGGGAATAATAGATTTTGTGAGCGACACCATTAATCAACGTAGTATGATGTATAGTCAGAATCAAATTTGGGTATCAACAAATGAATTTTATTCATGGAAGCCCAAAGGATTTCCCTATAATACACACATAAGGTTGATGGATATGACCACTGACGGGACAGTTTTTGCAGCAGGATGGAATGGAGCTTTGTACAAAACTGAAGATTGGGGAGATAACTGGCAATATATTTGCAATCCTTTCCCCGAAAGTAACTCTTTTTACAATTTAAAAGTTACAAGCGATGATTTTCTTTGGGCAACTAAAACCTCTTATGGAGTATGCTGTTCAAAAGACAATGGACTGACTTGGACGTATGATACAACAGAGGTAGCAAGAACAGGTACTCTAGGACCTATGTATAAATATGGTAATTCATATACGAGTATGTCCAGCAATCCCATGTCTATCATAATAACTTCCGATGGAGGAATCACTTGGAAAACCTTTAATACCCCAGAAACATCCCTGTCAATGTTTGTTCCAAACGACACTACTATTATTGCGCAAAATCAAGGGGGATTCAAGTTACATAAATCGACAGATAACGGAAAAAACTACAAACTGGTACTTGAAGCTAATGCATCGATGGGAGGTGGGAATCTTTGGCATGTTTACAATAAATTCGAAAATGATTACTATGTGCTGGCTCCAAGTAGCGGAGTATGGAAAACAAAGGATTTTGAAGAATTCGAATTGGTACTAAAAGTCAGTTCTTACCAGCAAAAACTTTTTATTGATCACAAGGGAAATATTTATGTTGTAGGAGATAAATTTATAAATGCCGAGGACGAATCGACTTTTATTATTCCAAGACATTAAATAATACACTACAGGTTTTAAAATAGTAAAGTGATGCTATTCAAAATAGTATAGGAATAAGCAGGTTTTTTCCTTATATTTAACTGGACTATTCAAATCCAATCCTTTATGCCAGTTGAAGAATCCAAAAAAAAACAGGTAATTTCAAATATGGCTGCTTTATGCAGCCGATCAGAACAATGCTCTCCAGACGTTCGTAAAAAAATTATTGCAGCGGGAATAACAGAAGACGTAGCCGTTGAAATTTTGAATTATTTGAAAGAAGAAAAATATATCGATGACGAAAGATATGTGAAAGCCTATGTGGCTGAAAAATTCAGAATTAATAAATGGGGGCGGATAAAAATGAAATACTATCTCCGCATGAAAGGATTGCCCGATGATGT
The DNA here is from genome assembly GCA_963676775.2 of uncultured Draconibacterium sp. Lineage (GTDB taxonomy): Bacteria > Bacteroidota > Bacteroidia > Bacteroidales > Prolixibacteraceae > Draconibacterium. The sequence continues at coordinate 756,943 of CAXXDA010000003.1, forward strand.
AATTGAAACCGGCATGGAATCGCTGGATGAAGAAAGATATATTGACCTTTTGCAAAAAACAATGAAAGAAAAGGCCAGAAAAATCAAAAAGAAAAACAAATTCGAAAAAATGGGTCAAATTATTCGCTATACCCAAAGCCGCGGATTTGAACCAGAACTGATTCACCGGTACATGAACAAAGTGCTGGAATAAATTAGTTTATAATTCTAATTTCTATCCATTATTCTGACATTTTCAATTTATCCGGATTTGGAAATAAAAAAACGATATTTTGTAAAAAATAGATACGGCAAAGAACTGCTGATTGATTGTACTCTATTTTCACAAATAAACAAGGAACTGCCTAAAAATAAATTCACCAGCAATTATTACGGAATATGCTTAATTACAAGTGGAAAAGGTTCAATATTAATTGACAACAATATCATCGATTTTGAGAAATGTCAGCTTCTTTTCTTTCATCCTGCCCAGGTAAAGCAATGGAAAGAAGTAACTCCTGATTTTGACGGTTACTTTTTGGTGTTTGAACATGAATTTATTCAAACTTTCTTTCAGGATAGTTTTTTTATTTATCGTTTTCACTTTTTCCATAGTGTTTCAAATTCTTATATGCTAGAATGTGAGCAGGAATTCTTTACTTCGCTACTGAAAAGTTGCAAAATCATCAATACCGAATTGAGCAAACTGCAGGAAGACAGTCACCATTTTTTACGTTCTATACTTTATAACATTTTAATCCTGATTAACAGGAAATATGCAAATTATTATAAACTTTCTGTCGGTTTATTTCAAGATAATACAGGCCTTCAACTAAAAAAACTCCTGGAAAATAAAATCAGAAACTATCACAGAGTTGAAGAATATTCGAATTTCTTAAATATAAGCCGGAGCTACTTAAACAGTATTTCAAAAAAAACCTTTGGTTTTCCCATCTCCTATGTAATAAAAGAAAGGTTGTTAACCGAAATTAAACGAGAACTTCTATTCACGGAAAAATCAGCAAAAGAAATTTGTTTTGAAATGAATTTCTCAGATGTATCTAACTTTACACGTTTTTTTAAAAGTCAAACGGGACTAAACCCCAGAGAATATAGGTCAGAGTTTACAAAATGACAATTTCTTTCACAAAAAGATAAATCCCCCCTAAACGAACATGACTAGGTTTGTAAAAAAATTTGACAGGAATGAAAAAACCAATTCTAACTGCACTATTAGTCGTAATAACACAATTTCTAATTCAGGCGCAGGCTGTATACGTTGATAGTAACAACGGAGATGACAGTAATAATGGAACAAAAGAAGCTCCTTTTCTATCCATACCTAAAGCAGTTGATTTTATTAAAAATCGTAACAACGATATTTATACCATAAAAATAAACCCGGGGATTTATATACTTGAAAGTCATTTACCGATTTCAACAAACAAGGATATGACTGGAAAGAGAATAACAATTGAAGCTGTAATTTTACCGGACGATCCTTCGTGGACACCTGAGAAAATGCCCGTAATTACCAGTAAGGCAATGAAAGGAGAAATTGAATACTACCATTGGGTGGTGAGTTTTTTAATTGAAGAAAGCCATGTAACAATCAGAGGTCTCAATTTTCAAGGGTATTTTTATCCGCAAACAAGATATTTCCCAATTGCCCGAATTAACAAAACCAAAACCGATTTACTAGTTGAACAGTGCATGTTTATTGGCGATTCCAATATTTCTCAACTTCAGGTTGGCGTTATAGCCCATGGCAACGAGGTTATGGTTAATCATTGTGTTTTTTACAAACTCAGAAATACAGTAGTATTTTTTCAATCAATTGACGATAAACCAAAATTCGGCAATGGTCTGACAAACTCTATCATTTATGGTGCAAATCAGGCAGTTTGGACAGTAGATGATGATAAAGATTTCAGATTTGAAAATAATATTATTTCAAATTGCAGGTATGTATGGGTCAGGAGAGAACAAAATGTAACAAAATACAGAATTGACAATTCCATAATAGTAAATAACCAATTTTATCAAGGTATACCTGATTCCATTCGATTGAAACCTGAAAAGTTTGAAATAATTGAAAATAATGTTGTTAAAAAAGGAGAAATAACATTGAGATTGATAGATCAGGATGACTACCCGCTTTTAAACAGTGTTGACGAACCTCTCCCAATTGACTATATGCACATCGTTCCGGGAACCCTGGGATACGAAATTGGCGCAGGACTTTTTAAAAAAAGAAAATAATCAATTTTTCAAATATCGACAAAGACAAGGTGTATATTGAATACATAAAAAAAGTTGGATTAATTTTTATTATATTTAACTGAATAATCCATATCCAATTACTGACACCTGTCATTGAATTCCAAATGAAGCAGATAAATTCATATATGACTTCCTTAACAGTTGCCAGAAAAAATATTTTGTGGTCTATTATACTCAATAATCAAAATTGACATCTAACCCTGAATAAACAACTGACATGAAAAAAATCGTTTTATTAATTGCCATTATATTTCTATCTGTAACTGCTTACAATCAGGTTATTAACGGAACTATACTTGACAAAAATACAAATGAAAAAATTCCTTTTGCATCTGTATATTTTAACGGGACATTTGTAGGGACGTCTTCCGATTCCGAGGGAAATTTCACATTAGACATATCAAAATATATATCAATGCCTTTAACATTAAGTTGTATCGGATATTATTCTTTGACTCTTGATGATTTTTCACCGGATGAATCTTTACTGATTTATTTGGAACCTAAAACTATTGAAATGGACGAAGTTAAAGTTTCAGGAAAATCTTTGGTCAGAAAAAGAAAGGCCGACTTAAGATTGTTTAAAAAAGAATTTCTTGGAACATCAAAAAATGCGAGGAGTTGTTATATTATGAACGAAGAAGATATTACTTTTAATTATGACTCCGATCAAGATACAATAAAGGCTTATGCTTCAAAACCAATAATCATCAAAAACAAAGCACTGGGTTACACAATAACTTTCTACCTCGATATATTCGAATATTACAGAAATAGCAGAACTTTTATGTTTAATGGGAATAGTATTTTTAAAGACGACTTTCTGACAAAGGAAAATGATGATGGATACAAAGAAAAAAGGGAAAAAGCTTATTTGGGTTCCCGGATGCATTTTTTCAGAACCCTTTGGGCTGATTCTCTGGAATCTTCTAATTTTACTATCAAAGGTTCGTGGAATAGAAGCCTTCATTATCATGACATTGTTGTTGAGCAAGTTACTGGTCAGCAAGATTCAATTAACCAATATATTAAATATATTACCTACCCAAATAACCTAATCATTTACTATAAAGCACAAGCAAGTGTGTTGACTCTTAAAAAACATCAAGTTTTTTTTGATAAAACCGGCTACTATGCGCCTGGCTTAAAGTGGGGAGGAGATATATTAAAAAAACGTATCGGAGATTCGCTTCCTTTGGAATATGAACCAAATAGAAACAGTCCATAATTTTTCTAAAAATGCTCAAAGCTCACATATTTTTACGTCAATTGCAGAATCTTCAATTTCATCCTAGATATATCTGCCTGTAACTTCAATACTTTTAGTGTTCCAAAAAAAATTCTTACTACCTTTGCGATCCAAAAAGATAGAGGATATTGATGATTTTAAAAGAGCAGGTAAAAGACATTACAGAGCGCCGGGATGCGCTGAGGAGGCATCTTTGACTATGATGCAAAACTAATTCAATTACAGGAAGAAGAACTCAAAACCCAGGACCCCGATTTCTGGAATAATCCGAAAGAAGCAGAAGCCCAAATGAAAAAAATCCGTACCATCAAGTTGTGGACAGATGGCTTTAACTCTATAAATCAAGCTGTTGAAGATTTTCTTGTTTTGTTTGAATTTTTTGAGGATGAAGAAGCCAGCGAAGAAGAAACAGACAAGGCTTATGCTGAAACACTTGAAAAAATTGAAGAGTTGGAAGCAAAAAACATGCTTCGAAATGAAGAAGACCGTTTAGGTGCTGTTCTGAAAATTAATGCCGGTGCCGGCGGAACTGAAAGCAACGACTGGGCGGATATGCTTTTTCGTATGTACACACGCTGGGCTGAACAAAACGGTTACAAAATCAAAATTTCAGATATGCAGCCGGGTGACGAAGTGGGGATAAAAAGCTGTACAGTGGAAATTGAAGGTGATTATGCTTACGGTTACCTGAAAAGTGAAAACGGGGTTCACCGTCTCGTACGCCTTTCACCATTTAACGCACAAAACAAACGAATGACCTCGTTTACATCGGTTTATGTAGCCCCTCTGGTTGACGACTCGATTGAAATTGAAATTAACCCGACAGATATTACCTGGGATACATTCAGAAGTGGTGGTGCCGGAGGACAGAATGTAAACAAGGTGGAAACAGGTGTAAGATTACGACATGCACCTTCAGGAATTATTATTGAAAACACGGAAAGTCGTTCACAACTGGGAAATAAAGAAAATGCACTCCGTTTGTTAAAATCTCAGCTTTATGAACTGGAGTTGAGGAAAAGGCGCGAAAAAACTATGGAGATTGAGGCGCAAAAAAAGAAGATAGAATGGGGCTCACAAATCAGGTCATACGTACTGCAACCTTATAAAATGGTAAAAGATTTACGCACAAATTATGAGACCGGAAATGTAAATGCCGTTCTCGATGGTGAACTTGACGGATTTATTAAAGCATATCTAATGCAATTCGGAGGGGAATAAACATTTCTTTAACAAATTTTTATTTGAAATTTCATCAGGTTTTCAGATATTGAGGAAGCGTCCTTTTTAAAAATATTATTAATGTATTCAGACCAGCATTTTATCAACCGGGAAATCAGTTGGCTTTCTTTTAACGAAAGAGTTTTACAGGAGGCCGAAGACCCAAATACACCGTTATTTGAACGGATTCGTTTTATTGGGATTTTTTCCAATAACCTCGACGAATTCTTCAGGGTTCGGGTTGCTACCGTCCGGCGCATGGTCGACTTTGGAAAAGATGAGGAAAATCTTCTGGGAAATATTACTCCAAAAGATTTACATGATAAAATTCAGGAGATTGTCATTAAGCAGCAAAATAAAGTTCAGGATATATTCAAAAATATTCTTGAAGAACTAAAAGAAAACAATATTTTTCTAATCGACGAAAAAGACCTTAACCATTCGCAGGGGGTATATGTAAAAAAGTATTTTTACGACAAAGTATTGCCCAATCTGGTTCCCATAATGCTCAGCAAAAAAAACAAATTTCCGTATCTGCGAGATCGTTCTGCTTACCTGGCTGTTAAACTCTCAAAAAAATCGGACCCAAATGATAATGCATATTCTTTGATTCGGATTCCAGGAAGATCTGTCCCTCGGTTTTTTGTACTTCCAAAAACCGGGAAAAAGAAATTTGTGATTATGCTTGATGATGTAATTCGTTTTTGTTTGAATGATTTATTCTTTTATTTCGATTACGATATACATCAGGCATATACTTTAAAAATAACCCGTGATGCCGAACTGGATATCGATGATGATATTTCAAAGAGTTTCATGGAAAAAATGACCCATAGCCTTAAAAAAAGAAAAATAGGCAAACCAGTGAGGTTATTGTACGACAGGGATATGCCTGAAGATTTAAGAGATTTCGTTTTTAAAAAAATGAAAATAAATGCGAAGGAAAATGCCATTCCCGGAGGTCGGTACCACAACCATAAAGATTTTATGGACTTCCCGGAGATTGGCAAGAAAAAGCATTATTATCCGAAATTACCGCCTTTCAGACATAAGGATTTGAGACCAAACACCAGTGTTCTGAAAGTTTTGCGTCGTAAAGACGTTATGTTGCATTTTCCTTACCAAACTTTTAACCATTTTATCGATTTTCTGCGTGAAGCTGCCATCGACCCGCAGGTAAAAGAAATCGGGATAACCATTTACCGTGTTGCCGGTGACTCAAAAGTTGTTAATGCTTTGCTTAATGCTATAAGAAACGGAAAAGATGTAACCGTAGTAATTGAACTGCAGGCTCGTTTCGACGAAGAAGCCAATATTTTTTGGTCAAACAAACTACAGGAAGAAGGTGCCAATGTGATTAACGGCATTCCGGGAATGAAAGTCCACAGCAAACTGGCTTGGGTAAAACGAAAAGAGGACAGTGGTTACAGGAACTATGCATACATTGGAACAGGGAATTTCCATGAGGGAACAGCACGTATTTATGCTGATAACGGATTATTAACATCCGATCCGCGTCTGGCAGATGAAGTTGAAAATGTATTTGAATTCTTTAAACATAACTACAAACATTTCAAATATAATCACCTGATATTAAGCCCCTTTGGCATGCGTGATTTTTTCAATGAATGTGTTGATCATGAAATCGAATTAGCCGAAAAAGGAAAAGATGCCTGGATGATTCTCAAAATGAATAGCCTAATTGATCCTCAAATGATGAAAAAACTTTATAAAGCCGGGCAAAGCGGTGTTAGAATTCATTTAATAATAAGGGGAATCTTTGGGCTTCAGATAGGAAAAGTAGGATTGAGTGAAAATATATCGGCAATAAGTATTGTTGACAAATACCTGGAGCACTCACGAATTTTTCTGTTTGGAAACGGTGGTGATGAAAAGGTGTTCATTTCTTCTGCGGACTGGATGCCTCGAAATCTGAACAGAAGAATTGAAGTTGCCTGTCCGGTTTACGACCCGCAAATCAAAGGGGTATTAAAAGAAATGCTGAATATTCAGTTAAAAGATAATTTGAAAGCCCGGATACTGGACCCGGGATTGCATAACGAATACAATTCAGTAGACCCTGAAAAAAAATTCAGAGCTCAGGAAGATTACTATAATTTTATAAAAAACAAACATCATATCATTATGAAAATATATCACAATCCTCGTTGTGCGAAAAGCCGCGCAGGACTGAAATATCTTGAGGAGCAGGCATACGATATCGAAATTAAAAAATATCTGGTTGATGGTTTGACCGAAGATGAACTTAGGGAAATAATTTCCTTAAGTGGTTATAAACCATTTGATTTAGTACGTACACAGGAAAAAGATTATAAGGAAAATTATAAAGGGAAAGAACTTTCAGATGATGAGTGGATCAAAGTACTGGTTGAAAATCCAAAGTTACTGCAACGTCCGATTGTCGTCAACGGGAATAAAGCAGTTTTGGCTAATCCTCCCGAAAATGTTGAAAATATAATCTAGTTGATTTGCAGCTTATTCTCCAGCCTTCGGATTTCAGCTTCAAGTTTTGTTCTGTGTTTTATAGCCTTTGAAAGTGCCAATGCATCTCGAACCGCCGCTTTATCGTAAGTTTCAAGAATGATATAGTAATATTCGCTGCCCAGAAAGACTGCCTTTAATCTCCTATCCATATTATTGGCAATAAACTCTAACACGTCATTATACTTTCCATTTCGGTAAGATACCTTTTCCCATTTCAACTCCATAAAATCACTATGGTGATTATTAACATCGCCGAGCGGAATTGTATCGGTTTTGGCATCATCCCCCTGATCATACACACGCAGGGCAACATGATTTAACCAATGATCCCCGTAGTAATTGCTGCTTAGATAAATCTCTCCACGTTCGTCAAGATGCACCTGTATATAAGACCTGTCCCAAGCTCGTTCAAAAGTTTGCCTTTTATGGATGTATTGTGTATATCTGTCGAATTCGGTTTTTTCTTTGGTAAACGATTTTTCCAGATCTGCAATTTGTGTATTCAAGGAATCAAGTTCAGCCTCCTTTTTCTGAAGCAAATCAAAACTTATTTCACTTACCAAATTTTTTGCGGCATTTATGGAATATACAGCCTCAGGATATAACTTTGAAATACTGTCTAATTGGATCAAAGCATTTGTTGTATCATTTTTTTCCAAAAGAGCCTTTGCCAGGTTCATTTTCACCCTTGCTTTCTCCTCATCGGAAGGACCACATGCCACCAAAATAACCAGAAATAAAAGTACTGAGTAGTGGAATCTAAACCTCATTTTTCGTTGTTTTGCACAAAATTACTATTTTATCTGAATAACGAAACAATGGCTTAAATGAATACAAATTCAGTAGATTTTTTTAAAACCCAGCCGCTTAATCCCATGCCTGAGACAAAAAAATTGATTGTTGCTGTCTGGAAACTCAGAAATCCTAATAATATGGGAAACATCATTCGTTTGGCCCATAACCTTGGAGCGGCGAAAGTTCAATTCATTGACGACAATATTGAAAAACGGGAATCAAAAATCAGAAAAACTGCAGGATTTTCTTTTGATCAACAGCCATGGGAAATCATCAGCGAAGAATCATTTTTCTCCACCATCCCTGACACTTATTCTCTGGTTGCCCTCGAAACCTGTTCAGGTTCAGAAAACATTTTTAATAATGAATTGCCCGGGAGAATTATTCTGCTTGGAGGAAACGAGTCTCATGGACTTCCGGCAAGAATAATAGAAAAATGCATTTCCAAAGTTTTTATTCCTATGCCTGGAGTATGCAAATCAATGAATATTTCACATGCTTTGAGCGTTGCTGGTTTTGAATGGTACAGGCAAAACTTTCACAAATAAGTCCTTTGTTTTTAAATAATATTCAATTGCGTCTAATTTTAATAGATAATTTCTAATTTTAGAAGCAAAATAATACGCACCATGATCACCTTAACCCAATTGGAATACATTGTTGCAGTTGATACTTATCGTCATTTCGGAAAGGCAGCTGAACATTGTTTTATTACACAACCCACACTTTCTATGCAAATTAAAAAGCTGGAAGAAGATTTGGAAATTATTATTTTCGATCGCAGTAAACAGCCTTTAATACCGACAGATGTCGGACAAAGAATTGTTGAACAAGCACGTGTGGTTCTAAAACAAACCGATGAAATAAACAACATTGTGAAAGATCATAAAAATCAGGTTTCCGGCTTATTGCGTGTAGGAATTATTCCAACGCTGGCACCCTATCTTCTACCGGTTTTTATTGGTAAATACAAAAAGAAATACCCAAATATTTTCATAAAAGTAGTAGAACAAACCACTGAAAATATTGTGGAACTATTAAACAAAGACTTGATCGATGTTGGTATTCTCGTCACTCCTTTAAAAGAAGATAAAATCAATGAAAAACCCATTTTTTATGAGGAGATGCTCATTTATGCCAATGCTGCACATAAACTTCATAAACAAAGTGAAATTACATTAAAAGACATTGCCACGCCCGAGATTTGGCTTTTAAGCGACGGACATTGTTTTCGCGACCAGGTAATTAATCTTTGTTCCTTCCTCGGAACTACGGATAGCAAACTCCCTTTCCATTTTGAAGCCGGTTCGCTGGAAACGTTAATGAACATTGTTGACCGGGAAGGAGGAATTACACTCATTCCTGAATTGGCAAAAGACGGTATGTCGCCTCAAAGATTAAATAATGTAAAGTCATTCACCAACTTCAAACCCTTGCGCGAAGTCAGTTTGGTTTATTCAAGACACTTTGCAAAACACAAACTAATCAACCTGCTTTGGCGTGAAATCAGGGAAGATATTCCTGCCGAGCTCCAGGATGATAAAAGAGGTACTGTTGTTGAGTGGAAATAATTTTTCCTATTAAAAAAAATTAATTACATTTGCGCCGCAATTTGCGGACGTGGCGGAATTGGTAGACGCGCTAGACTTAGGATCTAGTGCCAAACGGCGTGGGGGTTCGAGTCCCTTCGTCCGCACAAAATAAAACCGCCGACCTTCCTTTGCAGGTAAGTGTTGGCGGTTATTTTCATGGAGACATTTGAATTTAATTTTTATCAATCATGAACATTACCAGGGAAAATATCGACGATGTAAATGCGGTAATCAAAGTAGGAATTGAAAAAGCGGATTATGAAAAAGCTGTTAACGATACGTTAAAAGATTATCGTCAAAAAGCATCCATTCCCGGATTCAGGCCGGGAAAAGTTCCGGCGGGTTTAATCAAAAAAAGATTCGGGACAGCCGTTCTGGTGGAAGAAGTGAATAAAGTTCTTTCGCAAAATTTATCAAAATACCTGGTTGAAGAAAAGCTAAATATCCTTGGAGAGCCTCTCCCAAACGAAGATCAACAAAAAAGCATTAATTGGGAAAGCGACGAGGATTTTGAATTTGCATTTGATATTGCGTTGGCACCCGAGGTAAAAATTACCCTTGACAAACGAAGCAAATACGATTATTACAAAATCATTGTCTCCGAGGAAATGATTGACCAACAGGTAGACATGATAGCTTCACAACTTGGTCAGAATGTTCCGGTTGAAGAAGTTAAGGATAACAGCTCTGTACGCGGTGACTTTGTTCAGTTGGACGAAAATGGCGAAATAATTGAAGACGGGATCCAGCCTAAGGGTGTTCTCCTCGCTGTTGATGTCATTAAAGATGAAGAGATTAAAAACGCTTTTGTAGGGTGTAAAAAAGACGATACATTAACTTTTGATCCGGTTAAGGCATTTGAAAATCGTCATGAGGTTGGTCACATGCTGAATATTAAACACGAAGAAGCTGACGAATTAAACAGCGAATTCAAATTCACCATTACAGAGATTCTTCAGTTTGAAAAAGCCGAAGTGAACGAAGAATTAATTAAAAAAGTTTATGGAGAGGAAACTGAAATCAAAACCATTGGAGATTTCAGAAATAAAATAAAAGAAGAAATTACAGCTAACCTCGCCTACTCTTCCGACCAAAAATTTACAATTGACGCCCGCGATGCTCTTATCGAAAAAACAAAAATAGAACTTCCGGAAGCATTTCTAAAACGCTGGTTGATTGCGGTAAATAAAGAAGTTACTGAAGAACAAATCGAGAATGAATTTGAATATTTCATTAAAGATTTACAGTGGCAGTTGATTAAAGATTCTATAATAAAAGAAAACGAATTAAAAGTTACTCCTGAAGAAACCCAGGATTTTGCAAAACAACTGGCCAGAGCGCAATACAGTCAGTATGGAATTCACGATGTTCCGGAAGAACAACTTGAGTCTTTTTCAAAAATGATATTGGAAAAACCTGAAGAAAGTGAAAGGATTTATAAAAAACTTTATGAAGACAAGGTGATTGATGTCGTAAAGGAAAAAGTGAACATTCAGGAAAAAGAAGTTTCCCAGGAAGAATTTAATGAAATGATGAAGTAACTTTTAAAAGAATCAATTCTTTTTTTCTGTAATAACCTGATTGCTTTAACTTTTCCCAGTTCGAAACAGGGTGGTTAAATCCCTCAATACATGAAATCGATATTGTGTAACATTCCGAAAAAACTTTTTTGTAACTTTGTAAACTTCTTAATTAAATAAGTAGTACAAGGTTATTTTTTTATAATTTAGTTTTTACAATGAAAGATCACGACGAATTCAAAAAATACGCGACAAAACATAAAGGGATTAGTAGTCTTACGATGCAAAGATATTCATCGATGTATGGAAATTATATTTCTCCGACAATCATAGAGGAAAGACAACTAAACGTTGCATCAATGGATGTCTTTTCCAGGTTAATGATGGATAGAATTATTTTCCTTGGTGTTCCGATTGATGATACGGTGGCAAATATAATTCAGGCCCAGTTACTGTTCCTTGAATCTACCGATCCTACAAAAGATATTCAGATCTATTTCAATACACCCGGAGGTTCTGTTCATGCAGGGCTGGGAATTTATGATACAATGCAATACATTTCTGCAGATGTAGCAACTATTTGTACCGGAATGGCAGCATCGATGGGTGCAGTATTACTCACGGCTGGAACAAAAGGGAAACGTTCAGCGTTAAAACACTCGAGAGTAATGATTCATCAGCCTATGGGTGGTGCACAGGGACAAGCGTCTGATATTGAAATTACGGCACGCGAAATTCTGAAAATTAAAAAGGAATTGTACATGATCATTGCAGAACATACAGGTAAAACGTATGAACAAGTGGAAAAAGATTCTGATAGAGATTATTGGATGACATCAGAAGAAGCCGTAAATTATGGAATGATTGACGAAATTTTACTTCGAAATAATTAAAAATGGCAGGTAAAGACAAATCGGATAAATGCTCCTTTTGCGGGCGTGAAAAAAAGGAGGTAAACCTTTTGATTGCCGGTATCGACGGACATATTTGTGACCGCTGTGCCGACCAGGCCCATTCCATTATTCAGGAAGAAATTAAAAAGGACAGTTCATTTGATCTTGAAGGAGCGAAGCTTTTGAAACCAAAAGAAATAAAAGAATTTTTGGATCAATATGTCATCGGCCAGGACCAGGCAAAAAAAATCCTTTCTGTTTCGGTTTACAATCATTACAAGAGATTGACACAGCCGTTTGATGATGACGAAACTGAAATAGAAAAATCAAATATCATTCTCGTTGGAGAAACAGGAACAGGAAAAACCCTTTTAGCAAGGACAATTGCAAAAATGCTGCATGTTCCGTTTACCATTGTTGATGCAACCGTTCTTACGGAAGCAGGATATGTTGGGGAAGACATAGAAAGTTTACTTACACGGCTTCTCCAGGCAGCCGATTATAATGTTGAAGCGGCTGAGCGGGGAATTGTATTTGTTGATGAAATTGATAAAATAGCAAGAAAAAGCGATAATCCGTCCATCACTCGTGACGTTTCAGGTGAAGGGGTTCAGCAGGGATTGCTTAAATTACTGGAAGGTTCAATAGTTAATGTTCCTCCGCAGGGTGGAAGGAAACATCCGGAACAGAAACTCATTCCTGTTGATACCAAAAATATTCTTTTCATATGCGGTGGTGCTTTTGACGGTATCGAACGTAAAATTGCAAATCGCTTAAATACCAAAGTAATAGGATACAGTGCAGCTAAAGAATCTGACAGAATTGAACGTGAAAATCTGTTACAGTACATTTCTCCTCAGGATTTAAAATCTTTTGGACTGATTCCTGAAATAATAGGTCGTTTACCTGTTCTGGTTCACCTTGACCCATTAGATGAAGATGCTTTACGAAGAATTTTAACTGAGCCTAAAAACTCCGTTATTAAACAGTATGTAAAGTTGTTTCAAATTGACGATATAAAACTGGAATTTGAAGAAGACGCTTTGCATTTTATTGTTGAAAAAGCAGTTGAATTCAAGTTGGGAGCCAGAGGATTACGCTCCATTTGCGAAAGTATTATGAATGATGCCATGTTTGATTCGCCCTCTGAAAAAATTGAAAACCTTAAGATTACAAAAGAATATGCTGAGGAAAAGTTAGTTCGCTCAAGCATACAAAGATTAAAGGCAGGATAGGATTAAAAAATATTTAGCTAAATGGGAGCCAGTTCGCGGTTCCCATTTTTTTTGAACTAACCCAAAAGAGTATCAGATTGTTCGTGAAGTAATTATGCAACTTTCACGAAGATTTCTCCAAAAAAGAAATTTGTAGTCGAATTTTTATAAATTTAGTCACCAAACAAATAACCTTTGAAAATGAAACTAAAAAGACTAAATCAATTGAAAACAAAAGCCATAGCGTTTATAATTCTTTTTCTTTGCACAGGAACATCATTATTTTCTCAACCTGTGAAAGAACTTGTTCTTGGAGAACAACCCATTTATAAAGTTTCCAGGGCAAAAGAAGCAATAGTTGTTGACGGTAAGATGGATGAGCCAAGTTGGCAAGATGCTGAAGTAAGATCATTTGATTACTTTTTCAGACGCAATGAACCACTGGAAAAACAGCAAACCAAATTCAGAATATTGTGGGACGACGAAAATATTTATTTATTTTATGCATTTGAAGACACTTCCTTAACGGTGCGAGAGACACGGCGTGATGGTGCCCCTTCAATGGATGATTGTGCAGAATTTTTTTGTATTCCCTACCCCGACAGTCTTTCAATGCATTTCACATTTGAAGTAAATATGAATAAGGCCAGGATGGATTGTATTGTTTTATGGCAATACTACGACAACAGGAGCTTTTTTATATGGGATTATAATCCGGATTATGAGATAGGGGTAACTTATGATGGTACGTTAAACAATGACAAGGACAAAGATAAAGGATGGACAATGGAATTTGCTATTCCATTCAAAGTTTTCAGTAATTTCTCACCTGCTAAAGTTGGTTCAAGGTGGGCTTTTCAGGCTTGCAGACAAGACAGAAATATGGTGGACGATCGATTTCGTTCAACTTCAACCCTTTTCCCGACGTATGACATAAAACTGGATGTTCATCCACCAAATCGATTTGGACTAATGGAGTTTGCCGATAACTAAAATGAATATTGCATGAAGGGCAAAAATTCATTTATTCGTTTTAAAACCTACAAATATGAATAAGACTAAATTAAAATCTAACTATAAACACTGAATTATGAAAACTTATGTTTCTACTCTGGTGTTTATTTGCTCCCTATTGTTCAGTTGTTCTGTCCCCGAAAAATAACTCTAATTAAAAAGTTAAATTCTGAAAATCAAAGTAACAAAATCATGATATTCATTAATAATTTAAAAATCTCAATTAGTTTAAAAACTAAACTGTTTCTTTTATTTTCAATACTATTTATAGCTTCTGGTTTTATAGTGGCACAGGAAGAACCAAAAAGTCGGGTTGTAGTCCTCACAGACATTGAGGCCGATCCTGATGACACACAAACTTTGGTTCGTTTAATGTTGTATTCAAATGTTATTGACATTAAAGGAATTGTTGCTACAACTTCAGTTCACCAAAAAAATGAAATACATCCGGAATCCGTAATTAGAATCATTCAAAGATATGGTCAGGTGCAGGAAAACCTTTTAAAGCATGAACCCGGATTTCCTGATGCTGAATCTTTGCTAAAACTTGTAAAACATGGCCTTCCGGTGTACGGCATGAATGGAGTTGGAAAAAATAAGGATTCTGAAGGTTCGGAGTGGATAATTAAAGAACTTGAAAAAGACGACAATCGTCCTTTGTGGATTAGCGTTTGGGGAGGTCCCAATACCCTTGCCCAGGCTTTATATAAAATTAAAGAAACTAAGACAGCTGCGGAAGCAAAAAGGCTAATTGAGAAACTGAGAGTTTACACAATTTCAGATCAGGACGACAGCGGTATCTGGATGAGGACTAATTTTCCCGACCTTTTTTATATTGTAAGCCCCGGTGGATATGAGAGTTCAACATGGACAGCAATTACAAAATACTATCCGGGAATAAAAAGTGAAGTGATTAGCAATAGTTGGTTGGCTGAAAATATTCAGCAAAACCATGGGCCACTTGGCTCTGCCTACCCCGATGTAGCTTACGGAATGGAGGGAGATACCCCTTCGTGGTTATCATTAATCCCCAACGGATTGAATAATCCTGAACAACCGGAATGGGGAGGATGGGGAGGTCGTTATGAACTGTACCAACCTGAATACTCATCCCTTGACAGAACAGGATTTACCGGAGGTGTGCCAGTAGATCCTGAACCACGCCCTATATGGACAAACGCAGCAGATCGCTTTACTCCATATGTACCAAACGAATATGGAAGAGCCATCAGAATGGATACAATAACTTTTAACAATAACCAGGCTACGCTATTTCGTTGGAGAGAAGATTTTCAAAATGATTTTGCCGCGCGTATGGACTGGACCTTCAAATCTTATCAGGAAGCCAATCACCCTCCAGTACCTGCGCTTGGTCACCCGGAAGAAATAACAGTTAAATCAGGTGAGATTTTTATTCTGGATGCCAGTGGAACAACTGATCCGGACAACGATAACCTAAGTTATCATTGGTTCAATTATCCTGAGGCAGGCACTTTGGATAAACCCATACAATTTTCTTTGGCTGAAAATATGTACAGAATTTTTACAATTATTGCTCCTGAAGTAGAAAAAAAGGAAACTGCACATTTTATTTTAAAGGTTACGGACAAAGGCAGTCCTGCTTTAACACGATATAAAAGGGTAATCGTAAACATTATTCCGGATTAATTTATTTCATTATTAAAGTTTTTATTGTGTTATGTTAAAATTAATAACTACTTTAAAAATAATTTTTTTAAACCGTTGATGTTATTCAACGGTTTTTTTATGCAGTAATTTTCGTAGTCAAAATCAAAAAAGAGCTGACTTTAATTTGCTCAACTTTTTTTGCATAAAAAATCTTGCATACTGTATACAATTCTCACAAACAGAAAGTTACGTCAGGCAAATTTAACAACTCAGAAGGAAGATTATTTATACATTTTTGAATCATCATAAATCAGATGCTTTATTTTGTGTATCAAGGTTATAGTATTTAATCCTGAACTTTGACTTCAAGACATTTCTAAGCATAACATCTTGCTATATTCTTTTTTTGGGGATTAAAAAAAAGTAACTAATTTTAGCGGCTCAACATCAATCGATCTGAAAAAATCGATCAGTTGTATTATAAATTAAAATAACCAAATAAACCATTAAAATTATTACAAATAATGACACAATCTACTATTGAAAAAAAAATGACTGTAGCCATAGGTTGCGATCCTAACGCTTCGGACCTGAAAGAAATCATCATAGCTCAGTTGAAAGAGATGGGACATACCGTTAAAGATTTTGGTAGTGAAGATCCCATTTATGCAAGAGTGGCATTTGATGTTGGAGAGGCAGTGGCTGCTAAAGAATTTGAAAGGGGAATTTTGCTTTGTGGCACAGGAATAGGTATGAGTATCGCAGCAAATAAAGTATCTGGAGTAATTGCCGCCCTTTGCGCAGACACATATTCAGCCGAAAGAGCAATTAAAAGTAATAATGCCAATGTATTAGCAATAGGTGCCTTTACAACAGGAACGGCAGTTGCCAAAACAATAGTTAAAACCTGGATGGAATCAGAATGGCAGACGGGCACAGCTTCAGAAGCTAAAGTTGCCTGCTATGTTGATTATGCGAAAAAACACCAGGTTTGATAAAATATAAATGTAAGGTATACTTATTCTAATGGATACAAAAGAAATTCTTAAGCTGGAACAAACAGCACTACAAATAAGACGAAATATATTAAGATTAATGAAAGTGGGCAAGGCAGGCCATATTGGTGGGGCACTTTCCTCCACTGAAATATTAACTGCACTTTATTTTAACCTGCTTCGTGTGGATCCCGAAAATCCAGGTTGGAACGAACGTGATCGCTTTGTACTTTCTGCCGGGCATAAATGTCTGGTATTATACGCAACACTTTCTGAACGTGGTTTTTTTGATAAATCGATTCTTGACACGTATGGAGATTTGGATTCTAAGGTTCCGGGGCATCCAAATATGCACAAATTACCGGGTGTAGAAACCAATACTGGTGCGCTAGGACATGGATTGTCAATAGCAGGTGGTATGGCCCTTGGTTTTAAATTAGACAACTCTCCTCAAAAAGTTTTTGTATTAATGGGTGATGGTGAACTTGCCGAGGGATCAAACTGGGAAGCAGCTTCTGCCGCATCAATGCACAAACTTGATAACCTTATTGTTTTCGTAGACAGAAACCAACTTCAAATTAGCGGGCCAACTGTTGACGTAATGAGTTATGAACCGCTTGATGAAAGGTGGCGGGCTTTTGGATGGAACGTGCATGTTATTGATGGTCACGATATGGAAACCATTATCAATAAAGTAAATCAGGTTCCGTTCGAGAAAGGGAAACCAACAGTCTTTATAGCTGACACTGTGAAATCAAAAGGATTTAGTTTTGCCGAGGCAAAAGTAAATTACCACTACTGGAAATCAAATCCGGAAGAAGCGGCGCAGGCAGAAAAAGATTTAGATAATATTGAAAAACAGTTGAAAGCTAAAATGGAAGGAGTAGGACTATGATAAATGATATGAAGGACCCCAGGAAAACCTTTGGAGAAGCTTTGGTTGAGGCAGCAATGGAAAATGAAAATGTTGTAGCCCTCTCTGCTGATAGTAGTTCAGGCTCTGGAATGAGCGCATTTCACGCAAAATTTCCTGAACGACATATTGAATTTGGGATAATGGAACAAGGCATAATGGGATATGCAAGCGGACTTGCCACTGTAGGAAAGATACCGGTGTTTGCAGCTATTGCCCCATTTGTTACCGCTCGCCCTTATGAGATGTTCAGAAATGATTTGGGATATATGAATCAAAACGCTAAAATCGTAGGTCGTTGTGTCGGACTTACCTATGATCAACTTGGTTCAACTCATCATTCTCTCGACGACGTAGCAATAATACGTACAATACCCGGTGTTACTATTTTAAATCCAGGAGATCCTACTACTATAAAAAAAGCTGTACATGCCATGATAAAGCATGTTGGCCCATGCTACCTAAAAATTGGAAGTCCGAAAATGCCGGTAATTTATCCGGATGATGTAAATTTCGAAATAGGAAAGGGCATTGTACTAAAAGAAGGCAATGATGTCGCTCTTATTGGAACAGGAACTGTTTTGTCAAAAGCAGTTGCCGCAGCCGAACTTCTTGAAAAGGCAGGAGTAAGTGTACGTTTGATTGATATGCATACTGTCAAGCCTGTCGATCGTGAACTAATTTTATCGGCAGCAAAAGAGATTGGTAAAATCGTAACTATAGAAGAACACTTTGTTGCTGGAGGCCTGGGAAGTATTGTTTCAGAAATATGCAGTCAGGAACATCCTGCCAAAATAAAAATGCTGGGTGTTGGCGACTTTTATGCAAGTAACGGTCCTTATGAAGAATTATTAGGAAAATACGGGCTTCAGCCTGAACAAATAAAAGAATCAGTAATTGAACTACTAAACCAGTAACCAAATTAAGAAACCACTTATGAAAAATTCAGCCGCAGTTAAAATGTTTCTTGCGTTTGCAGGATTACTTGCTATTGCAGAAATTCTTTTGCTTACATCAAATAATGGGAATTTACCAATATCCGGATTAGTCTTATTCGGATTATTCTATGCTCTTGCTTTCGCAGCGCAAAGAACAGAAAAATTTAAAGGACTTTCTTTTACACTCCAAATCTTTGCCTTTGTGTCTTTTACATTATATTTCCCTGAGATTTTCACTGATTGGGGTTTTGACACTAACAAACTGATTGTGCCATCTATCCAGGTGATCATGTTTGGAATGGGAACAAAACTAAACCTTAGGGACTTTGTAAAAGAATTTTCAAAACCATTGGGAGTAATAGCCGGAACAATAATGGTGTTTGCGCTAATGCCACTTGCAGCTATACTGATAATCAAAGTTTGGCATTTCCCGCCAGAGGTGGCTGCCGGCATTATTTTAGTAGGCGCATGTCCTGGAGGCGTTGCTTCAAACGTTATGACCTACCTGGCAAAGGGTAATTTGGCTCTTTCAGTGACTATAACAACTTTTGCAACATTACTCGCTCCAATCGTTACGCCTCTTCTCATGATGGCATTTGCAGGACAGCTTATTGAGGTTAATGCCGTAAATATGATGATTAGTATCGGGAATATGATATTGATACCAATATTCGCAGGAATTGTTGCCAATAAACTGCTTTATGGCGACCTTGAATGGGTAAAAAAAGACGCCAATATGTACATTCTTGCAGCGGTTACATTTCTCGCCGGTCTAATTTTGATATTTGTACCTTTCCCTGAAGTTATTGTTTCATTACAGACTGGTCTTATACTCGTTGCCTGGGCTGTTACTATTGTATCAATTACAATTGTTGTTATTCGAAAAACAAATGGCCCTGAAAATTGGATGGACTTGGTTCTTCCAAAACTTTCATTAACAGCCATAATGATATATATAGTAATTGTAGCGGCCCACAATAAAGCAACTTTGTTGACAATCGGGCCAGCCCTTTTTCTTGCAACAATTGCACATAACACTATTGGGTTGTTAATGGGTTATGGTGCTTCGAAGGCTTTACGACTTAATGATGCTGATGTAAGAGCAATTACATTGGAGGTAGGATTGAAAAATTCTGGTCTGGCAGTTGGTCTGGCTTATGACGTACTTAAAAGTACAGCTGCAGCTCTTGCTCCGTTGATTTTCGGAACATGGATGAATATAGCGGCATCTGCTATAGCCAGCTTCTGGAACCTTAGAGAACCAAAAGTAAGAGTTCCAAAAACAAAGAAGGCTTAGCTAAAAACAAATGCCATAAAACGCAAAGAAATAGATTGTTTTTAGGCAACATTATGTTAGAATTTAATTTAAAAATGTACTACTTGGAAAGGCAACCCGGGAATTGTTAATATTATTATAATGCATTTAAAATCTTTGTTAATGAAGCAGTTTTTTAATAGTATTGAGTTCCAAGTATTTTTTTACTATATTATGATGGAAAAATAATTGAAACTAATTTTAAACTAATAAAAATCGGAGGAGAAACTTATGAGAATCAGAAAATTATTTTGTGCTTTCTGCTTTACATTGTTCGCAGGTTTATTCCTGTTTTCATCAGTAAATGCTCAACCAACTTCTTTAACAAAGGAAGAAATGCTCTACTACACTTCCGTTTGGCAAGGAGACCGTTTCCCTGATGGAAGACCAAAGGTGCCGGATGATATTGTTCGAAGAATGAAGTATGTTTCGGTTACTGAAGCATGGCAAACACTTAATGGAACAAGCGATCAAACTTCTGACCAGGGAGCATTAAGCTTTGGTGCTTTTAGAAGGTCTACTTATTCCAACCAGTATCATGGAGGTATGAAATTAATGAGAGATGATGTAATAATCTGCGGCAGGGCTTCTACAATTCAATTCGTACCTTATCGTCCTGACTTGAATGGTCTTATTCAGGAACAAGGGAATAAAGATGGAAGAAGCAGAGGGCAATATACATGGGGTGTTGACCAACTGCAGGATGGTGATTGTTATGTAGCTAATGTTGCTGAAGGGATTCTCGATGCTTCACACGTTGGAGACAACCTTGGAACAACTATCTGGACAAAATCCGGTAACGGAGCAATAATCAGAGGAACTGTCAGAGACTTGCCGGGAAACATGGATGTTGACCCGAATTGGAATATAATGGTACGTGATTTCAGGCCACAGGCCAACAGCTCAAATTCAGTAATTGGCGTTAATTGTCCTTTGCAGATTGGTTATGTTACAGTTATGCCTGGCGATATCGTTTTGGCGTCTCGTGAAGGTGTTGTTTTTATTCCTCCACAACATGCACAAACAGTTGTTGAGACTTCAGAAAGAACCAGAATGCAGGACAAATGGGCTCACATGGGTGTAAAAGAGGGTAGATTTACAGCACAGCAAGCTGACGGTGCGTACACACCAGAAATGAATGAAGAATTTACACAGTGGCTTTTGGATCATGCTGAAACTATGGGACAGTTTTTTGAAGATCCGGGTGAAGCTCCATCTCCTGAATTTATTAGAGCATACGCTAAGGAACGTCAGGAAAGATCTTCACGCCCGAGAAATTAATTATCGTTCTTTTTCAAGAAGATTGTTTAGTATACAAAGGGATTACCCTAGTATTTTTAGCCAGGAATAATTACACCAGGAATACGAAAAAATATGATAGAATTGCATTTGGTTAATATCAAATAATTAAAATACCTATCCAATAAAACTTAAAACCAAAAATTATGAAAACGTCAGAAAAACAATTGGTTACAGGTCGACGTAACGCTCTCAAAATGCTAGGACTTGGATCAGCATTAATGCTATCTTCAGGTTTTAGAGATATTTTAGCTGGTGAACCGGGAGATTTGAAAGCTCCTTTAAAGTCATTTAACGATGATGGCTTAAGTCCGGTATCATTTACAACTGGTACTGATCGTATGCAAATGATGTTTGAAGTGATGAAACCTTTCCATAGCGAGCTCAAAGCGGGTATAAAGAATAAGCAGGTGGTTATAAAACCCAATATGGTGGTTACTAACAATCCACTTTGTGCAACACACGTGGATGCCTTACGTGCTGTTCTTGAATATCTAAAACCGATTTATAAAGGTCAGGTTATTATTGCCGAATCAAGTTCCAGTGTAAACTCTTCTGATGGATTTAAAAATTACGGCTATACCGATCTGGCAAATGAATACAATATAAAATTTGTAGATCTAAATACCGAAAATAAAGGTGTACCTGCTTATATTATTGACAGAAATCTTCATCTTGATAAGATAGAGTTAGCAGATATGCTGGTTAGTCCTGATTATTTTGTGATTTCTTTGTCCAGGCTTAAAACTCATAACGCAGTAGTGATGACTGGAAGTATTAAAAATATTGCTATGGGGGCACCACTTAATCCAGGTAGTGTCGTTAACGGAGGAAGACCGATTAGCTATAAACGCAATATGCATTCAGGAGGATCACGCTACCTGCATTATAACATGTTTTTAGTAACTCAAAGTTCCCGTGCTGACTTTGCGATTATTGATGGTGTTGAGGGAATGGAAGGGAATGGACCTATCGCAGGAACTGCAGTCGATCACAGAATAGCATTGGCAGGATTTGATGTAGTTGCTGTCGATAGCATGTGTGCAAGACTTATGGGCGTTCCCTTGGAACAAGTTGGATATATAAATTATTTAGCTGCTGCCGGATTAGGATATATGGACAGAGATAAAATAGAAATTATTGGAAGTAAAGATCCGGATAACAGTATCATAAAATATAAAATGAATCAAAATATTGATCGCCAGCTTGAATGGCTTGAACCATTCGAACAGCCATCTCAAGGTCAGCGATCGCGTTGATAGCCGCAAACTAAAGGCTTTGCATTCAACCGTTTCGGCCGTTTTGTAAATTTATTAATACAGTTATTCAAAAAATCTCATTTTTTGAGAGGGGAAAGTATTGAATAACAGTAAAGTATAATCTAATACCAATTAAAAATTAAACTGATAAAAATTGATGAATCATATAAAATTATCTTTAAGAAGTTTATTATATTCTTACGAGCAAAAAGAAAGCACGGCCACTGTAATAGCCAGTGATATTGAATATGTCCAAAGAGTTATAGATACACCTGTCTCAGCCGAACATTATAATTTCCTAAAAAATAACATAAAGTATATAGGTGTTACAACAAATTTCAAAGAAGTTATAGACTATTTTAAAACTCCGGCAGGACAAACTCCGGCAGGATTTAAAATTCAATATGAATTAACAGAAAATAATGTTTTAAGGGTTGATTTGGTGCGCGATATCTCTTATGACACAAATGGAATAAAAAGGCCTACGAAACTCTTATTTTCAGCAGATAGTGCAAATCCTTATGAGGTTGAGCCGGTTAAAAATATTTTGGCAAATCTTACCTGTAACCCAGGGATCATATATGATCTTTTTATAAACAATCCAAAGGCAAATATTGGAAACAAATTTAAAACGCGTGACGAAGTCATGCAGGAGTTAGGTAATATTTTAGGCCCGGGTTGTGATATTTCAGTAGAACTAAACAATCCTTTTTCCGATTCAATAAATGAAATTCTTGAAGAAGCAGCCAGGTTTAAAGAAATGCTATCAAAATACAGGGTTGTTATAAAAGTGCCTCATACGGGACCAGTAAATGCACAAAATGTAAACGAACTGCTTACCGGTGATAAAAAATTCCACCGCGCGTATGATGCAGGGACAACAGAAGACAAATTAAGAGGTCATAACCTTGCATTATTATTACATGAACATGGATACAGGGTTAACTTTACCCTTATGTTTGAACCTTATCAAACTGCATTGGCATTACAGGCAAGACCATATTTTATCAACTCTTTTATAAGGCATAGAGGAATGGCAAGTATAGCCATGAAAAATTATCTTGACCAGTATACAAATACGCAGGATGATTTAGTACTTGAAAATCTAAAAAAATTCTTTATTGATAAGGATTTTATTGCGCCCGAAAGCAACATGAGTTTATCCGACGTAAAAGCAACAGCAGAAAGAATGTTAAAATACAGGAACTGGGATAATCATGAGGGAAGTGATCAGCTTGATGCTGTTCGCCATAATCTGAGATTACTCAAAACTGCGAACCTTAAAGATACCAGGCTGATTATTTGCAGTATGGAAGGTGAAGAAAATTATCCGGCAATAGATAAACTTCTTTCAGAACCCGAATTTACTAATGTTGCCGACAGAGTAGTCATTACGGCTGAACCTCAGTATCTTGCTAAATTTACGACAACACCGCAGGTAATTTCATACCAAAGAAGATTTATGAATGCAGCACAAGGACAGAAATAAAAATATTTTATTAATCAACTATAAAAATAAATACCGATGGATACAAAGTTAATGGGAGTATTTGCTCCAATCACTACTCCTTTCTATGAAGACGGAGAAGTAGCTTATGATCAGTTAAAAGAAAACATGGATTTTTATGCAAAATCCCCTCTTAAAGGTTACCTGGCTCTTGGTTCAAATGGTGAGAATAAAAGTCTTACTAATCCTGAAAAGGAAAAAGTTCTCGAAACTATTATCAATAATAAGGGAGCCGAACAAGTTGTTATGGCAGGATGTATTTTTGAATCTACGAAAGAAACTAAAGAATTCGCAAAAATTTGTGAAAATCTTGGGGCAGATTATATAACTCTGCTGCCTCCTTCTTACTTCAAAAAGCAAATGACCGATGAAGCATTGCTTAAGTATTTTTCAGACGTTGCTGATAGTGTATCTACTCCTTGTCTGGTTTACAATGCACCGCAATTTTGTGGCGGAACTGTTTTATCAGTAAATCTTGTTAAAGACCTTGCCAAACATCCAAATATTGTTGGTGTAAAAGATTCTTCAACAGGTAATATTGAAAAATTTCTTCTGGCAGTAAGAGATGTATTTAATGTAATGCCAGGTTCAGCAAACTTCTTCGTAAACGGACTTCTGATGGGTGCACCGGGCGGCGTAATCTCTCTTGCTAATGTTTTCCCCGATATTACTTGCGAATTATATGACCTTACTGTCGCCAAGAAGTACGAGGAAGCATTAAAATTAAATGAAAGAGTACTAATAATGAATAAATCGGTTTCCGGAACCGGTGGTGTTGCGGCAGTTAAATATGCAATGGATCTTGCAGGACTGAATGGTGGTCAGCCAAGGCTTCCGCTTCTTCCTCTTGCGGATAATATTAAAAAGAATATAGAAGACTTCCTTAAAAAAGAAAATCTAATTTAATATTCTAAAATTTTTATTCGAATTGCATGTTAGATTTAAGTAACTCTTTATCATGTAATTGATATAAGTAAGTAAAATAACGACATATGAAAAAAATACTGGTTAATGAAAAAGTAAGTCCTGATGCATTGAATATCTTGAGTCAGGCCGGTGAAGTGGTTTATATGCCATCGGGCGACCACGATGAATTTAAAAGACTTGTTAAGGATGTAACAGCAGTTATGCTTGATACTACTATCAAATTTACTCCTGAACTAATGGATATGGCTCCTGAATTAAAAGTCATAAGCAGAACAGGAACCGGAGTAGACAACGTAGACATTGCCGCTGCTACAGAAAGAGGAATTTACGTTCTTCACACGCCTGACGCTAACACAGTAACAGTTGCAGAACATACCGTTGCACTTATTGGTGCAGCAACAAAACATCTCCTTTTCCTTGATGGAGAAACTCGCCAGGGAAAATTTAAAACTGCGAGACGACTGTATCTTCCAATCGACCTTGATGGTAAAACCTTAGGAATTATAGGTTATGGCAGGATTGGAAAACAAGTTGCAAAAAAATGTATAGGCGCATTCAATATGAAAGTGATTGTTTATGACCCTTATATTGATGACAGTGTCTTGGCACCAGGAGTGACAAGGTATACAGAAGAAGAAAAGGTTTTTGCTGAAGCCGACGTTGTATCTTTACACGTACCTCATAACGAAACTACTCACGGGCATGTCGGAGAAAAATTACTTTCATTAATGAAACCGTCAGCGTATCTAATTAATACAGCACGAGGCCGTATTGTTGATGAAGCATACCTTGTAAAAATGCTTGACGAAGACAAACTTGCAGGAGCTGCTTTTGATGTTTTGGCAAATGAACCTCCTGTTGACGGAGAAGCATTTCTTCAAAGTCCAAAAACCATTGTCAGTCCTCACAGCGCAGCACTTACAACCGAATGCACAGTACGTGTAGCATGCGAGGCAGCGACAGGAATCGTTGACTTCCTTGAAGGCAGAATGCCAAAAGCTGTTTTCAACAGAAAAGGATTAAATTTATAGAATCAATATTAACAAGATAAAAATGAGTACAGAAAAAAAATATGATCTTATAGGTTTTGGTGAAGCAATGGTAAGGTTTACTGCTCCTGACCATGCCCGGCTGGAACAATCTTCGCAGCTATCAATTGCAATTGCGGCTGCTGAATTAAATGTTAGTGTAAATGTTTCAAGGTTAGGACAAAAAACAGCTTGGGTTTCCAAACTGGTTGACATTTGGTCAGGTCAATATATTATTAATAAAGGTAGAGAACATGGCGTTGATATGTCTGGCGTAAAACTTCTTCCTTTTGATGGAAAAGGTACTGTTCGAAATGGCCTTTGTTACTTGGAAGTTGGAATAGGCCCGCGGGCAAGTAAACAAATTTACGACAGGGCACACTCGGCAATTAGTCTTATCCAACCTGGTGATATTGACTGGGAAGAAACACTTAAACAAACAAGATGGTTTCATACCACTGGTATTACTACTGCTATTTCAGAAAATGCGGCAGCAGAGGCTGTGGCTTCACTTAAAATGGCGAAGAAACTTGGTGTAACAACCAGTTTCGATTTAAATTTCAGATCAACTCTTTGGACCTCAGATCAAGCCAAAGTTGTTATGAAAGAAATCATGCCTTATGTTGATGTAATTATTGGTAATGAAGAGGATTTCGAAAAAATGCTCGGCATTAAAGTTGATGGAGGCACAGAAGCTTACGCTGATTTGGATCCTGAAAAATATAAGCTTGTTGCCAATGAGGTCGTAAAACAGTTCCCGAATGTTCAGGCTGTTGGTACAACGTTGCGTCACGTTAAAACAGCACTGCTAAACGATTGGCAAACCGTTATGCTTTATAAGGGAGAATTTTATGCCTCAAGAAAGTATGAGAATCTTGAGGTTTGGGACAGAACCGGAGGTGGAGACAGTTTCGCATCTGCCTTAATTAGCAGTATGCTTGAAGGTAGGGATCCTCAGGAAACTATCGAATTCTCAGCCGCTTACTCCGCACTTTGCCATGGGTTTATGGGTGACTGGAACTGGGCCACAAAAGACGAGGCAGAAAAAGTTATGAAAGGAGGAAGTGCAAGGGTTATTCGATAGATTTTTATTTTTATTTTTCAAAAACGATAGATAAATAAAATTCTTAATTTATAATAGAAAATTTTTAAAAGGGGTTTAGATAAAACTAGACCCTTTTTTATTCAAATTAAATCATATACATCTAATAAACAAATACTTGAAAAGTATTCGTAATACCTATTTGTTTTTAATCAATAAATCTTTTTTATGCAAATACATCGTAATAATTGAGTTTTTAACTTAAGCTGTTTTTGCAAAAAAAAACCCAGCCAGCACATTAAACAATTAACCATTTGTTAATCTAAAAAAACTTGGTATATTCGCATATTGTATACAGTATAAAAACGATACATGAAATATTTTTGTTCTATTTGATATTTAGTATATCGTTTTTTTACTCAATACAAAATTTTATATAACTAAACTTAAATTATTAACTTATGAGAAAACTAACAGTTTTGCTTGTGCTTCTAATATTTACAGGTGTACAAGCAGTTTTTGCTCAACAAACAGTAACCGGTACTGTCACAACAGCGGACAATGTGCCGCTTCCCGGTGTTACTGTTGTAGTGGAAGGGACAACGATTGGAACTTCTACTGGTGCAAATGGAGGATTTTCTATCTCGGTGCCTAATACACAGGCAGTCCTACAATTTTCGTTTATTGGGTTCATTACTAAGAGTGTTCCGGTTGGCTCACAGACAACTCTAAATGTAACGCTGGAGGAATCAACTGAAGAGTTAGATGAAGTTGTGGTTACTGCTCTTGGTATAAAGCGAGAAGCAAAAAGCCTCGGGTATGCGGTAACTTCAGTACAATCAGAAGATCTGTTGGAATCAAGAAGCACCAATATGATGGAGTCGCTCGAAGGGAAAGTTTCGGGATTGAATATTACTCCTCCTGCAGCAGGTGCCGGTGCCAGTACACAAATTCGTTTACGTGGACAGGCCGCTTTCGATGGAGCTAATAACGCTCCTTTAATTGTGATCAACGGACTCCCGATTGACCAGGGTGCAAACGGTGCAAACGGTGCCTTTAATCGCCGTGACTTGGGAGACAATATGAACAATATTAACCCGGATGACATCGAAAGCATGACCGTATTGAAAGGTGCTACCGCAGCTGCCATTTATGGTTCGCGCGCAGCAAATGGTGCAATCATCATTACTACAAAATCCGGCCAGCTTGGCCAGGGTATTGGCGTTGAAGTTACATCAAGTTTTACTGCACAAGAAGTTTTGGATTTCTTTGAGTTCCAGGATCAGTATGGCCTTGGAGCCTTTGGAGCCAGACCAAGCAGTCCGGCAAATGCCTCTTCCAATGGCCAGATGGGTTGGGGTGAACCATATGATGGAGAACTTGTTCCTGCTGCAGATGGTTCAGAGATACCATATGAATTTGTTCCAAACAGGATAAAAAACTATTTTAATACCGGACAGATTTTTACCAATACCGTAGCCTTTTCAGGCGGTAATGAACACGGTAGCTTTAGGGCATCATTTTCGAATACCGATACAAAAGGTATTGAGCCGAAGAATGAATACAAAAGAAAAATTGCCAACTTAGGGGTTAACTACAACATTGCTGAAAATCTAAATTTTTCAATGAATGTAAACTACACCAACGAGGAATACATTGATCCTCCGCAAATTGGTACGCAGGGCCCGGGTTCAATGAACTTCCTTACTCGTGTTTCTCAATCTATTCCTATTGAAAAATTCAAAGAGAGTGCATTCACTGAAAATGGGACTGAACTACTGTGGGGAGGTTGGACAACCCTTAACAACCCATATTATGCTCAGCAAGCGGGGCAATCCTATAACAGGGTAAGAGACCGCTTTCTGGGTACAGCAACTTTACGCTGGGACATCACAGACTGGTTATACCTCCAGGGAAGGTATAATTATGATTACGCGATTACTTTTACCGAAAATAAAACCCCAGGTGGCATTGGGACGAATGACCCAAAAAATTCTGATGGCACATACAAAGGAAGCTACAGTGTATCAGAGGGTTGGGGGACAGATGTAAATGCTGACTTCCTTTTAGGCTTTAGTGAAAATTTTGGCGATTTAAGTGTCGACGCAAGCTTTGGAGGAAACACCTTTAGAGTTAGAAATCATAACTTTAGAGAAAATGTTTCAAATATGATTGTAAGAAATTTCTATTCCATATCCAATGGTGTGGATCAAACCTTGAGTTTCGATTTCGATCAACGCAGAGTAAATTCACTTTATGGAATCGCAGAGTTTGGATATAAAAATACATATTACCTGAATTTTACAGGAAGGGAAGACTGGTTCTCCGTATTAAACCCGGAAAGTAATTCAAAGTTTTATTCATCGGTATCAGGTAGTGTTGTTTTCTCAGAATGGTTAGAAGATTTAGCCTGGATGGATTATGCAAAAATAAGAGGTTCATGGGCACAGGTAGGTAGTTCTAATGGTGTAGGAACATATGAAGGTAACCTGACCTATAGTATTGGTAATAATCAGTTTAATGGACAAACTACTGCAAGTATCTCGGGCCAAGGGGCTCCAAACCCAAACCTGCAACCGTTTACAGTTACTGAAAAGGAAATTGGGCTGGAAGCAAGATTGTTTAACAATCGTTTACATTTTGATATTGCAGCATTTGACAAAGTTACAACAGACCAAATACTAAGTGTAAACCTTTCAAATGCATCAGGATATCAAAGTTCGAAAGAAAATCTTGGTTCATTAAAGAACAAGGGTATAGAAATAATGATAGACTATACGCCAATAGAAACGCGTGACTTTAGTTGGACAACTGCATGGAACCACACTATTTTAAAAACAAAAGTACTTTCTGTGGGTAAAAACCCGGATGGTTCTGACATTGAAGATTTCCTCGTAATTAACTATAATGATACAGGGAATGAGTTTCTTGGCGAATTACATTATACAGTAGGAATGTCGATGAACCAGCTATATACAAGAACTTATGCGAGAAATGAAAACGGGGATATTCTAGTTAGAGATCCTGAAGATGGCTTTTTCGCCGGTTATTTGATTGCAACGGATGATTTTGTTCCCGTTGGTACATCAATCCCTCCACATACAGGTGGTTGGAACAATACATTCAAATACAAAAATCTTTCATTGGGTATATTCATTGACTATAAACTGGGAGGTACAGTTCTTTCTTCAACCTTGTTAAATATGACCAGACAAGGACACTCTGAGCTTTCGCTGGAAGGTCGCAGAATATTTGAGGATGGTACAATAGAAGAAGGTTTAACATTCCCGGGGGTTTATAAAACCAGCGGTGAACCAAACACCACTGTTATTGCTCCTCGTTTCTTGCAGTTGTTTTATGCAGATTACAGAAACCTTCAAATCGGGGATCCTTTTATATTTAAGTCAGATTATATTAAGTTAAGAAACATTTCATTTAGCTATGATCTAACTGATGCTTTGAAAAAAGTAGATGCTCTTGGCTTTATTAAGGGTTTATCATTTACAGCTTCATGTAGAAATGTGGCAATCCTTTATAAGGATATTCCAAATGTTGATCCTGAAGCTATTCAATCCTCAGGAGATACAAGGTCTGGTTACGAGAATTCATCGTTACCAACAACCCGTAATTATATGTTTAGTTTAAATGCAAAATTTTAAGGACATGAAAAAGATTAGACAAATTATATTTTTAAGTGCAGTCCTGTTATTTTTTGCAGGATGCGATCAGGATTTTGTAGAAGTAAATACAGATCCCTTTGCAATAAATGAAATCGATCCACAGCTTTTATTTGCAGGAGCACAACGTACCTATCTTGGTGGATGGGAATCGGAACATACCATTGTTCAGCAATTTGTAAATCCGGTTAACGAAGGGGCTACCCTGGCATTTAATTTTAATGCAGATACAGACAACTTCCAGAACGGAGCGTGGGGAGCCTATACAGGTTCACTCAAAAATTTTATTCAGATATTACATCTTATAGAGACACAAGAGCAATATGCAAATTTGATTAATTTGCAAAGTATAGTACGGATCTGGAAAGCTCAGACTCTTATGGTAATGGTTGATACGTACTCTGATATTGCGTATTTTGATATTGGGCTGGCAGCAATTGGTGGAGCTGAGTATTTCTATCCACCATATAATGATGATGAAGCTATCTATGAAGATCTTTACAAAGAACTTACAGAGGCAATAGACAATTTAAATCCAAGTGGTGATTTTGTTTCAGCCGACCTTTTCTATGGAGCTAATGCTTACTACCCATCAGGTGATGCCGCGGCTCAAGTGGCAAAATGGAAAAAGCTGGGTAATTCATTGTTGTTAAGGTTAGGTATGCGCTATTCCAAAAAAGATCCGACAAAAGCGGCATCTATTGTTTCTGAAGCATTTAGTGGCGGAGTGATGACATCGAATGAGGACAATGCTTTTGTTGTTTACGACGGGACCAATTTTACAAATTTTGCAAACGGCAACTTGGTAAACAACCAGCCAAGATTCTATTATGCAGCTGAGCCTTTTGTTGATCATTTAAAAGCGACTAATGATCCGCGTAGCAAGTATATAATAGCAACTTTTGAAGAACCCGGAAATCCTCTTGCGACTGAAGTTCCTGACGTTGCTTTGGAAAATCAGTTTGGTGTTCCGGTAGGAGTTCTTGCAGCCGACCTCTCTTTACCGCAGTATAGAGGAGTAAAAGGACAGGGATACAATTATTCGCAAATGAATGTAAATGTTGTTGCATCGCAAAATGCACCGACTTTCTGGATAACTTATGCTCAAACTTCTCTACTTCTGGCTGAAGCTGCTTACAGAGGCTGGATTTCAGGCGATGCTCAGCAATATTATGAAGCGGGAGTAAAGGCTGATATGGATATTATGGCATTGTACGTAAGTGAAACAGGTTCCAGTTATGGTCCAATATCTTCAGAAGACCAGGATGCTTTTCTTGCACAAGATGGTGTGGCATATAATGCAGACGACGCTCTTGAACTTATCAATACTCAATATTGGGTAGCATGTATCAGAAATGGAGCAGAAGCCTGGGCTAATTTCAGGAGAACGTATTTGCCTGCTTTGGATCGTAATGATGCGAATGACAATCTTCTGGCAAACGGTGGCGATGGATATGTTCACAGATTTACTTATCCTGATGCCGAGTTGTCGGAAAATAAAGAAAATTATCAGGCTGCAGTTCAAGCCATTGGAGGAACAGATGATAATGTGACAAGAGTATTCTGGGATGTACCATAATTTCAACTTGTAATTTTTTTAAATTATACGTTACATTTAACAGATATAAATACCATGGAGTCAGAAATTTTTCTGGCTCCATAGTTTTTTATAAACCAGCTGTTCATTATCATTACAGAAAGTATCAACTATTAAATTCATTATAGCATTATGAAAAAAGTATTTACAATTTTTAGTTTTATTGTTTTTACCTGTTTCACAGCGCTTTCGCAAAATGTTGGATCAACACCTGAATATATTCAGTCCATTACATCTTCATGGGAGGGAGAACGATTCTCCGACGGCAGGCCAAAAGTATCAGATGAATTACTCGAAAGACTTAAGAAAGTTCCTATCGAAGCTGCCTGGTCAGTCCTGAGAAACAGAGGTTATGAAAGCCAGTTTGAAGGCTCCTGGACGGTTCTTTTTCCTGAAAATGCCATGACAGGTCGCGTGGTTACTGCACAGTATATGCCTCTCAGACCCGATCTTGATGAATGGGTTAAAAACCAGGGGAAAATAGAAAAAAGATCCGCTCCTCCAACTAACTCATGGCCAATCGATATTTTACAAAACGGTGATGTTTATGTAGCCGACTCCTATGGCAAAGTTGATGATGGCCCCATTCTGGGAGATAATCTGGCTAATGCAATTTATGCGAAATCGAAAAGGGGAGTTATTGTATACGGTACAGTTCGCGATCCGGAAGGGATGAAAATGATTGATGGATTTAACAGCTGGTCGAAAGGAATTGATGCTTCTTTTTTGCAGAAAATGATGCTGACTTCCATTAATGCTCCTATTCGTATAGGCCATGCTACAGTATTACCCGGTGATGTTGTTCTTGCAAAAAGTCATGGAGTTCTTTTTATTCCTGCTCAGCTTGTAGAAGAAGTAGTGAAAACTGCCGAGGTAACACAAATTCGTGATGAATTTGGCTGGGCAAGGCTTAGGGAGGGCGTATACACCTCTGGACAAATTGATAGCCAATGGTCAGAAGAAATTAAAAAAGATTTCCTTGAATTTGTAAAAAACTACCATGGTGAATTACCCATGACAGAAAAAGAATTCGAAATTTATATGACAGAAAGAAATTGGTAATATTCAATTTTAAACTGTGCATCTCAAAATCCCGAAAGAAAAAGTTAGATCCTTTTCAGGCTTGGCGGTAACTATTTAAAACATTAACTATTACATCGCTGTTAAAATATTGTACCCAGTAATGTCGGATACTTTGTTAATGATTAATTAATTAAATATGAATTCTTTAGATTTTTATATTTTTTTGATATTATTACATGTAGATAAAACTAATTAATAACTAAAATATGAGGACTATTTATCATGCATTACAAAAAGTTTGACATCTCAAAGCTGAGAGGGAAGTTGGGAAAGATACGAGATTGGATGGTTGAACACCATCTTCCGCCAAAAGTTCTGTTTATTGTAATGGGTGTAGTTTCTACAGTTTGGTTTCTTATCAGGGTAATTCCGAAACCAACCAGAGCAACTTATCCATGCATGAAAGTTGCTGCACCATTTATGTCAGGATTAATAGCATATCTGCTGGCAGTTGGCGGAATTGTTAGCATTTCAAGAAAATTAAAAAGAAAATTAAACGTTCGCTATGCCGCAACATTACTTTTACTTACAGGAGTAATTGTTGTATTGGCATTATCACCTTCAGACAGCAAGGTTAAAGGATTACAAATGGAAGAGGTAAAAATGGGACCAGATGATGGCCCAAATCAACCTATTGGAGAAGCCAAAGGAATACATCCCGGAAGAGTTGTTTGGGTTTGGAATCCCGATGCTACTAATGAAAATTTTGAACACAATGATTTTGAAAAATACAGTTGGTTTGTTGATCCTGAAAATAACAATCCGGAAGTTATTGCAAAAATGTTTAAAGATGGTATTTTGAAACTCACTGGAGAAGAAACGGTTTCCAACTCCTGGGAAGCTATTTTCAAACATTTCAATAATAACAAACATGGGGAAAGAAGAAGCTACAAAAAAGGGGAAAAGATTTTTGTAAAAATTAACCAGGGGCAGTCGAGATGGCAACTTTCCCAAGAAGATAAAGACAATGGTTATGCAATACCACGTTCAGTGGAAAATGATCCAAGAGGAAGAATAACAAATAGTTTGATTCCGGCAGAAACCGGGCCTTATGTCGTACTTGAATTATTAAGAGAACTTGTTAATGAAGTAGGAGTTGACCAGTCCGACATCTCTATTGGAGATCCAATGTGTCCAATCTGGGCACACAACTATAATGCCTGGGTAAAAGAATTCCCAGATGTAAGATATATAGATAAAGTTTCTGAAAATTTTGGCAGATCTTTAATTAATCTAACAGAGGATTCAGTAGTATTTTATTCCGATAAAAAAACAGCCGATAAACTTTACGATGTAATCGTAGAGGCAGATTACATGATTACTATGGCCGTGCTAAAATCTCATGGAGCTGCAGGTATATCGCTGACAGCAAAAAGTAATTTTGGGAACATTGGAAGGCCGACAGCAGGTCACCTCCATTATTCACACATTGCTAACAGAAGAGAAGGAATGCCTAATAATACAGGGTATGGCAAATACAGGGTTTTTGTCGACTTAATGGGAAGCAAATATCTTGGGCAAAATAACTTACTCTGGCTGGTTGAAGGCCTTTTCGGAGGCGGTTCAAATGAAACAAAAGGGCCTGTTAAATATTTTATGCCTCCGTTTAATAACGATTGGAGTAACTCACTTTTTATGTCCCTGGACCCGGTAGCAATTGAATCCGTAGGTTATGATTTTCTTAGGGAAGAATGGAATGGCGAACATGTTCACGATGCGGTTAACAACGAGTGGGAGACAATGGCGAATGTGAATGGTGTAGACGATTATATGCATCAGGCTGCAGATACCGCAAACTGGCCAGAGGGCATCATTTATGATCCGGATAACTCAGGAACGCCGGTCCCTGTTTTGGGTGTGCACGAACACTGGAACAATCCTATCGACAAACAATATTCGAGGAACCTAGGCAGTGGCAATGGAATAGAACTTGTTTCCATACCGGACTCACTTGTAAAAAGTGTTAATAATTAAAATAATACTTAATATAATATTTTAGAACCCGGAAATACAGAATTATTTTCATATTTTCGGGTTTTAAAATTTTTCAAACTTAAATCAACAATATGGCAAATTATAAACTCAAGTTACAAAAATCAACACATCGAAAGATTCAGCAACTGGCACTTTTTATTATCCTGCTGATTTTTATTAATCCGATACTTAATGCGCAATCATTCGGAGAAGGAATTACTGCCAAAAAATTTTACTCATCTACTGTTGATGATAATAATGTGGTCTGGTTCTTAACCGAAACCGGAATTGTAAGTTTTGACGGTGAAAAATGGTCGGTTCACAACAATAATTCAAATATCGAAGGGAAAGAAATTAAAGACCTGGAATACGACTTAACTGAAAATGGGAATGGATTGTGGATTGCCAGTTCAGATGGAGCAATGCTTGTTCAATCACCGATAAATACAAACTCAGAGACAAAAAGTTTCTCACCTGATAACTCAGAAATAGTTGGGAAAGATGTTTTAGGTGTAACTGTAAGTAAAAAAGGCATGAGGTGGTTTGCCACGGACAAAGGAATATCTGCTTACAAAGACGATAAATGGTTTGAAAACAAATACATGGATTTATACCCGGATGATATTTTTCAATATTTCCCTTATTCAACTTTGGCTACCAGTAATAACGGAGACACATTATATGTAGGCACACTGGGTGGAGGTGTAATGAGGTATTACAAAGATGATGTCGATGCTATCTCAGGAGCATCGGAATATGCGGTTTGGGGACCGATTCTGATCCCATCAGATAGCATATTCAGCGTTTATATCTCTCCTGATGGAACCCAATGGATGGGAACAGACATGGGAGTTGGTAAACATTCCGGATTTAACACACTTGAAGGATGGAAGATTCTTGACACAACAACTGGCTTGGCGCATGACAAAGTTCAGGCGATTAACAGCGATTCCAAAGGGAAAATGTATTTTGGAACAAAAGGTGGTTTATCAATCCTTGATGGCGAAAACTGGACGACTCTTAAGGTTGAGGATGGACTTGTCAGTAACAATATCCTAACCATTGCTATAGACAATAATGATGTTGTTTGGCTGGGAACTGATAACGGTGTCTCCTGCCTGAAAGACGGTGAAATTACTAGTTACAAATAATACTCAAAATATTTATCCAACAGGTGCTCATACAGGCACCTGTTTTTATTTCCATCGGAAAACACACCCTCACACATCCTACTATTCAAAATTCACCTCTTCTGCAACTCACAAGAACAATAAAGCTTTAAAAATGTGATAGTTATTGTTATATTTATATAATAAAACTAAACTCAATAACTATGAAAACCACATTACAGCAAATCGCTGAAAAAAGTAAGAACAAAGAAAAGGCTGAAAGAGAAGCCATAAGTACCGAACTCAATGATCCAACAACATCAACCAATCGTCGTAATTTTCTTAAAAAAGCCGCCCTTGGTGGGATTGCTTTGGGTGGATTAATGCATTTATCTGTTGAGGATACAGTTGCAAGAACTACCCAGAATGTTTCACGGGCATCGAGCCCGTCAGATTTAAAAATTACGGATCTGCGAGTTGCAGACAAAGGTGGCTTTGGAATGGCAAATCGCATTATTCGCATTGATACTAACCAGGGTATTTACGGTCTTGGGGATATCAGAGATGGGACTGACCAGCGTTTTGCTTTATTCCTTAAAAGTAAAATAGTAGGACTTAATCCATGTAATGTGGAAATGATATTTAAAGTCATCAGGCAGTTTGGAGGTCATGGAAGGCAAGGCGGAGGAGTTAGCGCAGTGGAAATGGCGTGTTGGGATCTTTGCGGAAAAGCATTGGGTGTGCCTGTTTGGCAATTGCTGGGTGGCAGATATCGAGATAAAATCAGAATTTATGCAGATACACCTGAAAATGATGACCCTCAGGTAGAGTTAGAAATGCTTAAGAACCGTCTTGTAGAACACAAATTTACCTGGCTCAAAATGGATCTTGGAATTCACCAGATAAGCAATAAAGAAGAAGGATTAGTAAATTATAAATACTGGGAAGAAAACGGTGGTGGAATTGAGAACTGGTACATGGGCAGGAATTATGCTAATGGAGGTTATACCGATTACTGGAAAAAGGATCATCAGTTCACTCAGGTTCAGGTAACAGATAAAGGTCTT
This sequence comes from uncultured Draconibacterium sp., assembly GCA_963676775.2. GTDB lineage: Bacteria > Bacteroidota > Bacteroidia > Bacteroidales > Prolixibacteraceae > Draconibacterium. The sequence goes on from CAXXDA010000003.1 coordinate 794,567, forward strand.
GAAGAAATAGCAAAAGTTGTTGAAAATGTTCGAAACGCTATTGGAACTGAAGTACCACTCTCTGTAGATCATTTTGGACATATGGACATGAACCAAATCATTCGTATAGGAAAGGCTGTTGAGAAATATCGTCTTGCATGGCTTGAAGATACAGTTGCCTGGTACTATACCGATCAACTGAAGGAAATGAAAGATGCTTTGGAAACACCTATTTGTACAGGTGAAGACATTTATATGCTAAACAGCTCACTGGGCGGATTCAAAAAAATGATAGATGCAGCTGCGGTAGACATTATTCACCCCGATCTTGTGAGTGCAGGCGGAATACTGGAAACAAAAAAAATTACTGATTATGCGGAAGAAGCGGGTATCCCAACAGCATTCCATGCAAACAGTACCCCGGTAGCATGGATGGCAAATATTCATTGCGCCGCAGCGAGCGAAGGATTCCTTGTTCTTGAACATCATAATGTTGATAATCCAATGTGGGAAAGTATGGTTAAGCTAACCGGTTCACAACCGCTTATCACCGATGGTTTTGCCAATGTACCACTGGATGCACCGGGCCTTGGAATTGAATTAAATGATGAAGTTATAAAAGGAATGATGAGGCCAGACTCAGAATACTTTGCCCCTACTCCGGAATGGGATAATTCGGGGAGAACATATGATAAACTTTGGATCTGATACAATCAGAAATTATTTTGAAGGGAGTAATTCTTTACTCCCTTTTTTATTCAACAATTATGCAGACTTAAAGAACGTAAAATACTAATCCAATAACCAAGTTAAAAATAACGCCCTACCCTCTTCCTGTAATTTTCATATTCTTGTCCGTATACCTTGTGCAAAAACTTTTCTTCCCGAACGATAAATAAGTGTATACCTGCTGTAGCCAGAACAAAAAAGACGATAAAAAATAAATTAAAAAAAAGCAGACTTATGCCAAAAAAATAAAAATCAAGAGAAAGGAAAAACGGATTTCTGGAAACCGAAAAAATACCATTTGTAATCAAATAACCCTGATTTTTTTCATCCAGTCCGAAACGCAGCGACGTTTTAAAGTGGAGCAATGTAACAGCAAAAAAAACCAGTGATAAAAGAATGAAAAACATTCCCAAAAACTTGAGAAAAGTACTTTCTAAAAGTTTTGTTGTCAATATCTCAGGAAGAATTGTGAAAGAAATTTGAAATGCGGTCTGCACAAGCTGATAAAGCCAAATAAGAAATATCAAAACAAAAAACGGAATAAAAATTAATCTATTTATTCCGTTCCCTTGACTCCGACCACTGACTTCTATTCCGTTAACCCTTAAATAAAAGATTCTTCCGATTAGTATTCCGACCAGAGTTAAAAAACTCACAAATGGCAATACATTAAAAAAATTCGATATTAAGTCTGAATTATTCATTTAAGGGAAGATTAATCAATCAGTCCCTGCATACAAATCTAGTTATCCGTAAATTCCATTATACCAAAACGGTTTGGTGGATGTACATCCAACCTTATGTCGTATGTTGGGAAAAGAGTCGATGTTGATCTAAACCGGTCGTCAACCGCATTTCTGTCTTGTCTGACCGCCTGAAATGCCCATTTTGCGCCGCTTAAATTTCTTGTATTGAAACCGGTAAAAGCCCGCAAAGGAATCACATACTCCATGGTCCAGCCATTATCTTTATCCTCATCATTATTAATTGTACCATCATAGGTTACAGCCACCTCGTACTTGGGATTATAATCAGGGATAAACACAGATCTGTTGTTGTTAAACTGCCAAAGCACTATATAATCGTATTTTGCTTCTACAATATTAACCTCGAAACCATAATGCATATAAACACTATCGGGTATCGGCACTACAAAAAACTCCGCACAATCGTCCAGGTAGGGACGTCCGTCATACCCTGTTTCACGAGCTGTTAAAGAGGAGTCTTCCATTTCATAAAAAAGATAAAGATTTGTGTCATCCCAGAGCATTCTAAATTTTGATTTCTGCTTTTCCAAAGGTTCATCTCTCCTGAAAAAATAATCAAAAGATTGAACTTCAGCATCCTGCCAGCTTGGTTCATCCATTTTTCCATCAGCAACAATTGTTCCTTTAGCCTTGGAAACTTTATAGATAGGTTGTTCTCCTATAACAAGCTCCTTTTCGGATTGAGAGAACGCTGACAAACTAATTGAAAATAGAACTAAAACTATCGCAATGGTTTTGAGTCTTAATTGAATAAAATAATTTAGGTTCATAGTTGTATTAAATTTATTTGATTCTCAAATTTATAAATTTTCATAAATAAATTATCGTTAAGTGAATGAGAGGATTTTAAAATTAATAATACCAAAAAATTCTAATTAATTGCCAAATTTATTTCAATATAGTTCTTACACTGTAAACCGGCCCGGCTGAATTGCCTTCTTTTGGTACAATTTTTATTTTCAATTTTTCAGATTTTGTGCTAATGTTATCAGGTATCTCATACCGTTGGTGAAAAAATTCTGTATTGCCTTCCAAAAGTTCCTCTGTCGCAATCAAAAAATCATCAATATAAATATCAAAATCGCTGGAGCCTCTCAAACTACCCGTAAACTCAAAAACCAAATCCACAGGTTGTTTATTTACTCCCATTTCAAAGGAAAACCATCCATCCTGTAATGCACTTCGGTATTTTTTTTGTTTGAAAGTTCCAACCCGACTGCCTTCACTTTGAAAGTTATGATCGCGTTCAGGTTGCATTTCGCCTAATTGGAAAAAATCAACCGTGGCAGCTTCCAATCTTTTTAATTCTTCCTGATTGGCAATATATTCTGACTCCAGCATATCCCATTTCTCTTGATTGAAAATATCAAAATAGACGGAATAGCGTCGATTGTGAATTTTGTAAAAAGGCTTAAACTCGATCTCTCTGGGTTTACCCGTTTCCTTAGTTATAAATGTATTTATTCCCCCTTCAACCGGATTTACCCAATCTTCCGGATTTCTGTCATCAGTAAGCAAAACAGGAACATACAAAGGATCGGCAACATAGGGATCATCTTCAGGACCCAAATCACCGGCTAATACCATTGGGCCATACATAACAGCAACCCTGTTTTCATCATCCGGCATAGTTTCCAAACGAAGAGAAAACGGAAAATTAACTTCCACGATATCTCCATTTTTCCATTCTCTGGCCACCGGGATAAAACTTCCGGGTTCTTCCTTCACTTTTTGTGATTTACCATTAATCCTGATTTCAATTCCATCTTTCCCCCAATAGGGATAACGAATCTGCAAAGTCAAATCAACTGGATTCTCACAGGTAAAAGTCAACCTCGTTCCCTGTTCTTCCGGATATTTTGTCTCTTGCATAACAACCAATCCCTTATCTGCCCAGTTTAATTCAGAAGCAATATACTGACTTACAAACAGTTCCTCGTTATTGTGGAAATAGATATTTTTACAATATTTCGAATGGTTTTCCATTCCGCTCCCAACGCAGCAGGTAAATCCCTCTGGATTCTGGTAAACTTTATACCCGCCCATCTCAAGCGATAGATTATAGATTACCCTGCCATCATTGGGATTCTGGGAAGACAAAATATGATTAAATAAAGCCCGTTCATAAAAATCAGCGACCTCCGGTTTTGCATCCCACATAAAAAGATGCCTGGAAAGCTTTAGCATGTTGTAAACATTGCAGGTTTCTGTTGTACGGCTACTCAAACGGTCGCGAAGGGAATCTGGTGCTCCAAAATGTTCACTTTCACAATGCCCCCCGGTAACATATGAATGATGATTTACCACGCGATCCCAGAAAAATTCTGAGGCACTTCTGTCATTCAAATCTCCGGTAAGTTCATAACGACGTGCCGTCCCAACCAGTTTTGGAATTTGAGTATTTGCATGTTTCCCCGGCAGAATATCCTCATGATTTGCCAAAGGCTCCAAAATTTCCTTGTGATGGAACATTCGCGACATTGTAAGGTATTTTTCATTCCCTGTAACAGAATATAATTCGGCAAGTACATCATTCATTCCGCCATGTTCGCATTTTAGTATCTCCTGCATCTGATCTTCCGTTAAATCATCAAGCACTGTATATAGCCAATCGGCAAAATTAGCCACAATTTCAAGAGCTTTTTGATTTTGACAAAGTTCATATGCATGCAATAAACCATCGTATATTTTATGCTGAGCATAAAACGGAACCCATAATCCATTCAAATCAAATCCTTGTGAACGAATATCTCCTTTCCCTACTTCCTCCTCAAGAATTTTCTTTCCATTTTCAAATGCACCAATATATCCATCCCCATCCGCTTCCTGGCACTCAGCCAATTCATCAATCATATAATTCACCCGATTCAAAAATTCTTCATCTCCGGTTGTTTTATACATTAAACTGGTGGCGGTTAAATAATGTCCTAAACTATGTCCGGAAATGGTTCGTGCTTCCCATCCTTCATAATGTTCGGCCCGAGGTTCAAGTCCGGCTTCTATCCTGAATTTTGCAAGAAAACGATCAGGTTCATAATTTAAAAGCGATTGAATGTTTAATTCAGTAGCGTCTTTAAATGGACCATCAAGAAGCTTAACATCATCCATTTCAAAAGGAAGTGCCCGAAAGTCTACCACTTCCATCCCTCCAGTTTTTATTCTGGGCTCATGGTTATTCCCACACCCTAATAACAGGATTGCAATCGTAACAAAAAAAGGCGTTAATTGAAAGATACGTTTCATAAGTGTATAGTTTGTTATTTTTTATAATTCATTGAATGACTAAACTTTAAAATTACAAATAATACTATTGAAATTATAAAATGTGATCTTAAACAGAAATCCCTTTGTTAGTACTGCTTTTGATTAAAATATTCATACATGAGTTGAATTCTGCAAAATCAGAAACCTGCATTTACAAATAGAATTCACTATATCTTAAAAATAAAAAGGAGTCCGTTTAATATAATGATATATAAATGTTACTTTTAAATTCAAAATTTAAAAACCTAACTAAATGAAAATCTATTTAAAAATATCTTCGTTTATTGTTCTTCTCCTACTTTTTATCTCTTGTACAGAAGAACAGATCAGTAGTTCAATTCCAAGAAGTACACCAGAAGCTGAGGGTATATCATCGGAGGCAATTTTGAATTTTGTTAAGGCTGCCGATGAATCAGAGACGACCGAATTTCACAGTTTTATGATTTTAAGGCACGGCAAAGTTATTGCTGAAGGCTGGTGGAATCCATTTGGCCCTGATTTAAAACACACATTATATTCTGCAAGTAAAAGTTTTACATCTACAGCAGTAGGTCTCGCCATACAGGAGGGCAAACTCAGTCTGGATGATCAACTTATTTCAATTTTCCCGGAATCACTGCCCGATAGCATAAGTCCAAATCTTGAAAAGCTAAAAATAAGACATATGTTATCCATGGCTACCGGTCAGCGACGTGAACCACCAATTACAACCCAGGACTGGATTAAATCGTATCTGGAAACACCTGTTGAATTTGAACCCGGAACACGTTACAGATACAGTTCAGTTGCCTCATTTATGTTATCTGCAACCGTTCAGAAAGTTACCGGAGAAAAAGTAATTGATTATTTAACTCCCAGATTGTTTGAACCATTAGGAATAGAAGGCGCTGACTGGGAAACAAATCCACAGGGAATAAATACAGGTGGCTGGGGATTACGGCTAAAAACTGAAGACCTTGCAAAATTCGGATTGTTGTATCTTCAAAAAGGAAAATGGAATGGAAAACAAATTCTGAATGAAGAGTGGGTTGATGAGGCAACATCCTTGAAAATTCAACAGAGACCTAATATGACACAGGAAGAGAGAGATTCTTCTGATGACTCTGTGCAGGGATATTGTTACCAGTTTTGGCGTGCAAAAAATAATTCATACCAGGTAAATGGATATGCCGGCCAGTTTGTTCTTATTGTACCTGAAAAAGATATGGTTGTTGTTTTTACTGCAGAATCGAGAGATATGTGGGGCGAATTGGGTATGGTATGGGAATACATTTATCCTGAACTTCACGATGAGGCTTTACCTGAAAACGAAGAAGCTGTAGCCGCTTTAAAAGATAAAATAGCTTCTTTGAATATACCTGCTCCTGAAAAAAATGTTAATGAAGAAATGAGTTCAAAAATTTCAGGCAAAACAATTTATCTGGAAGAAAATCAGATGGGATTCCAAAGTGTTTCCCTGCAATTTACAAATGATATCTGCCAAATGAATTTGAAAACTGAAAATGATTCTTACGATTTATCATTTGGAGCCGGAGAATGGAAATTCGGAGAAACTGCCTTACATGGACCAACGATATTTCCTCAGGCAGTAAATGCTTTGAACGGATTACCACCTTTTAAAATAGCATGTGCTTATGCTTGGACTGAAGATAATTCTTTGGAATTAACCCTGAGATACAGAAGTATGCATATCAAAAAGTACATCCTTAATTTTAAGGAGAATGATGAGGTAGATTTAGAGTACGCGGAAAGTATTTCCTGGAGGCCAACAAATATCGAAGGTAAAATTCAATAAATGAATTCTATTTTTTTGAATTCTTATTAAATTAAAATACCCTTAAAGTTCTGATTGAATGACTTTAAGGGTATTTCCCGCTCATAAAAATTTATTCATTAATTGCGCGATCGGGGCCATAATCAGGTTCCCAACCAGTTGGCATTTCATCAGGCCGATTTACCAGTACTGCATGAATTTCCTGAATCATTCCCGATTTAATGGCAAAGAATTCTGCAACAAGACGATTATGCGTAGTTGCATCGCTTTTGCTTTTTAACCCGGCTTTTAACCCAAACCGAACAATTGATAGCACTACTCCACGTTCCTCATCAACAACCGGATATCTCCGATCCCAAATATTACGCTCACTGAAATTTCCATTATCAAAACCAAGTGCAGTTGATTCATATTGACCATCTTTTATTAAACCAGTAGTTTGCCATCCATTTTCATATCTTCGCGAATCGGGTAGTACTCTAGCTTTCCGGTACAATGGAGAACCGTTAGTTTGAAAAGCCCGCCAGTAACTTTCGGCAGTGCCAATTAAATCATAGTATGAATCCTGCTCAACCTCACGTATAGTAAGTTGATAGGCAGGAGATACTTCCGTTAATTCGTCGGGCCCCCATAACTGGTCGGCTTCGCCTTCATTACATCTTATGGTTTCAATTTCAATGATTTTGTCATCCTGCACTTTCATCCGCAGCATAAACATAGTTTTTGAGCCATCGGAATTTAAAATGATGGCTTCTGTACCGGTATCTCCAAGTCGTTTGTTTACGATATCAAAACGATAAATTACCTTTTCCGCACTATCCCAAAATGTTTGCTCCAATGGTTTAATATCACTGTTCATTGTAATTTTTATATTATCTGCCTGAGGTACGCTGGACGGATTATTGGATACCAATGCTTCAAAATATACATCAATAAAATCAGTCAGATAAGCTCGATCGTAATTGCCATATACCTGAGATCCAAAAAACATTACAAGCATCAAAGTAATTGATTTCATTTTTGACATAATAATACTTTTTATGAATTAATAAATTTATCTACATCTGTAATTCCATTTCCCACATTTCATCAAGGACTAGGAATATTAAAACTTTTCTGTAAAATCGAAATAAGATCATCTGTACCATATGGTTCAGGTATAATCCAGTTCGAATTGTAAACCAATTTTGGCACACCTCCATTTCCACTCTGAATTGTTTGTTCATAAATCTGCGTGGAGGTTTGTAAATATTGATCGATCCATGGATTCACCGATGCCTCATCATACTCTGCCTTACCAACCAATTCAATGGCTTTTTCTCTTGCTGCTTCCGGACTTCTTGGTCGCCATCTGCTACCGGACTCAAATGTGAACATCCAATTCTCGAAATCAGGAAATGCTTCACGACTTGCAATCCACACTGCCAACCCAATCCTTGCCAGTTCACAAGAATTTTTGTACTCATCTACTATACGAGGTATGTAAGGATTACACTCAGGATTCAACGGTGTTGGACAAAGAATAAATGCAAGTTTGCCATCGTAGCGGCCTACTGCATCATCAAGCAGCAAATGTAACTGCTGACAATGAGGGCATTGATAATCAAAAAGTACATTAACAATATAAGGAGCTTCCGGATACCCTATAATTGGTGTATTTTCTAAATCAATTGTTGTCGGATTATCCTGTGATTCGCCGTTGCTATACACAGACGAAGGTGTAAAACTCACCTGACCAAATGCCATAATACCTGCAACTACTATACCACCTAAAACCAATCCAATTGCAGCCAAAGGTCGAATAGCTTGTTTTTCCCTCTTTATAATCGCCCTCCAAATAATAAAAATGGCCAATAGGAAACCGGTTATATGTGTTGTCATACAATACAAACAAAAACTACCAATGATCCACTTCTGAACAACAGTAAACCAAATAGCGCTCCCGACAATAGAACCAGCCAAAAAAAGCATTATCTTCCAGGCCAGACGTTTAACTGATAATTCAGAGTAAGGACCAATAAAAAAACCGGCAAATAACATTGCGAGATAGGCACCCATTGCTAAACCACTTACAGGCACTATACCTGCAAGTAAAGACCACCGGCTGTTAAGTACTTGATCACATGGACTTCCGCCCCCGCAACCTGCAAGTGTTCCTCCCTTCAGATAATGCCAACTCAGAATACCACTCAATACCAAAGCTAATATGGTTAATCCTGTTATGACCCAACGCCACCAGAACCATTTCAAATCTGAATTATCTTTATTGTTAACCATTGTTTTTCTTCTCCAATTTGAAATATAAAACCCTGTGGTATTTCAATTATCGAACCACAGTGTTTTATAATATTTCAAAAATATTAATAGCCCTTTATTGCATTTCCTAATATTGGTTAGGTTCACCCGGTGTAGGAATACCACTTGCTATCTGAGCACCATTATCATGTGCCATAATCAATGGTGTGCCAAGGGTAATTCCACTTCCTGAAACCTGCACCTCTTCAGCATGCGCTAATTTTAGTGGCCCGACAACATTCAAGGTGTCGAGCGGAACAGATGTAGTATTGCCTCTTCCATAACGACGACGCGCAGTAGATACCGAAGCAACAACTGCTGCCTCCTGTTTCGACCCACTGTCAATGGTGATGGATTGACCGGCACTAAAACCTTGCGCACTGGCTACAAGAATAACTGTCGAACCTGCATTTGTAGCCGTTCCGACTGTTGTTCCCCCGGAAGTTCCTATGGTAGCAATTACTGCCGTTTCGCTGTTTGTCCCTGCATCAATAATAATTTTTTGCCCGATACTTAAATCAGACATACTGTTGACTTTAATATTATTTGATCCGGCTTCTGATGCGGCAGCCAATGTAATCGTATTTTGCAAATTGAAATCGCGACAATTGCTGTCACTGTCGTTGCCATCAGGGTAACGACCGGCACTTCTGTTAGGTTGACTCGCGGAAGAATTAAAGAATCTGAATCCTCCGCTCATTCCACCCGGTGAAGCTACAAAGCAACCACTTTCACCTGCTCCTGAAATAGCCTGATATCCTTCTGCAGCATATGGATCAACAAGTCCTCCATAATTAAGCCCATCAACAATATTTCCATCTGTATCATAAAGAACCATATTACCGGCACTTGCAGAAAGAGCTGGACCTCCAAACCACTGATCGGGTTTTTGTGCACCTTGATATCCTGCTGTTGTTACCTTCTCATCACGGACAACTGCGTCAATATCATGATCATTAGAAAGAGACAGATCAAGTTTAATAACTGAATTTAATGCCAGTACTGGTTCATTGCTTGAATGGTCAAAGGCAGTCGCCGGTTCAAATGTGATTCCAGTTCCTTTGGCACTGAAAGGCATATTGGAAGCATGGTCAAATTTTAGAGGCTCAGCCAATTCCAGCCCTGTCCCCGGATCTTCATCTGGATTCAGAGGACCATTAAAAGTACTTCGGACAGATTGTGTCCCAACTTTTTTAACGGTAACCCACTCGATTCCATGTCCTTCACTGTCAATATCCAATCTGATTTTGTCACCAACCGAAATATTTTCAACAGAAGATACCTTTATGTTTGTATCACCGGCTTTTGCATCCATCGATAACCAGGCTTGCGTACCCTGCTTGCCTACGTCTGTAATAGTAACAACTTCATATTTTTCGATACTCTGAGAGACTGTTGGGTAGGTTGCACCGTAACCGATAGCCATTTTCTGTCCAACTTCAAAACCTGCAACACTGGTAACCGGAATGTTTGTTGAGCCTTTAGGAATTGTCATTATAGGACCATCAGGAAGTGGTTGCCACACCGTAGTAATTCCGGCTGGTGCACCTCTTCTTCCAAATGGAGAAGTGGGCTGCTCTGGTTCAGGTGGAGTATTGATACTTGTAATCTTATGGGTTTCTTTCGCTGAACCGGTGCCAATTTCTATCATATCGCCAACTGACATACCACTTGCATCTCTAACATAAATAGTTGATTCACCTTTTTTAGCCTGAACCGATAAACCTGAATTAGACAATCCCAAAAGATAGAACCCACGAGCTGCAATTTTTGTTTTTTCTGGAATCTTTATGGATGAAAAAATAGGCAATTGCGTTGCATGTTGTGTTAAAGTCCAGTTTGATATATCAATTTCTTTATCCCCTGCATTATAGAGTTCAATAAAAGAGTTTGTTGAATTGGCCGGAACTCCCGAACTAATAGCAAACTCGTTAATTTTTACAGGATTCACATTACGTACCTTTTCGATAGCAGTTTCAGATTGACTTTTATTGTTTGCTGAACTTGTCCATGTGGCATTACCAACCAAATCTCCATTAAAAGGATCTGATCCTGAAGTCACAGTAAAAATTGCGCTAACGCTGGCTCCCGGAGCGATTGGAACAGCAAAACTTTTTGAAGTCTCATCGGAATTTAAAACTACAGCTTTCCAACCCTTTGGCACTGAAATGCTCAATGATACATTTTTCGCAGGAGCACCCGTTGTATTCGTGAATGTTACAGTTGTATTCTGAACCGAGTTCGGTGCAAAAGTCTGAAGTCCAGGAGGTGTATCAGTCGCCGATGCGGGAGCTATATTCACTTTCGCTACATCATATTTTGCAGCAACCACATTGGCCTGAATTTTCTGGTTAGTTTCGTTTGTTGGAAATGTCCCAGGAGCAGTCATGGCTCCTTCATAAAAAGTTCCCTGTGATCCATTACTATTATCACCTCCATTACCTAAAAGAATAGCTCCCTGTTTACGCATTGGATCATAACTGCTTCTGTCATTTTGAACACGCTGTCCATCAAACATTGTATGCAGTTCGCCCTGCTGTGCGTCTCCGCCCATTGATCTCCAATGATGTGGTTCGCCGTCAGCAGTTGCAGTTACGAAACGCCAGGTGATGGATGGTAGGTCAGCACAGTATTTGTCATTAGGAGAAGGATTAACACAGCCTACAAGATTATTCTCCTGATCGGTCATGATCCACGGCCCCGGATCTTGTCCATGATACCAGGCAGTTGCATTACCGTAATACGTGGTCTCCATTGTACCATCTCCGTCGTCACGACTATCGGTTTCTGCGTTACCGTAATCAAAGCAACATCCGGAGTTATAATGATGGCCACTAATTACCCAGTACTGCCCTTCAGCCTGATCGTCAACAGCCGTACCAACCGGATCATCATCACGAAGACCCATTCCCGGCTCAATAAAAACACCATAAACTTTATGTCCCATTAGAGTAACCGGTGCCATGTCAGCAACCGGTAAGTTATTAAATCCACCCATAGCCGGGCCACTAAAACCACCTCGGGGCGCCTGCGTAAGGTGGTTATCCTTATCTGACTGGTCATAAAGTATCGTTATCCAACAATACGTATTGGCACAAAATTCATCCTGAGCAGCGGCATCAGCATAACCCCCCGGATCTTCTTCACTGGGCTGAACAACACCTATATCTAAAGTTTTACCGTCAGATTGACGCATAACCTGATATAACGGCCCATTGTATGAGGCATATAATGCACGTGTACTACTGTGAGCAGCCACACACGGATTGTCTGCAGCAGCATAAATATCACAAGGCCCTTCCGGTCTTGATGGTGCATCATTACTTATTGCACCTGACATTGAAAGCAACATTAATATGGCGACAGGTAAAATTAGCGCCAAAGTTAGAATGAACAGAAAAACGACCTTTCTTTTTCATATCAGTTAGTTTTGATTATTTATTTTATGAAGTTTCGGAATTTTAGTTGATTTATAAACTTAATAAAAAAAGCGATAGATCCGTATCATTTTAAATGAATAAAAATTCAAATTATCCAATTCCCTCAATATCTTAAGATATATTCATTATCGTTGCCCATTTTACTAAAAGCCAATGTATTAAAGAGAGCTTAATAAAACAACAACTCCTATATCAAATTCTTTAAACCATTTATTCAGTGACCCTGCTTTTAAACTATCAACCTATTTTTATGTGTATAAAAATTACCTCATGGATCTATTCGCTCAGACCACGAGGTAAAATTATTATTAGTAAAAATTTAGTTTCAAAACTATTGTTTACTCACATATTGATTAGGTTTTCCGGGTGTTGGAACATTACTTGCAATCTGTGCACCGGTATCATGTGATTTGTTTAATGGTGTTGAAAGAGTAATGCCGGTTCCTGCAACCTGAACTCCTGCTGCATGGTTGTTTTTAATTGGCGTTGCTATTTTTATCGTATCAGAAGGTGCAGCTCCTGGCGCTCCATACCGACGACGTGCTGTTGCAGTTGAAGTAACAACCGCCGTCTCCTCTCTTGGTCCATTGTCTATGATAATGGTTTGTCCTGGATTAAAACCAGATACGCTGCCAACAAGAACAACTTTTGCGCCTGCTTTGGCAGCTATCCCAAGAGTTGTGCCTCCAGCTGTTCCCACTTCAGCGATCACTACTGTTTCGCTGTTTGTTCCTGTACCAATCCTGATTTCCTGACCTGCCAAAAGGTCTTCCACACTATTTACTTTCAGATTATTCTCCCCCGTTTGAACCGGGATTAAGAGTGAATGCGTTTTTTGTACATTAAAATCGTTGCAGTTGCTGTCAGTATCAGCTCCATCAGGAAAGCGGCCAACACTTTTATTAGAATGGTCGAGTGATGAAACGTCTAACCTGTTACTTCTGTTTATTCCAGGAACCACAACAATACAACCACCCTGTTTTTGAATTCCCTCAAGGGTAGCTAATTCGGGGCTGGTTATAGTTCCGTTGGCTCCGGAATTTGTTTGAGGAGATCCATAAACCATGGCATCAACAACTACTTTGTCACTGGCGTCCATTAAAGCAATTGAACCCCCATAAAATGAAAGAGGCGCTCCAAACCATTGATTAGGTGATACTTCCTGAAGATTTTCTGAACCAGCCTGATTATTTAATATAGCTGAGCCAACCTCATGATTTTGTTCTAATGCGTTTTCGAGAACGATACCGCTGCCTAGTGCCTGTAATGCATCACCACTTTTGTGTTCATAACGTGTAGCTGGAGTGAAGCTTACTCCCGTTCCTGCATCACTAACATCAACATCAAGCATATGGTCGAATTTAAGAGGTGAATCAAGTTCAACTTCCCCAGGAGAAGTATTTCTTCCTGGCCCAAAAAATCCCCGAGCCGGAGCCTCAACAGTATTGATAAGGCGTTTTACTTTTATAAGTTCTTTGCGTGCACCTGTACCTATTGTCAACATATCGCCAACAGTCATATTTGAATTTGCTACAACCTTAATGATATTATCACCTGCTTTTGCCTCAACAGCCAAATTTGTCAATGTAGATGCTTTCCCGACTTCTGTTACTGTAGCTTCCTCGTATTTGCCTCCTAAATCGATACCAATTTTCTGGCCTACCTCAAAACCAGAAACATCAATAACCGGAATGTTTGTAGAACCGGCAGGGATTGTAACCCATGGACCAGTTGAAACAGGGACAAAAATTGCTGTCATTTCAGAAGCTAGTGTACCAACACTTTTTATTTTGTGAGTTTCGCCTCCAATGCTAAGTTGCTGACCAGCTTTTAAATTATTTGTATTAAGAACGTGAATAGTATTTTCCCCCTCTTTTGCCGGAGCAGCTAACCCTGTGCCTGATTGCCAAAGGAGGTAAAAATCATTTGCCGCTAGTTTTGTTCCTGAAGGGATAGTTGCAAGTGTTACAGGAGCAAATTCGCGTTTTGTGTTTATAAGCGACCAATTGGAAATATCAACATCCTCGTCAGAGGCATTGTAGAGCTCAATAAACTGATCTGTAGCACTGGAGCCGAAACTTAAGCGGACTTCATTAATTTTTACTGGAAAGGCATTTCTAATACGTTGGGCGTATGTTTCAGATTCTTTCTTATTGTTAGTCGTACTTTTCCATTCTGCTTCACCAGTTACGTATCCGGAACTCATCGACGACGGTGATGTAATCTCAAATGTCTCGCTTACCGAAGCTCCTGGAGCAATAGTTTCTGAAAATTTTTGCGACTTTTTATTTGTGCCGGAAACAACTGCGTCCCATCCTGACGGAAGAGAAAGGCTGAGACTAACATTTTTAACAGAGCCCCCGGTTGCATTATTAAACGTAACAGTCATCTCCTGTGTCGATTCGGGGGTAAAAGTTGTTACCCGAGACAAATCTACATAGGGTAAATTATAAGTTGCGGATACAATATTTTCCTGTACGGCGTTTACAGCGGCTTCGTCAGGATATCCCTGTGTTACAATTCCTTCATAAAAAGTACCGGCTGATCCATTGCCATTATCACCTCCGTTACCCAACTGAATTGATCCTTTTTTATGCATGGGGTAGTAATTGTCGTTTTCGAGCGATTGCGGACGTATTCCTTTATAAAAAGTTGATAGTTCACCTTCTTGTGCATTACCACCTCTTATTTCCCATTGATTTCCTCCTCCACCGTTAACCATTCCTGTGACAAAACGCCACGAATCGATCGTAGGATTTTCAAAATTTTGTTTGGTATTGTAACCGGAAAACAAACCGGCTTCCATATCAGACATGATCCATGGGCCTGTTCCGGCACCACTACCCCAGGCAGTCGATGTTCCAAAGTAAACGGTCGACATGGTTCCTCTACCTACAGCGCGGCTATTAGCTGATGTATTTCCATAATTAAAACAACATCCACTATCGTAATGCTTACCGTCAAGAACCATATAAATGCCTTCTGGTTCATCATTGATTCCCAGACCGGAAGCATCGTTGTTACGTAGCCCCATCCCAGGCATAATGTATGTACCATAAACCTTGTGCCCCATCACAGTTATTGGAGCCATATCGGCAATTGGTAGTGTATTAAATCCCCCGGTTGCCGGGCCTACAAATGTTCCGGGAGGAGCCTGCATTAGATGATTATCATTCCCGGATTGGTCATAAATAGTAGTTATCCAGCAAACCGTATTGGCACAGAATTTATCCTGAGCTGCTGCATCAGCATACCCGCCCGGATCTCCACTACTCGGCTGAACTACACGTATGTCCAGTGTTTTATTATCTGATTTTCGTTTCACCTGGTACAACGGTCCATCATATGATGCATATAACGCTCTTGTGGTACTGTGAGCAGTTACACAGGGAAACCCAGCGGCAGTATATATGTCGCCCGGGCCTTCAGGTCTGGGCGGGACAACGCTATTTTCAGAGCAGGACATTGTAATAAGTATCATCGAAGTTACCGGCAGTAGTAACACCAGAACAACGACGGCCAAAAAACGTTTTTTCTTTTTCATCAGTAGTTAGGTTTTGAATTAATTTATAGCATCAGAAAAATATGGATTTTTAGTTGAATTACAAACTTAACAAAAACGAAGAATTTTCATCAATTCTGAATACTAAACATAAATACATATATTGGCAACCAGCTCCAAAAATACACAAGCCCGAGCTCATTTATTCTTTTGAATTTAATTACAAATGTCTATTTATCACTGCAAAATATTCACCGAAAAACCTTGAGCAACTGCAAAATATAAACCAAGTAAATAGAGAAAACATACGGAACTGACTTAAATGTTTAATAGCCAGTTTTCCAAAATGTCGAGTGATTTAATCATTTTCGGGCAATATTTTTGAAGAAATTCTTTATCAATGCCTTTATCCTCGTATTCAGACATTGCTTTCTCAAGTACCGTTTCGCCATCAAAATCGACGTAAGCGATTCTGCAAGTCAATTCTTCGGGCTGCCTCCCAAAATCCATCCCCGGTAAAAACGCCACACCAGTATCCTGTAAAACTTTTTCACACAATTCAAATGAGGTTAAAATACCTTTTGAAGCTAATTTCTCTCTGTAAAAATTAAAATTGGGGAAAAGATAAAACCCACCTTTGGGTGCAGGAAGGGTAATATTTATCTTTCTCAACCTGTCAGCCATATAATTTCCCAATGCTTTTAAAATTTTTCTGGAATGGATCAAATAATCATCAATTTCTGTATGTTCTTCAAAGGCAGTAACAGCCGCATACTGAATAGGTGCGCTTGTTGATGTATAAGTTTCGCTGGCGACAATAGCCATAGCATTTTGAAGCCAACGTAAATTTTCAGGAAAAGTAAAAGTTCCCAAACGCCATCCGCCTGCACCGGCCCATTTGCTAAGGCCACTGCTTATAATTGTACCTTCCGGATAATACCTCGAAATTGAAACATGTTTACCTTCATGATCCAGTAATCCGTAGATTTCATCAGATATTAAAATCAGGTTATATTTTCGGGCTACTTCAGCCAATTCTTCCAATCGATCTTCAGGATAGGTCGAACCGGTTGGATTGGATGGATAATTTAGAATAACAACGCGTGGACGATCAGGATCAGATCGACAAATCAAATCCAATTTCTCCGGACTAAGACGCCAGTTGTTCACCTCTGTTGTAGGTACCCAGTTAACATGACGACCAGCGATTCTTGCCTGTGGTGAATAAGAAACCCAGCTTGGTGTAGGAATAATTAATTCGCCATAATAAACCAGTTGTAGAATAAAAATTAGCTCCTTTGAACCCGGACCTATCATTATATCTTCAGGGGAACATGGTGTGCCTTCATGCCTTAAATTAAAAGCGGCAATGGCCTCACGTAATTTCATCAAACCTTTAACGGGAAGGTAATCTTTCTGGTGAGCATTTCGCCTTAACGCCTCCTGGACTAATTTTGGTACAGGAAACGGTGACTGCCCTAACCCAAGTTTATAAACCGTTTTGCCTTGTTGAATGAGTTGATTACTTCGTTCATTGATAACCAAAGTTGCTGATTGATTCAGCCCTCTAACGTTTAAGTTCAGATTAACAAAATGGTTGCTTTTGCGAATTTTTGACATATTTTTTCTTTTGACCTTAAGCTTCAACACAAATTAAGAAACCTTTCGCTTTTATCCCAGATATTTCAACTTTTTTAGACATACCAAAAAATTTAGAGCTTTTTGGGTTGAATTTATAAGCTATTATCAAAAATCTAAAAGTACGACGATTTTGCACAAGACAACTTTTGTATTATTTTTCATCAAAATTTAGGTATGCAGTACGAAGGAAACATTCGCAAAATGCGGACAGAATTTACAACCCCAGTAAATTATTTCTTACCAATCGGTGAAAATGAAATTAAGATGAATGCTTTAATTGGTAAAAAGGTTTCATTGAGTTTTACCGGTCAGATTAATTGTGTTTCCTGCGGGAAAATAACGAAAACTTCGTTTAACCAGGGATTTTGCTATAACTGCCTGCAGACATCGCCTGAAGCGAGCGAATCAATAGTTCGTCCTGAGCTTTCCAAGTCGCACCTGGGAATCGCCCGCGACATGGAATGGGCACAAAAACACGACCTCATTGACCATTATGTTTATCTGGCTTTATCAAACGATGTCAAAGTTGGCGTTACTAGAAATCACCAAATTCCCACACGCTGGATCGACCAGGGGGCTAATTTTGCTATAAAATTGGCAAAAACACCAAATCGCCATATAGCAGGAATCATTGAAGTATTTCTAAAGAAACGTTACTCTGATAAAACAAATTGGAGAGCGATGCTCAAAAATGAAGTAGCAAGCAATATTGATTTAAAAAAAGAAAAAGAAAAAATCTCAAATATACTACCGACTGAACTTCAAAAGTATATTGATTTAAATGACGAAATCACAGCTATTGAATATCCTGTAGTTGATTACCCTAAAAAAATAACCAGCATTTCATTTGATAAAGTGTCCAAAATAGAAGGAGAGTTAAAAGGAATAAAAGGCCAATACCTGATATTTGAGGATAACTCTGTTCTAAACGTTAGAAAACACAATGGTTATTTTATAAGATTTGTTAATCAGTTGTAAAACATTGTTACTTTATAAATTAATGTGACAAATCTCGTATCTTTGCAAGCCAAAAATTCTTATTTTGCCAACTATAAGCATAATAGACTCTTATTAAATATTACTTGAAAGGAAGTTCATGATGAAAGATGTTGACTGGAATAATTTAGGTTTCGGATATATTAAAACAGATTATAATATTAGATGCCTATATAAAGATGGTGCGTGGGGCGATCTTGAGGTCAGTGAAAGTGAATATTTCACTATGCACATTGCAGCAACATCTATTCATTACGGACAAGAGTCTTTTGAAGGATTAAAAGCGTTTAGAGGGAAAGACGGGAAAATACGTATTTTCAGAATGGACGAGAATGCGCAAAGGATGCAGGATTCGGCAGACGGGACTTTAATGGCAAGACTTCCAAAAGAAAAATTCATGGAAGCTGTAGTTAAAGCGGTTACTTTAAATGCAAGATTTGTGCCTCCCTATGAATCAGGAGCTTCTTTATATATTCGTCCTGTCCTATTCGGTTCAGGTGCGGAAGTTGGAGTAAAACCCTCGCGGGAATACATGTTCATGGTTTTTGTAACTCCGGTTGGCCCTTATTTCAAAGGTGGTTTTCAAACTACACCTTTCGTAATTATGCGTGAATTTGACCGCTCAGCACCTTTAGGTATGGGAAAATACAAAGTTGGGGGAAATTACGCTGCCAGTCTGGTTGCTGGGGAAAAAGCGCATGAACTTGGTTATTCAAATATTTTTTACCTCGATGCCAGAGAAAAAAAATATATTGACGAATGTGGTGCTGCCAATTTTTTTGGAATTAAAAACAATACTTACGTCACACCAAAATCGACATCAATACTTCCCTCTATTACCAACAAAAGTCTCATGGTATTGGCAAAAGAAATGGGAATGAAGGTGGAACAAAGACCGGTTCCGGTAGAAGAACTGAATACATTTGATGAAGCCGGAGCTTGTGGAACTGCCGCAGTTATTAGTCCAATACAACGCATCGATGATTTTGATAAGAAAATTTCATATGTGTTTTCAAAGGATGGTAAACCCGGCCCTATTAGCGAAAAACTGTATCACAAACTTCGGGCAATTCAATATGGCGACGAACCGGATAATCATGATTGGGTGACGGTTATCGATTAAAAAGGAAAGATATAAATTAGGCTTCGAAGAAATTCGGAGCTTTTTTTATTTGCACCTGTAACAAACTTCGAATATTTCCGTCCTATTCATGTAAATGTGTTTAAAACCGAATGACAATAAGCGAATACAATACCTCAGTTGACCATTATTCAGATCGTTTGTATCGGTTTGTTTTAAAGAGTATAAAAGATATTCATAAAGCTGAAGATATTGTTCAGGACAGTTATGAAAAACTTTGGAAAAATATAGAGAATGTAGATGCTGAAAAAGTAAGGTCTTATTTGTTTACAACAGCTTATCATACAATGATTGATATAATCCGAAAGGATAAACGTTCTTCATTTTTAAACGACCTGAAACTTGTTGAAGATAGCCATGAAAACAATTATTCAGATTTAAAGGAAATTTTGAACGAGGCTGTTGAAAAATTACCGGATATTCAGCGGATGGTGTTGCTATTGCGTGACTACGAAGGTTATTCTTATCAGGAGATAGGGGAAATGGCAAAATTAAGCGAAGCACAGGTTAAGGTATACATTTACCGTGCAAGGATATTTTTAAGAAAGTATATTGGGAACATTGAAGTATTAGTGTGATGAAAATCAATAGAAATAATTACGAATCCTATTTTGTTGATTACCTTGAAGGTAACCTTGACGAAAAGTTGGTGGATGATTTTATTGAATTTCTTCAGCAAAACCCGGATTTGAAAAAAGAACTTACACTTTTCAACCAGATTTCAATTGCTCAGAACAAAGAAATGTTCTCTCTAAAGAATAATTTATATAAAGAAAAATACGATAAGGAAGAAACCTTCTATAGAACTGCAATAGAGCATTTGGAAGGGGATATCTCAGACAATGAAAAAAGAGACTTTTCAGAATACCTTGCCAAACATCCGGAAAAGGAAAAAGAAGTAGCTTTGTTTAGTCTTACAAAACTATTGCCGGATAAATCTATAGTATTTACCAAAAAACAAAAACTATATCATTATCGTATTGATAAAACATTTTTGCTTTGGTCTTTACGAGTTGCTGCCGTTTTAGCTGTAGCATTTTTCTCTTATTTATTCTTTAATAACCCTAAAGATGTAATAATTTCTGAAAATAAAATTCCAGCAATCAAGGGGAACATACCAGTTGAAAATCCCGAACAAACTATAATTAATTTAGATACTTCAAAAACACATATTATTCAGGAAAGCGTTAAAGATGAAAAAGTAACAACAAAAAAACCAACTAATACTTCTCCAATAAAAAACTCCAAAATAAAAGATACTAAAATTAGAAGTGTACGTGAAACCACTAAGGGTAGAATCGAAAGTGGTGATTTAACCTTACAACAAATCCCAGTCGAAATTCCCAGTATTCTGAATAGTTTAACAGTTTCATTAGAAACCAGCAAACCAAATGCGAGACTGGAAAGGATTGCATTAATACAAATAAATGAAAGTCCAATTGAAGAAGAAAGATTTATTGCTGAAGTGGTGAAGGAAAAAACCGGAATCGACAAACTATCCCTAAATAAACTAAAACAATCAAGTTTAAACCTTATTTCAAACATCACCAAAGATAACTTAAGTTACGAAACCAATGAAAATGGAGAGATAACTGAAATCAACTTCGATTCGAGGTTACTTGCATTTTCGATACCCACAAATAAAGAATAATGATCTTTTTGGTTTAAAAATAAGATTAGCATTTCATAAAATATAACTGTCAAAGGCTTGCAACCATATAAATATTGACACAACTATAATTCTTATCCCCTGGAAATTGAAATTGACTCAATACTTTGAATGATTTCACTGGAAAAATTCCTTAATAAGTATATATACTTAAAGCGTCTCACTGAGACAAAAAAAACGTTACTGTCCCAGACGTGGAACAACCAGTCCAACAAAGAGAAGAATTTTAAAATTCGCGTCAATCTAAATAACAAAATCATTGATATTAATCATCTGTAAATAAGGCATTATTAAAATATATTCTAGAATATATAAATGTAAATTAGAATATTATTGTTAAATAAAGACATATTTTTTTTGTGCGTGTCTCTAATTATTCGTAACTTTTTTTCATGATTTTAATATGCCCCAATAAAATTTTAAGGAAAGTTACAAAAATGTGAGTGACTGTAGGGGTACCTTTATTTAAAAATGAAATTTAACTGTATTAAGAATAAAAAATTAGAAATTTTAACACTGACACGAAAAATTAAAATTTTATTAGAATTTTTACAGAATTACACAAAATTCTAATTTTAGGTATTAAGAAAGAAAGATAATAAATAAGTTCATCCTAACTTACCCGTTTACTTCCCAATTTCCCAATAATTTTTATCAAGCCACTTCTCCTCAATTAGTAATGTGAAGCCAGATTGTTATCACATTAGAGCTATGATTATGCCAAAAATTAAATAAGTTTCAATATTCTATATAAAAGACTTTTCAAAAGTCTTTGTTCTAACTAAACTGAAAGTTTTCAGTGTTCTATTTTTTTAATGTTATAATTAATAAAACTAAAAAATGATTAGACGTAGATTCTCTGAATTTGAAATTCACAAAATTCTTCAGCAATACGAAGAAGGCACCTCTATCCAAGACCTTATAGAGGAATATGGAATTAGCCAGGCTACATTTTACAATTGGCGTGCAAAGTATGGTCGTATTTCATCAAACGACATTTTAAAACTAAATAAGTTAAAAGAAGACAATGAAAGATTGAAACGTATGTTTGCAGAAATTAGTCTCGAAAATGAGTCACTTAAAGCTCAATTAAAAAAAAGAGACTAATTTTAGAGCACCGAGATATTAGAAATATTTTATGATTTGGAACAAAAAATAAATATGGTAATCGCAGTTGATTTTGATGGCACAATTGTAAAACACAAATATCCAGCCATCGGAAAGGAAATACCTTTTGCAATAAAAACCTTGAAACTTCTTCAAGAAAAAGGGCATCAGTTGATCCTATGGACTTACCGTTCAGGGAAAGAGCTAGATGAAGCTGTTCAATTTTGCGAAAAAAGAGGACTTAAGTTCCATGCTGTAAACAATAATTTTGAAGATGAAGAATTTGACAATTCTTACAGCAGAAAGATTTACGCAGACTTGTATATTGACGACCGAAACCTTTTAGGAATTCCTGATTGGGGAAAAATCTATGAGCTAATTGTAGAAAAAGACTATGATTCTGAAAAAAAAAATTCCCTCTGTTCAGAGCAATAAATAAAGTAAACAACATCTTTGATTTATTGTAAAAAAACGAAACCAAAGCAATTAATAATCTTTTCCCGTTAAAAATCAAATTACAAGTTACAAAGTCTTGATTTTATTATTAAGTGATTGTATTTATTTTAAAATCCATTTATTGATCCAAAATATAATCCACAAATTCCAGAAGGTTAAAACTACTTCCATATTAAGAATTAATATGTCTATATTTTAACTTTTTAAGAGTACTTAAAGTGGGGTTAAAAAATAATTTTAGCGATTTCTAAAAACAATTATCATGCTTAAAGAAAGAGAACCTATTCTTGAAAAATTAAGTGTGGCTTTTCAAGTAATTTTAACACTAGGAAGTTTTTTAGGTGCAATGCAATTAACGCATAGTTTCTTAAAACCTGTTTCCTGGGATTTTACACAATATAAAATTCTTCTGTTTATTCTAATTCCTCTGTGGGTTCTGCTTCTCGAGCAGGCAAACCTTGGTAGAGTTGGTCGAATAAAAATGTACTCGATTACATTTGTTGAGTACTTCACTGTTATCGTGATTGGGAATATTCTATTATATGCTTCTGTTGAAATATTAAATCTAGATTCGGTATCGAGATTAGTACTGGGAGTATTTGCAATAATAAATTTTATCATCCTATATTCCTTTAAATTCATCCTATCTGTAGCAATGAAATATTTCAGAAGAAAAGGAATGAATACCAGACAAATTTTGATCATAGCAGACTCTGATTCTTACTATTTTGTAGACCGTTTAATCGAAACAAAAGATTGGGGGTATCGAATCTGGGCGATTATGACAGACGATGAAACATTAGTAAACAAGTATGAAAAGGAGTTTAAAATTATACCTTATGAACACGATTTATCAAGAATAATTGATGAAATCACAATTGACGAAGTTTTTTATTGCAAAAGTTCTTTGGATCAAAATGAAATTCAAAGGTTCATCTATTCATGTTCTGAGGTAGGTGTTGTTTTCAGAATGCAGTCGATGCTTTTAAATTACGTAAAAATGCAGTCAAGTTTCTCGTATCTGAACCAAATGCCCTTCATTACTTTCAGAAATACTCCTGATAATTATCTGGCATTAAAAAGTAAGGCAATAATTGATGTTATTGTATCAATTTTTGTATTAGTTGTTCTTTCTCCAATTATGCTTTTAATCTCGGCATTAATTAAACTTGATGGGGGACCAGTACTATTTAAACAAAAAAGAACTGGCCTTAACGGAAGACAGTTTAACTGCTACAAATTCAGGACAATGATTGTTAATGCAGAAAGTTTGCAAAAAAAATTGCTAGATAAAAATGAACAGGAAGGGCCTGTATTTAAAATTAAAAATGATCCAAGGGTTACCAAAATAGGTAAATTTTTGCGCAAAACCTCATTAGATGAATTACCCCAATTTATAAATGTTCTAAAAGGAGAAATGTCAGTTGTTGGACCACGTCCTCCAATTCCATCTGAAGTAAGACAATACAAAAGATGGCAACATAGAAGACTGAGTATGAAACCCGGCATAACATGTATATGGCAGGTTTCTGGAAGAAACAATATTCCATTTGATCAGTGGATGAAAATGGACATGCAATACATTGATACATGGTCCCTTAAACTCGATATTATCATTATTTTGAAAACAATTAAAGTTATATTTACAGGAGATGGCCAATAACTCAAACCAAAATTGCAACAAATAAAAAAAATGAATAGATTTACCCAAAAGTACTAAAAAAATATGACCATAATTAAGAATCTAAATCAATATATGAAATTCGGGATATCCACATTGGTAATCTTAATGTTTACAATTATCTTTACATCTTGTGTATCACAGAAGAATGTAGAATACCTCCGCGATACTTCTAGCCAACATGAAGATGTTAGATCTTTTTACGATGCAAATATCTCCGACTATAAATTGAAACCAAGTGACGAGCTCTTTATACAAATCAGAAGTCTGGACGATCCTTCCACAAATATTTTTCAACAATTGGGCATTCAGCAAAATGGGTATGGAAGCGGTACTATTCAACCATATGGGGCATCGTTAATGTCATATTTGGTAGACAACGAAGGAAACGTACAACTCCCCGTTCTTGGAAATATTCATGTTGAGAACAAATCAATTCCAGAGGTTAGTAATATCTTGCAAGATTCATTAAATCATATATTAAGTAAACCAACAGTTACTGTTAAATTAGTGAACCGTTTTGTGTCTGTTTTGGGTGAAGTTAGGAGTCCCGGCCACTTTTCCTATTCACAAGAAAAATTGACTATTTTTGATGCTCTTGGGCTTGCTGGAGATATTTTGGATTATGGAAATCGCAAAGATGTAATTCTAGCCCGCAATGAAGATGGGAAAAATTTACGCATCAAAATTGATTTAACATCGGCAAACCTCTTGGCCTCAGAATACTACTATCTTCGCCCTAACGACATGATTTATGTAAAACCTATGCATAAAAAATTCTGGGGCATGCGTCAATTTCCTTTTTCTATCCTGCTATCGTCAGTGTCAACTGCGGTTCTTTTATATACCGTTTTTCAATAATTTTTATTATTGCTCATGACAAGCAAAAGTATAAATATAAACCAGGTAGCAATACCTGAGCATAATAATCTGTATTTCATAAAAATTTTCAAATTAATCCTAAAAAAAATTTGGATAATTATACCAACTGCTATTTTAGCACTGGGAATTGCGTATGTCTACAACCGATATGCCATACCTTCCTATGAAATTTCTTCCACAATTTTAGTAAAGGAAGATTCCAATAATCGTAATATTTCAGGAGCGGATGCATTTATTAATATGGGTCTGTTCAATTCTGGGCAAAACATTCAAAATGAGTTGGTAATATTACAATCCTTCCCCAACATTGAAAAAATGGTAAAAAATCTGGATTTGGAAGTTTCATATTTTGAATACAGAGATTACCAGTATTACAACATCTATAAAGATGCTCCTTTTAAGGTATTTATTTTCAAAGATCATCCGCAGTTGATTGATGTCACCTTTGATCTTATTTTTAATACTGATGGGAGTTTCGATTTATTTCTAAACAAAAAGGATGCTGTAAAATATAACTACCAGTCAGACCAAAAGATCGAAGAATTAGAGGATTTAAAATTTCAATTAAAAGGAAATGTTGGAGAAATTTTAGAAACATCAGATATTAAACTGCTGGTAACGATTACGAATGAAGATAATTTATTCTCACAAAAGGACAAAGAGTTTGCATTTAAGCTTTCTACTATACAACAACTTACAAACTACTATGGTAGAAAGCTAAATTTTCGAATTCCTGATCAATTGGCGACGGTAATCGAAATCAATATGGAGACAACTTCTCCAGAACTTGGGAAAGATGTAATTGATGAATTAATCAATGTCTATTCTGAATCAAACCTGGCGGCAAAAAATCATCTTGCCAATATGACCATTGATTATATAGAAAAACAACTGGATGAGGTATCCACGTCTTTAAACGAATACGAAGACAATCTTCAAAGATTTATGTCGCAAAATAGAACCATGGATGTTGGACAACAGGCGACCCGTTTTGCCGAACAACTACAAAATTTACAAAACCAATTGGCAGAGCTGATGACACAGAAACGATATTTTGATTATATTAAAGAATATGACAAAGATAATTCCGATGAGACTCAAATTATAGCCCCCACATCAATGGGTGTTCAGGATCCTTTGTTAAACAATCTAATCCTGGAGCTTTCAACCGCACAAACACAGCGTGCCAATCTAATTAAAAACAATCAGGAACGTAATCCCATTGTAGCCCGATTAGAAATTCAGATAAGGAACCTTAAAAATACGATTTCAGAAAATATTGCGGCCGCTGCTCGTACGAATGAATTGTCAATTCAAGAAATGGAAAACAGGATAGATCAAATTGAAAAGGAGATGCAAAAATTGCCAGGAACACAAATGCAAATGGGAGGTATAGAACGTAAATACAATCTGAACGATGCCATTTATAACTATTTATTGGAAAAACAAGCCGAAGCTAAAATAACCAAGGCTTCTAATTTACCTGATAACGTAGTTATTGAACCAGCCCATTTAAATTCATTTTCACCTATTTCTCCAAATAAAAAACTCATTTATATTGCCGCTTTGCTTCTAGGATTGGGAATTCCGATTGGGATATTGTTATTAATTAATTCTTTTAAAACAACCATAACTACACAAGAAGATATTGAAAGTATTACCAATGCTCCTATACTTGGGAAGGTATTTCATTTCCATAATCGTAAAGATAACAATGTATTTACATCTTCACCCAAAGATAAAACGGCAGAAACCTTTCGGACTTTACGTACCAATATGAACTTTGCATTGAATGGCAGTGCCCATAAAACAACCCTGGTAACCTCCTGTGTATCTGGCGAAGGAAAAACATTTAATGCGCTAAATATTGCAACTTCTTATGCCCAGACAAATAAAAGAACCATTCTTCTAAATTTTGACCTTCGCAAGGGTCACTCTATCATAAGTAAAGCAGATAATACAAAAGGACTTAGCCTTTATTTGACTAATGAAGCGTCACTTGAGGAAATAATTCAAAAAACGGACATACAAGGCCTGGATTATATTAATTCCGGGCCTATTCCACCAAATCCATTGGAACTCATGGAAAACGAAAATACATCCAGGTTATTCGAATATCTTAAAAAGAATTATGAGCATATTATTATTGACACCCCACCATTAGCACAGGTTTCAGATGCACTGACAATCATTGGACATGCAAACTTAAATTTAGTAGTTACACGATACAATGTAACCAAAAAGAAATTACTACGATTGGTTTTAAGAGAACTTAGAAGCAAAAATATTCATAATGTCTACATTGTATTAAATGACAATAAGCTAGTTAGTGAACAAATGGGATACGGATATTATGATAAATAAGAAAAGGCATTCACAAATTCAAATATATCTGTTGTGTGATTTGACTCACCAACGTATTTACAATTATTAGTTGGTTGCCGTTCTTTAAATCAATGTAATTAAATAAATTTGCCGAAGTAGCCATTATAAGTATTCTGACAGAAATTCCAACCAACGTTTTTACATAATTGTGGTTAAGAATAAACTGGTCGCATAGTTGAAAATTAATAATTCATTTCTTTTTCTAATTTTTAAAAAAACTGCTCAGAACAAAACAATATATCCTATGGATTTGTACTCATAAGTGTTTCCGGTTTTACACTGCAAAAAATAAAAAAACGACTTGTCATTATAGTCTTAAAAATTTACCTTTAACGCCTAGTGGTGCGCAATTATTTAAACATTATAAAGGAGATTAATCTCTTACTGGGAAAACCAAAGTCGATTCTTTTTGATCACGTACCGAAATGTGCGGGCTCAACGGTAAATAAATATCTAACAAGCGTTTTCCCATCCCGTTATGTTTTTCAATTATCCGGTATCAATCCGGAAAAATCGGTTCTAGAATTTAAAAATTTACCTCAAGAGAAAAGATATAAAATTAAACTAATTTTAGGTCATTTAGCTCATGAATTATTGGAATTTGTTCATGAAGATACTGTTCCAGTGGTAGTTCTTAGAGATCCTATAGATAGAATTATTTCACACTTTTATTATGTAAAAAGAACTAAAATTCATTATCTCTATGAAAAAATTAATAAGGAAAATATTCAGCTCAAAGATTATTGTTCATCTAATTTAAGTTCTGAACTTCAGAATCATTATGTAACCCATTTTACCGGATTAAGCATCTCTGATGTTAATAATAATCCAAAAGAAGCAGTTGAATTGGCCTATAATATATTAATTACCAAATATGAACTCATTGGATTTCAGGATAGAATACCAGCTTTTCTGAATAAATTGTCACAATTAGCAAACTTAAACAAACCATACAAAAATACGATGATAAACAGGACAAACAATCGATTAAAATCTGATGAATTAGAACAAAGTGTATTAGATAATATAGTACAAGAAAATTATTTAGATATTGAATTGTATAAAAAGCTGATTTCACTAAGGCAAAACGACGTAATTCATAAAGAATCTTGATAAGGCTTTACTTATTCAAAAAGTGACAAATATATTCATTTAAGCTTGTCAACAGGAAATACCCTTTTTCTTAGGTTATACAAAAAATTTCCTCAAACAAATTATTCTATTCTTTTGAATGAAAGGACTAAATCGAATAAAAAGTTTCTTTACGAAAGGCCATTCGCGTACTATTTTAGCTAAAAAGAATATCGCAACCTCCATTGGAATAAAAGGGGTTAGTATTCTAATAAGTTTTTTATTGGTCCCCCTTACCTTAGATTATTTAAATCCAACAAAATATGGTATTTGGTTAACCTTGAGCTCAGTAGTAGGATGGCTTAGTTTTTTTGATATTGGCTTAGGAAATGGATTGCGTAACAAGCTTGCTGAGGCTTTTGCAATAAAAGATATGAAGCTTGCTAAAAACTATGTAAGCACAACATATCTTATTCTTACGCTAATAATGGGAGGTGTTTTTGTTCTTTTTTTAATTATTAATCCTTTCCTAAACTGGGCAAGTTTGTTAAATACTGCGCCTGAAATGGCCACTGAATTAGGCAGAATTGTACTGATAGTTTTTACTTTTTTTTCTTTATTGTTTGTATTAAAATTGATAGGCACAATTTTGACTGCTGCTCAATTGCCTGCCTACAATAACGCATTCAATTCTTTGGCAAGTTTGATTTCGCTAATTTCAATTTACATTATTACCAAAATTTCTAATGATAGCCTTTTATATATAAGTATTGTTTACAGCGCAGCGCCTGTTGTTGTTTTCATTGTTGCATCATTCTATTTTTTTAAAGGAAAGTACAAATTAATAAAGCCAAGTTTAGCATCAGTCGACTTCAAGTATTTGAAACCACTTGCAGGTTTGGGCGTTAAATTTTTTGTACTAAGAATATCTGTGCTTGTTATTTTTTCTACTGATAACATGATTATTACCAGAATACTTGGTCCGGCTGAAGTTACACCTTATAATATTGCGTATAAATATTTCGGAATCCCTATTATGGCGTTTTCTATACTCCTTTCGCCGTTCTGGTCGGCATACACTGATGCTATAACATTGAATGAATCTAAGTGGATAAAAAGGTCTATAAATAAGCTAATCAAAATTTGGTTAATATTTGTTGGAGGGATAGTTATAATGGTCATAATTTCAAATCAGTTTTATGTCTTCTGGATCGGTGATAAAATAAAAATACCACTACTGCTTTCATTCTTTATGGCTATTTATGCTCTGATGCTAACCTGGAGCCAACTTTTTGTAAATTTTATTAATGGCGTTGGTAAAATAAAATTACAAATGTATTATGGGATAATCGCAATGATCATTAATATTCCAGCTTCAATTTTCTTTGCACGAAATTTAGGGATGGGTAGTGCAGGTGTTATTTTAGGAACTTGTACTTCTTTAGTATTTGGATTTGTATTAAGTCCAATACAATACTATAAAATTATCAATAACAGGGCAAAAGGAATCTGGGATAAATAGAAAATTGGGAATTCTCTATTGTCGTATATTAATTCACAAAAGTTATGTTTCTGAAAAAACAAATAATTGTAAAAATATGTTGATATTTTCACTTTATTTTAGCCTGACTTTTTATTTTTAAGGGCGATGATTGGGAACCTCATCAATAAAAAATGGAAAAATTAAAATATTTAAATTTGGGTTGTGGTAAAAATTATGTAAGTACAGAAGAGTGGATAAATATTGATTTTGTTTCAATTGGGAAAGACGTTATTAGTCATAATTTGCTAAAAGGAATACCATTTGAAGACAACACTTTTGATTTAATATATCATTCTCATGTTTTAGAACATTTTTCAAAAAATGATGGAATAAATTTTATTGCAGAATGCTATAGAGTATTAAAACCTGGGGGGATAATCAGGGTTGTTATTCCTGATCTTGAAAAAATAACCAGAGAATATATAAAATCTTTAGAAATCTGTATTAATGAGCCCAAAAATACTGGGGCTGTAGCTAATTACCAATGGATGCTTTTAGAAATGTACGACCAAACTGTAAGAAACAAGAGTGGAGGTCTTATGCGGGAATATCTTTCTCAAAAGAAAATGATTAATGAAAATTTTGTAAGTGGGAGAATTGGTGAGCAAGTTCAAGCATATAGAAAAAATATATCAATCATAAGTAATAATAAACCCAGAATTTCGTCCTTTTATAATTTTAAAAAGATAGCATATAAATTATTTAGACAATTAAAAAGTAGTAATTTATTTTTTCTTCTAATAAACAATAAAGCATATAATATAGGAAAGTTTAGATTAGAAGGAGAGATCCACCAATGGATGTATGACCGCTTTTCTTTAGGCCACCTATTAAGTTCTTGTGGTTTTTATGGAATCGAAATTAGAGATGCTTTTACAAGTTATATTAATAATTGGGAAAATTATGGACTTGACGGAAAAAATAATATAATCAGAAAACCAGACTCGTTGTTTATGGAAGCAGTAAAATAGCAACATATTCTTCAAATTGGCCAGGCATGTTATATCAATTGTTATTTCAATTTCAAAACAGAATCACATGTTTCTATTATTATCTAATGAAGAAATAATTTGCATAATATTTTTCATTTTCAGTACAAAATCTTTCAAGAGGTTGAATAGTTTTGGCTGAAAATGTTCAAATTTATTCCCTAATTTCCAATTATAATCTTGTTAATTTTTTAAGCCCATTAGGTTAAGAAAACATGACTAAAGTTGTTCAAATACAATATTCTACTAAATCTGCTGGTAGTTCGGCTCTTAGGCTTCAAAACGCTTTTAGTGATGCAAATATTGAGTCCAGTATTATCTCATTAGGAGTTGATACCATAAATAAAAGAGAAGAAATAAATTATTTGAGTAGGTATCCGAGAATAATTTCGATGATCGATGGTAAAATTCAATCATATTTAACTCGAAACAAAATTCAAAAATTTGGATTATTCTCCTATCCTGTATTAGGCACTAACATTAGCAATCTGGAAGAAGTGAAAGATGCCGATTTTATATATTTACACTGGGTGCTTGGAGGATTTCTAAATATACCAAGTATTAAGAGCATTTTTAACCTTAAGAAACCTGTTATTATAATTATGCATGACATGTGGTGGTTTACCGGGGGTTGCCATTATAGTTTCACATGTGAAAAATACACCTCAGAATGTAACAACTGTCAAATGTTTTCTGGAGAAAAGAAAAGAGATTTTTCAGCAAAAGAATTTGATAAAAAAATTAAATTATATTCTAATTTAAATAATGTTTATTTTGTTTCGCCTAGTAAATGGTTATACAATTGTGCAAAATCGTCAAAATTATTAAAGAGGAAACCAATTTTTTATATTCCTAACGCAATTGACGATAAAACCTTTAAGCCATTTGAGAAAAAAGTTGCGAAACATATATTAAATATTGATGTGAATGAAACAGTAATTGCATTTGGCGCTACACATGTAAACAGTCCATATAAAGGTTGGAATTATTTACAAAAAGCGCTACAGATTATTAAAAACAAAAGGGAACTAAAAAATATTACTATCTTAATATTTGGCAGTGGTTATAAAAAAAATATAGCGGACCAGATTTCATTCAAAACTCGCTTTCTGGGTCGTTTAACCGACGATTACGCGATTAATCTTGCTTATAATGCCGCAGATGTATTTGTTATTCCTTCATTGGCTGATAATCAACCCACTACTGTTATGGAAAGTTTGTGCTGTGGGACACCAGTTGTTGGTTTTGATATTGGAGGAATCCCAGACATGATATCACATAAAATAAATGGGTATTTAGCAAAGTATAAAAATGCGGAAGATATTGCGGAAGGAATCAAATTCTGTATTAAAAACAATGTAATTGGAAAAATATTACCGATGTTTCAAAAAAATGTTATAGTTGAAGGCCATATAGACTTAATGAATAAAATTGTAAACAATACTTTCAAATAAAGAATTATTATTCCATAGTGTTGGATCATTTTTTTTAGTTCAATCAAAAATTGATTGATTAAGAAATCAGTTCGTTGACACAGCTTTATTAATTATGGTTGAAAAACTACAAAATCTTGAAAATAGTCAAATCAGAATTCTTAATTATTTTTGGTTAGGATTCATAATTTATTTTATTCCAAAACAATTTTTAAGTTTATCAGTAAGCGACTATAGTTTTTTTGTTCCAGCAACCATACAAAGTCTGGGATTAATATTAATTTTTTCAGCTGCAATCAATATATTAAAATGGAGATTTGAAGGCAGCTTTCTAAAAGCAGTATTCACCATTTATATCATTTGGTTTTTGATAATTTTAATAAGAGGTTTATCTTTAGAATTTCAATTTTTTGTAACCATGCTTTTTGAAGAAAAATATGGTGTAATGCCCTATCTGGTGCCTCTTTTAATGTTATTCCCCCATAAAATATCATTTTACAAACAGCTATTTTCGGTAATTCTTATTTTTGCTATTTCTAGTTTGGTTTTTAATGTTTTATTTGGAAATTTCCTGTTTATTTGGGATCGGAATAGCGCAGAAACTCGTGAATTTGTTGAAGATATTGCAACGTTTATCATACCATCTGGATTTATATTACTCACTTTTAAATTCCATAAATTTAAAATAAGAATATTCTCGCTAATTATTGTTGGCATTGGACTTTTATTGGCAATTTATGGAGCACGTCGAAACCTTATTTTTATTTATTCAACCCAAATCTTATTTTCTTTCCTTTTATATTTAGTAATTTCTAAAAGGAAATATATACTAATAATATATTCGTTTTTTTTATCATTTTTCATAATTTATTATTTATACAACACATTTAACAAAGATAATCCATTGTTTAGTTATTTGATTGAACGTGGGATGGAAGATACCAGAACCGGAGTAGAATTAGCATTCTATGCCGATCTCGACAAACTCGACTGGATCATTGGGAAGGGAATCTCAGGAACATATTATAGTCCGGGAATTGAAGAAAACATTATATATAGACATGTAATAGAAACAGGTTATTTACAAATAATATTAAAAGGTGGAATAATTAGCTTACTTCTTTTATTGCTTATTGCTATCCCTGCAATTTTTCTAGGAATTTTTCATTCAAAAAATACTTTGTCCAAAGCAGCAGGCATATGGATTTTGTTGTGGGTATTCTACCTGTATCCAACAACAATGCAGGCCTTTTCTTTATACTATATGATATTTTGGGTATCAATTGGAATAGGATACTCAAAAGACATAAGAAATATGTCCGATGAGGATATTTTAAAAAAGTTGTATAATAAAAATAAACTTGATAACCGGATTGTTTTTGACTATCACCAGTAAAATGTCTAAATACCATTAAAGATATGGAGTTGCCAAAGGTTTTAATTATAGGACAACCGTTCAATAACGCTACAGGCGGAGGAATAACATTGACTAATCTTTTTAATGGTTGGGATAGGAATAAATTGGCCGTAGCAAGTTCTGGTTATTTACTGAATAATAATGTTAATGCCGATATTTGTACTTACTATTATCAACTTGGAAATAAAGAAAATAAATGGGTTTTCCCTTTAAATTACTTTCAACGAAAGTATTATTCAGGACCTTTAATTTTTGAAAGTAAAAGAGTTCAAAATCTTAAAAAAAGCAAGTCCAAGTATAGAGTGAAATTAATAATGAATTATTTTATCCCATTATTGAAATTCATTGGTTTATCTCACATAATTTCAAAAACAGAATTATCACCCGAATTTTGCAATTGGATGGATAATTACAATCCGGACGTTCTATACATGCAAGCCTCATCGAGATCTGATATTTTATTTTGTATTGCAGTTCACAAATATTTGAAGAAACCTTTAATCTTTCACATGATGGACGACTGGCCATCTTCAATTAGTGCTACCGGACTTTTTAAAAAATATTGGTACAATAAAATTGACCAGGATTTAAGAGATTTGTTAGACAGAGCGACAATCTTAATGAGCATAAGTGAGGCTATGTCAAATGAATACAAAACCAGGTATAACAAAGACTTTGTCCCATTTCATAACGCTATAGACATGGATTTTTGGGGAAAATACCAAAGAAACACTTATGATTTAAATGAAAACCCAACAATTTTGTATGCAGGAAGGATTGGGCTGGGTATTGATTCCTCGCTGAAATTAATCGCTAATGCGATTCAAAGAGTAAATGAAGAATTGAATATTACTATTAAATTTATTCTTCAAACGCAAGAAAAACCAGCCTGGATAAATACATATGAAAATGTGGTACATAACAATTTTGTATCATATAATGATTTACCAAAAGTATTTTCTGAAACCGATTTTCTTTTATTGCCATATGACTTTACTAAAAAATCTGTAAGATTTATAAAATACTCGATGCCTACTAAAGTGCCTGAATACATGGCTAGCGGTACTCCTATAATTATTTTTGCTCCTGAAGTTACCGCTATAGTAGAGTATGCAAAGAGATATGAATGGGCTGAAGTAATTACATTAAATAAAATTGGCGTAATATCCCAAACAATCAAACAGTTAGTTGAAAATAAACAAATGAGACAAAGAATTGCAACCAATGCAAAAAACATTGCTAAAAAAAATCACAATTCAATTGATGTCACAACTCAATTCAAAAATGTAATTCTTTCATTGGTGAAGTAATTTTTGTTTTACATGAAAATTTATTCCATTAGCTTTCTCCGATATATTATTTAATGAAGCTTAAACAATCTAAAAAAATTAATGGTGACAAAAAAAATTGCAGCGTTAATAACTTGTCATAATAGAAAAGAAAAAACAATTAATTGCTTAAATTCATTTCATGATGCAATAGATTTTGTTAGAGATGAAATTAAATTCGATATATTTTTAGTAGATGATGGCTCAACAGATGGAACATCGGATGAAGTACATGCTAAATACCCAACTATAAATATTATAAATGGTAACGGTAATCTTTATTGGAACAGAGGGATGAACCTGGCATGGGAAACGGCGGCAAAAAATAATTATGATTTTTATTTGTGGTTGAATGATGATGTCATTTTACACCATAGTGGAATTGAGAATATTATAGCGGATTCTCATGCAAAAAACGATCGAGCTATTATTGCTGGAGCCTGCCAGTCAAAAAATGGAGATGTTACGTATAGTGGATATAACAGTAATAAAAAGAAAAAAATAAAACCTAATGGATATATCCAGCACTGTGATTATTTTAATGGAAATTTGGTTCTTATCCCTTCATTGGTATTTGAAAAGCTAGGATTTTTAGATCCAATATATCATCATGCACAAGGTGATTTCGATTATGGATATAGGGCAAAAAAAGTGGGAATAAATTCATATGTTAGCTCTGATTTTGTTGGAATATGCGAACTCCACGATGAATTGCCTAAATGGTGTAATCCTTCTTATGATTTTAATATTCGTTTAAAAGATTTCAAAAGCCCACTAGGTGGGAATCCTTATTTAACATTTATTTTTCAACGAAAGCATATTGGTCTTATTCCTGCAATCTTTCATTTTTGCACAATATATTTAAGACTTATCTTTCCATTTTTATGGAAAAATGAATGAAAAATATTCAAATCAAGAATTCTATTGACATATTGAAAGAATCAGAAATAGTAAAGATGCCTTTTTTAGCTAATATTATTATTGGCACCATAAAATCTGTAGATAAATACATTTATTAGTCAGAGTCTATTAATGATTTTTATAAATTATCAAGTTTATCTTGAGAATGGTTGACAAGTTTCCATTGACAGAATGAAATTTGCTCAATTAAATTTATGGGACAAAAGAATTGTGTAATTCTTAGGAATCCATAAAATATTAATAATAAATATTTAGCCAAGAATTAGTTTTTGTTTGTTTACAGTAATCATTACTTTATTTTAACACATATTAATATTCACAAAAAAATTGAGCTTTAATTCACCAGAGGGAACAAATAATTAATTATTTTAAACTAATATACTATAAGAAAAATTTTTTCTTTTTGCCTTGCCACATACGCCTTCTGTAAACGCAGGAAAACACAATTCAAACAAACATTCAAAATCGTTACCTATCAACCTATTAAGTTATTTTTATGCAGAAATTTTGTAAGTTATTTAATAAAGCCTTTGATTTACTTCTGGGATTCGAAATAGAAAAAGAGAAAGAGAAACAATTAATGTTTGATTATTATTCTCGAGACGAAATCATGCATTATCAAAAAGAAAACTTTAATAAATTAACAGAAATTGCCGCTAATTCAAAATATTATAAAGGTTATTTAGGCAAAGATTTAAGTGAGTTCCCACTTGTTGATAGAAGCGAATATCAAAATAATTATATGCACATGAGGACCGGGAATAGCTCAAAATACTATTTTCGTTATTCTTCAGGAACGACGGGAACCCCTGTTCCACAGTTTGTTACCAAGGATATGCTTCTTGCTAAAAGGGCGTCTCATCAAAAAATGCTTTGTTGGTATGGCTTAGAGCGGGAATCACCAGAATTTTATTTAAGAGGTGGAGCGCCGATAGGAATTATAAACAAACTATATTATTATTTAAAGAATAAACGGTTTCATATGTCAGGATCGATAACAGATAAAACTATTTTAAATATTGCTAATAAATATAACAGATTTAAACCAGAAATTCTTTCAGGATATCCTTCTGCTGTTCACAGATTTTTAGCCTTAACCTTAGAAAATAATAAATATCTTTCACAGCCAAAAATAATCCTTACTCATGCAGAAAATTTGTATCCTGATATGATTAATTTTTTCAAACAAGTTTTTCCACAGGTTCAGGTAGTTAATCAATATTGGGCTACAGAAGGGAATATAGCTGAAACATGCCCACATGGAAATCTTCATATTAATGAGAATGCAGTTATATGCGAAGTCTTAAATTGTGATGACAATGGTATTGGAGATTTATATATTACTAATTTATTTTCCTATGTAGTACCCATTATTCGATATAAAATTGGAGATCGTATCAAATTATCAGATAAAACGTGTAGCTGTGGACGTAATACCAAAATTATTGAATCATTTGATGGCAGGGAAAGTGATTATTTAGAGCTTGAAGATGGCAGAAGATTTACAACGGGTTATTTAACTGGCATAATAGACTATCAAAGTGAGGGTATAATTACATACCAATTAGATTATGATAAATCAAAAAAGAAGATTACTTTAAAATATGTCCCAACTAAGACAAAACAATCAATAAATGAACTATATTTTAAAAACTATTTCAAAACAAAATTTGGATTAAGTTTTGATTACAAGGAAGTTGTCAGGTTAGATTATGGGTTAAGTGGAAAATTGAAAAGATTGAATAATTTAAACTAGAGATATTTAATGAAAGTAAATTTTGTCGGTGATATTGGCTTATTTAAAAAATTTGAGGAATTAAAAATTGATCCATTTGATGAAATAAATTTACCTAACTCTGACTTTAATATAGGTAATTTTGAGTTTGTGATTCCAAGAATTAAGGAAAAACATTTTTATGATGTTCAGGATAAATATAGCTGTAGTTTTGATTATCTGCCAAAATTAAATATTCAAAAATTCCATGGATTAGGTTTTTCTAATAATCATTGTTTAGATTATGGACTTAACGGGGCAACAGATACAATCGACTATATAAAAGGTCTTGATATTAATGTTTTTGGATTCTCACAACATCATGGATATACTTTAGGAGAATTTAAAAAAGAATGTATAAAACTGGCAATTATAGGATGCGTTAAACCAGGGAGGTGGAGTAAAGAAAAGTTTGGTTATGGTCCTGATTCCTATGATACGGAAAGTATTTGTAACCTTATAAAAGAAATCAAAGGTAAGTACAATCATATTGTAATATTTCCGCATTGGGGAACAGAATTAATTGAAATTCCGAATCTTGAAGATACAAAAAATGCAAAAAAATTTATTGATGCAGGAGCTTCTGCAGTAATTGGACATCACCCACATATTCCTCAAGGGATTGAATTATATGAAGGAGGATTAATCGCATATAGTTTAGGGAGTTTTATTTATATTCCAGAAGAGGAGATTGGTTATTCAAATAAAATTACTAATCGTGACTTTTCAATTTGTTTAAATATTGAATTTTCAGAAAAAGAAATTAAGAATTATACACCATTTTTTTATCGATTAGATAAGGACAAATTTATACCTAAAAGGGCCACTTTAGATGAAATAAGCAATTACCCAAATTTTTTGAATGAAAATATTTATAACCAACACTTATATGGAACGCAGGTGAAGAAAATGCTTGTAAACAGGGAATTGATCTCTTTCTGGCAACGTTTTCGTTCATATCCTGTAAGAACTATTTTTAATTACTTACGATTATTTAGACCCAAATATATATTAAAAATATTTCGTTAATTTTTTGACCCAAATCTGGAATTTTAGTCTATGGAAGATTATTTATACAAATTGCTTTCGACATACAACAGTTTGCCAATTCCAATAAAAAAGTTTTTTGGTAAAATCTATAATAAAATCCCAAGAACTATTCGATATGGAAACTTTTATTCTCTTTATAACAGGAGAATTCAAGATTTCAATTCACAAAATGATTACCAAGAAATAATTAAAATGCAGAATAGAATACTTTTTGAACAGGTAAATGACGCAATAAAATCAGTAAAATTTTATAAAAAATACGAGGAGTGCTTATCTTTAGATGTTTTTCATAAATATCCTATAATCGATAAAAAGACTATTGTTAGTCATTTTTCGGATTTTCTTAATCCATTGTATTCAAATAAGAGAATTAAAACAAATACGGGTGGTAGTAGTGGAAATCCAATGGAATTTTTTCTACAACAAAACGTATCTCGCGCAAAAGAAAAAGCTCATTTCGATTGGTATTGGAGTCAATTTGGCTACAAACCTAATGACAAAATGCTAATGATAAGAGGAATGCCTTTGAATAGTAATAGGAGTTTTGAGTATAATTCAATTGATAATTTATTGGTAATTTCATGTTATAATATAAATGAAAATAATATTAAAGAAATGCTGAAGCATATCAATAAGTTTAAACCTATTTTTATCCATGCATATCCTTCTTCTTTAAAAATAATTACAATATTGCTGGAGCCATATAGAGTAAAATTTGATTTTAATATTAAAGCCATTTTCTTAGGGTCAGAACATTTGACAGATGCGGATCGGCACTATTTTACAACTTTTTATCAAGCTAAAGTTGTAAACTGGTATGGACACTCTGAAAGATTAATTCACGGAGGGAATTGCCCATTTTCGGATGATTTTCATTTTTACCCTTCCTACGGATATGTTGAACTATTGGATGAAGATAATCATCCAATACATGAAACAAATACGATTGGTAAAATTGTGGCTACAGGTTTTGACAATAATGCTATGCCGCTAATACGCTATGACACAGGCGACTTGGGTGAATTATCAAATAAAACAAAATGTCAATGCGGTTTTACTGGATTAAACCTACGCAAAATTAATGGTAGAGGACAAGATTATATTGTACTGTCGGACAGAACAAAGGTTTCTTTAACGGCGTTTATTTTTGGACAACATTTGGAAGCCTTTAAGCATATCATAGAAATGCAAGTTGTCCAAAAAATAATTGGTGAAATTGAAATAAATATCGTAAAATCTTCAACTTTTACTAAATATCATGAAAAGTCACTCAGGAATACGCTACTAAAATCAATCAATTATAACTTAGAAATTAAATTAAATGAGGTCCTAAATATCCCTAAGACTCATCGTGGCAAGAATATTTTTTTTGTTTCCAATATTACTCAAAATGATCGTACACTGATGCATTAGGTGAAATCATAAAATAGAACAATCTATCAGAGGTTTAGGAAATTATAATCAATTGCACTTTGATTAGTTTTGTTACGTGGTTAACCATTGATAAAGGATAGAAAATTTATTCATTAAATTGATTTGAAGAATTGTAGTATTAAAGAAAAAGGATCAAGAAAAATTAAAATGTAATTAATCACAGACTTCTAAAGTTTTAATTTTAATGAAAAAAGTATTGATAATTCAAAATATTCTTCCTCATTACCGAAAGGATTTTTTTGATCGGTTAAAAAATGAATTAACGACTCACAATATTGAGTTAGAATTTTTACACGGTATAGCACATGGCACTACAGCTTTAAAAAAAGATGAGTGTAAAATTGAGTGGGCACACATTATCAAAAATAGATACCTTAAAATTGGTAAAAAAGAATTAATATGGCAACCAATTTTGAAATATCTTAATGACAAAGATTTAGTGATCGTAGAGGCAGCAAATCTTAACATTTCAAATTATATTCTATTAATTACAAGATATTTCTCGAAATACAAATTGGCTGCATGGGGGCATGGACGAAATTTTAAAGAAGCGGAAGATAGCATTTCTAACAGATTTAAATACCTTTTTATAAACAAATTTGATTGGTGGTTTGCATACACAAAGGGAGTAAAAGATTTACTAATTACAAAAGGTGTTAATGAAAATAAAATTACTGATGTTCAAAATGCTATTGAGACAACTAACTTGAGTAAATTTTACTCGGAAATAAGCGAAGTAGAAATAATTGAATTAAAAAATGAACTTGGAATTAAAGGTTCCAAAACAGCTATATTTTGTGGAGGCATGTATGCCAATAAAAGGCTCGATTTTTTGTTAGAAACATGCTTGAGGGTAAAAAAAGAAATTCCTGAATTTCATATGATTTTTGTTGGCGCAGGCCTTGAATCACATAAGATACAAGAAGCTTCAAAAAAAAATAATTGGATACATTATGTCGGTCCAAAATTTAGCAAGGATCGTGTTAAATATTTTAAAATCTCTTCCATTCAATTAATGCCTGGAATTGTAGGCTTAGGAATTTTGGATTCATTTGCTCTGGAAACTCCTATAGTTACTACAACATTCCCATATCATAGTCCTGAAATTGAATATCTTGAAAATGGAATTAACGGATTCAAAACCAACAATAACCTTACGGAGTACTCAGATACGATTATAGATATACTAAATAATGAAAGGCATTTAGATATAATTCAAAATTGCAGGTCCTCTGCAAAAAAGTATTCCATAGATAACATGGTGAACAATTTTAAAATTGGAATATTAAACTGCCTAAATGGTTAGCTTATGTTAAAACAAAAAATATTTAGCATAATTAGGCACAGCCACTTACTATTCGCAAAAGAAAAATTGCCAAATAATATTGCATTATTATTTCATAATATTGAAGAAAAAAATTTACCTGTATTTATTCAGATATTAGATTATTTTCAGGATCTTGGCTATATAACAACCGATCCAAAGACTTTTCAAAAAATGGATGGTTCCAAAAAATTATTAATAAGTTTTGATGATAATTATAAGAACTGGTTGAAAATTTCTCAAATACTTTTTAAAAATAACATTCAGGCTGTGTTTTACATTAATACATCTCCATTAGGCGATAAAGCATCTGAATTAGTCATTAATAATTATTTTAATATAATTAAATATTACAAAGACAAAAGGACTCTTTCCAGTAAGGATATAAAAACCATGTATACTTACTATAATCAAATTATAGGAGGTCATGCGGTTAACCATTATAATCTTTCAAGTTTATCAATATCTGAAGCAAAATACGAGATTTTACAAAATAAAAATGCGCTTGAAGAAATCATTCAACAAAAAATACTTCATTTTGCTTATCCGTTCGGAATGAGAAGACATTTCAATCACGAATTAAGAAAATATTGTAAGGAAATCGGATATGAAACAGTTTGCAATGGCATACCAGGTCTATTATATGAAAAAATTGAAAGTTTTGATATAAACAGAACCAGATGGGATTTTCAAATGGATTTTAAATCTAATTTAGATAACCTTCGAATTCGAGGTAGTTTGTTTGAAAAAATAACTGGTCGAAGTGCAATTGGTTAATGAATTATAGCGCAAAATCACCTTTTTCAAACAAATACTAATTACCTAAAAGATTTTTGATGAGTATCTTATTCGCTCCTTGAATTTTTTCGAAATATCTAATAACCGGCTACTCTTAAGATTTTTTATATCTATAACGTCTAACTAGTACACAAACCCAATATTGATCGAATACGCGATATTACTTCATTTCTATTTATTAAAAAAATAATGGATTCCTTAAATTCCAGTATCGTAACTCAAAAAATACTGTTTATTATGCAACTTCCCCCTCCT
This sequence comes from uncultured Draconibacterium sp., assembly GCA_963676775.2. Classification (GTDB taxonomy): domain Bacteria; phylum Bacteroidota; class Bacteroidia; order Bacteroidales; family Prolixibacteraceae; genus Draconibacterium. The sequence goes on from CAXXDA010000003.1 coordinate 837,612, forward strand.
ATACACGGTGCAAGTTTAATGAATAGTTATCTTATAAAAAGTGATCTAATAAGAAGGAATTACAAAACAAGTTTTGTGAATCTTCAGTTCTCAAACTCCATGAATGAATTATCTAAATTTTCCTTTAGAAAGATATTTAAAATGGTAAAATATGGATTTGCAATTATTGGTAAAATCCTGGGAAACAGGCCAGATCTGGTTTATTTTACGCTTACTCCAGTTGGATTCGCTCTTTATCGGGATGCTTTTTATGTCTTTATACTTAAAATATTCAAAGTAAAAATAGTCTTTCATTTGCATGGGAAAGGCATTCAAAATAATGCAAATCAAAGCCGGATTAATAAGGAATTATATAAGTGGGTATTTAATAATACAAATATTATTTGTCTATCAGAAAGACTTGTTTCAGATATAAAAGATTATAATAAAACCACAGTTTATACAATTCCCAATGGAATTCCGGATCGGAAGAAAATCCTTAAACCAGCTCATTCCAATAAGTCAACTCCTAATATTCTTTATTTATCAAATTATTTTAAAAGCAAAGGAATTTTGGTACTTATAGAAGCTTTGGGGATTCTAAATAAAAGGGGATTTAAATTTAATGCAAAACTAGTTGGAGCAGATGGTAATTTAACTGTTGAAATGCTTGAAAATATTATACGGAAGGAAAATTTATCGGAAATGGTAAAAGTAACTGGTCCAAAATTTGGAATTGACAAATTTATTGAATTTCAGAAAGCAGATATCTTCATTCATCCAACATATAATGATGCCTTCCCTTTGGTATGTATCGAAGCGATGCAATTTTACCTCCCCGTTATTTCAACAGATGAAGGAGGAATACCTGATATTGTTTTAGACAATGAAACAGGATTTATAGTTGAACCTAAAAATACATTAATGTTAGCAGAAAAAATAAGTATATTGTTGAATAATGAAGCTTTAAGGCTAGAAATGGGTGAGAAAGGTTATGAAAGATATCTTAATAACTATACAATAGATCATTTCGAAAAAAATGTGAATGCCACATTTCAAACCATATTAGGTCGTTAATATTTTGTACTGTATATATCGTTCCTTAAAACAATTTAAAATATTCGTTTGCCTAATATTGGCGTATAAAAATAAAGGACGAGGACGAATATATTCTTAAAAAACTTATTCATTAAAATAATAAATTCTGAAATATTTGTATTATATCATTCAGTAATTTCTATTGTAAAATTATATCGCTGAGAATGTTCTGATAGTTAATTAAACTTATTTACATTATTTTATAAAATGAAACAACTCATACAAAACTTTAAATCTGGTGAATTGTATGTTGAAGATGTGCCAATCCCATCTATATCAAGCGGTTTCGTATTGGTGAAAAATGAATATTCGCTTATAAGTGCAGGAACTGAACGGGGCACAGTCAAAGTTGCTAAGGCAAGTTTGTTAGGCAAGGCAAAACAGCGTCCGGATCTGGTTGCACAAGTTATACAAAATGTAAAAAAAGAAGGATTGGCGGCAACCTTTGATAAGGTAAAAACCAAACTTGATTCGTTAAAGGCACTGGGCTACAGTACTTCAGGAACAGTGATTGCATCGATGGATAAAAACGGATTATTTAAGCCAGGAGATAGGGTTGCCTGCGCCGGACAGGATTATGCATCTCATGCCGAAATGGTAGCTGTTCCTCAAAACCTGGTAGCAAAAGTACCGGAAAATGTTAGCTATGAAGAAGCAGCTTTCACAACCTTAGGTGTAATTGCCCTACAGGGTATACGGCAAGCTGAACCTAAGCTAGGTGAAAAGGTTTGTGTTATAGGATTAGGCTTGCTGGGACAAATAACTTGTCAACTTTTAAAAGCAAATGGGTGTGGTGTTTTTGGAATAGACCTGAACGACCATTTAATTAAAGTGGCAAATGATTCAATTGCAGTTGTGGCAAAGAATAGAAATGATCCGAATCTTATTTCTGCCTGTTTTGATTTTACAAATGGTCATGGATTTGATTCAATCATAATTACCGCAGCCACACAATCAAATGATCCAGTAGAGCTTTCAGCAGAAATTGTGCGTAAAAAGGGTAAGGTTATCATCGTCGGCTCTGTAAAAATGGACATTCCAAGAGATCCTCATTTTTATAGAAAGGAATTAGATTTACGAATGTCATGTTCTTATGGCCCGGGACGCTATGATCCAAATTATGAAGAATCAGGAAATGACTATCCGTATGCTTATGTGCGATGGACTGAACAAAGGAATATGGAAGCCTTTCTTGATCTTTTATCCCGCAAAGTAATTGACCTTAAACCTTTAATCACCCAAGTTTTTGACATCATAGATGCGAAAAAGGCATATGAAATCGTACTAGGTAAAACTAAGGATGCTCACATTGGAATTTTATTAAAATATACTGGAAAGAATAATAATAAGCAGACTCTTGTTCAGTTAAAGAATACTGCACTTGCTAAAATCAATACTGGTTTTATAGGAGCAGGCAGCTTTGCACAAAGTTATCTAATACCTCATGTCAAATCATATGGAGCATCATTAGACGGTGTTTCTACAACACGAGGTATAAGTTCAAAAAACGTAGCTGATAAATTTAATTTCAATTTTTGTTCCTCAGATCCTTTTGATATTATAAATAACAATGCTATCAACACCGTTTTTATTGCCACACCTCATTCGTCACATGCTGATTTGGTCGTCAAAGCTCTGGAGGCAGGTAAAAATGTATTTGTTGAAAAGCCGTTGGCAATTGATATGGATCAGCTTTTCAAAGTAATTGATTCCTATACTAAATTTCCAAAATCATTAATGGTGGGTTTTAACAGACGCTTTGCCCCTGTAAGTGTAAGTATTAAACACAAATTTAAGAATGTGACTGAGCCACTTTCAGTTAATATTAGAGTGAATGCCGGATTAATTCCCAAAGATCACTGGATTCAAAATCCTGAAATTGGTGGAGGCAGAATAATAGGAGAGGCCTGTCATTTTATTGACTTGATGCAATATTTCACTGATGCTGAACCTGTAAAAGTTTTTGCAGAATCGATTAGTACTGCTAATTCTCAAATTACTTCGGAAGATAACGTTGCCATTATCTTAAAATTTAGTAATGGTTCTGTTGGCAATCTACTTTATCTGGCTAACGGAGACAAATCAATGCCGAAAGAAAAAATTGAAGTATTTGGCGCTGGAAATATTGGAGTTATTAATGATTTCAGGGATGGATTTTTTTACAAAAATAATAAAGTTGAAAAATTAAAGTCGTCGGGAAAAGGACATAGTGAAGAAATTAAAACATTTTTAAATGCAGTACGTGATGGTAAAGACAGTCCAATCCATTTCAGATCAATTTGCCTTACCACACTCACAACATTTAAAATATTGGATAGCTTGTATACTGGAAAACCTCAGGAAATTAGTTTAAATGTCTGAAAAAATAAGAGACTCATTTTCTAAGTTAAAAGAATACTGTGAGAACGAAAATTTTAAAGGATATGATCCTTATGATGGTCTGAATAGCAAGTTATTTCAAAAGATAACTTTTCTAAAAAAGAATCGTTATTCTAGGCTCGCCTGGATACAGTTTTTTAAACGTTCTCCTATAAATTTCAGGCACCTTGTTGGCATAAATAAAGAATATAATCCTAAAGGACTGGGTCTGTTTCTATCGGGATATTGCAATTTATACAAAAAAAATCCCTCATCCGAAAATTTAAATAAAATTCGTTTTTTAATTAATCAAGTTAAAACGTGTCAAGCTATTGGTTATTCAGGAATATGTTGGGGTTATAATTTTGACTGGCAGGCTAGAGCATTTTTTCAACCTAAAAACATGCCAACAATAGTTGCAACATCATTTATTAGTAATGCCTTACTCGATGCTTATGAAATTATCCAAGAAGAATATTTACTTAATATGGCTCGAAGTGCATGTGATTTTATTTTAAATGATCTGAATAGAACTTATGATAAAAATGGAAATTTTGCATTTTCTTATTCCCCACTAGATAAAACCGTTGTTTTTAATGCTTCATTGCTTGGCAGTCAACTTTTATCAAGAGTTTATAGCTTCACTCATGAAAATGAATTGTTAGAACCTGCAAGAAAATCTGTAATATATTGTTGTGATTACCAGAGAAGTGACGGTGCCTGGAGCTATGGAACATTAAACTTCCACCAGTGGATTGATAACTTCCATACGGGATATAATCTGGAATGCATCGCCGATTACATGAAATTTTCTGAGGATTTTGATTTTGAAAAAAATCTAATTAATGGCTTTAATTATTACATTAAAACATTTTTTACGGATATAGGAATATCAAAATATTATAATAATTCTATTTATCCGATAGATATTCATGCCCCAGCTCAACTGATAATCACACTATCCAAACTTGAAAAATTTGAGGAATATAAGAATCTTGCACAAAGAGTTATCTGCTGGACAATTGAAAATATGCAATCGGATAAAGGTTATTTTTATTATCAAAAAAATAAATTCTTTTCTTCCAAAATACCTTATATTCGTTGGGGTCAGGCATGGATGTTTTATGCTTTTAGTGAATATATTTTATGCATAGAAAAAAATAAATAACAATTTATTTTTAATAAAACTTACTTAAACTAAAGATAATTATCGATATGAATAGAATAAACACCAAAGATAATTATTACGCTTCTTTGTTGGGCATTCTTATCTTTATAGATTTATTATTTATCATTGCACATATCCTTAGTAAAACAATATTTGGAATGAAAGAATCCCTTTTCAATATTTCAGTGGATAGGGGATATGCGGAGTTTTTTCAGTATAGTAAATTTCTTTTTATAATTATTTTATTAGTTTATCTCACAAGATCGACAAAATGTTTAAAATACATTTCTTGGATATGTCTATTTACCTATTTTCTAATTGACGATGCGTTTCAAATTCATGAGACAATCGGTCGTTATTTTACAAAGGGACTTAATTTTAATCCTCCACTTAATTTGAGACTTCAAGATTTAGGTGAGTTAGTTGTTTATACAATTGTTGGGATATTATTATTTACAATCATTATACCGACATACAAAACAAATAATAAATCTTTTAAAAGAATATCAAAGGATTTATTGCTTTTGACTTTTGTATTAGCATTCTTTGGTTTGTTTGTCGATATTCTAGCTTCTGCGTTTGATGGCATTGTAAAAGGATTAGGAATGCTTGAAGATGGTGGAGAAATGTTTACCATAAGTATAATTCTTTGGTATGTTTTTAACATTGCGTTTAGCAAAAACAGATCTGAAATAAATTTATATCTTCTTATCAGCAAAATAATAAAAAGTTTTTCCGATAAATATTCTAAAACTAAAGAATCCCTTTCACAAAAAAGTTAAAATTGAAAGACGACTTCTAAGGTGGCCGCTATTACTCTTCGATAAGTTCTTGTTCTTCTTGATATTGTGATATGACAATTCCTTGACCAAATCGTCAAATGCGCGAAATTTATATCTGGTAGTTATTACAATAAGGTAAATATACCTATAAATTACTTGATTAAATTTATAAAATTACTGGTGTAGCCTATATGAATAATTTTCAGACTTAAGCAATTAAACATAACCACCTCCAAAAGATTTGGTTTTAAAATCATAATAAAACACTTAATATATAGTAATTTCTATGATAAATAAAAAAATTTATAATACACTTTTTTTTAATATCAACAAAAGATTTTTGTTGGCTTCCACCGCAATTCTGATTCTTTTAATCGTATTAATATATTTAATTGTTGATTACAGAGGACCATCAGAAATTAGACTAAAACAGGATACTGTTTTTGGATTTTCCTGTTTAAGGGCTCCTGATTTAGTTGTCCAAGAATTTGACAAAAATGGAGATTTATGGGCAACTCGAGGGATGATTATTTATAAATTAAAAACTGGTGAAAATAATTTTAAGCGGATAGCACATGTCCCCACAGGTTTATCAATATACTGGTTACGAAATTTTTCTTTTTTGCGTAAAATTACTAATAGACCCGAATGTATTGAAATGGTAATAACAGACAAAGGAGATATTTGTGCATTATCGGCAGGCAAAATGTGGATTCTTCCTTCCTGTGGAAAGAAATTCAAAGAATCATTTCAATTGTCTCATTATGGTCTTGGTGACCAGGGAATAAGGAATGATGGGATAATTGCTATTAATGACAGCATTGTTTTTTTTGGTGAATATTTTAGAAATTCAAACAGGGACCAAGTGAGAATTTTAAAAAGTACAAACAATATTTCTTCTTGGCAAGAAGCTTACAAATTTGCCCCCAAATATACTCGTCATATACATGCAATTCAACAAGACCCATATACTGAAAAACTTTGGGTGTTAACAGGTGATTCGAATAAAGAAAGCATTATAGCCTGGTCTAATGATGCATTTAACACCTTACATAAAATAGGGAGTGGTAGTCAGATTTGGCGAGCTACCCAGCTTGTTTTTACCGAAGGTGCTATATTTTGGGGAACAGACGCGAGTGATGGCAACGTTATGGGTGTTTATCGATGGGACAAAAAAACAGAAGAAATAAAAAAAATCTATGACCTTCTTGGTACTGCTAATTATGCTACCAGGTTAAAAACTGGAACAATTATATTCAGTATTAACGCTGATGATAATAAGATGAGCAAAGATAATCGGACTCGTTTAATAATTATGACCGAAGACAAAATAACTTCCATTGTTTGTGGAACCAGAAAACATAATAAATTAAGCTTGCTGGGTAAAAAAGATGCTTTTTTACGATTTCAAAGGGATCAAGATGGAGGATCGCTTGCAATTAGTTGTTTAAATCAGAAAGAGATTCCAGATGCTGAATTATTAATAATTAGTGAAGACAATCTATTGGAAATAGTTAAATAGAGGCAAAATGTTATCTAAATAAAAAAAATCGATCGAATGAAAATAATTTCTGTAGTAGGTGCACGTCCTAATTTTATGAAAATTGCGCCTTTTATTAGAGCAATAAATGAGCATAATTCTAATTCTCCCTCTAACTTTATCAATCATATTCTTGTGCATACTGGGCAACACTATGATATTAGAATGTCACAGGCATTTTTTACAGACCTTGGTATTCCAAACCCGGATATCAATCTTGAGATTGGCTCTGGAAGCCATGCTGAACAACTAGGTTATACAATGATCGCATTCGAAAAAGTACTATTGGAACACAATCCTGATTGGGTTGTAGTTGTAGGCGATGTGAATGCAACATTGTCATGTTCGATTGTCGCCAAAAAACTCAATATAAAATTGTGTCACATTGAAGCAGGATTACGTTCGGGAGATTTGACAATGCCAGAGGAGATAAATCGACTGGTTACTGATCGACTATCAGATCTTTTGCTAACTCCGGATATAATATCTTCCGAAAACCTAAGAAAAGAAGGAACTGCGAAAGAGAGAATACATTTTGTTGGGAATATCATGATAGATACACTTGAAGCTAACAAGGGCAAGGCTGAAAAACTATCTATTGAGAAAATTATAGAAAATAATCTGATATCCGATTCTGTTTTCCCAACTAAAATACCAAATGACAGGGAATATGCTTTAATGACACTGCACCGTCCATCGAATGTTGACTCAGATAAAACATTTGTGCCAATAATAAATTTTATAGCAAATGAAGTTACAATGAATCATTTATTATTATGGCCAATTCATCCACGGGCGAAGAGACAATTGCAGCTTTTTGGCATTTGGAATAAACTGAAAAATCATCCCTCGCTTATTCTATTAGAACCATTGGGATATCATGAAATGCTAAGGCTGAATATGGGCGCTAAAATCATGTTAACAGATTCAGGGGGTATTCAGGAAGAATGCTCTGTATTAGGAACCCCATGCTTGACTTTACGCTGGAATACAGAAAGGCCAATAACTTTGAGAAAAAACGGTGGAGCCACTGTCCTTGTTGGAAACAATACTGAGCGGATACGTGAAGAATATTATCGTACACTTAAATTGCACAGAAAACCCTCAAGACCTAAATTTTGGGATGGCCATACAGCTGAGCGAATTATTGAGAAATTAATTACAGTTAATTTATAGAACTATCTAGGTTATGAAAATTGACTTTTTGGGAATCCCGGTAGATGCAATTACAATGAATGAAACCATTTATCAAATTGATAATGCCATAAAAAATAACAAGCGAATTAACCATGTAGTCATTAACGCAGGGAAGATCGTTTCAATGAGAAACGATAAAAAATTATTCAATAGTGTAACAAGTTGTGATATGATTAATGCAGATGGGCAAAGCATTGTTTGGGCTTCAAGATTTCTAGGAAAAAAAATACCAGAAAGAGTTGCTGGAATTGATTTAATGCAAAAACTGGTTCATTTAGCTGCAATGAATCAATATAAATGTTTCTTTTTTGGAGCAAAAGAAGATGTCGTTAAAAAAGTAGTTGAAATATATAAAGAACAGTATGGTCCTTCAATTATTGCTGGTTATCGCAATGGTTATTTTGAAAAAGGAGAAGAATCACTAGTAGCAAAACAGATTAAAGAAAGTGGGGCTCAATTGCTTTTTGTAGCTATTACTTCTCCTAAAAAAGAAAATTTTTTATATAATAATCGTAAAATTCTATCATGTGTTAATTTCACGATGGGAGTTGGAGGATCATTTGATGTTATCGCAGGATTCACAAAAAGAGCACCAAAATGGATGCAAAATTGTGGATTGGAATGGTTTTTTCGTTTAATCCAAGAACCAGGAAGAATGTGGAAACGTTACCTGATTGGAAATTCAAAATTTATCTGGATAGTTTTTAAAGAAATACTCAAAGCATAAATTATTCTTTAAGCAAAAGATTGCTTTGTTAAATTTTAAAGACATTGGAACAAAAGGTCAAAAAGGTCACAAGTCTTAAGTTATTCTGCTGCACTGATGATTCAATATGTGTTCACTTCCCCATAATGAAAATTTATATTTTGCAGTTATTTTCTCCTTTCAAGTATGTCATTCTTATTTACATAACAAAGGAAATTAATTGAAAAATATTATGTTTACTTTTTTCTATCAAAAAAACCATTTATTTTACAAAAAGATTTCGGAAAATCATCGAGATGTTAAAAAAAATAAGAAAAAAAATTAAAAAATCTGAACCAGTAGATTGGAATGGAATCTTCTTTTATACACTTTATGTGATCAGAAATTTTATCAATATACATTTTAAAAATAAGATTATTTACATTATGTGTTACATAAAGGGGGTAAAACTCGGTAATAACATAACGTTCAATGGAGTTCCTATTATTCGCAGGTATCCAAATTCATCAATTAGTTTTGGAAGTTGGTGTAAATTTAATTCTTCAAGAAATTCTGTAATTATTAGACTAAGTCAACCTTGTGTGTTTGCAACATTATCAGAAAATGCGGAAATTAGTTTTGGAAATAACTCTGGAGCATCAGGAGTTAAGATCTCAGCACGATCAAAGGTCGAAATTGGAAACAATGTGCTAATTGGAGCGGGTTCTAATATTCTTGATAATGATTTTCACCATTCTAATTTTAAAAAAAGAGGGCATATGAATATTCCGGCCAAACCGATTATTATTGAAGACAACGTATTTATTGGTCTTAACTGTACAGTTTTAAAGGGAGTAAAAATTGGGGAAAATTCAGTAATTGGTGCAGGAAGTGTAGTTTTTAACAATATTCCGGCAAATTGTATAGCAATAGGAAATCCCTGTAAAGTCATCATAAAAAATAAAACAACTTAAAACCTCTGTAATATATTCCTTAAAACTTTATATAATTTCATGCAAATAAAGAATATAATATTAGGTGGAGTAATTTTTATCATACTTCTATTAATAGTGATAATAATGAAAAATAATTCCAAACAAAAGAACACGGAGAATCAGTATAAAATCATATTTCTCCATCATAGCACAGGTGAAGTAATTAAAATTGGAGGTGTACCTCCCCCTCGGTTTATACATAGGTTTATTAAATTCGAAACATCTGCTTCAAAATGGTTTAAAGAATATAACAAGTCCAACAAAACCAATTACATTTTTGATGATCAATACTTTCCTAAAAGAGAACCCTATGGATGGAACAATTACCCATACGACTATTACAATATTTGGGTGAAAAATGCAGGCGATAAACCATACCTAGATGAACCCACACTGGAGATACTAACAACACAATACAATCTCATCATATTTAAACATTGTTTTCCGGTTAGCAACATAGAAAAAGATATAAATATGGCTGATATTAATTCATCTGAAAAAAGGATAGAAAACTACAAACTTCAATACCTTGCATTGAAAAAAAAATTAAATGAATTTCCAAAAACAAAATTTCTGATATGGACCGGTGCAGCTCAAGTTGAAGCAAATACTACAAGGGAACAAGCTGAGCGAGCAAAATCTTTTTTTAGTTGGGTTCAAAATGAATGGGATACAACAAATGATAATATTTTTATATGGGACTTTTATGACTTAGAAACTGAAGGTACGCTGTATCTAAAAAAGGAATACGCCAGAAATCCAAATGATTCTCATCCAAACCAAGAGTTTGCTAAAAAAGTTTTACCGCTTTTCTGCCAAAGGATTATTGAAGTAATTGAGTTTAACAAATAATTCAGCTTATTCTGTCGAGAAAACTTCAATCTTGCCTTTTTGATTTGTTCCATTTAAATAGAATTGTCTTTTCAATAATATTCTACAGTATGTTAAAAGATTTCTTTATATCTGCAGGATAAATTTTAATTTAAATTCACAATATGAATAGCAAAATAGACAAACGGCTGTCAAAAGACATTTTAAAATTTGCAGACGTAAATAAAGAAGCAGCCATAATTTCATCAAAATTAAAAGAGGATATTTACAGACTCCTAAGAAGAAAAGGAGCGATAGTTGGCATCAGTGGAGGTATTGATTCCTCTTTAACGCTTGCCCTGGCCGTAAAAGCTCTTGGATCCCAAAATGTAATTGGCATCATGTTACCGGAAAAAGATTCAAGTGACGACAGCAAACAACTAGCAACGAAATTAGCTGAGAAATTCAATGTTCAAACTATCGAGGAAAATATTACGGATGCTCTGGAGGGTTTAGGATGTTATAAAAGACGGGATGAAGCAGTTGCGAAAGTGTTTCCTGAATACAATCCAAAGATTCATAAAATGAAAATTGGCATCAACAAAAATAATATAAACCATTTCCTACCTCCGGTTTTTAATTTAACCATAGTCGATAATAAAGGAGCTGAAAAACGAAAAATATTACCAATTAAAGAATATTTACAGATAGTTGCCGCCTCAAATCTCAAACAGCGTAGCAGAATGTCAATGTTATATTATCATGCAGAAAGATTGCATTATGCCGTAGTTGGCACTCCAAATAAACACGAAGTAGAGCAAGGTTTTTTTGTAAAATATGGCGATGGAGGAGCAGATATAATGCCTATTGCACACCTTTATAAATCACAAGTATATCAATTAGCTAAATATTTGGGCGTTCCTGAAGAAATTATCAATCGAACCCCAACGACGGACACTTATTCAGCAGATCAGACCCAGGAAGAATTTTTCTTTCAAATACCTTACGAGGAATTGGACCTAATTTGGTATGGTATAGAAAACAAAATATCTCCTGAAATTGTTGGAAAGGTTTTAGGAAAAACAGGTGAATTTATTGAAATGGTGTATAAGAATTTGGTAAGGAAAAAGATTACGACCGAATATTTAAGAATGACTCCTATTGATTATAAATAAGATGAACAGCATAGACTATCTTTTTGAAAACTCTTATAGCCTAAATAAAGATTTTATTTTAGGGACTCAAGAGAACTGTTCCTATAAATATATTTTTGAACAATCTTATAAATTAGCAGCTTTTATTCAAAAGAAGACAGGCCAGGGAAAAAGTATTGTATTGGTCTCCCAAAATAGTATTTTTTCTATTATTGCATATCTTGGCATTCTTAAATCAGGAAATATTTGTATCCCGTTAAATCCAGCTATTGAACAAAAAAATTTCAACTTTATCTTAAAAAAGACCAAATGTTCTTTCGGCTTTATCTCAAAGAAAACTATCCACAAATTAGAAACGCAGATTGAAATAATTTCGGAAGACAGTTATAAGTTTATTATTAATGATGAAAAAAGGCTACAATTGGATTTAAAAAATCATTTCGATGAAAATCGAATTGCAGAAATAATTTTTACTTCCGGTTCGACAGCAACACCAAAAGGTGTAATGCTGTCTCATAAAAATATAATTTCAAATACAAAATCAATTGTTAAATACCTGAACCTAAAAGAAAATGACATAATGCTGGTTGTTTTGCCTTTTTTTTATTGCTATGGGTTATCTCTTTTACATACCCATATTCGAACTGGTGGTCAATTAGTCTTAAACAATAATTTTATTTTTCTCACATCAACAATTAATAATATTAACAAATACTCTTGCACTGGATTTGCTGGAGTACCAAGTCATTTCCAAATATTATTAAGAAAAAATGATATTTTCAAAAAAACTAAGTTCCCGTCACTACGATACGTAACACAGGCTGGAGGCAAGTTGTATAATACGTTCATCTCAGAATTTATAACTTCATTTCCAAATATTCATTTTTATACCATGTATGGTCAAACAGAAGCTACTGCACGTTTATCTTATCTGCCACCAGAAAAATTAAATGAAAAATTGGGTTCAATTGGAAAGGGAATCCCTGATGTTGAGCTTAGAGTAGTAAATTCTGATGGAAAGATTGTGTCCCCAGGAGAAAAAGGTGAAATTATTGCAAAAGGGGATAATATAATGGTTGGATATTTTGAAGATTCAACTGAAACTAGTAAGGCACTTAAAAATGGCTGGTTATATACAGGGGATATAGCTGAGATTGATGAAGAAGGATACATATACCTCGTTGCCAGAAAAAAGGAAATTATTAAAATTGGAGGGAAAAGAATGAGTCCAAAAGAAACAGAAGAAATTATAAATATGATTCCAGGTGTAATAGACTGCACAGTAGAAGCAATAGAAGACGATACTTTCACTCATGCTTTAAAGGCAACAATAGTAATTTCAGACAAGACAAAAAACATTGACAAAGAAATTGTGAGGCGGCACTGTGCAAAAAATCTTTCCATTTATAAAATACCTTCAGTGATAAATTTTGAAAAAGAAATGAAATACAGTTCAACAGGAAAAAAATCTGTATAACTAATACGCCTAAAATGCAATAAATTTCATCAAGAAGAAATAAATATAAGTTAGTATATTTTAAAATTCAGATGAATTAGTTGATAAAAGTTATAACTAATAAAAAAATTGTAACAACTTTACACGAAATAAGAAAGAACTAATATATGTCGTTTATTTTACATAAAAAAATCATGGAAGATTTACCTCAAATACAGGACAAGATCAGAAAGTTTATAGTGAGTTATTCTTATAGAGAGGATGAGAAAATCGACAATGACACGTTACTTTTTGAGCAAGGAATTATGGATTCAATGGCATTCATGTCACTTATTTCTTTTCTTGACGAAACCTTTTCTATTCAGCCAAACGACGACGAACTTCTGGAAATTAATTTTGAATCTATTGATGCAATAACCGGATTTGTAATAAACAAACTGAAATCAATACAATAACACCTTATGTGTGGAATTGCCGGAATCTTTAATTATACATCTTTTAAAGAATCCTCTCCAGAGCAAAACGTAAAAAATATGCTCTCCATGATTAAACATCGTGGACCAGACGAAAGCGGCATTTTTCTGGATAATAATATTGGAATAGGTAGTGTACGGTTAAGTATTATCGACCTATCTTCCGGTCAACAACCTATGTCAGATCAAACAGGCAGATATTGGATTGTTTATAATGGGGAGATATTCAATTATAAAGAGTTACGTTCCGAATTAATTAAAAAAGGAATTAAGTTTAAAACAACAAGTGATACAGAGGTAGTAGTGCAAATGTATGCAACCTATGGGGTGGATTGCCTGAAGAAATTTAACGGCCAATTTGCATTTTGCATTTGGGACAGATATAAAAAAGAAATGTTTCTGGCCCGCGACCGTGTAGGAATACGTCCGCTTTTTTATTGGCTCCAGAACAATTCCTTTGCCTTATGTTCAGAAATAAAAGGACTTTTCACTTTGGATAAAATTGAAAGAAGCATTGACGAAGAAAGTATATCGCAAATATTTACTTTCTGGACCACAATAACGCCAAAAACTCCTTTCAAAAATATTTTTGAATTGCCACCCGGACATTATCTGTATGTAAATTCTAAGGGAATTAAAGTTAAAAAATATTGGAATCTGGAATTCCCCTCTCTAAAAAATCGGCGAACCAATAATATTTCTGACTCGATTGAAGAACTAGATGAGTTACTCAACCATGCTGTAAAAATTCGACTAAGGGCTGACGTTCCGGTGGGAGCATATTTAAGCGGGGGCCTTGACTCAAGTCTTACTACTTCTTACATAAAAAAAATTAATCCAGAGATTCTGAATACTTTTTCAATTGGATTTTCCGAAAAAGAGTATGATGAATCTAATTATCAACTTGAAGCTGCGAGATTTTTTAACACAAACCATACTGCCTTATCTTGCACCTCAGAACAATTGGCAGAGAACTTTACTGAAACAATATGGCATACAGAGTTTCCTATATTAAGGACGTCTCCAATCCCAATGTTCCTGTTATCAAAGAAAGTTAGGGAAAACAATATCAAAGTTGTTATTACCGGAGAAGGTGCGGATGAGTTTTTTGGTGGCTACAACATCTTTAAAGAATCAAAAATAAGAAGGTTTTGGGCCTCACAGCCAGAGTCAGAAGTACGTCCGAGATTGTTCACAAAGCTTTATCCCTATATTCCCCAGCTAAAAGATTCATCAACTTTTTCATTAAAAATGTTCTTTGGCTATAAACTAAATGACACTGAAAATCCATTCTATTCCCATATACTCCGATGGAATAATACAAGCAGGTTAAAATCATTTTTCTCAGATGATTTTTCATCTGCACTTAACGGCAAGAATTTATCTGACGAAATTTTTAAAACTCTTCCTTCGGATTATAAAAACTGGAGCGATCTGGCAAAATCTCAGTACCTTGAGGCAACCATTTTTATGTCGGGTTATTTATTATCCTCTCAAGGTGATCGAATGGCTATGGGAAACTCAGTAGAAGGCCGCTATCCTTTTTTAGACCATCGCATTATCGAATTTAGTTCAAAACTACCCGACAGTTTCAAATTGAATTGTCTAAATGAAAAATTTATACTAAAAAAACTAAGCATAGGTAAAATACCTGCGTCAATAGTCAGCAGACCTAAACAGGCATACCGTGCTCCCGTCTCAAATATTCTTAATAGGCAAAAAGCGACAAATTTTACCTATGATATTCTTTCTGATACATCTATTAAGTCATTTGGAATATTTAATCCAGACAAAATAAAAAAACTAGTTGCAAAAATCGATCGGCATGTTACGATTTCAGAAATTGATCAAATGGCTTTGGTTGGAATACTTTCGACACAAACCTTATATAGTTTGTTCATCAACAAGTTAAATCAAGTTAATAGTGACAAATTAGAAAATTACAAATTAGTTGATTTAAGTTGAAAGTAAAAATTGATATAAACGTGAGGTAAGTGTAACAAAGAAAGTACAAGCATGAATCTTAAATTCATAAACCTAAAATCAAATACAAATAATTACAGAGTAACTTTAACTATTCGTTTAACTCTTTGCTTCCTTCATCACCACTACCTACGAAACTGGTTATAACAATTAAAGCAAAATAAAAACTATAGAAAACACAAGGGGATGCATGCGTCAAAATAATATACAATGAATATTAAAACAACTATAAAATTAACTGATTTCACAGTTGTTCAACTAGCAATAGTGACTTTAATAATTATTTCAGGATTGCTATACTATATATTTGGATATCAGGCAGCTCAATATGATGATTCTTTGTTCGTTTTTTTACGACTACTAGACGTCGGTGCAGAGCAAAGTATTCCAACTTATTTTTCCACACTTAACCTGCTTTTATCCTCGCTATTGCTTTTTATCATTTTTATCCACGAAAAAGAAAACAGACACAGGGGGAAAAATTATTGGATATACTTATCTATATTGTTTCTATTACTATCAATAGACGAATCCTCATCCATCCACGAAAAGTTTGCAATTATTTACTATAAATTTAGTCAGAGTGGTATAATTCCTGGTCTGTATGTAACCCGAAATTGGCTGCCGTTTGGCCTTTTGTTTATTATTATAAACGGCCTTGTTCTACTACCATTTTTAAAGTTATTGCCAACTGCTTCTTTATACAGATTTTTAGTTTCTGGTATAATTTTTATTATTGGAGTCATTGGATTTGAATTTTTAGGATCCATAATGATAAAAACAGGATATGTGGACTCAAATAAAGAACTTATTTATTTAATCCGCAGGATACTTGAGGAAGGATTCGAAATGTATGGAATAGCAATTTTTAACTGTGCTTTATTCGGTGAAATTTCAAATAAAAAAATATCTTTGACTTTTGTCAGTTCATAGTATTATAACTTTTGGATGTTCGGATCTGTTAAATTACGATTTCTCAACATCCAAAATCAAAATCAAACATTTCAGTCTCAAAACAAAAACTCAACATACATTTTCAGCAAATCCTGCCTGCGAAAAATTTTATCAAGTATACCTTAAAAAGCAGACAGTACATTATTATTATTTGATTGTGCAATGAGATTCACAGAAATTGAACCTGTGCATTATTTCGTAATCTGAAATGCTCAAAAATCTAACCACTGTATTGGAGATGGAAAAATTTTATATCAGTAAATATATAGCGTTAAAATATCAATTTTCGATTATGACTGAAAAACGTAAAGAAAAAGGCAAAACAATCTATAGTTTCATAAATATACCAAATGCTCCCTAAACATAGCGATAGAATTAAACCTCAATACAGAAAAATGAGGACTTTTTGATAGGAACTTCCTAGGTAACTTCACCTAGGTAAATCCTAAATTATAAAGAGGCAATATTAATTAATCCAACGAATTAAATTGATTTTAGAAATTATATTGCCTTCCTTTTTTCTTTCTATTTAATTTTGTCCCATTTCTAGAAAATATTTTAACTGAGTTCATAACAGAATGTTAAACACTAATCAAAAAAAACATCACAACAATTTGATAAACATATACATACATTATTCAACTTCAAAATAACGAGTAAAGTTTATAAATGAAAAGTCAAATAAAATTTGTAACTTTTCTAAAAATATATTTTGATTTAACGTTTACCCATAAAAAATTATTATGAAAACAAAAATTAAATTTAATTTGATGTTAATATTGTTGGCATTAACTTCAACAATATTAATTACTTCTTGTACAAAAGAAGAGATTAGCGTTGTTTCTGACTCAGATATTCCGTTAGGAATGTCCTTGAAAAGTGCCGAAGAATACGGTTTAGTTTGCGACCTTATTGCCGGTCAATACATAAATGTGGGGAAAGTAGTTTATTCGGACGATGAAGATAATCTTATAGTGGAATATGTGGCCACTGATGGATGGATGCTAAAGGAAGTACATTTTTATGCTGGAAACATGCAAGATTTCAAGAACAATTGCATGAATAAAAAAGCAGTTCAGATCGGTAAATTCCCTTATTCAGATAGCAATATTGATGCTGAAACTTGGAGTATTTCAATTCCTAAGAAAGACATTGCTTCTCCAGACGGAGATGGTTACTTGGTTGTAGCGCATGCAGTAGTATATAAAGGAGGTCAGGAAGAAACAGCATTTTCAAGATATACGTGCAAGCCATTGATAACTTTAAAAACATTCTTTGATGACGGAACTTGGGGAGCATCAGACGGTGAAATATTTAGCGATGATGTTCATTCGTGGTGCAATTTATTAGGTACAAATATTTATGAATATGGTGATATATATCACTTCAATAGTTGGGACTACGATGGGAACGCTTATGTTGAGGTGAGCGATGATGGAGAAAATTTAATAGTTGAGGTATTTTCTAATGGAGAACCATTATTAACACGTACACATTTATATGTTGGTTCAATGGATGATCTTTTAACAAATTTTATGAATGGAACTTGCCCGGATTATGAAAATTTACCATATGAAAAACCAGATGAAGAAGGATCAGCTTCAACACATACCTTTATTATTCCCTTCGCTGAAATTACTGCTACTCAAAATTGTCCTAATAGTATGTCTTTCCAAGAAGCCTTTGATATTAAGAGATGGGGATGGTTAAGTTATTACAGTGTTAATTAAATTGTATTTAAAATGATAAGTGTAATTTAGAAACACAATATCTTGTAGACTTACCTTTTCAGGGAAGCTTACATCTCATATAAAAAACGCAAATAAAAATACCAGGACTGCACATCCTGGTATTTTTATTTTATAATTAACTTTTTTGTAGTAAATTTTGTTCCAGATAGAATTTTAACCAGATAAATACCAGAGTTTTGTGACTGAATATCAATCACTTCACGTATTGATTTTACCTCCTTGCTAAATAATCGTCTCCCAGACATATCAATTAGTTCAATCTTGACTAACCTGTCTGGTAAAGTAGAAAATTGAATAACAACTTTATTATTGGCCGGATTGGGATACAAGTCAAAGTCCGTTATTTTAAAATCATTTAGATCATTCCTTTTTTTTACCAATTGAACAAATACACTTCCCTGTTTCTGATATAGAAGTTCACCTTTAATTGTTTTTGTAACACATATCTCCTCCTCATTAATATCATCATTCCAAAATCTTAGTTCAATTTCATTTCCCTCTGTGTAACCATTATTATCAATTTCATCTGATGCTGGTACACGAATACCAACAATGTTATGATTTAAATTATTGTTATTCAGTTTTATTACACCAATACAATTTTCACCATCAAATGTGGCTATTTCATCTCTCTCCTTTAAATTTGTTTCATTTAATCCAATAATGTTAATATTCATATGATCAGAACCATTACTAGCATAATCAATCTTGAAATGTTTTGTTTCAAAATCATTATCCAATAATAATTCAGACTTTTCATATTCTTCTAAAATTGGCAAATTACCATTTTCATTTACATGAACAAAATAACCTTTTCCTGCCCTGAAATTACCAATTCCATTGATCCAGCCAATTGAAGCACCCCAGTTTTCTATTGAATTACCTTTCTCATCCTGAACCTTTTCAAGAATTCCTGAATCAATTAACGGTCTTATAACTTTCATCGCATCAACACTTCCATTATAAGGAAATGAAATGATGTTCCATCCGGTATGAAGTTCAATATTCATAGGTAATTTTAGGGAATATCCATTAATTTGTAATATACAGGAAGTGTCAACCCTGATTTTATACCCTTCAGTTTCCTGCATTATTCCAATACTATCTTTCCAACCATATACACTTTTCTTATAAGTATTACCATCTTCATCCTGAACTTCAATTAATATATTTTTCGTTTGAATTTGTTTAACTACATCCTCTATGGTCGAATCTTTAGGAATTAAATAAGAAGAAACAATATTCCATCCTTCTTCTAATTCAATAATTTGTGTTTTCAATGATTCATTCGGAACTAAAACTTGTTCAATTGTTAAATTGGTAGTAACAACACTGTCGCATCCAGTGACAGTCGTTAGTGTCCGTTCATATTGCCCGGCTTGCGACCAACCCTCATAGCTCTCTCCTTCCAGAATGGAAATATCTTCGACAATAGAATAATTTGGATACACCGTTAAATTCGTGTTTACAATGATATCTACTCCGGAGGGAGTGGTCAATTTTCGTAGATATTGTCCTGCTGTTGTCCATCCTTCATAAGATTCCCCTTCACAAATGGAAACATCTTCAGTGGTATATTTATACAATGCAACTGTTAAATTCGTTGTAACAATACTGTCACATCCGGTTACAGATGTTAGTATACGCTCGTATTGTCCGCTTTCCGTCCATCCCTTATAGCTCTCGCCTTCCAGTATAGTTATATCTTCAAAAATATGATATACAGGATTTACAGTTAAATTCGTGGTTACAATGCTATCTGCTCCAGATGTAGTTGTCAGGATACGTTCATACTGGCCTGTTGTGGTCCAGCCTTCGTAGGATTCTCCTACGCAAATAGAAATATATTCGGTATTTTGTTTTACTGAGGATTCAACAGAATTAGCTTGATATTCATAGGCTCCAATATCAGGGATTTCAAGAATAGAACTCCCTTCAAAATCTGTTGTTAAACCTACATCCACTCCTGTATTTTTTGCTGGCGAAGTTGACTGTAGCTGCAAATCTGTTGTTGAAACAAAAAGTGGATTTTCACCTGCTATATTTTCAGACTTATTGTAATTTGTGGGATGTGAACCAACTATATAAATGTCATTTGAGTTTCCTGAATTGTAAATCAAATTATTTTTAAAGTCAAAGTTTGTTGCAATGTTCCCATAAATCATAACAGGCCTGTATGAAAAATTTGTGATTATGTTATTTATAATCTTAGTATTAGTAGTGGAAGTATTATTTACTAACTGAATAGCGTAATACTGCAAGAAATCAACATCATCATTTCTGCCAACAATAGTGTTATTAAGAATAAAAAGACCATCTAAGTCAAAGTCTGTTGCTCCTGTGAATAAAACAAACTTTCCTGCTCTTGCAGAGCCTGTTCTACCAATATGATTTGCAACATTATATCTTAAACTTATATTATTATAATCCTCGTCAGACCTCGCAGAAAAATGAAAAACAACCCCCACAGAATCAAATGAATTTTTTTCAACAATAATGTCATTACAGGAAAATTCAAATCTTACACCAAAAGCATGATCATAATTAGGTGCTGTAAAATTATTATCATGTACATACGCCCCGTATTCAAATGTGTCTTTATTTACCCAATTAAAATCTATTGAACCAGTAATGTCATTGTTATAAATCTCAGTTCCATAACTGTTCCACCACTCGATTGAAAACTCCATACTTCTGTCAACAGCATTCCTAATTGTATTATTATAAATTTTACATCCTCTTAAATATCCACTGTTGTAATATTTTATTGGGTAACCATTAGAACCGCTTGCCCTACCAGTTTGAGTAATAACATTGTTATAAATCAATAATCCAACCTGTCCGCCTACATTTAAACCGCCTCTACCAGTTCCGTTTTCAAATATACTGCAATTCGTAATTGTATTATGATGAAAACTATTCCCCGTTGCATATACCGTTGGTTCCCCTGCTTGTCCCATCGCTCGTCCAACAATGTAAACTCCCTTGTAATAAAAATCTTTAAAAGCACAATCAGATATTTCAACATTACTTCTTGCAAATACGGCAATTGCTGCCGATGCAGTTAATCCACCATCAAAAGTTATGTTTTTTATTATCTGGCTTCCATCTGTACCCTCAGTTGTTGACTGTAACCTTATACATGCCTGATATTCTGTCCCTACATAAGTGTAATTAATAATAGTTGTTGCCAAATCTGCACCAATAATACTTACTCCCACTGATACAGAACTATAATTAGATTCCGTATATTCACCAGCCAATATCTGAATCGTATCTCCAGGAGTAGTAGCTTGTGCACTGGCATAAGCTAAGGTAGCCCAAGGATTACCAATAGAACCATCATTCCCATTATCGCCTGTTGTGGATATGTAATAAGTGGTCGCATTACCTGATAATGTGAAAAATATTAATAAAGTCACAAACCAAAATATAAATAGAAAATAAAATAGATTATTTTTAGAAACTGTCCCTCCCCTTCCAGTCATTAAAAAAGCTGGATCCGATTTAAAAAAAAGCATAATTTTACTTAACAATAATATTATGAAAAATAGATTCAATCACACAGGAGACAAAAGTAAATGAAAATTTTACCATTTAAAATAAATTACAACAAGTCAGATAGTTATACAAAAAAATAATGAATTCTATATTACATAATTTATGAAATTCGCTTATTATAATTATTGGAAATTTTATAAGAATTTATTAGAAAATAATTCTCATAAACAACAAAATTTATTATTAACAAATAATAATATTATGATAATAATTTTCCAACTGTTTAAATATGAAAATATTTAAATACAAAAATTCAAATATGCATATTTGCACATATCTTTCCTTTAAAAAAATCTAAATAATTTTTCTATATTAAACTAGAAAATATTATGTTTACTAGATGCAGTGCTAAACAATATTATTTTTATCCAAATAAAAAACCAAATCGTAATTTATAATCATTACAAATAGCTATGATTCAAAATTATACTTTTGAAAGAATACAACAGTTAACACTCTCCACAATAACCCACACCATTTTGGGATAATGCATGAAATTATTTTATAAACTTCTCTCTATATTTAATTCTCAATATATCAACAAAATTCGAAGTTCGCTGTCATATACTATCATTATATAATAATAATATCAATTCACTAGTGGGTACTAAAAATTAATAAACGTTCTTTGAAATTCTTTGTTAGTCGTACTTGTAGCGATTTTTGATAGCGTGACGATTTGAATTGAAAATATGGATTTTTGCATGCAAACAAGCAATTATCCATGAACCAAGGCAAATATATCTTCGCTCAACTTACAGATTTTTTACCCCGGCGTGTATTCGACAAAATTGTCAGCAAACACAACGGGAATAGGTATGTAAGAACTTTTACATGTTGGAATCAAATGCTATGTATGGTATTTGGACAGCTAACTTCAAGAGACAGTATGAGAGATTTACTCTTAAGCATTGAAGCTCATAAATCAAAATATTATCATCTCGGGTTTGGTCCAACAATAACTCGGAGGAACCTTGGTAAAGCCAATGAAAAACGTAGCTATAAAATCTTTGAAGATTTTGCTTATGTTCTCATAGGGGAAGCACGCAAAAGCTGTTACAGGTCGGACTTTGAAGTCAACGTTGAAGGCAATGTTTATGCATTTGATTCATCAACAATAGACCTTTGCCTCAGCGTATTTTGGTGGGCTGAGTTTCGGAAAACAAAAGGAGGCATTAAACTGCACACCTTGTATGATGTTAAAACATCAATACCTACGTTCCTGTATATCTCAAGCGCCAAAATGCACGATGTCAATGCACTTGATTTGATCTCATATGAGCCCGGAAGCTTTTATGTGATCGACAAAGCTTGCATTGATTTTAAAAGGCTGTATTATCTTCACAAGCAGCGAGCTTTCGGCAAAAGATAACATGCGGTTTAAGCGTATTTATTAAAACCCAGTTGACAAAGCAACCGGAGTAAGGTATGACCAAATCGGCAAGCTGGAAACTTACTACCCACGCAGGGATTACCCAGAGAAGCTTCGAAGGATAAAGTACTATGATTGTGAATCAGATAAGGAACTAATATTCCTTACCAACAACATGGAACTTAAACCTAAAGAAATAGCTTATTTGTACAAAAAGCGCTGGGAAGTAGAACTGTTCTTCAAATGGATGAAACAGCATCTGAAGATAAAATCCTTTTGGGGAACAACCCTCAATGCTGTAAAAATCCAAATGTATTGTGCGATCATCGCATACTGCCTTGTTGCAATAATTGGTAACAAATTGAAAGTTGACCGCTCAATCTACGAAATCCCACAAATCCTTAGCATATCTCTACTCGACAAAACTCCTGTAAGAGAAGTGCTTACGAAATACGATTACAAAAATGTCAAAGAACTAAAAAAATAAACAATTAATAATCAGCGGGTTTTAAGTACCCGCTAATGATATCAATTAATGACTAATCTATCTATTTTATAATTAGTCGCCGTCACAACTTTAACTAAATAAATACCTGCAGGTTGTGATTGAACATTTAACTCTTCATAGGGTGATTCTACAATTTGATCAATTAATTGTTTACCGGTCATATCAAGAAGTTGGATTCTTGTTCCTTGTTCAGGCATTTTCGAAAATTGAATTGTAACTTTATCTCGTGCTGGATTTGGGAACAATGTAATATCAATTTTTTCTAATTCAATATTGCCAGTTGTAATATTGGCTGGCATCCCAATGAATACGCTACCTTGTGTTTCAAAGTATAATTCACCACCAATAATATCTGGAGTTAAAGAAACTATTTCATCATTATCAGCATACCAGGCTAATAGCTTTATTGGACTACCTTCAGTAAACCCATTTAATGTATCTTTATCTGTTACCGATGCACTTATACTTACTATATTATTGTAAATATTATCATCACTTAGTTTTACTGCTCCAACACATACTTGTCCATCAAACACTGCAACTTCATCTCCAACTTGTAAATTAGACTCCGTTAATCCTATAACGTTAATATTCATATGACCATTTCCATTTCCATCATATTTAACTTTAAAATATTCTGTTTCTGAATCATTTGTCAATTGTTTGGTTGCTGATTTAAGGTATTCACTCTGAATCGGTAACACACAATTTGTATTTACCTGAACAAAATATCCTTCGCCAGCGTTAAAGTCTCCTATTCCATTAATCCAGCCAACTGACGTCCCCCAGTTTTCTATCGAATTTCCTTTTTCATCCTGAACTTTCACCAAAGCTCCATTATCAATTAACGGTTGAATAACGTCCATTGCATTAACAGATTCATCATTGGGAAATGAGATTAAGTTCCAGCCGGTAAAAAGGTTAATACTCATAGGAAGATTTACACGCGAACCCGAAAGTTTCAAAGTTGTTGTGTTTTTTACTTTTATTTTATAACCTTCTGTTCGTCTAATACTCCCAATGTTATTAGTCCAATCTTTACCTTTTTTCTCATAGGTGTTACCAAGCTCATCTTCAACCTCAACCAGGAGGTTACTAGATGAAAGCATTGTGTGTATGGCCTCTATACTTGAATCCTCTGGTACAACATATGAAGAAAAAATATTCCACCCTTTTTCCAGTTCAATGGTTTGCGTAAGAGTCTGTTGACTGGATTGTGTTGACTCAACAAGCAAATTGGTAACTACAATACTATCACAACCAGTTATTGAAGTAAGATTACGCTCATACTGCCCTGATTCTACCCAACCCATATAGCTTTCTCCTTCAGTAATAGTAATGTCCTCCGAAACATTATACACAAGATTCACGGTCAAGTTCGTTGTTACAATACTATCTGCTCCTGATGCGGCTGTAAGTATCCTCTCATAAGTGCCCGTTTCAGTCCATCCCATATACGATTCACCTTCACATATATTTATGTCTTCCACAAAATATACAGGTACACTTTCTACATTCCCACTGCTATTTCCTTCAGTTGAAGAAGCAACAGTAAGATTGGTTGTAACTGTACTATCACATCCAGTTACTGAAATAAGATTTCGTTCATACTCTCCTGGCTCTGTCCACCCCATATAGTTCTCTCCTTCCAGTATCGTTATATCCTCAAAAATATGATATACCGGATTTACAGTTAAATTCGTAGTTATAATGCTGTCAGCCCCAGAATCAGCAATAAGTGTTCTTTGATATTGGCCAGATTGGGTCCATCCCCAATAACTCTCGCCCTCACAAATTGATATATCCTCTGTAAAATAGATAGCTTGAAGTTTATTATCAACAAGGTTATATAGTTGATTAATTTCACTACTGCTTAACGCGTAATTGTAAATCCTGACTTCGTCTATTAAACCATTATATAGAAGAGTGGGTGGCTGCTGATCTCTCCCCGCACCAATATACAGGTTATAACCTTCTCCTGACTCAATTAATCCGGTTACATTTATATTTAAGAGCACTTCACCATCAAGGTAGATTACCTTTTCGGTACCATTATACGTAACTGTTATTTGATGCCAGCTGCCATCCCAAAGTTTGTCAACATTATCAATAGCATCCCATGGAGAAGTTGTTCCCGTAGTTTTGAAGCCAATACTTTTAGAATCAGGATTGATGTAAAGAGCATAGGAATCAATATTTGGCCCGCCATGCATAATAATTCCCTGCCAATCTGAGCTACTAGCATAAGGGTTAACCCATGCGTTCAATGTAACTTCATCCCTGACATTGTCACTAAAACTTTGACCTAAACTAATATAGCCTGTGCCAGTAAATTCCAATCCTTTCCCATTGACCCCGCTTATTCTTGATCCTTCATTTGTTATTACACCATGATTTACTCCCTGAGAATCAAAAACAGTTGTTCCCGTTGATTCTTCAAATAAATACTCCGAATATGTGGAAGTTAAATCCGGAGATGAAGAAGTTGAGTCTGAAAGTGTAATAACGACCGATTCACTTACTGGTGCAGAGATATTTCCTTTTGCATCTTTCACCCATGCATACAACGTTTTTGTCCCTTCAGAAGCGAAAGTATATGAAGTTGGAGCGCCAGCAGTCCAACCTGCATCTCCTGCAAGAGGAGCAACTGCAGATTCAGTGATTTTGAATCCAGTAACTGCAACGTTGTCAGTAGCTGTAAAACTGTTTACCGGAATTACGAGTGAAGACGAGGTGGACGGGATAGAAAAAGTAGTTACAACAGGCTTACTATTATCCTCTGTTTCAGATTGATATTCACATGCTCCTATGTCGGGCATTCCGATAATGGAATTTCCTTCAAAATCTGTTGTTAATCCTACATCTATCCCTGTATTTTTTGCTGGTGAAGTTGACTGCAGCTGCAAATCTGTTGCAGAAACAAATAATGGATTGCGTCCTGCTATATTTCCAGACTTGCTATAATTTGTAGGGTTTGAACCATCTATATAAATGTCGTTTGAATTTCCTGAATTGTAAATCAAATTATTTTTGAAGTCAAAGTTTGTAGCAATGTTCCCATAAATCATAACAGGCCTGTATGAAAAATTTGTGATTATATTATTTGTAATCTTTGTGTTAGTCGTGGAAGTATTATTAACCATTAATATAGCGTAATACTGCAAGGAATCGACATTATCATTTCTACCAACAATAGTGTTGTTAAGAATAAAAAGACTATCCATTTCAAATCCAGAATCGCCCGTAAATAAAACAAACTTTCCGGCTCTTGTAGAACCTGTTCTGCCAATATGATTTGCAACGTTATAGCTTAATCTTATATTGTTATAATCTTCATTCGTTCTCGATGAAAAATGAAAAACAACTCCTACAAAATCAAATGAATTTTTTTCAACAATAATGTCATTACAGGAAAATTCAAATCTTACACCAAAAGCATGATCGTAATTAGGTGCAGTAAAATTATTATCATGTACATACGCCCCGTATTCAAATGTGTCTTTATTTACCCAATTGAAATCTATTGAACCGGTAATGTCATTGTTATAAATCTCCGTCCCATAACTATTCCACCACTCAATTGAAAATTCCATACTTCTATCAACAGCATTCCTTATTATATTATTATAAATTTTACACCCTCTTAAATATCCATTGTTGTAATATTTTATTGGGTAACCATTAGAACCGCTTGCCCTGCCAGTTTGAGTAATAACATTGTCATAAATCAATAATCCATCCTGTCCACCTACATTTAAACCACCCCTGCCATTTGTTGCATATAAAGAGCAGTTATCTATCGTATTGTGGTGAAAACTATTCCCTGTTGCATAAGTCGTTGGTTCTCCTGTTTGTCCCATTGCTCGTCCAACAATGTAAACTCCCTTGTAATAAAAATCTTTAAAAGAACAATAAGATATTTCAACATTACTCCTTGCAAATACAGCAATTGCTACCGATGCGGTTAAACCACCATCAAAAGTTATGTTCTTTATTATCTGGCTTCCATCTGTACCCTCAGTTGCAGACTGTAACCTTATACAAGCCTGATATTCTGTTCCCACATAAGTATAATTAATAATAGTTGTTGCCGAATCTGCACCAACTATACTAACCCCTACACCAACTGTCGCATAATTTGTTTCGGTATATTCCCCGGCTGTAACATGAATAGTGTCCCCTGGACTTGTTGCCTGTGTAGCAGCATAAGCTAATGTTGCCCAGGGATTACCAATAGAACCATCATTCCCATTATCGCCTGTTGTGGAAATGTAATAAGTGGTCGCATTACCAACTAAGGTAAATAATAATAATAAAACAGTTAAAAAGAATTTGCCACTTTCTTTACTCGAGATAAACCTATTTCTTTCCAACGTACAATTACTCTTCTGAAGAGCAGAGTACTCTCTCGCCAACTTGTCAAACATGGTAATTATGAATTTAAAGCGTCCAAAAAAAATTCAACAATCAACCAAACCAACTGGTAGACAATAAAATCAGATTGAAAAAAAACGATTCAATCCAAACAAAAAACTAATTTTACCAATAATAAAAATAGCTCCAACACCCACAAAAAGGGCATTACTATTCCAAAAAAGTAACATAAGCAAATATTTTAAACGTCCACTATGGTTTGTATCAGGAGCAAATGTATAAAATTGTTTTAATACACATGAGAAAAAAATGCCTATTTTGAAGTAAGTAAAGTGCTGAAAATTAATCTAAAATAAATCTTAATAAAAACGAAAAGGCAGTTCAAAAGCTGGAAGGCCTTTAATGTCTGCCTGTATAATGAAGAATTAAAAAATTCTATTAAACATAATTTAATAGTTAAGCATTTTCTATAACGCCTTAAACATCTAATTTTCATCAATCCAAACACTCATTTTATTTTCACCCCTGTTATTCCAAACATAGTATGGAATAGCCTTGAAAGACTCAATTTCGGTATCCCCCGAGGCCTTAACAACTTCTACCCCAGCTAATAATTCAGGATTAAAACTTGAAGAGAATTGCGTATTTTCAGAAATATATAGTTCATCAATTTTGGGATTATCAATTTCTTCCACACAATAAACAATTGGCCCACGTTCAATAGCCAACATCCCTTTGTCAGCCTCCACATTTTCATTAGCTTTTACTTTCTTAACTTCCATGGGAAAAACTACTTCTAATTCATCACCCTCAACCCATTCACGAGATAAAATTGCATATCCATTTTCCAAGATGTAATCGATTGATTCTCCATTTATTTTAATAGATGGTTTATTCCCCACTTCACCTGAATACTTATAAAGACTACCTGGCAATGGCTGATTCATCGCCCACCCAGGGATTCGAAGTTTAAGGGTAAACTCCGACTTCATTTGTGGAGAAACTTTAAATAAGACATCCCCTTCCCAAGGATATTCAGTCTGCTGACTTATTTCAACATCTACATCACTAAGACTAACCTTTGTTGAACTTTGAACATACAAGTTCACATATAAATTATTTCCTTCATGCGCATAAATATATCCCGGAACTGAAGGCATGAACCGGCAAAGATTAGTTGGACAGCAAGAACAATCAAACCAGGGTTCACGTGTTAAACTACCTCCACTGTTAAAATGATAATGCATATCGCATTGTAGCGGATTAGGATAAAAAAATGTTTTACCGTCCAATGCAACTCCAGAGATTACACCATTGTATAAACTTCTTTCCAAAACATCTATATACTTTGAATCGCCATGAAGCAAAAACATTCTGTAATTCCAATAAACATTTGCTATTGCTGCACATGTTTCATTGTAAGCTGTCAGATTTGGTAATTCATAATCATCACCAAAAGACTCTCCATCATGGCGGGCACCAATACCTCCAGTGATGTATATTTTTTTACCAACCACATTTTCCCAAATCTTATTAACTGCATTTTTGTATTCATTATCATTGTATAAAGCTGCAATATCGGTCATTCCCGCATACATATATGCGGCCCGTACTGCATGTCCTACCGCCTCATCCTGCTCCTTAACTGGTTTATGATCCTGATTATATGGCCCCCAAATTTCACGTTTTGTGCTATCGCCACGCTGATCCAAAAAATGTTTGGCTAAATCGAGATACTCTTTGTTTTCAGTTATTAAATAAAGTTTTATCAAACCTGTTTCCACAATTTGGTGCCCTGGAACCTGTGGATTCTTTCCCTCCCCAAAAACAGAAACTAAAAGATCAGCGTTTTTTGTAGCAATATCTAAAAAATTACTCTTCCCTGTGGACAAATAGTGTGCTGCTGCTGCTTCAAACATGTGCCCACTATTATAAAGTTCATGACTGCAATCAAGATTCTGCCACCTTCCCCCGGGAGGACACCAGGATGCGGGAGACTTTGTCGTATCTATTGTTTTATACGTTGTTAAATATCCATCCTCTTCTTGCCCAATTGAAATAATTTCAATGAGAGAATCTACATATGCATCAAGACTGGTATCCGGAATAGTACTCATCGAATAAGAAGCACCTTCTATAATTTTATATATATCAGTATCATCAAATGGCATTTCGCCTTTTACATCTCCATCCATTTTTCCTCCGGCTATAAGAAAATTATCCAGTCGTCCCATCTCTTCACATTTCTCAAAAGAAGCCGGAATGGTGGAAGTTCTGTTTGTTTCAATTTTAGGGAGCCAAAAGTTGTCACTAATTTTCACCTCATTGAATGACACTCCCGAAATTGGGTAATGATTTGCTAACAGAATTTCTTCCTGTTTGGATGTTGAACATCCAAATACCAGGAATAAAATAATTAATGAAAGAATACTTAATGATTTCATTTTCGGTTTTAATCCTTAAATAAATCAATAATTATCGTTTCACCAAGAATGAATTGTCAAAAAACACTTCCGATTTCAAAATAATATAAAACCTTGAACTTGACTCAATTATTCTGCGTTATCAAATCAATGGGGCTTTTGCCTCAGAATAGAATTAAACTGAACGTAAAAGCCCCATCAGATAAAAAAATAATGCGGTAAGTTACCGATGTAGAATAACTATTTTAGCTCGAAATCAGCTGTAACTGACTCGCCGGCAATCACATCTACATCTTTTATAGTATCACTTTCATAACCCTCCATTTCGCAAACAACATTATATGTTCCTTCTACAAGACCAATAATTTTATAGTCTCCAAGTTCATCTGAAAATGATGAAACATAATCGATACTGTCCCCAACAGCAATATTTGAAAGCCAGGCTTTTATCATCGCATCTTCAAGTACAACACCAGATGTATCTGTAACATTTCCTTCGATACGCCCCGCAGCACCCATATAAACGCCTCGCACAACCGGCTTAAAATTGAATCCTTTAATATTGTTGAGGGAGCCTTTTACAACAAATGATCGGCTTACATCAAAATCCAACAAAATATCCGAAGTTTGTCCCTCTTCAAGATAAAATTCAGGTTGAATTTTAACTTTTAAGCCACTTGCTGAACCACTGGGTATTTTTAAATCAAAATCTAAACCACTGTTTAAGGTCACAGTTGCATCCACAACGTGAAGTCGAATCAAATCATAATTTCCGGCTTCGAGTTCAGCAGATGCCAATTGTTCTGTTATACCGTTTGTGAGTTCCATTAAATCAATAACCATCTCTTCTTCGGACAAAAGAATGAATTCGGTTGAATCTTCTTCTGATCTTTTACGAATCTCAACCTTGTCAATTGTCACACTAGTACTAGCTATAAGCTCAATCGGGAAAGGTGCATCCGTAATATGAATATTTATTCTACCTTTTTCTCCTGACGATGTGTTATCATTTATGTCACACGCAGTAAATGCTATACCTCCAATTATTAGAGCCACAATAAATAATCCTAGTTTCCTCATATTTTTTAAAATTTAAGATTCTTATTTTTTTAACACAAAACTTGTACAAATGTTAGTTTTAATATCTAAAATACACATTTTCAAACAATTAATTAATATAGTAAAAATTATTATATAATCATTCTGATTTACTATTATCATTTTGATAAACAATATGAACAAAAATAAATTGCAGAATACAATTTTACTTTTCATGAAAAGTGTCTTCATTTGACACTGTTAATATAAAATCCTTTATACCTTAATTCATGCTTATTTAGAAAATTTTAGAATATTTGATAAATTTTCAATAACATAGGTAATGTAGAAAAAGACTGAAATTTTTATCCAACCCCATCATGACTCCATACAACAAACAAACTCTTGTGCTCAAACAAAAATCAATTTTACACTCAGGTAAAAAATGCCTACCAAAATGGTAAATATTACTGATTTTTTCTAAAATTTTCTAATTATTTTCTAGAATAAATTGTAGTGCGAGTTATTATACCTAGTTTTGTTTTAACCATTTTCCAAAACACATTTAAAACGTCCACTTATCAGGGCAACTTTTAGTTGCCCTTTTTGAACGTTAAGATGAAAAGAATGGAAATAAAAAGTAGAAAAAAACTCAGAATCATTATATATGGTCTATTTACCCTCATCTTCATGTTTCTTGCCATAAAATTTGGAAGTATGCTAATAAATATGTACTGATTATCATTTATTTATTCCCGAATAATTTTTCAAACCTAATTTCAATCAGGCAGAGTTTTAATAACTTCTCTCAAAAAATTATTCATGCTAAAATTAGAATATCCATATCCCATTCTTACAGCTACAAGTTTCTTTGATGGGATTATATAAATACGTTGTCCCAAAAATCCATCAGCAAAAAAAACATCATCTGGTATATCAACCAAGGCATTTTCGGGATTTGACTCTTTTAGCCAAAAGGTTCCGGCGTAATACCCATCTGAAGATTCTGCAGGAGTTTTCATAAAATCAACCCAATTATTTGAAAGAATAGTATCTCCCGCAAAAACACCGTTATTCAGAAATAACATGCCGAATCTGGCCCAATCACGTGTTGAGCCATAGCTATATGAAGAGGCTACAAATAAGCCATTTGCATCGGCCTCAACTTTTGTATGAAGCATTCCAAGCCGATAAAGTAAACTTGTATAAACAAAGTTATGGTAATTGGTGTCATTATTTACTTTTTCTCTGATAATTCCGGATAGCAGATTTGCATCCCCTGATGAATAATTCCAGTTAGTGCCCGGTGCATATTCCAACTCATTATCAAGGACGGAAGCAAGCATATCATCCTGTTGCATTAGCATAACTGTAGCATCAGAAATTGTGAAATAATTTTCGTACCAGTCGAGACCCGAAGACATTTGAATGATATTTTTTACCGTAATATTTTTTCTTTCATCATTTTGCCACTTTTCAAATCCCGTAGGTTCATTAACATCCAGATTTCCCTCATCTGCCAGAATTCCGGCAAGTGCTCCTGTAATACTCTTCGTCATTGACCACCCGTGAAACATGGTTTTGTGGTCATATCCGTCGAGATATTTTTCAGCAATAATTTGATTATCATAAACCACAACAATTCCCAGGGTCTTTTTGAAAGGTTCCGCTTCAGGCGCATCAAAACAAGTATCAATAAGCATGTTTAGCTTACCGAAATCAACATTTTCAGGAAGCTGACCAGAAACTAAATCACCTTTTGGCCAGGGAATAGTATCCTGAGAATAGCCGGGTTCAGGAAGGGGAAATACAGCCTCTTTCAATTTCGATTCAGAAGTTTCCAAAACCAATACAGCCCCAAGACCTTCACGGTAAATTGCTTTTCGTTTTGCCAATCCAAAGACCGTGGATGTCACAGATTTTTCATCATAATTAACAATTGATTTTGCCAAGCTTATCGGGAAAAAGGAAAGATCTTCTGCCTCAACTCTTTCAGGTGACTTGTCTGCCAAAAACACACTTGAGCACATTCCCTTTGCCGCAAATGCAGTTATTATTGGGAGCCGTGGCCAGACAAACCAGGTTAACGCAATAACCAGTACGACAAGAATAAAAGCTATTATCTTCTTGATTAATTTTTTTTTCATGGGTTAGATAATTTTTAGTCAGAATTTGTTTTCAAACTAAAATTAAAAATATTTTATCACTTAACCAGATAAATATATTCCTTATCAAAACAAAGAGACACTTACAAATTGATCTGTAAGTGTCTCTTATTCCGTGGGCCCACCTGGGCTTGAACCAGGGACCCCCTGATTATGAGTCAGGTGCTCTAACCAACTGAGCTATAGGCCCTAAATAAAATTATTTCAATTTTACTAAATTTCGGACTGCAAGTTTACAACTTTGACGGAAAATACACAAACAAAATGTTTGAAATTCATTAGTTAAATGTGATGTTTTATACTACTCCCCAATAAAAATATTTGAAATCCGCATTTTTCAACTAATTTTGTAGCCAATCAAATATTCTTCAACAGGGTGTTTGATTATACAGAAGAGTGGAGAGATCGGGCTCGAAGAAACTCTGGCAACCACCCGTCTGTCGGCTGACGGACAGTAAAGGTGCCAATACCCGGCCGGTAACGGAATTATAATTTAGACACTATCATGAAAAAACAACTACACAAATTATTCTTAACAAGCCATATACACGGATCAAATATGTGTATGAAAAAGCGGTTTTAACCGCTGCCAGTCTTTTTGAAAGAAATCGAATTATTACGAGTTATATACAGTCAATTCAATATATAAATGACTGAAAATTCGTGATTTTTTTCGCATCTCAAATTAATTACTTATCAGAAAAAATCGAAAATATGTCAAAAATAAAAACCTACGAAGAAATTAATCAAAAGCTAAAATCAGGGAAAGCTGTGGTACTTACAGCAGAAGAAGTTTCGAAAATGGCCCAGGAAGCTAGTCCCGAAGAAATTTTTGAAAAAGTGGATGTGGTTACAACGGCAACATTTGGCGCAATGTGCTCCTCCGGCGCTATTATAAACTTTGGACATGCCAATCCTCCAATTCGTATGGAAAAAATAAAATTGAATGGCGTTCCGTGTTACGAGGGTTTGGCTGCGGTTGATTCATACATTGGAGCAACAGCATGTGACCCGGAAAATCCAACCTACGGAGGTGCCCATGTAATTCAGGATTTACTGGAAGGTAAAGATATCACTCTTGAAGCATGGGCAAAGGGAACTGATTGTTATCCAAGAAAACATATTAAGGCAAAAATTAATATCAACACAATTAATGAGTTGATTCTTTTTAATCCCAGAAATGCATATCAGAATTACAATGTTGCTGTAAATTCAACAAAAAAAATGATTCATACATATATGGGGACATTGTTACCAAATATGCGAAACGCTACTTATTCCACATCCGGCGAATTAAGCCCGTTGCTGAACGATCCGGAATTTAAAACTATTGGTATCGGAACACGTATCTTTCTTGGAGGAACACAAGGATTTGTCGTTTGGCCAGGTACACAATTTCACACAACCCGACCAAAAAATGATTTGGGAATTCCTGTAACAAATGCTGCAACAATTGCAGTGATGGGAAACCTGAAAGAAATGTCACCGGATTATATCCAGGCTGCCTATTTTGAAAAATATGGAGTAAGCATGTTTGTAGGTATTGGAATCCCAATTCCAATTTTGGACACTGAAATGGCAAAACGAGTTTCTGTAAACAACAGTCAAATTC
Organism: uncultured Draconibacterium sp.; assembly: GCA_963676775.2. Classification (GTDB taxonomy): domain Bacteria; phylum Bacteroidota; class Bacteroidia; order Bacteroidales; family Prolixibacteraceae; genus Draconibacterium. The sequence continues at coordinate 873,048 of CAXXDA010000003.1, forward strand.
AAACCTCGGTACTTGATTACGGAACAGTTGGAATGCCAAAACTTGGAGAAGTTACTTATGATGAACTAAGGACAGGCTCTATAAAAGTAAAAGGGAAAAAGATCCGAACTGCACCTGTTTCAAGCCTGTCAAAGGCAAGAAAAATTGCCGCCGAACTAAAGGAATGGCTTCAAGAAGGAAATTTTGAAATTAGTAAGCCAGTACAAATGTTTCCTCAGAATACCTCATTAAAAAGTTTAAAAGAAATGGAGGCCGACAATGATTAAAAAAAGATATATACTCAATTTCCCTCCCGATAGTGGTGACAAAGCGTTTACCTATCACCTTGTGAAAGATTACGACATACGTATAAATATTCTCAAAGCAGAAGTTTTCCCCGGAAAGCGAGGTAGCCTGCTACTCGAACTACAGGGGAAAAAAGAAAACATAGAAAAAGGTGTAGAATACATTACCGGTCACAAAATAAAATGCGAACCACTCGATAAACGTATTCATTTTCAGCATGAAAAATGTATTGATTGCGGAAATTGTACAGCAGTTTGTTTTGCAGGAGCGCTCACAATGAATAAAAAAACCTGGGAACTGGAGTTCGATAAAAACAAATGTGTTGTTTGCGAACTCTGCATCCCTGCATGTCCGTTAAAATTATTCAAAATTGATTTTAACTAACTGTGTTTGAAGAACGAACATACCGTACCCAATTTAACACGAAACGTTTTACCGGCTTTGAAGTAAAATACAAGGAAACTGATTTGTGGATTGGTGTTAATCCTGACGCTTATAAATCAGAAATGAAAGATATTGTGCTTTCAGAAATTAAAATGCTTCGAGAAAAATTGGATGGCTATATTAAAGATGAACCGTTTTTCCAAAAAAGTCTGAAACCATTCGAGCCGTTAGACAATGCACCGTTAGAAGCGAAAGAAATGGCTCTGGCGGCAAAAAAAGCAGGCATAGGACCAATGTCAACTGTGGCAGGATTATTTGCCAGGGAAGTTGGGAAAAAGCTACTACAAAATTTTCCCATAGAAGAACTAATCATAGAAAATGGAGGAGATATTTTTGCACAACTGAACAATGAATTGGTATTATCCGTTTTTGCTGGTGATTCGCCACTTTCCGAAAGAATAGGATTAGCACTTCCTGAAAAAACAGGAAAAATCGGAATTTGTACTTCCGCCGGAACAGTTGGTCCATCCTTTAGTGCCGGAAAAGCTGACGCAGTTGTTGTAATTTCCGAAAATGTTCTGGTTGCCGATGCATTCGCAACTGCATTTGGGAATAAAGTTAAATCGCCAAATGATGTAGAAAAGGTAATAAATATGTCGGAAAATTATCCTGAAATAGTTTGTATGCTTATTATATGCAAAGACAAAATCGGAATACGCGGAGAATACGAAATTAGACTATTAAAGTAAAAAAACCGAAAAATAAAATGATTAGTAAAAATATACAAAAAGAGCTTAAAACAAGGGTATTAGTAATGGACGGGGCGACCGGCTCTCTTCTTCAGGAATATAAACTCACTGAAGAAGATTACCGGGGTGAACTATTAAAAGATTTTGAGTTTGACCAAAAGGGAAACAACGATATTCTGGCACTCACAAAACCTGAAATTGTGGATGAAATTCATTCTCGATACTTGGAAGCAGGCGCAGATATCATCCTAACAAATACTTTTAATGCCACCCGAATTTCTCAGGCTGATTATCATACTGAAAAATATGTGTATGATATAAATAAAGCTTCGGCTGAAATAGCAAGTAAAGCTGCAGAAAAATTTACTGAAAAAGATCCTGCGAAACCACGTTTTGTAGCCGGCTCACTGGGTCCTACAAATAAAACACTTTCATTGTCTCCCGATGTAAACGACCCGGGATACCGGGCAGTTACTTTCGATGAGGTAAAAGATGCATATCGCGAACAGATTGAAGGTCTTCTCGTTGGAGGAATTGATCTTATCCTAATTGAAACAGTATTTGATACTTTGAATGCAAAAGCAGCCATTTTTGCCGTTGAGGAAGCGTTGGAAGCCCGAAATAAAAAACTTCCGTTAATGGTTTCCGGAACAATTACCGATGCCAGTGGACGGACACTTTCCGGACAAACGCTGGAAGCATTTTTAAATTCAGTTTCTCATGTCGATTTATTAAGTGTCGGGCTAAATTGTTCACTGGGTGCAACAGAATTGCGTCCTTACGTTAAGGAGCTTTCTAACAAAGCACCGTTTCACATTAGTGCGCATCCTAACGCTGGCTTACCCAACCAATTCGGAGGTTACGACGAAACACCGGAAATTATGGCCGGTTATTTAAAAGATTATCTCGACAACAGTTTCGTAAATATTATTGGTGGCTGCTGCGGAACTACACCCGAACATATTCATGAATTTGCCAGGATTGCGAAAAATGCAAAACCGCATAGAATAAAACAAGCCGACAACTATACAAAACTTAGTGGTCTTGAGCCCGTTACCTTAACTGAGAATACCAATTTTGTAAATATTGGTGAACGCTGCAACGTTGCAGGCTCACGTAAGTTTGCCCGCCTAATCAGTGAAAAAAATTACGAAGAAGCACTTTCAATTGCACGCTCGCAGGTGGAAAATGGCGCACAGGTCATCGATGTAAATTTTGACGATGCAATGCTCGACGCCGAAAAAGAAATGGTTACTTTTCTAAACCTTCTTATGGCAGAGCCTGACATTGCCAAACTTCCTGTTATGATAGACTCATCAAAATGGAAAGTTATTGAGGCTGGGCTGAAATGTCTGCAAGGGAAAGCAATTGTAAACTCCATTAGTTTAAAAGAAGGAGAAGAAAATTTTACTCATCAGGCTAAAACGATAAAAAGGTACGGAGCCGCGGTAATTGTGATGGCATTTGATGAAAAGGGGCAAGCCGACAATCTGGAACGTCGCATTGAAATCTGCAGCCGGGCATATAAAATTCTTACACAGGAAGTACACTTCCCGCCACAGGATATTATTTTCGACACGAACGTTCTTACCATTGGAACAGGCATTGAAGAACACAACAATTATGCAGTTGATTTTATTGAATCGGTAAAATGGATCAAGGAAAACCTGCCACATGCCAAAACCAGTGGAGGAGTCAGTAATGTTTCTTTCTCATTTAGGGGTAATAATATTGTTCGTGAAGCGATGCACTCTGTATTTCTGTTTCATGCCATAAAAGCCGGGCTTGATATGGGTATTGTAAATCCAGGAATGTTACAGATTTACGACGAAATTCCAAAGGATCTACTTGAAAAAACGGAAGACCTTGTTCTCAACAAACGGCCGGATGCAACAGAAAGATTACTTGAATTTGCTGAAAACCTAAAAACAGACGGGAAAAAAGAAGTTAAGAAGGATGAGTGGAGGGAACTCCCTCTGGCAAAAAGAATTGAACACTCACTCGTGAAAGGGATTCCTGAGTTTGTGGATGAAGACATGGCAGAAGCTGTAAAAATCTATGAGCCGGCTTTGAACGTTATTGAAGGTCCTTTGATGAATGGGATGAATGTTGTTGGCGATCTATTCGGGGCCGGAAAAATGTTTTTGCCCCAGGTTATAAAATCGGCCCGCGTGATGAAAAAAGCGGTTGCCTACCTGCTTCCTTATATTGAAGCTGATAAACTTAAAAATAACACCACCGATAATCGTAAAAAAGTGTTGATGGCAACGGTGAAAGGTGATGTCCACGACATTGGTAAAAATATCGTGGGTGTTGTTTTAGGCTGCAACAATTACGATATTATTGATTTGGGTGTGATGGTTCCAACAGAAAAAATACTTGATGCAGCTGTTAAAGAGAAAGTAGATGTAATTGGGTTGAGTGGATTAATAACACCTTCACTGGAAATAATGGTGGATATTGCCAAAGAAATGGAAAGCCGAAAAATGAATATTCCGGTTTTAATAGGTGGTGCGACTACCTCGAAAATACATACCGCAGTCAAAATTGAACCAGAATATTCGCATCCTGTAATTCATGTAAAAGATGCTTCGCTGGCAGTAAATGTAGTTTCAAATTTAATTTCGAAAAATCAGGACTTTATTGAATCTGTTAGAAAAGATTATGAGCAAATACGTGAATTTCAGGGACAACGCAAAGCAAAAGAATATTTGACTTTGGAAAAAGCCAGAAAAAACAAATACAAAATCAACTGGGAAACCAGCCCGATCTATAAGCCTGAATTTAAAGGTGTAAAACAACTAATTGATTACTCACTGGAGGAATTAAGGAAGTATATCGACTGGACATTCTTTTTCCTTACCTGGGGATTAAAAGGACACTATCCAGCTATTTTTGAAGACGAAAAACAAGGCGATGCCGCCAAAAAATTATATGCTGAAGCAAACGAATTTCTCGACGAAATAATTGAAAAGAAAATGCTGCAAGCCAATGCTGTATTTGGAATTTGGCCCGCAAATGCCGATATGGACGATATTGTTCTTTACGAAGATGAAACCCGTCAAAAAGAGGTGGGACGATTCTACCATTTCCGTCAGCAGGAAAAGAAAAAAGAAGGTTTGGCAAACTTCTGTCTTTCTGATTTTGTCGCACCACTCGAATCAGGAAAGATTGATTATTGTGGCGGATTTGCTACCACTGCCGGAATCGGTATCGAAAAATGGAAGGAACAATACATTAAGAATAATGATGATTACCATGCCATTATGCTTGAAGCTTTGGCAGACAGGTTAAGTGAGGCTTTTGCTGAAAAGTTACACGAACTGGTTCGGAAAGAATACTGGGGATATGTACCTGAAGAAAATTTGTTACTCGAAGATTTATTAAAAGTAAAATATCAGGGAATAAGACCTGCACTGGGTTACCCTGCGTGTCCGGAACATTCGGAAAAAGAAAACCTCTTTCAACTTTTGAAGGCTCAGGAAGTTGGAATAACATTAACCGAACATTTTGCAATGTATCCGAATGCTTCTGTTTCAGGCGAATTTTTTGTACATCCGGAATCCCGGTATTTTAGTTTGGAAAAAGTTGGAAAAGATCAGGTGGAGGATTATGCGCGAAGAAAAAATCAAACTATTGAATTTGTTGAAAAATTTTTACCAACAAACTTAAATTATAAATAGGAAAGCAAAAACTAACCGGAAACTGTTTTAACGAAATCAGTTTATTATTTTTGTAGTATAAAGAATAAGAACCGAAATGAAAGTAATCGACATAATCAATAATTCACAGAAAACCGTTTTTTCTTTTGAGCTTCTACCACCATTAAAAGGGAATGATACCAGTAAATTGTACAATACAATTGAAAGTTTAACAGAATTTAATCCAAAATACATAAATATTACAACCCATCGTGATGAGCTGGAATTTAAGGAAATGGAAAACGGTTCCATTGTAAAAAGGACTGTTCGGAAACGTCCGGGGACTGTGGCCATTGCTGCTGCAATCCAACATAAATACAACATCCCGGTTGTACCGCATATTTTATGTGGCGGATTTTCAAAAAGTGAAACGGAACATGTTTTAATTGACCTTAATTTTCTGGGAATAAAAAATGTGCTTGCACTTCGGGGTGACGGAATAAAAAATCAACATGTTTTTAAGCCGGACCCAAACGGTCATTCAAATGCTGTTCAACTGGTTGAACAAATTAACGATTTAAAAGAAGGGAAATACCTGGAAAAAGATCTTAAAAATAATACCCCTTTGGATTTTTGTATTGGAGTGGCTGGTTATCCCGAAAAACATTTTGAATGCCCCAACATGGAACTTGATTTAAGCTATCTTAAACAAAAAGTCGATGCAGGGGCTGATTATATTGTAACACAAATGTTTTTTGACAATAAATTTTATTACGATTTTGTGGAAAAATGCCGCGCTATTGGAATTACTGTTCCCATTATACCAGGCATCAAGCCTATTAATCTAAAGAATCAACTTACAGTGTTGCCAAAAATATTTAGTATCGATTTGCCTGCGGAACTTGCTTCAGAATTATCCAAATGTAAAAACAATGAAGAGGCGAGAAAAGTAGGAACAGAGTGGGCCATTTTTCAATCAAAAGAATTGGTTGCCAATAATGCACCATCACTGCACATTTATACTTACGGCATTTCAGATAATGTGAAGGAAATTGTAAAAGCTGTTTTTTAGTCAAAAAAATGTCATTTCTGCAAAAGCAGAAATGACATTCTCAACTAATTTATCTTAATATTATCACCCTTCGACGGTAACTTCCATATCCGTCTGGTGGTTTAATTTATCGTTCTCCTCCTGATTATTCAATTTTAATGAATAAATCATTGCTTCCACCTGACGTAAGAAATTTCGTTTATTTTTACTTGGAGCATATACATAGCCAAATGCAACTAAGACTCTTTGTTTCTCAACATCCAGCTCAGCAATAGAAATATAGGGACCACCCATAAAATCATTTTGTACTCTCCATAGTCCCCTCATTTCGGTGGCATAGTTTCCATTGTGTTTAAAAGCATTTGTAACCGGATCAATAAGCTTTTGAGTCGTCATATAACTTCCTTCAGTTGGACCCGGTACGTTGACTTTCAAAAGGCTATCTCTAACTTTTATTTGATAGTCTGCCGTAAAAGCACTGTCTGAAACATAGGGATAGGAATAGAACATAATACCCTGCGATATTTCAGGTGTTTCATATTTATACCAAATAAAATCATCAGCTTCTTTTGCAATTTGAAACCCCGGTGGTACTTTCATTGTTACTCCAAAATCCCGATCTAAAACATTATAAACTCCTTTTTCATAGAACTTTTTGTAATTCATTGTTAATCTCTCTTTTTCCGCTGCAATAAAGTAAGAAGCAATTTTATCTTTATTCTCATTAAATAATTCAACAAATCGTTGAGGAGTTTTAGCCGTTATTTGCACTGTGGCCTGTGGATAAGCCCAAACATCGTCTGTAAACCTGACTTCTTCCTTGTCCACATTTGAAGAGATACTTGTTTGAATAATATTCCGTGTACTTTTAAAAATACTTTTAAATGCAGCATGGGGAACATTTACCAAGTCAAAAAGAGGCTCATCCTGAGGTAGCGCAAGATGTGGCTGCGCCAAAGTTTCTCTTATAACTTTACCGGGTTCACCATTCCATGATTGCTCAGAGATTACAACAATCATCTCTCCTGCTTTTCCGGTAACATTTTTACGCATCTCTGTACTGTCGCTTGAACAAGAAAATAGCCCTGCAAAAAATGCTGACAAAATTATTACATTATAAATTTTTAGTTTCATACTTTTTAGCTTTAGGATTTATAGAGTATATCAACAAAAACCTTACCATTTAAAAATAAAAAATCCCGTACCTGATTATCAACAGAAACGGGATTTTAAAAAAGAGCGGTATATTTAACTTTCGATCTTTTCAGGGTCTGATTTTTTTGTATCCTCCTCGTCTTCTTTTGTTGCGTTTTTGAATTCCTTCATTCCTTTTCCAAGACCTTTCATTAGTTCCGGAATTTTACGCCCTCCAAAAAGCAAAAGGACAATAATTAAAATAATAATTATTTCCTGTGGCCCTATAAATCCTGCTATTACAAATAAATTCATGATACTCATTGTTATTGGTTCGTTACAAAAATAACTTTTTTTTAATTAAAATGTTCCGTTTATCATTTTTATTATATCGTTGGCATTTGCATACAAAACTAAGGCAAGAAGTAATACCATACCAACGATTTGTGCATATTCCAAAAATTTTTCCCCCGGCTTTTTTCCAGAAACCATTTCAAAGACCAGAAACATCACATGTCCGCCATCTAAAGCTGGAATTGGCAATAAGTTCATAATAGCCAAAATTATTGAAATAAAAGCTGTCATATTCCAAAATGAAAACCAATCCCAGGTTGATGGGAAGATATTTCCAATAGTTGCAAAACCTCCCAGAGATTCATACGCTTTAGTTTCAGGTTTAAAAAACAACTTAAATTGCTTCAGATAATCACCCGTAGTTTGAATACCTCTTTTTATGCCAGCCGGAAATGATTCAAAAAATCCGTATTTTAATGTTTCCAGTTCAAAAATATCAGGATTATTAAGAGCCGGCAAAAATCCTATCTTACCATCCTCACCAACTGTCATCGTTTTTGATATTTTTTGTCCGTTTCTATCCAGACTTAACGTAATCGTCTCCCCCTTTTTGCCTAAAATATAATTCCTGAATTCATCATAAAAATTAAAGACTTTTCCATCCACGTTTACAATTTTGTCATTTTTCTCAACGCCGGCAAGCTCAATAGGCGAATCCTTTTCCATTTTTTGAACTTTGATATCAAAAGGAAAACGGGGTGTCATTACAGATTTACTTTTTAGTAATAATGCTAAATCGGCATCTGTTATTTCGACATCAATATTTTGCCCGTTACGTTCCACCTGAACTGTTTTGGCAGCATCAAGCACAACTGTAGGAATAATCTTATCAAAGTCTTCAATGTATTCTCCGTCAACCGACAAGATCTTATCACCATTTTGAAATCCAATTGCAGTGCCTACGCTGTCAACTTCGATACCGTAAACCACATTCTCAGTCGGCAGGTAAGAATCTCCCCAGGCAAACAAAACACCAACATAAATAAGAATTGCAAAGATAAAATTCATAAGCACGCCACCTACCATAATCAGTAAGCGTTGCCATGCAGGCTTTGAACGAAACTCATAAGGTTTTGGCGGAAGTTTCATTGCTTCCTTGTCCATCGATTCGTCAATCATACCTGAAATCTTCACATAACCTCCCAGGGGAAGCCAGCCAACTCCGTATTCAGTCTCACCTTTTTTTACTTTGAAGAGCGAAAACCAAGGATCAAAAAACAGGTAAAACTTTTCAACCCGGGTTTTAAATAAACGTGCAAACATAAAATGACCAAACTCGTGAAGAACCACAAGTATGGAAAGGCTTAATAATAATTGTGCTGTCTTAACTAATATTGCTTCCATTCAAATCCTATTCTAATTTTTGTTCTCTGTTAACAACTTTGTAATCGTTCTTGTTTCATCGTTGGTTTGAATTAAATCTTCAATCCCGGGTTTATCCACAAAGTTTATCTTATTCATTACTTTTTCAATAATTTCAGGCATTTCAAGAAAACCAATTTTTTCTTTTAGAAATGCATCAACCACAACCTCGTTGGCAGCATTTAAAATGCATGGCGTATTCCCGCCACGGTCAAGTGCCTCATAGGAGAGTGCAAGATTACGAAAAATTTTTGTATTTGGCGGCTCAAAATCCAGTGTTGGAAAGTCAACAAAATTGAATCTTGAAAATTCATTTTTAATTCGATACGGAAATCCCAAAGCATATTGAATAGGTAATCTCATATCGGGCAATCCCATTTGTGCTTTCATCGAACCATCTTCAAACTGAACAATGGAATGAATAATAGATTGCGGATGAACAATTACATCAATTTTTGATGATGGAAGTCCAAACAACCAATGTGCTTCAATCATTTCAAAGCCTTTATTCATTAATGTTGCTGAGTCGATAGTTATTTTTGCACCCATATCCCAATTTGGATGATTAAGTGCATGTTTTACAGTAACTTTCTGTAATTCATCAAGCGTTTTTTTACGAAACGGACCACCCGAACATGTAAGAATAATCTTCTCTATGGAATTCATATACTCGCCAACCAAACACTGAAAAATCGCTGAATGTTCAGAATCTACAGGAATAATATCGCTTTGATTTTCTTTCGCCAGTTTGGTAATTATCTCTCCCGCAACAACCAGTGTTTCTTTATTTGCCAAAGCAATATTTTTTCCGGCTTTAACAGCATGATAAGTAGGTATCAATCCTGAGTAGCCAACCATAGCAGTCAAAACCAAATCCACAGTTTCCATCTGGACAATCTGGTTTAATGCATCATTTCCGGCAAATACTTTTATCGGATCATTTTCTAATGCTTCAGAAACTAATTTATATTTCTCCTTATTGGCAATAACAACAGCATTGGGTTGAAATTTTTTTGCCTGCTGAATAAGAAGATCAACATTGTTATTTGCAGTTAATACCTCGACCTCAAAGGTATCCTCATTCTTTTCAATAACCTCCAGTGATTGTGTCCCGATTGAACCTGTAGAACCCAGGATCGCTATTCTTTTTTTCATATTAAAACTCAATGTACTGTGCAGGATTCAAAGCTTGCCCGTTATACCAAAGTTCAAAATGAAGATGTGGGCCAGTTGTTAATTCACCTGAATTTCCAACAATTGCGATTGCTTCACCTGCATTCACCTTATCGCCAGTATTTTTTAATAACTCTGCATTATGCTTGTATACCGAAATTAAATTCGATTCGTGTTGAATATACATAACATATCCTGTTTCAAGTGTCCATCCTGCAAAAATTACAGTCCCATTTAATATTGATGAAATTCTGGCATTGGGGGCGCTAACCAAATCAATACCAAAGTGATCTGAACTTGAGTCAAAATGATTGCTAATTACACCTTCCAGAGGAACAAAAAAATGAATCTGGTTCAACTCTTTATCTCCACCAGAATTATTTTGCATCGACAAACTTAATTGTTCAGCCAACAACTTATCCTGAAATACAGAGTCATGATTAAACTCCTGAAATTCTATTTCATTAGGTTCAATATCTGCTTCTGTAATCAGATTATCTTCAGGAGTTTCTCCCGAAATAATGGCCTGAATCCCTTTAAAAAAGTCATCCCTTTTTTTAAGTTCGCTCTCAAGTGAATCAACTTGCAGAGCTGAACGAACCAACATCTGCCTGTATTCCGCTTTCGGATATCCCGGAATATATTCTCTTAATCCGGTTGTCGCAATTAATAAGATCACCAAAACAACAATTACAGCCGATAGTAAACTGGTGATTGTAAAAACCTTCAACCTTGAAAGTTTCATGCTCCATACCGACTGAAAAGTAGTATCGTTATATATTATCAACCGGTATTGATCCTTTATTTTTTTTAAAAATCTCTTGTTCTTTTTATTTTGTTCTTCCACCTTTTCAATTTTGGAGATACAAATTTAGAAAGAATTGATAAACAATTCCTTGGTTTTTATTTTTTTAACGAACGTATTAACAGCACAAACATTTTATAGTACCTGTCAAAATTTACATTCGCAATTCCTGATTGTAATTTTCACATCATATTGTAATTATCCCTTACATTAGATACTTATTATTTACCAAACCAAAGAACATAAAAAAGTAAAAAGTGGCAGTGATAAAACTTTATAAATTGACATAATATTTATGCCTATTCACATTACTGAAAATTAAAAATACAATTGTAGTATTAAGTAATTCATTCCACCTTTTACGTATAATTGTTAACAGGAACGAAAAAATACAGATGTCATTTATATAAATAAAGTGAAAAATTAAATTTGCAAATTCTAATAGAAATATGTTAAAATGAGAAAATTAAAATTACTATTACTGGTTTCAGTTTTTGTTTATGGTTCGGTTATGGCCGACGAGGGAATGTGGATTCCTTCTCTCATATATAAATTAAACATAAGCCAGATGCAGGAAATGGGATTAAAACTACAGGCAGAGGACATTTACAGCATTAACAATTCAAGTATTAAAGATGCGGTAGTTGCTCTTGATCATGGTTCCTGCACCGCAGAGCTGATTTCTGCGGATGGATTATTACTTACAAACCACCACTGTGGATTTGGAGAAATCCAAAGCCATTCAAGTGTCGAACACGATTATTTACAGGATGGTTTCTGGGCAATGTCGAAAGATGAGGAACTTCCAAATCCGGGCAAATCAGTTTCATTTCTTGTACGCATTGAAGACGTTACAGGCAAAGTTCTTGAAAATGTTACTAATGAAATGGACGAGGATGAACGAAGCAGAATAATTAACAGAGTTTCGGGTCAAATTGAAAGAGAAGCAAAAGGTGATACTCACTACGAAACATATGTCAGAAGTTTTTTCAATGACAACAATTATTACTTGTTTGTAATGGAAACTTTCAACGATGTACGTTTGGTTGGCGCACCACCACAGGCAATGGGCAAATTTGGAGGCGATACTGACAACTGGATGTGGCCCCGCCATACCAATGACTTTAGTATGTTTCGTGTTTATTGTGGACCCGATGGAAAACCTGCGGAATATTCGGAAGACAACATTCCGTATAAACCCAAATATTATTTGCCCATTTCTTTAAAAGGAGTTGAAGAGGGAGATTTTGCGATGGTCATGGGATTTCCGGGAAGTACAAACCGTTACAAAACTTCTTATGGTGTAAACTACACAATGCAAGTGACCAATCCGGTTCGCATTGAAGTACGTGAAAAGAAACTTGAAATCATAGACAAATATATGAGATCGAGCCAAAAAGCACGAATCCAGTACGCTTCCAAATATGCAAGGAGTTCAAACTATTACAAATACAGCATTGGCCAAAACAAAGGTTTAGATAATCTTGATGTGATTGCTAAGAAAAAAATGCTGGAAGATAAATTTTTGGAATGGGTAAATGGGAATGCCGAAAGAAAAGAAAAGTACGGAGAAGCTTTGAACTACATAAAAAATTCTTATGCGGAAGATGAAGCCTATAAGGCTCAGGAATACATTTCAGAAGCATTACTTAGCGGTCCTGAAATTTTCATGTTTGCTGTCCAGATGCGCTCTTTAGTCAATTTGCTTGAAAAGCCGGAAGAAAATAGCAGTCGAATTGAAAGAGTTACAATGGCGATGAAAAGCAGGCTTGATACCTATTTTAAAGATTACGATGCTGAAACTGACAAATTGATTGCGGGTGCTTTAATGAAGCTCTACTACGAAAATAACCCGTCAAAATTTCACCCTTCTATTTTTGAAGAAGTTCAGAAAAAATACAAAGGTGATTTTTCCAAATATGCTGAAAAATTATTCTCCAAAACAATTTTTGCTGATAAAGAATCATTAAATGCATTTCTGGACAATCCCAATGAAAAAGTCTTAAAAAAAGATTTGGTTTTCCAGACTGCGACCGACATTTACAATAAATATCGCGAAATAAGTGAGCTGGCTTCACAAGGAAATGAAAATCTTTTGAAAGGCCGAAGACTTTTTGTTGCCGGGTTGATGGAAATGGAACAGGATAAGACATTCTATCCGGATGCCAACTCCACAATGCGACTAACCTACGGTCAGGTTCTGGAATATGAGCCACGGGATGGAGTTATCTACAAATATTACACTACTACAAACGGTTATCTTGAAAAAGAAATTCCCGGAGATCCTGAATTTGATGTACCGGCGAAAATGAAAGAAATGTTGCTGGAAGAAGATTTTGGGCGGTATGCCGATGAAGACGGAGAATTACACGCATGTTTTATTTCCAACAACGATATTACAGGCGGAAACTCAGGAAGTCCGGTAATGAATGGCAGGGGCGAATTAATTGGAATTGCTTTTGACGGAAACTGGGAAGCAATGAGCGGAGACCTCGCCTTCGAGCCTGAAATACAAAGATGTATCAGTGTTGATATCCGTTTTGTTCTCTGGGTAATTGACAAATATGCCGGAGCAAGTCATTTAATTGACGAAATGAATATCATTCAATAACTCGTTTTACGATATAACATACAACCCTGTCAGATTTGGCAGGGTTTTTCTTTTGTTGTATTGTTTGTTTTTCTGAGTTATTAGATTCTACTTTGTAATCTAATCTTAAAAAACTACATGGCAGGTCCGAAAATTACTATATACACTGACGGTGCAGCACGTGGAAACCCCGGGCCGGGTGGTTACGGGATTGTTCTCATGTCAGGACAACACAGGAAAGAACTTTCACAGGGATACAAACTAACCACCAATAACAGAATGGAACTGCTTGCTGTAATTGTTGCGCTCGAAGCATTAAAAGTCTCCGACAGTGAAGCCACTATTTACACCGACTCAAAATACGTGGCCGATGCAGTTGAAAAAGGGTGGGTATTTCAATGGGTGAAAAAACGATTCAAAAACAAAAAAAATCCTGACCTCTGGATGCGTTTTCTGGAAATTTATAAAAAGCACAAGGTGAAATTTGTGTGGGTAAAAGGCCATGCTGACAATCCTTTAAACGAACGCTGTGACCAACTTGCCGTAGAAGCTTCTTTGGAACCCAATCTTTTGGAAGACAAGGGATATAACCCGGAATAGCTCCTAAATCAATTTTTTCCTAAAAAATTCAATCTTAAAACTTTATTTCGAGTTGCTCATCCAGTAACCGGAAAGACATACGATGGTATTTAGTTGTACCAAATTCCTTTATTGCTGCCCGGTGCCTTTTTGTAGGATAACCTTTGTTTTTATTCCATTCGTAATCCGGAAACTCTTCATGTGCTTTAACCATAAAGTCATCACGATAAGTTTTTGCCAAAACCGAGGCGGCAGCTATGGAATAAAACCGGCCATCGCCTTTTACCATACAGGTGAAAGGAATTTTTGTTTGTGGACGAAAACGGTTCCCGTCAATTAAAAGATGTTCAGGAATAATTTCTAATTTTTGTACTGCCCTATTCATGGCCAAAAATGAAGCATTGAGAATGTTGACTTCATCAATTTCCGTGTTTGTCACCATTTCTACTGCCCAGGCCAGTGCTTCCTTTTCAATCAAAGGTCGCAATAAATATCGTTGTTTTTCACTCAGCTTTTTTGAATCGTTCAGTAAATCATTTTCAAAATCGGGAGGTAGAATCACAGCAGCTGCAAAAACTGGTCCGGCGAGGCAACCACGCCCAGCCTCATCACAACCGGCTTCAATCTGGTTTTCTTTGTAGTAGGAAAGTAATTTTATTTTCTTCATTCAATCCTTACCCCATTTTCTCGTTCATGTATTTCTATTGAAGTGCCCTTTCCACGCTCATCCAGAGCAGACGTGCTGTTTCTTCCCAACTAAATTTATTTTTCTGAACCATCCCCTTTTTTATAAGAGTTTCACGCAGTTCACTATCAGAAGCCATTTTTATCATTGCTTCCGTTATCTGTTCTATTTTGCATGGATCAGCGTATAAAACAGCACTGCCTCCCACCTCGGGAATGGAAGTTGTATTGGAACAAATAACAGGCACTCCGGCACTCATCGCCTCTACTACCGGAATTCCAAATCCTTCAAAATACGGCACAAAAGTTAATGCCATTGCCGCACCAAAAATCTGATGTAACTCTTTAGAATTTACACGGCCGGTAAATATTACATCTTCTTTGAAACGCATATTCTCATAGGTTTCAAAAATCTCCCCGGTTTTGTGCATTTCACCACCTACAATAAGTAATTTAACATTGTTTTCATCCACACTTTTAAACGCATCAAAAGCATTTAAAAGACCGCAGATATTTTTTCTAGGATGAAGGGCACCTACAAACAAAAAATAAGGATTTCCCCCAGAATACTTTTCCCGAATAATCTTTTGCTGCTCGACAGATGTCGGTACAAAAATCTGGTTTATACCATCATAAACCACGTCAATTTTATCAAAATCAACCTTAAATGAACGTGTTATATCCTCTTTCGAATAAAATGACACTGTCGCAATCCGTTTGGCAATCTTCGCAAATTTCTTAAAATACCGGTTATAATATTTTGCTTTTAACCAAGGCAAATCAGCCGGTCTATGCACAAAATTAATATCATGTATAACAGCCAATTGGGGAACTTTTGTGCGCATTGACAAATAACCATCGGGAGATATAAAAAGATCGGCTTCATATTTTTTCAAAACACGCGGAATTCTGAACTCGAACCATAAATACCATAAAAAAGGGTGACGTGTTGGAGGTCCGACAACAACAGGTGTAATATTTTCCGCAAAAATATAGTCGGAGCTATAAGGTCTGTCGAAAATAAAAATAAAATGATGTTCGGGATGATTTATGGTCATTCTTTTCAAAGTCTCGAGAGTAAACCAACCAATTCCCTCCAGCTTCCCTTTTAAAAGTAAACGTGTATTTACGGCAATTACCATAAAGATTCTGTTCAATTTTGGGTAAATGTACAAAGTCTGTTTAAATATTTTTTACTTTTATTCGTTCAATTTATGCGACGAAAATGCTAAATACCGGGTTTTGAAACGCAAATTTATTACGAATCTTATATTACTTCTTTTCCTTAATCTCCTGATAAAACCATTTTGGATTTTCGGAATTGACAGACCGGTGCAAAATCTTGTGGGAGATCAAAGTTACGGTCTCTATTTTGCTTTGTTCAATTTTTCCATGTTGTTAAATATATTACTGGATGTTGGCATAACAAATTACAATAACCGTAACATAGCACAACATAACTATTTACTCCCCAAGCATCTATCAAACATTGTTGGACTAAAACTAATGCTTTCTATTGTTTATGCTGTTTTCAGCCTTGTTATCGCATTCATTATTGGTTACAACCGAATACAATTTCACCTGCTGTTCTTTTTGATTTTCAATCAGTTCCTAATATCCTTCACACTTTATTTACGTTCCAATTTAAGCGGGCTCCATCTTTTTCGTACCGACAGTTTAATTTCGGTACTGGATAGAAGTATTATGATTTTGATTTGCAGCATCCTACTGTTCAATGAATCTTTCAGACCATTTTTCACGATTGAATGGTTTGTATATGCCCAAACGGCTGCATATCTTTTAACGACTGTCATCACTTTTATTGTTGTTTTGGCTAAATCAGGCAGAATAAAAATCCGTTTCGATTATAAATTTTTTATTGTTTTCCTTCGTAAATCCTATCCTTATGCCCTTCTGATTTTGCTGATGTCATTTTATAATCGCATCGATTCGGTAATGCTTGAACGACTACTACCTGATCCGATTGGAAAAGAACAGGCCGGAATTTACGCTCAGGCTTTTCGGCTTTTGGATGCTGTTTCCATGTTTGGTGTTATGTTTGGAGGCTTGTTGCTCCCCATTTTTGCAAAAATGATAAAACAAAAAGAACCTGTTGGAGCAATGGTACAATTATCCTACACGCTTTTAATTGTTCCGGCAATAATAATTGCCATTTCAAGCGTATACTATAACGAACAAATTATGGATGTTCTCTATCATTCAAACACGCATCATTCATCAGGAATACTTGGTATTTTAATGATCGGATTTATTGGAATTGCCAGCACCTATATTTTCGGAACATTGTTAACTGCCAACGGTAGTATGAAACAATTGAATATTATGGCATTTTTCGGAATGGTACTAAACGTTATTCTCAATCTCATTTTAATTCCGCGTTACCAGGCTTTTGGCTCTGCATACGCAAGCCTGATAACACAAGTATCGACAGCTGTAACACAAATCATTCTGGCGATAATAATTTTTAAACTAAAGCCGGGAGCCGGATTCATCATACAATTGCTTCTTTTTATCGGTGTAGTGGTCACTCTCGGGACGATTTCCAAAAGTTTCACAAACTGGTTCTATGGTTATTTGTTTATGATTTTGCTATCGGTTCTTTTTGCTTTTCTATTGAAATTATTCAATTTGAGGGATCTTTATAAAATTATCCGTTACGAATAATACCGATTAGTGTTTAATTTTACTCATCAATATCACTTGGTTCATTGCTGATTATTAAACATCTATCGGCATTATACCACAGAAATAAATGGGTAATTTTGTTTATAAAATGGTATAACATGGCCAATCCAACTATTGCAGAATTACAAAACGAAGAAAAATTTGAACTTGTTGCCAAATTAAATCATGAACAGATTAAAGAATTTGTCTTGAGGCAATTGAGTAACGGTGGTAATCTTATTTTTTCATATATGATTTACCAATTCCTGATGGTATTAATTGGAATATTTTTTCTGACAAGAAATATTGTGCTCGCATTCAACGGCAATATTCTGCCTTTTTACATTACTCTTGCCACCCTTTTATTTTGTTTTACAATTCTAATAGTTGTTCACGAAGCAGTGCATGGAATTGCTTTAAAAATCACAGGAGCCAAAAAAGTCAACTACGGCACCTACCTAAAAAAATTAATTTTTTATGCTGAAGCAGATCAGCATGTAATGAATAAAAATCAATTTGCTGTTGTCGCCCTCGCTCCGCTTGCTTTGGTTCAAATTGTAACATTGATTGGAGTGTTTTTATCTATTCATCAGCCCATTGTATATTTCTGGCTGATACTGATGAGTACACACAGTCTTTTTTGCGCCGGAGATATTGGGTTGCTTTCCCTTTTTTTCCGTGATTCAGATTCCGAGATTTATACTTTTGATGTTAAATCAGAGAAAACTAGTTACTATTATAAAAGAATCGATAAACGTTCGCAAACAGAAGTTAATAATCTTCCGGAATGATTTTCTGAAGCCTTTTCCTATCAATTTTGAAAGATTTATTCCTCGGAAACTTTTGTAAAAAATACACCTTTTTGGGAAGTAATTTTCGCTCGAAATGAGACGAAAGTTTGCCAATTACTTGTTTTTGGGTTTCATTTTCAGATGTTTCAAGGACCAGTACTATTTTTTGTCCTAATTTTTCATCGGGGGATCCTAAAACAGCGCAGGGTTTATTTAAGATTGCCTGAAATTGCCCTTCCATCACCTCCGGCTGGATTTTTAAACCTCCTGAATTTATAACATTATCAAATCGACCCAACCATCTAAAACGGTATGATTCAGACATTTCCACCCTGTCATTCGTAACTACCTTTTCTGGTAAAAAGCCAGCCTCTATTACCAGACATTCCCGTTCATCGATTGAAAGCTGTACATCAGCCAATGCAGAAAAGAAATCTTCTGCACCCACACCGTTTAACCTTTTTAAGGCCACGTGAGAACAGGTTTCAGCCATTCCGTAAGTTTCAAAAACCCGCGTTTCCAGTTGCTGAAGTTGTTCAAGAAGCTCCTTTCCGGTTTCTGCACCTCCAAGAATAAGTGTTTTAATATTCGGCCATAATTTTTTCTCCAGCAATTGAATTGCCTGCATCGGAACCATGGCACAAAAATCAATCTTACTCAACCCCGAAAAATCAGGAGTTCCTGATGGTTCAAGCAGTTTCAAATTCATTTCGCCAACCAACGCCCGAACCACCATCATTTTTCCGGCAATGTATTGAATGGGTAGACAAAGTACAGCTACGTCTTTTTGTTCTAACTGAAAAAATTTGATGGTATTTTTTGCCGAAGCCAGCATCGAGTCTTTTGGTAGTTCAACATTTTTTTGTGCGCCGGTAGTTCCCGAAGTCTGCTGAAGTATTACGCTTGATTCGTCTAAAAAATCCAGAATAAAATGATAAACACCAAGTTTCCAGTCCGGCTCTTTACCATTGTTTATTTCATTCTTGCAGAACTGAATAAGTTCAGGTAAAGAAAAAAACCGATCATTTAGTGTTAATCCTTTTATTTTTAAATCCATTTTCATATTGAATCTAAATCCCAACTTTTTTGAGAATTGTACCTGATAAATCCTTCAGAAACATACAAGGGACTTTCAATGTTGTTCGTAAACAGTGCCCCGGTTCCCAGTCCCTGAAAATTGGACGTTCCCAATGTTGCTGTCCACTGTGCAATTGCATTCAGTCCGATGTTCGATTCCAGTGCAGAAGTCACCCACCATCCAATTCCACGTCCTTCTGCCAGTGAAATCCATTCTTCCGAAGCTTTTATTCCTCCTAAAAGAGTAGGCTTCAAAATGATGTATTGTGGGTGAATGTCATCCAGCAACTTTTGTTTATCGGAGTAATTACTAACTCCAATCAATTCTTCATCCAAGGCGATGGGAAGCGGTGTTTTTTTACAAAGCTTCTTCATTTCTTTCATTTGCCCGGCCTTAATCGGTTGTTCGATGGAATGAAGATGAAACGAAGATAACTTCTCCAAAACGGATAGTACGTTTTCAGAAGAAAATGCTCCGTTAGCATCTACTCTGATTTCCAGTTGCTCCCGCGGAAATCGTTCTCGGACAGAATGAAGAACATCCAGTTCCGAATCAAAATCAATCGCGCCGATTTTGAATTTTAAGCAAGTGAAACCGGCTGCCAGTTTTTCTTCTACCTGCCTGAGCATAAAATCTTTTGTTCCCATCCAAATTAATCCGTTTATCGGAATTCCTCTTTCCCCCGAAGTAAAATCTGAAGGATACAATAAAACAGGTGACCCGGTATCCAATCCTTTTAAGGCAGTTTCGTATCCAAAACGAATGGCAGGGAAATCAACCAACTCTTCAGGTGAAACGTTCTCTCCTCCGTTTATTTTTTGAACAAGTTCATTTATTTTTTCCTGCAATTCAGGAACTGCATCAGGACTAAGATTTGGGATAGGTGCGATCTCGCCAATTCCCTTTAAAACCCAATCTTTTTTATCAAAAAGGGTAAGATAAAAAACATCTTTTTTTGTAAGTACACCGCGTGAGGTACCTGCCGGTTGTTTAAAAATTAAAGTCCGTTTTGAAAACGATGCATTTACCATTTGATTAGAAAAATTCCCAGCGAATAAGTTACCGAAAAGAAAAAAGTGGTAAGAGCCAGTACCTTAAGCTGGTTATTTAATTTATTGGGAACGTGGTTTTTAAATACCTCGTACAAGTGAAATCCAAGCGGAAAAATTGACAACAAAAACATCAATTGGTATACCGATTGCCAGGTACGAATCACATACACTAACGAAAGGACAGGCGACAAGACAATCAGTGATGCGTGATAAACTTTTGCTTTTTGCGAACCAATTCGTACTACCAAAGTCTTTTTCCCGCTGGCTGCATCATTCTCAATATCGCGCATATTGTTTAGATTTAAAACGCCTGCGCTCAACAATCCTACTGAAGCAGCCGGAAGAAGCAAAAGCGGATCAAATTGATTTGTATGCAAAAAATATGTTCCGCAAACACCAAGTAATCCAAAAAATATAAATACAAAAATATCACCCAAGCCTGAATATCCATATGGATTTTTGCCTACTGTATATTTAATTGCAGCAACAATACTGGCAATACCCAAAATAAAAAATAGAATGACCATTCCTGCATTGGTAGTCTTGATCCCGGAAAATATAAGCAATCCTCCGGAAATAAACGAAAGGCTAACAAAAGTCGCAATTAATCGTCTCATTTCCTTTTTTGAAATTTTACCCGATTGCACCGTACGTTCCGGACCCACCCGATTTACGTTATCAGTTCCATGCTGCGAGTCTCCAAAATCGTTCGCCAGGTTTGAAAGAATCTGTAAAAAGATGGTTGTGGAAACAGCTAACCCAAACACTACAGGATTAAACTGACCATCAGCGTAAGCCAGAAAACTTCCTAAAATAGCGCTTGACAATGCCAGCGGCAAAGTACGTAACCGAAAAGCCTGTATCCAAAACCGTATTTTATTCATCACCGAAAATTAAGGAAATTTTGGGTATTTCTGAAAATCGGGCTTTCGTTTTTCAAGAAACGCTTTTTTCCCTTCCTGTGCTTCTTCTGTCATATAGTAGAGCATAGTAGCGTTTCCTGCAAACTCCTGAATCCCTGCCTGTCCATCCAATTCTGCATTTAATCCGGCCTTTATCATACGAAGTGCCAGCGGACTGCGTTCCATCATTTTCTTGCTCCACTCCACTACTGTATCTTCCAACTGGTCTAAGGGTACTACTTTGTTTACAAGCCCCATTTCAAGTGCTTCCTGTGCCGAATACTGTTCACAAAGGAACCATATTTCACGCGCCTTTTTTTGGCCAACCACGCGAGCCAGATAAGACGAGCCAAATCCTGCATCAAAACTTCCCACTTTCGGCCCTGTTTGCCCGAAAATAGCATTTTCTGAAGCGATGCTCAAATCACAAATCACATGTAAAACGTGACCACCACCAATGGCGTATCCATTTACCATTGCAATTACCGGTTTCGGAATGGAACGGATTTGTTTTTGCAGATCCAAAATATTCAAACGAGGTACTCCGTCGCTACCGATATAACCTGCATAACTTTTTACATTTTGATCACCTCCGCTGCAAAAAGCTTTGTCACCTTCACCTGTAAACACAACTACCGAAATACTGGCATCTTCACGGCAGCGTACCATTGCTTCGCACATTTGTTGTGTGGTATCCGGCGTAAAGGCGTTTCGGTAACGCGGCCGGTTTATCGTAATTTTGGCAATGCCTTCAAAAAATTCAAATTTTATATCGCTATATTCCTTAAGCGTTATCCATTTCCGTTCCATAATTCTTATTTAAAAATTTGAAAAAATCTTTTGTAATCTGTGGTTCTCCATTATTTGGAGTTCTTATTTCCAATATCTCTGTTTTACTACTTTTTCTATTTAATTTTTCAATTGACTTCTGAATTTCTTTTTCCGAAACACACAATTGATAACCTAAACCAAAAGCTTCACTTAATTTTCTAAAATCTACAGGATGATGTGCGTTTACCAAAGGTAAAAATGCATCATGTTCTGACGGGCCTTTTAATAAATGAAAAATCCCCCCCCCTTCATTATTAATTAAAATGATTTTTAGATTTTTGGGTAACTCGCGGTTCCAAAGAGCATTGGAATCATAGGCAAAGGCAAGATCACCAACAATCGTAAAAACCGGTTCATCCACTTTTGAAGCCAGTCCTGCAGCCGTTGAAATACATCCATCAATCCCTGAAACACCCCTGTTCGAATAGAACTTTCTTTGTTTTTGATCAAAATACAAAAGATAACGAACAACACTACTGTTTCCCGCAAAAACGAAGGCATTTTCAGGCAGAAATTCTGAAATATTTTTGAAAACCTGCAAATCAGAAAATCCTATCTTTTTCGTGTATTTCTGAGTTAAAATCTCTGCATTCTGTTTTTCTTTCCTCCAAAATGATTTAAATGCATTACTTGTCCCCGTAGACTGAATGTCCAAATTACCGATTACAGATATTGGATCCGCGTGAACAAAAGAATTTATGTTCTGAAAAGTGTCAATTAATTCCTCTTCAGGCGAAATATACCAAAATTTCGATTGATTCAATTCCCGCAAAAACAGTTTTATTTTTTTGGAAACCACTTGTCCTCCAAAATAAATGACCATATCGGGCAGTGCAACATCAGGATATGTAATTTTACTATTTAAGGTTACTTCCGGATTTGGTATCGTCGCAATTCCATGCACATTTGACACCGCTTCGGCAACAACAACCACCCTAAAATCAGAAGATAATTTCTTAATTACCTGTTTTGTCTTTTCATCGGGTGTAAGTTGCCCGCAAACCAGCATGATGGAACCGGCTTTCTGCCATTCCTTTTGAAAATCACTGTTTTTGCCAGGTGTATATTCCGGTTCTTCTTTTTTAATTACCTTAATTTTCTTTGAAGCCTCCGGCAGATTTTCATACAAAGGTTCACGTAAAGGAACATTAATATGAACCGGTCCCGGATTTCCTGAAAAAGTTTTGAAAAATGCCTGATTGATCAAACGGTGAGACAGCCAGAGATCGTCGGTATTGGAAGATTCCACCGGAAGAGTATAACTGGCTTTAATATAATTTTTATAGATATTTTCCTGCCGAATAGCCTGATTGTCCTGTTGACCAATCCACTCGGGCGGGCGATTTGCAGTGATAACGATTAAGGGAATACACTGATAAAAAGCTTCCGCAATTGCAGGAGAATAATTCAAAACTGCTGTTCCGGATGTAGAGATTATAACTGTTGGTTTTCGTGTAATTAATGACCTTCCCAACGCATTGTACGCAGCACTCCGCTCATCAACCAAACTTTTACATTTTTCTCCAAAGCGGTTATAAAAAGCTTTTATTAATGGTGCATTTCTTGATCCTGGCGATATTAATACATCTTCTATACCCTGGGCAAAAAGTATTTCTGCGAGATCTGTTATATGTTGCAGTTCCTTTGTCATTCAATCAATTCTGTATTAACCATCGGCAAACAAAAATGTTTCTAATTCTTCGGAATCCAAAATTAGAAATTTCTTGCATTTATTACTCCTATTGATTACCACAAACATTTCGATGATTGTACACATGTATAGAAACTCTAATTATAAACTATTCTTAAATGGATTCCAAAGAAAGATAAGCTTATTATTAAAGATTATTCCGATATTCTTTTAACTTTATGAGAGATAATTTTTTAGTTGGAGATGAAAATATTTCTATTTTGATCGATAATCACAAAACTATTAGAGAAAATGATTTCTTAAAACTGTATATCTAATAATCTCTGAAATAGAAATTATCAGAATTCAACATTTATGAACTAACTAAATTCAACAACAATGAAAAAGAAAGGTCAGGTTCTCAGACGCGATTTTATCAAATCAACAGCTATTATTGCAACAGGAACAGCCATCACCGGGACACTAGGTGCCGGATGTTCCACTGGAGAGGAGGAGGAAGAAAAAGTATGGGAAGAAGGCAAATTGAACATTGCAGTTGTTGGATTAGGAATGGGCTGGAGCAATATGCAGAATTGTGCCGATGAAAATATTGTTGCCTTATGTGATGTGGACTCAAATCGGATGTTGGAGCGAATCGAAAATTTTAAAGAAATGTATCCCGAAAAAACGATTCCCTATCAATATCAAAGTTACATTCAAATGTTTGAGGAAATTGGTGATCAGATTGATGCTGTAATTATCGCATCTCCGGATCATACACATGCCAAAATTACTTTAGACGCTATGAAGCGGGGCAAGCATGTTTATTGTCAAAAGCCACTAACCCATACAGTTTATGAATCGAGAATGTTAACCAGGGCTGCTGAAAAATATAAAAACGTGGTAACTCAAATGGGGAACCAGGGAGCTTCAGGAGATGACACTGCATGGATTTGCGAGAGCATTTGGAACGGTGATATTGGAGAAATTAAAGAAGTACATGCATGGACCAACCGCCCTATATGGCCGCAATGCCTGAACCGGCCGGAAGACACTCCACGTGTTCCGAAAGGTCTTGACTGGGATCTTTGGATTGGACCGGCACCGATGCGTCCGTATTCTCCTCAGTATCATCCATGGAACTGGCGCGGATGGTACGATTTTGGAACTGGCGCGTTAGGAGACATGGCGTGTCATATTTTAGATGTGGTTATGCGAGGATTACGCCTAAAATACCCAAACGGCATTCAGGCCAGTTCTTCTAAATGGACGGTAGAATCTCCTGCAGAAGCAGAAAAAATAACCTACTATTTTCCGGCAAGGGAAAAATATCGAAATGTTGAGATGCCTGAGGTTAGTGTAACCTGGTACGACGGAGGATTAAAGCCTGACCGTCCTTTAGAACTGGAAGATGGTGAGATGATGGGAGACAACGACGGAGGTGTTTTGTTTATAGGCAGTAAAGGGAAAATTATGTGCGGTTGCTACAGCAAAAACGCCAAACGTTTACCCACCAAAGAATTTAAAGATTATTCTCCTGAAATTAATGAACGTTTGGTTCCCGGGAGTATTAGCGGACATGAAAAAGACTGGATTAGGGCATGCAAGGAAAATCCCGAAGAACGTGTGCAACCAAAATCGCATTTTGGATTTGCCGGCCCTTTTAATGAAGTAGTAGTTATGGGAACAGTAGCGCCCAGATTAGCCGGAATTGAACGAATATTGGAATGGGATGGTGAAAATATGGAGTTCACCAATATAACTCCTGACGACAAAATCAGGTTGCCTAAGTTTGTAAAATTAGATGAGAGTACAGGCATTCCTAGTTATAGGTCAGAATATGAAACTGTAAATGCACTCGAATACGCTAAGAATCTTATAAATATAAGGCCTCGTGATGGGTGGGAACTAATTGTATAAACTATAAATACCGAAGTTCTGGTATACTAATCAGATTCACAAATGTTGCCCAAAACCGAAAGAAGTGTTGCGGTTTTTATCTCCGTTTCAAACCATTCGTCAACCGGGTGTGAATCGATTGTCAATCCTCCGCCTGAATACAGGACAACTTGAGAACCTACAATTTTCATACATCGTAAGTTTACGAAAAGAGAAACTGGATTTCCCAACCCCACCGGTCCAAGAAAACCACTGTAAAACTCACGGTCGTGTTTTTCAAGTGAACGAATAATATTGAGAGCTTCGTTTTTCGGAAAACCGCAAACGGCCGGTGTTGGATGCAAACTGTAAATCAGGTGACCAAGATTCCCGTTCATCGCTCCTGCATTGGATGTAAAATCAGTTCGCAAATGCAGCAGATTACCGGCTTTTTTCACATATGGCCCGCGGTGTTGAATATTTTCCCAATGATTGGCACTCAACACGCTATCAATATAATCCGAAACATATTGTTGTTCCTGTTTTTCTTTGCTTCCCCAATTTTCGAATGATTGAAATTTCTCAATATTTTCCTTTGTGCCGGCAACTGATGAAGTGTGAAAAATATTATTCTCAAAAAAAGCGAAAGGTTCCGGTGTTGCCCCCATCCATATTTGGTTTTGAGCTTTAAACACATAAACAAAAGCATTGGTAAACCTCTGACAGAGTTTGGAAAAAATTTCCATTACATGATTTGCCAGATTGTAATTCACAATTTTTGCCCGGCTTAAAACCACTTTCTGAACTTCACCGTTTTTTATCGAGTCAGAAATTTTATTGATTTGCTTTAGATAATCCTCCTTGGAAACCTCGTAAGGTAAAGCTGTATTTTCTACATCTTCTTCAGAATGCTTAATCTTTAATAGTTTTTCATGCTGTTCTTCCGAAACTTCCCCTTTAAAATAAAAATCCGGATGAATCATAAACATTCTATTCCTTTCGGAAAGTAAAAACGGAGCAACTAAAAATCCTCTCAGTTCAGTAATATTTGAAAGGTTTTTTACTTCTTCCGTCAAATAATCTTTTTGTACAACCAGTTCCTGCCGGTTTTGATTTGGAAGCCGGTAGGCAGCAAATGTCAGATTATTTTGTAAACAAACTGAAATTGTTTCTTCAACAGATTTAGCTGATGTCTGTATACGCCTCATTAATTTCTTTCTTCTTTTTCTCCGCTATTATATTAGTAACTCTTACTGCCGAAATAAGTTTATGATTATCCCCGGTAATTTTCACGTCCCAAACATGGGTAGTTTGCCCTTCATGTATTAATTCCGCATAGGCTGATATAATTCCGTTGTTAACGGATGAAACATGATTCCCTGAAACCTGCAGACCTAAAACGTCGAACTTCTCACGGTCAACTAAAAGATACGAACCAGCACCTGCCAGCGATTCTGCCAGTGCCAAAGATGCACCACCATGCAAAAAACCGTTTGGCTGACTGGTTTTGCTGTCTACCGGCATTGTTGCGTGAATACTTTTCGGAGTTACTTTCGTGAATGTAATACCCAACAATCCGATCATTGATGTAGCACAAAATTCGTTTAACTCTTTTATTTGATCCATTCTTTTCCGACTAATCCTAAAAAATTATTTAAATGCAATGTTAGTAAACTCTGCAGTCCAAAAAAATGATATTAACCGGACAAAAATAAAAAAACAATTGGTAGTGATAAATTTAGAGAATTATTTTGATCAGAAAATAATTGTAAAAGTGGTGTTTCCCTGCTGTGATTCCATTTTAAGGATACCCCCGTGAAGTTGCATTATCTGGCGTGATAGGCTAAGACCGATTCCTGAACCCGATTCTTTTGTCGTAAAAAAAGGTATAAAAATTTTGTCTGCCAAATCATCAGGAATTCCCGGTCCGTTGTCGGTTACAGATATTTCTGCCCTCCCGTTTTCATTGATATCGCCTACAATATGAATTTTTCCGTTTACAGTTTCCTGCAATGCTTCAAGAGCATTTTTTATTAGATTAATAAGCACCTGCGAAATTTGTTTTTTGTCAGCTGAAATCTCCAAATCCAATGGCTCAACTTTATGGGTGATTTGTATATTTTCACCTATTGGTTCAACATTAATAAGCGTAATCGTATTGTCAATAAATTCGCCCAGCGCGATGCTAATCTTTTCCGGCTTTGGAATTCTTGTAAGTTTACGGTAGGTTTCTACAAATCCTATCAGGCCCGTTCCACGCTCATTTATAACTTCTAATCCTTTGACGGTATTTTGGATTACTCTTTCACCCGGGGGATTTCCTTCCAGATTCTTAAAATAACCCAAAATAGTTTGGGATAATGAAGTTATTGGAGCCACTGTATTCATAATTTCATGTGTCAAAACTCTAATCAACTTAATCCATGATTCCAATTCTTTAATTTCCAATTCATTTTTTAAATCCTGAATGGCCACCAACTGAAAGTTCTCCTGTGTAGTTTTAAAAAGAGTAGATTTTAACGACAACTGAATTATCCCTTTTTTACTGTTAAAATTTACCAGTTTCCTGTCGCCAGGTTGAAGTTCCTTTAAAGCGTTAAATAATTTCCTGTCAATTCTTACTATCTGATTTATATGCGTAAGATGTTCATGTCCGAGTAATTCCTTTGCGGAAGAATTCGCAAGAAATATTGTTCCTTTTTCGTTGTAGGTAATAATTCCAATAGATACATGTTCAAGAATGGTTTTAAAGTATTGTTCCTGCTCCCTTAGTTCGAACTTTATATCCTTTATGAGTTCATTCACTTTGTTCAGGCTCGCATTCAAATCATTGAGTGCTTTATTTCCTGTATTTACCGGAAAATTCAATGTGGAGTCATCATTTCTGATTGCATCAAAAAAATAAGCTATTTTCCGGTTGGTCCGATTCAGAAAGTTTATAAGTTCACTAACTTCTATTATAAAAGTTAAAGACAGAAAAACGATCAGGACAAAGAGTTGCCCTGCAAAAATCACCCAACCAAGAATCAATGCAGTTGCGGCCAGCAGTAAAACACGAATAATTATACTTTTATTTAAATTCTGGCTAACCATTTACAGATTATATTTCTTTATTTTATTGTATAATGTTTGACGTGTAATACCCAGCTTCTCAGCCGCTGCTGACATATTTGCACTTTCTTTCTGCAAGGCTTTAGTTATCATTTGACGTTCCATTTCTTCAATAGTCCCATCAAAAACATCGCCTCCGCTTTGAATTACAGGTTTAAAAAAGAAATCTTCGGGCGACAACTCATCCTTTTCAGAAAGAATGACAGCCTTTTCAATAGTATGTTGCAATTCACGCACATTCCCGGGCCACTGATATCCGGCTAGTTTCGTAAGTCCGGCCTGCGAAATTTTTTCACAGGTTTTACGGTATTTATTACAATAGATTTTCAAAAAATATTCAGCCGTTGCTATAATGTCTTCTTTTCTCTCACGGAGCGGAGGGATTTCAATATGAATGGTATTTATTCGATATAATAAATCCTCTCTGAAAGTACCGTCAAAAACCATTGCCTCCAGATTCTGATTGGTAGCGCAAACCAGTCTTATATCAACAGGTACCGGTTTGTTTGATCCGATGGGAGTTACTGTTCGGTTCTGCAAAACCGCCAAAAGTTTCGGCTGAAGATGCAACGGCAAATTTCCTATCTCATCAAGGAAAAGTGTACCTCCGCTTGCATTTTCAATTTTCCCTGTCCGATCTTCACGGGCGTCGGTAAAGGAGCCCTTTTTGTGCCCAAAGAGTTCACTTTCAAAGAGCGATTCGCTTATCGCCCCCATGTCAACATTTACTATAATCTCATCTGACCTTTTTGAATGACGATGCAGTTCTCTGGCGATCAACTCCTTCCCAGTTCCATTATCTCCCGTAATTAAAACATTGGCATCGGTTTTTGCCACACGCCGAACCAAATTTAATATTTTAAGCATCTGCGGTGATTGAGCAACAATAAAGTATTTTTCTTTTTTTACTTCGCTCTTTAATGCGCTTTCCCGTCGTTTTAACTGTTTTATCTCCTTTTTTGATTGCTGTAGTTTATATACATTTTTTAGTGTTGTACGCAATTTTTCATTGTCCCAGGGCTTCAGAATAAAATCGGAAGCTCCTTTCTTTAGGGCCTTAACTGCCAGTTCCACATCTCCGTAGGCAGTAAAAAGTACAACTTCCATATCGGGCCTAAGTTCCTGAATTCTGGACAACCAGTACAAACCTTCATTACCTGTGTTTACACCGGCCGAAAAATTCATGTCCAGTAATACCACATCATATGCCCCGTTTTCAATCAGTGAAGGAAGTTGGTTTGGACTTGCAATAGCCTTAACTTCCTCAAAATCATCCTGCAACAATATTTCAAGTGCGCTTAAAATACTATTGTTATCGTCAACTATAAGTAGTCTTCCCTTAACCATTTTTGTAATTTTGATATTCGTTCTAGCTTTGAGGGTTTAAACATTTTGCAATGTAGTCAAAGATAAGCCGAGTAAAAATCAATTCAAACAAGGCGTAAAAATTTTTGACACTTTTTGTAAATTTTTTTTACATGGAATAATAAAAAAACCTTTCAAAATAAGCTTAATTAACTAATATTAAGTAATTTAAAATTCGTGGCATCTTTTTGGCATTAAAATTATCTGAAACAATTTTGCAACATGAGGAAATACATTTTATTATTTACGGGGATGTTAATGTTATTTGGATTAAAAGCCTCTTCACAGGAAGAATGGACACTTGAAAAGTGTATTCAATATGCCATCAACAACAACCTCGATGTAAAACAAAGTAACATTCGGATTGAAATTAACAAAGAGAATCTGGATCAGTCAAAACGAAATCTTTTACCTTATGCATCTCTAAGCTCAGGAGCCAACAACTCTTTCGGACGCTCACTGGATTATACAACTTACGAATATGTGAATACCAGCCAGTTCTATTCCAGTTTTAGTGTTTCAGGGGGCATGGATATTTTCAGAGGATTCACAAAACAAAATAATGTTTCCTATCGAAAAATGGCTCATCTTGCAGGCATTGAAGATGAAAAACAACTCGAGTACGACATCGCTTTTGCAGTGATGACAGCTTATTACAACACCCTTTATTATTATGGACTGTCAGAAATTGTAAAGGAACAAAATGAGTTGTCAGAATTGAATCTCGAACAGACGCGGAAACAAGTTGATTTGGGATTAAAGGCAAAGTCGGATTTACTGGAAATGGAGTCAAGGCTGGCCAAAGAACAATTAATCTTAATTCAAACGCAAAACAATTACAAGACTGAACTTTTGAATTTAAAACAAGCAATGAACATAAACGACGATGAAAACTTCGCTATTAACCTTTCAGAACCTGAGGTTGGAATATCTTTACTTGAAACAACAACTCCTTCTGAAATTTATTCGTCGGCGATGAACTTTTACCCCTTTATTAAAGCTGAAGAAATAAGAAAAGATGCTGCTGAAAAGAATATTTCAATTGCAAAAGGCAGTTTATGGCCTCGACTCTCAATGTCGGGTACTTATGCAACAAATTATTCTGCTGTGAAAGGAAATGAAAACGCAGCATCATTCAGCAAACAGTTTAAAAATAATGCCTACCAGTACATAGGGCTTTCACTTAACATCCCGGTTTTTAACCAGTTGGGATTACGTTCAGATGTAAAGAAGGCTAAACTTGATTTTATGCTGGCTGAGGCGGAACTTGAAAAAAAATCGCAGCAATTGTATAACGAGATCAATCAAAATTTTCAGGATCTTGAATCTTACATTGCTGAATATGAACAACTCGTAAAACAGGTTGAATATGCAGAAATTGCCTATGAGGCTTCGCAAAAAAAACTGGCTCAAGGACTTGTTAGTATTATTGAACTTTACGATTCAAAAAATATAATGGCTGGGGCTAAAAGTGATTTGTTACGTACAAAGCTTCAGTATATCATAAAAAAGAAAACAATTGACATCTACCTGGGAAAAACGGTATTTGGAATTTCGGCAACGAATTAAAAACAAAAATATTTACCTAAATAAAACGATTTTGCTATGGCAATGGACAGAAAAATTGAGAAGAAAAAAGGCATACGCCCAAAACACATTATTTATGGAGTAGCTGCCGGAGTGTTCATCTTTCTTCTTGTTAAAATAATAAAGGATTCGAACATAACATCGTTAAAAGTTGATGTTGAAAAAATTACGATTGAAGATGTTCAGCAGGGAAATTTTGATGATTATATCCGTACCAACGGAACGGTTGAACCGATTTCGACTATTTACCTTGATGCGGAAGAAGGCGGACAGGTAAAAGAACGATTGATTGAAGAAGGAGCTGATCTTAAAAAAGGAGATACAATATTAATTCTCGAAAACCGTCAGTTGTACCAGGAAATCATGAACAGTGAATCTAACCTGGCACAGAAACAAAATATGTTGCGTACTACCCGAATTAATTTTGAAACAGCACAAATTGAATCAGAAAGATCTTTACTAAATTCAGCATTTGCAATCATAAAAAAGAAACGGAATTACGAACAGCAAAAGGCACTTTACGAAGATGAACTTGTTTCAAAAGAAGCCTACCTGGAAGCACAAGAAGATTATGAGCTTGCTGCTCAGATGCAGGAAATTAACAAGAGAAAAGCTCAGAACGATTCTATGATTCGGGCTTCAGAGATGGTTCAGTTGCAACAAGACCTTGATAAAATGCAGCAAACGCTTGCATTGGTGTATGAAAGGCTGGATAATTTAAATGTAAAATCTCCGGTGGACGGACAACTTGGTATGCTGGATGCTGAAGTAGGGCAAAGCATTGGAAGAGGAACACGCATCGGGCAAATTAACGTACTGACGGATTATAAAATAGAAGCTCTTATCGACGAACATTATATTGACAGGGTAAGGCCGAATTTAAGTGCAACATTTGAAAGACAGAACAGTCTTTTTAATTTAAGGGTTAAAAAAGTTTACCCCGAGGTTCGTAATTCACAATTTCAAATCGACCTTGTTTTTACTGACGAACGCCCCGACAATATCAGAACCGGGCAAACCTATTACATCAACCTGCAACTAGGGCAACCGGAACAATCTACATTGGTTAGCCTGGGCGGATTTTTTAACAGTACAGGCGGACAATGGATTTATGTAGTGGATCCTTCGGGCGACTTTGCAACAAAACGCGAAATAAGAATTGGCCGAAAAAATCCAAAATATTACGAAGTGCTTGAAGGATTACAACCCGGGGAGAAGGTTATTACTTCAGGCTATGATCTATTTGGAGATAATGATAAACTGATTTTGAGATAAAAGATATTTCAATAAAATGTTACTAAACTAAAACAATAAGCGTCTTAACTAAAATGCACATAAATATTTTAATTCATAAAAAATGATAAAGACAGAAAAACTTACAAAAATCTTCCGGACAGAGGAAGTTGAGACCTTTGCTCTGAATGAAGTATCCATCCAGGTAAAAAAGGGTGAATTTGTGGCTATCATGGGTCCATCAGGTTGCGGAAAATCTACTTTGTTGAATATCATTGGATTGCTCGATAATCCAAGCGGTGGAAAGTATTTTTTCGATGACACTGAAGTTGGAACTTACAAAGAACGCCAGCGCACACAAATGCGAAAAGGAAACATTGGTTTTGTATTCCAGAGCTTTAACCTCATCGACGAACTTACCGTTTATGAAAACGTGGAACTCCCACTGATTTACCTGAAAAAGAAAGTAAGTGAACGAAAAGAAATGGTAAACGCTGTTCTGGAACGAATGAAAATCGGACATCGCGCGAAACACTTTCCGCAGCAGCTTTCCGGAGGTCAACAACAACGTGTTGCCATTGGTCGTGCAGTGGTTGCCAATCCAAAACTAATTCTTGCCGATGAGCCAACCGGTAACCTCGATTCTAAAAACGGACTCGAAGTTATGAACCTGTTAACAGAATTAAACAAAGAAGGAACAACCATTATTATGGTTACCCACTCGATGCACGACGCTGGTTTCGCACACCGGGTAATTAACCTGTTCGATGGTGAAGTGCTTACTGAAAACGTAAACGAAAAAATGGCTGAAATACTTTAATAACCCATACAATTATTCTTTTCATCGCACTTCAATGCTATTTGCTAGCGATTGGTTATAGAGTTTAGATTTTGATGTAAAACTAAACTACTATGCACTGAAAGTACATAGGATTAAGATTGAATGAAATTCAAAAAATAATGAACAAAGTAGACATGAGTATTGAGTAATGAGTAGAGAGAAAAGGCAAAATGATTCTCAATACTCAAATCTCTGTACTCAAATCTACTTCATTTTAAAATGGAAATTTATAGAAACTAAAGTAGCTGCAATAATCCCGATTGCTATCGGGAGCAGGGTTTTAACCATTAACTGGAAAATAAACATCTTGCTTAATAAGGTTTTATAATGATCAAGCATTTTTTCATCAATATTCTTCGGAATATCCGTCATAATTTAATTTTTACGGGTATAAATATTTCAAATCTTATTATCGGATTTGCGGTCTTTGTACTATTTAGCGTTGTAATAGATTATGAATTCAGTTACGACAAATTTAACAACAATTACGATCAGATATACCGTGTGCAAACCAAACAGGAAGATTCTTACCCAACAAATTTTTGCACATATAGTCCTGCTGCATATCGTTTTCATCTTTTAGAAGATTTACCTGAAGTGGAAAAGGTTTTGCTAATGCGCGAAGTTTCTGGCGGGGCAAAAGGTTCGGGACAGTTTTTTACGCTCCCCACTGGCAGTCAGCTATACGAATTAAACGGGTATTGGAGCGAAAATACAGTTTTCGATATATTCACAATCAACCTAATAGAAGGCGACAAGACAAGTGCGCTTAAAGAATCAAATACAATTGCACTTTCCGAAACTGTAGCAAACAAACTTTTTCCTGAAGGAAATGCTTTAGGAAAACAAGTTATTATCGGGAAACGATTTCCGTTAACTGTTTCAGCAGTATATGCCGATTTCCCTAAAAATTCAACCCTTCAGGCAACATACATGGTTTCAATGGCTACTTACCCAATTCTGAGTGGCGAAACCACATTTCGTGAGAACTGGACCAACATTCAATTCGATAATTATATTCTGCTGAAAAAAGGTGCAGATCCTAAACTTGTTGATGCAAAACTTAAGGATGCTTTTAAAGATGTAAAAAACTTTGAAAAAAGCACACCTTATCTTCATCCACTTTCAAAATTACACACTTCCCCAAATAGTCAACCGGATATGCTGATTGAACTGGGAATTCTTTCGTTGGCTGCATTCCTGGTTTTAATCCTCGCTTGTGTGAATTATGTAAATCTTTCGCTTGCCAATTCTACCCAGCGTTCAACCGAAATTGGCATAAAAAAAGTCATTGGATCTTCGAAGAAATTAATTGCCACGCAGTTCTTAGCAGAAACTGTATTACACAGTTTGTTTGCTACCATTGCGGCACTTTTTCTGGCACAAGCTGCCTTCTCTCTGTTAAACCATTTGCTGAATAAAAATATTGATTATTCTCTTTGGGATAACCCACAGCTACTGATATTTATTTTTCTGATAAGTTTATTGGTAGGTGTGTTGTCCGGTTTATATCCTTCGACGGTTATTTCAGCATACAATCCCGTAAAAGTGTTAAAAGGCAAAATTTTTAGCAACGGTGGAAACTCTATTAGTATCAAAAAAATTCTGGTAGCTACGCAATTTTCTATTTCTCTTTTTATGCTAATCGTAAGTTTTATTCTTTTTAACCATGTTAATTTTATTTTGAACAAGGATTTGGGTTTCGACAGAAAGAATATACTTTATACCGAAATCAATCCACAGGATAACAAGTCATTCGAGACAGTAAAGGCAAGTATGTTGCAACATCCCGAAATTGCAAACATTTCGTTTTCGAGCACTATACCTTTTATTGGAAATATTGGTGGTTATGTTAGTTGGGAGGGTGCCGCACCCGAAGAAAGGGAAATGATTAGCCGAAATTATGTAAACTACGATTTTATTCCTACCTATAATATGGAAATGATTTACGGCCGTAATTTTTCGAAGGAATATCCAGCCGATGACAAAGCCTGTATTATAAATGAAACGGCATTAAGAATATTTGGGTGGAAAGATCCAATTGGCAAACAGATTAGTGTAGAAGGAACTTCTTTCCCGGTTATCGGTGTTGTCAAAGATTTTCATCCTTTTTCGGTACAGAATCCAATTCCAACCTATATCATGTTCCTGAATAGCAATGTAATTTCGGGTTCTACCTTGTTATCTGTAAGATTTAACGGCGATGAACAAAAAGCAAAAGCTTTGGTAACAAGTGAACTTGAAAATATTTTTCCAAACGACCCATTTGAATTCAAGGATTTTAGTGTTGCTTTTTATTTGGATGATGCTATTCCGTTTTGGCAATCGATGAAAAGGATGTTCATGTTCTTTTCGGTGGTTACCCTACTTATTTCCACCATTGGACTTTTCGGATTAACCCTTTTTACTGTAAAACGCCGGACAAAAGAAATTGGAGTACGAAAAATTTTAGGAAGTTCAGTACGGTCGGTTTACTGGCAACTCTCTACCGAAGTAATTGGCATGCTTGGTTTTGCAATTTTAGTTGGTTGCCCTGGTGCTGTTTATATTTATAAAATCATGCCAGGAGCTTACAAAGAGCCGCTTTCGATAACCGAATTTGTGGTTGCCATTGCTTTGGTTGCTATTATTGCTTTTTTAACCATTAGTTATCATGTGCTCAAAGTTGCGGTGAGGAATCCGGTGGAGGCACTTCGGTATGAATAACCAGAAACCTCGGGTTCCTGTAAGCACACAATTGGAATGTTAATTTTCCAGGTGTAGAGCATTGCCTTACTGACCTCTTGCTGGCAGAATTGGAGAGCGGCAACGAGGAATCCCGTGGAAGCGTTAAGGGATGAATAAAATAAAACTTAAATAATAGCCATGTTTAACTATTCAATAAAACTTATTTTCAGGCAACTTTTAAAGGGGAACCGGCAGTTGCTGCTGAACGTATTAGGATTAAGTGTTGCATTTGCAGTTGTACTTTTTCTAAGCACTTTTATTTTTACAGAACTTAACCGTGGTAAATCAATTAGCAGTTATCAGAATCTGTACCGCTTAAGTGCACACGAAGGAGTTTACTGGTCGTCCCGCAGTATCGATGAATTCAGTGATAAATTTCGGGAGATAAAAGGATTGACCAAGGTTCATGCTGATTGGTCAGATAAAAATTATTATGAGTTTGATAAGAAACAATACAGTGCCGGTAAAATCATTTTTGCCGACAAGCACTTCTTCGATGTCTTTCAACACAACGTTGTTGTTGGAAACCTGACTGATGCCTTGTTGCTAAAAGATAACCTTGTGTTAACCGAAGCGGAAGCTTTGAAGATTTTTGGGGAGGTTGACGTGGTTGGTAGGAGTTTACATTTCAAGACAAGCAATTTTGGGGAAATGGATTTAAATGTGGCTGCGGTAATTGAAAACCAGCCGCTTGAAGCCATGATGAAGTTTGATGCGATAGTTCCGGTTGCAGCCCTTGAACACAATGTTTCGTGGTATAAATCCGACCACTGGGGGAATTCGAGGTACGAGGCTTATGTTTCGCTTTACTCCAACAACTCAAAAACAGAACTGGAAAAGCAACTCAATGCGGCATTCCAAAAAGCTGCGCCTGATTGGGCAGTAAAGGATAAAGGGCCAATTTTTCTGAAACCATACAGTACATTATATTTTTCTGAAAACCAAGATGATGTTTTAATCCACAGCAGTGAGAAAAGGGTAAAAATACTTGGCGCAATTATGGTAGTTGTCTTTTTACTTGCGCTCATTAATTTTATAAACCTGAATACTGCACAAAAAATTAAAAAAGCCCGCAACATCGGTATCCATAAAGCGTTGGGGGCAGGAGCCCTGAATTCTTTCGTTCGGGTAATTGCCGAAATCCTTCCGGTGTTGGTATTAACTTTAATCATTGCTTTTTTTCTTGTCTCTTTGTCACTCCCTTTATTAAATAAACTGTTTGATTCATCTTTCCGTTTTTTCGACCTTATGAGCTTAAATAGCCTGGTTACAGGACTAATTGTTTTAACGTCCACATTGTTTTTATCAACAACATTTATAGCTGTTTATTTTCAAAGGTATAAAGTGTACCAAGTCTTAAAAAATAAGTCAGCCGGAGATAAAGAAAACCTGCGGAATGCCTTGTTAGTCGCCCAATTTACCCTGTCAATAACCCTTATAATAGCATCGATAGTCATTTATAAACAAAATGCCTTTATGCAAAACAAGTCGATGGGTTTTAAAAAAGATAACATTTTGTACCTCCCGGTACACGATCAAATAAGCAAAAATGTAAAAGCCTTCAAACAGGAATTAGCCGGCATATCTGAAATAAAAACGACGACAATGGCTTCCAGTGCACTTGGGAAAGTGGACATGAGCTGGGGAATGTCGCTGAATGATAATGGCGAAGAAAAAAGAGTCGCATACACAGCTATGCAGGTGGAAGAAAACTTTTTTGATTTTTTTGGGATAAAGATTACAAAAGGCGAAAGTTTCCGTCCTTCTTCAATCCGCGAGCATGAACATATTTTTAACCAAACAGCTATAAAAACTTTTGGAATAAATGATATTAAAAATGCGCGGATAAGTTCTTATGATAATGGATCGGGAGAGATAATAGGGGAGGTTGAAGATTTTAATTTCCAGTCGCTGCATCATGCCATCAGCCCGATTGGCTTTGTCTGTTCCGAACCTGAAAACCTGCAGGTACTATATATGAACCTTCAGGTAGGAAACAAAGATCAGATGCAAAAAACGCTTGGTAAAATAGAAACCGTATGGAATAAATTTTCGAATGACTGGCCTTTTGAATATCATTTCCTCGACCAAAATTTAGATAATCTTTACAAAGAAGACCGGAAATTCAGTAAAGTTTTTTTGCTGGCTACTATCCTTGCAATTTTTATCGGATGCCTGGGCTTATTAAGCACAGTTATTTTTATTGTAGAAATGCGAATTAAAGAAGTCGGTATCCGAAAAGTAAACGGCGCAAAAGTTTCTGAAATTTTGGCGATGCTCAACAAAGACTTTGTAAAATGGGTGGTCATTGCTTTTGTAATTGCCACGCCTGTTGCATACTATGCCATGAATAAATGGCTTGAAAGTTTTGCTTACAAAACCACTTTAAGCTGGTGGATTTTTGCTTTGGCCGGAATATTGGCTTTGGGAATTGCGTTGCTGACCGTAAGTTGGCAAAGCTGGAGGGCAGCAACGAGGAACCCGGTCGAAGCACTTCGATACGAATAGTGAGAAGTGCGAAGATCCCGATTACTCGGGATTGAGGCGTTGAGGTATGAATAGTTATTTACCCCAAACCCCTGAAGGGGCTTTAATAAATGAAAAATATGAATTTTAAAATTAAATATAAAACAAGCTTTCTTCAAGTCCCCTTTAGGGGATTTAGGGATGAGAGGTAGTTGGCAAAGCTGGAGGGCAGCAACTAAGAACCCTGTAGAAAGTTTGAGATATGAATGAATTTAAATAGTAACCAAAAAAATATAAGCCATGTTTTTACATAATTTAAAGATGTCGTTTCGAAGAATGAGAAAAAATCCGGTATTTACAACTCTCAATATTGGAGGTTTCTCTATTGGATTTGCTGTAAGTATAATTTTAGCGTTATTCATTTACAAAGAAAGTTCTGTTGACAAAAACTACGCTAACCATCAGAATATCTACCGCTTAATTGACGCAAAGAAAAACAGTCCGCGAATGGACTATGATATTGCCAAAACAATCAAAGAACAATATTCAGAAATACAATTTTCCACTCCCTTCAATTATATGTCTTCTAAAAGTCCAATTTCAATTAAGAAAATAGGAAGTGAGGAGAATTTTCAAATACAAGAAGTTATTAGCACTACAAATGATTTCTTTAAAATATTCTCTATCAATACAATCTACTCAAAAACAAAAGAACCATTTGCTGATCTTAACTCGGTTGTTGTAACAGAATCTTTAGCAAAAAAATTATTTGGCAAAACCGATGTGCTGGATGAAATCATCTCCATAAATAATATGATGGAATTGCCCATTTGTGCAGTAGTAGAGAATTTGCCTGAAAATTCAAGTTTCGGCACAGAAATATTCCTCAATTCGGAAAATGAAAATTTTCGATTCTCCCAATATTGCAGCGAAGGGAAATGCTACAATCCACTTGATCAATACGTTTATATAAATGAAAAAACGGATGTTGAACAACTAACTGAAAAAATGAATGTCGGGTTTCCGGCAAACAAATCAGATACCGACAGTATTAGATTCCAAAAGGTTTCCGACATTTATCTGGCTACTGATATAACAAACAACGAAAATAAAGCCGGAAGCAAAGGATTGCTCCAGATTTTCTTTTCAATTGCTACAATTATCCTTTTAATGTCGGTGATAAACTATGTCAACTTCACGCTCTCCAATCAATTAGCGGCTTTAAAAGATTTGGGAATTAAAATAACCACCGGTGCTGACCCAAAATTTCTACGTTCTTTCTATTTCACCGAAATAACACTGTCAATCGTTATATCTTTTATTGTTGCTTTACTTATTGTTGTTTTAACGCTTCCTTTTGCAAGTAATCTTTTAGCAACGCCTCTAAAACTTATTTGGTTGCTAAATCCACTACTAATAGTTGTTTTTTCATTAATACTTTTGGCGATTATTTTAATCTCATCATCAGCGCCGCTTTTTATTATTTCGAGATACGATGTCCAAAAACTGTTCGGGAAGAAGGATGTCCGTTTTGGAAAGCAATTCGGGAAGAAGTTTTTAACCGTTTTTCAGATTACAGCGTCCATTATACTGCTTGTTTGTCTGGTAAGCATGCAAAAACAATTATCTTATGTCAAGACAACTAACCTGGGTTTCGATAAAGAACTTCTGGTCCGTTTTAACATTCCTGAGAACTATACAAATTATGACGCTTTAAAACAACAATTCAGCGATCTCTCATTTGTAAAAGAAGCATCATTGAGCCATGGAGGACCTGGATTTATACAGGTTGGTATGGGGAGTAATGAAGAAGGCAACTATTTTCAAATGGATTGTATTTATGTAGATGAAAATTTTCTTGATGTATTTGGTATTCCGCTGTTGGAAGGCAGTGAGTTTTTAGCATCTGACAATGGAGTTTCCTGCTACATCAATGAAACAGCTCTGAAAAATTACGGGTGGCACAATTTTGAAGGAAAAATATTTAATAACGGACGCGAAGGAGGATATAAAATTGTCGGCGTGGTAGGCGACTTTAATGTAGCATCATTACATAAAGCAATAACACCTGTTTGCCTCATATATAACCCAAATTATTCTGCAATCAATATAAAATTAATGCCCGGTAATTTGGGTGAACAAATGGATCAAATCAAAGAAACCTGGAAAGAAACAGTACCCGGAGCAACTTTAAATTTTCAGTTTTTTGACGAATATTTTGATTCGCTATACAGAAAGGAAGATCGTCAGGGCAAAGCCATCGCCTTATTTTCAGTTATCGCACTCATAATTACTTGTCTCGGATTATTGGGCCAAATTGTACAAACCTGTATTGCACGAATAAAAGAAATAGGTATCAGAAAAGTAAATGGAGCTAAAATTTCTGAAGTGATGACAATGCTCAATAAAGACTTTGTTCTCTGGGTAATTATTGCTTTTGTAATCGCAACTCCAATCGCATACTACGCTATGAATAAATGGCTTGAAAACTTTGCCTATAAAACCAGTTTAAGTTGGTGGATTTTTGCGCTAGCAGGGTTGCTGGCGCTTGGAATTGCGCTGCTAACCGTAAGTTGGCAAAGCTGGCGAGCTGCAACACGGAATCCTGTCGAAGCTCTCCGATATGAATAGTGAGAAGTGCTGAGATCCCGAGACCTCGTGGATTGAGGCACTCAGATATGAATGAAGAAATCCCGACTGCTCGGGATGGAGGCGGTGAGGTATGAGTAAATTAAACCCTTCACGGTATAGTGGTGATATAATAAATTAAAAACAATAATATGTTCTGGACACAATTTAAATTAATGCTTCGTAACCTGCGAAAAAACAAACTTCATTCAACAATAAATATTTTTGGTCTGGCAATTGCCATAACCCTGGTTTTGCTGTTGTCTTCTTATGTTTCCAATGAGATATCGGTAGATACGTTTCATGTGAATAAAGACAGGATATATCGCGTACATGGCGATAATATTAAAACTTTTGCACCGCCTTTCGGACAGTATATTCTGGAAAATATTGCCGAGGCCGAAAGTTACACCCGCACATATAGGATAAATGGTACTATAACTTATGATAATAAAAAGTTTGAAAGCGGTAATTGTTTGTTAGCCGATTCAACATTCTTCACCATTTTCTCTTTCCCTCTAATTGTTGGTGATGCCAACCAGGTTTTGTTGACAAACGAAAGTGCTGTATTATCAGAAAGCTTTGCAAAGAAGATTTTTGGCGATAAAAATCCGGTAGGTGAAAGCTTTAATTTTAGCGGAAAGGATTTTGTTGTCTCTGGTGTTTACAGTGATTTTAAAGACAATACCCATTTTGTTAAGCCAAACATGATCATAAATTTTTCGATGTTGCCCCGAATTTGGGGAAATGATGATGAAGGCACTAATTATTTTTTGCAAGATTATGGAAACAGCTCCTTTGGGCTTTATGTTATGGCACATAAAAACAGCAACATAAAAGCACATGAAGCTGAACTGCTGGAAAAAATTAAAGAGTTTTACTGGGTTTTTCAAAACGGCAGGAGTAAAGAAATCTTTTTTACGCCTCTCGAGAATGTTTATTTTAATCTTGCTGCAACTGATTATATCGGGACACGGCAAGGAAATAAAAAATTTCTTAACATTCTTGCCATTATTGCTTTATCCATTGTGATAATTGCGGCCATTAACTACATTAATTTAAGTATCACCCAATCGGTCAAAAGAGCAAAAGAAGTAGGAATAAAAAAGATTATTGGTTCGATGCGCTGGAGTATTGTCCGACAGTTCTTAATGGAATCGACTATTGTTAGTTTCATTTCTACAGTTTTGGCTGTTTTACTGACTATTATTGTTTTGCCGGAGTTTAATAAACTGGTTAACACAAGTTTTAAATTTTCTGATATATTCAATAACGGATTTCTGTTACGCAGTTTGCTGGTTGTTTTTATAACCGGACTTATTGCTGGTTTTGTTCCGTCGCTTATTCTTTCCGGCTTCAAATCTATTGAAATAGTTAAGGGTATTCCATCGCGGCTAAAAAACAGTTTTAGCCAGAAAGTAATGGTTGTTTTTCAATACACAGTCTCTATTGCATTAATCGTAGTTGTGGCTTTCATTATGAAGCAAAATAATTTTATGAAAAACTATGACCTGGGATTCGATAAAGACAATACATTCTATATTAGAATGACCGATGACACAAACAAACAAAAAAATGCTTTTGGAAATGAGTTAATGAAAATACCTGGTGTTAAAGCTATTTCTTTTTGTCAGGATTTTCCCGGAGGCCCTATAAATAACCAGTCGTTTGTTTATAACGATAAAGCCCAAAGTTTCGACCAGTTCAGGGTTGATACTGCTTTCTTTTCAGCTCTTGGAATCCCCTTGAAAAACAGGATTTCGGTTACCGATAATGTAATGGGCGAAGATAAATTTTCCTTAATTCTAAATAAAACAGCGATAAATGATCTGGAACTTGAAGCTCCTTACAATGAATTTAAAATGCATGACAACGTCATAAAAATTAGTGAAGTTGTGGAAGATATGAATTTCAGATCCTTATACCAGGAACCGCGTCCAACCATGTTTCAGTTAAGGGATATGGATTGGGCACCTTATGTATTGGTAAGAGGAACAGGCGGAAATTTAGCCACAATTGTAGAGCAGGCAAAAGCGGTTTTTAAAGATATATCTCCTGCTGATCCATTGGAACTGAATTTTATTGATGATGCTTTAAATACAGCTTACCAAAAAGAAGAACGTACGGCAAAAATTGTGGGCTATTTTGCCATTTTCGCAATACTCATTTCATCGCTCGGAATATTTGCTCTGGCAAGCTACACCGCTCAAAACCGCAGAAAAGAAATCGGAGTTCGTAAAGTAAACGGGGCACAGATTACTCAAATTATTAGCCTGTTAAATGTGAATTTTGTGAAATGGGTAATTGTAGCATTTTTTATAGCTACTCCTGTAGCCTGGTTTGCGACAAACAAATGGCTCGAAAACTTTGCATATAAAATTCATCTTACATGGATAATATTTGCTCTTGCAGGATTGCTGACACTGGGAATTGCCTTGCTAACGGTTTCGTTTCAATCGTGGAAAGCGGCGACTAAAAACCCGGTAGATAGCTTGAGATATGAATAACTTTAAAATTTCACAGCCATGTTTAAACAGGAAATAAAACTAATTCTTCGCATGTTGAAAAGGCAAATTGCCACATCGTCCATCAACATATTTGGACTTGCAATAGGTTTCACATTTGTTATTCTTGCCGGTGTTTATGCATTCTCGGAAATGAGTTTCGACCGCTTTCATATAAACCATAAATCGATATACCGGGTGGAATGGAGTACCCCTGATGGGAATATTTGTTCTACTTCAGGTATTATGAGTTCGTGGGTAAAAGAAAACATACCGGAAGTGGTTCATTCAGCAAGGATTTTGAATGATAATAATTTTGGCTATATCGAACGAAACATTGTTTATAATCAAACAAAGTACAATATTAATAACCCGTTAATTGTCGATTATGATTTCTTTTCGATGTTCTCTTTCGGCATTTTATCCGGTGAAGTTCATTCGTTTGCAACCGATAAAAATTCTGTAGCGCTTTCCAAACCTTTAGCCAAACGTATATTTGGGAATGAAAACCCTATCGGAAAAGCTATTGAATATAAAGGAGAAATGTTCACTATCAGGGCAGTAATGGATGAAATTCCTCTAAATTCATCCATCCGATTCGATATGCTTTTACCCTCTTCGAATTTGCCTGA
Organism: uncultured Draconibacterium sp.; assembly: GCA_963676775.2. Taxonomy (GTDB): domain Bacteria; phylum Bacteroidota; class Bacteroidia; order Bacteroidales; family Prolixibacteraceae; genus Draconibacterium. Next base: position 917,780 of record CAXXDA010000003.1, read on the forward strand.
CTTTGTTACAATGGAGTGGAGGAACGGGACATTGCAAACTTTTATCCAGAGAGACAAACTTGTACCGGCTAACCAGCTACAACAAAAAATAAGCAGCGAACTAACTTCTCTTTATAATTCATTAGGATATACAGAACAGACAAATAGTGGAAATTACCAGTTAAACCCGTTGGATAAAATTTATTATTCTGAAAGTTCGTTCGACAATGTATGCGTGCATGGCAACCGCAAAACAACCCTGATGCTGATAAGTCTGGTCTCAATTGTACTCCTTATAGCCTTGTTAAATTACGCAAACACCATTTTATCGGGGGCATCTGAAAGCATTAAAAAAATTGGTGTCAGGTCGGTAAACGGCTCTTCGCGTACAAACAACATCCGCTTTTTAATTTACCAGGCAATTTTGCCATCAATTATTGCTGTAACGATTGCATTTTTAGTAAGCTATCCGGTTAAAAATATATTGGACAACTTTTTGAATATTACCATGCCCGATTTAAAATTCTCCTATTTTGCTGTTGCACTTTTAATCGGAGTTGTAACGGGTGTGCTGGTTGGGTTGTTCCCGGCATTAAAATTTACTTCGTATAAAATTACAAGTTCTTTGAAGGAGACCAACAATTCGGGTAAAAAGGTAAATCGTATCGGAAATGTATTTTCAGTTGCCCAGTTTGCTGCTTCAATTGCCCTGATAATTTCGGTTTTTACCATTTACAAACAAATGAATTTTGTGTTTTCCGAAAGCAGTAAAAATCTGGCTGACGGGCCAGTTATTTATATGCCAATTGCAAACCGTAGCGCACAAACATCACCAAATATCAAAAGAATTGAAGAATCATTAAAACGGATTCCTGAAATAGAGAAAGTCAGCACCAGCCTGAGTATACCCGGCAACGAACATTATTCTGATTTAGGTGGAATACCGCTTGTTAAAAACGGGGAGGAAGAGTTAATTCGCATTAACCATAACATGGCAGGGGCCGACTATCCAAAAACAATGGGTTTTGAACTTTTAGAAGGCAGATATTTTGATCCTAATGTTAGCTCTGACTATCAGTCTTATATTGTAAACGAATCGTTTATCAAAAAACATGGCATTCAGGATATCTCAACTACCTTGTTGAATGGTTCACCAATAATAGGTGTGGTAAAAGATTTTCACTACAATTCGTTGTATGATGAAATTGAACCTGTGGCTATTCGTTATGAAGAATCGTATCAGTCGCAGATTGTTGTAAAATTGTCATCTACCAATACTTCAATAAGCGAAACCGTAAATAAGATTACCCAAGCAACTGATGAAATTGACAACGCCGCTATTTCCGATGTTCTTTTCCTCGACCAGCACATTGCCAAACTATATGAGAAGGAAATTCACATTTCAAATATCCTGTTTGTTTTGGCGTTGTTCTCCATTCTAATTTCAGGCATGGGGCTATTTTCTATGTCGATGTTAATATCAAAAATGAGGACAAAGGAAATCGGCATCCGCAAAGTAAACGGAGCCAAAATTTCTGAAATACTTACCATGCTCAATCAGGACTATGTAAAATGGGTCGTAATTGCTTTTGTGATTGCCACGCCAGTTTCATACTATGCTATGAATAAATGGCTGGAAAACTTCGCTTACAAAACTGCTTTAAGCTGGTGGATATTTGCCTTGGCCGGTTTGCTGGCTTTGGGGATTGCGTTGCTAACAGTTTCATATCAATCCTGGAAAGCCGCAACCAGAAATCCGGTCGAAGCGTTAAGGTACGAATAGTAGCAATTCGATAGGCATAAAAGAAAACAATACTTAAAACACTGGTTGGAGAATGGAAAGTTGAACGAATAATATAAGAAGAGAGTAAGAATTGTAAAAAGAAGAGAAAAATGGCTAATTTAAAATACTACATCAGGTCGCTTGTAAAGCAAAAATTTACATCAATTATCAGCATTATTGGGATTTCCATTGGTTTTGCGAGTTGTATTATAATCGGATTATATGTAAAAACAGAATTTAGTTTTGATAAATTTCATCAAAATAGGGATAACATTTACCGTTTACTTTCAACCTCTGAAACCGGGCAAAACAGTGCTTCAGTGACCTATCGGCTCGGTCCCGACTGTGCCCAGAATATCAGTGGCGTAACAGATTTTGCAAGACTCTATAACTTTTGGGGGCCAAATGAGATTAACTGTGACAATGAAAATTATAAGGCGGAAAATCTATTTTTCACGGATCCCGGCATTTTAAATATTTTCAGTTTCGCATTTTTAGAAGGAAATAAAAATGAAGCGTTTCATAATCCGGGAAGTATTATTTTGACCAAAGAAATGGCCGATAAATATTTCGGCAACTCCCCTGCTCTGGGTAAAACAGTTACGCTGGATAATGATGAAATGCTTACTGTTACAGGAGTTGTCGAAGCATTTCCATACAACTCACACTTTCAGTTCGATCATTTGGTTTATGACCCCCGGCGAATTGAAAGCTTTGGAGACTGGATCAATTCATCGTGGAGTTTTTCCAATTTCAAAACTTACCTGTTATTTCAGGAAAATTTTTCAAAGGATCAGTTTTATACCGAATTTGAAAATTTTACTCAAAAAACGGTCGACAACGAAAGCAAATCATACATTCAGAATACTCAAATTCAAAATTTATCTAATGTCCATTTGTATTCAAAAAATATTGAAGATGATTTTAGTTCAAAAGGAAACTATGAATCAATTATCGTTTTAATCACTCTGGCCTTCTGCATCTTATTAATTGGCACAATCAATTATGTAAGCTTGTACACCTCAAATGCTTACAAACGTACCAGGGAAACATCCATTCGAAAAATAAGTGGCGCGGGCAAATACAACATCGCCCTCAACTATGTGGCTGAGTCGTTTATTTTGGTTTTTCTTTCCATGCTCCTTGCTTTGCTGATTGTAAAAACAATCCACTTGAAACTTGGAAATTACATTGGCCTGCAATTATCCATTCAGGATATTATGAACCCGATTTTTATTGGAGTTTCAATTACTTTGGCGTTACTAATTTCGCTTCTTACAGGCATTTACGTTTCCGGAAATATGCTGAAGTACAACCCCGTCGAACTTTTACGTGGAAGGCAAAAACACTCCAAAATCACCGGCTATTCAAAATCCTATATCTTCTTATCTGTTCAGTTTGCCATATCTATCATTTTAATCATCTCCACCGGATTTATTTTCAAACAAATGAATCTCATTCAAACAAAAAATTTAGGATACGAATCGGATATGGTTTTGTCGATCCCGATCAGCAAGACACAAAATACAAGAAATGTATTAAAAGAGGCGCTACTAAAAAATCCCCATATAAAAGAAATTACATTTACCTCGTCCTTCCCGCCTAACGACTATCACAACGGCAATGTGAATGAAATTGACGGCCTGGAACAAAAGGCAGTCTCTGCAAAAAATTTCTTTGTTGATTTTAATTTTATTGATTTTATGCAAATTGAAATTGCCGAGGGCCGTAATTTTTTAAACGGAAGCCAGCTCGATGAAAAGGAAAGCGCGATGGTTAACCAGGCGTTTGTCAACAAAATGGGCTGGGATTCCGCCATTGGTAAAAGAATAAAAAATCAATACAATCAGGAGGAATTGAAAATTGTGGGTGTAGTAAAGGATTTTCACTTTAAATCGCTACATGAACTTATTGAACCTGTATTGATAACGGTTAGTACACAAAGCGATTTGTACAATATGGGAGTTAAATTCAATGGTGATATTACAACATCAGATATTGAATACATTAAATCAGAATGGGCAAAAATAAATCCGGGCCATTTATTTGAATACCAGTTTCTGGACAGTATTGTAAATCAAAATTACACAAAGGATAAACAACAGGCCCACACGATACTACTGTTTTCTTTGCTTGCCGTTGTAATAACCTGTTTGGGACTTGTTGCAATTTCAATTTTTCACGCAAAACAACTCACAAAGGAAATAGGAATCCGCAAAGTAAATGGTGCTAAAGTGTCTGAAATTCTGGCCATGCTCAACAAAGACTTTATAAAATGGGTCGTAATCGCATTTATTATTGCGGCACCAGTATCTTATCTTTTAATGCAAAAATGGCTTGAAAATTTTGCCTATAAAACAAGTATGAGCTGGTGGGTATTTGCACTGGCCGGTGTGTTGGCGCTGGGAATTGCATTATTAACAGTAAGCTGGCAAAGCTGGAGGGCGGCAACAAGAAATCCGGTGGAGGCGTTGAGGTATGAGTAGAGCAAATAATGTATAAAATTCAATAAAATGTATAAAATTCATTTATTAACGGCAATAAGGCAGATTCGTCGATCTTCTTCACTCTCTGCAATTACAATTTTGGGGCTCGCTGTTGGGTTTACATGTGTCGTTCTTCTTTCCATTTGGATCAATTATGAGTTTCAATATGACCGATTTTATCCTAAAACAGACCGGATCTATAAAGTATTTCGGGAAGATACCAGAAAAGAGAATATTGATAAATATCCATGGGTATCTCTTCCGGTTGCTGAAGCGATTCGGAGTGAAATTCCTGAAGTTGAATACAGTACAATTGTAACTAACGGTAGTGTAAAGGTTAAATATAATGATCTGATCTTCTACGAAAATAAGGTCTGTTTTACGGATCCTCAACTATTTAAAATTTTTGATTTCAAATTTATCCGTGGCAATAAAGATTTGGCATTGCAACATAAGCAGTCAATTGCTATTACCGAAAAAATAGCTGATAAATATTTTCAAGATGAAGATCCAGTGGGGAAAATGATTCAGTTAAATGACGATTATCCATTTGAGGTTACTGCAGTTATTGCCGATGTTCCACAAAATTCCAGTTTCAATTTCGACTTCTTTATTTTGGCAGAATATTTTGCCGCCCCTTTGATTTACTATGGTACAGACTGGCAATCACTCAATTTTAACAGTTATATCTGCCTGAAAAACCATACTGATCCGAATTTGGTCAGGCAGAAAATCAAAAATATTTTCAATGACCACGTGACTGAAGGTAAACGATATCTCAATATTCAACCGATAAAAGATACTCATTTTTATTCAGTTTCAGGAAATCCGACCAATATCAAAAATATCAGGATTATGATGATTTTGGGATTGGTAATTTACCTGGTTGCTCTATTTAATTTCCTTAATATTTCGGTTGGAAGATACCAAAAGCGTGTGTTAGAATTTAAAACAAAAAAAATTATTGGTGCCGGATTAAAACAGGTTTTCTTCCAAATTTTTATGGAATGTTTTGTAATGACTCTTGTCGCGATTGTCCTTTCCCTGGCAATTTCCGTATTTGCAATTTCTCCTTTCGGAAAACTCGCCGGAATTCAGTTTTCTATCGGCATGATTTTAAAAATATTTACAATAAAAATTATTGGCTTTGTTTTCCTGGGTTCTTTATTCATTGAATCTGTACTATTGCTATTTGTCTTCAATAAATACCTGAATTTTCAAACAAACAGCAAAGAAAAGCAAGGAAAAACCAAACAAGCTTATCAATCATTTTTTGTAACACTGCAATTTGCATCTGCCATTTTGCTTATGATTGGAGTTGCCGTAATTGTAAAACAATTGAACTTTATTTCGAAAAGGGACCTGGGATTAAATCCTGAAACTGTTATAACCATACCCTTGAAAGGCAATGATCATGGGAAATATCCGGTTTTAAAAGAAGAGTTATTAAAAAACAGTGCGATAAAATATGTAACCGCCTCATATAATCTGCCTACATCAATCGGGACTTTCTGTGAAATTACTGCATGGCCGGATAATCCTTATCAGGAAAACCTTAAACTCGCCTACACCATCGTTGATAAAGATTATTTTTCAGCAATGGAAATGAATATCGTTGAGGGAGTTCCTTTCTCTAAGAAATTGGAATCTGACTCTGTGGCTTATATTCTAAATGAAAAAGCAGTCGCAGCAATGCATCTTAAAGAACCTGTCGGGGCTGAGATTGATTTTGCCTGTTGGACAAAAGGCCGTGTCATCGGAGTGGTTAAAGACTTCAATTATCGGTCGATGCATTCCTCGATTGAACCGTTGATCATTGTAAATCATCTTTGGGGAGGGGGAACCAACAATTTACTGGTAAAGATGGAACGACAACCGGATAAGGCTTTGTTAAGCGAACTGGAAGCTGTTTGGGAAAAAATAAATTCTGAATCACCGTTTAATTTTCAGCCGCTGGATAATTCACTAGAGAAAATGTACCAGGAAGACAGACGTTTTAGGAATTTATTGGGTACAAGCAGTGCAATTGCACTCATTCTTTCGGCAATTGGTTTATTAGGTTTAATTCTAATACATGTTCAACGCCGAATTAAAGAAATCGGCATCCGCAAGGTAAACGGCGCAAAAGTTTCCGAAATACTTACAATGCTCAACAAAGACTTTGTAAAGTGGGTGGTGATTGCCTTTGTAATTGCTACGCCAGTTGCGTACTACGCAATGAATAAATGGCTCGAAAACTTTGCCTATAAAACCAGTTTAAGCTGGTGGATTTTTGCTCTGGCTGGTTTGCTGGCGTTAGGAATTGCATTGTTAACGGTTAGTTGGCAAAGCTGGAGAGCAGCCACTAGGAATCCTGTTGAAGCACTTCGATACGAATAGTGAGAAGTGCTGAGATCCCGAGACCTCGTGGATTGAGGCACTCCGATATGAGTGACGAAATCCCAATTATTCGGAAATGTGTATTTAGATATAAATAATTTAAAAAATAATCGATGTATAAAACAAACTTAAAAGAGACAATACGCTGGGCTTTAAAAAAGAAAGCCACAACAATTCTGATTATTAGTGGAATGGCAATAGGTATTACCATCGCGCTCCTTATTGGTCTTTGGGGTTTAAATGAATTCAGTTTTGATAAATTCCATACAAATGCTGACCGGATCTATCGGATTTGCCGACATGGATACATTAACAACGAATCGGTAACCCTGGGCAATGATTTTGGACCTGTTGGACTAACCGCCAAAGAACAATTCCCGCAAATTGAAGAAGTGTGCCGGGTGTTACCTATGGGACAGACATCGCTTAAAGTTTTAAATGAGATTGCATATGAAGATCACATTGCTACCGTTGATCCAAATTTCTTTCAGTTCTTTTCGTTTCAACTCGAAAACGGCAATCCTGAAGATTGTCTAAACGCCCCTGACAAAATAGTAATCAACAATGAAATAGCAAATAAATATTTCCCGAACGAAAATCCTTTAGGCCAACCCATTACTATTTTTGGGAATCAGCTGTATGTAAGTGCAGTAATGAAAAATATGCCCGAAAATTCCCACTTAAAATTTAGCATCCTGGTTCCTGTTTCGGCAACAGAATTTGAAAACAGCGGATGGGGTAACAACGATGGTTTTATAAGTTACCTCCTTCTAAAAAGTGGCACCAATATAAATGCCTTAGCAAAAGATATTTCGGCTATGACTTATCAACACTTCCCGACGTACGAAAAATTCCAAATTTCTCATTTTTTGCAGCCACTTACTGAAATTCATTTTTCCCCGGGATTTCGATTCGATAATGTAATTACCAACGACCGGAGGATTGTGTTCATCTTTATATCGCTGGCTGTGCTTATATTACTAATTGCCAGTTTCAATTTCATAAACATGTTCATCTCAACTTCTTTTTTAAGGGCAAAGTCCATCGGTGTAAAAAAGATAAACGGGAGTTCCAGATCCAGCCTCTTTCTTTCTTCCTACACGGAGACTGGATTATATATTTTTATTTCTACCTGTATCGCTGTACTTCTGTCGATAATATTATTACCTGCATTCAATCAACTGGCAGGAACGCATTTAACATTTAACCTTAACGATTACAGGTTTTATCTATACACAGGCGTACTGCTTTTATGTACCATTTTTATTTCGGGTACTTTCCCTGTTGTTTATATTCTTCGGTTTAATCCTGAAGCTATCATCAGAAACCGTTTCAAAGGAAGCGGAGTTACTTTATTACAACGTTCACTTGTAATTAGTCAGTTTGTTGCCTCAATTATCCTGATTAGTTCGGCTGGAATAATTAAAAAACAAATCCTCTATGTCGAAAATATGGATCTGGGGTTTAACAAAGAGCAAATCATTTACATCTACCCTAATAATATGGCCAAAAGTTATGATGCCATCCGTAATGATTTGTTGAGCAATCCTAATGTTGTTGACGTAACCGCAAAAAATTGCCTTCCGACCCAATGGAATAATGGCAGTGATGTCACTTTGGCTGACAATCCTACAGAAGCGAAAATTATGGAAATCTGTACCATGAAAGATAATTATGCCGATATGATGCAAATTCCACTGGTTGAAGGGAGAAATCCTTTTTTGCCAGGACAGGAAAACAACAATGAGTGTTTGATTAACGAGCAGGCTGCCATAAGCCTGGGGTTAACGGATCCGGTTGGCAGGCAAATAAAAAGAGGAGACGACAGATTTTATACAATTGCCGGGGTTTTAAAAAATGCCAATACAAAGTCTTTGCACCTGAATGTCGATCCACAGGTTTACTTAAACCTCAACCAATTAAATGGGAATAATCCTTTACTGATTAAAACAAACGGACAATCGGAAAGTGTGATTAAGTTACTTTCAACACTATGGAACCAATACAATCCGGATATACCTTTCGAGTATCACTTTTTGGATGAAACCTACGACCAACTTTACAAAACCGAAAAAACTGCATCGAAAATAATTTCAATTGGGATGATCGTTGCACTGGTCCTGGCTTTTATGGGATTATATGCCATTTCACATTATGCAACCGAGCGTCGTGTAAAAGAAATTGGTATAAGAAAGGTTAATGGCGCACGTATTTCAGAAGTGTTAATACTGCTGAATCGTAGTTTTGTCCGTTGGATTTTGATTTCTGTATTTATTGCAACACCCATTACATGGTTCATCTTAAATAAATGGCTTGCAAACTTTGCTTACAGAACCAACCTGAGTTGGTGGATATTTGCTCTCGCCGGAATACTGGCACTGGGAATTGCATTGCTTACGGTGAGCTGGCAGAGCTGGAGGGCAGCAACGAGAAATCCTGTCGAAGCTCTCCGATATGAATAGAGGAGAGCGGAGATCCCGAACACTCGGGATGGAGGCACTAAGGTATGAGTGACGAAACCCCGACCGTAGCGTCGGGATGGAAGCCACACGCTATGAATAATTAAATTAATAAAACAATATCATGTTCAAACTATATTTTATTCGTGAACTACGGTCTCTTTTAAAAAACAGATACATTTCAGTACTGAAAATTAGTGGACTAATTATCGGCCTCTGGGTTTTTATGGCAGCAGGTTATTATGTACTGCATGAAACAAGCTTCGACTCTTTCCAGGATTCAGCCTCGAATAAATTCAGCATGGAAGCCCGTGACCAGTTTGGAGAAGATTATTTTCAATTTCCTCTACCCTATGTTCTTTGTGAATCCTTGTCTGAACGTTATCCCGAGGTGGTTAGAAACACCAGTTTTGACAGTAAAAACACCGCTATTTACATAAAGCAGGAAAACAATCTTGCTAAATCGGATTACACCGAAATTGGATTGGTTGAGAAAAACTTCTTTGATTTCTTCAACTTTAACTTTATTGCAGGAAATGCAGAAGAAAGCTTCAACACACCTAACCCGTTAATTATATCGGAAGATATCGCAAGAAAACGTTTCGGGAAAGTTGATGTTATTGGCACTCCGGTTTCACTTATTATTGATGACTTACTTATTGACTACACCATCACCGGTATTGTTGAGAATCCGGCAAGCAATTCAAACGTCAGCTATCATTGGATTGGAAGTCTTTCGCATTTCATGGAGACTCAGGGGAAAAAGGATTACAAATCGGACTGGAACTACCAATGTAAAAACTTTGTTGAATTGGTGCCCGGAACAAATATTTCAGATTTCACAGCAAAACTTACGCAGGATTATGTCAGGCTTGCCGAATTAGAAAAACCACCAACATTATTATTAACCACACTGAGTAAACTACATGTTAATATGCGCTTGAAAATATTCATCACGTTGGGCGTACTCATTCTCCTCATCTCAATCATCAACTATGTGCTTCTTTCCACCATTGAAAAAACGCAACAAATGCGCTTGTGGGGAATTGAGAAAGTTTCCGGCGCCAAAAAATACCACTTATTCTTAAAAAACTCAATATCGGTCTTTCTTTTCTCGGTGATAGCTTTTATTGCCACAGTTGGATTGTTTAAGCTAACCTTACCTTACTTTCCTAAATTTGTAGGTAGCGATTTACCGTTCAATGCCATACTAAATACAAAAAAGATTATAACCGGAACACTGCTTTGTTCCTTTTTAATCATTTTACTTTCATCGTTTATCAATCAACTTATAAGTGGCAACGTAAAACCCATCGAAATCCTTCAAAATAAACTGAGTAAGGGAAAAGCAGGCAAAATTCTTTTTAACTCACTATTAACTTTTCAACTGATGGCTTTCATCGCTTTAATTTCTGCATCAATGCTTGTTAAGAAACAGCTTTCATTCATGCAGGAAAGCGATTTGGGATTTAATAAAGAGTCATTGATTTCAATAAATATTGCGCCAAAAGACATTCATTCTTACCCGGTTTTCAAAGAAGAATTATTAAAAAATCCAAATATCAAGAATGTGGCCGGTACGAACAATCTCCCGCTTTCCAAAATGGGAATGATTTATGGCGAAATGTATACCGATAGTCTGGGTAATCAGCAAATGAGAACAACCGAATTCATTAACGTTGACAACGATTTTTTCAATACAATGGAAATCAGTTTCAGCCAGGGTAATGACTTTAACGATAATACTGAAAATCAATGCATTGTTAATCAAACCCTGCTGGATGAACGTGGTGTGAAAGATCCCTTAAATGAAACGATTAAACTGGGTGGCACTGAATACCGAATCTGCGGAGTTGTTGAAGATTTTCACGCCAAGTCAATGCAGATGTCGATACAACCCTTTGTTGCCCACTATAGTCCCGATAAAATATCACATGCCATCGTCCGTTTTTCGGGTAATCCTTCGGAAACAATTGAATTGATGAGGGAAACAGCCACTGCATACTTTCCCAATACTATTTTTGAATATGAATTTTTTGATCAACGAATAGAGGCAGCCTATAACGCCGAAAGAAAATTCAGCAATATTATCAGTTTGCTTACTACTCTTTCCATATTCATTGCTGTACTTGGGTTACTGGGAGTTTCCTATTTTTCTTCGCTACTACGGATCAAAGAAATAGGAATCCGCAAAGTAAACGGAGCAAAAATTTCAGAAGTTCTTGCATTGCTCAACCAGGACTTTGTGAAATGGGTAACCATTGCTTTCGTTATTGCTACACCAATTGCATATTACGCTATGAGTAAATGGCTTGAAAACTTTGCCTACAAGACCAGTTTAAGCTGGTGGATTTTTGCATTGGCTGGTTTTCTGGCACTGGGAATTGCGTTGCTAACGATTTCGTTTCAATCCTGGAAAGCCGCTACCAGAAATCCTGTGGAGGCACTAAGGTATGAGTGAAGATCCGACTATTTGTGATAGGTGCACTTCAACACGAATGGTAATGCGAAATGGAAATGAAAATAAATCAACCAGATGAATAAATTCAATATAAAGTCCGTTTATCGTAGCGCTGGGAAAAATAAAGTACTCTCATTTGCGAAGTTATTTAGTATAAGCATATCGTTTGCAATTGTTCTTTTTGCTGCTGCTTATGTATATTTTGAATTAAGTTATGATGAATATATTCCTGATCATGACAAAATATTCCGTTGCTTCATGAATGGAAAGTTAAACAACGAAGAAGTTGACTTAGCGGTAACAGCACCTCCAATGGCGCAGAAACTAATCGATGAAATACCGGAAATTAAAGAAGCACTAAGATTAGTTTCAGAAGGTGAGGCAACAATAATTTATAAAGATCAGCAGTTACCAGCAGCAAAACTTTTGTATGCTGACACATGTTTCTTCTCCTTTTTTGGAATACATGTGGAGAAAGAACTGCAAAATTCGCTAGAATCGGACAACAATATTGTAATTTCCAGAAGCCTTGCTGCAAAATATTTTGGCTCTCCAGGCGATGCCTTAAATCAAGTTGTTGAACTAAATTCTGAAGAATGTTTAATCACCGGGATCTTTGACGACTTTCCCAAAAACAGTCATTTGCAGTTTGACATCATACAGTCTGTAGAAAAAACCAATCCCGGTGAAAAAGGCTGGGATTATCAATCGTATATAACCTACGTAAAAACAAATTCGGAAATTGCTGATATTGATAATTTGAGTTTTAAAATAACAAAAACCGTTTATACCCATTCACACGATTACATCGATGGATCAAAAGCCCAGACATGGGAAGATCTGAAATCTTCAGATGAAAGATACCTTGCCTACAGGGTAGAGCCATTAAAAGATATCCATTTTAGCTCTCACAAGTTTGATTTGGCAGTGACCTCCAGTAAAACTTATGTTTACGGCACTGTGATTTTGACTATCATTATACTATTCATTTCTTTATTAAATTTTGTAAATCTTTCCATCGCCGATTTATCGTCCAGGTTAAAAGAAATTGGCGTGTATAAAACAGCGGGAGCTGACAATAAGCAAATTATATACTGGTTTATCTTTGAATCACTAATATATTGGTGCGTCGGATTTATTTTTGCGTTACTGATATACAAAGTTACAGGGAAGTACCTGGCTCAGTATCTAAACCTAAAGTTTTTTATAGGTACAGAATTATTTTTAAAAATCACTGGGTTTCTGTTTTCTGTTCTCATCTTTTTTAATCTTATTGCAAATATCCCTCAAATTTTATTTATCAGAAAAAGAAAAGTACTGGGGCTGTTAAATGATGGGAATCATAACAAGATGGCTTTTTCGTCGAAAAAAGGATTGGTATTCTTTCAATTTATTTTATCAGCTTTAATTATTCAGGGAACATTTTTGGTTCAAAAACAAATCAATTTTTTTATTAACACAAACAGGGGATACGAAACAGATAACGTTATGATGTTCTCTTTAGGCAATATGGGCGATACCCAAAGAGAATCGTTTATAAATCAGTTAAAATCCAATTCGTCAATAAAAACTGTAGCCACAAGCTGGGCATATTTAGGAACAGAATTAGGACAATCAACGGCGTTCTTTGAAAGCCTAGAAGATGAAAATTCTGTGCAATCCAGTGTTATTACAGTTGATGCTGAATTTCAGGAAGTTTTTAAGTTTAATTTGAGGGAGGGCCGGTTTTTTGACAGTGAAAAACGCACCGATTTTAATTCTGTGATTTTAAATGAGGCAGCTGCAAAAAAATATCAAAAGGCCGGATCGTTAGTTGGCAAAAATCTTTATTTGTATGCCAATGAAAAACCATTTCAGATAATAGGAATTGCAAATGATTTTAATTTCAGGTCACTTCATCATAAAATAGAGCCGCTGGTGATAAAGTATGCCGAAAATTGCAATAAGGTTTTCGTTAAACTGGACTATGCTCAGATATCAACTGCAATTAAAGAAATACAGAAACAATGGGAGGAATTTAATATTCAGGAACCTTTTGAGTATAGGTTTCACAACGAAATACTGGCCAAACACTATGAAAAGGAGCAACAAGCTAAACGAATACTATTTGTTCTGTCAATAATTTCAATTGTAATAACCTGTATTGGATTGTATGCCATTAGCCATTTTACCATCAAGAAAAAAATTAAAGAAATAGGTATACGAAAGGTCAATGGAGCCAAAGCTTCTGAAATACTCGTTTTGCTTAACAAAGACTTCCTAAAATGGGTCACGATTGCTTTTATCGTTGCAACACCTGTCACCTTTTTCATCATTAATAAATGGCTGGAAAATTTCGCATATAAAACGATTTTAAATTGGTGGATTTTTGCACTGGCCGGATTTTTAATTGTAGGGATTGCGCTTTTAACGGTTTCATTTCAATCGTGGAAAGCTGCTACCAGAAATCCTGTCGAAGCTCTTCGATATGAATAGAGGAGAGCGGAGATCCCAACTACTCGGGATTGAGGTATTAAGATATGAGTAGAACCGAGCCCGAATCAGTATTGCATTAAATTGCAAATGCGTTGAGATAAAGATCGTTCCTACTTAATATGCCTTTCAGTTCGAATATAAAATGGTGTTCTGACAAAAAATTATACATAGGGTGTAAAAAAAATTGACAAATACTTTATCTTTCATTTTTATATTTTTTTGATTTTCAAATAGTTAAAACTAAGGCATAGATTTGGAAAGCCAGAAATATATTACTCGCAGCTAGCAGGTTCTGAGTACTCGGGAGAAACCGGCCACAAGGAACCCGGTTGAGGCTTTGAGGTATGAATAAAAATTTAAAGGATAACGGAACATTAGAAAAAGACATTATAAATAGCTTCAAGAAAACAAGTCAAATCAACAAAAGAAACTAATCATGATAAAAAAGAATTTTATAATAGCCCTGCGAAGTTTAATGAATAATAAAAAATATGCACTCATCAATATTTTTGGGCTCGCCATCGGATTAACCTGTTTTGTACTTATAACTATCTGGGTTCAGGATGAATTATCGTTTGATAATTTCCATGAAGATGCTGATAATGTTCACATTGTATTCCGAAAACAAAATAAAAAGCGTATAGCTGCTACTTCAAAATTATTAGCTCCTGCCATAAAAGAAGAAATACCTGAAGTTTTAGAAGCCACCTGTTTTATGACACTTCCTGAATCGTTTAATCCACTTTTTCAATATGAGGAGAAAAGTTTTGTTGAACCTATTGCATTGGCCGATAAGGAATTCTTTAAAGTATTTACTTTCCCTCTTTTAAAAGGCGATCCTTTATCTGCTTTTGCCGAACCTAATTCGGTGTTGATTACAGAACGAATAAGTCAAAAATATTTTGGTGACGGGGAAGCAATGGGCGAGTCGCTTTCTATCACAATGCTTGGTCAGAAAAAGCTACTTAAAGTAAGCGGTGTAATGGAGAATATCCCGCATAATTCACACATACAGTCAGAACTTATTCTTCCAATTGAATTTATGAATGACTTTGGTGTAGAATGGGACGTTTGGTATAACTATTCGGTACAAACTTATATCAGAACTCAAAATAATATATCTGCCGCTCAACTGGAAGAAAAAATACTGGCTTGTAAACAAGGACATTTTCCCGAAGAAAATATTAGCTATTCCTTACTTCCTATTACCAAAATTCACTTAAATACAAGTAATGTTGAATATTTCACCTCAACAGGCGACATCAAGTATGTGTACATATTTAGTGCTATTGCAGTAATTATTCTGCTCATTGCCTGTATGAATTACATGAACTTGTCAAATGCACTTTCATTAAAACGTTCAAAGGAAATTGGCATTAAAAAAACACTGGGTAGTAAAAGAGGACAAGTTATGCAACAATATTTTGTAGAAACGTTTATTTTGGTATTTATCGCATTGATTTTCTCAATTCTTTTGGTTCAAATTTGTTTGCCAATTCTCAATCATTTATCCGTAAAATCGCTCACGGTACCATACACCAGCCCGCAGTTTATTTTTACACTTCTGGGAGTTGTTTTAGCAACAAGTTTAATCTCGGGTATTTACCCGGCATTATTCGTGTCTGGCTTTCAACCTATTAAGGTTTTAAAAGGAAAATTTGTTTCCTCCCCCCGCATTACAAACATTCGAAAAGGACTGGTTGTATTCCAGTTTGTACTTTCCATACTTATTATTATAAGCACAATTACCATTTCTAATCAGCTTAAATTTATTCAAAGCACCAATTTAGGATACGATAAAGAACACATAATATGTGCACAGATAAAAGGAGATATTAGCAATAAATATGAAGCTTTTAAAAATGAAATTTTGCAAAGTGGAAACGTATTAAATGTTTCGCGGTCGGGTAACATGGAGGTAAATTCGATGGGTAGTACAGAAGATGTTAATTGGCCAGGTAAACAAGAAAAATTTAGTTCATGGGTTTTAAATGTTGACGATGAATTTGCAAAAACCTATGGGATACAGATGAATGAAGGCAGGTTTTATTCCCGTGATTTTGCAACAGACCTCACCAATGGATTCGTAATAAATCAAACAGCTGCCAACGAAATGGGCTTTGAAAATCCAATAGGTCAGGAGTTAACCATGTGGGGCCGAAAAGGAACCATTATTGGTGTAACCAATGATTTTCATTTTAATTCACTTCACAACAAAATTGAACCTCTTATATTTTTTATTCCAGAACCCGAAAACGTAAATAGCCGTTTAACGACTTTATCCATGAGAATAAAGCCGAATTCAATACCTCAAAGTATTGATTATATTGAAAAAACATGGAAGTCCTTTTTCCCTAATGAAAACTTCGACTACTATTTTATCGATGATAAACTGGAAGCCAATTATCTTTCAGAAACAAGAATGGGAACACTATTTAAATATTTTTCGTTGCTCGTTATTTTTATTGCTTGTCTTGGATTGTATGGTCTAACGGCCTTTACCATCGAACAAAAAATTAAAGAAATTGGAATTTACAAAGTAATGGGAGCCACCATTCCTGATGTGATGAAGATGTTTTCAAAAGGTTATGTATTCTGGATTGTAACTGCCAATATAATTGCCACGCCAATTGCATACTACGCCATGTACAAATGGCTTGAAAACTTTGCCTACAAAACCACTTTAAGCTGGTGGATATTTGCACTGGCTGGGTTGCTGGCGTTGGGGATTGCATTGCTAACCGTTAGTTGGCAGAGTTGGCGGGCAGCAACGAGAAATCCGGTGGAAGCTTTGAGGTATGAGTAATTATTAAATAAAAATATGAACAACACAAACATCAAAATTGCATTGCGGCGGATGATTAAGGAAAAAACCATCAGCATTGTAACCCTTGTTGGACTTAGCCTGGGGATTGCCTGCGCTATTATTCTAACATCGTGGGTATTGTACGAAATATCGTACGAAAAGCATATTCCCGACAGTGACAAGATTTACCGCATCACGCTTGAAGGTATCATCAACAATGAATTTATTCAATCATCACAAGCATTGGCGGGGATTGCTCCCGAAGCAAAGAAAGATTTCCCCGAAGTGGATGCTTATGCGCGCATTGTCAATAATTACAAAGATTGCATCATTAAAACCGAAGATAAGGAGAGTTTCAGGGAGTCGGGCTACGCTGCCGACTCTACATTCTTTAACATTTTCCCCTACAAAGCCATTCACGGCAACCTTAATACTGCCTTGGCACTTCGCGACCAAATTGTAATTGACCAATATTTATCTGACATCTGTTTCGGCGACAAAAATCCAATTGGTGAATTTATTACGGTTAACGACCACCAATATAAGGTCGCGGCAGTAATGGAAAATATACCTGCACACACCCATCTGCGATTTCATTTCCTGATTCCTCTGCTCAATGTCGATTATGTGGTAAACAATCCGTGGGGTGGAGATAATTGCATCACTTTTTTGAAGCTTAATCGTACAGATAACAATAAAACTATCGAAAGCAAGATAACCGATTTGGTCTATTCGCGTGAAAAGTTATGGGAAAATTTGAACATCAAATTTCGCTTACAAGCCTTGCCGGATATCTACCTGAGCAATTATAAATTCGATTATGCCGAGGAAACCGGAAGTAAACGTAACATCGTTATTTTCAGTATTGCTGCATTTTTGATTTTACTCATTGCCTGCATCAACTTCACCAACTTATTTATTGCTTCAAGCCTAAAACGCAAACGGGCAGTGGGCATAAAACTTACTAACGGAGCCAGTAAAATTCACATTCTGAAAGAATCGTTTTTTGAAGTGCTCTTGTTCTTGACTTTGTCATTTTTGATTGCAGTAGTATTGGTTAAAGTCATTCAACCACTTTTTAGCACACTTGCGGGAAAAGAGATTATGATTAACATTTTCAGTTGGCAATTCTTGTCCATTAGCATTCCGATTATTCTAGTATCGCTTATCCTAACGAGCGTATTTCCGTGGTTGCATCTAAAACGTCTGAATCCGGCAAGAATTCTGAAAGAAAAGAACCCATCGGGCCGAAAAAATTTCAGTATTCAGAAGGTATTGGTTACCACTCAATTTGTAATTGCAATTGTTCTTATTTTTAGTGTCATTGCCGTTAGCAAACAACTCTCATTCATTCAGAATAAGGAACTGGGATTCAACAAGGAAAACATTATTTACGTTTACACAACCGAAAAGCTACAGGAAAAAGTCGTTCAGGACCGAATGAAAAACGAACTGCTTGGCATTCCGAATATTCAGGGATTGGCATTCCGAAGCAGCTTACCCACCATTTGGAACAACGGTAATCCGTTATCCAAAAACCCCGATTTTAAAGAGATAATGGCAACTGAAGAAATTTTTGTGGACAAAGATTATTTCGACTTGATGCAGATTCATTTCGTTGAAGGCGAGAACATTTACAAAAAAGATAATCCGGGTAAAAACTTCTGCATTGTCAACCAAATGGCGGCAAAAAACCTTGGATTAGAAGAACCGTATCTTGATAAAGTTATTTACGAAGGGGCAAACAAGCCTCTTGTCATCAAAGGAGTAATTGAGAATATTAACATCAAATCGTTGGCACAGGGAATTGACCCGTGCATTTACCGTGGAACAGAGAAAAAAAGCAACAACGCCGTGATGCTTATCAAAATTTCGAATAATTACAACGAAGCCATTAGTGCAGTTCGTAGTTTCTGCACAGAAAACAATTCCGATGTTCCGTTCGAATATCATTTTTTAGATGAGGTTTACGATAATCTTTACCAGTCGGAAACCACGGTACGCAGTATTATGTTGCTATTTGCGCTTATTGCTATTACCATTATTTCCTTAGGTTTATTAGCAATGATACTCTTTATCACAGAAAGCCGCATCAAAGAGATAGGTGTAAGAAAAGTCAACGGTGCAAAAATTTCAGAAGTAATGGTAATGCTCAACCGCGACTTTGTGAAATGGGTGATTATCGCTTTTGTAATTGCTACACCGATTGCATATTACACCATGAATAAATGGCTTGAAAACTTTGCCTATAAAACAACTCTGAGCTGGTGGATATTTGCGCTGGCTGGTTTGCTGGCTTTGGGAATTGCATTGCTAACGGTTTCGTTTCAATCGTGGAGGGCAGCAACTAAGAACCCTGTAGAAAGTTTGAGATATGAATAAAAATAAATTACCATGATAAATCAACTTAAAATTGCTTTTCGATTTCTACGAAACAACGGAACATTTACAACATTAAACATTATTGGTCTGGCTTTCGGATTTACCTGCGCCATTCTTATTATGATGCATGTTGGCAAAGAAGAATCTTACAATACGTCGATACCTGAACACGAGCGGGTTTTTTGCCTGACTCAGAAAAGCCCTGATTCTCAGCTGGGTAGCACAACCATAAGTTATGCTCTTCCACCGTTGTTGTCGGAGCATTTCCCGGAAATCGAATACTTTGCCCGAACCGAAAACTTTAGTCAGTTCAGCAATTGTATTGTATCGTACCAGCCTACAGGAGAAAGTGAACTATTGAGTTTTAATGAAAGCGGCTTTTACCTGGCCGATAACGACCTTTTTCAAATCGTTCAATATCCGTTTTTGGAAGGTTCCGGGGAATCAGCGTTTAATGAACTCAACTCGATTGTATTATCGAAAGAAACGGCTGAGAAATATTTTGGAAGCGAACCTGCTTTTGGAAAAACACTGGTATTCAACAACGAAAAATTCTTTACTGTTTCAGGAGTAGTAGATATTCCCAAGTATGTTACTTTCGATTTCTCAATGATAGCCCCCATTAAATCGCTGCGTGATGAATCAACACTTGCAGGTTGGAACAGTAATGGACAACCGCTTTTCAAATTGAATAAAAATACCGATTATAAAACCTTTAACGAAAAGATCAAAAATTTCTATTCTGAAATAAAACCTGATAACATTCGTGACCCGGAACAGCTAACACTAGCAATGATACCATCGGTTGACATCAATTTATATTTTAACAAAGGCCCGCTTTATCTACTGATTTTTATTGCCTTCGTTGTTCTGACAGTAAGCGTATTAAATTATGTAAATCTATCAACTTCTCTGGTTCAAAAACGCACATCTGAAATTGCCATGCGAAAAATTTCAGGTGCCGGGAAATGGCTTATCGGAAACCAATTTATCAGGGAAACCGCGATAATCAGCTTCCTGGCCGTTGTTTTGGGGGCCTTACTGGCTATGGCAGGAATCCCTGTTTTTAAATCACTTACCGGTTCTGATATTGAATCTTATTTAAATAGCCACCTCGGATTATTTATTGGTGGAAGTATATTGCTTTGGCTTGTTGTAACCTTATCTGCAAGTTTTTATCCGGCAATGATTCTTTCTGGTGTCCGGCCACTTTCAGTTTTCAAAAAGGAAAAAAACTCCGGTTTAGGAATCCTAAGTAAAAATGTGCTTATCACTTTTCAGTTTGTTATATCAATAATGTTGGTTATTATCACACTGATGGTAAACAAGCAATACCGTTTTATGGACAATTTGCCGTTGGGCTTCGACAATAAAATGGTAATGCAGATTCCGCTCACCAACACACTCAAATCAAATTACCAGAGTTTGAGGAGCGAACTCAACAAAATGGCCGATGTAAAAAGTTTGTGTGCCGCATCATCAATGCCGGCGGGAATCCCAAATCATTCTGGAGTAAGCTGGACTGACGACAACGGGGAGAAACACGACGAATCGTTTGCTTTTGCTATTGTGTCTGACGGATACACTCAAACTTTCGATATGAAAATGACGATGGGTGATGAATTTGTAGCCGAAAGGCCAAACGAGTTAAAAGGAATTCTTATTAACGAAGCAGCGGCAAAGCAATTGGGTTTTGAGAATCCGGTCGGAAAACAAGTTCAATTCTGGGGAAAGGAAAGCACGATCATCGGAGTTGTCAGCGATTTTCAGAACAATTTCATTTTTAACAGGGTAAAACCGATGGTAATGTCGGCACACCCTGACAACCAGGGTTTCACGAAGTTTTTATTTGTTAGTATTACGCCAGGCAACGTTGAACAAACAATCAAAAATATTGAAAAAACTATCAAGGGTATTTCACCTGATTTCCCGTTTGAATACAGCTTTACCAACGAAGAAGTTGCTGCGTACATCGACGAAATAAAACAAATAAACAGTACGTTCCGGTTCGCTAGTATTATTTCTATTGCACTGGCGATAATAGGACTAATTGCCCTGACTTACCATGCAACCCAGTCAAGAATCAAGGAAATTGGGGTAAGAAAAGTAAACGGAGCCCGCAACATCGAAATTATGAACCTTCTGAACAAGTCATCTGTACGGAATATGATTATTGCTTATGCTATTGCATGCCCGTTTGCTTGGATAATCGTTTATCGTATGTTGCAGGGCATTGGCAATAAAACGACAATAACATTCGGAATTTTTCTGATAGCAGGGTTTGTTGTAGGATTGATTGCATTACTCACTGTTTCGTTTCAAAGCTGGAGGGCAGCTACGAGGAATCCTGTCGAAGCACTTCGATACGAATAGTGAGAAGTGCGTAGATCCCGACTACTCGGGATCGAAGCATAGAAATATGAATAAAAACAACCTAAAAATATAACTATGAAAAAAACACTTTGGGTATTCTTACTGACCTTTGTACTCTTAAACCTGTCGGGTACTTTTAAATGCGTAAACGCCCAGGAAAAATCAATGATTAAAGATTCAATTTTTTCTGATGCTCTGCAGGAAAAAAGATTAATAAACATTCTGTTGCCCGAATCTTACCAGCCTGGCTCTGATGACAAATATGAAGTTATTTACTTAACCGATGGAGAATGGGTGGAAGAGCTTTTCCCCTTCATTTATAAATTTGCCCAGGATGAGGACTATGTACCTCCGGTTATAATCGTTTCTGTTCCCAACCTGTATATTGACGGGGCGAACCAGCGCGACCGTGATTTTTTACCGGTACATGTATCACAACCTCCAATTTCCGGTGGAGCCGATAAATTCCTAACATTTCTAGAAAAAGAACTGATACCCTATATCGACGGAAAGTTCCCCACAAACGGGACAAATTCATTATACGGTCATTCTTACGGAGGAGTATTTGTAATGTATGCGTTACTTACAAAACCTGATTTATTTAATACCTATTATTCCACCGACCCTGCATTTTGGTGGAACGATGATTACCTGATTAAACTTGCCGAAAAAAAAATAAGCAGCCTCACTTCGGATAAATTATTATGGATTGCAGGCATTACTGAAACGTACAAGGGAATGGGAAGCGGAAAAATGGATTCAGTTTTGAAACAAAAAGCTCC
This sequence comes from uncultured Draconibacterium sp., assembly GCA_963676775.2. GTDB lineage: Bacteria > Bacteroidota > Bacteroidia > Bacteroidales > Prolixibacteraceae > Draconibacterium. The sequence goes on from CAXXDA010000003.1 coordinate 940,145, forward strand.
CGAAAACCTTCGATGGAAATTCGTCACCTTTCCAAACGAGAAACATAACTCTGTTCGGTTAAAAGCAATGTACGACGGCATTAAATTCTCCTATTCCGGGTATACAACATCTTCTTTTACTTTCCACCCCATGAATGGAATTCTTATGCCTGATTCATCAACCTTCATTTCCTTTCAGAGTTTCCCTGAAGTCAGGTACACGACCGATGGAAGTGAACCAACATTGAAATCAAAAAAAGCGGATTCTGAACTTCGAATTACAGCCCCGTCAGAATTGGTTCTAAAATCTTTTTCAGCAAGTGGGAAGTATGATCTGATTGCTAAAGGCAATTTCGAAATTGGAAATGTATTACCATCAGTGAAATTACCCAGGAAGGCAAATCCCGGAGGTTTAAAATATTCCTTCTTTGAAGGTAATTTTAATGAACTCCCTGATTTTAAAGTAATAAAACCTGCGAAAACAGGAATTGCCGACAGTACATTCAACATGAACGAAGCGATTAATCCCGGTTCAGCCTGTTTATTTGAAGGCTATTTTAAAGCAGAACGTAAAGGGCATTATCTACTTGCCGTTGAATCAACCAACAAAGTAAAATTTTATATCAACGGTAAATTAATTTTTGAAAACGATGGCAATAATCCTGTTGATAATCTTAAATCCTATGTTCTTCCACTTGAACAGGGGTATTATCCTGTAAGAATTGAGTATCTCAATAAAAACGAGGGTAATCTAAATTTGATTTATGTAGAGCCGGGAACTACCAATGGTAAGATTATTCCTTTAAATCTCCTTTACGGTTTATACTGATATTATGTATTGCAAAGTTGGAGAGCTGCAACTAAAAATCCTGTAGAAGCGCTGAGATATGAATAATAAAGAATAGTTTCAGAAAATTCCGGATAACAGGCAGTAAGAATAATATTTAGAACCGGTATGAAGTAACTTAATTTATAAAGTTGCGTCCTACTAATATTGGTTTGTTGAACATTTAAAAATTTTACCATGAGAACTCAAATTAATGTAAAAATGTACACAATGATTGCAATATTGGCTATGTTGCTTTCATTTAACGGCTTTGCCCAGGAAAATAAAACCCCTACTATAACTAAAACTTTCGAAATGAATCAGCCAGGCACATTGAATGCTAAATCGTCGGGAGGTGGAGTGGAGGTTAAAACTCACAATCAAAAAAATGTAATTGTGCAGGCCTTTGTTCGAAAAAACGGGAGAATTTTATCTCCCTCAGATTCGGACCTTGATGATATTCTTGAAAATTTTGACATGGATATAGAAAAGAACGGTTCTGTTATTACTGCAAATATTGAACGCAAGGGCCGCTTTAATTTTTTGAATAATGTAGGTATTTCACTGAAAATTGTTGTACCCGATGAAATGTCGTGTAATGTATCATCCAGTGGCGGAGGAGTAAAAATATCCGGTGTATCCGGAACGCATAATATTAGTAGCAGCGGAGGTAGTGTACAACTTGAAAACATCACAGGTTCCACGAAAGCAAAATCATCGGGTGGTAGTGTGAAAGCCACAAATCAAAACGGAGACATTCAGTTAAATTCGAGCGGAGGCGGAGTGACTTTGGATAATGCGCACGGTAATGTATCTGCACACAGTTCGGGAGGCGGCGTACGCTTGAATGATATTCACGGAATAGTTGAGGCAGGCAGCAGTGGAGGTAGTGTTAGGGTAATAGGAGAGTCAGCTTCAGTAAAAGCCAAATCCAGTGGAGGTTCAGTTCACGTAAACATCAGTGGATTAAGTGATGAGTTAAACCTCCAGTCAAGTGGCGGCGGAGTGGATGCATTAATTCAAAATGGTGATAAGCTTGGTCTTGATCTTGATTTGAGTTCAGGCAGAGTTAATATTGATCTTCATAATTTTTCAGGAAGATCTGAAAAGAACCGCGTAAAAGGAACAATGAATGGTGGTGGAATACCAGTTTATATGCATGCTTCCGGTGGAAATGTTAATGTGAAGTTTGAAGATTAGAAAAGCATACATCGTTTACAAAGTTGGAGATTAATTACAGGTAATAAAGGAGGCTTGGGATAGGATTGACAAATAATTATACACTCTTGTCAAATATTTTGACAATTCCACGATTAGGATTTTATTTAAATTGCTGAAATATATTTTCTTAAAAATCGGGCATGGAAATTGAGCCGCAATGGGAGAATATTGAATAATCAGAACGAAAACTCAATATCCGATAGAGGCTTAATGTATTCATATCGCTCTTGAAATATAGTGGCCAATTGTAATTTTGGGATAGAGTTTTAATTATGAATAAAATGGAGAAAGCTTATTAACTTAAATCTTATGAACCTGATCAACATCAAATCAACTTTCAAACACCTTCAGAAAAACAAATTTCATTCATTATTGAACATTTTTGGTCTAGCTGTTGGCTTGTTACTATTCTTTCAGTTAGTCGTTTATATCAGTTATGAAAAAGAGTACGACTCATCTTATGATGGTGCCGAACGTATCTACAGGGTGAATTATGATGTTACGCAAGACGGACAAAGTGTATTGCACTCGGCAAAAACCCCCGACCGTCTTTACCGGGTTTTAAAAGATGAAGTTCCTGAAGTTGAATACAGTGCGGTTGGATACATTGAAAATGTTCTGGTAAGATACGACGACAAATATTACACCGACCAGCCCAACCTTTGGGTTGATGGTGACTTCGCAAAAATTTTTGATTTTAAAATGGTGGTGGGTGAGTCGAAGCTTACCGACAAACTGACTTGTGTGATTTCGGAGTCGATGTCAAAGAATATTTTCGGTAATGCCAGGGATGCCATCGGAAAAATTATTTATGTAAATGAAGGAATGCCGCACGAAGTTACAGGTGTATTCAAAGATATTCCATCGAATTCGCACATTCATTTTGATTTTTTCATGCCGGTTCAAACTTTTGTCTACTACCATTGGGTTTCACCTGAAGGTAGCTGGAGAGGCGACGGATGGTGGACCTACGTGAAGTTGAAAAAGGCCGCCACTCAGGCCAGACTGGACTATGGGCTTAAGACTGTTGCGGATAAATATCTTACACATTTGGCCAATCAGAATCGTTCAGGTGTATTTGTATCGCAACCCATTTCAATGGTGCATTACAGTAGCGATCGAACTGGTGAACTAAATACCAGTACCCGCGAAAGAACAATTTCAGCTCTAACCCTGATTGCTGCCCTTATTTTAGTAGTGATATGGATGAATTATATCAACCTTTCAACTGCGATGGCACGCAAAAGGATTAATGTAATTGCCACTTACAGAAAATTAGGGGCAAGTAAATTTTCTCTTATAAAATTATCGCTGATTGAAAGCGGACTCATAAATCTCGGGGCAATTGTGGTTGCCGTAATTTTGTATTTCGTTACCAGGAACATTTTTGACCGGCTCATCGAAACCCCAATCGGTACAGGGTATATAAACTATAGGGAAATTATAGCGCTTATTTTGTTTGTAATGCTTGCAGGAATACTTTTTACCTCGCTTATCAGTGCGCTGCCGTTGGTTAAAGTCAATCCTGCCTTAACACAGCAAAACAAAACGGATAAAAACGGTGGCTCCCAGTGGCTGGTTGGCTTCCAGTTTTTTATGTCTTGCTTTCTGGTTATCTGTTCTATAATGATTACAAAACAAATCCGGTTTATGCAGACTGCCGAATTGGGAATCGATTTGAGCCAGGTTATCGTTTTGAAAGGAGCAGCATCAACTAACAGCGATTCATTACGATACCAGCGGTTCAGTTCATTCCGCGAAGAAGTGCTCAGGGACGCTGAATTTGTCAGCGGTACTGCAACGATGAATGTCCCGGGTCAGCCTTTGCGTTTCCGAAACAATAATGTAACGTTGCCCGAGCGCCGTTCCGATTTAAAACAGGAAATAACCATCGGCAATATCGACGACGGATATATTGAAACCTACCAATTGAATCTTTTGGCAGGTGAAAATTTCGCCATAAATCCGGGGCTTGACTCCGCAAAAGTATTGGTAAGTGAATCAACGGCCAAAATTTTAGATTTTAATTCGCCGGAAGAAGCTGTTGGACAGCGAATTTTAATGGGGAACCGGGAACAAATCATTAAAGGTGTTGTCAACGATTTTCATCATGAAGGGTTAAAAAAACCGGAAGAACCCATGATTTTCACACACGAACATCCGTTTGAGTTTGGGTTCTATTCTTTCCGTATACAGGGAAGACCTGAAAAAGCGCTGGCTTATCTTCAAAGTGTGTGGGCAAAACATTATCCCAACGACCCGATGGACTACTTTTTCAGCAACGATTATTTTAATAAACAATACAATGAAGAGTTAAGACTTAGCAGAATCCTTATCGTGTTTACCATCTTCGCTATAATTGTAGCTTCATTGGGCCTTTTTGGGCTCATCAGTTTTTTTGCCCAGCAACGTACCAAAGAAATTGGGGTTCGAAAAGTGAACGGGGCGACCATCTCGGACATTATGATGCTGGTCTTCTCATACTTCGTTCGATTCGAAGTTATTGCATTTGCCGTAGCTTGCCCGCTGGCATGGTTCACCATCAATAAGTGGCTTCAGGGATTTGCCTATCAAACCACTTTAAGTTGGTGGATATACCTGGTAACGGGTGTTGCTGCATTCATAATCTCAGTTTTATCTGTCATTTCACAAAGTTACAGGGCGGCCACCAAAAATCCGGCCGAGGCTCTCCGATACGAATAGAGGAGAGCGGAGATCCCGGCTACTCGGGGTAGAAGCGCTTAGATATGAATAGTAAAAGATTAGATTGCCGAAATATTTAAGATCATTAATGACGTAACAATCAACTGTGCTCCAATATTACATATGCTTTTAAAATCCAGTTTTTTGTCGTTCATAATCCATCTCCTGCATTTCGGCTAAATTATTCTTCTTAAAAACTATTATTACATAATTTCAAAATGATTAATAATAGCTATAACAGATAATTATGCCAACACTAAAAGTCTTCTTTCGCGGATTTAAAAAGGACCGTCATTTAAACCTTCTGAATATTTCCTCCATGGCAATTGGTCTTGCTGCTGCAATAATTGTTATCGGATATGTTTACCAGGAATTTAATTACGATTCAGGATATGAAAATTCAAATCGTGTATTCCATGTCTTAACTCAATCTGATAAAAATGAAATATCAGGAAGCGTTACATACGGACCAATGGCTCAGAGTTTGAAATCCAATTTTCCGGAAATTAGCGACGCCACGCGAGCAAGTTTTTATTGGGGTTATCTGGCTTTTACTGCCGGTGATAATATGTTTAACGAAAACAGCATCATTTTTGCCGACCCAAATTTCTTCACTTTGTTTTCGTTCCCACTTATCAATGGTGATGCAGATAAATGCCTGGTGTCTCCAAACTCAATTGTGCTATCAGAAAATGCAGCAAAAAAATATTTTGGCGAAACAGATATAATTGGCAAACAAATAAAAATCGGGGACGACAGACTATTCAATGTCGAAGGGGTTTTTAAAGACTTTGGTGAAAATTCCAATTTCCGGGGCGATATAATTTTACCATTGGAAGTAATCTCAAAATTAACCCAGGTTTGGATTGAACCGTCCTGGAATTATCCGACAGATATCCACACCTTTATCCTTGCTGAGAACCAAACCGAACAGAAAGCTATTTCAGCTAAAATAACAAACTACCTTTCGGAACACGTAAAAGAAAATCCCGAGAAGCTTTTGCTGCAGCCTTTAAAAAATATCCATACCAATATGCATATTACTTGGGAACTGACACCTCCGATAAACAAAAGCTACCTTTATCTGCTAACCATTGTTGCCTTTGTAATTCTTGTCATGTCGGCAGTTAATTTTCTTTTATTGTACATCGGCATGGCTTCAAAAAGAGCATTAAATACGGGAGTAAAAAAAGTATTCGGGGCATCGCGGGCGACTTTATTTCGCAACCATCTTAGCGAGGTGCTTTCTTTCATCACCGTAAGTACAGTTTTATCGATTGTATTTGTTATCCTTTACAATTCTATTTTGGCAGCAGAAATCTCATTTCTCCCCGCTATAGAAGAATTCGACAGCACATTATTACTAATTATTTTAGGAGTTATTGTTGGATTTGCTGTTCTAACATCAATATTCCCTGCTGTTTTTGCTTCGCGCCAGAAATCTCCGGAGATTTATAAGAAAGATGAACAATCGTTACGAAAACAACCACGAATCATCAATGTTCTGGTAACCGGACAATTTGCCATTAGTGTGGCACTTATTGCAATTACCACACTGTTCTACAAACAGCTTGATTATCTGGAAAAACATAATCCCGGATTTGCAAGGGAAGAGCTGTTGACCATTCCGTTAAACATGCATCTTGGAAGTGGGATTTACAATGAAAATCTGGATGTTTTTTGCGATGAGCTAAAAAAACAGTCGGGGATTAAAGATGTTACTCTTGCCTTTTCATCTCCATCGGACGTACAAACTTCAGCCGATAATTTCAGGATCGATGGAATGCCGGAGGGTGAAACCGTAAATATGCAATGGAATTCGGTTTACTACGATTATTTCAAAACGTTGGGTGTAAAAATTGTTGAAGGGCGTGGCTTTTCACGGGATTTTCAGGGCGATGCAGTTGACTATGACAATGGTGGTAAATGCAGTTTTATAATAAATCAAACTGCTGCGAAAGAATCCGGAATTGAAAATCCGATTGGAAAAATTTTGCATGGATACGAAGAGGGAACCATTGTTGGTATTGTCGAAGATTTCAATTTTAAATCGTTGCACAGTGAAATTACTCCGATGTGTTTTAATATAAACCCTGTTTATTTTAATGAAATTATTGTGCGGACTAATTCTGGAGTACTTGCAGTACCAAACCAAATAAAATCGGTGTGGAATAAGTTTGTCCCTGATTATCCTGTCGAATTCCATTATGTCGACGAACAACTTCATCAATTATATGAATCCGAGAACAACCTTACTGCCAGTTTAAATGTATTTGCCGGAATTGCCATATTAATTGCCTGCATGGGACTTCTGGCACTTACCATTTTATCAATGCAAAAAAGAACCAAGGAAATCGGTATTCGCAAGGTAAACGGCGCCAAAGTTTCTGAAATTCTCACCATGCTGAATAAAAACTTTGTAAAATGGGTTGTTATCGCATTTGTAATAGCAACGCCTGTTGCATATTTTACAATGAACAAGTGGCTTGAAAACTTTGCCTATAAAACCACACTTAGTTGGTGGATTTTTGCATTAGCAGGACTGCTGGCATTGGGGATTGCCATGTTAACAGTTTCATACCAATCATGGAAAGCCGCAACTAAAAATCCTGTCGAAGCACTCAGATATGAATAAAGGAGAGCAGAGATCCCGTAAACGAAGTGACTTGGGACGGAAGCGCTTCGATATGAATAATTCACATAAAAAATTAAAAAAACTAACAAAATCTGAAACGAAAATGAATTTTTGAGGTCTTTACTGTATAAATTAAAAACCTGTATCTAAATTCAACTCAAATTCATTCATTATGCGTTTTAATAATTTGCTGCTTGGCTGGAGAAATATTAGAAAAAACGGAATATTCTCAGTTATTAATATAGTTGGATTATCGCTGGGAATTGCTGTAGTAACACTTATTTTATTCTGGGTGGTTGATGAATTAAGTTACAATAAATCGTATAAAAATATTGAACAGATTTATACGGTTTACGAACATCAGCAATATTCCGAAGGACAAGAGTTGTTTACCTATTGCACCCCCTTCCCCTTAAGTCAGTATTTGATGGATAATTTTTCTGAAGTGGAATATGCTACCACGTTTTGGGTGAATAGTGAGCAACGATTCAAAATTGATGATAAAGCATTTAAGGAAGGCCCTGTCGTTTTTGCCGGAGAAAAATTTCTCGATATTTTTTCCTACGATGTAATTGAAGGTGATCGTAATGTTTTGTCAAAACCTGACCAGGTAATTTTAACAGAAAAAATGGCTTCGGTTCTGTTCGGCGATGAGCCTGCAATAGGGAAGGTGCTAAAACTTAGTGACAGTTTATCCTATTCTGTTGGAGCGATAATCGCATCTACAGATAAAAACTCAACCATCGATTTTGAGATGGCTTTCCCGCTTGATTATATGAATAAAGCTTTTGGTTCGGATTTTACTCAATGGGGAAATAACTGGCCGCGCACCAGTATTTTATTAGCAGAGGGCACTGATGTTAAGGAATTTGAAAAATCGGTTGCTAACCTGTGCAAGGACAATGGACAGAATAATACCACACTTTATGCTTTCCCCTTTAAAAAGGAACGATTGTATTCTTATTCAGGGAAAAATAACCGGATTCAGTATGTATACCAGTTTATGGGAATTGCCTTGATAATTATCCTGATAGCCTCTATCAATTTTATAAATCTTTCCGTTGCAAAAGCTGAGCACCGCCGTTCTGAAGTTGGTATTCGTAAAGTAATGGGTGCGGGAAAAATTTCAATCCTGAATCAGTTTATTCAGGAAAAGGGAATCATGATCTTCTTGAGTCTGCTGTTAAGTTTTATCCTCGTAATAATTTTTATCCCGGCTTTTCGCTCTGTATCTGACAAGGCTATAACATTTAGCGATCTGAATAACAGATACATGGTTTACATGTTGGGAGGAGTGGTAATAACCGTAATGGTTTTATCAGTAGTTTATCCTTCCCTGTATCTTTCTTCGTTCAATCCGGTACAGGCTATAAAAAGAATTGTTCCTCACAACGGAGGGATCAGTTTAAAGAATATACTGGTAGTATTTCAGTTTGTATTATCCGTAGTTTTAATAAGCAGTACCATACTTGTTTCACGACAAATAAATTACATCAATAATTATGATCTTGGGTATAACCAGGCAAACCTAATTTATATTCCGTTGTCTGGTGAGTCTCAAAATAAATACGAAGCTGTAAAACAGGAAATGTCTCAACTCCCGGGAGTAGTTGACCTCACACTTACCAACCGCTTACCTTTTTACGGTGGCAATTCATCCTGGGGCTTCGAATGGGACGGCAAAGATCCGGAAAATGATGTGCTAATCTGTAACATGTTTGCAGATAATAACTATTTGAAAACAATGGGAATGGAACTGGTTGAAGGACATGATTTCCCCGAGACTTATAATCAGGTTTTTAGCTTTGAGGAAATGAATGCTCCACAAGTAATACTTAATGAGGAGGCAATCAAAAGGATGAAGCTAAATAATCCGGTAGGAAAATATTTCGGACGGGATGATACGAGAGGTACTATTGCCGGCGTTGTAAAGGATTTTCATTTTCAGTCCCTGCATGTTGGAGTAGAACCTATGCTGATCCTGCCACTTATGGACATTCCTGAATATATCATAGCCAGAATTTCTCCGCAGAATTTTTCAGGAACAATCAATGAAATTAAATCATCCTGGGCAGAATTATTACCTGCCACTCCGTGTGAAGTAAGCTTTTTCGACGATAGTATTGAATCGCTTTATAATTCAGAAGTTAAAATCTCAGGCTTGTTTAAATACTTTTCATTTATCGCCATATTCATTTCCTGTATCGGATTATTTGGTTTGTCGCTGTTTATCATTGAACGCAGGAGAAAAGAAATTGGAGTACGAAAAGTGAACGGAGCAAAAATCGGAGAAGTTATGGTATTGCTGAATAAAAGTTTTATCAGATGGGTAATAATTGCTTTCATTTTGGCCTGTCCGATTACCTGGTTTGTTATGCAACGCTGGCTCGAAAATTTTGCCTATAAAACAAACATCAGTTGGTGGGTATTCGCTTTTTCAGGAATTCTCTCCGTTAGCATTGCCATACTTACCGTCAGCTGGCAAAGCTGGAAAGCTGCCAAAGGAAATCCTGTTGAGGCACTCAGATATGAGTGACCCCCGAGTACTCGGGGCCGACTACTCGGGGTCGAAGCTCTTCGATACGAATAGTGAGAAGTGCGGAGATCCCGAAAACTCGGGGTCTAAGTTCTCCGATATGAATAGTGAGAAGTGCGGAGATCCCGAAAACTCGGGGTCTAAGTTCTCCGATATGAATAGTGAGAAGTGCGGAGATCCCGAAAACTCGGGGTCTAAGTTCTCCGATATGAATAGAGGAAAGCGGAACTGCCTGTCGGTAGCCAGGGATGCTGACAAACAAAGTTTCGCCAGTGTTGAAGCACTCAGATACGAGTAAAACAAAAAACAAATTGTCATTGTAAAGTACTTGCCTAGTAAATAAGAAAATTAAACAAAAACAGATAATAAGAAAACAATGGGTAACTTTCTAAAACTGGCATTTCGCCGATTATTTCGAAAAGGAGAACATACAATTACACGAATTATTTCGCTGACAGCAGGACTGGCATTCGGCATTTTGCTGTTATCGGAAGTACTGTATTACTATAGCTTTGATAGCTTTTACCCAGATGCAAACCGCATTTATGTGGTACACGAAAATTTCCGAATGGACAAATCATCGGACAAAATGAAAGTCTATCCAAGGGTAAGTGGCGCTATTGCCCCCGGATTAAAAACCGAGGTTCCAGGAATTGAGGCGGCCACGCGGCTAAATAGTATTGGCTCATCTGTTTTTTATACCGAAAATAAAAAAAGCTACAAAGCTAATTTTTCATTGGCAGACGAATACCTGTTCGACGTACTGCCAGTGCCTATGATCAGCGGTAATCCAAAAGAGATTTTAAAAAGCCCTATGAATTGTATGGTTTCCGATAAAGTTGCCAAAGATATTGGCGGTGATGTTACCGGAAAAATAATCGAGCTAAAAAGTTACCCCGGTAAAAAAATAACTATTGCAGGTGTGTTTGAAGAATTACCCGAAAATACTAACTATAAATACGACATAATCATTTCGATGGTTTCCACCGAACAATTTTTTTCGTGGGATGGTTCTGCAAACTGGATGGGTAACGACCGTTACTATGCAGTTGTAAAACTTGCACCCGGGATTAATCCCAAAAACCTAGCGCCTGCTGTACGGCAAATGCAGGTAAAACACCAAAATATAGAAGAAATGGAACAACAACAGGGAGGGACAGTTCTACAATACTCCTTTGTACCCATTAAAAAGATGTATTCCGATGGAGTAAAAGACATGATTCTTATACTAAGCACTATAGCTTTTGCGGTACTGTTTGTATCGTTTTTGAATTATATATTATTGACTTTAAGTGCCCTGATACAAAGGGCTAAAAGTTCAGCCATACATAAAACCTGTGGTGCTGAAGCAAGAAACCTACAACAAATTATATTTTCTGAAACCTCACTTTTATTTTTGATTTCGCTTGTTGGTGCTTTTTTGCTTATTTTAATTCTTAAACCGGTAGCCGAGGCACAATTGGAACATAAACTTATTTCAGTGTTGAATGCCCAGGTGGTATGGCCATTGCTTTTCCTTATCATAGTGCTAACTGCTTTAACAAGTTACCTGTCTGGGCGATTCTTTTCGCGTATCCCGGTGGCAACCGTTTTTCGAAGTTACCAGCAAAAAAAGAACAAATGGAAATTGGTGTTGCTTTCTTTCCAGTTTATTGGCGCTTCTTTTATTCTTACGTTACTGGTTCTTGTAAGTATGCAATACAATAGCCTGATAACTGCCGACCACGGATACCAAACCAAAAGAATTTATTTCGGTGCAACCGGCGGAATAGAGGCCAGCAAAATATCAACATTATTAAATGAATTGAGAGCAGTCCCCGAAATAGAGGAAGTTGGGTTGGGATACAGTTTGCCTATTAACGGGGCTTCAGGGAATAATATTTATTCACCTGGCGGGGAAAAAGAATTGTTTAACATTGCTGATTTTTATTTTATTGATGAAAACTATTTATCTATTCTGGATATACCGGTAATTGAAGGAGAAGGTTTTTCGAGAAAGAATTCCACAGTAAATGACATTCTCATCAGTAAAAAGGGCGCCGAAAAACTGAAAGTTTTCAATGAATGGAATAATGTTATTGGCGAACAGGTTTATATTAGTGAACACGGTGAATCAACAATTTGCGGTGTTTTCCCGGATTTTATCGTAAATAACATTACCAACCCCGATTTCCGCCCATCGATTTTCTATTATTACCCTGCTGAAAAATTTGAACAGGTGAGGGGTGAACGTTCCTCGTTTCAGTTTTATATACTGGTAAAAACCAGCGAAACATCAGAAAAAGGGATGTTGAAAAAGCTTACCGATATCTTCAACCAGTTTTTGCCCTATCGCGATGCTGTGGTAAAAAGTCTGGAAATGGAACAGAAAGCCAACTACCAGTCGGAACAAGGATTCAGGAATGCCATGATGGCCGGGAATACCATAATCTTGCTTATAACTATTATTGGTTTATTGGGATACACCTCGAACGAGGCAGCCAGGAGGCGGAAGGAACTGGCAATTCGTCGGATTAGCGGCGCCAACCTACTCGACATACTTAAAGCTTTTATCCTCGACCTGGAATACATTGCCTTCCCTGCCGTTATTTTAGGATTAGCTGGGGCATGGATGACGGTGAATAAATGGATGCAAAATTTCGCAACAAAAATACCTCTCCATTGGGGAATATTCGTGGTTTGCAGTCTGTTCATCTTATTACTTGTAGCATTGATTGCAATCGTCAACTACACACGTACAGCCAATCGTAATCCTGTCGAAGCTCTCCGATATGAATAGAGGAGAGCGGAGATCCCGACCACTCGGGGTTGAGGCACTCAAGTATGAGTAATCCTAAATCTTTATGTGTAGAACCGCCTGAAATTAATTTCCCTGCAAATTACAGGGGAAATTAAAGATTTTAAAGAAAATAGAATTGTCTTATTAATAAATATCTAAAAATTCGAAAAAAAGGCACTATTTTTGAACTAAGCTTTTAGTTAAAATAAAATCAATGAATTCAACCGACTTAAAAATAGCTTTCAGAAATATTCTGAAAAACAAAATCGAATCAATAATTAGTATTCTTGGTCTGGGCATTGGATTGGGATGTATTATGATTCTCGGAGTACTCGTCATTCATGAATATTCATTTGATAAGTTTATTCCAGACTACCAAAATACTTACCGGGTGGTAGAAAACAATGATCCTCGTGTCCCCTTCCCTATGGCTCCCGCTATAAAAAATGCGATTCCTGAAGTTCAGGATTTTTTCCGTTTGTACCAGACGGGGCAGGTTCAGATAAAAAACTCTGACAATCAAATTATTAACGAAGAACTTTTTGCCTTTGCTGATAAAAATGTATTTGAAAAACTTGGAGTCGAATTCAGATACGGCGTTCCCGCGGTTTCAAATAATGAAATTGCCATTTCCGAAAACATGGCTAAAAAATATTTCAACACAAAAAATGCAACCGGTTCTTCATTACTGGTAAAACTAAAAGACAATTTTCTGACACTTAAAATTTGCGGAGTTTATAATAATTTCCCGTCCAATTCAACACTGCACCCGGAGTTTGTTGCCGATATCGAACTGTCAGCAGAAGTTCTCGGATTATCACAACGATTGTTTGGCGAATATGGCACGACACAGGCTGATTACAGAAACTGGGACAACAAATATTTTTATTCATACCTTTTTCTGGCTCAACAATCAGAACCCGAAACCGTAAGCTCAAAAATTAAAGATTATTTGGTAACTGTAAATCCTGAAAAATTCACTGAATCAGAATTTTACCTTCAACCTGTTACCGATATCCATTTAAAATCGGATAACCTGACAGGAAGTATCTACAGCCGCCTGGGAAATGCCAATGAACTAAAATATTATATGGCAATTGCCTTCGTAATCTTGTGTATAGGCATCATTAACTATATATATCTGACCAAGGCAAAACTGTTAAACCGACTTACCGAAATTGGGGCAAAAAAAGCATTGGGCGCCACCAATAATACCATACGAAAACAAGTACTACTCGAATCAAATATTATTTCTTTAGTTAGTATAATACCGGCATTTATTATCGTCATTTCAGGCATTCCTTTTGTGAATTCAACTCTCGGCAAAACGGTTGGAAGTGAAGTATTTGGAATGCTTCAGACCTGGGGTGTACTGTTTTTTATTATTCTCCTGACGGGTACTTTATCCGGGCTTTTTATCGGCACCAGTTTAGCACGAACTTCTGTAGTGGTTTTACTTTCAGGTAAAACAAACAAAAAACGAAAAAAACTAAGGTTTAATTATTCATTCCTGAGTTTTCATTTCGCCATTTTTATTGTGTTGGTAGTAAGCGTTCTCACTTTCAAAAAACAAATCAATTACGGACTTACCAACTTCAAAGCCATAGACCCGAATAACGTTTTAATATGCGAACTGAATACACCTGAATTGCAGCAACAAATAGGGATTATGAGAGATGAACTGGCGAAAAATCCCAACGTCATTCAAACGGCAGGTTCTTCTTTTGTTCCACCATTTGGAGCTTTCCTGCCTATAAATTTGAAGACTGAAGAAGAAAATGTTCGTTTTGATGGATTGATTATGGGAGAAGGAATGACAGAGCTTTTAGGCATGGAAATTATTGATGGCGAACCGTTTGGAGAATTTCAAAGAGATAACCGGACCAGCATAATCATCAATGAATCAGCTGCTCTCGAGTACAACATCAAAGCCGGAGATTTATTAAACGGATTTTTGGTACGTGGGATAGTAAAGGATTTTAGTGCCCATTCCGTACACAGACTTATCCAGCCGATGGTAATACTTCAGCAAAATCCACAAAAAATGGGATTACTGGTTATCAAAACCAACGGTTTGGACGATAAAACCATCATTGCGAATATCAAAAATCTTGTAACAGGAATTTCTCCCGAATCAGTTATTGAAATCAACTACCTCACCGACCAGATCAATCAGTTTTATGAACGGGAACAAAACCAGGCAAAACTTATTACGGCATTTTCATTTTTGGCTATTGTACTGGCTGTTATGGGATTGTTCGGAATTGTTTTAATTACAATATCACGACGAATCAAAGAAATTGGCATTCGTAAAGTTAACGGCGCCAATGCACGAGAAGTTGTAGAAATGTTGAATATTGATTTTCTGAAATGGGTAATTTTTGGATTTGTTGTCGCTATTCCCTTATCCTGGTACGCTATGCACGAATGGCTAAAAAACTTCGCCTATCAAACCAATATTAGTTGGTGGATTTTTGCTGTTGCAGGTACTTTAGCACTCATAATTGCAATCATAACCGTTACAAGCCAATCGTATCGTGCAGCAAACCAAAATCCTGTTGAGGCACTCAGATATGAGTGACGAAATCCCGATTATTCGGGATCGAAGCCTTATGTTATAAGTAAAAACAAAATCCAGAGAACTTGAGGATTGAGTCGTTCAGACATGAGTTAGATTTGGTCTGACGGCTATAAAATCAGTAGACTCATCACTTTCCCCTGACTTTGACAAAAAATTACACACCTGCTGTAAATATTTTTTACACTCCGGCATATAGGTTTTTCATATATTGCAGTAAATCAAATAATTGAAAAAAGGCATTGTGTTTGATACAGTAATTTTGCTTACTCTATTTTATTATCATGAAATTAAAAACCATCTTAAGAAGTCTTCTTCGTACGCGTTTAAATTCTTCAATAATTATTATTAGTCTGGTAATAGGAATTGCCTGCATGAATCTTATAACCGTCTTTGTTGTTAAGGAATTCAATGCCGACGGCTTTCATAAAAATAAAAACCGGATTTATGCGCTCCAGGCTGATGATCCCTGGGGCGAAGGAGGAAAAATGTATTACATACGTAACGGGGCAGCTGAATACATGAAAGACAATTTTTCGGAAGTGGAAGATTATTGCAGAATTGTAAATGCCAGTCCTTCTAAAGTTAAAGCTAATAACCATGAGTATTTTGATGATAAACTCACCATAGCTGTATCATCTAATTTTTTCACTTTCTTTTCCTACCCACTTATTGCAGGTTCACCGGAACATGTCCTGGAAACACAAAATGATTTGGTTATTTCAGAACGACTGGCACTGAAATACTTTGGTACTGCCAACCCTGTTGGACAAATAATAGTTTTTCCAGATGGAGATGAAGAAGTGGATATGATTGTGAAAGGTGTTTTCAGAAAACCAAAAGAAAGCACACAGTTGAACTTCGAAATGGTAAGGTTAATTGGTGAAGAAAGTTCCCGATGCTATCTCCTTCTAAACGAAAACCCAAACATTACGCAACTGGAAGAAAAATTTGCCCAAAATAAAGACAACATCCCGATAATTCATGTCGGAACACCCGGCACGCATTATTTAAAAGAGCTACAGGCAGCTTATTTTGACACATCCCGTGGACAAACCATAGAATACAGTCGTGATAAAACCGATGTTTATATTGCACTGGGAATTGCCCTGATGATTTTAGGTGTCGCACTTTTCAATTACCTCGGTTTAATCAACAACCGGCTGATGGAAAAAAACAGGGAGAATGCTATTCGAAGAGTTAACGGCGGTTCAAAAAAGAATCTGGTAAGTGGATTTATGCAGGAAACTTTCATTCTGGTGGGCATTTCTTTTGCTTTGAGTATAATTTTAATGATGTGGGGGACACCATTTTTTAATCAACTTACCTCTTCCGATCTGACAGGAACTTATTTCTTCAATGTAGGCAACGGCTACCTTTTATTCGGAATACCAGTTTTTATAATCCTGACCTCCCTACTTTTTACTGTATTAAAAATTAAAAAAGAAGTGCAACCACTGGCACTCAAACCGGGAAAGACAAACCTGACATCGAAATTCAATATCCCGGCATTACATGTGGCACAACTCGCAATATCCGTGTTGCTCATCATTGGCTCAATCATTATCACAAAACAAATAAACTTTATCACAAACAAAGACATCGGATTAAATAAAGATGTGCTCGAAGTAAGAATACCTATTCAGCATAAAGATGTTTCTCCCATTTTTAAAGCAGAGCTTGAACAACAACCTTCCGTTGAAATGATTTCACTGGCAAATGCATCACCGGTTTTGGAACATTACCTTATATTGTTGCATTACGAAGAAAATGGCGTTGAGAAACAATATTCACCCGCGGGTTTTCCCGGCGACCAGAATTTTATTGAAGCGCTTGGTGTTGAGATAATTGAAGGTGAGGGTTTTTCCGAAAATGACGAATCAAACAAAAATAAATGTATAATAAACGAATCACTGGCAGCACTTTTCCCCGGCCAGAATCTGATTGGTAAATTGCTTCCTGGTTCCGAAACCGATAGAGTCATCGGTATTTGTAAAGACTTTCACTACGGAAGTTTGAAACAAGTTATTGAGCCGGCGTATATTCCATACAGCAACGAAGGATTCTATTTAATGGTAAAACCGGTCCCCGGTCAGACGGTACAGGCACGACAAGCAGTTGCCGAAACCTGGAATTCAATAATAACTGATTTCCCCTTAAATGTAGAGTCCATTGGCGACCGTTACACCTGGATGCACCGGGAAAATGAAAACTATGCCAAACTGATTGGAGCATGTTGTGTCATCAGCGTATTTCTATCAATGATTGGCCTGTTTGCAGTTTCCTACCAAACAAGCCAAAGGAGAATAAAAGAAATCGGCATTCGTAAAGTGAACGGAGCCAAAATTTCGGAAATCCTTGCATTACTGAATAAAGATATCGTCATCTGGATCGTAGTTGCTTTTGTTGTTGCCATGCCAGCGGGCTGGTTTTTTATGAATAAGTGGCTCGAAAATTTTGCCTACAAAACTAGCCTAAGCTGGTGGATTTTTGCTTTAGCCGGTTTGCTGGCGCTGGGAATTGCGCTGCTAACGGTAAGTTGGCAGAGTTGGCGAGCTGCTACAAGAAACCCTGTGGAAGCGCTGAGGTACGAATAAATAATCTTGAAAATTAAATAAAATGTTCAAATTTATACAACACTATTTTCGATCGCTCTTAAAAAGAAAATTGTTGTCAGTTATCACAATTGGTGGTTTTTCTTTAAGTATGGCTGTCATACTTTTGCTTATTATTTTTATTTCAGGAGAAAAAAATGTAAACAAAAGTTTTCCAAATGCTGAAAATATTTATCGCCTGAAACGGGGAGAAGAAACTTTGATGCCTGCAATGTTACTTGACAATGCAAAAGAAGAAATTCCTGGTATCGAGAGCATTTGTATGTATAGCCTCAGAGAGAATCTGTTCCAAATTGATAACACAAAAACGCATATTAAATGCCTGGCAACCAACGATGCTTTTCTGGATATTTTCTCGCTTGAATTTATTTATCAATTATCAGATCCAACTCTAAATGTAAAAGACCATGCCATTATAAGTAATTCTTTTAGCAAAAAATGGTTTGGTGATATTGATCCTGTTGGTAAGATTATAAAAGATAGTTACAATTCCGATTATAAAATCGTTGGTGTCATATCCGATCCTCCAATAAATTCTTCAATAGATTTTGATATTATTGTTAGTCTGGAAAAGGGATATGCCTTTTGGACAGGGAGTGAGGAAGATAATATCACACACCGGCTCTTTAATTCATTTGTCAGGCTTCGCCAAAATGTTGATCCCGAAAATGCTGGCTCGCAAGTGTCAGTTGCGTTAAACAAGTGGGCTTTGTTTAAAAACGACAAAGTCTCGTTGCAACCATTAAGCAAGGTGTATTTTGATACAAGTTCTGGTGGAGATCACCTCCCTCACGCAAATGTAAATATGCTTTATCTGCTCACCAGTATTGCCATAGTAATATTGATGATGGCTGTTTTTAATTACGTGAATTTGACCATTTCATCAGGCACGCAACGATTAAAAGAAATAGGAATAAAAAAGACAACAGGTGCCTCAGCAAGAAACATATTTATGCAATTTCTTTACGAAGGATTACTGGTTACTCTTATATCTTTTATTCTGGCGTCCGTTTTTGCCGGGATATTGTCTCCGGTTTTATCGGGAATCCTGGATAAAGAAATAAAAACGGATACACTTATTTCAATGCCGGAAGTATGGATGATTATACTTATTGTATTTTTTGTAACCGGAATATCATCCGGTATTTTCCCGGCATTAGCATTTTCAAAATATTCGCCCTTACAAATGGTCTCAAAAAAACTGAGCTTTGGGAAACAGACTGGAAGAGGAACGATTGTTGCCATTCAATTTGTCATAGCAATAGCCCTTATTGTTTCTGTATTTTTTATAAAGAAACAAATCAATTACATTAAACACAAAGACCTGGGAATCAACTCAGAATTGATTGTCAGACTCAATTTAGACGGAGATGCACAACTGAAATCAAGCGTTTTAAAGGAAAAACTACTAGCAAACCCAAATATAATTTCTGTTGCCGGAAGCTCAGGAAGTATTATGGAATTTGAAGGATGGGGATCCATGGAAACAGAAATAGACGGGCAAACAAAAACGGTTGATTACCGTTCATTCGGAATCGATGACAAGTTCATCGATTTATTTGGAATTAAAATAGTTAGTGGAGAAAACATTAGTTATACAGATGACAGATTTACTTGCCTGATAAATGAGCGATATTACAAACATCTCGGATGGGAAGATTATCTGGGAAGAAAGATTCAAAATGACCAGATAGAGGTAATTGGAATTGTTGAAGATTTCAACTTTGATGATTTACATCGTGAAATAGGATTTCTAGTATTAACTAAATCATACCTGCCAAATGTATTGAGTATAAAGATTAACGGAAATATTCCGGAAAATCTTGCTTTTATAAAAAATTGCTACCATGAAGTTGAACCGACCGCGGAGTTTAACTATGCTTTTTATGACGATTGGATTCAGAGTATGTATGACAAGGAAGAACAGCAGGCCAAAGCCGTTCGGATATTCGCGTTGTTTGCATTGACAATTTCATGCTTGGGTTTAATCGGTTTGATTGAACTCACCACTATCAAAAAAATAAAGGAAATTGGCATCCGAAAAGTAAACGGAGCGAAAGTTTCTGAAATTCTTACCATGCTAAATAAAGACTTTGTGAAATGGGCAGTAATTGCTTTTGTAATTGCCACGCCCATAGCTTACTACGCCATGAACAAATGGCTTGAAAGCTTTGCGTATAAAACCACCTTAAGCTGGTGGATTTTTGCGCTGGCCGGGTTGCTGGCTTTGGGGATTGCATTGCTAACTGTAAGCTGGCAAAGTTGGCGGGCAGCTACTCGGAATCCGGTGGAAGCCTTACGTTATGAGTAACCCCGAGTGCTCGGGGCCGACTACTCGGAATGGAAGCGTTGAGGTATGAATAAAAAAGATATGATTTTATAAATTGACTCTTCAAAAATTAAAAGTTTACAATGTTTTTAAAAAGTTTAAAATCATCCATAAGAAACCTGGTAAAAAACAAAGTATTTTCCGCAATAGGAATTGTTGGTTTTGCAGCAGGATTCTCGGTTTGTCTGATTATTGGAATGTATGTTTACAGTGAATTTACAGTTGATGATTCCCCCAAAAATAAAGACCGAATATTTCGGGTGGTCGATGCAAAAAACAGAAACTCCAGCCTCGATTATGAACTAAAGGAAAAATTTGAAAATAATTATCCCGGAATTGAAATGGATTGCCCTGTCGAAATAAGTTCTGTATCTTATCCTATTATTTCTATTTCCAATCAAAAAACAGTTTATGTTGAAGGCTTAATTTCAACCACAAACGATTTTTTTGAAGTCTTTTCCATTCATCCGATAAAACAAATCTCAGATAAACCTTTTAAGGATATCAACTCAGCTGTCATCACGGAAACGGGAGCGAAACTTTTGTTCGGAGATGAAGATCCGCTGGGGAAATCGATTTCTGTGTATTCCGACGAATCAATAATTAGCGCAATAATTCCTGATTTCAAATCCAGTTCAAGCATACAAGGGCACATTTTGAGAAACTCAGAAAATAAAAAATTCAGAATGAGTAATGTCGGTGAAATTCATGATGACAAAATAAGGACATACTCAACGACCAACCATTATTTACTACTTAAAAATAATCAGAATTTAGAGGATACTGAACATCGTTTAAATATCTACACAAGTGGTTATGAAATGAGTGTGGATTCTATTTTCCTGCAGCCTTTAAAAAGTATATACTTTGACACATCTGTTTCCGACAGTAACAGACATGGAAGCACAGGGCTTGTTCGAATTTTATCACTTATCGGATTCATGATAATGCTATTATCTGTGATAAATTACATTAACTACATAATTTCTTCACAATTCAAAAAACACAAGGAAATTGGGATTAAAAAAACCATCGGCGCAAAACTTTCGAATCTGTTGAGTTATTATACAACCGATATCCTTTTGTGGGTTGTCATTTCATTTCTAATTTCAATTAGTATTGTTGCTGTAACACTCCCTTGGTTTAATTCGCTATTTCAGGTGAATCTTCAATTAAAGGAATTGATGGATGTAAGGTTTATTGCGATAGGATTAATTATAGTTCTTTTTATAGTTCTTACGTCCTTGTTCCCTTATATAATAATTTTATCAAAATTCAGGGTTCTTAATCTTTTAACAGGGAATTTAGGAAAAGCAGGAAAAAACAGTGCCGGAAGCATACTTACCATTTTTCAGCTCACTATTTCCATCGTACTTATTTCAGGACTATTTATTGTTCAAAAACAAATAAGTTATATCAAATTCCGTGATTTGGGTTTTAAAGACAGTGAATTGTTATACATCAATATTCAATACAACAAAAATGGTTATGAATCACTTAAAAATGAATTCCTGAAAAATCCATCCATCACACAGGCAACCTTAAGTTCGGGTGTGCCTGGTTTAATTGGAAGCAGAACAACGAACCCCAAATGGGAAAATACATATTATAAGATGGTTGTAGATGACCAGTTTATTTCAACTATGGGAATGGAATTAAAAAAAGGCCGGAATTTTACTCCTTCTGACAGTTCAAAAAGAGCCTGTATTGTAAATGAAGCAGCAGTGGCAGCAATGGCTGTTGATAGTGTTGATTTAAAAACAATGGGAATTAACGAAATTGTTGGCGTTGTAAAAAATTTCAACTTTGAATCACTTCATCAAAACGTTCAGCCCGTTATTATGAGCTTTGGGACAGGTCGATCAATGAGTCTGAGACTATCGACCGAGAACCTGCCCAATGTGATGGAATACATAAATAAAGTTTGGAAAGACTTTTATCCCAACGAACCTATGCAATATAAATTCTATGACACTTGGTTTGATTCGATGTACAAGAAAGAAGAACAAGTCAGCCATGCCAGCATGATTTTTTCCATCATCGCAATCATAATTACCTGTTTAGGGCTGTTGGGAAAAATAATTCAGGTTTCATTAACCCGGACAAAAGAAATAGGTATACGAAAAGTAAACGGAGCGAAAGTGTCCGAAATATTATCTATGCTGAATAAAGACTTTGTTTTGTGGGTGGTCATCGCATTTATTGTAGCAACGCCGGTAGCTTGGTATACCATGAATAAATGGCTCGAAAATTTTGCCTATAAAACCAGTCTTAGTTGGTGGATTTTTGCTTTAGCCGGTTTACTGGCTTTGGGAATTGCATTGTTAACGGTTAGTTGGCAGAGTTGGCGGGCTGCCACGAGGAATCCGGTGGAAGCGTTGAGGTACGAATGACACAATCCCGATTACTCGAAAATGAGGTATGGGTAAAGCCCGTTTTTGCTACCCCTCTAACTCCCCCAAGGGGGAGGACCGAGCAAAAACTAAATAGAGGTATAAATATGGATGAATTGGATAAAACAATGTATTTCGGAGCTAAACCTGATATTTTAGAAAAAGCAAGAGCTTTAAGAAAGAATATGACGGAAGCCGAGAAGATATTATGGGAAAGATTGAAGAATAAACAAATTTTGAATTTAAGGTTCAGAAGACAACATCCCATAGATATTTTTATTGCTGATTTTTATTGTCATACAGTAAGGTTAGTTATTGAGCTTGACGGGAATATTCATAAAATGCAAAAGGAGTATGATGAAGGAAGAACAGCAGAGATGGAACAATTTGAAATAAAAGTTATACGGTTCAAGAATGAAGAAATCGAAAATAATATAGAAAGTGTGATTGAAAAAATAGAATCTACAATTATACAGCGGCTTAAAAGTCCCCCTTGGGGGATTTAGGGGTAATATTTAGTTGGCAAAGCTAGCGGGCAGCCACAAGGAAACTCTATTGAGGCGTTGAGATACGAATAAAAATAATTAAACATTATGAAACTGATACATAATTTTCTTCGGATAATCAGAAAAAACAAACTTGATTTTTTCATCAATCTCATCGGCTTGTCTGCAGCCATGGTAATTTTCATTTTTATCTCACTTTATGTTGAAAATGAAGTTACTTTCGACAATTACCATCCCGATGCCAATCGGATTTTCAGACTTACAACTTCGTTAACCTCTCCCGGTGGGCAAAACACCAACATGGCCCTCGCTAATCCACCTTTTGCACAGGTACTGAAAGACCAGTGCCCTGAAATCGAAGATTTTGTGTGTGTTGAAACCGAGGGAGGTTATACACTAAAATATAATGAGAATGAATTTGATAATATAAACGTAAGAACTGCAACACCTTCTGTTTTCAAAATGTTCTCCTATCCTGCCGTTTTAGGAAATCCAACTGATTTTTTAACCTTACCTAATACTATCATCTTAACCGAATCGCTTTCAAAAAGTATATTTGGAAATTCGGCTCCGATGGGGCATAAGATTTCCATTGATAATGAGGATTATGAAGTTGCTGGTGTTATTAAAGACCCGCCAACAAATACAGATTTACAATTTTCTGCACTAATTCCATCTGATTTTGACGGAACAGGAGAACTTGCCGACTGGGGCGATTATTATGTGTATTTGAAAACAACAACTCCTGACGTTTCTGATTTAAAAAACAGAATTGACCAGATAACCGCTGAAAATTATACCGACTTGTTAAAGGAAATAGGCGGATTCCAATTGAAACATTATCTGCAGCCCCTCGAAAAAATACACTTCGACAACAGCCTGCTGGCTGATTCTCCAAAAGGAAACAAAACAACAGTTTATGCTTTTTCAATAGTTGCCTTATTGATTCTCATAATTGCCGGAATAAATTATAATAATCTTAGCATTGCTCAACTTGAAAAAAGGGAAAAAGAATTTTCTATTCGAAAAATTATCGGATGTGGGAAAAGCAGAATAATATACGGTATCATTGGTGAGTCTGTTTTGAATGTATTGATTGCGGCAGCAATTTCCCTTGCGCTGGCAAGCCTTTTATTTGCAAAGTTTAACATCCTGTTTGACAAAAATTTCCATCTCAACTCTGTAATTCGCTTATTACCATTTGTTTTACTGATTTTTGTTGGATTAGGAATTCTTTCAGGTGTATATCCTGCATTTAATACGATCAGAAATTCAGCAATAAAAAAACCTGGGTTCAGCACTTTTGGCAAATCCCTGGTTACCTTTCAAAATATTGTAGCTATAGTTATGATTTCCGGATTATTTATGATTTGGAACCAAATTCATTTTATGAAAAATGCAGAGCTTGGCTTCAATAAAAACCAGTTAGTTGCCATTTCTATTCCACCGGAACCCGAGAAATTTCCTGGAAAAGAAGTTTTAAGACAGGAATTTTCAGAACTTACAGGTATTGAATCACTCGCGTTTGGCGGAGGAGGAACCAATTTAGGTACGACTGGGAACTGGATGAAAGCCATCATGGCAATTACGGATGAAGAAGGAAATGATATCCAGTTTGTTTTAAATCAGCCGCAAATTGATGAGAATTATATCGATATGTTTGGCATTGATCTACTTGAAGGGCGAAATTTTTCCGGAGACAATGCGAGCGACAGAGATAAATCGGCTATCATTAACGAAACATACGCCAAATTAATGGGCTGGAACGAACCTCTTGGAAAAATTCTCGATGAAACACTTTCCCAGAAAGTGATTGGGGTGGTAAAAGATTTTCACTTTGATGCACTAAATAATCCGATTGAACCTTTAAAATTTACAATGTTGACAGATCAGCCCTCATACCTGTTCATCAGGGCAGAGCCTGAAAATTTAAAAACTGTTCAGAAAAAATGGGAAACTTTGTATCCGGACGAACCTTTCAGCTTTCAATTTATAGACCAGCACATAGCCGATCTGTATAAACAAAACGAAAAGGATATGGCCGTATTTTCATATTTAACTTTAATTGCAATATTGATTTCATGCCTTGGATTATATGGTCTGGCATCGCATTTTACACTAAACCGGACAAAAGAAATTGGAATTAGAAAAGTTAATGGAGCAAAGATTATTGAAGTAATTACACTTTTAAATAAGGGATTTGTTCGTTGGGTTTTAATCGCTTTTATGATTGCCCTGCCAATTTCATATTACGCAATGGACAAATGGCTGGAAAACTTTGCCTACAAAACCAATTTAAGCTGGTGGATTTTTGCCTTTGCCGGAATATTGGCTCTGGGAATTGCCATGTTAACAGTGAGTTGGCAGAGTTGGAAAGCTGCTACAAGAAATCCTGTCGAAGCCTTACGCTATGAGTAAGGCGAAGATCCCGAAACCTCGTGTGGATTGAGGCACTTAGATATGAGTAACGAAATCTCTAGAGCTCGGGATACAAGCATTACGTTGTGAATAATAAATTGAAAAATGAATTACTATTTTAGAATTGCCATAAGAAATTTAATCCGGGAAAAAAGACATTCCTTTTTCTTACTTGTTTCGGCTAGTATCGGATTAATTACTTTTATAATCGTTTCCGGTTATGTCTTTTATGAAAAAGGATTTGACCGTATATTTCCGGACAATAAAAATATTTACAGAGTAACTACTGATATTTATAGTGGAGATGAATTAAATATCTCTATTCCAGAATGTGAGAGAGGAGTATCTACATACATGGCAGAACGATATCCGTCAATCGCAGCTGCCGGATTTATAACCGGAACAAACAACCCGCAATACAGAATAGGAGAAGAAATTTTTTCCAGTAATCAGATTTACCATGCCTCTCAGGGATTTCTCGATGTGTTCTCCATTCCACTTACACAAGGAAATAAATCCGAAATTCTTTCCAGACCATACACTGCAATTATTTCTGAAAGTACAGCAAAAAAATACTTTGGCTCAACCGATCCGGTAGGACAGATATTGTTTAAATATCCGGCTTACGAGTACACCATCGAAGGTGTTTATCGGGATATTCCGGGGCAGGCTCATTTTAATGCTGATATTTTGCTCTCGTTTCACGACGATATGAACCTGCCTCCTCCCGTAAAAGCACAATGGGGTGAAACTGGATTCTACACTTATCTAAAACTCACATCTGAAGCCGATATTAATCAGATTGAAAAAGGTATCAACACCTTAGTAACAGAAAATCAAAGTGATTATTTCGAAAAAAACAATATTAATCATGTATATCATTTACAGCCTTTGAATGAAATCCACCTCCATTCTGATTTAAAAGATGAACTACAATCCAATTCACGAGCTGAATATGTTTACCTGATACTAATTATTGGTTTACTAATTTTAATTGCTTCCGGTTTTAATTACATCCAGCTTTCATTTTCACGGTTAGTCAATTCAGCAAAAAAAAACCGGAATCAAAAAAATAAGTGGTGCTTCCTTTTCTGAAATCATTTTATCATCGTTGGCTGAATCCGTAATGATTCATTTGTTCGCAATTGCCATTTCGTTGTTTGCTGCATGGCTACTTCTCCCAACAATGCGTAATCAATTTGGCATTTATCTGGAGCCGGTATTTTCAAATTCGCTTTTTATCGCTATTCTGACAAGTATCATTTTATTGAATATTACTATAAACGGCATCTTACCTGCGCTGCTAATCAATCGTTTCAACAGTCTGGAATTACTAAAGCTGAAGTATAAGCCTGTTTCAGGTAAAGTTTCCTTCCGACAAGCTATCGTAGTCGTTCAATTTGTTATCATTATCGCAATTCTAACGGGAATATTTGGAATAAATAAACAAGTGAATTATCTCAATCAAAAAGATAAAGGGTTTGATGTAAATAATACCATTGTGGTGAAGGTGCCGCAAAATATCCGAAAAACATCACAACGTATAAACAACCTGAATGCATTCGAGAACGATTTATTAAATCACAGCTCAATTTTAGGAATTTCCAGTTCAAACAAAGTCCCGGGCGATATGCCTTCTTATGGTTTCAATTTTAATGAAATTCAGTCAGGAAAGGGCGGGAAAGCCGCTGTAATTGTTGCGGATAAAAATTACATAAACAACTATAAAATTGATTTGCTGGCCGGAAACAACTTTTTCTCTTCCAACTCAGAAGGAGAGAATAACGGGTGCATTATCAACCGGGCTTGCCTGCAGGTTCTCGGGTTTCAAAAAGCTGACGAGGCAGTAGGAAAAATATTAAAAATGCGGGATGAGAGTGGAATGCAAAATTTTAATACTCCTATAATTGGTGTTGTTGAAAATGTTGATTTCAGCGACGCCAAACAAAAACATGAGCCTATCATTTTGGTCGACTGGACACAAGACATGCTTTTTGGAAATTATTCCATAAAAACAGCGACTCCGGAGTATTCATCGATAATTCCATTTATCAGGGAAAAATTTAACGCTACTTTCCCCAATTATCCTTTTGAATACATTGTTCTTGATGATTATTACAATAAACAGTTTGAAAAAGAAACGGAACTAACAAAAATTTTCAGGATGTTTGTTATGGTTGCGATTTTAATCAGTGTGATAAACTTGTTTTCTATATCGTGGCTGATTTCTTCTGCACGAGTTAAGGAAATTGGTATCAGAAAAGTAAACGGCGCAAAAATCCCGGAAGTAATGGTTTTGCTAAACCGGAATTTTGTACTTTGGATTATCCTGTCGTTTATGATTGCAGCACCCATTGCATACTACGCCATAAATAAATGGCTCGAAAACTTTGCTTACAAAACCAACCTCAGTTGGTGGATATACGCATTATCAGGTTTGCTCGCACTAGGAATTGCTTTACTGACAGTTTCATTTCAATCATGGAAAGCGGCTACGAGAAATCCTGTTGAAGCTCTTCGATATGAGTAGTATTTTACCCCAATCCCCTGAAGGGGATTTAGGAGCTAAACAGACTGACAAAGCTCAAAAGCGCAATTACGAGGGAACTCTGAAAGATGAAATTGATTGTCAAATTATTTTACACGTAAGTAAAAATAATTTACAATAAAAATTTCAAGTATTGTCATAAATTACTATATTTCAACATTTTATATCCATGGCACAGAAATCGTAAGGGATTACCAAAACAAAAAAATGTTTAAACAAATATTTAAATCGATATACAGGAATCTTTTAAAAGATAAGGTATTTAGCTTAATAAATATTGCCAACCTTATTGTTGGATTTGCAGCGTTCATTTTACTTAGTTTAATTGCTTTTCAGGAATTAAGCTGGGACAAATACAACAAAAATTATGACCGGATTTACCGGGTACAAACCCTTCAGGAAGATGCAGAGGAAGAAAATTATAATACCTACAGCCCGCCTGCATATCGATATCGATTAATGGAAGATATTCCCGAAGTAGAAGAAGTGCTAATAATGCACGAAATTCTGGGGCAATATTTTACATCTGCTAACAATGATCAGCTTTTCGATAAAAAAGGATATTATTCTGAAAATACTGTTTTTAGCATTTTTACTTACGATTTTATTGAAGGGAATACAGAAACTGCATTAACAGAGCCAAATACCATCGTATTGTCGAAAGAACTGGCCGATAAAATTTTTCCGGAGGGAAATGCCCTTGGGAAACAGCTTATGGTAAACAAACGTTTGCCGCTAAGGGTAGATGGTATTTACACTGACCTTTCGAAAAATTCATCCATCAGGCCCAGTTACCTGATCTCCATGTCTACTTTTGAAACTACGGAAGCACGGGAAGGTTTTCGTGACAACTGGACATCCATAAATAACGACAACATTGTTCTGTTAAAAAATGGGACAAGCATGGAAGCTGTAAATGCAAAAATTAAAAATGCGTTCCAGCATGTAAAAGGTTTTGAAAAATCTACCCCATACCTGCATCCTATTTCAAAATGGCACATTTCTCCAAATAGCCAGATTGATTTATACATCGCCATATCAATTTTATCATTGGCCGCTTTACTAATTCTGGTTCTGTCTTGTACAAATTTTGTAAATCTGACTCTAGCAAACACAAGCGGTCGTGCGCGCGAAATAGGGATTAAAAAAGTAGTCGGTTTTTCCAAACGTTCAGTAGCCACTCAATTTCTAATCGAAACACTTACCATTACTTTCTTTTCTGCTATCCTGGGAATAATTCTAGTACAAGCGCTCATTCCAAAAGTTAATTCTTTGCTTCAAATTCACCTGGAATTCAATCTTTTCAGAAACCTGCAATTACTTTCTGTTTTAATTGGTGTAAGTCTGCTGGCCGGACTTATTGCCGGCAGCTACCCGGCTTTTATAATCTCATCTTTTAATCCGGTTAAAGTATTAAAAGGCAAAATATTTAATCCCGCTATTAAAAAATTAAGTATTAAAAAAGTGCTTGTTGTAACCCAGTTCTCCATATCCTTGTTTATGCTTATCGTGAGTATTGTTTTGTATTCACAGGTTAATTTTATGCTGAATAAAAACCTGGGCTTTGATAAAGACCACCTCCTTTACACTGAAATCAATGCTACTAAACCTGTTGCATTTGAAACCATAAGAAACAGATTGCGGAAATACCCTGAGATTGCAGATGTTACTTTTTCCAACACTATTCCGTTTAACGGAAATATTGGTGGTTTTGTGGGTTGGGAAGGCAGCTTGCCCGATCAGAAAGTAATGGTTAGCAGAAACTACGTCAATTATGATTTTATTTCTACCTATGACCTGCAAATGAAATATGGTCGAAATTTCTCAAAGGAATTCGCGACTGATAATCAGGGCTGCATAATTAATGAAACGGCGCTAAAAATTTTTGGGTGGGAAGAACCCATTGGGAAATATATCACACTATATGATGTAAAATACCCAGTCATTGGTGTTGTAGAGGATTTTCATCCCTTTTCTGTAAATAATCTAATTCCTACATATATTATGTTTCTGAACTCAAACATCTTATCCGGGGCTTCAAAAATAACATTACGATATACCGAAGGAAACGGACAAAAGGCACAACAATTGGCTAACAGTGAGTTTGAGGAACTACTTCCTTATGACCCGGTTGACTTCAGGTTTTACGACAACAACATATTTGCCGATTTTGCAATTAATTTCTGGATGATGCTAAAACGAATTTTCCAATTTTTTGCTGCAACTACCCTTTTTATTGCTTCAATAGGTTTATTCGGACTGATTTTATATACAACCAAAAGAAGAGTGAAGGAAATTGGAGTGCGCAAAATATTAGGTAGCTCTGTGTCAAAAATCTTTAATCAACTTGCGGTTGAAATTCTGGGATTATTGTTTTTTGCGGTATTAATTGCCTGTCCGGCTGCGTATCTGGTTCATAAATATATGCCGGGAGCCTACAAAGAATCGTTGACTTTTTGGGATTTTTTATTTGCAATTCTCGTAGTTGGGATTATTGCACTGTTGACCATCAGTTCTCAAATATTAAAAGTTGCAAGAAATAACCCATCTGAAGCATTGCGATATGAATAAGGTAAACTAAAAAAATATAATCATGTTTAAAAACTACCTTAAAACTACACTGCGCTTTCTGCGGCAAAACAAACTTTTTGCAGGAATTAATATTTTAGGACTTTCACTGGCACTGGCGGCTTCGTTTATCATTTTATTATTCGTGATTAATGAATTTAGTTACAACCAGGGGTACAAAAACCGAAAGCAAATTTACAGGGTATTAAATTCTTACCTGGAATTTAAAACAACTCAATTGGGAACACCCTATGTTTTAGCTTCGGCTTTAAAAAACGATTTTCCCCAGGTGGAATATGCTGTAAGAGAAAGAAATGTTTCAGGATTCAGATTAAAGCTGAACAATGAGTTCATTCCTGTTTACCGTGCGGTGGCTACTGATTCTGAACTATTTGATATCTTCGATTTGAACTTAAACGGGTCAACTAAAAATGTTCTGGACGATCCAAATTCAATCGTTTTGTCAGAAACACAGGCGAAAAAATTCTTCCCGGGAGGAAATTCGGTTGGAAAAGAAATAATCGGACTTGTTAACGGAAAAGAAGAACTGTTTGTTGTAAAAGGAATATTCGACGATATTCCTGTGAATTCCACATTGAGAGCCGATTGTTTTATAAACAGTAAATGGACTCTGGAACCGATTAACCAGGCTTTCAGGGTCGAAAATGCAGATGTCAACTGGAGTCTGGATTTCTGGACCACATGGGTAATGCTGAAAGAAGGAATCGATCAGACATTACTCGAAAATCAGTTTCGTGAACTGGAAGTAAAAAATATGGGGGAAAATGCTCAGAAACAGTACTCCCTGCAGAGACTGGGCGATGTATACCTTCGATCTGATGATGTGGCAAATACAGGAATGAAGGGCAATATGAAAAATATTAAGATTTTTTCGTCTACCGCTCTCCTTATTATTCTGATTGCTGCATTTAATTATATAATTCTTTCAACAGCAGTTTCATCCGGCCGGACAAAAGAAATTGGTATTCGCAAAACCAACGGGGCTGCCGTAAAATCAATTCGAAACCAATTGTTGGGTGAATCATTATTCCTTGCAATTGTTGTTTTACCTATAGCAGTAATTTTGGCTTTACTTGCAAAACCTTATGCTGAAAAATTATTTCAGACAAAACTTTATATTATACATTCAAATATTGCAACTTATATCCTAATTTATTTTGCACTAACTTTCATTATTGGTGTTATATCAGGATTGTACACCTCATCCTACTTGTCAAACTTAAATGTGATAAGTATACTAAAAAACAGTTCTGTTTCAGGGAAAAGAAAATCGCTTTTACGTTCTACGCTCATAGTTTTACAACTGGTTATTTTTTGTTCGTTTATTTCAAGTACTCTCATTATTCGTTCGCAATACAAGTTCGCCTTAAAAAAGGATTTGGGCTACCAAAATAAAAACATCTTGTTATTTGACCTGGGGCGGAATTTCAGTGAATACAGGGCATTCATAAACGAAATAAAAACGATTCCAAATGTAACAACGGCTGCTGGTACAATGTATGGTCTTCCAATGCTTGGCTCAATGACCATGATGATTCCAAATTTTGAAGACCAGACACAAAAAATAAAAGTAGAAGGAATGGCAGTTGATTACAATTTTATAGAGACCATGGGATTAAATGTTATTGAAGGAAGAAGTTTTTCTGAAGAGTTTGGAAGTGATCTAAATGGAGCCACCTTGCTTAACGAAACGGCTGTAAAAGACCTTGGAATTAAGGAACCTGTTGGTAAACAGGTGGCTGGGAAAACAATTATCGGGATTGTAAAAGATTTCAACCTTCATTCCATCCACAGCGATATTCCTCCAATAATGATTAATATGACAGACAGATACATCCAACAGGTTGCAATTGATTATGTCCCCGGAACTTTGGATAATCTTTTACCGATGCTGGAAGCAAAATGGAAAGAAATGGCTCCCGATCGTTCATTTCAATACCAACCCATTGAAGACCTTATCGAGAATATATATTCTTCCGAGAAAAATCTAAGTATCATTATCTCCATTTTTGCAATGTTCTCGCTGTTTATTGCTGCTTTTGGATTATTTGGGTTAACACTATTTATTGCAAAAACCCGCACTAAAGAAATTGGAGTTAAAAAGGTTATGGGAAGTTCGGGAAAGTCCATTGTCTTTTCTTTCCTTCGGGAAAATATCCTTATGGTTATTATTGCTTCTATCCTGGCAATTCCGGTAACCATCTATTTTATGAATAAATGGTTAAACAATTTCTCCTATAAAGTAAACATTAACTTATGGACGTTTATATTTGCTTTCATAGCTGCAATATTGGTCGTTTCTGTCACCGTTTTTATTCATTCTTACAAAGCTTCCCGTATTAACCCTGTTGATACATTAAAATATGAATAAACGATTGTCAAAATATTACACACTTAATGTAAAATAATTTAACACATTGGATTATCCTGCAATCATTATACACCTGTAATCCAGATTCTTGCATTAATGGCATAATAATCGTCGAAAATAAACCACGAAAGAAAATAGAACGACCGGATTGTAAGAACAGGTATAAAATTTTCATACTTTAGTAAAAAAGTCAAAGCTTAATAACACATCTATGATAAAACTAAAAAACATCGACAGGTACTACGACGCAAAATTTCAGCGAACCTTTATTCTGAAAGGAGTTAACCTTGAAGTTAAACAGGGAGAGTTTGTAACTATTATGGGGCCCAGTGGCGCAGGTAAATCAACCCTGCTCAACATTATTGGATTGCTCGATGAAGCCAGTGCAGGCGAGTATTATTTCTGGGATGAACCCGCCCATAAAATCAAGGAAAAACAAAAAGTACAGTACCACCGGAGTCATATCGGATTCATTTTTCAGGCATTTCACCTTATTGATGAATTGAACGTTTATGAAAACATTGAGACACCGCTGGTTTATCGCAGCGTAAAGGGAAAAGAAAGGAAAGCCATGGTGGCCGATTTGCTTGACCGTTTTAATATGGTAGCAAAGAAAGATTTATTTCCTGCGCAACTTTCAGGCGGACAACAGCAATTGGTTGCCATTGCGCGGGCCATTATTGGCAGTCCAAAACTTCTTCTCGCCGATGAACCAACCGGAAATCTGCATTCTGAACAGGGAGAAATGATTATGAAACTCCTTAAAAAACTGAACGAAGAAGGGATGACTATCATTCAGGTAACACACAATGAGGATTTTGCACAATACGGAACAAGAATAGTAAAACTTATTGACGGATTGATCAGGGAAGATTACCCTGTGGAAAACAGAAAATAGTTTAGTTGTATTTGAATTTTAGTTTAGTACATTACGCTTGGTTTAATGGAGACCCCGGACGTTTGTCCGGGGCTTTACCGTCAGTTACTAAAGTAAAGCCTGTTTCATTTAAACACTTTAGAAGTGAAAAGGATTATTTATTGAATCATTTTTATGTGCCTGGCTACATGTAAACAATTGTTCAAAATTTGGCAAAATTATTGTGGTATTTTCCCCTAAAGAATTTTTGTTCTAAACCACACATTATGAAACGAATCCTCCCACCATTCCTTATTTTTATTTTACTCATTTCCTGTAATAATAAAAATAAACTCAACACCGATGAAAATGTTCTTGCCCAACAAATAAAAACCGAAGAACAACAAAAACAGGAAGCGGAACAAGCAGCACGAGAAAATAAAACCATTATCCCGGATTCAATTACTGCAGGATTTCGATATCAGGAAGATCGTTCTGTAGATCCACAAAATCCGCCGGTTATTATTCACATTTCTGATACGAACAAACATGTTCAGGAGTTCAAATTGTCTAATATTTCCTCTTCAATTAAATACGTGAAGCTGGAAGCACTTCAGGATACTTTATTACTTTGGACTCATACAAAACTGAGAGATAAAACATCATCAGTTATTTCAGATGATAACCATATTATTATTCAGGGACTATTTGGTGTAACGCGATTTACCATGGATGGCAAGTTTCGAGAAGTAATATGGAAAAATGAATCTGGAATAAAGGTTGAACAAAACTTTGTCTCATGGTATCCTCAGCAATTATTTGGTGTAACGATCGATAATCCGGTTTCCCTTTTTAATGGAAGTTTATATATCCGGTTTCAAGACGGGCAAAAAGCACAGGTTCAAATAACTAATAAAAAAATTCAAGATGATCTGGTTTTGAATAATCCCTTGAATCAAAATGAATTCAGAAAGGACACCTTAATTGGAGATAAATTGCTTACCATTCAGGAAGAATATGTTTCAAGAAAATATCCATTAATATATGGTTTAGATAAGAATTGCTGGGCAGGTATTCATAATACCTGGGAGTCAGCAAATAATGGAAGTTTATTTGTTGTTTTCAACAGTAACGGAGACACCTTATGCGCTATTTCTTCTCCAAATCAGATACAAAACTGGTCAAAATCATTGGTGCGGGCTGGAGAACCATTTACTTATTACTTTAAAAACCAACTAACCTTTCTGGAACAATATACTGATACAATCTTCAGGTTTATTCCTCCTAACCGGATGCTTCCTGTTTACATCCTGGATTTTGGAAAAGATAAAGTAAGCTTTACGGAAGGATTGGATCCGGATTCTGATTTATCTCAAAAATTAATGCTGGAATCAATATTTGAAACAGATAAATATATTTTTATAAGATATACAAGAAACAATGCCAGCCCACGAAATATAGATAATAAAAGCGTAGCTTTTTACAATGCTATATTTGATAAAACAGCGAACAAATTATATCATTTACCGGGACAAAGTTCAACTCCTGAATACCTTAAAAATGATGTTGACGGAGGTATTTCATTCTGGCCCGAATTTGTTACTCCGAAGGGAAATATGTTGATGCTTCTTACAGGGCAGGAAATCAAAGAGTATATTAACTCTTCTGATTTTAAAAATGGTAATTTATCAGAGGAACAACGTCAAAACCAAGCTAAAATGGCAAGTGGACTAAAAAATAATGACATGGTGGTGATGATTGTAAATTAACTCAGGAACCTATTCAAATTTAACTGGAAAACAATGAAACCAAAAATTCTAATCCTACTTATTCTTGTTGCTGTTGTTTCCTGTAAACCACGCAATAAACTCAGTACCGACGAGCAAAAACTGGAAGTACAAATAAGAACCGAAGAGCAACAAAAACAGGAAGCGGAAAAAGCAACACAAGAAAATACAATCGTAATCCCTGATTCACTGCCTGTCGGATTTCGGTTTCAGGAGGACCGCTCTATTGATCCACAAAATCCTCCTGAAATAATTGACGTCGATGCTAACATTGAAAACAAAAAAGAAATCAAACTTTCAGACATCGGAAAAAGTATCCGGTATATACGACTGGCACCGCCACCCGATAGTATTTTCTATCAAACATCATTACAGGTTATTTTTACTGAATCAAATATTATAGTAACTTCTCATTTGGGAACATGTGTTTACACACTTTCCGGCGAATTTGTTGATATAATTGGCACGAACGAGTTTGATCCTCCTCCAGGTATCCCCCCACCTCCAATGCCTGCAGCAGATCCTTATTTTGCAAAATTCAACAACGCACCGCAACAAATTAAAAATTTAAGGCAGAATAACCGAGGAATTAAGAATAAAGGAATTGAAAATATTTATGAAAACAGTTTTTCCGGAAGAACTGTCTATTTCCAATATAAAGACAAAGCGAAGAACGAGTCCTTTTTAATGAGGTATAATGTGGATGAACACAATAATTCTCTGCTACTCCCAGGTTCAGATGAATATAAAAATCAACTAATTAGTAAAGGAGACAAGATTGCTTCACTGGATGAAGAATCAACTTTTGAATATCATATCCTCGACAGAAACAGTAAAATTGGCTACCAGTCAAAATGGAACTCAGCACAAAACGGAATAATGTTGTTGCTCGAAAATATGAATGGCGACACCCTTTGCATTTTCAAAGAATATGACCGTATAAAAAATTATGATGCTACTTTAGTGAGAAGCGTTGAAAATGGATCGCAATATTTTTATAGGAATCAGTTTACCTATCGCAGTGCCTTTAACGACACGGTTTTTCGCTTGATTCCTCCCAACCGCCTGCTTCCGGTTTATCTGCTAAATTTTGGTGAACATAAACTAACAGCAATGGAGGCAATAAATCCTCGTTACGATTTAAAAAATAAATTTCTGATTGACAGTTGGGCTGAGACT
The DNA here is from genome assembly GCA_963676775.2 of uncultured Draconibacterium sp. Classification (GTDB taxonomy): domain Bacteria; phylum Bacteroidota; class Bacteroidia; order Bacteroidales; family Prolixibacteraceae; genus Draconibacterium. The sequence goes on from CAXXDA010000003.1 coordinate 976,993, forward strand.
CCCGCTTATATTTTTATTCGATATACGGAGGATAGAAGCACAATAAATTCAAGGGTGAATAAAACAGTCAAATATTACTATGCAGTTTATGATAAAATTTTAAAACAAACCTTTCATTTGCCAGTCGATCCTTTAAATTATGCATTTGAAATTGAAAATGATATTGATGGAGGACTTCCTGTCTGGCCGGAAACTATCACCCCAGACGGGAAAGCATACAGAGTCTTTGAAGGCTGGGAATTAAAAGACCATGTGAAGTCAGATGAATTCCTGAATTCATCTGCTCCCGCAGAGAAAAAAGAATTCATAACCAGACTGGCTGAAACAACCAGCGATGCTGAAACTATAATTATGATTTTGGAATAAGAATTATGAAAACAATTTATTTAAACATTTTTTCAATAGCCCTTGCCATATTTGAAACCTGACAGTAACAAATACATTAAAATTGAATATCAATGAACGAACAATAATGCTGGTGAAAAAATCGTAATCATGAAACAACAGCTAAAATATTTTTTCCGAAGAATGGCAGCCAAACCGGCTTACTCCATTATCACTTTTAGTGGATTTACTGTTGGAATTCTGGCTGGGTTACTTATTTATCTATGGGTTTACAATGAACTGAATTACGACAAATTCCACATGGATTACAACCGTATTTACCGTGTACTTACCCTATCGAAGCAGGGAACTGAGATTGTAAAATCGGCCGGAAGTTACCGTGCTTTGCCGCCAACACTAAAAAGCGATTATCCACAGATTGAATATGCAACTTACCTTAGTTACAGCTCAGAAGATTCGCCTTTACAAATCAGTGATGAAAGTGAAAAAATTGAAGCCAGGAGAGTTTGGGTTACCAACGATTTTTTCTCCATTTTTAATGGTTTTACCTTTATTGAAGGAGATGCCTATGATGCGATCAATACACCAAATTGTATTATTCTTTCACAAAACATTGCCCGAAAATTATTTGGTAATGAACCGGCACTGGGAAAAACAATCATTAGTGATAAGTATGGTAAAGAAATTTTTACTGTTGGCGGAGTGTTGAAGATTCCTAAAAATTCGCATATCGATTTTGGATATATTTTACCGGAATACAAAAGTAGGTTTGGTGAAGGAGCCTGGTTTGATTGGAGTGATAAAGCTTTTACACATGTTTATATAAAACTGAGGGAAGGCGCTCAAATTGATGAAACTTTTCTAAACAACATAAGTAACCACGTCAGCCGTTATTCAAACAAAACCGACAAACTACTCTTTCAGCCTTTGGCCGATATTCACCTGCATTCTGATTACGGTTCAGGGTATTATGATCAAGACATTAGTAGTTATAAATATGTTTTAATTTTCTCCGGCCTTGCTTTGATTATCATTCTGATGGCTTCTTTTAATTTTTCTGTACTTTCTATAGCAAGGGCTTCTGAGCGCTCAACCGAGATCGGTATTAAAAAAGTGAACGGTGCTAATAAACTCAGCATTTTGAAGCAATTTATGGGAGAATCAATAATTCAAACCATAGCATCGGCAATTGTAGCCATTGCCATAATTTACGCTGTATTACCTGCTTTCAACCATCTTACCGGCAAAGAAATTCATTTTAACTGGTCATTTCAACTGGCATTGGATATCATAATTCTTGCGTTGCTTACGGGAATTATTGCAGGTATTTATCCTTCTTTTTTCCTGTCATCTTTTAAGCCAATCAATATTTTTCGGGGAGGATCAGTATCCGGTTCGCGCACGGGCTTTATACGTTTTCTTGTTGTGATTCAGTTCACTATCGCTATTTTCTTTACAACTGCCACGTTTATTTTTCTGAAACAACTGAATTACATTCACAATAAAGATATTGGAATTACACGCAACGACGTTGTAGTTATTCCGACCGGATTATGGTACAGTAATAAAGATTTTAAGAATGCCCTGTTAAAAAATCCGAACATTCAAAGTGTATCTGCCAGTACCCAGGCACCTGTTGATGTTGGGTGGAAATTGAATTTTTCACTGGAGCATGAAGGAATAATTGACAGCATGGAAGCAGAACAATTTTTTGTTGACGAGGACTTTGCCAAAACATATAATTTACAGGTAATAAAAGGACAATTTCTGAAAATGAATTACGACGACTATTGGAAAGAGGGAGAAAAAGCAAACGAAGAACGTAAGGCCGGTCGTCAATCAACCATTTCTTTGCCGGTAGTAATTAATGAAACCGCTGAAAAAATGCTTGGTTTCGATGATCCACTGGGACAGCGAATTGGAAATTACATAATAATTGGAGTTGTTAAAGATTTTAATTATAAAACATTGTATCATTCAATCGGTCCTCTCTTCCTTACCAACAACCCGGAAGCTATTTCAACAATCAGTGTAAAAATCAATCCGTTCAACCGTTCAGAAACATTAAAATTCATTCGCGATACCTACCAAAAATATCGGGATCAACGAGGATTTTCCTATCAGTTTTTCGATGATATAATTGAGGCAAAATACCAGAATGAAAAACATTTGAAAAATGTTACCCTTTTATTTTCCATCCTGGCAATTGCAATTGCAATTATGGGAATTTTAGGAATGGCTATATTTTCCATCGATCGTCGGACAAAAGAGATTGGGATTCGAAAGGTCAACGGTGCCAACGTTACAAAAGTGCTGATCCTGCTTAACCGGAATTTTCTGCTTTGGGTAGCTATTTCATTTGTTATTGCCACACCTGTTGCATATTATGTGATGAATAACTGGTTACAAAACTTTGTTTTTAAAACAGGCTTAAGCTGGTGGATTTTTTTGCTGGCTGGGTTGCTGGCACTAGGAATTGCTCTTCTAACGGTAAGTTTTCAGAGCTGGAAAGCAGCAACCAGAAATCCTGTTGAGGCACTAAGGTATGAGTGACGAAATCCCGACCAAAGCGTCGGGGTCGAAGCACTCAGATACGAGTAGTGAAGAGAGCGAAGATGCTGACAAACGAAGTTTCGTCAGTATGGAGGCACTCAGATACAAGTAATTTTTGCATCTTTATATTTCAAAATTTCTAACTAAATCCGATGTTTAAAATAGTTATACTCTCTGCTATCAGAAGTTTGCTCAAATACAAGCAAATGAGCATCATCAACCTCATGGGATTAATTCTTGGTCTGACCTCTTTTCTTTTCATTGTCCATTACATTTTATACGAACGTTCCTTTGATTCATTTTTCCCAAAATCAGAGAAAATCTACAGGGTTAACCTGAAAATTGATAAAGAGGGAGAAACAGTTTACAATGGTGCAAAAACTCCCCGGGCACTTTATTTTGCCATGAAACGGGAAATTCCGGAACTGGAAGCCAACGGACTGGCATACTTTGAAAAATGTCTGGTAAATTACAAAACTACAAGCTATGCCAATCAGGATGTTTTATGGGTTTCTGAGGATTTTGAAAAAGTATTCCCGCTCGATATGATTGCAGGTGTTGCCGATTATTCAAGGCCGAGAACCGGAATCATTTCAGAAACCGCGGCGAAAGCTTTGTACAGAGATGAAGACCCGATAGGTAAAATACTGGAGGTAAACCAGGGAATGCCAATTGAAATAACCGGTATTTTCAAGGACCTGCCGCCAAACACGCATTTCTCAGCGCGTTATTTTGTTTCAGTAAAAACCTGGGTTGAAATGGGAGCCATTGGCGAACAAGGCGACTGGCAATGGAACGGATGGTGGAATTATATAAAACTAAAAGACAACAGTTCTCCGGAAGCGACTACCAGCAAAATCAACAGCTTTATTACAACTTATATGACGTTTTTAGGAGAAGATAACCGCGAAGGCAAATTCTCATTGCAGCCATTAAAGGATCTTCATTTTGTGCAGGGAATTGACGGAGAACTTGGTGCAGTAAGCGACTATTCGTCATTGATTAATTTGATTGTTATCGCACTGGTTACACTCATTATTGCCTGGATTAACTATGTTAATCTTTCAACCGCCCACGCGCAGGCACGATCGACACAGATCAGCATGAGAAAACTAATCGGGGCCTCGGGCACACACCTCTGGCAACAATCTCTGGCCGAAAGTTTTATACTAAATATTTCTGCATTGCTAATCTCATTTCCCTTATATCTGATTTTTTTGAAATCATTTGCTTCATTGTTCAATATCCCGGTAAATCAGGTAAAGATTCCTGTACTCTATTTTTTGATTATCGTAATTCTGATTGTATTGGGAGGAATTTTATTCTCAAGCATATTCCATGGTTTTGAGTTGTCAAAAATCAATACACTAAAAGAACAAAAAAAAATAAAAAGAGGATCCGTCAAAAAAGGATTGGTAATCTTCCAAATGGCGCTTTCAATAATATTTCTGGTAAGTACCCTGATGGTCTATCGGCAAATTTCATTTATGAAAAACAGAAATCTGGGAATTGAACTTGATAAAGTTATTGTTTGTACGGGACCGGCTTCATTGAACGCCGATCCAAATAAACGGGAACGCTACGAAGGTTTCGAAAGTGATTTGCTAAGTCATACAGGATTTCAGTCGATGACATTCAACATGTTTGTGCCCGGACAGGAACCGGGTTACGGATTTTATGAATTTAATAATCCTTCAGGAGGCAAAAATCCGGATAACCTTTTCTTTGTAAATAATGCAAGTGATGGGCTGATAGAGACATATCAGCTCAAGCTCCTTGCAGGAAAAGGATTTGAAAAGAAACGGGAGCAAAACAGGAATAAAATAATCGTTAATGAACTGGGGAGTCAGCTGCTGGGTTTTGAGAATCCGGAAGATGCAATTGGACGACAAATTTTTCGTGATAATGATACAACTGCGGCAGAAATTATCGCTGTGGTTGCTGATTTTCATAATGAAGGATTACACAAATATATTTACCCCGTTGTCTGGACAAATGATTACCCCTGGGAATTTGGTTATTTTTCTGTCCGCCTGAATACAACAGATATGCAGGCAGCGATAAAAGAACTTGAGACGGTTTGGAACCGTCATTACCCAAAAGATAATTTTGATTTTGTTTTTGCTGATGAGCAATTTAATCGGCAATATCAATCCGATTCACGCTACAGTAAATTCTACCTGTGGCTAACCATTCTTTCGATTGGTATAGCAACTATGGGATTGTTTGGATTAATATTGTTCTACCTGGATAAACACAAAAAAGAAATCAGTCTTCGAAAAGTGAATGGAGCAAGCACGGGACAAATTTTGGTTATGCTAAACCGGAATTTTGTTATTTGGGTGAGTATTGCATTTCTTATTGCTACACCGGTAACCTGGCTGCTAATGAATAAATGGCTCGATAATTTTGCTTATAAAACGACACTAAGCGCATGGATATTTATAATTGCCGGATTAGCAGTTTTGGGGATTACTCTTTTAACAGTCACTGCTCAAAGCTGGAAGGCAGCGACAAAAAATCCTGTCGAAGCACTTCGATACGAATAGTGAGAAGTGCGGAGATCCCGACCACTCGGGATTGAAGCACTCAGGTACGAATAACTGAATCATTATCCTTTTTCATGCCAGCCCATTTTAAAATCACAATCATCTGGAACAGGATAAATGGCAAGTTTATCAGTAGGAGAATTTTCCAACCCAAGGCGAAGATAAACCAACCAGCAGAAAGAGATGCGACCGCCTGTATTCCAAAAATTACAAAGTCGTTTACGGCCTGTACTTTAAATCGCTCGCTTGGTTTATAAGTTTGCGGAAGTAAGGTGGTAGCTCCAATAAATAAGAAGTTCCATCCTATTCCCAATAAAATCAATGACACCCAATAATTCCCGAGGTCTTTCCCCGCAAAAGCTATGGCAATACAAATAAGGTAAGCCAATAATCCGGTAATCATCATTTTTGTTAATCCTAATTTCTTAATCATCCAGGCGGTTATTAGCGAAGGCAGGAACATGGCAACAATATGACTTTGAATTACCCATTTTGTATGACCGAGAGAATGCCCGTCCATCACATGCATGCTAACGGGTGTGGCAGTCATAATAAAACTCATAACAGCATAACCAATGGTTGCACTTAAAATGGCAACCCAAAATATACGTTGTTTGAAAATTTCTTTTAAAGGTCTTTGAGGATTATCCTCAGTAGACTCCTGTGCAATAGGATTCCTGAATCCTGTAAGAAAAATCATAGCAATGATAAACAGGCCTGCCAACAAAATAAATGATCCTGCAAACTCAACTTTCAGCAAATCTTTTCCAAAAACAGCTATTTCAGGACCTAAAAAAGCTGCAGCAATTCCTCCGACCAAAACCATTGAAGCAGCCTTTGGAATCATTTCTTCATTAACACTTTCCATCGAAGCAAATCGAAATTGCATCACGCATGAGTAAGTGGCACCAAATAAAAAAGTACTCAAACAAAAAAGATAAAAATTTGATATAGAGATTGCATAACTGGCTAAAATTGCCACAAAAACTGAATAAATTCCAATGATAAAAAATGAACGTCTCCGGCCTATTTTGTTCATGAGTAAAGTAACAGGCGGAATGGTAAGCGCCGTTCCGACAACAATACTTGCCACAGGCAATGTAGCCAGATTTTCCAAAGGAGCCAGTTGGGTCCCCACCAACCCACCTACAAAAACAACCATTGAACTTACGGATAAAATTAGCGCCTGGGAAATAGTCAGAATCCACACGTTTCGCGGGAGTCTGTTGCTCTTTGTAGAGTCATTCATTCAGAATTAGTTAAAGTTGTTTGTTTTCCGTTAAGATAAATAATAACAAAACAACGATTAACTACCTGTTAATGTTCGTAAACTAAAATTCAGCCTTACTATTTTATTGAATTAATTCCTTTTTGTAATCTTGATATGGTTTCCTCTTTTCCGAGAATATCGCAAATAACAAACAGGTCAGGGCCCATATTACCGCCAACCAAACACAAACGTAAAGGATTCATCACAACGCCAAATCCCCACTCTTTTTCATTCATAAAAGCAGAAAATGATTTCTTAATTGAATCAGCTGTCCAAACTTCTTCCGACTCGAACAGTTCGCAAACAGCTGTAAGCTTTTCAGGTGTATCATCCTTCCAGCGCTTTTTTACGGTTTTTTCATCATATTCGTCAGGCGCTTCAAAAAAGAACTTTCCCTGCTCCCATAAATCCTGAACAAATCCGCATCGCTCCTTTATTTCAGCAACTACCTTTTTTATTTTGTCATTACTGGCTGAAATGCCTTTTCCTTCCAGAATCGGCTTGAAAAGCTCTGTCAATTCAGTTTCTGCTTTTAGCTGAAAATAGTGTTTATTAAACCACTTTGCCTTTTCAGGATCAAAACGTGAACCCGACTTTACAATTCTCTCCAGGCTAAATTCGTTGACCAATTCCTCCAAAGTAAAAAATTCCTGTTCGGTACCTGGATTCCAGCCTAAAAATGCCAATATATTCAAAAAGGCTTCAGGGAAATATCCATCTTCACGATATCCTCTTGAAACATTCCCGGTGTTTGGATCCGTCCATTCCAAAGGAAAGACCGGAAAGCCCATTTTATCTCCGTCGCGTTTGCTTAACTTACCCTTACCTGTAGGTTTTAGTGTTAATGGCATATGAGCAAAACGAGGTTTTGTTTTTTCCCAGCCCAATGCTTTGTATAACAAAACATGCAATGGCATTGATGGAAGCCACTCTTCTCCCCTTATTACGTGAGTTACCTCCATTAAATGATCATCAACCACGTTTGCAAGATGGTAAGTAGGCATTCCATCTGATTTAAAAAGCACTTTATCATCAAGGCTCTTTGTAGTATTAAAAGTTACTTCTCCCCGAATTATATCTTCTTCTGTAACATCCAAATCTTCAGGCATTCTAAAACGGATCACATAATTTTCACCGTCTTTTATTTTCTTTGCCACCTCCTCTGCTGATAATTTCAATGAATTATTCAGGCTTTCACGCGTAGCTATACCATATGAAAAGGTTTCATTATTTGCTTCTGATTCCTTTCTTAAATCCTCAATTTCTTCTGGGGTATCAAAAGCAATATAAGCCCATCCTTCTTCTACAAGCTGGTCAGCGTACTTTTTATAGATTGATTTTCGTTCACTTTGCCGGTAAGGACCATAATTTCCACCAATACCCGGCCCTTCGTCAGGAACGAGCCCACACCAATTCAAACTTTCGATAATATACTGCTCTGCACCCGGTACAAACCTTGTTTGGTCAGTATCTTCAATTCGAAGAATAAAATCACCCTCGTTTTTTTTGGCAAACAGATAATTAAATAGTGCTGTTCTTACACCTCCTATATGTAACGGCCCTGTCGGACTTGGGGCAAAACGTACCCGGACTTTTGAATTACTCATCATTTTATATTTTAAACGGTGCAAAGATAAAATATTGAATTAAAAGATTGTTGAATTTTGAATTATGTCTTTTATCACCATTTATTTTCCTGTCTTTCAATAATTTTGTTTCAGTAAAAAAACAAAGTTATGTACGGAAAAATCAAGCAAGACTTACAGAATTCTCTTGAAGAGCTAAAACAACAAGGTTTATACAAAACAGAACGGATTTTAAATTCTTCACAAAATTCTTTGATAAGTGTTGAAAAAGGAGAAACTGTTCTGAATTTTTGTGCGAACAACTATCTGGGGCTGGCAAATCATCCTGAAGTTATCAAAGCTGCGGGGGACATTATGAACGACTGGGGTTTTGGACTTTCTTCCGTACGTTTTATTTGCGGAACACAGCAAATTCATAAAGAGTTGGAGCAAAAAGTTTCAACTTTCCTTGGAACAGAGGATACGATTCTTTACTGTGCAGCATTTGATGCCAACGGAGGCGTTTTCGAACCGTTGCTTGGCGAGGATTCGGCAATCATATCAGATGAATTGAACCATGCTTCTATTATCGATGGGGTAAGACTCTGTAAAGCTCAACGTTTTCGATACAAACATTCGAACATGTTGGATTTGGAACGTTGCCTGGTTGATTCTGCCGCTGCAAAATACCGAATTGTCGTAACAGACGGAATCTTTTCTATGGATGGCGATATGGCAAAACTTCCGGAAATTGTTGCTTTGGCCGAAAAATATGACGCCCTGGTTATGGTTGATGATTCACACGCAACCGGATATATAGGAAAGACAGGTCGTGGAACGGCAGAACATTTCGGGTTACTGGGGAAAATAGATATTATTACCACAACTTTCGGGAAAGCTATGGGAGGTGGTAACGGAGGCTGCACCTCGGGAAGAAAAGAAATTATAGAAATGCTTCGCCAGCGTTCACGTCCCTATCTGTTCTCAAATACCCTGGCCCCCGCTACTGTTGGTGCAACACTGAAAATTATTGATATGCTTTCAAAGTCAAGTGACTTACCCAAAAAAACTATAGAAAACGCAGAATATTTCCGTAAAAAAATGGAAACCGCAGGTTTTGATTTAGTTAAAGGAGATACAGCTATTGTTCCTGTAATGATTTATGATGAACCGTTAGTAGTAAAATTTGCGGATGAAATGCTCAAAGAAGGTATTTATGTTATTGGGTTTGTGTATCCGGTAGTCCCAAAAGGAAAAGCCCGAATCCGGGTGCAACTTTCAGCGGCCCATACCGCACAACAAATTGATAAAGCTGTAAAAGCATTTACAGAAGTAGGGAAAAGGCTGAATATTATATAGATTTCTTCGAAGTTAACGTGCTAATAGAGAAATGAGATATTATTCAAAGAAAAAAACTAAGAATTGATGGTTCGTATTTCCATCAATCATGAAACAAAAAAACGGGAGTTTCAAGCTCCCGTTTTTAAATAAACTTATTTTCTATCTATTCATCATTTTCTGTTGTTGAAAATTTAAACGGCATATATAACGGACATATCTTAAAAAGTCCGGTTGCCAGTGGTATAATTCCAATTAAACCCCACCAACTATCAAAAACAACACCCAAAATTGCAATTATTAAACCCAAAATAACTCTTAATAAACGATCTGTTGAGCCTACATTATGTTTCATATTTTGTTAATTTTTAATTCTTTCATACAGAAACAATTAAATCGAACTTTTGTTTCAAACAGGATTCCAGGCAAAACTATTCTTTAATGTTAATCAAAAAAGATAATGCCAATTATTGATTCAAAAATCCTCCTCCAGAATATTACAGGCTGTTTCAATAAACTTCGGGCATTTATTTAAGAATACTCCTGCTTCATAGGCTGCATCTGCCCCTTCAGGTGTAGAAATATCAAAGCCGGTCAATACTTTACAGGTTAATGTTCCGTGTTTCTCGCGAAATAATTCATTAAACCTTTTAATTTTCAATTTTGTTGCAGCTTTTTCATCCGGGTCGGAGCTTGAGTGCCCGTGTTTCAGTCCGATTACCATGTATGATCCGGTTACAGCACCACAGGTTTCTGCGCAGGCCATTCCTCCTCCGAAACCACTTGCTATTTTAAGTGCTATAGTTTCATTTAATCCTAAGTCGCCTGCAAAAAGGCTAAATACAGTTTGTGCACAGTTATAATTCAGAGGGAAACGCTCTTTAACCAGGTCAGCTTTTTTAGTCATTTTTGGTTTAAAGTTAGGTTAATTTTAGATCATAAAAAACCCGACTCGTAAATTTACAAATCGGGTTTAATGTATATTCTATTTTTATTTATTCGCCACGAACTGCAGCAACACCCGGAAGAGTTTTCCCTTCAAGGTATTCCAACAATGCACCTCCAGCTGTAGAAATGTAAGAAACACCCGGGGCAATGCCGAATTGATTTACAGCAGCAACTGAGTCGCCACCACCAACTAATGAGAAAGCACCTTTTTTAGTGGCTTCTACAATAGCAGCACCAATTGCTTTTGTTCCGGCAGCAAATGTTTCCATTTCGAATACACCAACCGGGCCGTTCCAAAGAATAGTTCCTGAATTTTCAATTACCTCTTTCATTTTTGCAATACTTTCAGGACCTGCATCCAAACCTTGCCATCCGTCAGGAATAGCATTGGCAGCACAAGTTTGGGTTTTAGCATCGTTGCTAAAATCATCAGCAGCGAGTACATCGGTAGCAATTACAAGATTTACACCTTTCTCTTTAGCCAGTTTTTCAATATTTTTCGCTGTTTCAATGTAATCATCTTCGCAAATTGAGTTACCAACTTTCCCACCGTTTGCCTTTACAAAAGTGTAAGTCATCCCACCACCAAGAATCAGGTTATCAACTTTGCCTAAAAGATTTTCGATAATAGTGATTTTTGAAGAAACTTTCGCACCTCCCATAATTGCAGTCAACGGACGTTGTGGATTCTTCACCACTTTATCCAAACTCTCCACTTCACTTTCGATCAGGTAGCCAAACATTTTATCATTCGGGAAAAATTTAGCCATAACTGCAGTTGATGCATGAGCACGATGTGCTGTTCCAAAAGCATCGTTAACCCAGCAATCTCCATTTTCAGCCAGTTTTTTTGCAAATTCTTCATCGCCGGCAGTTTCTTCTTTGTAAAAACGAAGATTTTCCAAAATCAAAACTTCACCAGGCTGAATCTCAGATGCCATTTTTTTCACTTCATCACCAATACAATCGGGAGCGATTTTTACAGTTGCTCCGTCAAGTAATTCAGACAAATGACCAACCAATGGTTTTAAAGAAAATTTATCTTCCGGTCCGTTTTTCGGACGACCAAGATGAGACATGATAATTGGAGAGCCACCACCTTCAATAATCTTTTTAATGGTTGGCAGGGCAGCCCGCATGCGGGTGTCATCAGTAATTTCAAATTTTTCGTTTAACGGCACATTAAAATCAACACGAATTAATGCTTTTTTGCCTTTAAAATCGTAGCTACTAATAGTTTGCATTTTATTATTATTTTTTGAGTTTTCGAAAATCAACCAAAGATAAGAAATTAATTGCGTGGGAAATGAGAGTCATTTTTCATTCTACAGAATTTAATGTTGTGATAAACTTTATCAGTACCAAATGGCAGACACCAAAATCTGATACAGCCAATTTCAAAATCCCGAAATCAACCCAATTTTTTGATATTCAATTTTTAAATATTAAAGCTGAATTGCTATTTGGTTATTGTTATTTGGTTATTTTTGGCTTATGTTTTTTAGCGACGTAATCGGACAGGAAAAAATAAAGCAAAGGTTAATCCGCTCAGTAAAAGAAGAGAGAATAAGTCATGCCCAGCTTTTTGCAGGCCCCGAAGGAACCGGAAAATTAGGTTTGGCTTTGGCGTATGCCCAATATATTTCCTGCAAAAACAGAAGCGAAACCGACTCCTGTGGAACTTGCCCTTCATGCCGCAAATATCAGAAACTGGCGCACCCTGATCTGCACTTTGTTTTCCCGGTTTTTAACTCAAAAAAATTAAAAAACCCGGTTAGTGACGATTTTATTAGAGACTGGCGGGAAATGGTTCTGAAGAATCATTATTTCAACTTAAGTCAGTGGCTTAATTTTATTGATGCAGGTAATGCTCAAGGCTTAATTTACGAACGAGAAAGTGATTCTATTTACCGGAAGCTAAACCTAAAATCATTTGAATCTGAGTTTAAGGTAATGATTATCTGGTTGGCAGAAAAAATGCATATCAGTTGTTCAAATAAACTGTTAAAACTCATTGAGGAGCCACCAAATAAAACACTATTCCTTTTGATAGCAGAAAATGAAGAAACCATTATTTCCACTATCCGTTCGCGTGCACAGCTTATTAAAATTCCTTACATAGATGATGAATCGTTGAGGAATGCCTTGCTTTCAAAAGAAGAAATTGATCAGGAAACAGTTAATGAGGCCGTACATCTTGCAAACGGAAATTATATCAAGGCACTGGAATATCTAAATCCTGATGAAGAAAACCGCTATTACTTTGAAAAATTTCAGGAAATGATGCGTTTTGCGTATTCACGCCAGGTTTTGGAATTGATCAACTGGGCAGAAGAAATGGCAGCGATTGGTCGTGATAAACAAAAATCTTTTTTTGATTCTGCCCTTCGCCTCGTAAGAGAATATTTCATTTTTAACATGAAAAAAATGAACCTCGTTTTTTTGAACAGCGAGGAACAGGAATGGGGAAAACGTTTTGCACCATTTATTAACGAACGAAATATTATACCAATTTCAAAAGAATTTGAGCTGGGCATTAAACACATTTCCATGAATGGAAATCCACGCATTATATTTCTCGACACAGCATTAAGAATGGTTCGGCTTATAAAAAGATAAGCTGAATATTTCTATTCATTTTATTATTTGAAAAAGGCAAATTAAACCAATCCCTCAACTTCATTGTTAATCTTCATTACTATTAACCAATTTGTTATTATAACTCAAGGTATTATGAAACTACAAGGTATTGTATGCCCCATTTCAATTGAAAAGATTGACAGCAAAGTTAGCCGCCTTACCGTTTTCCTGAATGTGGTTTTAATGGGATTTTTTCTTTATACCAGAAATCCTTTTTTCATTGGAATTGTTGCGCTCGACTATTTTATCAGAGCAGCATGGAAGATTGAATATAGCCCGATAAGATATATAGCATATTCAATTGTTTCGGCATTAAAATTTCAGAAAAAACCCATTAATCTTGCACAAAAAGTTTTTGCTTCCCGTTTAGGCGTTATTTGTGCAGTAACTTCGCTTGTCCTTCAATTGCTGGGTTACACAACTGGAGCTATAGTAGTCGCAAGCCTTTTAATGTTACTTTCCTTTATGGACTCCGTCTTAAATTTCTGTGTAGGTTGTATCATTTACAACTATATTGTTTTCCCTTTTTACAAAAACAAAAATTAGTTTAAATATAAAAAACCAGACTTCTCATTCCTATACAATTTAGCATAATTGCATTTATCGGTTTAATAAATTCGGTTTAAATAAGTTGCAATTCATCCGTTAATAGGTATTATTATTATTTTTGTGCTTGTTAGTTCTTTCTGAAGTGTTTGCTTTTGAAATGTTCTGACACTAAACAGCGTTTATGAAAGAATTCGAAATCGATACGATAGAGAGAGGTATTTGTAACTTTGATCAATGTGGATGTGCCAAACTTCATGTAACCGATTGGCTGGGAGATATTAAATCGACAAACCCTGCTCAGGATGTTATTGAGGTACGGTTTAAAAATACCCGAAAAGACTATTACCTAAACGTTAACAATCTAAAACTCCATGTTGGTGATTTAGTTGCTGTTGAAGCAAATCCCGGACATGATATCGGCATTGTATCCTTGATGGGAGAATTGGTGGAAGAGCAAATGAAGAAACACAAAGTTACGCTTGTTAATGGCGAACTGAGAAAAATATATCGAAAAGCCAAATCAGTTGATATCGATAAATGGAAGGAAGCCATTTCTATGGAACATCAAACCATGATTCGCTCAAGACAAATCACTGCTGATTTAAATCTTGATATGAAAATTGGTGATGTAGAATACCAGGGCGACAAAACAAAAGCTATTTTTTACTACATAGCTGATGGCAGGGTTGATTTCCGCCAGTTAATTAAAGTATTGGCAGAAACTTTCCGCATTCGAATAGAAATGAAACAAATTGGGGCCAGGCAGGAGGCAGGAAGGATTGGCGGAATTGGCCCGTGCGGAAGAGAACTTTGCTGCGCCACGTGGATGTGTAGCTTTGTTTCTGTTACCACCAACGCAGCACGCTACCAGGAAATTTCTCTCAATCCCCAAAAACTGGCAGGGCAATGCGGAAAATTAAAATGTTGCCTGAATTTTGAAGTGGATTCTTATATAGACGCCCAAAAAGATTTCCCTCCAAATCATATTCCACTTGAGACTGAAAACGGAACTTACATATTTTTTAAAGCCGACATATTTAATCGAAAATATTGGTACATGCTTCAGGGGAATGCTCCATCTTCACAAATTGAAGTACCGGTTGAATTGGTGAAAAAAATTCAAAACCTAAACCGAAAAGGGAAAAAACCTGAAAAGCTAATAGTCGAAAGTGTTAATACAAAAAAAGAATTAGATACTTTTCACAATGTAGTTGGACAGGAAGATTTAAACCGTTTCGACAGACCTCAAAGAAAATCAAGGAAAAAGAAAAGACATCATAAAAGAAATACAAACCAAAAAACAAACTCCTGATGAAAAAATTTCTTATTCAGATTTTTTTGTTTGGTTTAACTATCATCCTTTTTTCAGCATGTGACAGGAATAAAGTTTTTGAAGATTATATCGCCATCCCCGATTCCGTTTGGAACCAGGATTCAATTGTACAATTCGATGTGCCCGTAACCGATTCTCTGCAAAATCATAATTTGTATATAAACATAAGAAATGAAGTAAATTATACATACAGTAATCTTTGGTTGTTTATTGAAATCATACAGCCCGATGGTAAAGCCACAAAAGATACCTTCGAAGTTACACTGGCCGAGCCTTCCGGAAAGTGGTTAGGCGATGGTTTTGGAGGCTTAAAAACACTGCAGGTAATTTATCGGAGAAACGTATATTTCCCGCTCCTAGGTGAATATAAAATAAATATTCAACAGGGAATGAGAGAAGAAAACCTGAAGGGTATTAGTGATGTTGGTTTTCGGGTAGAAAAAGTTCAGTAAGGTGGGAAAAAACAAACTCGCAAAATTTGATGAAATGGAGCGTTTTGAACATGTGGTTCAAGCGCCATTCAACAAAATAAAAAATACTAATTTCCATTTAAAAGGGAAGTGGAACACTCAATTTTTTCATAATTCAAATCCCATAATTATTGAATTGGGATGCGGAAAAGGTGAATATACAGTTGAGCTGGCCGAAAAAAATCCGACAGTAAATTTTGTTGGGGTTGATATTAAAGGTGCCCGTCTTTGGAAAGGAGCAAAAGAAGCACTTGAAAAGAAACTAAAAAACGTTGCGTTTTTGCGCACCAATATTGAAATTATTTCTCAGTTTTTTGGGGAAGGGGAAATCGATGAAATCTGGCTTACCTTTCCTGATCCACAAATGAAAAAAACAAGGAAAAGACTCACATCCACAACATTCCTGAATAAATACAAAACGTTTCTGAAAAAAAACGGAATCATTCATTTAAAAACCGATAGTAATTTTCAGTATACATATACAAAAGAATTGGTCCATTTAAACCGGTTTGATGTTTTAGCAGAAACAGATAATCTTTATGAGTCTGAAATATTGAATGAAACACTCCAAATAAAAACTTTTTACGAAAAACAATGGCTTTCACGCGGAATAACTATAAAATATCTGGCATTCCGCTTAGATGATAGCACTTTTAAAGAGCCTGAAATTGAAATCGAAAAGGACGAATACCGTAGTTTTGGCAGAAGCGCAAAAGATATTCATTAATTTTGAGTAATGAGACTTGAGTAGTGAGTATAGAGAAAGGAAAAAGAAAAATATGAAATGTCTCGATACTCAAATCTGAAAATCTGACAGTCTGAAAAATGAACGATTTTTTCACAAAAGTGTACGAAGTTGTTAAATTAATTCCACCCGGAAGAGTAACTTCTTATGGTGCAATTGCAAAATACCTTGGAACTGCAGGTTCAGCTCGAATGGTCGGTTGGGCAATGAATGCCTCTCATAGTCACCACGAGTTTGTACCAGCTCATCGTGTGGTAAACCGAAACGGACTACTCACTGGTAAACATCATTTTGATACGCCAAATGCCATGAAAGAACTTCTCGAAACCGAAGGTTTTATTTTTGAAGGAGACCAGATTATTAATTTCGAAGAACGATTTTGGGATCCAGGAAAGGAGTTGGAGTAAATACTTCATGAAGTTGTTTCTAATTTTAGAATAAAAGCAACCTTAGTGGCACTAAAACAATCAATAAAGAAAAAATACCATGAAAAACCTCCTTCTTTATTTTTTTGATAAAAATGATATTTTTAGGATTCAACAAAAAGTCTTCATTATTATCTCTATAATAACTTTTCACATTGTATTATTATCATGCGAGAAAGAGAATGTTTGTGAAAATTCTCAGATTGGAATTTTAAAAAATTTAACAGGCCTTGATGGATGTGGTTGGATCATTCAACTGGCCGACTCTACAAAACTAGAACCAATAAATTTAGATGACTTTGAAATCGAATTAACAGAAGGTAAGCAGGTTTGTATTCAATTCCACGAAAGAAAAGATTTGGGAAGTTATTGCGGGGTTGGAAAGGTAGTCATGATAGACTTCATCGAATGATTTACAACTATCTCAAAATCAGACAAGAATAGATCACGGGTTTTAAAAACTTATAATTTACCATTGAATTTCAATATTTGCATTAACAATTCATACAAAAAAGTATTTTTTAATCAATTATTTATAATTTTGCATGCTTATTCGGAATTAAATTGAATTATTATAAACAAAAGTTCAAAATAATTATTTTTGTGCTTTTATTAAAAGTAAAAAAGTCAGTTGTTATGGCAGATATTCCACGCAAATTAATTGTCCCTAAAAATGTTACCGATGCATTAAGAGAAGTAAAATATCCAGGAAGTAATGAAGATATTGTTTCACTTGATATGGCCCAGGAGATTAGGATTGCCGGGCAACGGGTAAGTTTCTCACTGGTTTTTCAAAAAAGTAATGATCCGAATATAGAAACAATAGTATTGGAATGTGAAAATGCCATAAAAAAACATCTGGGTGAGAATGTGGAAATTGAAGATAATATTTCAGTTAAGTTTCTGCACGACATGGAGCGTCCGATTCTTCCCAAAGTAAAAAATATCGTAGCTGTTGCCTCGGGGAAAGGTGGTGTTGGTAAATCAACCGTTGCGGTGAATCTGGCAGTAGCACTGGCAAATTCTGGTGCCAAAGTAGGATTGATCGATGCAGATATTTTTGGCCCTTCTATACCCAAAATGTTTGGAGCAGAAAATATCCGGCCAACAGGAGAAAAAGTGGAAGGCCGCGAAGTAATCAATCCGGTTGAAAAATACGGGGTAAAATTTCTCTCCGTTGGTTTCTTTGTGGATACGGAAAGTGCCATAATTTGGCGTGGGCCAATGGCTTCGAATGCATTAAAACAATTGATTTCAGAAGGGAATTGGGGCGAATTGGATTATTTACTTATTGATCTGCCTCCGGGAACCAGCGACATTCATCTTACACTTGTTCAGTCAGTTCCGGTTACAGGTGCTATAATTGTCACAACACCCCAGGACGTTGCCCTTGCAGATGTAGTGCGGGGAACTAGCATGTTCCAAAGTAAATCTATTGATGTGCCTGTTTTAGGGCTGGTTGAAAATATGGCTTGGTTTACACCAGCCGAACTCCCTGAAAATAAATACTACATTTTTGGCAAAGACGGAGGTAAAAATCTGGCTGATAAACTTGGACTAAAGTTACTTGGACAAATTCCAATTGTGCAGAGCATACGTGAAGGTGGAGATAGTGGCACTCCGGTGGCAACTGATGTTGAATCGATTACAGGATTAGCATTTGCGGAAGTCGCAAAAAGCGTAGTTCATCAAGTACATATAAGAAATATTCAAAAAGCACCCACGAAAAAAGTAAAAATCACAAGAAAATAATAAAAATCTGAGCTTATTAAAAAAGTTGGTAAATCCAGTATTTATATACTTTTTCTGCCTTCATACCTAATCTTTCAACACCACTGTTGAAACAGTAAAAAAATATTATTTTTGTGCCTTTTGAAAACGGAATAAAATCAAAAGAATACAGGCAATATTCTGATGAAAAAACAGTTTATTCCTAAAGCCAATAAAAAGATCTGTTTGAATAAGCTTTTTTTACATACAATTGGAATCATATTTCTGGTATCACTTTTTGCCGGTTGTTCAACTGAAAAAAACACCCGGGCTTCACGTGCATTTCATAATTTAACTTCGCACTACAACATATATTTTAATGCCAACGAAAGTATAAAAGATGGGGTTCAGAATATTGAAGAAAATATTGAAAACGACTACACCCAAATTTTACCTATATTCAAATCAAGTATTCCCTCTTCGGCAGGGATGGTACGTTCAGACATGGACTATGCCGTAGTAAAAGGCTCTAAACTTATTGAAATACATTCAATAACCAAAAAGCCAAAGCCCAAACGAAACCGTACCAGAAGATACATAGAATTTGCAAGTCAGGAAGAATTTAACAAATGGATTGATGATAGCTACATTTTGATTGGGAAAGCGTATTTCTATCAGCACAATTTTTCTGCTGCAATTACCAACTTTTCCTATGTCGTGCGAAAATTTTCGGAAGAAGAAACCAAATACGAAGCCTTTGTATGGCTTATCAGAAGTTACACTGAATTAGAAAGATATATTGAGGCTTCCGAAATTATCCAGGCAGTGCAAGGTGACGATAATTTTCCTAAAAACCTTGAAGTTGATTTGGCACTGGCTACTGCAGATTATTACAAGAGGCAAGGTGATTACCTTGAAGCAATCAAATTCCTGGAAATAGCCAATTCAAAAATCATTTGGAAATCGAATAAAGCAAGATACCAATACATTATTGCACAACTTTATGAAGAGCTTGGTCAACCTGCAAAGGCAGCAGAGGCTTTTACCGAGGTAACAAAAATGAACGCTGATTATGGGATGCATTTTAATGCCATGATAAATGCAGCAGGTGTTTTTTCAGGTGAGGGAGACACTGAAAAGCTGAAGAAAGATTTAAATAAACTATTACGCGACAAAAAAAATATCGACTTCAAAGACCAGATATATTTTGCGCTTGGAAATCTGTTTTTCAAAGAGGGCAATCGTGATATGGCAGTCGAAAATTACAGAAAATCAGTAGCGAACAGTTTCCAGAATCAATATCAACGTGCACTAAGTGCAATTACACTTGCCGACATTTATTTTGAAGATCTTAATTACAAAGGTGCACAGGCCTACTACGACAGCGCCATGATTATTATTGACGATACATATCCAAATTATAATGAACTGTCAGTAAAATACAGAAGCCTTACCAACCTGGTTGATAACTTAAATACAGTAGAACGCCAGGACAGTTTGCAGAGAGTCGCCTTAATGCCGGAGGCTGAAAGAAAAGCCCTAATCGCCAACCTGATAAGTGAGGAACAGGAAAGGCAACGCAACATTGAAAATTTGGCTATGCAGAGCGGTAGCAGTTATTATCGGAATAACCGCACCGGATGGGTATGGGAAGCCAAAATTCCGGGGCTGGATGGTATTTTTATAATCCTCAAACTGTTTCATACGGAAAAGTAACATTTCAACAACGATGGGGAAACAGAACTTTGGAAGACGACTGGCGAAGGTCGAATAAGAACACCATTTCGATTAATGAAATGGATGAATTTGCTGAATTGATCGATTCAAGCCAAATGGTTATAAGAGAAGATGACCCACTAAAAGAAGAATTTTACACCCAGGATCTCCCTCTAACCGATTCTTTGATGGAAATCTCCCACGGGAAAATCAGGGATGCACTTTATAATGCAGGTAAAATTTTCAAATCTGATTTTGAAAACTATGAGCGCTCTGCTGAATCATACGAAGACTTGAATGAACGCTATCCTAAAAATATTTATCTCCTGTCAGCATATTTCGATTTATATGATTTATACGAGTTAATGGGTAACAAAGAAAAGTCAAATTATTACCGCAATCTTATTATTTCAGAGTTCCCCGAAAGTAAGTATGCGCAATACCTCATCAATCCGAATTATTTTGTTGAAATGGAAGTATTGATGGATAGTTTAAACAACATTTATCAGGAAACATTCAGAAATTATAAGTCAGGGCGGTACAGAGATGTAATCGGACAAACCCAGGCCATGAAAAATCTGCAACCCGATAGCATTATGCTATCCAAAATAGATTTTATGGGAACTGTTGCGCAAGGAACTCAAACCGATGTACACAATTTTGAAACACTTTTAAAAGGTTATGTTGAAAATTATCCCAGTGCAGAACCAACACCACTTGCCAAAGAGATATTGACCCTTATTCAGGACAGTACTTTGGCCGATTACCAAAAACTGGTGGAAATGGGGTACCTCAATGAGGAAATTCAAAATGAAGAATTGCTCACTCAGGACCAGATGGAGAACGATGAGTTTGGAGGGAAATATACCTATGAAGAAGATTTACTCCACTACTTTGTTATTGCTTACCCTCGCAATGCGGATATCGATCTTAACCGTTTAAAATTTGATATTGCAAACTACAACATAGACCATTATACCAAAATTGATTTTGATATTGAAACAGAAATCCTGGACGAGAATACAGAATTCTTAATTGTACGGGCTTTGGAAAATAAGGAAAATGCTTTAATTTATCATGGTGCCATCATCCGCAATGCTAATGTTTTCAGAACCTTGACAGATGTTAACTACTTTAATTTTGTGGTTTCCTCGACTAACTACCGGCAAATAATGAGTGAAAGATCGATGGCTGATTATCTCAAATTCTTCGTGAAAAACTACAGCCGTTTTATTCGATCTAATTTTAGTGAGGAAGAGCAGGATATATCACCCGAAGAATTAATGGCACGTGCCAGACAGGAAGAAGAGGCACTTAGAGAAAGAGGCAGCTTTGTAGTTGTAAATACCGGGGCTGAATCAATGTTTAATGCTGATATTGATACGACTCAAAATTTTGTTCTGGCCGTAAAAGATAAAAATATTTCATTACGACAGGTTATGAACGAATTTGCCCAGTTTAACCGTTCTGAATACCGCGTATGGAACCTTGCACTACAATTAAAAACTACAACTGATTACCAACTAATTGTAATAAACGGAATACCTTCCTTGAACGAATCGATGTCATATTTTAGAAGGTCTGTAGTTACCCGAAGTTTATTTGATCCTCTTGGAAGAACAACATATCGAAGCTTCCTTGTGACAAACGAAAACCTTCAAAAAATACTGGATGAAAACGGCGTTGAAGAATATATGGATTTCTTCCGCAGTAACTATATTCAACAAAATCAGAGCTCACCCGGTTCTTCGTTAACTCCAACTGGCGCAGGAGAACAGACTCAAACAGCTAATCAACAGAACGATTCTCAAATAGTTGCATCCGAAACTGAACAACAAGATTTTGTAACTCCATACAATAAAAATATTGATAGCCCACAACTGTTTGCTTTTGTTGTTCCGCTTGAAGGAATAGATAAAGAGCAATTCATAAGCGGAATTAATCAGTATAATCAGTCAAACTATGAAAGCATGTCTCTTACACTGGAAGAAATGCCTCTGGATAATTTCAGAGAAATTATGGTAGTAAAAGGATTACCTGATAAAGAAACCGGGTTGAAATACTCGGCAAATCTGGTTCAAAACCGCGATTTATACGATCCTTTAGGAGATGCAAGCTATAGAAACTTCCTGATTTCCACCGCGAATCTTGAAATATTCCTTTCAGAAAAAAACATTGTTGAATACATGGATTTCTACAAAATCTACTATCTCAATCAGTAGATTAATGGTTAAAGTTTGTTAAGTGTATACTTCCATGTCCGTTTTTTTGTTTCTATCTTTAACAAACAATTAATTCAGAAAATATGAGGAAACCTAGAATTCTTTGGGTAGATGATGAAATTGATCTTTTACGCCCACACATTATTTTTTTACAGGAAAAGAATTACGATGTTGAAACCGCAAACAATGGTTCAGATGCTATTGATAAGGTAAAAGAAAATTTCTACGATATCATTTTTTTGGATGAAAATATGCCGGGAATGACCGGACTGGAAACCCTAACTGAAATAAAATCGGTCTTACCCAATGTCCCGGTGGTTATGATTACCAAAAGTGAGGAAGAGAACATCATGGATGAAGCAATAGGATCAAAAATTGCTGATTACCTCATTAAGCCTGTAAATCCGAAACAAATCCTGCTTTCACTGAAAAAAAATATTGACCAAAAAAGGCTTGTGACCCAACAAACTACTTCTGCTTACCAAATGCAGTTTTCACAAATTGGTATGCGAATCAATGATCGCCTTTCGTATGAAGAGTGGATTGATATATACAAAAAACTGGTACATTGGGAAATTGAACTCAGCGGTTCAGAAGATTCAGCCATGGACCAAATAATTACTATGCAGAAAGAAGATGCGAATAAAGCCTTCTTTAAATTCATTAAAGAGAATTACCTCTATTGGTTCCAAAAAGAAATAGGCGAACGCCCTGTACTTTCTACTGATATATTCAAACACAAAATATTTCCCATGCTCGATAAAGGGCAAAAGGTATTTGTGCTAATCATTGATAACCTGCGTTTTGATCAATGGAGAACATTAAGTAATGTCTTTGAGAGTTATTTTAGAACTGAATCGGAAGAATTGTATTACAGCATTCTACCAACGAGTACAATGTATGCAAGAAACGCCATGTTTGCCGGGTTAATGCCTTCAGAAATAGAAAAGATTTACCCTGAATTTTGGGACGATGATGATAATGAGGGTCACAAAAATCAGTACGAAGAACAACTTTTACAAAAACAAATGAACAGGTTCGGAAGAAAAGAAAAATTATATTTTGATAAGGTTTCCGGAATCAGGCTCGAACGCAGAATTGCAGACAATGCAAAAAGTATTTTGTCGAGCGATCTTTCTGTTATGGTTTTCAACTTTGTAGATATGATTTCACACGCCCGCACTGAAATGGATATGATCAAGGAATTAGCCGGTGATGAAAAAGCATATCGGTCACTCACGCTCAGTTGGTTTAATAATTCTTCTTTACTTGAACTAATCAAAATTCTTTCGGAAAACAATATTAAACTTGTGGTTACAACTGACCATGGTGCAATCCGCGTTGACAATCCGGTAAAAGTTATCGGAGAACGTGAAACAAACACGAATTTGCGCTATAAACTTGGCCGAAACCTGAACTATAAAGCAAAGCAGGTTTATGAAGTACGCGACCCAAGACTTGCTTTCCTTCCGGCACCAAACGTTAGTACAAGTTATATTTTTGCCCAACCTACAGATTTTTTTGCTTATCCAAATAACTATAACTACTACTCCAACTATTATAAGGATACATTCCAGCACGGAGGGATTTCTATGGAGGAGATGATAATTCCGTTTATCACATTGGGTTCAAAAAACTAATTGGAATTTTGTTTTACAACAAAATCACCTTTTTTAGCACCAATTTTTTTCCCAATAACCGGACATTTAATCATCAGAAGATAAAACAACCTTGGATCAGTCTCATTCATTAATCCTTCGTAATTCCCCATTCCTTTGGAAATAATCAAATCAGCTGATTTGTAAACTTCAATAAAATCGCTACTTACTCTATGCAAAAGTGTTGAAGGAGTATTGTCTCCATTACTAATTACATTTACAATCTTATCGATTCCAACCTGACGAATTTCATTATAGGTCGCATCGTTTAAAACCGGGGCCCCACGAAAGGCAAACCAAACATTTGAATGCTTTATTGTTTCCAGGAAAAGTTTATCAAAAACAATTTCACCTGCATTATCTCCCAGGTAAAGTATTTTTTTTGCTTTTGTTATTTTTCCCCTTAATCTATTGGAATGATCGATGGCAAAATTAGTTTTCAACATTCTTTGAATCGTCTCATCAATATTAAAATTATGTGTAGGGCCAAAATCAATTATATTTCCGGCAATAGCTAAACGAAGAGCTGTGAAAAATGGATCAGTGGATTTTTGAACCAACTCCTGAAATTCTGTATATCTCTTCAACAAATAGGTATTACTTTCTTCCTTCTCTTTAATATATGGATCATTGATTGCTGAGAAATCCTTTAGCCGTTCTAATATTTGTGTCGTAATTTCCGGCGGACAACCTTTCTCAAGATCAAATTTGGCAATTTCTTTTACCAATTCACCTACAACAAAATTTCGTTTTTCTTCGGGAACTTCAAACCGTTTGAGTCTTTGTGGTAAAGACTTTATTTGACATATCAAACATTCATAATTCATAATTTAAAGATACAGTACTATGAATAAATCATGAATTCTATACAGAAATAAAGAACATAAGTTTAATATAAAATAATATTTGGTAATAACAGAAACTACTCTTTCCGCATTTGAGCATATAACTTATTAGCAAAAATAAAATCGTTAAGCTTTTTATTGCCTGAGTTAAGTATTTCATGTTTAGTTCCTACCCACTCTTTTTCGCCTTTTGAAATGAACAAAACAGACTCTCCGATTTCGATAACAGAGTTCATATCGTGAGTGTTGATAATTGTAGTCATTTGAAATTCGCGTGTAAGTCTCTGAATTAATTTATCAATTACAGTTGCAGTTTCCGGATCGAGACCTGAATTTGGTTCATCACAAAAAAGATATTTGGGATTCAAGGCAATGGCACGTGCAATAGCTACACGTTTTTGCATTCCGCCGCTAATTTCGCTTGGAAATAATTTGAAAGCGTGCTTTTCTATGTTAACGTGGCCAAGACAAAATTCAACCCGCCCAGCTTTTTCTTTTGCTGACATGCGGGTAAACATATCTAAAGGAAAACGCACGTTCCCTTCAACTGAAATACTATCGAAAAGTGCACCTCCCTGAAAAACCATTCCAATTTCTTTACGCATTTTTTTGATTTCTTTTTGGCTCATTTCAGTGAGGTTCCTGTCCATGTACCATATCTCTCCTCTGTCAATTTCATATAATCCTAAAATAGACTTTAACAAAACCGTTTTTCCGGAACCACTTCGCCCGATTATCAAATTTGTTTTGCCTTTTTCGAATTGTGCAGAAACATCCTTCAGAACTTCATTCCCATCAAAAGACTTATATAAATTTTTAACTTCTATCATGTTAATAATAAACGAGTTAAAATTAAATCAAATAGTAGAATCAGAATATTTGTATTCACCACAGCACGTGTACTGGCTTTTCCAACCTCGAACGCACCTCCCTGAACATAATATCCAAAATAAGCAGGAACCGAAGCCACTAAAAATCCAAAAAACAAAGATTTAATAATGGAAAATGAAACGTAGTATGGATAAAACAAATATTGAATTCCCCCAACATAATCAGCCATTGTTATTACACCTGCAATCGGTCCGGTTACAAGTCCACCCAGTAAACCAAAAAATACACTAATAATGAACAGAAACGGGAAGATAAAAACAACGGCAACTATTTTCGGTAATATGAGGTAGCTGGCTGAATTAACTCCCATTATCTCCAGTGAATCAATTTGCTCTGTAACTCGCATCGTCCCTATCTCTGATGTAATATTGGAGCCTATTTTACCGGCCATTATCAACGCCAGCATTGTAGACGAAAATTCTAAAATTAACGTATCGCGTGTTCCCAGCCCCACAAGTTCAGAAGGATACAGTGGATTCGACATACTGTAGGCAAACTGGATAACCATAATTCCCCCAATAAAAACAGATATAATTATTACAATGCCAACTGAATTTACACCGAGGTTATCAATCTCCCGGAAAAGTTGCTTTATATACATCTTATGCCTTTCAGGTCGTGCAAATACCTTTTTGAGCATAATAAAATACCTACCTACATTGAAAAAGAATTTCATAGCCAAGATTTTGGTTAAAATTACAACATTAATAATTGAAACAAAATTCCCCAATGAACAATAATGGGCTTAAGTTCCTTAAAGAAATGGAGATTTTTGAACTAATATTCCTATATTTAGAGATAAAAGCAGAAAGACCTGAAAAAACAAATGAACAATAATTACTGTATTATTATGGCGGGAGGTACAGGAAGTCGTTTCTGGCCTCTGAGTCGAAAAATTAAACCAAAACAATTCCTGGATATTACCGGAACCGGAAAAACACTCATACAACAAACTTTTCAAAGATTCTCGAAAATTATACCCCTCGAAAATTTTTTAATTGTAACCAGTGTGCAATACAAGGATTTGGTTCTGGAACAGCTCCCCGAATTAAAGGAAGAACAGGTATTACTCGAACCTTTGCGAAGGAATACAGCTCCGTGTGCAGCATACGCAACATACAAAATAAAATCAAAAAATCCGGAAGCAAATTTTGTAGTAGCCCCATCCGATCATTTGATTTTAAGGGAAGAAGAATTTATTCGGCAAATTGAAAAAGGGATTGAATTTGCCAAAAGCAAAAATGCATTACTTACCTTGGGTATTAAGCCATGCAGGCCGGAAACCGAATACGGATACATACAGGTAAAAAGAAAAGAAGAATTCAATGCCCTTGATAATTTGTATAAAGTAAAAACTTTTGTCGAAAAACCAGATTTGGAAATGGCACAGGTTTTTATCGATAGTGGTGAGTTCTTTTGGAATTCAGGAATCTTTATTTGGTCAATGTCATCTATAATTTCTGCCCTGGAAACCCATCTTAATGATATTGCCGCACTATTTTCAAAGGGTTTAAAATTATACAACACTGAAGATGAAATACATTTCATTAATAAAACCTATTCCGAATGTCGCGGAATTTCAATCGACTATGGGATCATGGAAAAAGCAAAAAATGTATATGTCTTAACCGCCGATTTCGACTGGAGTGACCTTGGAACATGGGGGTCATTGTATGAACACGAAGATAAAGATTCCGACGGAAACGTGGTGAATGGAGACAATGTACTAATGTACAATGCTCAAAACTGCATCGTTAATATTTCAAACGAAAAGGTTGCCGTTTTACAGGGACTTGACGGGTATATAGTAGCCGAATCAAATGATACATTAATGATTTGCCGCAGAGAGGACGAACAACAAATTAAACAGTTTGTCACCGACGTCAGAATACAAAAAGGTGATTCCCTCGTTTAAACGTAATTTAGCAGGCTTATTTCAGAATATTTTTGAGGATTTTATAGCAGATTGATTTTATCCGGAACTTTCTGCTTTTTTGACTGTTTATTTTTCGGAACAGAAAAATACAGCCATGAAAAAATTACTTACAATTTCATTCCTCCTCATTTCTTTAACAGCTATTACCCAAAACGAAGCAAAAGTTAATGTGGGAGATAAAGCGATAAACTTTTCCGGAAAAACAGTAACTGGAGAAGAAATCAGGCTGAATTCTTTACTCGAAAAGAATCCTGTAGTTTTTATCATGTTACGTGGCTGGCCCGGCTACCAGTGTCCTGTTTGTACACGACAAGTAGGAAGTTTAATCAGAGATGCTGAAAAATTCCAAAATTCAGGTGCATCAGTCCTGATGGTTTATCCCGGTCCGTCTGAACAGTTGGTTGAACATGCCAGGGAATTTTCCGAAGATTTTAATTTCCCAGAGAACTTCTATTTTATATTAGACCCCGACTACTCCATTACAAATAAATACGGTCTGCGCTGGGATGCCCCCAGAGAAACTGCTTATCCTTCAACATTTGTGATTGATAAAAACGGTGAAATTGTATTTGCAAAAATTAGCAATTCACATGGAGACAGGGCGGAAAATGAAAATATCTTATCGGCAATTCACCAGCTTCAATAATTTCGATAGAATTATGAAATAATTTTCCGATAAATAAAACAAAAAGAAACCCTACAAGTACTTTTTGCATCATTTTGTATTGTATTTTATTCTTGTTTAATCTCATTAACAATCTATTAACACGCATTCAAATATCTTAAAATGAGATTTTTATGAAAAATTTAAGACTTTGATGTATTCTATTATTAAACCAATAAATTTATTTTTTGTCATAGAGTTGAAACAAGGTTAGAAAACAATTAAAAAGTTAAGTCATGAAAAAGTTAAAAACAAGTTTAGTACTACTTGCCCTGATATTTGCATCAGGTGCGGTAATGGCAACAGGAAACCTGAAAGTAAATGTTACACCGGTAAAAAATGAAAAAGCCGTTGTAAATGTTTCAAGCACTGCTCAAAGCCATTTTGAAATTGAACTTAGAAACGATGCAGGTGATCTCGTATTTTATAAAGAAACCAATTCTCCATCAGAAAGTTATAACAGACTTTATGATTTTTCTAATTTGGAAGACGGGCTTTACACCTTTAAAGTAAAATTGGACAAAGAAGTGTCAACAAGTAATCTGTCCATTAGTAACGGAGACGTAACAGTTGTTAACGAACGAAAAGATGCCGAACCATACTTTACGCTTGAAAACAACAAACTCAAACTCTCTTTTCTGAATTTTGAAAATGAAAATGTGAAGCTTTATTTGTACGACAATTCAAACAATGAACTTGTATTGGAAAAAGATCTTGAATCAGGTTTTGCAATTAATTACGGTCTTGATTTCACAAAGGCAAAAAACGGAAATTACGATGCTGTACTAACCAGCGAAAATAAATATTACAGATACAATGTAGTAGTAGATTAAGTTTTTTGTTAATGTTTAGGGAAAGATAAAGGCGGATCCGGTTTGGATTCGCTTTTTTGTATTACCAATTCCAATTTTGAAACGAGATTTAGAGTGTGGAAATAATAAAATTCGATATATATTATTTATTTCCCAGTGAATAACTTAGCGTGAAAACACAACTTTAACACTTATTAACAAATATATTAAAGCATTGAAAACAAGATATATAATCTTATTATTTCTATTTTTTGTTTTATATTATATTGAAATATTTAAACAATATATATTCTGATTCGTTTTTAATAGTGAGTTTAACAAACAAGAATTATCAATTTAAAATTAATTAAAGTAATAGTCATGAAAACAAAAACAATTTTAGCTCTATTTATTGCGATGTTTACGACAACAGCTGTAGTAGCATCAGGTGGATTGAAAGTAGATGTTGTGGATTCCGAAGCAGAATTAACTGTTGTAGAAATTTCGAGCGTGAAAACAAGCAACTTTGAAATTGAAGTAACCGATTCTTACGGAGACAGGGTTTACTCAATGAAAACTGAATCGCCGGTTGACCTGTTGACCAAGAAATACGATTTTTCTCTTCTCGAAGATGGAAAATATTGGTATTCAGTGACAACTGACAAAGAAAAAGTACTAAAAACCCTCAATATTGAAGATGGAGAAGCCGAGGTTCTGGAAATTAGAAAAGCTATTTTCCCGCACTTTCAGATGGACAACAAAATGCTTAAATTAAGTTTCCTAAATCCTCAGAAAGAAGATGTAAAACTGTATGTTTATGATGATTCAAACAATTTGTTGGAGGAAACCAGCCTGGGTACTGATTTTACTATCAACAAAGCAATAAGTTTTAATGACTTTGCGTACGGTGAATTCGAAGTTGTAATTGCAAACAACATGGATATCTACGAA
This sequence comes from uncultured Draconibacterium sp., assembly GCA_963676775.2. Taxonomy (GTDB): domain Bacteria; phylum Bacteroidota; class Bacteroidia; order Bacteroidales; family Prolixibacteraceae; genus Draconibacterium. The sequence goes on from CAXXDA010000003.1 coordinate 1,007,107, forward strand.
TACAAAGTATCATTGGATTAACATTAGTTTAGTTAGGTAAGAATAAAAAGCGAATTCGATTCTGGGTTCGCTTTTTTTGTTGAACACAACTTACGTTTGGTAATATTGATATATTTTAAACAATAAATCCACTCCAGATAACATTCATTAACAGTAAATAAGATATTTAAGAATGCTTAAACGTTTTTAGCATTTATTAAACCAACTTATTACATTCTAAATTGTCTAAACTATCGGAAACAGTTGATAGTAATTTAAAAAATTAAAATCATGAAAAATTTAAGAAAAGTACTGATACTGTTCTTAGTAGTTCTGGTATCAGGTAGTACAATGGCAATGGAAACTGTAAGAGTAAATTTAGTTCCCGGGGAGAGAGAAAAAGCACAGGTAAACATTTTAGGTGCAGAAAACCAAAATATTTTGTTTGAATTAAAAAACAAAAATAATGAGGTTGTTTACCTCGACCATGCAAAAACTCCATTATTCGACTTCAAAAAAATTTATGATTTTTCAAAACTTGAAAACGGTGAATACACTTTTGAAGTAACAGTAAATGGGAAAGACGAAGAATTTGTTAACCTGATGGTTAATGATGGAGAAGTCCGGATTACCGGTCGGGAAGAACAATTCGCACCTTCATTTAAACTTGATGGAAAGTTCCTGGAGTTTTCATTTGCAAATCCGGCTGGCAAAAACGCCCAACTGCTTTTGTATAATAACGACACCAACGATCTGGTATTTCAGGAAGCACTCAGCCCGGAACCGGATATCGAACAGGCACTTAATTTGGCAAGGCTTGATGTGGGAAAATATAAAGCTGTAGTTATTAGCGGCAATCTGGCTTATGACTACGATTTTCGCATAAATTAACGTGGATTGATTTGAATTTTAACATTAAAGCGGGCTCATTTGGGTTCGCTTTTTTGTTGCATTAAGTTGATAAAACATGGATAACTAATGGGTTATAAGAATACCGACAGGCTGAATGTTTTGTAATTTTGAAAGAAAAAATGACCGATAAAGAACTTGGTTTTATTGAAAGGAAAATAATTGATAATGGATTGTTACAATTCCGAAAATATGACAGCTATGTTCGAGAAAGTCTTCAAAACAAAAAAATAATTTTTGGAGCAGCAAAAAACTTCAATGACCCTTGGGATTGTAATCTTCCAATTGAAATTTCCAATTCTGAAAAAGAAATATTTGAATTTTTAAAGCAGGCAAATGACGAAGGTAATTATCGGAAAAGTTTGTCAGATTTAAAAAATCTGAGTAGTTATTATTATATAAACAGAGATGAGTTAGCAAGGGAATTACGTGATGAAATAAACAGGAATAGAAGATTTACATGTTTTAATATATATTCAGAGAAACAAGTTTTTGGGAATTCATTGTTTTGGGCAAATTATGCAGATAAGCATTTTGGAATTTGCATGAAGTTTAAAGGCGAGATTATTGAAACAATGAATAGTTTCTATTGCGAAGAAGGCGAGTTCATTTCTCCATTACCAGTTGAATATTCTAAAGAAATTCCTGAATTTAATTATATAAAAAATCGATTAGGTTTTAATAAAAAAAGTTCAATTCAGCATTTTTTTGGAATAAAGTCAATGGAATGGATTGATGAATGCGAAGTTCGATTTATCTATGAAAATTATACTGATCAACTAGAAGATTACCTACAAGTTAGGTTTGATACAAGTCTCCTTGAGAAGATCTATTTGGGATGTAATTTTCAAGAATTTGATATAAAACAAATCAAAAAGATTTTGTCGTTAGAGGAATATCAACATGTTAAAATAAGTAGGATGGTAAAATCACCTAAATCATTCAGACTTATTGAGCAAATAATTCAGTAAGATAAGCCGATCCCTCCCGGGACCGGCTTATCTTATATTTTCTAAATACTATGTACTAACTACTCAGTACTAGTCCTCTTTAAACGCTTCAATCAAAATCTCAAGGATTTTTTTACCTGCTACAGCAACGCTTGTTCCCGGGCCAAAAATGGCAACTGCACCGGCGTCGTACAGATACTGGTAATCCTGGTGAGGAATTACACCACCAACAATAACCATAATATCGTCGCGACCCAGTTTTTTCAGCTCTTCAATAATAGCTGGCACCAATGTTTTATGACCGGCAGCCAGTGAAGAAACACCTACCACATGCACATCGTTTTCAACGGCTTGTTTGGCAGCTTCTTCCGGAGTTTGGAACAAAGGTCCCATATCCACATCGAAACCAAGGTCGGCATAACCGGTAGCAACTACTTTCGCTCCACGGTCGTGACCATCCTGCCCCATTTTGGCAACCATAATTCTTGGCTGGCGGCCTTCCATTTCAGCAAATTTTTTCGCCAATTCCTGGGCTTCCTTAAAATCGTCTTTCCCTTCAATTTCTGATTTATACACGCCTTCAATAGTTCTGATTACTGCTTTATATCTTCCAACTACTTTTTCGCAAGCATCTGAAATCTCTCCCAAAGATGCACGTTTTTTTGCTGCATCAATAGCCAATTCCAATAAATTTCCTTTCCCGGATTCAACGGCTTTTGTTATTGCGGCAAGCGACGCCTGAACTTCAGCCTCGTTACGTTCAGCACGTAATTTTTTCAAACGTTCAATCTGCGACAAACGAACGGCTGTATTGTCAATATCCAGAGTATCAATCGGATCTTCTTTTTCCAAACGGTATTTGTTCAAACCAACAATGGTTTGTGTACCACTATCGATTCTGCCCTGTGCACGCGCTGCTGCTTCTTCAATACGCATTTTCGGAACACCGGTTTCGATAGCTTTTGCCATACCTCCCAGCTTTTCAACTTCCTGAATTAAGTCCCATGCTTTATGCGCCAGCTCATTGGTTAATGATTCTACGTAGTAAGAACCTGCCCATGGGTCAAGCGAACGACAAATTTCTGTTTCCTGTTGCAGATATAACTGTGTATTTCGGGCAATACGTGCAGAGAAATCTGTTGGAAGGGCAATTGCCTCATCCAGAGCGTTGGTATGCAAACTTTGGGTATGCCCTAACGCTGCTGCCATAGCTTCGATAGCAGTACGGCCAACATTGTTAAACGGGTCCTGCTCGGTTAACGACCAGCCTGACGTTTGCGAGTGCGTACGCAATGCCATTGATTTTGGATTTTTCGGATTGAATTGTTTTACAATTTTTGCCCATAACATACGAGCTGCGCGCATTTTTGCAATTTCCATAAAGTGGTTCATTCCAATGGCCCAGAAGAAAGATAAACGCGGTGCAAAGGCATCCACATCCAATCCGGCTTTGATACCCGTGCGGATATAATCCAGACCATCGGCAAGTGTGTAAGCCATTTCAATGTCGGCAGTAGCGCCGGCTTCCTGCATGTGGTAACCCGAAATGGATATTGAGTTGAACTTTGGCATATGTTGCGAAGTAAACTCAAAAATATCGGCAATAATTTTCATCGAGAATTCTGGTGGGTAAATGTAAGTGTTACGTACCATAAATTCTTTAAGAATATCATTCTGAATTGTTCCTGAAAGTTGTTCCAGGGTAGCACCCTGTTCCAATCCGGTAACGATGTAAAATGCCATAATGGGGAGCACAGCTCCGTTCATGGTCATCGACACCGACATTTTGTCCAATGGAATTTCGTCGAACAGAATCTTCATATCCAGAATTGAATCGATCGCTACCCCTGCCTTACCTACATCACCAATTACACGTTGGTGGTCTGAGTCGTAACCTCGGTGTGTAGCAAGGTCAAACGCAACCGACAAACCTTTCTGACCAGCAGCCAGGTTACGACGGTAAAATGCATTTGATTCTTCAGCAGTAGAAAACCCTGCATACTGACGAATCGTCCACGGACGCATTGCATACATTGCTGAATAGGGTCCGCGAAGGAAAGGCGACAAACCTGCAGCATAACTCAGGTGTTCCATTCCTTCCAAATCTTCTTTGGTGTAAACCGATTTTACCGGAATTTGTTCCGGCGTTAACCAGTCTTTTTTGATATTGTTTTTTGCCATCCAGTCGGCTGTTTCTGTCTTTGCCGAACCGGATTTGATATTTAAATTTTTAAAATCTGGTTTCATAATTTTAAGATTTTTGGATTGTCAGATTATTAGATTTTCAGACATTCAGAATTCCTTTGAATTTGATAATCATTCGAATAAGTGATTTTATTTCCTTTTGAATAAGTTCGAAATTTTCAGTATTTATAAAATTCAAATCGTTTGCCAGAATTATCTGGGTTTCCAATTCAAATAATGAACCAATTGCATAATCAAGAAATCTTTGAAATTCCTTATCAGTGCTTCTTCCCGTTCCTTCTGCAATATTTGAAGGAATTGAGACTGCTGCTCTCCTGATTTGAGAAGTAAGTCCGTAAATTTCTTCTTTTGGAAAACTAGCAGTTAAAGTGTAAATACCTTTTACAAGTTTTCTACTTTCTTGCCATATTTTTAATTCGTGGTAATTATGCATTTTATTTGTCTGATTATCCGAAAATCCAGAAATCTGATAGTCTGCTATATATTTAGTTTTTCCTGATACATTTTCAAATCTTCCAGAATATTACTTTTCACGTGAATGAAATTGGTAATTCCTTTTTCTTCCAACTCATTTCTGCAAGCCGGGTTTCCCGCAATAACCAGAATTTCATTGCCTAATTTTTCAGCAGCTTCCGGCGCGAATTCAGCATATTCATCATCTGAACTACAAAGAACAACTATGTCAGCGCTTTTAGCTTTTGCAGCAGCAAGACCTTCTTCGATAGTTTTGAATCCGTTATTGTCAATTACTTCAAATCCTGCAACGGCAAAAAAGTTACAGCTAAATTGGGCACGTGCTTTACGGAAAGCCAGATTTCCAATGGTAAGCATAAAAACAAGCGGACGTTTATTTTCTTTAGAATAAACATCTGTTTTATAACGAAGAGCTTCAAAAGCCTGGGCTCCACGATAAGGTTTTAATGTTTCAACTTCGGCTCCTTCAACAGAATAATCGGCAGGTTGAAAAACAAAGGCATCCAATTTCTTTGCTATCTTTTCAGTGAAATTCGGAAACTGGTTTGTACCTAAAAGATTATCGCGCCGAAGTGCAATATTTTGGTCGCGTTTGGCAGCCATTTCCTTTACCTCATTCTGAATATATCCCTCTTTTACAGCAGCAATAAAACCACCCCTGTCCTGAATTTCCAGGAATAATTTCCAAGCCTGTTCTGCCAGTGAATCGGTTAGTGATTCAATATAATATGAACCAGCGCCTGGATCTGAAATTTTATCAAGGTGAGATTCTTCTTTCAATAGCAGTTGCTGGTTGCGAGCAATGCGTTCTGAAAACTCAGTGGTATCTTCGTAAATAGCATTAAATGGCAAAACAGTAATTGAGTGTGCGCCGCCCAACACAGCAGACATAGCCTCGGTCTGTGTCCGAAGCATATTTACATAAGGATCGTAAACTGTTTTATTGTAAGTGTTTGTTTCGCTGTGAACTACCAATTTAGCTGCACAATTACAATCCGGCTCGTAGGCTTTTACCACTTTCGACCATAACAAACGGGCGGCCCTTAATTTGGCAATTTCCATAAAATAGTTGTTGCTGATACCAAAGTTGAATTTGATATTCTTTGCAACCTCATCAACAGATAATTCCAACTCTGTTAACTGCGTTAAATATTCCGCTCCCTGAGCAAGTGAAAATGCCAGTTCCTGAACAACGGATGCTCCACTGTTCGCATACCATTTTCCGTTTACTCCGATTACTCTGAATTTTGGAAGACCTGATGTCTTTTCAACAATTGTCTTCACATTTTCAAACGCTTTGTCGCTCATTTTGCCTTGCAAAACCAAAGCGGCTAAAGGATCTATAGATGTTGATGCAACTACTTTTTTGTTGTCCCATTTTCCGTCGGATACATATTCCGCAAAAACTTCGGCACAATTACAATTATCGCATCCACAAACAAAATTTACTTCGGCAGCTTCCAGACAAATGTCTTTTAACAATACTGCCAAATCAGATTTTGTAATTTCCGAACAACAATCGAAATAAAATCCAAGAGAAGTAATTCCCTTTCCTAAAATGCTGAGTGCTTTTTTATTTGCTTCCGCGAAATCTTTTACAAATATGTCCTGACGAACAAACCAGTCGTTGTTGTTTTTATTGTTCCCCCGAACAAATGGAAATTCGCCCGGTAGTGTATTTAAATAATCTAAACTTTCAAGGTTTTCCTGGCGGTAATACGGACGAACGTTAATTCCCTCGTATGTTTTCCAAACAAGAGCCCTTTCATAGTCTTTGCCTTTTAAATCGGCATTGATTTTAGCCTCCCAGTCCACAGTTGTAACAGGTGCAAAATCGGTGAAGAGTTTTAGTTCTTTTTCTCCCATGTTGAAAATTGTTTAATAAAATCGAGGTGCAAAATTAGTGGTTTAAAAAGATTGGGCACTGGAAAAGTGCTTGTTTTTACCGGAATACCGATAAATTTCACATTTGGAAAAGATAAAATCCTTTAAACTGATTTTTATCAGAATTCTACTTCTAACAATTCTTCATTTAAAGTTTAATTAACAAATTTTAACATATAGTATAATTATTTATTAATCATTATTTTACATGTCGTATTTATAAATTTTGTTTATTATATAATCTAAATAATTAAACATTTTCTGTTTAAAGATGTATATATGATTGTTAAACAAAATGAAAACAAATTAACATTGGAAGAAACAGAAAACGAAGAAACATTTAAAATCAGAATTATGAAAACAATTAAAAATCTAAAAAAAATGAAATCAAACTTGAAATTTGTCCCTGCATTGCTGATTGCGGGGCTGGTTATTCTATCCGGTTGTCAAAAAGATGACGACCCAATGCCTCAAATGAACGAGAAAAATATAGTTGAGGTTGCACAAGATGCTGGCCAGTTTAGCATTTTGATCGAAGCTGCACAAACTGCAGGTCTGGCCGATTTTTTAAGCACAGAAAGTGGCATCACTGTATTTGCCCCAACAGACGCTGCATTTTCCACTTTGCTTAATGAATTGGGATTAAATAGCCTGAATGATATCGATCCGACTACACTTGAAAACATACTAAAGTATCATGTGGTCTCCGGCAAAGTATATTCTTCGGACTTGAGTACAGGAGCAGTTCCCAGCTTAAATACAAATTCTCCTGACGGGAATGCTGTTTCTCTTTGGATTAAAACAGGTAACAGCGTGATGGTTAACAACGCAGGTGTTACAACCGCAAATATAGAGGCTTCAAACGGAGTCATACATATAATCGATAAAGTTTTATTGCCACCAACTGTGGTGGATATTGCAACTTATGCCGATGATTTTAGTTCGCTTGTTGCTGCAGTTGTTCAGGCAAATCTTGTTGAAACACTCACCGGAGATGGTCCTTTCACAGTTTTTGCGCCTACAAATGATGCATTTGCTGCACTATTTGCTGCACTGAATATTTCTACTCTTGATGAAGTTGCAATGGAAGATCTTACTGCTATTCTAACATACCATGTTGTTGGAGACAATGTTCTATCAACTGAATTAATAGCCGGAGAAGTTCCTACCGTTCAGGGTGAAACCTTTGATGTTAGTTTAGGAAACGAAGTTCTGTTAAACGGAACAATACAGGTAGTTGTGACTGATGTCCAGGGAACAAATGGCGTTATTCATGTAATTGATGCTGTATTAGTTCCTGAAATGCTACAATCAAATACTATAGCAGACATTGCCGCAGCCAATTCCGATTTTTCAATTTTGATTGATGCATTAGCAAGGACAAATCTAACTGAAGCTGTAGCTAATGAAGATGCAAACCTCACCGTTTTTGCACCAACAAATGACGCCTTTACAGCCCTTCTTAACGACCTGGGAGCCAGCTCACTAGACGATATTCCTGTTGACGCTTTAACAAATATTCTTCTTTATCATGTTATTGGAAGTAAAGCATTATCATCAGGGTTAACCACAGGATATTATCCAACACTCGCAAGCTATAGCGACAACAATATATCGATGTACATTAAAGTCGATGGAGGAGTTTACATTAATAAAAATGTGATGGTAACAGCTCCAGATATAGAAGCAGACAATGGAGTTATACATGTGGTTGACAAAGTTATTCTTCCACCGACTGTAGTTGATATAGCTTTGGATAATGATAATTTTTCAATTTTAGTAGAGGCAGTTGTGAAAGCGGGCTTGACGGAAACACTTTCAGGCAACGGACCATTTACCGTGTTTGCTCCAACCAATGATGCATTTGAAGAATTATTCGCAGCTCTTGAAATTTCAGGTATTGCCGATTTAACAGCAGAGCAGTTGGCTCCAATTCTAACCTATCATGTTGTTTCAGGAAATGTTTTGTCAACTGATTTGACTGATGGAACTGTACCAACTTTAAACGATGGTAATTCTGTAACTATTGACTTGATGGGCGGAGTTAAAGTTAATGAAAGTGAGGTCATTGCGGCTGACATTCAATCATCAAACGGAGTTGTACATGTCATAAACAAAGTATTATTACCATAAAGAAATTTTTCACAAATAAACAATTTATAAAATTTAGAAATCATGAAAAAAGCAATCAAAAATTTAGTATCAGCAACATTCATTGCAGTGTTGGGTTTTGGAGTAAGTTTCAACTCTTTTGCAGGCGATGACTCCGGTTCATCAACTGTAGTAGAAATTGCAGTGTCAAATCCTGACTTCTCGATATTGGTAGAAGCAGTAAAAAAGGCTGAATTAGTTGACGCACTGAGCGCTGACGGACCTTTTACAGTTTTTGCACCAACCGATGAAGCATTTAAGAGTTTGTTCAGTCAATTGGGTGTTGAAGGAATAAAAGATTTAAGTGCCGAGCAATTGACACCAATTTTAACCTATCACGTTGTTTCGGGGAAAGTAATGTCAGCTGATTTATCGAACACAAGTGTTGCAACTTTAAACGGACAGAAAATTAAAATTGATTTATCTGACGGAGTTAAAATCAACGAAAGTAAAGTTGTGGCAGCAGATGTTGAAGGGAAGAATGGAGTAATCCATATGATTGACAGGGTTTTGCTGCCCAACTAAAAAAAAATATACGCCATGTAAAAGCCGGATTTAAATAAATCCGGCTTTTCTAATTACAATCGTTAAAGTTTCTAAAAATTTTATTTTCACTCCGCTTTTAGAACGTTTTCCTTTTTACTCCCAATGAATAATTTCATAAATTGCATTTCCTTTAAGAGAAAGTTAGATGGATAAGTTGCAGTGGACAAAAGAAGTATTTGGTTCTAAACTGGAACTAAAAAGAGGTAACGAACAGATTGGAAAAATAGAATGGGAAAGCATGCTCAGCTCTAAGGCACAGGCCATTATCAACGGCAAACTATTTACTTTGAACAGAGAATTTTTCCTTTCTAAACTTGAGATCTACGATGCCAATGACCAATCTCTGCTAGCCACGGTTATGATAAACTTTTTTAACCCCAGAAGTGATGTAGTTATAAACGGTAAACGCTTTGAACTCGAGATAAATAATTTTTGGCAATCACAATGGTCATGGAAATTCAATGGCAGCGAGATCGTAAAGTACACTTCAAATGAGTTTATTACCAAAGACAAAGGAGAAATTGAAATTAACTCACCTATGAATGAAGAAGTGGATATTTTAATATTGCTCGGACTTTTTGTTCGCAATCAGTTTGTATTGTTTATGTTGCTTATCCTGCTTATTGCCCTATTGGTTATCATTTAAATAAATAATTCAGCACCCTACTAATTTTCTTTTTTAAACCATACTTCCATTTCACCTACTCCTCTGTGGCTCCATGCATAGTAGGGAACAAGAGTGAAACCATCAGCAGCTTCTAATTTCACGACACCTTGTAACAGGTTTGGATCGAAAACGGGGGTAAATGTTGTCGATTCTGATATTGACCTGTTTAATACTCCTGACGGATTATCAGCCTGCTCAGCACAATAAACAATTGGGCCGCGCTCAAAAGCTACGTCACCGGCAATATCCTTTACCTTTTCATTGGGAACAACCATTTTTACATCCATTGGCAAGGATAATTCAACCACATCACCCGTTTGCCAGGTTTTGCTAATTTCTACATAACCATCAACGGGTAAAGATTCAATAGATTCATTGTTTACGAAAATATGAACCTTATTTTCTGAATCGTTTAAATATGAATACAAATCACTGGGAACCGGTCTGTTTTGTGACCAACCTGGCACGCGAATTTTCAAAGTAAAATCTATCGGATTTTCAGTTACAACTTCAAATCTGACATTGCCTTCCCAGGGGTAATTTGTCGACTGTTTTATTTGGAATCCAGTGCCTTCTACTATAAAATCAGCGGTATTGTCCACAAAAAGATTAGCAAATATCTCCTTCCCCTTTTGAGCGTAAATATAATTGGGAACTGCTGGAATAAATCTTGAAAGGTTGGAAGGGCAACAGGAACAGTCAAACCAGGGCTTGCGTTCAGTAGCTCCCTGGTTAAAAGGATCCTTCCCATCAAATTCCAAAACATTGGGATAAAAAAATGTATTTCCCTCGAAAGAAATTCCCGGCAAAACAGCATTATAAAGAGTACGCTCCAAAACATCAATATATTTGCTCTCTCCTTTCATTAAAAACATACGATGATTCCAGAATACGTTGGCTATTGCAGCACATGTTTCGTTGTAAGCATGGTTGGGTAGCTGATAATTTTCTCCAAAGGCTTCTCCATCGTACAAGGCACCTATTCCTCCTGTGATATAATATTTTTTACCAACAACATTTTCCCAAATTGTATTAATGGCCTGAATATACTCCTCGTTGCCTGTTAACGCCGCTACGTCAGCCATTCCGGAATACATATATGCCGCTCTTACAGAATGACCTACAGCTTCAGTCTGTTCAACAACCGGTTTATGATCCTGCCAGTAGGCACCATTTTCCCATTGACTTTCACTGTTATAATCCCGAATATCTGAACGTCCCCGTTCATCGAGAAAAAATTTCGCCAAATCAAGATATTTTTGCTCCCCTGTTGTTCTATACAATTTCGAAAGACCGATCTCAATCTCCTGATGTCCCGGTGCATCATGACGTTTATCCGGACCATAAACAGAAAGTATTAAGTCAGCGTTTTTTAATGCCACGTCCAAAAAACTTGTTTTCCCCGTGGCATTAAAGTGTGCTACTGCTGCTTCATACATGTGACCCACATTATATAACTCATGACTATGCATTCGTACATTAATCCATCTCTCTTCTCCTTCCCTTTCAGTCATTGCTGAATCTCCTTTTATTGTACGAATCGTGTACAAATATCCATCGTCTTCCTGGGCAGCAGCAATTTTGGCAATCAAATCATCTAGATATTTGTCCAACTCAGGATCATATTTTTGCTGAAGAGAATACGCCGCTCCTTCCATAATTTTATAAACATCGGAATCGTTGTAGCGGATACCTTCAAAAGTTCCTTCCATCAATCCTCCAGCGATAGCAAAATTAGCAATGCGGTGAGTTTCCTCACATTTTTCAAGGCAATAGGGAATAGTTACCTCTCGGTTTGTAGCAATACGTTTTGTCCAGAAATTATCTGTCAACTCAATATTATCTGATGTTACAGATTGAATCGGATAATCCTTTTTTGAACTATCTTCTTCTTTTGAACAACCTGTAAGCATAAGGAGGAATAGGAAATAGACAACCTGCGGTTTCATGATCAATAAATTTGGTTTAGCTTAAGTCGGCATATCAAAGATAAAGATTTATGCAATGTTTTTATAAAAATCCTTGAAAAATCAAAAACCGCCCTTGCGTACAAAAGCGGTTATATATGTTGAGTAAGCACCTACCCGATTTTATTCGGTAAGGAAACTTACAGAAAAGCACCAACAAGAGTTGATGCTTGTTATTTTTAGTCTTTATTTAATTTCCGAACCGTTTTTAACTTTTTTGTCCGGTTCCACAATCGATAAAGAGCCATCAGCATTTTCAGCACACAAAATCATTCCCTGTGACTCTATCCCTTTAAGTTTTTTGGGCTCAAGATTCACCAAAATTGACACTTGCTTGCCAATCAAATCTTCAGGTTCATAGTATTCCGCGATTCCTGAAACCACAGTACGTTTATCAATACCCGTATCGATTTTCAACTTTAAAAGTTTTTTGGTTTTAGCCACTTTCTCTGCTTCCAGCACTGTTCCAACACGAATATCCATTTTACCAAAATCATCAAACTCAATACTTTCTTTTACCGGGTTCGCTTTCGCTTCAGCCATTTCATTGGCTTTTTTTGTATCCATTAATTTTTGAAGCTGAATCTCAATTACACTATCTTCGATCTTTTCAAAAAGCAATTCTGGTTTATTTAGCTTGTGACCTTCCGGAATCAGATTTGTCCAGCCAAATTTGTTCCAATCCTGCTTTTCGAAATTCAGAAATCCGCGTAATTTTTCCATACTGAACGGCAGGAATGGTTCCAGACAAATGGTAAGATTAGCTGAAATTTGCAAACAAATATTAAGAATGGTTTTTACGCGTTCAACATCAGTTTTATAAACTTTCCATGGTTCCTCATCGGCCAGATATTTGTTGCCCAATCGCGCCAAATCCATCGCATTTTTTAAAGCTTCACGAATCCGTAAACTGTCAAGACTTTTTTCAACCTCAGCCCTTATCGCTGAAATAGAATCGAGTGTTTCCTTATCGTAATCAGAAAGTTCACCAAGAGCAGGCACTACACCATCAAAATATTTGTGTGTAAGAACCAGCGCCCTGTTTACAAAATTACCCAGAATGGCGACCAATTCATTATTATTTCTTGCCTGATAATCCTTCCAGGTAAAATCATTGTCTTTGGTTTCAGGAGCATTCGCTGTAAGCACATATTTTAACACATCTTCTTTCCCCGGAAATTCTTCCAGATATTCATGTAACCAAACTGCCCAGTTTCTTGAAGTGGAAATTTTATCATTTTCAAGATTTAAAAACTCGTTGGCCGGTACATTTTCCGGAAGGTTAAAAGTTCCTTCAGCTTTTAGCATGCTGGGGAAAATAATACAGTGAAATACAATATTGTCCTTCCCGATAAAATGTAACATCCTTGTTTCTGGATCTTTCCAATAGGTTTCCCATTTGTCGGTTAGTTCCTTAGTAGCCGAAATGTAGCCAATCGGCGCATCAAACCAAACATAAAGAACTTTTCCATCCACACCTTCCACAGGAACAGGTACACCCCAATCTAGATCACGTGTAACGGCACGCGGTTGTAATCCGCCATCAATCCATGATTTTACCTGCCCGTAAACATTGGGTTTCCACTCTTTATGACCTTCAAGAATCCATTCTTTTAACCAGGGTTCATACTGATCAAGCGGCAGATACCAATGTTTGGTTTCTTTCAAAACCGGTTGGTTCCCGCTAATCATCGATGTTGGATTTATCAGTTCCGTTGGGCTTAACGAGGTTCCGCAACTTTCACACTGATCACCGTAGGCTTTTTCAAATCCACATTTCGGACAGGTTCCGATAATATAACGGTCGGCCAGAAACTGCTGGTTTTCCTCGTCGTAATACTGCTCTGAAGTTTTTTCAATAAATTTACCAGTTTCGTATAATTTTTTAAAAAAATCAGAAGCTGTTTCGTGATGAACCTTTGAACTTGTTCGAGAATACACATCAAACGAAATACCAAATTTCTCAAAAGATTCTTTTATGATATTGTGATATCGATCAACAATATCCTGTGGAGTGACACCTTCATTTTTTGCTTTCAAAGTAATGGGAACACCGTGCTCATCTGACCCGCCAATCATTAAAACATCTTCATTTTTCAAACGAAGATAACGGGTATAAATATCTGCAGGGACATAAACACCGGCAAGATGACCTATATGGATTGGGCCATTTGCATAAGGAAGAGCCGTCGTAATCAGTGTTCTTTTAAACTTACTCATTTACTTGATTTTTTCAATAAAGATTCAGGGGTGCAAAGATAACTAAAAGAAGCGTCAATTCACAAGCCTCAAATTTCTAAAAATCCAACAAATATCCCTCGGAAATTTGTTGTTCTACTTTTTGTAATTTGATTGTTTAAAAGTATTAACTTCGCATTTTCAACCAAGATATGACAAGATTTTCGCACATCATTTTTGACCTTGACGGGACATTAACCGACAACACAAGCGGAATACGTAATTCATTGCTGTATGCGTTGGAACACATGCAAATACATGGTTATTCCGAGGAGGTTCTTGAAAAATTTATAGGGCCACCCCTGCAGTGGGGTTTTAGTAATTTATTTGGACTAAACGAACGAAATACAAAACTCGCGGTAGAATATTTTCGCGATTATTACAACGATAACGGGTGGCACGAAAACGAACCTTATCCCGGAATTTACCAGCTTTTGGAGGACTTACATTTTGCAGGCGTAAAAATGTATATTGCCACTTCGAAACTGGAAAAATTCGCCCAAAGAATTATTGAGCATTTTGAATTTGATAAATATATTATTCAGTTGATAGGTGCAGACTATGGAGGGAACAGTGCAAGTAAAGCATCCATTATTTCTGATATTTTAACAACTCACCGGATAAAACCATTTCTTAATGTTGCCATGGTCGGCGATACAATTTATGACATCCAGGGAGGTAAAGAAAACAGGCTTTCAACCATAGCAGTGGGTTACGGTTTTGGCAAGGAGGATGACTTAAGGGACGCAGAACCTGACTATTTTGTTGAAAGTGTAGAAGAATTGTACGAGGTTTTGGTTGGATAAATTTTATAAACAGATTCCATTTTGTAACTTCCAACAAATATTACACTTGTTTGAAATGAAAACACCACCCTACATAAAACCCGGTTCAAAAATCCGAATTGTTTCGCCTGCGGGAAAGGTGGATGAAAAATATGTTTTGCCTGCTGTTGAATGGCTGCAAAAGGAAGGATTTGAGGTGGAATTGGGGAAACACGTTTTCAATCAGCATTTCCAGTTTGCCGGAACCGACCAGCAGCGTCTGGAAGACTTACAAACTGCGTTAGATGATCCGGAGGCTGAAGTTATTTTATTTTCACGGGGGGGGTACGGAACGGTGCGAATTATAAACAAACTAAACTTCGCGGCATTCAGCAAAAATCCAAAATGGCTCGTTGGTTTTAGCGATATTACAATCCTGCATTTATGCCTGAATAATTTGGGATTTGCAACAATTCACGGGCCAATGCCGCGTTACTTTTTTGAAAAAGATGGTCACCCCGCAGAAAATCTCCAATCATTAATGCAGCTTCTTTCAGGCAAAAATGTGAGTTACAGTTTTAAAAACGGGACTTTCAACAAAAGTGGAATTGAAGAGGCAGAGTTAATTGGAGGAAATCTTTCAATAATTTCAAGTCTTCAGGGAACTAAATATGAACTGGATACCGAAGGAAAAATTCTTTTTCTGGAAGATATTGACGAATTTTTGTACCATACCGACCGAATGATGCACCAACTTAAACTGGCCGGGAAACTGGAGAATCTGGCAGCGCTTATTCTTGGTGATTTTACAGATATGAAAGACAACGAATCACCATTTGGAAAAACTATTCATGAAATCGTATCCGAAGCTGTTAATGATTTTAATTATCCTGTTGCCTACGGATTTCCGGCAGGGCATGATAAAAAGAATCTGGCATTGGCATTTGGCCGAACCTGGCAGCTGAATGTTTCTGAAAAATACTCAAGTTTAAAACTTCTTTAAAATATTACCCCCTGACTTATGGTTTCACAACGCGAAATAGGAGAAATAGCTGAAGGAATAGCTAAAAATTATCTGTCGAAATTGGGTTATACAATTCTGGATAGAAACTGGTATTACGGGCATCTTGAGCTGGACATAATTGCCCGGGATAACAATGAACTTGTAATTGTTGAAGTAAAATCGCGCAATGGAATTCGTTATGAACATCCATCTGAGGCAGTAACAAACGCCAAAATAAAACGTATTGTGGAAGCTGCAGATGCATATATCCTTGAAAAGGATATTGACCTGGAAACCCGCTTCGATATCGTTACCATTATTTTCTTCGACCAACGATATGAGTTGGAACATTTTAAAGATGCATTTTATCCTACTCTTTAAATTTTGATTTCAACAGGAAAAAATTACTTTTAACACGTAATTTTAATTTCATTATTATGAACATTGAAGAGTTACGGGAGTACTGCCTTTCTTTAAAAGGAGTATCTGAAGATTTTCCGTTTGATGAAACTACTCTTGTTTTTAAAGTAGCCGGCAAAATGTTTTGTCTTACTGACCTGGAAGGCGAGTTATCTATAAATGTAAAAAACGATCCTGAAAAAAACATTGAACTACGTGAGGAATATTCGGCAGTTAAACCGGGATACCATATGAACAAAAAACACTGGAACACCATTACAGTTGATGGATCAATTTCAGATGATATGCTTAAAAATTTTATTGATGAATCGTATGATATAGTTGTTATGGGATTAAGTCATAAACAACAACAGGAAATAAAAAATTCTTAAAAAGTTAGTTGTGAGAAAAAAAGCATTGTTTTTTATACTGATATTTATTTTTTGTCTGAAACTTTCAGCGCAGGAAGCCCATGATGATTTTGAGATTATAAAAGAATTAAAACATACACCGGTGATTGATCAGGGAAGTACAGGTACCTGTTGGAGTTTTGCCACTACAAGTTTTTTGGAATCCGAAATTATACGAAAAGGATTACCCGAAACTGATCTTTCGGAAATGTTTTTTGTTTATTACACCTATATGGATAAGGCAGAAGACTATTTGCTATATCATGGGAAAAGTAATTTTGGTGAAGGCGGACTAGCACACGACGTACTTAATGTACTGAAAAATGAAGGGATGGTAAGCTATGAGGAATTCCCCGGTGAGAAAACCGGGGGGCAATACAGTCACCACGGATGGGCCAGAGAACTGGGCAAAGAGATGGATAATCTCAATAAGACCAGAAAAGATTTTTCCGTTTCGAATATAAAAACGGTAGAAAACGTTCTTGAAAAAAATATCGGGAAATTACCTAAAAAGGTAAAAACCAATGATGGAAATTTTACACCTACACAATTCCGCAATAAACTCGAACTTAATCCAGAAGATTATGTAGAATTGACCTCATACTCCCATCACCCATTTTATGATCAGTTTGTTTTAGAAGTTCCCGATAATTGGTCGAATGATTTATACTATAATCTTCCCATCGATGAACTTATAGATGTGATGACTTATGCTCTCGAAAACGGATATACCATTGCATGGGACGGAGATACAAGTGAAAAGACCTTTAATCACAAACTTGGCAGGGCTGATCTTCCTGAAAAACAGATTGGTAAAGTAAGCCAAAAACTGCGACAGGAAACTTTTTTTGACCGAACTACCACCGATGATCATTTAATGCATATTGTTGGGCTTTCCAAGGATAAAGACGGGCGAACCTGTTTTTATACAAAAAATTCATGGGGCCCGGAAAGTAATAATTACGGAGGTTATCTTCATATGACCGAAGACTATGTTCGTTTAAAAACCATTGCTATATTAGTGCATAAAGACTCAATTCCTAGGGAAATCAGAAAAAAACTAAAGCTATAATGCAGGAATTTCAATTAAAATCGGAATACATAGAACTTGTAAAACTTTTAAAGTTAATTGGTATTGCTGAAACAGGTGGACATGCAAAAATTTTGGTTGAAAACGGAGAGGTAATAAGAAACGGAGAACCTGAACTTAGAAAGAGAGCAAAATTAGTTACAGGTGACAAAATTGAGATTTTGGGAGAAACAATACGCATTATTTGAAAAAATTAAGCCAGAAAAAATTCTGGCTTAAAGGACAATTTGTGTGAAACAGAGAATTTCATTCAGGACGGAGTTTAACAAAAAAATATTTTTTTTAAAGTACAAATGTACGACTTAATAATATGCAAGTCAATATTAAGTTAACCCCGATATTTATATATCTGTAATATCTATTTTTGAATATGTACATCCATTTGCGGAAACGGAATATTGAGACCTTCTTTATCAAACGTTTTATACACATTTTCTGTCAAATCGAAATAAATACCCCAGTAATTTACAGCTTCTGCCCAAACACGTACCACAATATTTACGGAACTGTCGCCGAGTTCAGAGACGGCAATAAAAGGTTCAGGATCTTTTAGAATTCTTTCATCTTTATCAATCAAACCAAGTAATACTGTTTTTGCTTTATCAACATCATCGCCATATCCTATCCCAAATAAAAAATCAACTCTTCTTCTTGGCTCAGTAGAAAAATTAGTCATTGAAGAGGTAGATAATCCTCCGTTTGGAATAATAATTGTTTTATTATCCGGCGTCTTCAAAATAGTATTGAAAATTTGTATTTCATTCACTGTTCCTGTATGACCTTGCGCATCAATAAAATCGCCTACTTTAAAAGGTTTAAATAATAAAATCATTACACCTCCTGCAAAATTTTGCATAGTCCCTGAAAGTGCCATACCAACAGCTAATCCAGCTGCCCCAAGAACAGCAATAAAAGATGTCATTTCAACACCCATCATACCTACAACGCTAATTATCAACATTGTTTTCAGGAGTATGCCAATCATACTGTTTAAGAAACCTTTGAGAGAAGGTTCCATTTCCCTTTTTTCAAATCCTTTACGAATAGCTTTCTGAACAATCTTAATTATCCACCAACCAATAATTAAAGTAATAACTGCTCCAATCAGCCGGGGGCCGAAAGTCATTATTAATTCATAAATTTTCTCCGAGATACTTTCAACTGATTCCATAATATAGTTTTATTTAAATATTAAGTAATTTACAAAATTTAATATAATTTGTTCAATTGCCAATGACATTATGTTTGTAAAAAATTTTAATTGATAATTCATTAAATTGTACCACATCATTACTATTTCTTTGATAACAATACATAACCACTCGTGCTGCATTTTAAACCAATGGCTAATTAAAACATACCGTTCATTGCGCTCAGAAATAAATTTTAATTTATGTTATATCTTTGTTATATGACACAATTTAACGCCATAATTATTGATGATGAATTAAACGTTAGACAAACGCTTGAAATACTTTTAAGACACTTTTGCCCGGAAATAAGAATATGTGGGAGTGCAGAATCTGCCGCTGCAGGCAGACAATTACTAAAAGCATTTGATGTCCATTTGATTTTTCTGGATATTTCTATGCCCAATGAAAATGGATTTGATTTTATAGCTTCTATCCCAAAAGAAGAATATGCAATTATTTTTACAACTGCACATGAAGAATTCGCCTTAAAAGCCATTAAAGCAAATGCTATTGATTATTTATTGAAACCAATTAATCCAACCGAACTAAAAGAGGCGGTAGATAAAGCAACTTCATATCTCAACCTCCGACTGCAACAAAACAAAATACAAGATATTTATAGTGAGTCACTGGAAAATTTAATTGAGCAGGTAAAAAACAAAAATAGCCGGGTAAATAAAATTACTGTCGTTGAAAAATTTGGTTTTCAAATTATAGAAGTTGACAGTATACGCTACCTGGAAGCTGATAGTAATTACACCGTCCTTCATTTGTCCGGATTGGAGAAAATAATTTCAAGTAAATCTCTGGGAGAATTTGAAAAAGTACTTGATCCGGATCAATTTTTCAGAATCCATAAATCAAATATTATCAATTTGAATTTTTTAAAAGGTTTTTCCAGTTACCAGGGTTATTTTGCCGTGCTGGATGATAAAACAAAACTCCCAATATCAAGAAGACGCTTTAATGAGTTTCGAGAACTGATAGGGACACAATCAAAATCTATCGATTAGTGAAAAGGAAATGTTTGTTGATTATCTTTTTGTTTTCCCTTCAAACTGCATATGCAATTAATCCTTTCATTAAAAATTATACAATAGCCGAAGGTCTCCCTACCAACAAAATTATGTATACATACCAGGATAAAGATGGTTTTATTTGGTTTGCATCCGATGCCGGGGTAATCCGATTTGACGGAACTAATTTTAAAAGATTCTCAACCGAAGAAGGAATGAGTGACAATTTTGTAATACGAATTAAACAAGATTTGTCAGGGCGCCTTTGGTTTATGAATATGAACGGAACCCTCAATTACTATTTAGACAATACCATATATAACGAAAAAAATGATACTACACTAAACCAGCTGAGAACGAATTTTTACTTTTATGATTTTTATGAAGATACCGATTCAACATTATATTTTTATAATCAAGTATCAGACGTATATATTCTGAAAAAAAATAATTCTGAGGTTGCCAGGTTTAATTTTAGTCTTGATAATAAAACAAACCTTGGACTTTTCCATTTAAATAAATCTTTAGATGATAAATTTTTACTGTGGTCGGCGACCGGAATATTTGAACTTGAAACATTTGAAGACAGCGCATACTTAAATCCCTTTGAAAATTATTCTATTAATAGGGTTTTTAATATTGGTGAAAACAAAACCATAGCATTTCAAAGCAATGGTTATGCCAATATCTATAGAGGTAGAGATATTCTTTATCAACACATCTTACAATTAGGAACTCAATATGTAAATTCATTAACAGTCGATTCAGACGGTCTAATCTGGATTGCAACATTTGACAGAGGCGTTTTTTGCTTTGATGAGAATAAAATTATTTACCATTTCAATGTTGAACAAACTCAGGGAATACTAATTGATGAAGAAAATAATATTTGGGTTACTTCGGAGTCGAAGGGTATTTTTAAGATAAGCCGGGAAATTTTAAAATATCAATACTGGGAAACAGAAAATTTTGAAGAATTAGGCATTAAATCTATTGAACCAACCAACGATGGGAACCTTTGGATAACAAACGGAAAATCATTATATGTTTTAAATGATAACAAATTAGCAAGAATGAATCTTGAGCTTGATGAAAGTAATATTTCAAGCATATACCACTTTAGAGATAACACACTAATAATCAACTCCATAAGCGGACATCTTCATTCAATTAGTGAGACTGTTTATGATGAAAAATCAAACACAATTAACTTCAAAACACACACTAAATATCCTTATACAGTAAAAAAGATTGGAGTAACACCTGACGAAACCTTGATATACTCTTACATCAACGATAGGCTTTTGAAAATTTATAGAGACAACCATTATACTTGTTCTGTAATAGGACTGAGAACAGGCCGAATAAATAACGTTGTTATTACTAAGGATAGTAATCTGGTCGTAAATGCAGATAGAAATTATGTTGTTATTAAAAATGAAGATTTCAAACTGGCCACTCCTTTACAGGATTACAATGGAGAAATACTTACTTCACATTTAATCATAAATAGTAATTATGATGTATTTAATTTTATGGGAAACGAGTTGATTTTAACAAACAATCAGGAAGTATACGATATAACAGAAAATTTCAGATCAATTATTGATTACCGAATAATGGGAATGGACTTCATTGATGATATTCTTTTTTTCCATACTTCCAAAACAATCTATTTTATAGATGATCCTTTAAAAATAGCAACAGGTGAAATCCTTGAACTAAAACGCCTTAATATTGAATTCAATAACATTAACGATATTATCTGCCACAATAATGCATTATATATAGCGTCAGATGACGGGCTGATTTCAATTCCTATTAAAGATTGTGTAAATGCCGAAATTCTCATTCCGGAACCATATTTTTACAGTGTTGCCATTGATGAAAATAGATTCGATTTAAGCTCAGGGGAAGCTAAATTTGAAAGCACAGAAAGATTAAGTATTGACTTTGCCAGTTTAAACTATTCATCCACACCTTCAAATTATTCTTATATGTTGGAAGGAATTGATCAGGATTGGATTACTGGAAACAATTTACAGGTAACTTATTTAAATCTTCCACCTGGAAACTATACCTTTAAACTAAGAGCAAGAAAAGGTACAGAAGAATTTAGTCCGCCAATTGAACTTCCCGTTTTAGTGCAACCAACATTCTTCCAGCGTGTATCAACAAAAATTGTTATTATCCTGTTTTTGTTATCAGGCATATTTTTAATTATCAGATCTTTTTATAAAAGAAAAATGAAACAGAAAGAAACTGACAGTATGATTATTACCCTCGAACATAAGGCGCTTCAATCGATGATGAATCCACATTTTATTTTTAATGCGCTAGGTTCTATTCAACGCTATCTGCTATTGAGCAAAGCGGAAGAGGCTGGTATTTATCTATCACAATTTGCACGTTTAATAAGGCAAAACATGAACTCATTAAAATCAAATTCAATTCGTATAGAAGATGAGGTAGAACGTTTGCGAAATTACATTGAACTTGAACAATTCCGTATGAACAATAAATTCGATTATGCCATTGAAATCGATGAAAAAATTGATGGCGATGAAATAGCAATACCTTCAATGATTATACAGCCTTTTGTTGAAAATGCAATTTGGCATGGAGTATCTTCAATCCCTGAAAAAGGTAAAATATGGATTAAAATTAATTCCATTAATGAAAAAAGTCTCGAAATAGTAATAGAAGATAATGGTATCGGTATTAAAAAATCTAAGCCTCATTCAAAATCAGAGCAAAATTTAAATATGGGAGTTTCAATCACAGAAAAAAGGTTACAGCTAATAGGAGAGAAATACGATATTTTATCTAAGATTATAACAGAGGAACTTAGTCCGGGATTAGATAATCCTGGTACTCGCATCAAAATGGTTGTTCCGGTTATTTATTAATGCTCAAAATATGACATATATCAATTTTTAAAACTCCATTAAATAATTAAATACTACCACATATTTACCAATTCATACCATTTGCTAGTTGACAAAAAATAACTCTGGAAATAATTGTATTATTGAATTACGTTATTTGAAAATTCTTAATCTGATAATAAAAGATTAATTAAGGAATAAAAAGGAATTGCCCCAAATTTATTGAGTTCTTTAAACTGTGCGTTTCTCTCGCACCTTGATTTTCGATGGAAAGCTGTTTTAATATCACCATGGAAATCCACTTAACAGTATCCCGAAAAAATTCTAAAGGCACAGTTGACGTCAAATAGAACGAGAACCGGTTCATTATCTGAACCGGTTTTTTTATTCCCGTAAATGAAAAACATTACTTTTTTTTAAAAAAAACATCAATTTTTCATTAACCGAGTAACCAATACCTTATTTTTCAGGTATTCTTATCAAATGCTTAAATTTCAAAACAAAAATATTCTGGAATATTGAATGGAAAATCAGCTTAGCAATGAGATATTGATGAAGAAACTGGCCAATGGAGATAAAAGGTCAGCAAGTGTTCTTTATGACAGAAACTACAAGAATGTATATGGTTATTTTTTTAGAATGACAAAAAATGCTGATGCAAGCAGGGATCTGACACAAAATGTCTTTGTAAAAATTCTGAAATACAGCCATAGCTGGAAGGAAGATAAGACTTTTTCCTATTGGTTATTTCGTATTGCAAGAAATATTTTGATTGATTATTTCAACGAGAATAAAAAATTCTATGGAGAAGAAGATAATCAGCAGGTCGCAGAATTTGATCAGGAAGAATCCATGCGGGTACAGGATACAAAAGAAAAATTTGAGTTTTTGCTTGATGCCTTGTCACAATTACCACCAACCTATCGGGAAATGATAGAGTTGAATCGTTTTCAGGGTTTTTCATACAAAGAGATTGCTGCAACAATTTCATCAACAGAAAATGCAGTAAAGGTGAAAACATTCAGAGCCATTCAGAAGCTAAAAGAGATTTACACAAACATAATAATGGATTAAAAATGGAATGCGAAGAAATAAAAATAAACCTTCCGGAATATATCGACGGGAAACTTAATAAAATTACAGAAGAAGAAGTAAGTTCACATTTACAGGATTGTGAATCATGCCAAGAGCTTTTCACCGAACTAAAGTCATTTTTAAAATTTACCGATTCTTTCCATGGGGTTGAACCACCGGAAAGCATGAAAGAAGAATTCTTAGAATTGGTTGAATCAGAGGATATTTCCCGACAGAAAAAAATAATTCAGCTTCCCGCCTGGGTTAAGGTTGCTGCAATATTGATAATTGCCTTAGGAACATTCGGTGCCGGATACTTCACCGGTTCTGAAAATAAAGAAATAGTTCAATTACAAACCGAACTCAATACAATGAAAAAGGAAGTCCTTTTGGCCGGGCTAAAAGATTATTCAGGGCCACAAAAAATTGAAGCCGTGTATAACATAAAAACGTTAGGCAATGCAGATGACGCTTTGGTGAGTGCTTTAGTCTATACCATGAATAGCGATAAAAATGTAAACGTAAGATTAGCTGCAATTAATGCCTTATCAGAAATGATTGGCGAAAATCCAAATATAAAAAATGAACTTATCCAGTCTCTTTCACTTCAGGATAATCCACTTCTGCAAATCTCTTTAATTCAGGTTCTCACAGAATCAGGGGTAAGAGAGGCAAAAGAAGAAATAGAATCAATTTCTAATAACGAAAATACAAACGAACAGGTAAGGGAATACGCAAAAGATATGATAAAAACAATCATATAAAAAGGGTAGTTGATTTATTGGCCGGCAAAAATCAACATCCCTGTTAATGTGAAACAATAAGAAAAATAATCATGAAAAAAGTTACAATTTTAATAACAACATTTATTCTCCCCCTTCTAACTATGAGTCAGGAGAATAAGTTTGAATATTCACCAAAAGTGAAGAACCGTGTAGAAATTTCAGACCTATTGGGTGAAATAGAGCTTAAAAATACAAGTGGAAACACAATTGTGATCGAGTCTGATGCTAATTTTGAAAAACCGGAGCGAGCGGAAGGGTTACAATTAATTGGATCCAAGGAAGACAATACAGGTTTGGCTGTAAATGTAAGTGAGGTAGATGGTATAGTTAACATCTCTGGAATTAGTAAACAAGTAAGAGATTATAAATACATCATATCAATTCCTAATGGTATAGCCGTTAGCCTTGACTATCATAGCCCTTTTGCAAGCGACGATTTGAATATTGATTCATACAATGGAAGTCTCGAAATTAAAACGCTTAGCGCTGATGTTAAACTTAACAATTGCAGCGGTCCGTTTACTGTAAATTCAGTAAGCGGTGATATTGAAGTGATATACAATAACGTTAATCAGGAAGAGCCAACATCTCTAGCTTCCGTTAGCGGTTACGTAGATGTTTCATTACCTCCAAACAGTAAAGCAAACATTGAAATAAGTAATGTAACAGGAAATGTTTATAACAATTTAGACCTGGAAAGCATCGGAAAAGCTGATGAAGATGAGCGTTCGAATGGACTTAGGACAATTAAAAACAAAGGAAATAATAGTTATACACTTAACGGGGGAGGACAAGAGATTTATCTGAAATCAGTATCAGGAAATATTTATTTACGTAAAAAATAGTACTATGAAGAAATTAATAACATTTGTTCTGGTACTGATTTTAGGAAGCGAACTAATTCATGCACAGAAAATCATTGATGAAAAAATTAATGTAAACGGAACAAAAACAGAAATGAAACTCAGCTTTGCAGATATTATTAAAATTGAAGCATGGGATAACGACTTTATTGAAATACAGGTCACGGTTGATATTAATGACAATACCTTTAATGATTATTATACGCTGAAAGTTGAAAATAAAAACGAAGAAACAATAATTGAAGAAATAGTAGATTTTGATGGGATTAAAGAAAAAACAGGCAGAAGAAACAATTATAATTTTAACACTGATATTAACTATTCACTTAAAATTCCCAAAGATCTTGAATTTACTTTAAATACAATTTCAGGGGAAATTGAACTTTTAGGATGTTTAGGAGAAATGTCCATAAATACGGTTAGTGGTTATATCGATTATTCAATTCCGGGAAACCACAAAGCAACCATCGATCTCTCAACCGTTACCGGAGATGTGTATTCTGACCTGAAGTTTGATAATAAACCTTCAAAGGAAATTTCCTGGGTTGGCACAAATCGTGAATTATCACTAAATGGAGGAAATACCGAAGTCGAATTAAAAACAGTAAGCGGAGATATTTTTCTGAGGAAATACTAACATTTTCATTATTACTTAAAAAATGACTATCTGAAATTATTCGGTTAGTCATTTTTTATTTCTACAAACCTTCCAATTAATTTTCAAAATACTGGTTGCCCAAAACGCTTTATAGCATTTAAAAAAATATACATTAACTTAATAAAACAAACTGTCAGCATTTCTCGTTCTTTAAACAAAATTGGTTGACCTGATGTCAAAATTCAAAATTGAAATACAAATAACTCTAATTTCCTTTATCATTGGCTTTGTTGTAATTACGTCCGGCTATCTTGCATATAAAAGCCTTACCGAGATTGTAAACTCCATCCATCGTGAAGCCCTTCCGAACAATCATTTATTTATAACAAAAAACCTGGCTGCCGATCTTGCCATGTTGGAAAATAATGCGAGATATTTCATATTGACTAATAAAAATGAAAATCTGAAACAATACAATCAAACTCAGCAAAAAATTGATTCCCTGCTAAATACATTGCAAAACTTACCACATAAGAACAATGAAGAAAAAATTTTGAGTGATTCCATCAGTTCACTCGCCCAGAATAAAGTGGAACTCTGGAATCAAATACTAATACTTCACGAATCTGCACAGGGAATTGAACCCGAATTTACAGAGATTTATTCAAAATTAGGAGAAGTAAAATTAGATACTATTCAAACCGAAAGAGAAATAAAAGAAAGAGGATTTCTATTTTTTAACCGAAAAAGGACAATTACTGACACTACAATTGTTGAAAGGGAACCCGACAAAGAAGTCATATTACAAGAACTTCAGGCGTTAGAAGACGAGATTATAGCTAAGGGTGAGGAAATAAATATTCTTGAGTCTCAGCTTATTGAAAAAAACCTGGTTTTGGTTGAGAAAATAAACAATCTCATTGCAGAAGCAGACAAAAAAGAAAATGAAAATTTACTCTCAAAAACTGAAGATGCCGATCGCCTTGCTGCGATAACATACCAACGTCTGACCGCTTTTTCAGTAGCCGCTGTCCTTTTGTTGTTACTTGTTCTGTTTGTACTTTTCAATTATTTGCGTAAATCACGAAAGTATCAGCAAGCATTGAAACTCGCTAAAAATCAGGCAGAAGAATTAGCAGTAGCTAAGGAAAAATTTGCTGCCAATGTAAGTCATGAACTTCGCACGCCGGTAAACGCCATTTACGGATTAGCCGAGCAATTGGTTCAAAAATCTTTCGACGAAGTAACCCGGGAACAAGTTTCCATTCTCTCTAAATCAGCAAATCATCTTAAAAATGTAATCAACGATACACTCGATTTTTCAAAAATTCATGCAAATAAATTAAAACTCGAAAAAACGGACTTTTCTCCCTCTTCAGTCTTTAATGAAGTAATAGCATTACAGAAATTTGAGGCAAAGAAAAAAAACAACATTTTAAATTTTAATTGGACAGGTGAAAAGCCTGTAGCAATAATCGGGGATCCATTTAGATTAAAACAGATTTTGATAAATCTTATCGGGAATGCCATAAAATTCACTCAGGACGGAGAAATTAGCTTACGGGTAGAAACTACAAGAACAAAAACCAATACATTCAATTTCAGTATTTGGGTAATCGATACCGGAGTTGGAATAGCTAAAGAAAATATTAAAATCATTTTTGATGAATATGTTCAAGCTGAAGATGAAAACGGATATAAATATCAGGGAACAGGCCTGGGGCTTTCAATTGTGAAAAAATTGATAGAATTACACGGAGGAACAATATCTGTAGAAAGTGAACCCGGGAAAGGTACTACAATTCAATTTGAAATTAAGTATAAAGAGGGCAAAGCAGAAAATATAGAAAAAAATGAACTCGAAATTATTGAAGTGCCGGACAATTATAAAAAACTTCGTTTTCTAATTGCTGACGACACTGAATTTAACCGTTTCCTTTTAAAAGGAATTTTAATAAAATGGAAGGCAAATTTCGAAGAAGTCACTGACGGGAATAAAGTTGTTGAAGCAGCTCTTTCAAAGAATTTTGATATTATTTTCATGGATTTGAGAATGCCGGGTAAAAATGGATTTGATGCCACAATAGAAATATTACAAAATAAGCCGGAAACAAAAATCATTGCTATATCAGCATCAAATGAAGAAGCTGAAAAACAGAAATGTCTGGATGCCGGGATGAAAGGTTTTCTATCCAAACCATTTTCTGAAAAAAGTCTCCTGAGAATTCTGAATCAAATATTAGAGGTTTCATCAAATAAATCAAATTTCATATCACCGGTTGATATTGAAGAGCTTAAAAGGCTTTCAGGCGGAGATAAAATTTTTATGACAGAAATGATTGAGATTTTCATAAAATCAAGTAAGGACAATTTAAAAACTATCGAGAAAGCCTTAAAATATTACGATTGGGACACTATCCGGGAAACTACCCACAAGATGGCAACTCCTTACAAACATATGAATGCAATGAATTTGTATAAAAAAATAAAGTCGATGGAAAGTCACGCTGAAAAGAAACTCAATATTAAATCTATTCGTTCATTATTTTTTGAAGTAAGGGATGAAACAGAAGCAATAATTGATTTTTTAGATAAATATTTAAAAGCTTCTGAATAAAAGCTAATTTTGTCCAGAATTCAACCTGCAAAAACTAATCGCGTAAAGTTCAATTAAAAACATGGAGGATAAACCATTTAAAATATTTGTTGTAGAAGATGATGAATGGTATAACAGATTATTGGTACACAACCTTTCAATGAATCCGGATTATGAAATAGAGTCTTTTTCAACAGGAAAAGATTGTTTAAACAACCTGCACAAAAAACCGGATGTAGTTACACTGGATTATCGGCTACCCGACCTTAAAGGTCTTGAAATTCTGAAAAGAATAAAATCGGAAAATGAAGATATTCAAGTGATTCTAATTTCAGAACAAGACGAAATTGAAGTTGTTGTTGAACTTCTAAAATACGGAGCTTATGATTATATAGTTAAATCGAAAGACATCCGCGAACGTCTACTAAATACAGTTAGCAACATAAGAAAAGGCGAACGGTTGAAACGCGAAATTGTTACTTTACGTAGCGAAGTAAAAAAGAAATATAATTTTGAAAATACAATAATTGGGAAAAGTGCAGCTACAAAAAAAATATTCGATTTAATTGAAAAAGCCACCCGAACAAATATTTCGGTTATGGTAACCGGCGAAACCGGAACAGGAAAAGAATTGGTAGCCAAGGCAATTCACTACAATTCTCAGCGCTCAAACAAACCTTTCATAGCGGTTAACGTTGCCGCAATTCCAAAAGAATTAATAGAAAGCGAACTTTTTGGCCATGAAAAAGGTGCGTTCACAGGAGCAAACATTCGCCGAATTGGAAAATTCGAGGAAGCAAATGATGGAACTCTTTTTTTAGATGAAATTGCTGAAATGGAAATTTCACTGCAGGCAAAATTACTTAGAGCTTTGCAGGAAAAAGAAATTGTTAGGATTGGAAGCAACAAACCTATAAAAACCAACTGCCGAATAATTGTTGCAACAAATCAAAACCTCCAGGAAGCTGTTTTAAAAGGAAACTTTCGACAAGATTTATATTACCGTCTTTTTGGCTTATCTATCGAATTACCAGCGTTGCGCGACCGAGGTAATGACATAATAATTCTATCTAAACATTTCATAACAGAATTCTGCAATGAAAACAAGTTAAATGTAAAAAGTCTTACCTCTTCTGCTGCCGACAAACTACTTTCGTATTCTTTCCCTGGAAATATAAGAGAATTAAAATCGGTTATTGAACTTGCCATCACTCTTTCCGATAATGATGAAATAAATGATGAAAACATTATACTTGGGAATGACGCTCTCTTGAGTGAGAACATCGATAAAGAAATGAGTTTACGGGAATACAACATCAGAATTGTTAAAAAGTACCTCGAAAAATACGATAATAATACCAAACTGGTTGCAGACAAGCTTGATATAGGTGTTGCCACCATTTACAGAATGTTAAAAGAGTCGGATTAATTAACCACTAAAATTGCCCTACAAAGCATTATCAATTTGATAACCCTATTTCATTTTGATAGAGAAATTACTCCCAACCTAAATTGAAAATTACTGAAGGACTGCCACTTACATATCGTGCTTCTCCTTGGCACAACTTTGGCATTAATGAGAGTGTCGAATTAAAAATTAAATAACAAGGAGGAAATCGCTATGAAAACTGAAAAAAATCCAATGTTAAAATGGGTATATCTAAGTGTATTCATTGTAGTAGTAGTAGTTTCAGGAATAATTATTTATAACAATAGAACACAAATTTCCGATCTAAACAGTCAGAACGCTAATTTGAATATGACCCTGGAAGAACGAGACTCTCTGGTGAATGAAATGACAAATACTTTTGATGAAATTGAAGAGAACCTCACTTTTGTTCGTGAAAAAAGAAGTCAATTGGTACTGGACCAGTCAGAAGGAACACAAGATCAGAAAAAAGCTTTGGTTGCTGATATCAGGTTAATGAATGAGATGCTTGAAGAAAGCAGCAAAAAAATTGATGATCTGGAGAAAAAACTTAAATCTTCGGGAATTGAAATTAGTTCATTCAAAAACAAAATTGCCAAACTCAACGAAAACATCATGGAACAGGATAAAAACATCCAGGTGTTAAAAACTGAACTGGAAAAGCGTGATTACCAGATTGCAGAAATGGATTTACAGATTGAGAAAATGGACAGCCAAATGGTGGTTTTGGAATCAAACCTAGCAGTAAAAGTTGACTCAATTCATAAAGCAAACAATCTGATTGCAGAACAAGACAGTGAGTTGAATAAAGCTTTCTTTGCATCGGGTTCTTTTAATGAACTTTCTGAAAATGGGGTGCTAACCAAAGAAGGTGGATTTTTGGGAATTGGCAAAAGCAAAACAATGAAAGAAGATTTTAACGAGACCTATTTCACTCAGCTTGACAAAAGGAGCACTAATTATTTCCCACTTTTTGTAAAAAAAGCAAAAATTATTACCGAGCATCCGGATAGTTCGTTTCGTTTTATCGAAGAAGATAACCTGATTACATACCTGGAAATTGAAAACCCAGAGGAATTTTGGAAAATGAGTAAATATGCTGTAGTTGAAACAAAACAATAAAAATAATTTTTAGTTACGCTCATTTAGATAATTAAAGTTTTCCCACAACACAAAATAGATTTAGAATGATTGACATATTTCGTCTCTATAATAAAGTTGTTGGAAACAAAAATATCTTTTTTTTGGGCGCTTAAAAGTAGTGGAAGACAACATAACTCCGGATATTCTCCGGAGTTTTTTTATTCCTAAAAAACAAATAATACGCAATCACTATTTCTCCATCAACTTAATAGAACAAAAAATTCAGGTAATTTTCATAATTTTGGCTATTAAAACAAATATTATGGCACTACCTGATTTAGCTAAACTTTATACCAACGCATTTAACGAAAACTGGGATAAACTTGTATTTTCTGACTATGAAGGAAAAGATTTTAAGTTCTCAGAGGTTGCTTCTACCATAAAATCGCTGCATCTTTTTTACCAGAAGATGGAAATCAAACGCGGAGACAAAATTGCTGTTCTCGGCAGGAACTCTGCTAGTTGGGGTACCGTTTTTCTTTCTGCAATATCAGCGGGTATTATTATTGTGCCAATTCTTCCGGATTTCAACAAAGACAACACAAATCATATCATTAACCATTCAGAAGCAAAACTGGTAATAGGGGCGAAACAACTCCTTGAAAAAGTTGATTTTGAAAATGCGAAGAAACTTAAAACAATAATAGTATTAGAAGATTTTTCATTTTTTGCAGCAAAAAATAAAGACACTCAACAAAACCTGGAAGATTCCTTCGACTTTTATAAAAAGAATAAATTGGGAAAAGAGAATTTTAAATTTGAATCCTGGAACAGAGAAGATACATGCGTTATTTCTTATACTTCAGGAACTTCAGGTTTTACAAAGGGAGTTATGATTCCCGAGCGTAGCCTTTCTTCAAATATAATATTTGCCCAGGATCACATGCCTTTGAAAGCAGGTGACAAAATTGTCTCATTTTTACCTATGGCACATGTTTACGGCCTATTGTTCGAGTTCTTATTTCCTGTTACACTGGGTTGTCATATTACCTTTTTAAGTAAAATTCCTTCACCTGCAGTTATTACAAAAGTATTTGGCGAAGTAAAACCTCATCTTATTTTATCTGTTCCGCTAATAATCGAAAAGATTTATAAAAAACGGCTACTTCCTACATTGCAAAAAACATCAATAAAAATATTACTCTCTACACCCCTGGTTTCAAAAATTATTTTGAAAAAAATACGTGCTAAACTTATTGAAACATTTGGAGGACGATTCTTTGAAATTGTAATTGGAGGAGCTCCTTTAAGTGCCGATGTTGAAAAATTCTTTAAACGAATAAATTTTCCACTAACAATTGGTTACGGGATGACAGAATGCGGTCCGCTGATCAGTTATGCAGCATGGAATGAAACCATGCCATCATCAGCGGGGAAACTGGTTGATCGGATGGAAGTTAGAATAGACTCAGAAGATCCATATAATACCGTAGGTGAAATACAAGTAAAAGGAGAGAACGTAATGACCGGTTATTATAAAAACGAGGAAGCTACCAAAGAAGCTTTTACAGATGACGGGTGGCTAAAAACCGGTGATCTGGGGGTTATAGATAAAAATAATTTCATTTATATTCGTGGCCGATCAAAAAATATGATATTGGGACCTTCCGGTCAGAATATTTACCCGGAAGAAATTGAGGCAAAAATCACAAATCTCCCTTACATCTCAGAATGTGTTGTCGTTGAAAGAGAAGGGAAATTAGTTGCTCTCGTTTATCCGGATTTCGAATCTGTCACAAATGAAAAAATACCGGAGTCAGAACTTCCCTCAATCATGGAAGAAAATAGGAAAAAAGTCAACGAGGATCTTCCTAAATATGAACAATTAAGCGCATTTGAAATTGTTAACGAAGAATTTGAAAAGACTCCTAAAAAGAATATCAAACGATTCAAATATGTCTAAAACAGTAATGTCTCCAAAAAATTTTGGAGACATTACAATATTCAAATATTCTATTTTTTCATATGAACATCCATTTGCGGGAATGGAATAGTAACACCAGCAGCATCTAAGGCAAGTTTACCCTCCTCGTAAACATTAAAATAAACATCCCAATAATCGGTAGGTTTAGTATAAGGTCTTACAGCTAAATTTACAGAACTGTCACCCAGTTCAGATACACCGACAAATGGCGCTGGTTCTTCTAAAACTTTAGGATGACTGTTTAATATCCCCAATAAAATATTTTTTGCTTCCTTAATGTTTGAGTCATAGGAAATCCCAAAAGTTAAATCCACCCGAATAACACCTTCTGTTGTATAGTTAACAATATCACTACCGGATACAGCAGAATTAGGTAAAATAACTGTTTTATTCTCCGGGGTTAATAAAATTGTTACAAATATATGTACCTCTTTCACCCTCCCAAGGTGCCCCTGCGATTCAATTAAATCTCCAACTTTAAACGGTTTAAACAACAAAATCATAACACCTCCGGCAAAATTCGCCAATGTTCCCTGTAAGGCTAAACCAACAGCTAATCCGGCTGCTCCAATTATCGCAATAAACGAGGTTGTTTTTATACCGACCATCTCAGCGATACTTATTAGCAACAATATTTTCAGGAGAATTCCAAACAAACTTTTTAGGAAACCACGTAGGGAAACATTAACTTCCCTCTTCTCCATTACGTGGCCTGTAACCTTTACAACTCGCCTAATTATCCATAGTCCAACAATTAGAACAATAATAGCCATTATCACTTTTAACCCGTATGTAACGACCAAATCATAGGCTTTATCAAACAATGCCTGGTAATCTTGATTCATGATTTATAATTTTTAGATGAGACATTAATCAAATTACAGAAAATACCGCACACTGCAAACTGAAAAAATGGTTTTCTCAAAATCAATCATTTTTTATATTTTCAGGAAATTTAAATAACTATTTTTAAGCCTAAAAAATGATGAAAAATAATTCACGTAGAAACTTTATTAAAACTACCATCGCTGCTACTTCGGGTGCAATACTAACTTCGCCAGCGCTTGCCGGATTTGCAAAATCACCTTTTAAAATCTCACTTGCTGAGTGGTCTTTTCACCGTGCCCTGACTTCGAATGAAATGACGAACCTTGATTTTCCCAAGGTTACACGTGAGCTCGGCATGGAAGGAGTGGAATATGTAAATCAGTTCTTTATGGACAAGGCAAAAGACGAAAAATACCTGTCGGAACTGAAAAAAATTGCAAAAAATGAGGGGGTTGAAAATATTTTAATAATGTGTGATAATGAAGGAATGGTTGGTCATCCGGAAAAGGAGGAACGTCTGAAGACGGTTGAAAATCACAAAAAATGGATTGATGCAGCTAAATTCCTCGGGTGCCATTCAGTCCGAGTAAATGCCGGAAGCAGAGGAACCTACGAAGAACAACAAAAATTGGCAGCCGACGGGCTAAGAATGCTTTGTGAGTATGGAGATACCCAGAATATAAATGTACTGGTTGAAAATCATGGAGGTTTGTCGAGTAATGGAGAATGGCTGGCTGGTGTTATGAAAATGGTAGACCACAAACGGGTTGGAACACTTCCTGATTTTGGTAATTTCACAATCGACAGAGAAACAGGTGAAGAATACGACCGTTATAAAGGAGTCGAATTACTTATGCCCTTTGCCAAAGGAGTGAGTGGAAAATCATACGATTTTGATGACCAGGGAAATGAAACCAAACTTGACTTTTACAGATTGGTTAAAATTGTAAAAGATTCAGGTTATAAAGGTTTTATCGATGTTGAATATGAAGGGAACCGCCTTTCTGAAAGAGATGGAGTAATAGCTACTAAAAATTTACTTACAAAGATTTTTGAAACACTGGATTAGATGCATCTTTTAGATTTCTAATATTATATAGACTTCAAAATATAAATCCCTGGATTACCGACTCCTGCCATCTTTTACCGATAGCAAAGTAGGTAATTTTTTGTTAATTTCTGAAACTATAGAAAAAAGTAATCGTACATCTTTATGCTTGTATAGACTACTTTATTTTTTGCCTGGGCTTAGTTGGGTTGATTGTTTTATGCTGGTAAAAAGTAAAAAGAAATTTTATTAGTTGTTTGTCTTTTAATTAAAAAGCGGTGAAAAAATTCACCGCTTTTATTATCATATCTTGTTCCAATACTTATCTATCTTTTTTGTCGATAAAATGGTCTCCATGGAGTAGTTCGCCCTGTACGCTTAATACTATCTGCTTTGTTTTTCCCCCAGTTTTTATTAAGCCCCAAATTCGTTTTTGAGGTAAAAACAATACCAAGACTAACCTGAGCAACAAGCGCCCTGTTACTTACCGGATTCAGAAGCTCTTGTCCGTCATTATTTACGTAATCATAATTAGGAATACCATCTACTTTATCGGAACCAATATAATTTAGGGTTCCATCCAGATATAAAGAAACTTTATCATTTATGGCAAAATTCAGTCCAGCTCCAACACCGTAACTCAATACCGCCTCTTTAGGATCATCACTCTGATCTGTACCGATTGCATATAGTACTCCAGTCTCAATTTCCTCAGTTGCAGGATTATCCCATTCGCTTAAATCCTGATAATTAAATTCAGCCCCAACAAACGAAATACCTCCAAATGCTTTCAAAAACGGGCTTACGCTTCCACCTGGTGCAAGATAATATCTGAAATTAAGTAATACACTTAATGCCGATGATTCATAAACCAAAGGAGCAGTGGTTGTAATTGTAGAAGGATTTTCAGGAGCAAAATAGTAATTGTAATAAGGAGGAACCTCATTACTTCCTGAAAATTTTGAATAATCCAATTCAAAACCTGTTTCAACATTTGGAGTCCAAAGCTGCATAATCTCAGCTTCAAATCCTGGCTCAAATGCATGGGAAAATTCTGTAGCATTGGGATTTGATAAGACACTAACAAGCGGATGTTCTACCTCAGCTTTTCCGACTTCACTATTAAATTTTCCATAATTTGCACCAATGCGATATTTAAGAACTTGCCCAAATGCACTCCCGCACATCGCAACAATTATAAGGGTAAGAATCAATTTACGGTTCATACAGCGTTCTAAGATTAGTATAACGAATGTTAAATTAACTACTTTTTTAGCAAAAACGGAAATTAACGATAAATATTATTCTATCTTACCTATGATCTTTAATAAGCTTTGCATCAACAACTTTATAAAGCTTATCTGCCCGTCTTATTTTTGGTTCCACGGGCACTGAAATTCTTTCACCCTTTTTCCCTTCTCTTACTGGTTGTAAATCAACTCTAATTTCATTCACTGACTTCTGTATTACTCCAGTCGTAGGGCCGGTAATTATAATTTCATCGTCAATTTTTAAATCTCCGGTTTCCAGTTTAAATTCTGCAACCTGAATTTTTGAAAAATAATTGGTGCATTTACCAATATATATTTTCTTCTTTGTTGCACGTGAGCCATAATTTTTACTCCACTCACCCAATCTTTGTCCCAGGTAATATCCATCCCAGAATCCCCGGTTAAAAACTGAAGCAAGCCGATTATTCCAGTCTTCAATTTTTTCTTCAGTAAAAGTATTTTCAAAATAAGCATTAACTGCCTCTTTATAACACTCTACCGTTGTTTTCACATATTCAGGAGAACGGGCACGCCCCTCAATTTTTAATACTGTTACACCTGCATCGAGAATCTTATTAAGGAAATGAATGGTTTTCAAATCCTTTGGAGACATTATATATTCATTATCAATATCCAGCTCAGCCCCCGTTTCTTTATCAGTAACCGTATACGCTCTACGACAGGTTTGCAAGCAGGAACCTCTATTTGCCGAAGAGTTCATTTCATTCAAACTTAAATAACATTTGCCACTTATAGCCATGCATAATGCTCCGTGCACAAACATTTCCAAACGAACCAGTTCTCCTCCCGGACCTTTTATCTGCTCTTTCTTTATTTGGTCGCTTATTTCGTGAACCCGACCTAGGTTCATTTCACGTGCAAGGACTACAACGTCGGCAAAATTGGAATAAAACTTTACGGCTTCAATGTTGGTAATATTAACCTGGGTAGAAATATGAACTTCAAGATTAATGGAACGAGAGTATTGAATTACAGAAATATCAGCGGCTATAACAGCACTTACTCCTGCTTCTTTTGCAGCATCCAAAACCTCTCTCATAAGTTGAATTTCATTATCGAAAACTTCAACATTCAAGGTGAGATAGGTTTTTACACCATGCCCACCAGCTATCTCTGCTATCTTTCTTAAATCTTCAATAGAAAAATTATTAGACGACCTTGAGCGCATATTTAAATGCTCAATACCAAAATAGACCGAGCCTGCACCGCCTTGAATAGCAGCCATTAATGATTCGAAAGAACCAACCGGGGCCATTATTTCAACTTTCTCTTTATTCATCCTGAAATTTTATGCCCCGCAAAGTTAAAATTTTATCTAAAATCTGATTATGTGATTTTTAGGAATAAAAAAATGCAGGCATTAATTCGTTACATTTTCCCCCATTCATAACGATTGCCTGCATAAATTTGGAACAAATTCCTTAAATGTTCTTATTTAAACAAACCTTTCTCTTTTCTGTAAATTAAATAGTCCGTACAAAATGAAAATAATAATTCCTACTCCCAGAAAAATCCGGTTTTTAGATATTGTCCCTTGCCAGATAACTTCATTCAAATTATCAGGTATTTGAAAAGGGTTTAAGAATACATTCCATCTTGTTGTAGCCATAGCATCCTGCAGTATAATTAAAGCTACCCCAATGAGAACCATAACTACTGCAGTTCCATTTCCGTTTTTTATTAGTGTGGAAAACATAAATGCCAAAGAACCCATAAATACAACCGGATACATTAACTGATAAGCCATCTCTACAATAGGGACATCATATAAAAGTATGGAAGCCAGCCATGAAAACGCCAGAATAATAACAAATACCAAAGTATAAATCATTACCAATCTTACCAGCCATACTTTATACCTATAGTTGGGAATTCCAAATAATATTTCCAGCATTCTTGAATCATCATCGTTTTGTATACCAAAAACAGAGGGATAAAAAATCAACAAGATTCCAGGAAATATTAATAATCCATAAATTGAATCTTCACCAATTGTTTCTCGTTGCAGTACAGACTGAACCGCGAAAAACAAAAATATGCCTAGTGCAGCTAGCAGAAACCAAATGAATTTGTTAGCAAAAATTATCTTCAGGTTATAACGTACCATTTTTAATAAAATGAATAACCTATTTTTTAAACTTATTTTTTTACTCATTTACTTCTTTTTTAAACAAAATCTTTAAGTAAACACAAGTATGCATCTTCCAGGTGAGGTGACACATTAATCGCATTTTCAGCTGGTTTTTCCTGTGACAAACATCTTACTTTGATATTCTGACCATCCCTCATATGGTGAACAATAAGTTGTTTATTGGCGAAGGTTTCAAATTCTTTAGCCGGCATTGAAAACTGCCAAACGAAACCATCGCCCATTTTTACCATATCGTTAGGATTTCCAAAATATTTCAAGTTACCTCGGTTAATAACTGCCACCTGGTTACAGGAACTGGAAATATCTTCAATAATATGCGTTGAAAAAATTACAATTCGCTCACGGCTTAATTCAACCAACAGGTTTCTGAAACGAATCCTTTCGCGTGGGTCTAATCCTGCCGTTGGTTCATCAACAACCAGGATACGAGGTAAATTAAGTAATATCTGTGCGATACCGATACGTTGTTTCATACCTCCTGAGAATGATCCGATTTTATGATCCTTACGTTCATACATATGAACACTTTTCAAAACATATTCCAGACGTTCATTCCTGGTTTTTGTATCGCTGATTCCCTTCAATATTGCCTGGTAATCAAGAAACTCCCATGCCGACATATTTTCGTAGGTACCAAATGCCTGAGGAAGATATCCAATAAGCCCCTGCAACTCTTCACGATACTTTTGGGTATCCAGTCCATTTATCCAAATCTTACCATAGCTTTGTTCCAAAATACCGCAAATGGTTCGCATCATTGTTGATTTTCCGGCACCATTTGGCCCAAGTAAACCAAACATACCCGTTTTAATCTCAAGAGAAACTCCATTTAAAGCTCTAAATGGTTTTTTGCGTTTCCCGATGATCGGAATTTGACGAACCATCGTAAAATATCCTCTTCGCAATGAACTGAAACGCCCGGTTATGCGAGCTATATTCACATTTTCTCTATGAATATATTCGCCTGAACTATAGATTACCAATAACAGGAACCAAATAATACCAACAAAAATTACCATTCCCAGGTTATCCCAACGTTTAAAGAATATATAAAGGAAAACCAAAGGTGTAACCCAGTAAAGCAAACTTTTTACAGTTCTTGTAATTTTTAAATATATCTTTTTTGAAGTAGATTCATGCAGATTAAGCAAAACCTGATTTGCCGGTACCCATAACAGGAATAAGAAAAAGTACACTACATGGGACATAATCCACATCCACAAGTTACTTTGTAAATAGAAAAACGTAAAATAAACAACAAATGCGACAAGCGGGATTTGCCAAACCAAATCATAAAAATCGCGAATCGATTTGTAATCCTTCAATAAACCCGCACGTTTTCTGATATTGATCCCCGATTTCCATTCTCTGACAAAACGATTATCACGGTCATAAATTTTTACTAACCTTCTGATTTTAATAGTAATTGCATCCTTTTCTTTAATAACACTGGTACTTGCCTGTCGGAGACTTGTCATTACAAACGCTGTAACGCCAGGAATAAGAACCACGATGATCATTAAATCAAGCAATTGCCAGATTCGATCATCAACCTCAAAATAAATATAGATTACTCCTATCGCAAAAAGTATTAACTGTCCAGCCTTTATAAGCCAGTGTAGCGATTTTAACCAATCGAGAGCATTCTCTAAACCCGCATATAAAGTTGGTATAAATACCAGCGTAAGAAGTGTACTAAAAGCTAAGCCACCAATTACTACAATCGCGAACGGTGCTCCAATCATTCCAACATATTCGGATTGCCCCATAGCCAAAGGCATCATGGCAACAATTGTTGTTATTGCTGTTATTAATATCGGCCGGACCCTGGAA
The DNA here is from genome assembly GCA_963676775.2 of uncultured Draconibacterium sp. Classification (GTDB taxonomy): domain Bacteria; phylum Bacteroidota; class Bacteroidia; order Bacteroidales; family Prolixibacteraceae; genus Draconibacterium. The sequence goes on from CAXXDA010000003.1 coordinate 1,047,405, forward strand.
AGACCAGCAGTCATAAGGGCACGCGATTTTCTGTAACCGCGCTTTCTCAATATATTGGTATAGTCAATTAATATAATACCGTTATTTACAACTACTCCAAGCAAAATCAGGAATCCCATTAAAGTGTTTGCACTTAACAAGCTATTTCCTGTAAAAAGTAGTGCCAGCAACGAACCTATAGCCGCAAGAGGCACAGAAAACATAAGAACAAAAGGCGTTGCCAATGATTCAAAAACTGACGCCAGAATCATCACAATAAGAATAAAAGCAGCACCAATCAGAAAATAAAATTCTGAGAATTGATCTTCTTCATGAATAACTTCAACTGCAATACCCGAAGGCAACTTATATGAAGCAACAATATCATCGATCTCCAAACGATAAGCTTCCAATAAATCCTTTGATTCTTCAGCCTCGTCAACAAAACGGTAAGTAACTTCAATCTGCTTTTCCTGGTTTACCCTGTTAATGCTTGCCATTCCTTCATCATAAACCAGTTCAGCAACATCCTGCAAATCAAAATTTGCTCCATCCGAACTACTCACCTGTAGTTGTTTTAGATCATCAATTCCCCTTTCATCTGCTTCTTCCTCTTCCTCTTCCGTTAATTTCTCCTTGATAATAATATCATATTCTTCATCACCCTGTTTATATGTTGTTCCTGCCGTGATTTCCTGAGGAAATGAACTAAGTCCTGATGAAACATTATTAAGTGTAAGGTTATTTTCAGTAAGTAACAACTGATTGAAAAACATATGTACTTCGGGCTGATTTCTTGAAATACTTGTATTTACACTTCGTATTGACTCAAGATCTTCAATATAATATTCCAGATCTTCAGCAACACCCCTCATTACTTCAAAGTTTTCACCTTTTACAACAATTCGTTCCTGCTCGGTTCCAATACCGAGAAACGAAGTGAATCCCATGGCGCCACCTCCGCCACCTCCGCCATAGCGGGAGCTTGAGCTTGGTGCGGTTAGCTCTACATCGGCTGTTCTGATATCATTTACACGATCTTCAACATCCGATTTTATTTCTTCCATTGAACACTCATTAATATCATAATAGTCCTCTTTCAGTACTACTGTTAAAACTGCTTCTTCCGCTTCGATATTAGAGATAACATCCTGCTTTTCTTCCAGGTCTTCCAAACGTGCCTCCACATCGCTTACAATCTGGTCAGCTTTTTCCAACGTAGAACCTGCTGGCATAGTAACATATACGTTAAACTGCGTTTCCTCAACTTCCTCTAACGAAGTAATACTTACAGCTAAAACACTAAAAACAGTAATGAAAAATACAACCACTGCTCCAATAACAGTTGCTGCAGGATTTCTCATACTAGATTTTAACAGAAGAATATAAATCTGAATAATTCGATTATTTGTTGTAACCTTTTCATAAAAAATATTGTGAGAAGCTTTCCCTCTCAGTAAAAGGTGAGCTGCCATTGGAATCAGCAATAAAGCAACAAACAACGAAACCATAAGTGTGGAAATTATCGAAATTCCAATATGGCTTCCATATAGTTTTATATTATAATCAGAAGAAAATACAAAAGGAAGGAAAACAGTTACCGTTGTTAAAGTTGCTGCAACAATTGACCTCCAAACTTCCTGCGTCCCCTGCACAACTGCAGTTTCAGCATCGTATCTTTTTCCGGATAATCGATAAATATTCTCCAATACAACTACACTATTATCGAGTAGCATACCGATTGCCAGCACCAGCCCGATAAGAGTTAAGCTATTTATAGAAATATTAAATGCATAAAATAAATTAAATGCAGTATAAACCGAAACTGGTATTGCCAGTGCAATAAATGAAACAATTTTAAAATTCTTCAGAAACATCCACAGAACAAAAATTGCCAGCAATCCGCCAACAAGCGCCAGATTTATTATCTGGTCAATATTTTCCTCCATTGTTTCCGCCTCATTCGACTGAACCACAATTTCTACATCGTACTGGGCAAGTTTCTTATTTAGTTCTTTAATTTTCTCCTGTACCCTTTTCGATAAATCAATCAGATTTGCCTGAGAATCACCAACGAGCGTCATACTCACCGATTCAAGCCCGTTAACCCGGTTTATACTTGTCTCTTCTTTTACACCAAAATATACTTCGGCAACGTCCTTGAGATAAATCGGGCCATCTGCAACAACAATATTTTCAATATCTGAAACAGTTTCGTAATCGGAAGAAATATGCACAAAGTATTGTTTTTGTGCATCATGAGCGTAGCCTACAAAACTCCTTTCAGTTGCTCCACTTGAGATCGAACTCCGAAGTTGATTAGGTGTAATGCCATAAGCTTCGCAGGCAGCTGCATCATAAGTCACTTCGATAGATTTTTCACTACCTCCGAAAACTGTCACTGAAGCTATACCGTCGATATTTTCCATTGGAGTTGTTATCTCTTGATCGGCGATATTTCTAACTCTGTCTGCACCTTCGCTTCCCCTAATCTGAAGTTCCATAAACTGGCTGGAAAGCTGCTGAGTATTTACCCGGTTAACACTTACCGAAAAATTATCATCTAACCCGGAAGCAACCTGATCAATTTTTTCCTGTAACTTCAGGAACGTATATTTAAAGTTTACATTTTGATTAAAACTAACCTGAATCGAAGCCTGCCTCCCGTTAAGAGAGGTTTCAATGCTTTCTATTCCTTCCATTGTGCCAATTGCCCCTTCGACAGGAATTACTGCCTGGCCTTCCATAAAATTAGGATCCACTTCGTTTTGTGACCTAATCTGGACATACAGCATCGGAAGTTCAGCGTTTGGTATTAACTCAACCTGCAGTCGATTATAGGAAACATAACCAAGAACGGTTAATCCTATAAATAACATGCTGATGAGTACTTTTCTATTTATGATGAATTTCATCCTTTGAAAATTCCTTTATTTTAATTTTGCTCAACTGCAGATACTTCTTTCCTAACAAAAAGATTCTTGAATCTGTCTAAAACATCGTATACACATGGAATAACAACCAGGGTCAATAAGGTTGATGTTACCAGCCCCCCAATAACGGCCAAAGCCATTGGAGATCTCAGTGAAGCACTTTCACCGAAACCAAAAGTCAAAGGCAATAATGCTAAAACTGTAGTTAAACTTGTCATTACAATTGGTCTGATCCTTTGTTGTGCTGCCTGTAAAATAGCTTCTTTCCTATCAACGCCATCACGAATTAGCTGATTCATCCAATCGACAAGAATGATGGAGTTGTTTACAGCAATACCAACCAGCATGATAATCCCGATTATTGCCATAATATTTAACGCCTGCCCCATTATAAAAAATGTAATAATACTTCCAACTACCGCCAACGGAATTGTTAAAAGAATTGTAAAAGGATGGATCAACGACTCAAACTGAGATGCCATAACCATATAGACAAGAATAATAGAAAGTATTAAAGCAAAACTCAAATTGCTCATAGATTCCTGTCTTTTTTCCTCTTCACCGGTAACCAAGATACTGTAATCAGGTGGTAACTGAATATCCGAAGTTAACTCTCGTATATCACTTGCGGCATGGTCAAGGGCGAAACCTTTTTCCATTTGAGCGCTAACTTTTCCGATACGATTTTGATTTCTCCTGATAATTTCCCGCGGCGAAACACCATATGAAATATTAGCTATTTCATCTAGCCTAAATATCTGGTTACCTGAAGTAATCGTTAGCTCGTTTATTTCTGCCAAACTTTTTTCGGGAACCTTAATAACTATATCCTGCATTTCTCCGTCAGTTTCAAGCTGACCTGCTTCAGTACCTTGCAACTGATTTTCCAACTGAGAGATAACATTAGAAACGTTAATATTGTAAAATCCGGCTCTTACACGATCTATTTGAATTTCCACTTCAGGAGCACCATCCTCTATTGAAGTTTGAATGTTGAACAGCCCGTTCATTCCCAACATTCTTTCCCTAACCTGATTAACAATTTCTTCGATCTCCTGCATATCTTCACCTCTCACTTCAACAACCAAAGGATCATCATCAGTACCAAGAATTGATTTTAATGCTGTTTCTTCCTGAGAAAAGCTTAATTCCAATCCCTCGATTCCGGAGACAAGATTATCAATTGTTTCAATAACGGTTTCTGATGAAATTTTTGAGCCGTCTTTTAAAATAACCGTAATTTCTGCGGTATTCTCACCCTTAAAAACAGCATCTTCATCACTCGTTAGTCCGGATGATGGTCCTGAATGTGAATAGATTTTGTCAAGATTGTCACCTAAATAATCGGTTAAAATACTCTCAATATTTCTTACTGTAGACTCTGTGCGTGCCAGCTTGGTTCCTTCCTGTAGTTTAACACTCATGGTAAACTCGTTCGTCTCAGTTTTTGGCATAAACTCAGTTCCAATGTAAGGTACAAGTAAAACTGAACTTGCAACCAAAACTGTAGCTAAAATAATTACCAACCATTTCACTCGTAAGGCCTTTTCCAAAAATCTTCCGTACCCACCAACCTTTACTGATTTGTGTTTTACTGGTCTTTTTTTGTTTCTGTAAAACCGATGATAAAGCATAGGTATCAGAAATATAGCGACAAAGAGAGAAGAAATTAAAGAAAATGCAACCGTCCAGGCTTCATCTTTAAATAATTCTCCTGAAGCACCATGTAAATATACAATCGGCAGAAATACAACAATTGTTGTAAGCGTTGATGCTGTTATTGCTCCTCCAACCTGAGACGTTCCAACAATTGCCGCCTCTTTCACACTCATGCCATTTTCATGATTCCTGAAAATATTTTCAATTACTACAATAGCGTTATCAACCAACATACCGGCACCGAGAGCCAAACCACCCAAAGTCATAATATTTATGGTTAAGTGGTTAAAATACATTAAGTTAAATGTTGCTATTATTGAAATCGGGATGGCTAAACTTACAATCAAAGTTGTTCCAAATCGCCTTAGGAAGAGGAATAAAACAAAAACCGCAAGTAAAATACCAAGCAATGCCGATTCCTGTACTTCATTTATCGCCTGGCTGATAAATCTTCCCTGGTTGGAAACCAAAGTTAGCTGATAACCCGGAAGTGCTCGCTCAATGTCAACCAAAGCTTCATTAATCTGATCGACAGCTCTAACTGTATTGTATTTCGTTTCTTTAAAGACCGACAAACCGATACACCTCTCCCCATTTATATGAACAATATTTTCCGGTTCCTTATTTTGTACCGCAACAGTTGCCACATCCTTAAGAAATATTGGAGCCATTTCAACACTTGACTGTCCGGTAGTTTCTGAACGAACTGCCTTATAACCTACAATTAAATTCTCGAAATCTTCAACGTTGGCAAGTAAACTGATACCTTTTACCACATATTGAGTTCCCAGTTCACTAATATTCCCCCCTGAAACACTTTGGTTAAAACTTGATATTCTGGAACTGATATCATCAACTGTTAAATTTTGTGCTTCAAGTCTATATGGATCGGTTTCGATAATAATTTCACTTTCTTCCTGTCCTGAAAGATCAACTTCTGCAACACCTTCAAGCCTTACTAATTCATTTCGAATATAGTTCTCAGCCGCTTTCCTCAGTTCATTCATGTCGGTTATCTCACTATGAGTTAACCCAATCACCATAACCGGTGAAGTATTCGGATCGTGCTGTGTAATTTTCATCTCATCTACACCCGAGCTAATGGAACTTAAAGCTTTCTGAAGATTCAGAAATGCCTCATCCATATCTTTGTTCCAATCATACTCAACTGTAATCTGTGCTGAGCCAACTTTCGAAATCGATGTAACCTGGACAACATCAGACTCCTGACTGGCAAGTGCTTCAATGTTCTCCACAAACTGGCTTTCCATCTCTTCCGGTGGCCTTTGGCCTGACTTAATTTCCACAAAAATACGCGGAGAATTAAGGTCAGGAAATAAATCAACACCCAGTTTGTCAAATGATATGTAACCCAAGAGTACAACTCCTAAGACTACCATCAGTATGGTTACCGGGTAATTGACAGAAAATTCGGTTAATTTCTTCATGCTAATAAAATTTTCTATTAGATACCAGGTATCTTAAAGTTCCACTCTTACTTTTGAACGGTTACGTAATGTTTCAAAACCTTCAACAATTAAGCGATCATTTCTTTCCAAACCATCAACCACTTCCACAAAGTCCTGATTTTGTAATCCGATTGTTATGTTACGCTGTTCTGCAGTATTATTGCTGCCTACTATAAATACATATCTTCCACGCCTTCCTGACATAACAATATTTTTAGGAATAACAATAGTACTGTCACTCTGAGCAACAATAATATCAGCTTTTACAAACATTCCCGGACGTAATCTTAATTGTGGATTATTAATTTGGACTGTACCTTTAAATGTTCTTGTTTCAGTACTTATCATTGGAGAAAGTTCAGTAACCGTACCGGTTAGTGTATCCTCAGTCAATGTATAGCTTGTGATTAAAGCTTCCTGTCCGACGGAAACATCGGGAAGATTTTTCTCCGGAAGATTTATCTCCATGTACATTTTAGAGTAACTCATCAATGTAGCCACCTCTGCTCCTGATGCAACAAATGTTCCTTCGGTAAAATATGGCAGGTCTACAATTATGCCGTCAAACGGTGCAACAACATCCATTTTCGCCAAATTAATTTTAGCGCTTTCATAACTCTTTTGTGCATTTAACATGGATACCTCAGAGTTACGAACATCATATTGAGTTGCTCCACCTTTTTCAAGCAATACTTTTTGTTGCTCATACTCATCTTTTGAGATCTCGAGATCCAATTCTACCGTTTCAATTCCAATACTATTTACGTACTCTTCGTCATCAAGATGAACAATCACCTGACCCGCTCTTACCCTGTCACCCAATTTAAATGGCCGACCAGTTTGCGGATTATTCATTACTTTATATTTACCACGCATTTCAGTTGTAAGCACAACCTCTGAAGCCGCTTTCGCTGTTCCCGTGGTATTTATATATTGACTTATACTTTGAAGAGTAACATTCTCAACTGTAACCGGAGATGCTAATTCAGTAGATTCACTTGGAGCCTGGTTGTTACATGAAACTACAGCTGCAACAACGCCTAACAGAAATAGTAATTTTATATTTTTCATTTTTTATTGATTTTCTTTGGTTTAATTTTCTTTATTTAAATAGAGTTCTTCCGGTATAACAGGTTGATTAATTTCGAAATCGTAAAGTGATTGAATTTTAAGATTCAACAATTCTACCTTATAATTTACCTGAGCCTGTACGACAGACAGCTTTGCAGTAGACAACTGATTTTGCTGAAGGCTTAAATCCATACCAGTGATTTGTCCGTTTTTATATCTTTCTTCACTAATATCGTATGTTAACTGAGCATTAACTTCATTCTGTTTGGCAATTTCAATTTGCCTCCAATAGTTTTCCAAACTGCGATACACTTCCCGAATAGATATTATAATATCTTTTTCCTGCTCCTCATAGTCTATCTGAATCGATTGCATGGAAGCTTCCTGTGCTTCAATACGGGCTTTCCTTTCACCCCAGTCAAAAATTGGGATATTAAAAGATACTCCGACAGATGGACTTTGGGTAGGATTATTAAATATCTGCCCCACATTTGGATCATCACCTGTAATCCCCAAACGCAGATTCAATGATCCTTCAAATTCATTTGATGCTCTGGTCTGAATCATTTGGAACTGACTTGTTTCAATATCAATTTCGCGCTGACGCAGTTCCATCCTTTCAGCCAATCCGTTTTGAATGGCTTTTTCCAAATCAACACTAACGGGTTCAGAAGCTGAAACGTCAATATCAAGAATAGAAAAGTCTTCGTAAAGGTCCATCCCCAAAGACAACTTTAACTGGTCTTTCATATTTTCGTAACTCACCTGTTCGTTCTCATAACTTGCCTGTGACTGCATCAGGTTATATTCAGCCTGATAAAATTCCTCCATTGGAACCAATCCGGCATCTGTTTTATTTTTAACTATATCATAGTTGGCCTGTGTGTTTTCCAATTCTGCCTTTGCGATTTCAAGCGTTCTTTGTTGAAAATATACATTATAAAATTGCTGAGTAACGCTTCTTTCCAAATTCAATCTTTGTAAAGCATAGCTGATATTTGCATTTTCATAATTTAATTCCAGTTCACTTAACTGCATTTTTAATCGATTGTAGGTAAACAAAGGCTGGTTATAGCTTAAGTACAACTGGTTAAAAAATATTTCACTTTCTGAATTATTAGCTGTTGAATTACTGCTCTGCCAGCCAAACTGATTATTCAATGATATTGTACCATCACTAAACAGAATGGGTTGAGAAACTGTAAAAGTAGTATTTGTTTCCAGGTTCTCATTTGTATACCATTCGGATACCCTGGAGTCAAATCGCCTGCTTTTACTATAATCGATTGGATTCAAACTCAACGAAAATCTTGATTTCAAAGCAGCACTCTGTGCCTCAAGGTTTTTCTGGTAACGAAGTATGTTTAGTTGCGATTGTTTAATGCTGGGACTCTGAGTCTCTGCATATTGTAATGCTTTCTGTAAGGTTAACAATTCCTGGGCATATAACCCCGATACGCTGAGTATTAGGAAAAGCCCCAATATTGCTGTTTTGTAAAATGATTTAAATTTTAATGGATTCATTTTTATTGATTTAATTGTATTATAGCTTAACAAATTTGACAGCGTCGGCAAATACGACACTCATTTCTGTTTTATTTGATAACTCTACCGAAGCACCTCCGGAAGAAAAGGTATATGAACCTAAACTATTCCATCCTTCTTCTGCTTCATTTATATCCAAAAATTGCTCAATAGGGCCTTCAGAGGTTTGTATTGTGAACTCGTAATCTCCGCTCTCACGTCCTCTTCCTCTTCCACCGGGACCTCCTGGTGGGCCTCCTCTGCCACGCATCATATTTCTGGATTTATATAAATGATAAAACACTTCATAAGATCCACTGTCTTCAATTGGTATATCCCATCGGGCTATTTGTGAACCATCACCACTTTTAACGTAATACCCTGACAGAACATAGTTTCCGTAAAATTCAGTATTTGTAACCGCTGTCCAGCTTGTCGGGGGCCTCCAGCTATTTATACCCTGGTATTTGTATTCCGCTTCTTCATCGCTAATAATCCACTTTTCAAGAAGACTTTCCTTCTTGTTACTTGTAATACTAAAGCCTGGATCTTCATTATCAACTATTATTTCTCCAGGCTGTACAGTTTGGACTGGAATGTTTGAAACACTCTCTCCCTCATAAGGAGTTGCCCTTGTGTCTTCCTCAATTTCCCTAAAATCTTCGGTGAGAACCTGTGGAATATTCTGCGATGTCATGGTATTAATCATAACCATCCTTGGTTCGCCTTCCAAAAGGTAGCTAATATCTTTTGTTTGATGTGGTTCCAGATAAATGAGTTTATCGATCATATCGTCGGATCCACCTCCGCCACCAAAACCTCCGCGTCCTGGAGGGCCGCCACCAAAACCTCCACCCAATCGGAACGAAAGTTTAATAAGTCCTTCAGTATCAGAAAAATTGGTAGCCTTAAGCTTGACCATTGTTTTCATCATTTCTCCAGATTTTACCTGTACTGCTGACAATGGCGAAATAAGGAACCCAGGTAAAGATTTGGCTGTAAACCAATCATCCATTACCGGCGTCAATTCAGTTCCAAAAGCTTCTTTTATTTTTTGGTCAAATTCTTCAAAAGTTATATTCTTAAACCGGTATTCTTTTAATACCTCCTGAAGAAATTCTTCGAATTCTTCCTGCCCTGCTATATACTGAACCATAGAGAATAGAACTTCTCCCTTAAGTTTGATAACATTATCAATAATATTTTTTTTGTCGGTACTGGCCAATATTTCTTCGAATGAATTTTCCTGCAATGCTATATTTGCCATCTCGTCTTCGCTTAGTCCGGCCATGTCTCTCATAAATGTGGAACGCATGTCAGTAGACTGACTCTTCAAATAAGCTTCAAAAATTCGGTTTGTTATGGGCCATTTATCAGATTTTATATTATTCTGAAAATTATATAGTAATGGAAAAATAAAATAAGGGCTTGCAGTTTCTGTCATAGATATGGAGCCTCCACTCATCCCCATCATCCGAAAATCGTTGCTTTGTTCAGAAGTAAATGTTCTTATAAACTGACTAAAAATTCCCAACTGTAAATCGGTGGCCGACATTTCACCACCTCCGCCACCGCGACCGCCAAATCCACCTCCTCGAAAGCGTTCCATTCTCTTTTTCGAACCCTCAAAATCAGCCTGACTCAACATAAATCCTTTTTCGGGTATGAGAATCTGTTCGGGTTGAATATATTCCTGGCGGGAAGTCCATGACCGCTCGTAGGTTTTTAGTTGCGCGGGCACTTCTACCAGTGATAAACGATCAAAAGCATATTCCAAATTATACGTTCTTTCAAAATCGCCTAAATACTCATTTATTACACTTGGAAGCGTGTCTTTTACATCCGCAAAAATATCAGAAAAATAATCATGCCCCTCAAGTACCCAAACACCAAATTCTGTATCTTCATAATCAACTTTTAAATGTTGGTATTTTCCAATAGCTAATGAAAGCTGGGTCAAAGGATGTTCATTACTGAAGGTAAACTGTCCATCGGCACTTTCATCAACTGCACCTTGTGAAACAGCTTTTAATCCTGGCAAAGTTTTAACCTTTAAATCAAAATCTACAAACTGAGTGTGGTTCCAGCTTACATCTTCAGAACTGTATGTAACGCCGGCTCTTGGATACCAGTTCGATTCAGGAGTAAGTAAAACATATTCAGGAGTTAAAAATGCATATCTTTTATCCACATTAATAACAAAACTTCCATACTTTTCCTGCATTGCGTCCTCTTCAATATCCAGATAACAAAGCTCTTCATTAATTTTACCTGAATATGAAAATTCTACTTTAGCTTCATCGTTTGGTTTCAAATCTACGCCCGGAACGATTATCAGATGTTCTTCACGGTTAAACGGCTTTTCTGAACCATTTACTTTTAATCCATTAACTTCCAGACCATTATTCAATGTAAAAATGAATTTATTAAGTACTGCATCATTTTCATTGGTAACAGTAACCACAGAATTTACATCAATAGTATTTCCTTTGTGCTCAAGGCTAATCGAATTACTTAATATACTTGGAATTTCTTCTTTCACATAGGTATTATTTAACTCGATTACTTTAACCCGTAAGTTATTGGCATTTTTAAATTGGTTAATATGATTGTAAGCCAGATAAGCTCCTGCTCCAATAAATACTACACCAAATATTAATGAAACATAGGTCATCATCTCTGATTGCGGCAGCCTTTTTAAAAGAAAGATAGTCATGAAAATAAATCCGGAGCCCAAAAAGAAATAAATCCCTCTGTGGTTTAGAATTGTACTCATATTCCCAAACCCGACTATATCGGAACTTAACATGGGAATATTAAAAGCCATATAATCAAAAATATAATAGTATTTTGCCTGTAAGAGAAATAATGTGATGCCAATGTAACCTAATATTAAAACGAAAGTGATTGCCTGGTTCCTGATTACACTCATTAACAAAAATGAAAGCCCCATAATAAATACAAGAGTGGGGACACTTATTGCAACAAGATAAAAACCATAGGTAATCCAGTCAACCGATGTACCTTCAGCCAATAAATTGAACACAAGGGCCAATGCCACAACCAGAATATTAAGCACAAGAAATACCTGAAGATTACCCCACGTTTTCCCAATAACATATTCACTATTTGTCATTGAACGCATGTATATAACTTCAGTTGTATCCAACTTTTTATCACGTTTTAAAAAATCGGATGCAAGAAAAACAGCGATGATAGCCTGTGCAACATTCAAAATTAATAGATTAACATATGGTATTGCACTTGGAATACTACGAATAGCCCAACTTTGGCCTCCTCCTCCCTGGACTACCATTCCAAAGTTAATTCCTAAAAGAACGAGAATTGAAAGGACACTAAAAATCCGAAAAAACCAACTACGAAGTAAAGTTTTACGTTCGTATTTGGCAATCGAAAATATATTATGCATTGAAATAATCATTGTTTTCTTTTTAAATTACGCTTTAGACCATTGATTCAATTTGTTTTCCATAAAATGCACGTAAGCATGCTCAAGATTGGGAGCAATTAATTTTCCATTATATCCGTTAATGCTGCTTGAAACCACTTGAACTTCCCATCCTCCCTCTGTGGGTATAGTTGAAATAACAGGAAATTTTTCATTGATTTCCAAGAATTCGGCTTCGGTTGCATTAATGAGCCAAACATTCCCTTCGGCTTCTTTAACCAGCTCTTCTGGAGACCCGGAAAATGCCAATTCTCCTCTGTTTAAAAGTGCCATATTATCACAAGTACTGGAAATATCTCCCACAATATGCGTTGATAAAATAATTACAACATCCCGCGTACTTATATTAGACAACAAATTTCTGAACCGGATACGCTCTTCGGGATCAAGACCGGTAGTTGGTTCATCAACAATAATAATTTTAGGATCGTTTATCAAAGCCTGTGCAATTCCGAGCCTCCTCTTCATACCTCCGGAAAGCTTATTTGCATTTCTATCACGCGCCTCAAAAAGTCCTACATCTTCAAGCATCTGATCAACAGCACTTTTTCTTGCTGCACTATTTTTCATTCCAGCAAGTCTGGCCGTATAATCAAGAAACTCATATGTTTTCAGCTTGGAGAAAAAACTAAAATCCTGGGGAAGGTATCCCAGCATTGAACGTATTTCTCTTCTGTTTTTAGATAAATCATAGCCGTCAAATGTCACCTTTCCGCTACTTGCCTTCATTAAGGTAACCAGAATACGCATAAGGGTAGATTTACCCGCGCCATTCGGTCCAAGCAACCCAAACATCCCATTTGGAATTTCAAGATTGAGATTCTTTATAGCGTAGTATCCGTTTGGATAAACTTTGTTTAAATTTTCAATTTTAATATGCACTGCTTAAATCTGTTTTGATTAAACATTGATTTGGACTTATAACCAACAAAATAGTTTAATACTTAGTAATGAATTTTCAATAATTATTATGATTCGACATCGAACAACATTCTAAAAAATATGCCTAATGACATCAAACAATTGTTTAACATTCGTAACGAAATATTTAAACAATGGCTGCAATTATATACTATTTAATACAGATTTATGTAATAATATTGTTAAAAATATTGAATGAGAGAGTTGTTTTGTGAAATCTAAAGGAGATTTATCCAAGTTTGTTTTTATTGAAACTATTAGACATAAAAAAAGGCCCTGCAAAATGCAGAGCCCCTCTAACTAAACCACTTTCTTATCTATTTAACCAGACTAAACGCGTATTCATCATTAAGAGAACTTAAAACTACCTTATATTCTCCTGATTCCAGTTTTGAAAGATCATAACCAGAACTTATTGCAAAATCACTTCCTACTTTCGTTTTGTAAACCAAGTTCCCATCATTGTATATGGAAAGGTTAAGGTTTCTTTTGTCGAAGTTAAGGTACGATAATTTCAAAATATTGTTGTCGTAATTAAAGTAAGGATCAAAAGTCAATTTTGAATCTCCAACTACTAATTTTTTAGAAGCGACCTCGATGCTTCTTGACAACTGAGTATCATTTACTTTCAGATTGAGCACATAGTTACCGTCTTCCAAATTTGAAAAATCGTAAATTTTTTGGTAATCGGTTAATGGTTTGTTTGTTTGTTTGTAATATACCATTTCACCATTTTCATTCTCTACACTCAACTCAAAGTAAGCTGCATTTTCATTTGTAATAGCCACAATTGCTCTATCTGCATTTAGTGGAATTACATTCATTTTCGGCTTCTCAACTGCATTTGCGATTGCTGCAATCACCAACGCTGTTACTGTAAATAATAATTTAATTGTTTTCATAACCATTCAATTTTTTAATTGTTAAACATGAATGACAATACAAATATATATGTTTTTCAACATAGTGCTGTAAAGCATATATTAAATTTATATAAAATAAATGTAAAATTAACACTCAAAAAATATTGCGGGATATAAACTATCTTAAAGTACTGACTCACAGGGATAAGAGAAATTTTGATTTGCTATCAAATATCATGCCGTTTTATAAATATAACTGTTAAATAATTTTTATCTACTTTTGACAAAATCAAATTAATGAACATACAAATTCTGCAACTACTTGAAGGAGCGAGAGATGCAACAGGACTGACTGTAATAATAGATGTTTTCAGGGCATTCTCAACTGCCTGTTATGCATTCGAGCTTGGCGCCAAAAAAATAATACCTGTCGGAGATATTAATGTTTCCCATAAATTAAAAGAACAAAACCCGGATTATGTTTTGCTTGGAGAACGAAATGAACAACGCCCCAAAGGTTTTGATTTTGGAAATTCACCTTCACAGCTTATACCTGAAAAAATCAGGGGAAAAACACTTGTGCATACCACCAGTTCAGGAACCCAGGGAATAGCAAATGCAGTAAATGCAGAAGAAATTATTACCGGAAGTTTTGTAAATGCCAGTGCAATTGTAAAATATGTAAACCAACAGAAACCCAAAAATGTCTCACTGGTTTGTATGGGTTATGCTTGTGAATATCCAACGGACGAAGACACTCTTTGTGCTGAGTATATCAAAAATGAGCTAAAAGGTAAGACCAATAATTTTGTGGAAATAGTAGAGACAATAAAAAAAGGTACAGGTGCCCGCTTTTTTGATTCAGGTAAACAGGACTGGTCTCCAAAAGCAGACTTCGACCTTTGTTTGAACCTGAACCGCTTCAATTTTGTATTAAAGGTGAATAAGAATAATGAATTAAATTATTTACAAAAAATAGAGATTTAACATTTTTAAATTTAAAAAAGTATACCATTATATATAATATGAACAAATACAACTTTGATGAAATAGTTCAGAGAGAAGGAACAAACTGTATAAAATACGATGCCCGGAGCTGGGCATTTAACACCAACGATGTTTTACCGCTTTGGGTGGCTGACATGGATTTCAAAACACCCGATTTCATTGTACAAGCGATTAAAAAGAGGGCGGATCATGAAATTTACGGATACACATTCAACCCTGAAACTTACTTCCAGGCTATTTGTGGATGGATGAAACGTCGTCATAACTGGGATATTCAAAAAGAATGGATTTCATTTAGCCCCGGTGTTGTTGCCGGACTTTCTATGGCAATTGAAACTTTTTCAAAACCCGGCGATGAAATTATTGTCCAGCCTCCCGTCTATTTCCCATTTTTTGATTGTGTTAAAGGAACAAAACGCAAATTGGTTGAAAATCCGCTTAAAATTGAAAACAACAGATATACATTTGATTTTAAAGATTTAAAGTCAAAAATCTCAAAAAACACGAAATTACTTTTGCTGTGCAACCCGCAAAATCCCGGGGGTATGGTATGGAAAAAAGACGAACTGGAGCAACTTTCTTCAATATGCCTGGGAAATAACATCATGGTTATTTCCGACGAAATTCACTCCGATCTAATTTTCAAAGGGTACAAACACATTCCATATGCAACTATTTCAAAAGAAGCAGCAAATAAAAGTGTGGTTTTTATGGCTCCAAGCAAAACATTTAATGTTGCCGGGCTTTCATCGTCTATAGCAGTAATACCCAACAAAACAAATTTTGTGCGTTATGAGAGAACGCTGGGCGTAGGACATTTGGGGATGGGGAATATTTTTGGAACTGTTGCCATGGAAGCTGCTTATTCAAACGGAGATGAATGGCTGGAACAAATGCTGAACTATTTGTGGGAAAACTATTTATTGGTAAAAGCCTACTTTAGTGAACATTTACCCCAGGTGAAAGTGATGCCTTTGGAAGCCACTTATCTGGTTTGGCTTGATTTTTCAGCATATGACATGAAGGATAAGGAACTTTCTGAATTTATAGTAAATGAAGCAAAGGTCGGATTGAATAATGGTGCACGTTTTGGAACAGGAGGCGATGGCTGGATGCGAATCAACATTGGTTGCCCGCGAAGCATATTAAAGGAAGCTTTGAAACGACTCACAAAAGCGTTCGAAAGCAAATAATCACTGATCGAGCCATAATTTGAAATCCTTGGCACGATCCCGGCTAACAATTATTTCTTCATGGGATTTGGGCTCAATCTCAATTTTGAACCGACTATTAAACCAGGAATGAATGTTACGAATACTTCCAATATTTACGATGTATTTCCTGTTTGTCTGGAAAAACACATGCGAATCAAGCAGTTTTGCTAATTGTTCAATTGAATAACTTACCGGGTGTCGTGTGTTTACAAAAGTTACGGCGAAGGTTACACCATCGTCATAAAAAAACCAGGCTATTTCCTCACTTTTTACTGAACGGTACCTATCTCCCAACTTTACCAAAAAGCGTTGTTTTATTTCAGGTTTATCCGGAAAAACAATCTTTTTAAGCAAATCATTTTCGGGAGGTAAAAACATTTCCCTAAAATTGCGAAATCTTCCAAGTGCCATTTTTATATCCTTATAGTCATAAGGTTTTACTATGTAATCAATACTGTTAACTTTAAATGAACGAAGTGCATATTCATTGTAGGCAGTAGTGAAGATAACAGGAGCCTTTACTTCTATTTCATCAAAAATTTCAAAACAATTTCCGTCATTCAGCAATATATCCTGAAAAATTAAATCGGGGAAGGGATTTTCTTTGTACCACAAAATACCCTCTCTCACCGAACTTATTACTTCCAGTACATTGATCTTTTTATCATATTTTTTTAAAAGCTGAATAAGACGAAGCGCTGTATGTTTTTCATCTTCAAATATTAAAACGTTCATAATCAGAAGAATTTAATGTCGGTATTTTCACAATAAAATCTGAACCTGTGACTTCTAACGAAACCTTTTTCTGAAACATTAATTCATATCTCTTTTTCAGATTTTTGAGTCCCGTTTGTGTTGAATTATTTCTTTTTATCCGCGGATTCAAGTTATTTTTTACTACAATAAAATTATCCACTTTTTCAATAACGATTATTAATGGCTCTGATGGATCATATTTATTATGATTCACTGCATTTTCAACCAAAAGCTGTAATGTAACAGGCACAATATAAGTGTTTTCAGTAAATATTTTTCCCAGCCTGTTTTCAAGAAATACACCCTCATCAAGACGTGTTTTTATCAAAAAGAAATAGGACATAAGAAATTCAAGCTCTTCAGTGAGGCTAACCAGGTGAAATTCATTTTTTTCAATAACATACCTTAATGTCTTTGACATCTTCACAATGAAGTCGGAGGAAAGATCAGCATCTTCATAAACCAATGATGAAAGTACACTCAAACTGTTAAACAAAAAATGCGGTTCTATTTGTGCTTTAAGCGCCTTGTATTGTGCCAGGATATTTTCTTTTTCAAGTTCCTTTGCCTTTAATATTTCACTTTGAAGATTTCTTTGTGTTTCAAAATAACCGTCGAAACCAAGTATCAGCAAATACAAACTTGTTAAGGCAACTGTCAGTTCGGGGTTCAAAAATGTAATTTTCTCCCAGTTTTCGGCATTTCCGAACAAGTAAATGTCTCCTAACCGATACAATTGATTTAAAGAAACAGCAAGTATAAATCCTAAAGCTGCATGAAGTAACGTAAGAATAACAATTCGGTTCAGTTCTCTTTTTACGTTCCTCGTCAAGTTTTGAAAATAACCATTAAGAAAATCAGCTATTAACCATATAAACAGACCATAAATTGTGAAAAAGAATGTAAATACAAAACTGCGAATATTTAGTTCAAATGGCCCGTGAGGGAAAGATTGATCAAAACTTTTTATAATAGTTTGAATAAGAAAAACTACCCAAAACCGCAGCCAGAATTTCCTTATTCCCTTCATTTCTTTATAAAGTATTTATTTTCCTGAAACCACAAGATAGCCTTTTCTATCGACTGTTGGATAGGAATCATCTTGAAGTTAATGTCTTGAACCGCCTTTTCTGCAGAGTAAAAATTATCAATACTCAACATTCTAACATTTGTACTTGTCAACTGAACCGGGATTTTGAATAATTTTTCAAGCAAATCACCGAAATAACCTAATGACTTCAATAACCATGAAGGTATTTTGATAATAACAGTTTTTTGATTGGTTATATTTATAACCTTCTTAAAAAAATCTTCATAAGAGAGATTTTCTCCCGTTAGTAAATAACATTCGCCGGTTCTTCCTTTTGTCATGGCTTTTATAATGCCTTGTGCAGCTGTTGCTGCATCTACAAAATTCTTTCCTCCCGGTGGTGTTAAAACCATCAATTTGTTTACTATATGAAAAAAAATTGCCCCACTGCTTGGTTTCACATCATTTTCACCAATCAGAAAAGTAGGATTTACAACAACTGCTTCAAGGTTACTTTTTTTTGAATTTTCTAAAACATATTGTTGTGCAAGCCATTTGCTATATGCATAACCCGACTTTTTTAGCCACTCGGGAAAAGGATTTTGTTCAATACCCGGTGAAAATTTGGTTCCGGCGCCAAAACAATTGGCGGTGCTCACAAAAACAAATCGTTGAATGTTATTTTTCAAACAAGCTTCAAGAAAATACTTTGTGCTTTTAATATTTACGTCATAATATGCTTCAAGATTTGAAGGAGACTGAGAAGTCCTTGCCGCAGCGTGTATAACAAAACGACAATCTTGGACAGCTTTATTCACATCTGTTTCATCTGTAATATGTCCAAAAAATAATTCGCAGTTCAGTCCTTTCAGGGCGCGCAAATTACTTCCTTCCCTAACCATAGCCCGGACTTCATAGTTTCTTTGAAGAAGTTCACGAACAATGTGTGAACCAAGCAGACCGTTTGCACCTGTAACCAATACCCTCATTTATAAGTCCCTCCTTCTATCTGACCTGATACTGCAATTTCTTTTTGTAATAAAATTCGCATAATTTTTAGTCTCATCCAAACCGGTACTAATTTGAAAAGCAGCCAGCTGATTTTGTTCATCATTCCCGGAATTATCAATTCATCTCCTTTTAAAAGCTGTCGAATGCAAATTTTAGCGACTTTCGATGTTGAAAGAGTTGTACTCCTGATTAGTCGGTTATGGCTTTCAATTCGCAGGGTAACTTCAGCATTTGTTCGCATTCCTCCCGGATGCGCAACACTGACAACCACACCGGAACCTTTCAACTCTGCCCCCAATCCACGGGAAAATGAATATACGAATGCCTTAGACGCAGGGTAAACCGTTTTAAACGGCATTGGCCCAAAAGAAGCCATGCTTGCGATGTTCAGAATATATGCTTTCTCCTGTTTTCTTAACACCGGTAACAATAAATGTGTTAGCAGTACCAGTGCCCTCATGTTCAATAAAACAATTTGATCAATGTATTCAGTTTTTGCCTCAAGAAACGACTTTGTTCCGCCAACTCCTGCATTATTAATTAGAATTTCTATCTCCAGATTGTCAATATCATGAACAAGTTGCTCAACTGTTCCAAATTTTGTTAAATCAGTCTCGAATGTCCTTATTTTTATTTCAAAATCTAAAGACAATTGAAATCCAAACCGGTTAACATTTTCTCCGGGCAAAGCTGTTAAAATCAGATTTTTGCCCAATCTTGCGCACTCTTTAGCCAACTCTTTTCCCAGCCCTGTGCTTGCACCTGTTATCAATGTGTATTTTTCAGTTTTCATTCGAGATTCTAAATTTCCTGGTTAATACAAAAAGTGAAACATAATACCCAAGAAACATGGCAAGAGTTCCGGTGACCAAACCGCCAAAAAGCAACGACAGAAAAACATCGGAACCGGCTTCAAAAACAGATCGGGCAAAATTCATTCCGATTTTATCGGGTATTTGAAATGCAGATTCAATTCCCAAAATTTTCTTCCCCAGCCAGTAATTAAAAGCAAAAACAAATACTCCGGTTGCCAGGTTTGTATTAAAAACTCCGGCAATGGCAGCAGCTTTGTTTAATTTAAAGAAAGTTGCGAGCGTTGCTGATATTAACATTTGAAAACCGGGAAAAGGTAACATCCCCACAAATGAGCCTAATGCAAATCCTTTTGCTACAATTTTGGGTTCCCCTTTTAAAGCAAACAACCGCTTCATCCCTACTTTTTTAAAATCTCTGACTTTCATTTTGCCTCAGCAAGTTTTTTCAAATCACAAAACGAATCAATAAAAAGCTTCTGAATTACTGGATCCTGAACAAACCTGGGAAAAACAGGCTTTGTATATGAGACGACCCTGTAATCAACTGATGTCCCTCCATTTTCATCGGAATAAAATCTCCATTCTCCTTGATAATTCTGTATTCGTTCAATTCCTTCTTTCTCAACAAAAAAATCCGGTTCTGCATGAATAAAAACAACGGTTTCCTTTCCAGAGCACTCAACCAAATAACGTGTCACCAAATCTTTCTTTTTGAAGGGCCACGGATAATCCATTAAAGTATAAGTTATCCAGCTGTTTTCGTTAATTTTTTGTATCTCACATTCGCTCACACCAACTGCCCATTCATAATAATTTCCAGGCGAAGAAAACTGGGCAAGAATATTTGAAATACCGGCATCAATTTCAAATTGAGCTCTCATTTCCCTGGTTCTCAATGTGTCATTGGAAATCCACCTGTAAGAAAGAGACACCATATCAGTTTTACGGGCAAGTTTCCATTCACCCGGTTCTTTGTTTTTTGTATCCCGTGCATATATTGGGACGTGAAACATAATTATTAGGAGGGCTGCAATTAAACATGTTTTCTGTTTATTCATTTTTTCGTTTTCTGTTTTCACGCCTAAAATATCACGTAATATCAACAAGTAAAATTGTTTTTCCGTGAACCACCAAGTCCCTTTCTAAATTGTAAAAAAAGGAAGCTGAATTGTTTCTGTTCTGAAATAAAGACAGAAAAATTTCTGGATAGTGCGTTAAAGGGTGTTAAAAAAAACAAGAATTCTAATAGTTCGCTTTAATCCAAGCAATGACTTCTTCAACATCTATTAGATTCATACAATTGAAATGTTTTTTTGGACATTTTTCGTAACCCAGTTTTGAACAAGGCCTGCATTTCAAATCTCTGACCTCTACAATTTTTGAATTAATATGGGGTTGATAAGGATACATCCCGAATTCAGGAACAGTATTCCCCCAAAAGGAAAGTATTTTCTTTTTAAATGCTGCTGCAATATGCATTAAACCAGTATCATTTGAAAGCACCAACTTTGCATCTCTAACCAATGATGCCGACTGATTCAGACTTAATTTACCAACCAGATTAAATACATTTTCACCCGTTTCTTTTTCTATTTCTGTTGCTGAAACCATTTCACATTTACCTCCTAAGAGTATGACCGGAAATTCAACAGAATTGCAAATTTCCACAATTTTCTGAACCGGAAGCTTTTTGGTTGAATAGGTGCCGGCTATAACAAAAACCAGATAATTATTCCGGAAGATTTCAGGCAACCTGGTTTTGTCAAATTGCTCATTTTCAGGAATAAAAAAATCAAGTCCTTCACCGTCGTTTTTTACACTAAAAACAGAAACGGTTTCCAAATACCGATCAACTACATGCTTATCAGGTAAACGGTTGATCTTAAATCGAATTAATAAAAACTTTTGAAGGTTTAATTTCTCAAACGAAAAGGCGGATAGTTTTAAGCGATTTTTGATTCGATTACTCCTGAAATTTTGGTGTAAATCAATAATATAATCAAACTGCTCTTTTTTGAGCTCTTCGATAAGATTATTGATATTATCATTTAAGATGTGGACTTTGTGGATATAAGGATTCGATTTTACAATGGATGCATGCTTTTTTTTGGTTACAAAATGAATTTCTGCATTTTCTACCTGCTGCTTTAATCCCCTGATTACCGGCGTAGTCAGAACAATATCTCCGATGGAACTAAATCTTATTATCAGGTACTTAATCTTCTCCATAAATAAAAAACCCTGAAGAGCAATTTCCTCAGGGTAATATAGTAAATTTTACTTGCTTTTAAGCTGATTCAACCAATACAATAATTTTATTGGCCTTATTTTCTACTACACCACCGTCAACATCAAACAAGTGCTCCTTTCCACTGGCATCAACAACTTTAATTGTTCCTTTATCCAAAGTTGAAATAATAGGTGCATGATTTTTTAATATTTCAAATGCTCCTTTACTTCCCGGGAGTTGAACCAGTTTCACTTCTCCTTCAAAAACCTTTTTGTCGGGTGTAATAATTTCAATAAACATGCTTATTCAATTCAGGATTAATTATCGGCCAACATACGTTCACCTTTTTCAATCGCTTCTTCAATAGTTCCAACAAGGTTGAATGCGGCTTCCGGATATTTATCCACCTCACCGTTCATAATCATATTGAAACCTTTAATAGTATCTTCAATTGAAACCAATTTCCCTTCGAGTCCTGTAAAAGCCGATGCAACAAAGAATGGCTGAGAAAGGAAACGTTGTACACGTCGTGCACGGTGAACAACCAGTTTATCTTCTTCTGAAAGTTCGTCCATACCCAAAATTGCAATAATATCCTGCAATTCTGTATATCGTTGAAGCAACATAATTACGTCCTGCGCACACTGATAATGTTCCTGACCAACAACATCAGGTGTTAAAATTCTTGAGGAAGAATCCAGCGGGTCAACTGCCGGATAAATACCTAACTCAGAAATTTTACGGCTTAATACCGTTGTAGCATCAAGGTGAGCAAATGTTGTAGCAGGAGCCGGGTCTGTTAAGTCATCAGCAGGCACATAAACTGCCTGAACCGATGTAATAGAACCATTTTTCGTTGAAGTGATTCGTTCCTGCATAACACCCATCTCAGTGGCCAGTGTTGGTTGGTACCCTACAGCTGAGGGCATCCTTCCCAAAAGTGCCGATACTTCAGAACCTGCCTGTGTAAAACGGAAAATATTATCAACAAAAAACAGAATATCACGACCACCACCTTTAGAACCATCACCATCCCGCAAACTTTCAGCAATTGTTAGTCCCGATAAAGCAACACGTGCACGTGCCCCCGGTGGTTCATTCATCTGACCGAACACCATCGCGAGTTTTGATTTCTTTATTTTTTCATTGTCAACTTTTGAAAGGTCCCAGCTTCCTTTTTCCATGGATTCCTTAAACTCTTCACCATAGTCAACAATGTTGGCTTCAATCATTTCACGCAGAAGATCGTTTCCTTCACGTGTACGTTCTCCTACACCAGCAAATACCGAAAGACCGCTATGTGCAAGAGCGATATTATTAATTAATTCCTGGATAAGAACTGTTTTTCCAACACCGGCACCCCCGAACAAACCGATTTTACCTCCTTTTGCATAAGGTTCAATAAGATCGATTACTTTAATACCCGTATAAAGAACTTCCGTTTCTGTCGTAAGATCTTCATATTTTGGTGGTTCGTTATGAATGTTTAAACCTTCTTTTGGCAACTGATCCAGACCATCTATAGCATCACCAACAACATTAAGCAAACGGCCTAACGAAATTTCACCTTTAGGCATTACAATCGGACTTCCGGTTGAAACCACATCCATACCTCTTCGCAGTCCGTCGGTAGCATCCATTGCGATACAACGAATATGGTTTTCACCAATGTGCTGCTGGCACTCAATAATCAAATTATCTTTACCTTCTCTAACAACTTCTAATGCATCATAAATACTGGGAAGTTCACTGCCTACCTGTTCGAAGCTAACATCCACCACAGGACCAATAACCTGGATGATTTTACCAATGTTTTTAGCCATTTATGTTTAGATTTTTTATCGGTTTTATTAATTACCTGCTTTTTTTAATGCCCAACAAATTTAATATTGTTTCGCTTTTTTGCAACTAAATGCACCCTTTTTGAAGGCAAATTTAACAATGTTACGAAACACGTTTTATCATTTTTTCACTAAGCGATAATAAGGGTTCTTTTTGCCCATTTGGCAATTTAATATCTTCCAGATTCTGAAGTGCCTTCCTGTAAAAATGTTCTATTTTTTGTTCAGTTTGACCCTTAACACCTATTTGTTTATAAATTGATATTACTTCCCTGATTTTTTCATCAGGAATGAACTCTGATTTGTTCAACCAACCGACTAGTTTATCTGACTGTTCTTTTGAAGCTAATTCTAAGGCTTTTATGAGAAGATATGTTTTTTTATTTGCCAGGATATCGCCCCCAATTTTTTTCCCAAAAGTTTCCTGATCGCCAAAAGTATCGAGCATATCATCCTGTAACTGAAAAGCCAGACCCAAATTGATTCCAAAATCGTATAAGCTTTCTGAAATAACAGGATCGGCATTTGCTAACAAGGCACCGCTTTTTAAACTACAGGCAAGCAACACAGCTGTTTTTAAACGAATCATTTCAAGGTATTCTTTTTCAGTCACATCTAACCGAATTTCAAAATCCATATCCAACTGCTGCCCTTCACACACTTCAATAGCGGTTTTTGTAAACAAACGGGCAACATCTGAAATTCGTTCCGATTCACTCTCCAGTAAATACTCATAGGCCATGAATGCCATCGCATCGCCGGAAAGTATGGCACTGTTTTCACTAAATTTCTTATGAACGGTAAGCCTGTTCCTGCGCACATCTGCCTTATCCATTATATCGTCGTGAAGAAGTGTAAAATTATGGAAAACCTCGATCCCAAGAGCTGCGGGAAGAGCATTTGAAACATCTTCAGAAAACAGGTTATAGCTGTGAAGAAGTAGAACAGGACGGAGACGTTTCCCTCCCATATCAAGGGTGTATTCAATTGGCTCGTAGAGTTTTTGAGGTTCCTTCCAGCTTAATTTTTCGGATCTAAACTGCAGTTCTACATTTATTTTTTCAAGTAACTCTTCGAAAGTATACATGCCTGCTTACTTATTATTCTCGTTATATGAAATTTCAAGTTCTTCGAGTTCAATATCTTCTTCCTCATCGTAAATATGCAACAGGGGCTCTTTGAACGATTTAGTAGTAGTAAGTCTTTCCAGACTTGCCAGTAACGAAGGTAGCAGTATTAAATTTGAAGTTACTGCAACAAGTAACGCAATTGATACTAAAATACCCAGTGCTACTGTTCCGCCGAAATCAGATAAAGAAAAAATACCAAACCCAAAAAACAATACCACCGATGTATAAAGCATACTTACCCCGGTTTCTTTAAGTGCAAGTTCTACTGACCTTCCAATATCCCAGCCGGTTATATTTAGTTCCTGCCTGTACTTGGCGAGAAAATGAATAGTATTATCAACCGAAATACCAAAGGCAATACTAAATACCAGAATCGTTGATGCTTTAATCGGGATATCAACAAAACCCATGATCGCAGCCGTAAATATTAAAGGTATAACATTGGGAATCAATGACGTTATAACCATTCTCCATGATGAGAACATGATAGCCATAAATCCGGAAATAAGCAATACAGCCAAGGCCAGACTTTGAAAAAGATTTTTTAGAAGATATTGAGTACCCTTGAAAGAGGTAATACTTGACCCGGTAACTGTTACATCGTAATCATCTGACGTGAAAATAGAATCGATATCAGAATTAAAATCAACATACAACTCCTCCATCCGTTTTGTTCCCACGTCTTTCATTCGAATACTTACCCGGGTAATCTGCTGGGTACTATCCATAAACGAGTGAAGCAAGTTCGCATTCTCTTCACCGGTTTGTGCGTATTGCAAAATGAAATTCTTTTCACGGCTGTTTGGTAAACTGTAATAATCTTCCCGCCCGTTATAAAATGCCTGTTTTGCAAATTTTAGTAAATTCAATAACGACAACGACGACGAAAGTTCAGGATATTCAGCCAAACGATTCTCCAACTGGTCAATTTTCCTGAAAGTGGCCAGTTGCATCACTCCCGTTTTTCTTTTGGTGTCAATCATAATTTCAAGAGGCATCAGTCCTTCAAAATTACTCTCAAAAAATTTTAAATCAACATAAATCGGATCATCCTTTGGAATATCATCTACCATATAACCAGAGGTTTTCATCAGCGAAATACCATAGGCTCCAAGCGCAAGAATCAAAATGGTGACGATATAAACAACCTTGCGATAATTCCTCGTAATATTTATTAATCGCGAAATAAAGCGAGTTATAAATTTGTTCTCAAGGTGCCTTACATGACGAGGGGAAGGAGGATTTACAAAACTAAAAATTATCGGGATTAATAGTAAGGAAAGTATAAATAATCCCATAATGTTAAGTGAGGCTATTATACCAAACTCTTTCAACAGGTTACTTTTTACGATTATAAAAGTTGCAAATCCTGAAGCAGTGGTGAGATTGGTAAGAAATGTTGCATTCCCTATTTTGATAATTACTCTCTGTAGCGCCTTTATCTTATTACCATGGCTTACAAATTCATGATGAAATTTATTCAACATGTAAATACTGTTTGGTATTCCTATAACTATAAGCAAAGGAGGAATCATTCCGGTTAAAAGCGTAATTTTGAATCCGAATAACGAAAGCATTCCCAACGACCAAACCACACCGATCAATACTATTAATACTGGGAAGAAAACAGCTTTAAACGAACGAAAGAAAAAGAACAACACAACAATGCAAATAGCAAGTGCCAGAATACTAAAAAAATAGAGTTCTTTTTTTATTTGAATTGATGTTACAACCCTGATGTAGGGCAATCCTGAATAGTGAAGTTTTACATTCTCATCTTCTTCAAACTGATGACCCACTTTCTGAATAGAACGTATTAATTGTTCACGTTCCTTTGATTTCATTTTTTCTTTATTTACCGTAATGGCCAACAGATAAGCATCTGTTTCATTGTTATACAGTAAATCATTATAAAATGGTAAACTTTTGAAAGTATTGGCATATTCATCCAACTCTTCCTGAGATGACAAAGAGTCGGGGAAAATCTGTTCAATTTCAAACTCCTTTTCATCTGTATTTTTCAATAGGTTATAGGAATTTGAAACAGAAATCAGATTTTCAACACCATCTATTTCAGAAAGTTCGGTACAAAGCTGTTGCCAACGGGTAAAATGATTAAGCTGAAAAAAGCTGGAATCATGGATTCCGATAACAATCAGATTTCCTTCTTCACCAAATACCTGAACAAATTTTTGATAATCTTTATAAGCCTGATCCTTTTTGGGTAGTAAAGAAGAATATTCATACGACATTTCTACTTTCTGCGCATGATAACCCATAAAAACCGTAATAACGGTTAAAAGAATTAATAAAAGTATTTTATTTCGAAGGATAATGCTGGAAACCCTAAGCCACATACGATCTCGTGTAAATAAACAATTCAGCGAAAATAAGACAATTATTCGGATTATTAAAGAGAGGCACTACAAGCACGGCAAAACTTAAATTAACCTCAATTCTAAGAATAAATTATTCCTGCGATACTGCAATTAAATGATTGCCCGTTCTAAAAAACAAGTAGTTATCCGAAATTGCCGGTGTAGCCATAACAGTTTCATACAATTTATTTTCTTCCAGAATTTCAAATTCAGGCCCTGCTTTTATAGAATATACCGTACCATCATTGTCCGTTATATAAATAATTCCATCTGAAGCGACAGGTGATGATGTATAACTATTTCCGCCCCCGGCTTTTTCAGAATACATTTCCTCCCCTGTATTTGCATTGTAACATGTCAACCTTCCGTTCCATGCAGCATTGTATAAATAACCATCATAAAGTAACATTGTACTCATGTATGCACCCCCTCTTAATTTCCCCCATTTTACATATTCATTTGAGGTTTCGCCATCTTCAAGAGTAATATCGCCTCGGGAATTTTTTTGGATAGCCAAAATCGGAGAAATTCGCCCGTGAGCACTGTTAAAATATACCAAATCTTCCCCAACTACCGGAGTAGGAATGGGGATATCTCCACCCTCTGACATTCGCCAAAGTTCTTCTCCTGTTTCAAAATCATAACCTCCGCGGTGTTTGTAGCCATTTACTGCAACTCGGGCTTTATCGTCTTCATAATAAATATTTGGTGTACACCAACCGGGATACTCGTCACGTTTCACTTTCCATATTTCTTCTCCAGTTTTTATATCATAAGCTGCCAGAAACGAATTTTCTATAACATCACACTGTATAACAACCACTCCATCGTGAATCAATGGTGAACTGGCAAATTCCCACTCAGCATTTTGCGATAAAAAGAAGACTGATTTTAAGGTTCCAAAATCTTTCTGCCATTGCAGTTCACCATTCATGTTGTAACAATACAAACCTTCTGAACCAAAAAAAGAAACTACATATTCGCCATTGGTAGCCGGAGTACAATTGGCATGAGTCGACATTGGATGCCTTTTCTGTTTTGGAACTCCAGTACAAGCTGTTTCCTCCCATTTTATCTCCCCTGTATATTTATCAATACAATAGGTAATCCAACTGTGAACTGATGAATCCTGAACGGGCTCTATGGAACCGTAAATTCCTGTGACAACCTCGTCGGATTCCTTTTGACTGACGGCTGTAGTAATAAAAATATTGTCTCCCCATACTATAGGACAGGAGTTCCCAAGCCCCGGAATTTCTATTTTCCAGGCGATATTTTCACCTGATTCTGCATCCCACGCTGCAGGCAGACTGGCATTATCGAGAATTCCACCGGCATAATTTCCACGATACATGAACCATTGACGATCAGGATCAATCTTTTGTCCGCAACTAAAGATAAATGGAATTAAAATGGTGAGTAAGAGAAATTTTGTTCTCATTCTGAATGACTTTTGGTTTTTTCAAAATAACAAATAATCTTTCAGACTATTTTTACAAAACTTAAAATGGTCAGTATTTTTCTCCCTCTTCATCCAGCATTGGAACAAAACGCACGGGCAAAACTTCCTTTTCTCTGATTTTTCCATTTTTTTTGGTCAGTAACACCAATCGCTGAACATAAGTCTGGCCTACGGGGATTATCATCCGGCCTCCTTCAGCTAACTGATCGATCAATGGTTTTGGGATGTGTGTTGGTGAACAAGTAACAATAATTGCGTCAAAAGGAGCGTATTCTTTCCAACCTTTGTATCCGTCACCAATTTTTAAATGAATATTATTATAACCCGATTCAGAAAACCGTTGAGCTGCCTTTTTAGCCAAAGTATCAAAAATTTCAATGGTATAAACAGAATCACATAATTCAGCAAGAATAGCCGCCTGGTAACCGGAACCTGTCCCTATCTCCAATACTTTATCACTTCGCTTCAATTCTAGTGATTCAGTCATGTATGCAACAATATAAGGCTGTGAAATTGTTTGATTTTCTTCAATCGGAAGGGGAGAGTCAAAATAAGCCCTGGCAATAAATTCCGGTGAAACAAATTTGTGTCTTTCAACTTTCAAAAAAGCATCTAATACGTTCTTATCACCAACTCCTCTTGCCTCAATTTGAGTAGCCACCATATTTTTTCTGGCATTTTGATACGACTGACTATACAACTTAACCGAGAAAAAAAACAGTATTGCTGGAATGAACAGAAATAAAAATCCATTTCGATTTACAACTTTTTTCATAACCACCCTTTTCGAGTTTCAACGACAAAAACACGCTCATAGTTTCTAAAAAAGTTTCAAAAGCATTACCCAAATATTACCACAATGTTAATTCGAAAAGTGAATGTAATGCTTTAAAACATTTTTTAGCTGCAAATCGATGTTTGGCTTCAAATAATCAAAAAATAGCATATTATATTTGTCCTATTAAAATTATAGGATTTATAGATTAAATTAATTCATTATGAAAAAAGTAATTTTTAAATATTTATTAATGAGCACAATAGCTTTATTGCTCATTCAAAATTCCGTACTCGGACAACAACAATTCAAATCGATTTCGTCGACCAGCAAACTTGTAGTTTCAGGCACTTCTACTGTACACGATTGGGAAATGGAAGCGGAAAATTTCAATTGTGAGGCTAATTTGTCATTAAATGAAAATTCAATTACAGCTATAAGCAACATTGATTTTTCATGTCCTGTCGAGAATATTAAAAGCGACAATAAAATAATGGATAACAAAACTTACAAAGCACTTAACAGCAGTAAGTACCCCGAAATAAGTTTCAAATTAAATAATAAAGGTACAGTTGAAAGCAATAGCAACATTATGAGTGTTGGAGGTACCCTGACTATTAATAATACAAAAAAAGAGGTCACTGTTCCTTTCACCTCTGAAAAGACAAAACAGGGACAAATTTTGGTTAAAGGGGAGATTCCTTTAAAAATGAGCGATTTTGGAATTGACCCACCAACCGCCATGTTGGGCACACTCAAAACCGGAGATGAAATCAAGGTTTCCTATGAAATTCTACTTGAAAAAAGTAACGAGATAAATTGAGGATAAGCTGACAAAATCAGCGTGAAATGAAGAAGTATAAATTTTAATTTTTAATTATGAAAAAAGTTATTATTCTAGTTTCGGCAGCTTTAATTAGCATGCTATCATTTGGGCAGCAATTTGAACAAGACAAATTGGACGCAAGTGAATTTGAAAGCCTGAAAGTAAAAGTTGGGGCAGGTTTCGCGCTTCAAATGCAAGCATTGGACCATGAAGCTTCAGTCGAATTAATTGATTTAAAAAATAATTTCAATTTGCCAACGGCAAATTTAAGTGTTACAGCAGATCTTGCTCCCGGCATTCAGCTATACATCAACAATTACATGTCGTCACGACATCACAATGAAGCATGGGTAGAAGGAGGTTATCTGATAATTGATAACATGCCTTTTTTACCAGCTGCTGACAATATCATGAAGTACCTGACCATTAAAGCAGGTGTTATGATGCCTAATTATGGTGATGCTCATTTTTTCAGAAGTAATAACGGTAATGTTTTAAATAATCCTTTTGTAGGAAACTGGATTATGGATGCCTACACAACCAATCCCGGTCTTGAAATTTTATTCAGAAATGAAGGATTCCTGGCTTTGGTAGGAGCGAATAACGGTAGAGTAAACTATGGGCGTGGTAACGATCTGGGAGAAGATCTGGTTTTTAACTGGAAATTAGGTTACGACAAGAATGTAACAGATGATTTACGTATTCGGGCAACGTTATCAGGATTTCATGTTGGTGAAGGACACAGCGGTGCATATTTATGGGGAGGTGACCGTGCAGGAGCCCGTTATTATAACGTGATGCAAACAGCGGATGCCGAAGGTGACAATTTCCGTTCCGGACAATGGACTCCCGGAAGTGGCCAGTCACAAATGAACAGTTATATGGCTAACCTTTTTGTTCAGTTTCAGGGGCTGGAAGTATTTGGAATTTACGAAAACATGAAAGGTGTAAAAAGTGAAAACGATCAACACTTTACTCAAACAGCGGTACAGGCAATATATCGTATAGGAAGTTTTTATCTGGGAACTCGATATAATAATGTATCCAACAACGACGGCTCATCTGTGAACCGCACTAATTTCGGTGGCGGATGGAACATGACAAATAATGTTTTGATTAAACTGGATTATGTAACACAAAACTATAAAGGACCCGCTCATGGAGCGATTGATGGAGGAAAGTTTAATGGTCTGGTATTAGAAGCTGGAATTGCGTTTTAATTTTTTAAAATGACAATTATCGGGATGTCAGGAATTGAATTCCTGACATCCCTTCCTTTAAAAATGTTTAGCATAATCAAATACCAATTGTCTGTTTTAACTCTGTTTACGCTATTATTCGTAAGCAAAGATGGCGATAAGAACGAGTTAAAAATGGAAGAAAACTGTACCAATTACATTCTTATTCAGGGATCTTCAAACATAAACCGGTTCGAATTTATCAACCTTGAACCCAATATTAATCCCATTGAAAACACCTCAAAGAGTCAGGACTACCAAAATATTCAAATTCCTGTAAGCAAATTTCATGGCCCAAACAACCGGATGCTAGGTGATTTCCTCAACATGATAAATGCATCAAAATATCCTTTCATAAAAATTGACATCGAACCCCGTGACAAAGCAGATTTTGACGAAGTTACAGGATTAACCAATTTCAGGACAAAAATTTCAATTGCGGGAAATACGCAAACTTTTGTCGTTCCCTGTCAAATTAATTTCTGCGATGATTCAGAAATGATTTTACAGGGAGATTTGGAATTGGAATTGTCTGATTTTGAAATTGAACCTCCCAAAAAACTGTTGGGAACAATAAAAGTGCATGACGAAGTTTTTATTACATTTGCCTTTAAGTACAATTAAAAAAACGTAATCAACTTACAGCCTTGAAGTTTAGTACAAAAACCAGATATGGCGTTCGTGCAATCCTTGAAATTGCATTGAATGATTCTGAAAATGGTATTTATCAGAAAGATATTTCCCAGCATCAAAATATCTCTTATAAATACCTTGATCATATCATCACTGCACTGAAAGTAGCGGGTTTGGTTACGAAGGCCGGCGGACGAAAAAGCGGTTACATTCTTACCCGAAAACCGGAAAAAATTACCATCAACGATATTCACAATGCATTTGAACCCGGTGTCTGTGTTGTCGACTGTTTATCGAAAAGCTATTCCTGCAAACGGGAAGGTTCCTGCGCTTCAAAAGGATTTTGGGGCAAACTGAACAATACAATTATTGACTACCTCAAATCAACAACTTTAAAAGATCTGATGGAAGATCAAATGAAACTAGATGATATTATAAACTAGTCGGAGTTTTGTATTCCCAATTAAAATTTTCCACACTCTTCAAAAAACACGAACTTTTTAGCTATCAGTTGTTTTCATCACCACCTTTTCTTTTTTGTTGCTCTTTTTTTCAACCCAATGATAAATTATAGGTAAAACCATCAGTGTTAACAAAGTTGAGGTCACCAATCCACCGATTACCACTGTTGCAAGCGGGCGTTGCACTTCAGATCCCGGGCCTGTATTAAATGCCATAGGAATAAAACCGAGACTGGCAACCAAAGCTGTCATTAAAACCGGGCGCAACCTGTCAGCTGAGCCTTCCAAAATAAGGTTTTTCAATTTTCCCTTTTTCTCCTTTCTGAGCTCATTGATATGATCTATCAAAACAATACCGTTTAACACTGCAACCCCAAACAAAGCCACAAATCCAATACTTGCTGAAACAGAAAGATACATCCCGCGAATCCACAATAGGAATATTCCACCAGACAAAGCAAAAGGCAGGTTTAACAGAATTAAGATAGCATATTTCATCTTTCCAAAATTCAGGTATAGTAGGCCTATAATGATAAAAATTGAAAGTGGAACAACTAGCAAAAGGTGACGCATTGCCCTGCGCTGATTTTCAAAAGTTCCACCATATTCAATAAAATATCCGGCGGGAATATCAGCATTCTCTATAATTTCATTTTCGAGATTTGCCACATAACTTCCCAAATCGATATCTTTTATATTTATTCCTACAATTAATCTGCGCCAACCGTTTTCACGCTGGATTTCACGTGGTCCTTCCTGTAAAATTATTTTAGCGACACGTTTTAACGGAACATAATCGCCGGAAGGGAGATGTACCGGCACATCCTGAATCTTTTGCAACTGGTCGCGAATATCTTTCGGGTATCGAACGGTAATTCCAAACCTGCGTTGGCCTTCGTACAACTGACTTACTTCCTGACCTCCGATACCGGCTTCGATAACCTTCTGGACATCATCAACATTTAAACCAAATGAAGCAACAGCCTCCCTATCGATTTCAATAGTCAGATAAGGCTGACCAACCGTTTGCTCCACATAAAAATTATCTGTACCCTGTAGTTGTGGTAATAATTTCGAAATATTATCACCAATCTGACTGAGAACATCCAAATCTTCACCGTAAATCTTCACAGCCAAATCTGATTTTACACCACTTGTTAATTCATCAACACGCATTGCAATAGGCTGAGTAAAATTATATGCCAGCCCGGGCTCTGTTTGCAAGTAGGGCTCAATCCTGTTGATAATATCTTCCTTAGTCACTCCTTTTCGCCACTCGTCGGTTGGTTTCAAAATTACCCAAACATCGGTTTGATGAACTCCCATCCAGTCGTTGGCCAAATCGGAACGACCCGTTTTTGGAACTACGGTCTGAATTTCAGGTATATTCTGAACCAGTTTCCCAGCCAGCCAGTTGGCATTTTCAATGGATTCGTCCAGGGTTACCGAAGGCATTCTTACCTGTTCTATCAAAATCGAACCTTCATCCAATTCAGGAATAAACTCGGTTCCCAGCCTTGTCATAAGGAAAACCGAAGCAGCAAAAATGACTCCTGCAATGGACACAACAAACCATTTCCGATCCATATATTTACCCAACGATGAAATGTATCGTGGTTTTAAAAAATTAATAAGGTAATTCTTTCTGACTTTTACTCCTTTTCTAAAAACAATTGCAGAAATGGCAGGCACAAAAATCAGTGCCAGTAAAAGTGATCCAAAAACAGCAGCTGCAACAGTTATAGCCATAGGGCGAAATAAAATTCCTTCCATTCCACTAAAGGTCATAATTGGTACATATACCATTAAAATAATTAAAACGCCAAAGAAAATCGGTTTTACTACCTGTTGTGCCGATTTACGTATAATCTCATCTTTATCTTTACCTTTTTCTTTTTGAAGTCCGTGAACAATATTTTCAACCATAACCACTGAACCGTCGACCACCATTCCAAAGTCGATTGCACCTAAACTCATAAGGTTGGCAGCTAATCCAAACTCCCGCATTCCGATAAATGCAAACAGCATCGAAAGTGGAATAACCATTGCAACGATTAGTGCACCAGAAATTTCTCCAAGTAAAAGAAGAAGTACAACGATTACCAAAAAACCACCTTCTATCAAGTTTGTTGAAATAGTTTCAGTAGTCCGGCTAATCAGATCCGACTGGTCGTAAAATTTTTCAATAGTCACTCCTTCCGGTAAGTTTGTATTAATCGCTTCAATTTTGTCTTCAATTGCCGAAATCACCTGCCTTCCGTTTCCCCCGCGAAGCATCATAACAATTCCGGTAACAATTTCTCCATTCCCGTTTTGAGTAACTCCTCCTTGCCTGATTTGCGTTCCAATTTCAACATCAGCTACGTCTCTAATAAAAACTGGTTTGTTATCAATATTTGTGATGATGATATTTTCAACATCCTCTACCCTGTTAATCTGACCAAATCCGCGAATGATAAATTGTTCGCCGTTGTGTTCAAGAAAATTACCCCCGGAAACACTGTTATTATTTGCGATGGCATCCAATACTTCTGAAATACCAATCCCAAAAATCCTCAATCGGCCGGGTTGTACAATCACGTTGTATTGTTTAACAAAACCCCCGAAAGAGTTAATTTCAGTAACACCTTTTACAACTTTTAGCTGGGGTGCGATCAACCAATCCTGAATTTCACGTAACTCTGTCAATGAATAATTTTCGCCGCGCACAACATATTGATAAATTTCACCTAACGCCGTTGTGATTGGCCCCAATTGCGGACTTGACACATCGGGAGGAAGTTCATCAGAAATGGATTGTAAACGCTGACTGACCATTTGCCGTGCGAAATAAATGTCGGTTTTTTCTTCAAATTCAATAGTAACAGCCGAAAGGCCAAATTGCGATATAGAACGAACTTCAGCGACATCGGGTAATCCGTTCATTGCCGTTTCGATCGGGTAACTTACCAATTTTTCCACATCGTAGGGCGAATATCTTCCGGCTTTTGTAATAACCAACACCTGCACAGGTGTTACATCAGGAAGAGAATTTATAGGTAACTGAATCAATGAAAAATACCCTGCAACTCCCATTAGAATAACCAATGAAAGAGCTACAAATTTTTGTCGTACACTAAATGTGATAATTTCTTTTAACATCCTGTCGTCTTTTTCCTGATTATTCTTCTGAAATAACATCAAAACGTGAAATAGCTTTTAAACTAAATACATTAGTAACCGCCACTTCTTCACCATTCTCTAAACCATTGCTAGCAAATACATACTGATCCCTAATCTCAGATACTTCAATCGGTCTCTTTTCATAAATGCCATTTCCTTTTTTTATAAAAACTATAGCCTGATTTCCGTCATAAGTCAAAGCTTCAACCGGAATAGCTATTATTTCTTTTTGTGATGATGTAACGATTGATAAGCGAACATTCTCTCCAGGTTTTGGCCATCCATCAGTTGTAGGAACAATAATATTAGCGATCACGGAACGGCTCGTTTCATCTAATCCCGGATTTACTGAGGTAATTGTTGCCTGAAGTAAATCTTCCTGTTTCTCCCTTTTTGAAACAGAAACTGCATCGCCAACTGAAATAAGCCTTGCATCATCGGGAGCTAAATACGCACGAATTAATACTTCACGTGTATCCAGAACCCGGGATAAATTCTCTAACGCATTAACAGACTGCCCCAATTCCACAAAATTCATTTCAATAATTCCATCTATTGGAGAATAAATCTTCAATACAGGATCGATATTCTCAGCTTCACCAAATAACATTATTTCATCATCGGAAACACCTACAGCTTTTAGTTTTGAATATGCAGCCCGCGAGGAAGCCAGTGCCCTGTCATACTCAGCGGTAGCTCTCTCCAATTCACTTGCTGAAGTAATCGTTTCTTCAACCAGTTGTTTTAATCGATTCAAACGGTTTGTCTGGAAGTGTTCCTCTGCATGAGCCTGCAAATATTCCGAAACCAAGTTACCAAAATCCAGACTCTGAATTTCAAACAAAACATCTCCTTTCTTAACCCAGCTTCCTTCAAATTTATATACTTCATGAATCTGTCCGTCAATGGGGGTACTGATAATACTAGCACGATTTGGTGCCTGAAAAACAACACCGGGCGCAAGTACTGAATAGTCAATAAAATTATTAGTTACAGGAACAATTTTTATGGCTAATTCATTTTGTTCCTTTTCCGACAACTGAACTAAACTAATACCTTCTTTATCAGATCTTAAAGAAGGAGGCAGTTCAGATTGCACTTCGGGTTCAACTGAGTCTTCTTTATTTTCAGAGCCACAGGAAAACAGCAAAGTAGCTATTCCCAGCATTAGCAAAATGGCGATTATATTTTTCATGTGTTATGTGATTTTTTTTGATTAATAGACTAAATCTTCTTCCAGGTATTTTTCAAGCGCAACCAGCTGTAAATAGTAATCTCTGAGTGCTACCAAGTATCTCTGCTCGCTGGATAAATATGTTTGCTGGGCATTTAGCAAATTCAACAAGTCAATTTCTCCCAATTGATAAGCTTTTAGTGAAAGATCCTGCAGATGGGCAGCCTTTTCTTTCATGGTTTCATTATACCTTTTTATAATCGAACGGCTTACCGAATAATTGTGCCAGGCATATTCAATTTGTTTTTTTGTATTCAATTTTATTTCCTGCTGCTTCCAAAGGATTTCATCCTGTCGGGCTACAGCTGTAGAAATTTTTCCCTTTTGTTCCAGGGGATACCAGATTGGAATTCGTAATCCAACTTCAAAGCCACTAAAATCGTAACCAGAGCCATAATCTTGTTTGTATAGGTTGAATCGGATATCGGGCAGAATGTTACTTTTAGCTTCTTTAATAAAAAAGTCAGCAGCTTTTATCTGGTGTTGAGTAGCCAAAAAATCAGGTTGTTTTTCCTGAACACTTAATGTAAGTATCTGTGAAATTTCTATATCTAAAGCTTGCAGTGTATCTGAAAACTGGATGGAATAACTTTGTTCCTCGACCGGAAGTCCCATTGCATAGAACAAACCATACCTTGCCTTATGTAATACCCATTCGGTTTGGTCGAAATCATTCTTCGCTTCTTCCAAACGAAGTTCAGCGTTGGCCAAATCGATCCCGTTTCCCATGCCGGTTTCAAATTTTGTATAAACCGCATTGTACAAATTTTGTGCAAGTTCCAACTGATTCTGCATTGTTTTCTGAAGGTTGAGTGCATACAACACTTCAACATAAAAACTTTTGACCTCCACTTTTATCTCATTTTCTCTTGATTTAATTTGAAGTTCCAATGCATTTAATTCTTCCTTTAAGGCTTTAAGACGATAAGATGTGGTTAACGGAAAATCTATTTCCTGTGAAATAGTTATACGTTGCTCGTCAAAAACATCACCGGGACCGGATGCAATTCCTTCCTTAAAATAACTTATCTCAGGAGCTGAAACCCCTGTTTCAGTTCGCCACAGATTCTCCTTCTGCCTAAATTGAGCTTGTAATTGTTGTAATTCTGCATTTCTTTCATAAGCTGAATTTACTGCCTCCTGAATGGTAAGCAGGCTATCCTGACTATAGCCCTGATAAAAAGAAAATAACAACAGGATTAAAATAATTTTTAACAGGTTCATATACTGATTTCTTGGTTTATTATTAAAATTAAAAATTGTAGTCGACATATTAACCATATGTTACAAATAAAGTTCAAATAAAAATGGCCTAATCCAATCGATAAAATTGATGTATTCATAGCTATTAGTAATCAGACACAAAACGATTTTAAAACTTGCACTTATAAAAGAATAAGGAATAAGAACTCTCAATATACAAAAACCATTTATATTCAATTCATATTTAATTTAAATTCATTCATATCTAAATATTTGTATTTTTGCATTTGTTTAAAATTCTTTATTCATTATTTTGATAAAGGATTGTCTCCGAGGTAATAGTCCTAAGTAGAAATAAGGTTTATTGCCCGATGGGATAACCCGGAAACAGGTTATCCTCCCGAATCAGCCGGATGGCTGATGAATTGGAAAGGAGTCAGACATCTTGATGCATTCCGCATTTAAATTATCTGCCTGCTTTTCAACGTTATAAAATTATAATAGAATCTTTTGGATTTTAATCATTTAATAATCAAAGGTTCAGAAAAAAGAAATAAATTTATATCTGATAAATGGGGCAGTTCGAAAAAATACAGGAAGTTATCGCATCGCTTCAACCCATTTTTAAGGTTGAAGAAATTAATCTTTCAGAAGCACTACATCGGATTTTACAGGAAGATGTAATTGCCGATATTAATATGCCTCCTTTCGACAAATCGGCAATGGACGGTTACGCCTGTCGATTTGAAGACATTGGGCAACCCATGGAAGTACTTGAAACAATCAGTGCGGGAGACGTTCCGTCAAAAAGAATTGGCAGAAATGAGTGTTCAAAAATTATGACCGGGGCCGCTCTTCCGGAAGGTGCCGACTGTGTTTTTAAAGTAGAAGATTCCGCAGAAATCGAGACTGACAAGGTGGTTTGTACAAATCCTAAAACAACAAAAAATATTTGTTATTTGGGTGAAGATTATAAAACCGGCGAGATGCTCATTTCAAAAGGTATAAAAATTAACGAACCGCACATAGCCGTTATAGCAGGTGCCGGATACAACAATGTAAAAGTTTCCTGTTTACCCAAAATAGCATTGGTTACCACCGGCTCAGAACTGGTAGAACCAGATCAGGTACCTCCAGCCGGCAAAATAAGAAACAGCAATGCATCGCAGGTTCTGGCTCAACTCAGAAAAATAGGTCTTGAGGCCACATATTTGGGATTGGCTGCTGACGATTACAAAAAGTTGAGCAAACTGGTCTCTGAGGCGCTTCAAAATTTTGATGTTCTTATTTTTACCGGTGGTGCGTCGGTAGGCGATTTTGACTTTATTCCTCACATTCTAAAAGAACAAAACTTTGTCATTCATTGGGAACGAACAGGGCTAAAGCCTGGAAATCCGATGACTGTTGCGCAAAAAGACAATAAATTTTGTATCGGCCTATCCGGAAATCCTGTTTCTTCGTTGGTTCAGTTTGAATTTATTGCCAAGCCTCTGCTGTTTCGTTTGATGGATTCTGATGTTAGGCCCTTACGAATAAAAGGAAAGATGGCAAACGATTTCTACCGGAAAAAAGCCGACAGGATTGCGGTTATTCCTGTAAAAATTAACGAGACGGGTGAAATCGAAACCATTCCCTTCCATGGCTCAGCCCACATAAATTCGCTGGTTCAGGCCAACGGACTTATTGAAGTGCCGGAAGGACAGTCTAAAATTTCAAAAGGAGATATGGTGTATGTTCGACCGTTATAACAGAAATATAAGCTACCTGCGTATTTCGGTTACCGACAGATGCAATTTCCGTTGCATTTATTGTATGCCTGAAGAAGGTGTAGCTTTAAAAAATCATACCGATATATTATCTTTTGCAGAAATTGCAGAGATTGTTAAAACCGGTGCTCATTTGGGAATTACGAAGATAAGATTAACCGGGGGCGAACCACTCGTTCGGAAAGATATTGACAAACTGGTGAAAATGATTGCTGAAACGGAAGGAATCTCAGAAGTTACAATGACTAC
This sequence comes from uncultured Draconibacterium sp., assembly GCA_963676775.2. Lineage (GTDB taxonomy): Bacteria > Bacteroidota > Bacteroidia > Bacteroidales > Prolixibacteraceae > Draconibacterium. The sequence goes on from CAXXDA010000003.1 coordinate 1,087,715, forward strand.
CAACGGAGTCTTGCTTCCGAAAATGGCGCATAAACTGAAAAAAGCCGGATTAAGCAGAGTCAATATCAGTCTTGACACATTGAACCCCGAAAAATTCAAAAAAATAACTAGAACAGGGAATTTAAAAGAAGTGTTACGGGGAATTGATGCAGCATTGGAAGCCGGGCTCACACCCGTAAAAATCAACTTTGTACGAATCCCCGGGGTAAATGAAGAAGACGAAAAATCCATTCGTGAATTTTGCGCTTCAAAAAATCTGAAACTCCGTTTTATACGACAAATGAATTTAAAAACCGGTGAATTTTACCCTGTAGAAGGAGGAGCCGGCGGAATTTGTTCGATATGCAACCGGCTCAGGCTAACGGCCAATGGAGATATTGTTTCCTGTCTCCATTCATCGGGCAAATACAATACAAAGGAATACGGCATTTCAGAGGCATTCAGGTTAGCTGTAGAAAAAAAACCAAAATGCGGAGTTGGCACAAAATCGCATGATTTTTATAACATTGGAGGATAAAATCAATAACAAAAAAATCTGAATTAATGAGTTCACTTTCACATATCGATGACAAGGGAAAAGCAAATATGGTCGATATTTCACAAAAACCCGACCAGGTTCGCACTGCCCGGGCAGAAGGTTTTATTCAACTTCAGCCCAAAACACTGGAGTTGATCAATCAGAACCAAATGAAAAAAGGTGATGTTGTTGCCATTGCTGAATTTGCCGGAATTCAGGCTGCTAAAGAAACCTCACGGTTGATCCCGCTTTGTCATAACATTGTAATTACCAAAGCCGATGTAAAAGGTTCAATTCTGAAAGACGGTATAAAAATAGAAAGCCGCTTAAAATGTATCGGGAAAACAGGAATTGAAATGGAAGCACTTACTGCTGTAAGCGTTGCTTTGCTTACCATTTACGATATGTGCAAGGCGGTGGATAAAACCATGGAAATCTCTTCCGTTAAACTTGTTTCAAAAGAAAAAGAAGATTTATGAATACCCTGAAAATCGTTTCAGTAAATATTTCAGAAAAAAAAGGGATTGTTAAAACTCCTGTTCAACAAATTGTCCTGGATAAAACAGGTATCCAGGGTGATGCACATGCCGGACACTGGCATCGCCAGGTAAGTTTACTGTCGCAGGAAAGTATCAAAATTGCTGAAAAAAAGGCCAATACAAAATTTCCACCCGGCACCTTTGCCGAAAATCTTACAACAAAGGGAATTGAAGTTCACAAAACCGCTCCGCTCGACCGATTTGTAAATGAAGAAGTGGAACTTGAAGTTACGCAAATAGGAAAAAAATGCCACTCAACCTGTGCCATTGGCAAACAAATTGGTGACTGCATTATGCCTCATGAAGGAATTTTTTGCAAAGTGATAAAGGGAGGAACAATAAAAGCCGGAAGCACTTTTCAATTTGTTCCCTACATATTAAAAACCAATATTATAACGTTAAGCGACCGAGCTTCAAAAGGAATATATAAAGATTTGAGTGGCCCAAAAGTAAAAGAATTTCTTGCCAAACATTTTGAAGAAAAAAACCGGCATCATTCGATTGAAAACATCATTCTTCCGGACAGTGCACAGCAATTAAAAGAAACCATTGAAAAATCGGTTAAAGAAAAAATCGATATAATTATTACAACTGGCGGAACAGGAATCGGACCGCAGGATATTACTCCCGATGTTGTAAAACCCATGTTCGACAAGGAAATACCAGGAATTATGGAATTGATTCGGGTTAAATACGGGATGAAGATTCCGGGGGCTGTGTTAAGCCGAAGTGTCGCCGGTGTAATTGGAAAAACACTGGTTTATGTGCTGCCAGGAAGTGTAAAAGCCGTAAGCGAATATATGAATGAGATTCTTCCAACGTTGGAGCACTCGTTACGAATGCTACATGGAATTGATTCGCATTAATTTTTTTTTATTGTAATGTTTTTCGAAATTTATTAATCAAATAAGAACTTAAATTGTTTTGATAAAAAAACAGGAGTGATGTCAACCGTTCTACATATAAAAAATATGGTTTGTCCCCGTTGTATCGAAACCGTGGAAAGGGTTCTTTCAGAAAAAGGTTTTGTGGTGCAATCGGTAAAACTGGGCGAAGCTGAAATTGAACAAACACCTTCTTCAGAGCAAATACAAGAGCTTTCAACTGCTTTACAAAAACGGGGATTTGAACTGCTAACCGACAGAAAAAGCCAAATTATTGACCGAGTAAAATCAGAAATCATCAAATTGATTCACCACAGTGAAAATGAAATTCTTAATGTAAATCTTTCCACACATTTGGCTCAATTGATTGGCGCCGACTATTCTTCCATTTCCACTCTTTTTTCTTTTTCGGAGGGAATTACTATTGAAAGGTTTACTATCCTGCAAAAGGTTGAAAAGGTAAAAGAGTTACTTTCCTACGGTGAACTTACAGCAAGTGAAATTGCTTTTAAGGTGGGATACAGCAGTGCAGCACACCTTTCTTCCCAATTTAAAAAAGTAACAGGAATGACACCCAAACAATTCAAAAACCTGCAAGACAAGGAGAGAAAATCGCTTGATCAGATAGGGAAATAACCCGTTCATTCCCTCAAAATCTTACAATTCTTTTCAAAAATTATATAAAAATTATTCCTTCATTACCTTCTATTTTTGTAAGAAAATATTGCATATAATGGAAAGAGTAGTTTTAAAAACAGATTTAAGCTGTAAACATTGTGTGATGAAAGTGGAGCCGGTTTTAAAAGGAGATTCAGGAATAGTTGATTATTCAATAAATCTTGAGCATCCCGATAAACTAATTACCATTTCATCTGAAGGTGCAGATATAAGTTCTGTAATTTCAGGATTTAAAAAAGCCGGATATTTTGCAGAAAAAATTTAAATTGCACCTGTATACAGTTTAAACTTTTATTTTAAGAAAACTGTTAGGGATTTTAATAGAGTATGTTACAAAAAATCAGTCATATCATTTTAGCAGCGTTGTTGATGATTTCAACAATGGGGATGGCTGTGAGTAAACATTACTGCGGCGGAGAATTGGTGTCAGTTTCTTTTTTTGAAAACGAAAATGATGATTCCTGCTGCGACATGGACAATTGTTGCCACAACGAAAAACAAATTTACCAGGTTAAGGAAGACTTTTCTGTTCCTTCTGCTTCAGCTATTCCGGTGCTGGCAGAACTCGATATTTTAGGGTATGATTTGCTTGCCGTTGAGAGTTTGATCACCGAACCGGAATCAGAAAATACTAATTCTTATATTGATTTTTCTCCTCCCCCCCCAAAAATTCAAACTGTACTTTCGGAGAAACAGGTATATCTTTTATGATTTTATTATGATAAGTTAAATCTTCCGATTGGGAGGATTGCCATTGGTTTTTGCTGAATCAGCTCAATCCAGTAAAATTTAATCCATAATAATTCATAAATGAATTTGATATGCTGAATAAAATTATTCGTTTTTTTCTTGAAAATAAATTAGTCACCCTGCTGGTTTTAATCCTCTTTGTAAGTTGGGGGATCATAACCTCCCCTTTTGGCTGGGACACAGGCGTTTTACCAAAAGATCCTGTACCTGTTGATGCCATTCCGGATATTGGTGAAAACCAACAAATTGTATTTACTCAATGGATGGGGCGTTCGCCACAGGATATTGAAGATCAGATTTCGTATCCGCTTAGAACTTACTTACTTGGCATCCCGGGAGTAAAATCCATCCGGAGTTCTTCCATTTTTGGATTCTCAAGTATTTACATCATTTTTAATGAAGATGTGGAGTTTTACTGGTCCCGTTCGCGGATATTGGAAAAATTAAATTCGCTGCCATCGGGATTATTACCTGACGGAGTTCAACCCGCACTGGGGCCTGATGCCACCGCACTGGGGCAGGTTTACTGGTACACCATTGAGGGTCGCGACAAAAATGGAAATCCAACAGGTGGCTGGGATTTGCACGAAATACGTACCGTTCAGGATTTCTTTGTGAAGTACGCATTAAATGCTGCCGAAGGTGTTTCAGAAGTGGCTTCTATTGGTGGCTTTGTACAAGAATACCAGATTGATGTAAATCCTGATGCGCTGAAAGCTTACAACATTCCGTTGCATAAAGTAATGCAGGCGGTGCAGAAATCGAACCGCGATGTGGGTGCCAAAACCATTGAAATAAACCAGGCCGAATACCTTGTTCGTGGACTGGGTTACGTTAAAAATGTTGGCGATATCGAAAAGGCAGTTGTTTCCGTTGAAGATAATGTCCCTATCCGGATAAAAGATATTGGAGTTGTTAGCCTGGGGCCATCTACCCGCCGCGGAGCACTCGATAAAGACGGAGCTGAAGTAGTTGGTGGCGTTGTGGTGGCCCGCTATGGAGCAAACCCGCTGGAAGTAATCAATAATGTAAAAGATAAAATTGCGGAAATAGCGCCAGGACTTCCGAGAAAGACATTGAACGACGGAACAGAAAGCCAGCTTACAATCGTTCCATTTTACGATCGCTCTACATTAATCCACGAAACACTGGGAACACTGGAAGAAGCGCTTTCACTCGAAATCCTCATCGCCATTCTGGTGGTAATTGTTATGGTACTGAACCTGCGGGCTTCGTTCCTGATTTCAAGTTTGCTGCCTATTGCTGTGCTGATGGTTTTTATTGCCATGCGCTATTTTGGTGTGGATGCCAACATCGTGGCACTTTCAGGTATTGCTATTGCCATAGGAACCATGGTTGATCTGGGAATTATTCTCTCGGAAAACATCATAAAACACATGGATGAGGCGCCACCGGGGCAAAAACTCATCGCTACGGTTTATGATGGTGCTGCCGAGATAAGCTCAGCTATTTTAACAGCAGTTTCTACAACCATTGTAAGTTTTATACCGGTATTTACCATGCAGGCTGCCGAAGGGAAACTTTTCGGACCACTGGCGTTTACCAAAACTTTTGCACTGGTTGCAGCGCTTATTGTTTCCCTGATATTTCTACCAGCATTTACTCACTGGGTGTTTGGACTAAAAATAAACAAAAAAAATATTGTCAGGTGGTTAAACATAGCCATAATTCCAATTGGAATTGTCCTGTTATTTACCGGATTTTTATGGGCGGGCTCAATACTGATTGCATTTGGAATTTCAGGTTTACTCAGCCAGATTTATAATGATAAAGAATTACAATCAGAAGCAACAGAAAATTCAAAAATCATCGGTTCGCTGAAAAAATTCGGATTTCTGGTTTTAAAGAATGCCAGCGTTGTTATTTCAGTAATTGCAGTGGTTTGGCTGCTGGCCAAATACTGGTTGCCACTAGGCGCTTCAAGAAGCATTGTCACCAACTTCATTTTTGTTGGTTTGCTGGTCGGAATTATTTTGGGAGGATTCCTTCTACTCGAACATTATTACAAACGCATATTAACCTGGTGTCTGGAACATAAAGTGGCATTTTTGCTTATTCCAAGTTTCCTTATTCTGGTAGGAATCACTTCATGGATGGGTTTTAACAATCTCTTCGGATTTGTTCCTAAAGGATTTGATAAGCTGGGATGGAATATCCGCACCACAAAGGTTTGGTCAGGATTAACTCACTCTTTCCCGGGAATTGGTAAAGAATTTATGCCCTCGCTTGATGAAGGTAGTTTTCTGTTGATGCCTACTTCAATGCCACACTCCGGTATTGCTTATAACCGCGAAGTGGTAGGGCAACTCGATATGCTGTTGACCAATATTCCAGAGGTTGATTTAACCGTAGGGAAAATGGGGCGTGTCGAATCGGCTCTTGATCCTGCACCAATTTCAATGTATGAAAACATCATTAACTACAAACCGGAATACATGCTGAATGAAAAAGGACACCGTGTTCGGTTTAAAGTGGATAAAGACGAAAATTTTATTTTAACAAATGGCGATACACTCAGTAACGAAGATGCATTACAACAAGGAATTACCAGAGAAGATTTGATTCCGGATGATCGGGGAAATTTCTTCCGCAACTGGCGGGATAAAATTAAATCGCCCGATGATATCTGGACAGAAATTGTGAATGTTACGAAAATTCCGGGTGTAACTTCCGCGCCAAAACTGCAGCCGATTGAAACGCGTTTGGTAATGCTGCAAACCGGTATGCGCGCCCCAATGGGGATTAAAGTGTACGGACCCGACCTCCCAACCATTGAGGAATTTGGCCTGAAACTGGAAGACATCCTGAAAACGGTTCCTTCGGTAAAAGCCGAAGCAGTTTTTGCCGACCGGATTGTGGGGAAACCTTATATGTTACTTAATATCGATCGTGATAAAATTTCACGATACGGGTTGAATGTGGAAGATGTACAGCAGACGATTGAAACTGCGGTTGGCGGGATGAAAATAACATCAACGGTAGAAGGCCGCGAGCGTTTCCCTGTCAGAGTGCGTTACCCGCGTGAATTGCGTGACGATCCTGAATCGTTGGGAAAAATCTTTATACAAACACCAACAGGAGCACAGATACCGCTTAGTCAGGTGGTAAACGTTGAATACCAGCGTGGGCCGCAGGCAATTAAAAGCGAAGAAACATTTCTTGTAGGTTATGTTCTTTTTGATAAGAATGAAGGATTCTCGGAAGTTACTGTAGTGAACGATGCACAGAAAGTAATACAGGCGAAAATTGATTCCGGAGAACTGATGGTTCCGGCCGGAGTCACATACAAATTCTCAGGAAGTTATGAAAACCAGATAAGAGCAGAAAAACGACTTTCTATTATTGTGCCGATTGTGTTGGTCATTGTCTTTCTGATTTTATATTTCCAGTTTAAATCCGTCTCCACATCAATGATGGTTTTCTCCGGAATTGCAATGGCTTTCAGCGGAGGATTCCTGATGATTTGGCTTTACGGACAAGGCTGGTTTATGGATTTTTCAGTATTCGGCACCAATTTTCGTGATCTGTTCCAGATGCACACCATCAACCTTAGTGTGGCGGTGTGGGTAGGATTTATAGCACTGTTTGGTATAGCCACCGACGACGGTGTGCTGATAGCAACTTACCTCGATCAGAGTTTCGAGCGCAATCGCCCGGAAAATCTCAAAGAAGTTCGTGCTGCCGTTGTTGAAGCCGGCTTACGAAGAATCCGCCCGGCATTAATGACAGTAAGTACAACTATGATTGCATTGCTGCCTGTACTAACATCCACAGGACGTGGTTCTGATATCATGATTCCAATGGCAATCCCGTCGTTTGGCGGAATGGCTGTGGCCTTGATAAGCATTTTTGTGGTACCGGTATTATACAGTTACAGGGAAGAAAGAAAAATTAAAAAACAGTAACCATGAAGAGTACTATTATAATATTCATTTCATTATTTGTGTTTGGATTTGCAGCAAAAACACAAGGGCAGGTTACAAATCAAATTTCCGCATCCTTGCTACCCCTAACCCATAAAGGGGAAAGCCAACCCACGGAAGAAGTTCTCCCCTTCAGGGGAGTCAGAGGGGTGAGCGATGACGGAGCTCAGGACGTTGTAGAATCAACCCTGGAAGAATATTTCCGCGTGGCTGCCAAAAATAATCCCGGATTACAGGCCACTTACAAGGATTTTGAAGCTGCACTGCAAAAAGTTCCGCAGGTAAGTACGCTACCTGATCCTACATTTTCCTTTGGCTATTTTATATCGCCAGTAGAAACACGTGTGGGTCCGCAACGGGCAAAATTCTCACTTACGCAAATGTTCCCCTGGTTTGGAACATTGGAAGCTAAAGCTGACGTTGCTTCCTTAATGGCTGAAGCAAAGTATCAGGCTTTTTTGGATGCCCGAAACAAACTGTTTTTCAATGTGGCTGCTGCTTACTATCCACTTTACGAGTTGAACAGGATGAAAGCGATTGAACAGGAAAATATTGACATCCTTCAATCGTATAAAACCATTGCCAACTCCAAATTTAAAAACGGCACTTCTCCAATGACAGATGTCTTGCGCGTTGATATTATGCTGAAAGATGCGCAGACCAGTCTCAGTATTATGAATAAGAAAGAAAAAACACTGCTGGTAACATTTAACAACCTGCTTAACAGGGATGAGAATGAACCGGTAGTAGTTCAGGATTCGCTGTCGTTGGAATGGTTCCCTGAAGATTTCAGAAAAGATTCGTTATTGGTGAATAATCCAATGTTGGAAGCGCTTGACCTGAAAAAAGAAGCCAGTAAGGCCAGCGAGATTGCTGCACAAAAAGAGGGACTTCCAAAGGTTGGAGTTGGGCTTGACTATGCAATTGTTGGAAAACGAACCGATATGGATGTAGCCGATAATGGCAAAAATATACTCATGCCAATGGTGTCAGTGAGTATTCCCATTTTCAGAAAAAAGTATGATGCAGCCGAAAAAGAGGCGCAATTAATGCAGGAAAATTATGCGTTTCAAAAAGAAGAAACCATCAATTCTCTCACTTCAAACTACGAATCGGCGTGGTTTCAAATTCAGCAACAGAAAGAATTAATTGAATTGTATGACCAGCAAATTCTGGAAACCAACCAAACTCTGAACCTGTTGTTCAGCGCTTATGGTAATTCAGGAAAAGATTTTGAGGAAGTACTGCGAATGCAACAGCAGTTGCTGAAATACGAGAAAATGAAAGCCATGGCGGAAACGCAATATCAAACAGCTTTGGCAAAATTGAATTACATCACCGCAAAAAAATATTAATGAGATGAAAACAAATAGAAAAACAATAATCATAGTTCTTGCAACGCTGGTAACCGGCGTGTTGCTGGGTTGGTTGATATTTGGTGGTTCGGGCAATAGTAATACAACTACTGAAGAACATCAGCATGAACACAGTGCTGAAGAAGTAGCCGGTGAAACAATCTGGACCTGCTCCATGCACCCGCAAATCCGGCAAAATGAACCTGGAGACTGCCCGATATGTGGCATGGAACTCATTCCGCTGGAAGACGAACAAAATGGCGAAATTGATCCGGCAGTTGTAAGTATGTCGCTAACTGCCATGCAGCTGGCCAATATTCAAACAGCAGTTGTTGGTTCAACAAAACCAGTAAAAGTGGTCCGACTGGATGGAAAAATTCAGGAAGATGAACGATTGGTTTTTTCACAGTCATCGCACATTCCGGGCAGAATTGAAGATCTGATGGTAAATTTTACCGGCGACTATGTGCAAAAAGGACAGGTGATTGCATCGGTGTATTCACCCGATTTGGTCACAGCACAGGAAGAGCTATTTGAGGCACAGAAAATAAAAGATTCACAGCCTCAGCTTTTCGAGGCCGCCAAAGAAAAACTCAGAAACTGGAAATTAAGCGATGAGCAGATTAATCAGATTTTGGCTTCACAAACCGCAAAAGAAACATTTGATGTACGCGCTGATTTTTCGGGCTATGTCACTCAAAAAAAGGTAAACACCGGCGATTACATCAAAAGAGGTCAGGCTATTTATGAAATTGCAGACCTTTCAAGGGTTTGGATTCTTTTTGATGTTTACGAATCGGATATGGCGTGGGTAAAGAAAGGCGACAAAATAACCTTTACCGTTGAATCGCTTCCGGGAGAAACATTTGAAGGTACGATCAATTACCTCGACCCGGTTATCAATCCCAAAACCCGTGTGGCAAAAGCGCGGATTGTAAAATCAAATTCCGGTTTAAAGCTGAAACCTGAAATGTTTGTCTCCGGAAAAGTGGAGGCAAAACTGCCGCAAACCAATGCAGTTGTAGTTCCGAAAACTGCTGTTATGTGGACCGGTCAACGTTCGGTGGCTTATGTAAAAACCACCACGGATCAGGGTGTTTATTTCAAAATGCGGGAACTTGAACTTGGACCTGCTTTGGGCGAAAGTTATATTGTTGAAAGTGGTTTACAGGACGGTGAAGAGATTGCCGTTCACGGTACTTTCAGCATCGATGCAGCAGCACAGCTTGCGGGAAAACCAAGTATGATGAGCCCCGCCTCCGTTGAAACTTCGGCGGACAGGCCAGAAGGAGGCGCCGTTTCAACCGGGCACAATCACGCCGGTATGAATATGGGAGGAGAAACAATGCCGGAAGCGCAGGCTGTTATGGAATCTGTTGATACCGACCCTAAGTTTAAAGCGCAGTTAACAAACGTGTATGAAAACTACATTAAAATGAAAGATGCTTTTGTAGCAACTAATGCTGCGGAGGTAAGTAAAGGCGCGCAAACGGTAGCTCAATCATTACAGAATGTGAATATGGGACTGTTAAAAGGAGACGCTCATAAGGCTTGGATGGACCAGTTGAATGTTTTGAATAAGTCTATTAAAACGATTCAAACTGAAAATGATATTGAAAAACAACGACAAGCCTTTTCCGATTTTAACAATGCATTTTATAATAGCCTGAAAATGTTTGGATTGGTTGACGATACTGCATATTATCAATATTGCCCAATGGCTTTTGATAACCAGGGAGCATATTGGTTAAGCGAAACGGAAGAAATTCGAAATCCTTATTTCGGAGATATGATGTTGAATTGCGGGGAGAATAAGGAAACGCTGAAGTAATCAGTACATGTTCAACTTCAGGTAATAAAAAACACTAAATGTTGTAAACCAGTTTTAAAATAATATAACATTAATTATCAGTAGTTTGGTAAGTTTATTGAGAGAAATAAGTTAGGGTGAAAGTTTTCCGGGACAACGCATTTCGGAATGCTTTCTAAAAAAGAAAGGAGTAAGTTATGTTTTTAAAAATTTTAATACTGTCAATTATCCTGGTAGCCTTTACAGCGCTGGCACTGGGGGTCAAAATGTTGTTCGATAAAAATGCATCATTTACCTATCATTCATGTGTGCATGAAGATGGGGATTTGTATAAAACCGATGGATGTGCAGGTTGCGGGATTCAGGAAGTAACCAATTGTCCTGAGAAAAAGAACTAAAGGAAGAGATACAAGACCGAAGAAGGAAGTTGGAAGTAGGAAGAATCTTCGGTCTTAACTCTTCTGCCGGTTAAAAACAATTAACAGAAAAATCATGAAATTAATAAAGACTTACATACGACACCGAAAAACAGAAGAAGTTTATAACGCGCTTAAAAATGAAGGTTATTGTTGCATGACCTTTGTTGAGTGCGAAGGAACCGGAAAATACTCAGATCACGAAAAGAAACACATTAACGATAAATATCCATTTGCCGATGCTTATCGTGTAATTAAAATGGAGATACTGGTTGCTGACGAACATGTGGAACCAGTGGTACAAATCATACGTCATAACGGTCGTGCCGGTTACCGTGGCGATGGAATGGTAATCATTTCACCGGTAGATGAAGTGTACAAAGTACGCACCGACGAACAGGGAATAATGGTCGTATAATTAAAAAAGATACCCATGGATATCAACATCAAAAACATGGTTTGCAACCGCTGCATTATGGTGGTTTCGCAAATTTTTGACGAAGCTGAAATTAAGGTCGAAAGTGTTCAATTAGGTAAGGTAAAAACTACCGAAGAAGTAAATCCCGACAAACTGGACCAGGTAAACGAAAGGCTTAAAAATGTTGGTTTTGAAATCATTCATGATTCAAAAAGACGGATAATTGAAAAGATTAAAACCATTTCCATCGACTATGTGTATGAGCACAAAGGTGAGAATGAAATTAACTTTTCTGAATACCTGACTGACAAACTCAACCTTGACTATCCATATTTAAGTTCACTTTTTTCATCGGTTGAAGGTACCACGATTGAAAAACACCTCATCAGTCTGAAAATTGAACGAGTGAAAGAGTTGCTGGTTTACGATGAAAAAACGTTAAGCGAAATTGCCTGGGAACTCGGGTACAGCAGTGTTGCCCATTTATCGGGGCAGTTTAAAAAAGTGACCGGTTTTACCCCATCTTATTTTAAAAAACTGGGAGAACAAAAGCGAAAATCGTTAAATGATGTATGAATCTTAAAATCATATAAATCATTCTAAAAAAAGTGTAATGCTTTCATTGACAGCAGCTATTACCTTTACAGTAGAAATTTTAAAATAACAATTATGAAAAATGTAAAGGAAATATTAGCAGGAAAGAAAAGAAAAATGAATGTCACACATTCAGATGCAAATGAACACTATCATCAGGCACATTACAGCGACAACCAAGAGGGAACCCGCTATCAATGCCCGATGAAATGTGAAGGCGAAAAAACATACGAAAAACCCGGAACTTGCCCGGCTTGTAATATGCACCTGGCACCGGTAAAAAGTGAACATTAAAGAATGAAAGGAGGCACGTTATGATGTACGGAATGTATGGATATGGAATGAATGGAATCCATGGAATGGGCTGGGGAATGGGCCTGGCCTGGATACTTGGAATTGTTGTAACAATTGTTCTTGTTTGGGCTTTTGTTGGTAGTTTCAGGAATAGCCATAACTCATCAACACCCAATGAAAAGAAATCTGCTCTCGACATTTTAAAAGAACGATATGCCAGGGGCGAGATTAACAAAGATGAGTTTGAAGAAAAAAAACATGCTGTTTCGTAGCAAATCAGCAACACTGTAAATCTTAGTTATGGATAAAACAACAAAATATGTTTGCCCCATGCATTGTGAAGGGGATAAAGTTTACAGTCAGCCCGGTGATTGCCCGGTGTGCAACATGCACCTCGTTCCGCTTGAAAAAAGCGAAATTGAAACCAAGGACAGTCATAAGGCTGACCGTAAACATCATCATAACCCACCCTCAAATAATGAAGTGAAATATTACTGCCCGATGAAATGTGAGGGCGACAAAACATATAACGAACCGGGTGATTGCCCTGTGTGCAATATGCATTTAATCCCGGTCGATGAAAATTATTATAAATCGGAAGGAGAACATCATCAGCATAAACACCATGATGAACATGAACAACACTATCATAACGTAACCAAAAAATCAACCGGTAAAGGGAAATATTATTGCCCGATGCGTTGCGAAGGAGATAAAATGTACGATGAACCAGGCGACTGTCCGGGTTGCGGAATGCACCTTAAAAAAGAAGAAAATGCTGCCGCTAAAAGCAAAACCATCTATACTTGTCCGATGCACCCAGAAGTAAAACAAGACCATCCGGGAAGTTGTCCGAAATGCGGGATGGATTTGGTTCCTGAAAAAGGTGAAACCGAAAGTGACGAGGAAAAAGCCTATAAAAAAATGGCTAAAAAATTCTGGCTGGCTGTCGCATTGAGTGTGCCGCTTTTTATCATTGCCATGTCTGAAGTATTTGGATTAAACCTTGAAAAAGTTGCTCCAAAAAAAGTGTGGGACTGGGTGGAATTCGCGCTGGCATCACCGGTAGTATTTTATGCCGGCTGGGATTTCTTTAAACGTGGGTGGAGTTCAATTGTGCGCCGCAGTCCAAATATGTGGACATTAATATCGATTGGTGTTGGAACAGCCTACATTTTTAGTGTGGTTGCACTTTTAATTCCTGGTATTTTCCCCGAACAATTTAAAAATCCGGAAGGAAATGTGCATGTCTATTTTGAAGCTGCTGCTGTAATCTTAACACTGGTTTTACTGGGACAGGTGCTTGAGCTGCGGGCACACACCAAAACCAATTCGGCGATTAAATCATTACTTGGTTTAGTTCCTCCGGTGGCACGGATTATTCAAAAAGGTGAGGAACACGAGATTCCGCTTGAAGAGGTAAAACCGGGTGATATTCTAAAAGTAAAACCTGGAGAAAAGGTTCCGGTTGACGGAATTGTTACTGAAGGAAGCCCGGTTATCGACGAAAGTATGATTACCGGGGAGTCCATTCCGGTGGATAAATCGGTGGATGATAAAGTTACCGGTGGAACCATCAACGGGAAAAAAGCTTTTGAAATGAAAGCTGAAAAAGTAGGTTCAGATACACTTCTTTCACAGATTGTGGAAATGGTGAATGAAGCCGGGCGTTCACGAGCTCCAATTCAAAAACTGGCTGATGTGGTGGCAAAATATTTCGTGCAGATTGTAGTAAGTATTTCAATCCTGACATTTGTTGTTTGGGCCATCTGGGGACCTTCTCCAGCTTATGTTTATGCATTGGTTAATGCAATAGCAGTGCTGATTATCGCCTGCCCGTGTGCGCTCGGATTGGCAACTCCGATGTCAATTATGGTAGGTTCAGGCCGCATGGCACAATCAGGAGTTCTGGTAAAAGATGCCCGCGCCATTGAAGAGATGAACAAGGTGGATACACTAATTATCGATAAAACGGGAACAATTACAGAGGGAAAACCTTCCCTGAAAAATTATAAATCATTTGGAAATTTAAGCGACGAGGATGTTTTGCAACTGGCAGCATCAATCGACTCGAACAGCGAGCATCCGATTGCAGATGCCATTGTGCATGGTGCAAAATCAAAAAATATTCAACTGAAAAAAGTGGAAGAGTTTGAGTCTGTAACCGGAAAAGGTGTTCAGGCAATATACAACAAGAAAAAAACAGGACTGGGAAACAACCGCTTACTGGAAGATTTTGGTGCAACCTTAACCAATGAAGCTGAAAAAGCAGCAAAAGAGTGGCAATCGAAAGGACAAACGGTAATGTATCTTCTGGTTGAAAATAATATTGAAGGGCTAGTCAGCGTAGCCGATACGATAAAACCGACTTCTGCAAAAGCCATTCGCGAATTGCAAAAGCTGGGCATAAAAGTGCACATGCTTACCGGCGACAACCCGTTTACTGCAAAAGCAGTAGCCGATGAGTTAAAACTTAACGGATTTACAGCCGATTGTCTTCCCGATGATAAATACAAAAAGGTAAAAGAATTACAGGAACAGGGCAGAATTGTGGCAATGGCCGGCGACGGAATTAACGACGCTCCTGCATTAACCCAGGCAAACATTGGTATTGCCATGGGCACCGGCACTGATATTGCAATGCAGAGTGCAGAAATCACGCTTGTTAAAGGCGATTTAAATGGAATTGTAAAAGCACGGGAATTGAGTCATAAAGTAATGCGAAACATCAAACAAAACCTGTTTTTTGCTTTCGTTTACAATGCTTTGGGAGTGCCTGTTGCAGCCGGAATATTGTTTCCGTTTTTCGGGATTTTGCTTAGTCCAATGATTGCTGCAACAGCAATGAGTTTTAGCTCGGTCTCGGTAATATCAAATGCATTAAGATTAAGAAAAAAATAATGAGTGAATCAAATACAATTAATTATTAACTATTTAAATTCAAAAATGATGAAAACAAAAGTTTTAAGCTTAGTTGCCCTTTTTACCATGGGCGCGTTTACCGTTTTTGCCGGAAATGAAACGGAGAAAATCAAAGTAAAAGGAAATTGCGGAATGTGTGAATCGCGCATTGAGAAAGCTGCCAATGCAGTTGAGGGGGTTTCGAAAGCTGACTGGGATAAAGAAACAAAAATCCTTGCAGTAACTTTTGATGATGCTAAAACAACAACCGACAAAATTGAAATGGCAATTGCAAAAGTTGGTCACGATACACCTCATCATAAAGCACCCGATGAAGTTTACGAAAAGTTACCAAGTTGTTGCTTATATGACCGCAATGCCGACAACAATGAAGAAAGCCACGAAGGACATATGCATTAAAATCTTAAAAAAACAAAAGGGACTACATTATATAATTTGGTTCCTTTTGTTTCTTACAAATTTAAATAGCAATCAAAAACTTAAACTGTCAAGTAGTTGTTTTAAAATTTGATTTCGTTAATGGGCGTAAATTCTTTAATTTACACGTGTAAAAAACATGTCGGAACATAAACATAAACACGAGAATAAAACCATGTGGGTGGTGTTACTTACTGCTCTTACAATGGTTGTCGAAATTTTCTTTGGCCTCATTACCAAATCAATGGCTTTGCTTGCCGACGGGATTCATATGGGATCTCATGTTTTGGCTATTGGTTTAAGCTGGGTAGCATATATTATTGTAAGAAAGGTTTCCGCTAGCGACCAATTTAAGGGAAACTCGGATAAGATCCTTTCTTTATCGGGTTATAGCAGCGGACTTATGTTACTGATTTTTGCTGTTGTAATAATGGTGGAAGCAATAAAACGGTTTTACAATCCGGTAGAAATTGTTTATAAAGAAGCTATTCTGGTAGCAACAATCGGTCTGATTGTAAATATTCTCAGTGCATTTCTTTTGCACCACGAACACGAACATTCCGACCATAATATAAGAGCTGCCTATTTGCATGTTATAGCCGACGCACTTACGAGTTTATCTGCAATTATAGGCCTTACTGCAGCAATGATTTGGAATATTCCGTTTATTGATACTATTGCAGCAATTGTAAGTTCCCTTGTTATCATTAAATGGTCGGTAGAATTATTGAAAGATTCGGGAAAAGCGTTGCTTGATATCAAATCCAAAAAAGATGGGGACAAACATCACCATCATCACCATTAAACTGAGTTTATATTTTATCTAAGGTTGCTATTGCATTTTTGTTGCGCTCCATTCAGTCCTGTTTCCATCTTTTTCGGTGGTCCCTTTCAATTCATTACCATTTACAGTACACTCATAATTGACACCATCGCAGGTAAAATTCAGTATATCTCCGTGGAGCTTCCCTCCTGAAATTGTATACGAATTTCCATTTCTATTCAAATTCCCTGAGACCATCTGATAATTCTGGGTCAATTCCAATTCACCATCATCGAATTTCCACGATCCTTCTACTTTGGCTGGCACAATCCACAGATAAGCCGTATCCCAGGTTATTGTCTCATCATCAACTTCCTCCATTTCGTCGTATGCCCAATCCTGCATCGAAAAAGTATTGGTTATAATTCTTGTTCCGGGTTTTAATTCAAGCAATTTTGGCTTCAATTTCCTGTTTATTTCGGGTAAAAGGAACATTGTTATAACTGTGGCTTTTGACAGGTCGTATTCATAAAAATCGGCTTTAATAAAATCTGTCTTATCAGCGACACCTTCCCTTTCCGCATTTTTTTTGGAGAATTCAACCATATCCGGGTTATACTCAACTCCGGCAGCCCTGATACCTTTTTTTGCCGCAGCAATTACAATTCTACCGTCACCCGAACCAAGATCAATTAAATAATCTTCTGATGTTAATTTTGCCATATCTATCATAACATCAACCAGTTCCTGTGGTGTAGGATACCAAATTACATCTTTCCCTGCCTGACCTGGTTTTGGTGTATAGTCACTATTCCCTGCATTATTCTGAGAAAATAAAATCCCGGGAAGAACGAGTAGTAATATGCCCAAAATTGCAGATACCCAAAATTTACTTTTTTTCATAACTGTCTGTTTTAGCAAAATGATTTTTCTGAACTCTTTATATTCCAGATTCAGAATACTATAAGTTATGAAAATTTGGCTGTTTTTCCCTCATTATAAAACCAATTTCTGATAAAATCAGAAGAACAATCTACACACTGAAAAAAACGCCTGGATATGTTCAGC
Source organism: uncultured Draconibacterium sp. (assembly GCA_963676775.2). Lineage (GTDB taxonomy): Bacteria > Bacteroidota > Bacteroidia > Bacteroidales > Prolixibacteraceae > Draconibacterium. The sequence goes on from CAXXDA010000003.1 coordinate 1,105,084, forward strand.
CAAACCAATTATCATTTCCGATCAATTTGAGAAAAAATTATCATATCGATAAACAGCAAATTTTAATTCACAACATAAACAACACAAAAAGAGGCAGATATGTAAAATGAGGTGATGGTACTACATTTGAATTGAACAATAATATACAATAATTCGGGTTATGATATTAGATAAAACATCCGAATACATACTAAACTTTAATTGTCATGAAAACAAAAATGATAAGTATTATATTTTTTTTATTGATTGGCACTTTAAGCGTTTTAGCCGAAAATAAATCAGATACCTTTACAGTAAAAGGAGGGAATTGCGATGAATGTAAGGTACACATCGAAAAACTTGCATTGGCAGTACCTGGAGTGTCAATAGTTGACTGGAATAAAGAAAGTAAAGTATTACAGGTAGTTTTTGACGATACAAAAACGAATGTCGATTCGATTGAAAAAGCAATTGCAAAAGGAGGATATGATACGCCAAGCCACAAGGCAAATGATGAAGCTTATAATGAGCTCTCAGAATGCTGCAAATACAAAAGGTAGTTTCGTTTTGTAGTAAAAAAGAAAGGGTGCGTTCTGTATAGAATGCACCCTTAACCCATGAAAACTAATTATCTGTTAGTTGCCCCAGCAAAATTCTCAGCAAATATTTTTCAGGGACCAGAAAATGCCTCAGTAAAAAAAAGTTATCTCCTGGTAAGACCAGGCTTACATTTCTCATCCGGGTGTATTTCTGAGGGTAAAAACTTTGCCAGTCGCTCACATAAAATGCAGCCTGCCTGTTCGGTTCAACATATTCGGTTATAAAAAGAACCACCCTGTTTTCCCGAATAAATACTTTTAACTGGCTGTTAAAGAATAACTCTGAATACAGGGAAATAATAAATTGTCCGTTTTCTGTTTCCTCCAAAAAATCTACAATTTCAATTTCATTGGACATTTCCTGATTACCAAAATGAATTTTTGCAATATCTGTTTTATGTTCTTGTGGAAATTGATTTATCATCGTTTTCATCTTATTGTGATTTAATCGTTTATAATAATTGATTTTTTGCTGACTCATTACTTTGGCCAGCTAAGGACTATTAAATATCATATGCCCTTTAATCTCAATAAAATTATGAAAACGATGGAGGTGGAAGGTCAATAAGCGAATATTGAAGAGCTGTTATAAAGATGCACGGCAAAAAAACATAAATTTTACTTACCTCGCGTTTGAAAGTCTGAACATTTGTTCCAGTTCCTTCAGAAAACAAATCAGGTCCGGTAAAATCATTCGAATCCTGTTCGTCGAAAACACCCGATTCAAGAATACCTGAACTGTGAACGTTTTCACCGAAAATCCAAACCTTTTCAACTTTTTTTGTATTATCAAAATTTTCTGCCCTGCTGTAACCTGCAAGTGCCAGAAAAAATAATATTGATAATAAAACTTTCATGTATTTTCTGTTGCTCCAGTAAAATTATGTAATAAAGTCTGTTCTTATTCTGAGTTTGTGTTAATTTGAGTTAAACGTTAGATTAATAAAAGTTAAAAGAATCCTTTTTTTGAAATGACTACAAAAATTTTAATTAAATACTTTTTGCAACTTTAAAATCTCTTTAGAATGTTTAGGTAACTTGCACCGCATGAAGCTGTTAATTATAGAAGATGAAGTCGAGTTGCTGGAAGAGATAAAAAACTTCCTGGAAAAAGAAAATTATGTGTGCGAAACGGCCGCAAATTTTAACGACGCCGATGAAAAGTTGGCGATGTACCATTACGACGTGGCACTTATTGACATAACGCTTCCCGGAGGCAGTGGTTTACGCTTAATTAAAAAATTGAAACAACAAAATACCGACACTGGAATTATTATTATATCGGCCCGTAATTCGCTCGACGATAAACTTACCGGGCTCGATCTTGGTGCCGACGATTACATCACCAAACCATTTCATCTTTCGGAATTAAATGCGCGCGTAAAAGCAGTGCTTCGTCGCAGAAAATTTGATGGTTCCACTCGAATTGAATTTAACGAAATTGAACTGATTCCCGATCAGGGCGCCTGTAAGGTGAGTGGAAATAATTTAATACTAACCAAAAAAGAGTTTGAAATGCTATTGTTTTTTATCTCGAATAAAAACCGTCTGCTCACCCGCGAATCAATTGCCGAACACCTTTGGGGCGACAATATCGACCTGGCCGATAATTTTGATTTTATTTATACACACATTAACAATCTGCGAAAAAAAATAGTGAAAAACGGGGGAAAGGATTACATTAAAACCGTGTACGGAATTGGTTACAAATTTACCGGGGAATGAAGCTTCTAAAAAAATTAAATATACAATACATTATTTGGTCCTTTTCTGCGATGGCATTTACATGTGTGGCCATTTATATTACACTTTCGGTAATTATTAATAACCAACTGGATGAGCGGCTTATCGGTAATCTTCAGACTGTGGAAGAACGGTTATCACAATCACCCGAAACTTCTTTTTTTGAACCAACAACCAAAGTGCAAAAAATAAAGAAAGCATCCGAAGCCATTTCTTTTTCCGATACGTTGATTTATAATGAAAATGAGCAGGAGTTGGAAGATTATCGGCAAATTAGTGCCATAAAAAACATTGGAGACCAAACTTACAGCATCTTTATTCACCAGTCAAAAATTGAATCAGAAGATCTGCTGGCAACATTAACCGTTGCAACATTGCTAGGAATGCTTTTACTCTGGATGGTTTTGCTGGCAGTAAACCGGCGGGTGGCAAAATCGGTTTGGCAGCCTTTTTTCTCCAACCTGAAAATAATTGAACAATTCTCTGTTACGGCACAAAAACCAGTGAATCTGGACAACTCAGGCATTTCAGAATTCGACCAGTTGAATAGTGTTGTTACCAGCCTGACCGGACAGATCATCTCCGATTTTCAAAACCAGAAGCAATTTTCAGAAGATGTTTCGCACGAGTTACAAACGCCATTAGCCATCATCAGTTCACGCCTTGAAAATCTGCTTGGTAATCCGGAATTAAATAAGCACACCGAAACCTTGAACGGTATTTATACTTCCGTACGGCGCCTTTCTAAACTAAACAAAGCGCTGATTTTACTTAGCAAAATAGAAAACAACCAGTTTGTCTCTGAAGAACAATCAAATCTAAAAACTATTTTAACTGAAAAGCTGGAAGAATTTACCGAACTCATCATATTAAAACAACTTACCATAGAAACAGAAATTGGTAACGACTTTATTGTTCCGGTTCCACCTGAACTGGCTGAAATTCTTGTAAACAACCTGCTTTCAAACAGTATTAACCACAACTCAGCAGGTGGAAAAATAAAAATAGTATTAAATAGTAAACATTTGCTGGTTTACAACTCAGGAATAAAAAGAATTGCGGATCCTGAAAAACTCTTCACACGTTTCTACAAAGTCGAGCCTTCCAGCCAATCTGTTGGTCTGGGGTTGGCCATCGTAAAAAAAATTTGTGACTTGCACGGATTATCCATTTTATATGATTTCCAAAATCTGATGCACATTTTTACCATAAAGCCAATCAAACTGGAAAATCAAAACATGATCCAAAATAATGAATAGAAGAATGATTGAATACCTAAATAGGTGTTTTGCTTTTCTTATTCTGAGCTTAGCCATTATGCAACCCGCTCATTCACAGCCATCTAGAATAGATTCATTTTTTACGCACACTCCCTTTTTTATTAAAGGTGGTTTTCAACCCGGGAAAGTATTTCCAACCAATGATTTTGTAAGAGGTCAAAATTTTTCAAACGATACCATTGATGAATATCATTCATTTTCGCTGCTGTTTTTAAAACAAACAAAGGGTGATAAACTATGGGAGCAATTATATAAATATCCTGTTTACGGGATTGGAATATATTCAGCCTATTTTAAAGAGACCAATGAACTGGGCACCCCGGTTTCAATTTTTGGATATTTTTCTGCTCCTTTTGTAAGGGCACAGAAACTAACTTTTAATTATGAACTGGGACTTGGTTTAACTTTTAACTGGAAAAACTTTGACCCGCTGAATAATCCAAACAACATCGCCATCAGTGCTGAACGAAGTGTTTATATTGAGGCAGGAGTAAATCTTGAATATCAGCTTTCAAAAAAGCTGTTTGCCAGTGCAGGTTATGGCTTGTACCATTTTTCAAACGGCCACCTTAAATTACCAAATATGGGATTAAACATGCAGGCCCTGAAATTTAACTTGCGTTACCAGGTAAACGACGTTTCTTATTCGTTTATTAAAAATCCGGTGCCGCCATTTTCCAAACACTGGGAATGGGATATCAGCGTTTACGGAGGTGCAGAAAATGTTATTTACAAAGGAAACGATGTGGATATTATCACCAAATACGAAGGACTTTACTTCCCTGTTTACGGCATAAACAACACTTTCAGCCGCAGCATCAGTTACAAATCGAAAATCGGGGCAGGTCTTACTTTGGGTTACAACGGGGCACTCAATGCTCAGTTGGCAGTGGAAAACGGTGAACTTGACGAAGTGGATCTTCCATTTGGGAATCATATCACTCTTAGCATTTATCCCTCTTATGAACTGGTAGTTGATCGCTTGTCATTTATTATTCAGCCCGGTTTTTATTTGTACCGTAAAAAAACTACTGAGCTAACTCCGGTTTTTTATCAAAGAATAGGTGTAAAATACCATTTCTGGAATGACTATTTTGCCGGAATAAATCTTCGTGCTTACAAATACCATATTTCCGATTTTATTGAATGGAATATTGGGAAACGGATTAATTGGTGAGCAGAATATAACTTCAAATTTCCTTTAGATTCGGTTACTAATTTTATTGAAACTTTTAAAAAACAAGAAATGAAAAAATCAATTTTTATCATCGCAGTGCTAACCATCAGTATAGCTGCCTGTGCACAAACGCCACCGAAATTGGTAGCTGATGCTTTTAACTCCAGATTTCAGGGAGCAAACAAAGTAAAATGGGACCAGGAAGAGGAAAATGAATGGGAAGCCGAATTTAAAATGAATGGCGAAGAAATGTCGGCTTCATTTGATCTCGTCGGAAAATGGTTGGAAACCGAATCTGAAATTAAAAAATCTGATTTACCGGTAACTGTTCTTTCTACTTTAAATATAGAGTTTGAAGGCTGGAAAATTGAAGGTATAGAAAAACTCGAATCTCCTGAATTCACCGGTTATGAACTCAGCGTGGAAGAAGGTGAACAGGAATTTGAAGTCCAAATATCAGCCAACGGAAAGATTATAGCAAAAAAAGAGGTAGACGAAGAAGATGAAGATTAAAGATCTTCATCTTCTCATAGTGCAGAAAGCCCGAATTCAAAAACGGGCTTTCATTTTTTTATCAAACATTCGATATTTAGAAGACAATGACAGATGTTTTCCATTACCTTTAATGGTGTTTTTGCAGTCACTTTCAATAATCAATATCATGAAAAAATATTACCTGCCAATGGTTCTGGCATTTTTTCTTTTATTCCCTTTACGGCCTTATGCTCAGCATCATAATCTTGATTATTATCTTGAACAAGCCAAAGCCAACAGCACTTTCATTCATCAAAATCAGAATGAAAAACAACTGGTTCAGCTCGATTTGGAGCAGATTAGGAAAATATATTCAAAACCGGAAGTAACTGTTGATGCCAGTGTTTTGTTTGCACCAATCATTTCACGTGACGGAGGCAGCGGAAAATTTCAGATGGCAACAAAAGATGCAATGGATTACACCGGTTATGATTTAGCAGGAACTGACGGCGGCCAGTATCTGGGAACAGTTTCGGTAACGCAAGGTTTATTCAACGGTAAAAAAATAGACACCTACAACGATAAGGCAGAAATTCAGAAACAAATCAGTGATAATAATATCCAACTAACAGAGCATGAACTTGAAAACGCGGTAAAACATCAGTATCTGCTTTGTTTAAAAAGCAATCGCCAAGCTGAAAATAACCTAGAATTAATGAAAGAGATTGATGATGAAATCGAGCTAATGGAAAAACTGGTACAGAGTGCAGTTTATAAAATCAGTGATTTAAAACTTCTGCAACTTACTATGCAGAATTACGAGCAGGATTATGAAACTTTTCGTGCTGAATACCTTGACAATGTGTATAATCTGAATCTTTTGTGCGGAATAAACGAAGGTGCCGATGTAGAAATTGAACCGGTGGAATTTCAGTTAAATACCGAAATTAAAGGCGTTTCGCGTTTTCTTACTTCATTTTATCTTGATAGTCTTTCGATTATTGCCAACCGGAAAATTACCGAACTAAAATATCAGCCACAATTTAGCTGGTTTGCAAATGCCGGGATGAATGCTGTTTATGTGCCATCGTTTAACCGATTGGGATTTAGTACAGGAGCCACTTTCAGCCTTACGCTTTTTGATGGAAATCAGCGTAAAACTGAATTCGAAAAATCGCAAATCAACCTGGAAACTCTCCAGTTTAATAAGAGAAAAACCCTTACTCAAAATGAGATTCAGAAAAGGTTCACCCTCGATAAAATTACTTCACTCGACAAAAGAATTTCCCTTACCGACAGTCAAGTTAAACAATATGACGATCTGCTGGAATTGTACCGGAGTTTGATTGGACAAGGTGAAATTTCGGTAATGGAATACAGTTATCTGTTAAAAGATATTTCAGCAAAAAAACAGGAAAAATTACTTTTTGAAATGGAAAAACAAATGGTTATTAACGCATATAATTATTGGAACTATTAATTATGAAAATAATGAAGATTCATTCAGTTTTACTTTTAACGGCAGTTCTTTTGCTTGGGGCCAGCGCTTGCAATAATAAACCTGTCGAAAGTTCAGAAGAAATTGTGGTTGCGAAAGCATCAGTTTCTGTTACAAATATTATAACAGGCAACATCGAGGATTGGGTTACATTAAACGGAAGAACCGTTTTTTACATAAAGAACCAGGTTTTTGCTCCAATCTCGGGTTATCTAACCGTAGTAAACGTAAAATTTGGCGACAAGGTGGAACCCGGAAAAATACTTTTTGAAATTCAAACCCGTGAAAACAGGGCGCTGGAACAATCAGGAAATAAAAATGTTATCCCTGAAAAACTAGGTTCAATTCCTGTAGCGTCCACAAATTCAGGAATTATTAACGAACCTTTACAAGTAGGTGTGGGAGCGTATGTAACTGAAGGTAGTCCGCTTTGTTCAATTGCTGATAATAATGATTTGCAGGTTTTGGTAAATGTTCCATACGAGTTTCATTCGCTTGTATCGACGGGTAAAAGATGTAAGTTGCTGCTTCCCGACGGTTCAAAATTTAACGGAACAGTTACTGCTATCAGGCCATTTGTTGATGAATCTTCACAGACGCAGGAAGTTCTGGTAAAACCGGAAAGTAAAATAACATGGCCTGAAAATATGAATCTTACCGTTTTATTTTTAAAGGAAGAAAAAAACGATTCGCAGCTTATTCTTAAAAAAGCATTGTTAACGGATGAAACTCAGACTGAATTCTGGTTAATGAAAGTAGTGAATGACAGCGTTGCTATTCAGGTCCCGGTTAAAACAGGAATTAAAAACGACAGTTTGGTTGAAATTGTTAGCGGCGGATTAGCTCCCGATGACATAATTATTCTTGAAGGTGGTTACGGATTGGAAGACAGTAGTCTGGTAAATATTATCAAATAGGCATGAAGAATATTTTTGTAAAATATAAAAGCCCCATTTCTGTAATACTTTTGCTGATTTTACTGGGAGGGGCATTTTCATATAAAAATCTGAAAACATCGCTTTTCCCCGATGTTACCTTTCCTAAAATAAAAGTAATTGCCGACAACGGCGAACAGCCTGTCGATAAAATGATGGTTACGGTTACCAAACCGCTGGAAAATGCCATTAAAAGAGTGGAAAAACTTTCGCTTATCCGAAGCGCAACCAGTTTGGGAAGTTGTGAAATTTCGGCATTTATGGAATGGGGCGCCGATATTGATTTGGCAAAACAGCAATTGGAATCACGCATTAACCAGATTAAAAATTCGTTGCCTCCCGATGTGCAGATTACCATCGAAAAAATGAATCCTTCCATTCTTCCGGTATTGGGCTACTCACTTCAATCGAAAACAAAAAACCAGATTGAACTGAAAATGATTGCCGAATACACGGTAAAACCATATTTTTCACGTGTTGAAGGGGTTGCCGGAGTTGAAGTAATTGGAGGAAAAAACAAAGAATACCGTATTGTTCTGAACCAGGAAAAGCTCAGCACCTTACGTATTAATCCTCAGGATATTGAAAATGCTTTTCAACAAACCGACTTTATTCAGTCGAACGGGTACACCATCGATTACAATCGTTTATACCTGACAGTTACCGATGCTACCATCCGCGACAAGGAACAACTGGAAAACTTCGTACTTTTTAACGATGCCGCCCGGAAAATAAAAGTCAGCGACATTGCAAAAGTTGAAGTTGCCGAACAAACCGAATACGTGAGGATAAAAGCAGATGGCATGGATATTCCATTAGTTGCAATTTTGAAGCAACCACAAAGCAACCTCATCGATGTATCGAACGAGGTAATGGCAAAGGCTGAAGAGCTGAATAAAATGCTGCCCGCAGATGTTACCTTAAAACCATATTACAATCAGTCTGAATTTGTACACGACAGTATCCGGAGCATCATTGATGTTCTTTGGATTGGGTTATTGCTTGCCATTGTTGTTGCCACCATCTTTTTGCGTTCGTTAAAAGCCAGCGGTGTAATTCTGATTACCATTCCAATAACGCTTGCGCTCACATTTTTGATTATGAAATTTATTGGTTATGATTTTAATATTATGACCATTGGAGCAATTGCCGCGGCCATTGGATTGATTATAGACGATGCCATAATTGTAGTGGAACAAATCCACAGAACGCACGAGGAACATCCCGACAGAAGACCAAAGGAACTGGTCGGGAAAGCCATCCATTTTCTGTTTCCATCCATGGTAAGTTCGTCATTAAGTACCATTGTAATTCTAATTCCCTTCCAATTAATGACAGGCATAGCGGGCGCCTATTTCAAAATTCTGACGCAAACGATGATAATTACTTTAGTAGCATCTTTTGTGGTTACCTGGCTTGGATTACCAGTGATTTACCTGCTGCTTTCAAAAGATAAACATCTGGGAAAAGAACTCAAGGCAACGGATTTCAAACAAAAACACTGGGTCGCATTTTTTGTACGTCGGCCATACATCAGTCTTGCGATTGTTGCCGGATTAATTTTATCGATTGTGATGATTATTCCAAAACTCGAGACAGGTTTCCTCCCGGAAATGGATGAAGGTTCCATCGTACTCGATTATAAAACTCCGCCCGGAACATCGCTGGAGGAAACCGACCGTTTACTTCAACAAATCGACAAAATCATTGAGTCGCTTCCCGAAGTCAAAACCTATTCCCGCCGCACCGGAACTCAAATGGGGTTTTTTATTACTGAACCTAATGATGGTGATTACCTGATTATTCTGGATAAAAACCGGAAGAAAACAACTGTTGAAATAGAAGACGTCATCCGAAAACAAATTGAAAAGTCGATGCCATTTATGGAAACCGAATTTATGCAGGTGGTTACCGACATGCTTGGCGACCTGATGGAAAGCGGAACTCCGATAGAAGTGAAGATTTTTGGCGATGACCACGAAAAAATAAAGGAACTTTCGCAGCAGGTTGGAGACAGCCTTGAATCGATTGATGGCGTGGACGATGTGTATAACGGTATCCTTATTGCTGGGCCGATGTTAAATGTTTTGCCAAAGGAAGATAAACTAAAACAATATGGAATGTCGGCAAATGATGTGCAGACTCAGGTGCAGACTTATCTTGAAGGAAGAGTAATTGGCTCCATTCCAGAGAAGGAGCAACTAACCAATATCCGGATGATTTTCCCGGAAAACAATCATACACCAGTCGAAAAGCTGAAAGATGTAAAAGTTTGTACTCCCAATGGCGACTATCTGCCTTTGCAATTCTTTGCTGATTTATCTGTAAAAAGTGGGGTTGCCGAAATAGAAAGGGAAAACCTGCAAACCATGGGTATGATTACCGCCCGGTTGAATGGTATCGATTTGGGTTCGGGGATGAAGGAAATTCAGAAAAAAGTCAGTTCAATCAGCCTGCCGCCTTCTTACCAGGTGGTTTATGCGGGTTCGTTTGCACAACAGCAAAAGTCATTTGCCGAATTACTACAGATATTAATTTTGGGAGCGTTGCTTGTTTTCACTGTTGTGCTCTTCATGTTTAAAAGCCTTAAAATTTCGCTGACAGTTTTATTACTCAGCCTGCTTGGTATTTCTGGAAGTGTTCTGGCATTGTTTTTCACCGGCACACCGTTGAACGTTGGAAGTTATACCGGCCTGATTATGATAATCGGGATAATTGGAGAAAATGCCATTTTTACCATTCAGCAGTTTTTATTTGAAATGAAAAAATCGAATGTTAATAATGCTTTGGGCTTTGCCATATCTCATCGGTTACGCCCTAAACTGATGACAGCTACAGGAGCCATTATTGCACTAACACCGCTGGCACTGGGAATCGGTTCGGGAGCAAAAATGCACCAGCCACTGGCGATTGCCGTAATTGGTGGATTGATAATTGCATTACCTTTACTTTTGATTGTTTTACCGGGCATACTAAAATTACTTTACCACGATAAAAAACAGCAAACAGAAATTGTTTAAATCAAGGATTTATTTCCTTCAGAAAATCGCGTGCAGCCAATTTAGCTTCATCCAAATTACGGTAATTGCGCAATTCCAATGAAGGGCATCCGGCAATCATTGCTGAAAGATTTCTCCCGGAAACAGGCCGAAACAAACAAAGTACTTTTTTGCCGGATTCCACTGCGCGTCCTATCTCGTAACCTACTCCCATTGATACAGTAGTTACCTCAGCGATCAAAACATCAGCAGATTGCAACCATTCCAAATCTCTGTCGTGAATGAATTTGTCAGAAGGACCATCATCACCCAAATCAGAAAGAGTCACATCTCCCACATGTTCGGTAAGTACTTCGCCAAAATTTTTCAAAAAATTAATTATTCCCAAGTACAAAGCAGCATCTTCCCGGCCTCCCCGGATAGAACCTGCAAAATAAATCTTCATTTTCTATTCTTTTGAAACATTTTCAATTATCTCTTTTGCCGATTTGGGATTTGTCCCATCACCTTCTACAACTACCCTTGTGCGAGGTAAACTTTCGGGATAATTTTTTTGAATAAACTCAATTAACTTTTCTCTAACGAACACCCTCAAATCCCATGCTGTAGGCGAATCTTTAGCACTCATCAACGCCCGGACTTCCACCCCGTACTGTTTGGCGTCAGTTACCTGTAGCACATTCACCTTTTTATCCCAAAGGGGAGTGCTTTCCAATAGACGGGTTAGTTCTTCACGCAAAGCATCAAATGACACATGATAATCGGTATAAATAAAAACAGTCCCCAGAATTTCTGCAGAAGTACGGGTCCAGTTCTGAAAAGGCTTTTCAAAAAAATAAGTTGAAGGAACTATTAATCGTCTCAGATCCCATATTTTGACTACAACATAGGTTAATGTAATTTCCTCAATTCGTCCCCACTCATTTTCAATAACAACCACATCGTCAATTCTTATGGGCTGTGTCAAAGCAATTTGCAGCCCGGCAATTACAGTAGCAATCAACCTCTGAGCAGCAAAACCGATGATTATCCCTGCAACACCTGCCGAAGCAAACAAACTGATCCCAAATCGTTTGACATCATCAAAAAGCATTAGAATTAGTCCGATAGCAACAATAATAACAAGGAAGACTATAATTCTTTCAAGGATATTGAACTGGGTCTGATACTTTCTTGAACGAAGGTTATCTTCCTTGCTAATATCAAGATGCTCCATAAAAATTCGTTTAAAAGTTCTGATTCCTGCAATAAGCATCCAGGCTATACTTACAATTAAAAGAACCGAACCAAGCATCCCTGAAAATTCATTAAACTCTTTATCAGCAAAATTGAAATTCCGGATAAAATATTTTAGAAAAGCAGAAATAAGAAGTAAGAAAAATGGTAATATAAATCTTTTTGCATGTTTCATATTAAATTGATTTTCTGTTTTTACCAACCGTAACTTAGTAGATCAAACACCTAAGTATCTGGTATGTTGAAGTAAAACTATTTTTGTGCAGGATTTGACCGGATATGCACATCACGCTGAGGAAACGGAATTTGAACCCCGTTCTTACGAAATTCATCATCAATGGCGTATCTCAACTCACTTTTTATATTTTCTACCCAAAAAGTCTCCATCACCCAAAAGAAAACCTGAAACTCAAGCGCAGAGTCTCCAAAATTATTAAATCGAACAAACGGTTTGGGATTTGGAGAAATATGTTTATTTTGATTTGCACAGTCCAACAAAATCTTCGTAACAAGTTTGGTATCTGAACCATATGCCACACCTACCTCAACAGAAAATCGGGTATTGTAATCCATTTGGCTCCAGTTAATTATCTTGTCATTTACAAATTTTGAGTTGGGTACAACCAAAATAATATCTTCCCGGGTTTTCAATTTCGATGTTCTTAAACCAATATGAATTACTTTCCCGACGGTACCATCCTCGAGTTGGATGACATCATTTATTTGCAAGTTTCGTTCAAAAAGTAAAACAAGACCAGATGCCAGATCGCTGAAAAGCTGTTGTATACCAAAACCAACACCCACCAGCAAAGCTGTAATACTTGCCAGAATAACTGAAACTTTCACTCCCGAAGTATCCAGGAGCAAAACAATTACAACGACCCATACTACATATCGAATTATTAAATAAACCGACCAGTAAGAGCGCCTTTCTGCTTCATCTCTGCTAATAAATTTTTTAAATATACTTCTGAGAATTCTTAATCCAACATAAGTAATTATGAGTATTAAGAGAACAATTACAATACTATCCACGGTAATAACAACATCACCGTGTCTCCAAATCTGAAGTTGAAGAAATTCTTTCAATGTCATATTATTCAATACTATTTAAATCAAAGTAACAAGTTAACAAATTCAGGAAAGTTATAATCGTATTTCCTGATAGAAATAAAAAAGGGTAAATTAAATTTACCCTTTCTACCTTTTTAATAATTAAATTATCAGCCTATTTATTAAGCTGTTCTACCTAAATAGTGCAAAGTGTCTTTGACATTTACAAAGTTCCCCAATTCCTTATCATTAACGGAGATGTTAAAAATACCCTCCAGATAATAAGTAAAAATAGTCCAATCAATATTATCGAACTTCAAATCTTCATTAAAGGAAGCATTTAAACTGATGTCCTTTTTTTGAACGCCGGTCTTTCTGAGAACTCTGTAAAGATTTCTTCTGATAGACTTTTCTTTCATGTTTTCATTGTTTTCTTAAAAATTAAAAAATCGAACAGGCGACTTCAAAAGTCAAATATACAATTAATCAGGATATTGAGGTATACTTTAACAGAATTTAACGGCTTTTTACATTGGGTTAATATTAAAAACTGATAAAAATCAGGAAAATGTTGTTCTATGAATTGACGTCAGAACACGTTAAACTATAAACTTCCAGATCATGAAATTTATTGTTATGTCGTTCTCCCTCACGCTCTATTCCTTCAAATTGTAGACCCAATCGCTTTGGAATTGCTGCACTTTTTGAATTGCCAACAGCCACTTTTATTTGAATACGGTTAAGTTTCAGCTTATAAAAAGCATAGGAAATCAATTTCTTAACACACTCTGTCATTATGCCTTTTCCCTGCATATTTTCAACGAGCCAATACCCTATCTCCGATTTACGATTTACCCAGTCAGTATCCTTAAAACCTATAAGCCCAACAAATCTTTCATCAACCCAAATGCTAAAAATCTCATCCTTTTTAGTTTCTTTTTGCTGTATTATCCCAAGTATAAAATCCTCTGTATCAGAAACTACTTCTGTTGCGTCAACAAATGGCAACCATTTTTTCAAATATTCCCTGTTATTATCAATTGCTGTGAATATCTGACCCGCCATATGAAATTTTAGCGATTCCATACGAATATGATCGTTTACATCAAGAATTCCCATTAGTCATCAAGGTTTTTCAAATCAATAAAAAAGATCTGCTGAAGATAGTCATCCGTTCTTTCACAAGAAATCAGCAGGGTATCATTTCCCATAAAACAAATTCCTTCAGTTTGAGCAGGAAAAATTTCATCCAATTCCATGTAGGTTCCTTTTGTTTTAAAAAAACTATCTTCACCAATTCCCGGAAAAACCCAAACTATCGGTTTGAAATTTTTATATCCCACCAATGCAAGTGTTTTTTCATCCGGACTTATGTCTGCTCCTGTGACTAATACGTTCACGTTAAATTCTTCCAAACTACTTAGAACATATTCTCCCTCATCTTTGGGAACCTGATATACCGAGGTTTTCTCATCAACCCAGTTTTTTGTGAAAATATTCAATGTGCCTTTATAATCTGTAATCGCTTCACAATCAAAAGGAGTATTTAATGGCCGGTAGGTAAAATTTTCCTGTTCAACATAAGAAAAACTTATTGCCGTAGCTTGCACACTGTTTCCTGAATCAATCTCACTTTTCTTCACCTGATATATTTTGAGGTCTTTCCTTTGCCCGTTATTGTTTCCAAAGTCGCCGATATAAAAAAACTCCTCATCCTGAGCGATGTCCTCCCAATCAATATTATTCGCATTTTCAATCAGAATTTCTCTTTCTATTTCACCGGAAAAGTTTAATCCGTAAAGTTTATTTTCACCTCCACTATCGTTAAAGGTCCATAACAAATTTTTATAAAGAATCAATCCTGAGCTTTCCTGCACTTCATACGAAATTTCGGGAATAAATGATTTAGGGTTGACCTTTATTACCACCATATTATCCTGATCTGCAGGGTCATTGGGTTGACCATTATTTTCAGTTGAACAGGAAATAAAAAATATAATAACTATGAGGATTGGAAGTATTTTCTTCATCTTTTTATCTTTACAGCAGTTTTTACAATTTTTGTCCAATTTATATAAATTAACAACAGAATGAACAGATTCATGCTATTTATGGTTCTTACACTTATCATTTCTTTGCTCTCGTGTGCGAATGAGACAAAACAGGCTGATGATATTGTGCTTATTAAAACCGAATTTGGAAATATAAAGGTTAAATTATATAACGATACTCCGAAACATAAAGAAAACTTCTTAAAACTTGTAAGAGAAGGATTTTATAACGGATTACTGTTTCACAGAGTTATAAATAACTTCATGATACAAGGGGGTGATCCCAGTTCAAAAAATGCTGAACCAGGTGTTCGCCTGGGAGGGGGTTCTCCCGGCTATACCATCGAGGCTGAATTTATGCCGGAAAAACACTTTCATAAAAAAGGTGCTCTGGCGGCGGCAAGAACTGGCGGCACGTCCAATCCTGAAAAACGTTCCAGCGGTTCTCAGTTTTATATTATTGATGGCGATGTTTTTACTTCAGGAAAATTGGATACGCTTGAAATGAGGATTTCCAGCAGAAGAAAAAATGACCTATTACGGCAATATGTTGAAGCTGCAGGAAGTGAACTTCAGTCCTTTCAAAACAATAATGATCCCGAGGGATTTAATATTCGTGTTGCAGAGATAAGGGCAGAAGTTGACAGCATTTTTGAAACTTCAGGGATGCAGTTTAAGCTTACTCCTGAACAGAGAGAAGCCTATACAACAATTGGAGGTTATCCATCACTTGATGGTGAGTATACGGTTTTTGGCGAAGTAATTGAGGGGCTGGATGTTATTGATAAGATTGCCGAGGTTGAAACTGACGAAAATGACAGGCCATTGTCAGATGTAAAAATGGAAATGGAGTTGGTGAAATAAGTTATGACACGTTTTTTAATATTAATCAGTTTATTCGTTTTTTCTATTCAAGGTTACAGTCAATCAAAAACGGTTGAGATTTCCACGAATATGGGAAGCATGAAATTCCGTTTATTTGATGACACTCCTAAGCACCGTGACGCGTTTATCGAACTCGCAAAAGAAGGATATTACGACGGAACACTTTTTTATAGGGTAATCCAGGATTTTCTTATACAAGGCGGTTCAAGAAGTTCAAAAAATGCACCTCCCGGAAAACGAATCGGTTATGGGGATCCTGATAAAACAGTGGATGACGAAATTTTACCTCACTATTTTCACAAAAAAGGTGCTTTATGTGCTCCACGTCAACCAGATGAGGTTAATCCCTTTAAACAATCAGATATCTCTCAATTTTTTATTATCAAAGGAAGTGTTTACACCGAAGGTGAGTTGGATACGATGGAAATGGCAGTGAATCGTCCAATCAGAAACAGAATTGTCCAATATTACATGACTCCGGAAATAAGAGAACAACTTCAAAAATTACGGGAAGAGAAAAAGGTCGACGAATTCAGAAAAATTGCAGATGATATAAAAAACGGTATTGAAGTGGATTATACCCTGGACCCGGATGTGCTTGAATTTTCAGAGGAGCAACGTAGTGCATATACTACTGTTGGGGGCTACCCTGAACTGGATGGAAAATATACCATTTTTGGTGAATGTATTTCAGGCTTTGAAACTATTGACAAAATATCCTCCCTAAAAACGGATGAAAACAACCGCCCATTAACCGATGTGAAAATAACAGTGAAAATATTAAGTGAATAGTATGAAAAATCTTGCCGCTTTCCTTTTTATCTTATTTGTACTTTTTTCTTGTAGTTCAACGGAAAAGAAATCAACCGAACAACAGGAACCAGAAAGAAAGGCGCAGGATGAAAATAATAAGGAAGATGCTGTCTGGCAGGAAATTATGCCTTCTGTGGTAAGTTTGGATACTTACGATGACGATCGAATTTTGGAATCTGGACAAGGATTTTTTGTTGCTGAAGATTTAATTGTAACAAAATTTTCACTGGTGAACCAGGCCAGTAAGGTCTGGATTACACCATTTGATGATAATAATAAATATCTGGTTGATAAATACGTTGCAATCGACCGTATCAATGATATAATTATACTACAAACGGACAGCCTTAAACGGAATCCTATCGAACTCTTTCCTGGGAATGCCCCTAATTCTGCCAAAACACTTTATATTTCCTCGAATTCAGGAAAAACAATTCAACTTTTTACAGGAAAAATTCTAAACCTAACTACTCTAAAAGGTGCCAAGCTTTACCGGATAACCAACCGGATTAGAAAATCAATTTTTGGAACACCCGTTTTTGTTTCAAACCAAAAGGCCATCGGAATCGCGTTTTCGGCGGTCGATAATTTTGAAACACAAAGTTTCGTGATTCCATCAATATACATTACTGAATTGCTAAAAAATAAAAATGAACCTGCTTCTTTGGAATCATTACGATCAACTTCAAATAAAGAGCTGGCTGAAAAAAATATGAAAATTAAAGGACTGGTACTTGAGACTGATATGGGGGATATTACCATTCGCCTTTTTAATGAAACACCGGTTTACCGCGATAATTTTATTAAGCTTGCCAGGGAACATTTTTATGACAGTCTTCTTTTTCATCGGGTAATTGCTGATTTTGGTATACAAAGTGGTGCTGCCGACAGCAGATATGCCAGAAAAGGAGATGCAGTTGGTTACAAAGGCCCCGGCTATACCCTTCCGGCAAACATTGTTCCCGGGCTCTACCATAAACGAGGAATGATTGGGTCACCACGAAAACCTGACACAGAGAATCAACGCAGACGATCTGAAGGTTCACAATTTTATATTGTTTCGGGACGGAAATATTATGACAGTGGGTTGGATGAAATTGAAAAACAAAACAATTATAAATTCACTTCGGAACAACGAGAAGTATACAAAACAATAGGTGGTGCTCCTCATCTCGACGGCAGTTATACTATTTTTGGAGAAGTAATTTCGGGGCTGGATGTGGTGGACAAAATTGTAGCTGTTGAAACCGACAGAAACTGGAGGCCTGTTGAAGATATCCGCTTAAATAAAATTCGTATTCTGGAGTAACTTTGTTATTTAAAAATATCGGCCATCTCCATTCCTTTTCTTAACCAGAATGTTTGTAACCCAACTGCCTGAGCGCTTAAAATATTAGCTTCCAGATCATCAACAAAAAGTGTTTCCTGCGGTTTAACGGTGGAATCTTCAAGTACTTTCAAAAATGAACTCAAATTTGGCTTCCTGTCATGGATTTCAAATGAATAGTAGTCTTTAATAAACAAGGAAGAAAAATCTATTCCATGTTGTTTTTTAAATTCCCTTAAAAGCCGGTCAACGTGGATTTCATTCGTATTGCTAAAAAGATAAATGTTGTACTTCTTTTTCAATTCCTGAATAACTTTTACCCGCTTCTCCGGAATATCCTTAATCATTGCACACCAGGCATCATCAATATGCCGGTCTTCAACTTTTTCATTATTTAAAATCTTTCGAATCTGATTTCGAAACTCCTCAGGAGTGGTCTCACCCACTTCCAGTGCATAAAAGATAGGATCTGAATACGTATTTTTGTCGTCTAAAACTTCAGATTTTGCACCCAGTTTGGCAAATGCCTGCAATGAAGCATCAAAATCAAGATTCAACAAAACATTTCCTAAATCGAAAATGATGTTTTTTATATTTGTAAGGTCAGAATTCATATTTTTTGATTCTGCGAATTTAAAAATTAAATGATGGCTTAATGAAAATCCAGGGTAAACATTATCATACCATATGGTTAAATAAAGATAATCCTCAAATTGTTCAGGCAATTGACCAAAGAAAACTACCGTTTTCCTTCGAAATTATGGATTTGAAAAATGTTTCCGACGTTTTTTATGCCATTCGGGAAATGGTTGTTCGCGGAGCGCCTTTAATAGGAATAACAGCAGCCTACGGAATGTATCTTTCCTTATTTGAAACAAAGAGAGACAATTTTGAAGATCACCTAAAAAAGAAAGCAAACTACTTGAAATCTGCTCGCCCAACTGCAGTCAACCTTGCTTTTGCCGTGGATGAAATGCTTCAGTTTATTTTAAAAGAAAAAGATTCATCTCAAATTTTTGAAAAAGCGCTGGAGAAAGTTCATCATTTAAGGGAACAGGAAATCCTTTTTAGTGAAAAAATTGGGGAATTCGGATTTGAACTAATTCAAAAAATTTATAAGGAAAAAGGAAAGACAGTAAATATTCTGACCCATTGTAATGCTGGCTGGCTGGCCTGTATCGACTGGGGTACAGCAACTGCACCAATTTATAGAGCGCATCTGAAAGGGATACCTGTTCATGTTTGGGTTGATGAAACCCGGCCACGAAACCAGGGAGCACGTTTAACAGCCTTTGAACTTTCAGAAGAAAATGTTCCTCACACTGTGATTGCAGACAACACAGGCGGACATTTAATGCAACACGGCATGGTTGATATGGTTATTGTCGGAAGTGATCGCACGACAATCTCTGGTGATGTTGCCAATAAAATTGGAACTTACTTAAAAGCTCTGGCTGCAAAGGATAATAATGTTCCATTTTATGTTGCACTTCCTTCTTCCAGCTTCGACTGGAATATAGAAAACGGATTAAAAGAGATTCAAATTGAAGAAAGGGCACAAAAAGAAGTCGCGGAAATAGAAGGGAAAAATATATCAGGTATTCATTCTGTAAGATTGATTCCGAAAAAAACCAAAACAGCCAATTACGGCTTTGACGTGACCCCCGCACGACTGGTAACAAAACTTATAACTGAACGCGGAATTTGCGATGCCAGTAAAAAAAGTATTAAATCATTATTTCCAGAAAAGTAATAACATGACAAAAATAGCCATTATCGGAGGTTCAGGACTTGAAGATCCATCCATCCTTAAAAATCCGGAAGAAATAATAATTTCCACTCCCTATGGAGAAACCACATCAACATTTAAAACGGGTAAGATTGATGGTATTGAGGTAGCCATTTTATCGCGCCATGGAAGAGACCATTCGATAACCCCGACCTTTGTAAACAATCAGGCAAACATCTGGGCCATCAAAGAATTGGGCTGTACACATATTTTTGCAACATCAGCCTGCGGCAGTCTTCGCGAGGAAATTAAGAGAGGCGATATTGTTATCCTGGACCAGTTTATCGATTTTACACGCCACCGCAAGATTACTTTTTTTGATACATTCGAAAAAGGGGAGCTAAAACATACTCCAATGGCCGATCCCTTTAATGAAAAATTACGAAACAGATTAATAAATTCTGCCAGGGAACTGGAGCTGAGTTATCACCCAAGTGGGACTACAATTTCCATTGAGGGACCAAGATTCTCGACACGTGCAGAATCAAATATGTTCAGAATCTGGGGAGCCGATGTAATAAACATGTCGATTGCACCAGAATGTATACTGGCTAATGAACTTAAAATCCCGTATGCAGCAGTTGCCTTAAGCACCGATTACGATTGCTGGAAAATTGATGAAGAACCGGTCACTTGGGAGGAAGTTTTAAAGGTCTTTTCCCAAAACGTAAATAATGTGATTTCTTTACTTACAAAGACAATTTCAACATTTAAATAACACCCAGAAAATTCTATCGTATTTTCATATTTCTAATTTGAATTTATGTTGCCGAGCATAATTAAAGTTGTCTCTTTGGCATAAATATTGCTTTTGGAAAAATGTTATTTGACCGTTCAGTTAGTTCTATATAATTCAGCCAAATACTTCGTTGGCTAAATTCCCGGCGGTATCATAAAAGATACCGCTTTTTCTTTATACATAAGTATTAAGTTTCCCGTATCATTTTTAAAATCCTACAAGAAAAAAATAATTTGAATAATCTTTATTCAATAAAAATTTTGGCGTAATTTTATATCTATTAGAATCTTTTAAGTCTTTCATTTTAAAGCAAAAAGCAATGTCTAAATTTCATGAAACGCAAAAGAATGTAAAGAAGGCTCCTAAAAAGAGTTTAAAAGAAAAGAAGGCTGAAAAAAGAGAAAAAAGAACAATGAAAAATGTGGGTTACGAAATCAAAAAAGTTTTTGAAGAAAAGCAGAAGTAGATCCCAACTATTCATATTCTTCAATCCAACTTATTCCTTATTTTCGATTCCTTCTCGTACTAAATAACGAACAAGATTACTTGTCCCAATAAGTTTTATTTTTCATAGAAAAAGTCGTACAAAAAAGGTAAATTGAAACAAAAAACAATTGATTATTTAAATATGAAAAGCCGGAAAAGAATTCCGGCGTAAGCAATAATTAATATTAAAACATAGTTAACTTCCGTATTTGAAAGAAACTTTCAATTTTGTACGATAGTACTTAATTTTTCCTTCGTGGATATGCATATCCATTTGAGTTACTTCAGCAATTCTTAAATCTCTCAATGATTCAGATGCTTTTTCGATGGCGTTCTCTGCAGCTTTTTCCCAGGAAACTGAACTGCTCCCCACCAATTCAATTACTTTATAAACACTGTCTGTCATAACTTTAATATTTAGTGAATAACTTAAAAAAAATTGGGATTTCCTCTCTGATAACTCCTTTTACGAATGCTACAAATCATGGTTTGGAAAGAATGAAATATTTTTAAATAGCTTAATTTTGTGTGCATAAAAAAATAAAATATGAACTTCAGGGAATTAATAAATCTCCGGCAAAGTGTACGCAAATACAGTAACACACCTGTTGAAAAGGAAAAAATACAAGTCCTGATTGAAGCGGTACAATTGTCTCCGTCAGCCTGTAATTCCCAGCCATGGAAGCTAATAATTGTAGATGATCCCGAATTGAAAGATAAGGTAGCCAGATCTACATTCAACAAGCCTGTTTCATTTAATAAATTTGCTGTTGAAGCGCCTGTAATTGCAGTTTTGGTTATTGAAAAGCCAAAACTTATTGCCAAAGTTGGTGGAAAGATTAAAAATCAGGAATATCCTGAATACGATATTGGCATTGCAGCCAGTCATTTCTGTCTCCAGGCAGCCGATTTGGGTCTTGGCACATGTATGATCGGATGGTTTGATGAGAAAAAAATCAAACAGTTACTACAAATTCCGAAAAAAAGAAAAATTGCTTTGGTTATCACATTGGGTTATCCTCCGGAGGATTATAAAATGCGCAAAAAAATACGTAAATCAGCAGACGATATTTGCAAATTTAATTCCTACTGACAGAATTAATTTTATCAAGTATTTCATCGGTTGGAACCCAAACTTTGGAATCCGGATTTTCTCTGAGGAAAAGATCTTTAGCCTCAACAGCTTCTTTTTCCGAATTATATATTCCAATTCCTACATAATAAAAGTTGCCGATTTTTCCGATATAAAAAGGTTCATAACCCTCCACATCAAATTGTTCCATAAACTTTCCTGCATTTTCTTCTACTGTAAAACTTCCTCCAACCAAATAAAATTTAGGTTTTTCGTGGTCTGGTGTTTCTGCCTGAATATTTTCAGCAACAACTTGTTCCATCGTATCAGGTTTTTGAACCTGTAAAGAATCGTTCGCGACAGAATCTGGTATTGCAATAATTTCCTTAGGTGCAGAACTGCTTTCAACAATATTTTTCTGAACAACGTCCTCATTTCCATTTTTTTGAATAAATTTATCTTTACCCAGAAAAATTCCAACTGCAATTAATGGAACAAAAATCAGTAAAAACCAAAGCCAGGCTTTTTTCTTTCTTTCCTCTTCCGGTTGATCTTCCGCAACAAATTCTTTTGTAGCTACTGCTTCAACCTCAGGAATTTTTTCTTCTTCCTTCTCTTCCGTTTCTTCTGCAGAAGCTTGTACAATATCTTCTTCAGGAACTTCTTCGTTTTCCTGGTTGACAGGTTCCTCAGTAATTTGCACTTCCTCAGGCTTTTCTACAGATTGCCCGGTATTTTCTTCATCTAGCGTTTCTGAATGAGCCTCTTCTTCTGTTTCAGAAATAACTATATGATTGCCATCGGATTCTTTTTCCTGTTCTTCCTCATCAAGTGAAACTGTTTCAAGACCAAAAGAGTCGAGTAACAAATTCTCCTGTATATGCTGAGTAAATTCTGTAATATTTTTATCGTTTCTGTAAAGAACACCTATATTTTCAAGAATTATCTGTTCTCCTTTATCAAGCCTGTAAATAATATTTTCACGCTCTTTTTCTATGATCTTTAGCGCATTGAAATGCGAGACAGAATGTAACTCAGCAACATAGCCAACAAGCAATCCATCATTGTTCCGTATTTTTGGACTAAACGAAATTTCTTTTGAAGGAGGAATTATTTCGTTTGTTTCCTTATTTATCTCCGCATGTTTGTAATTTGAAATAAAAGCCCCGAAACCGGGAACAATAACCGTTTCATGTTGAAGTAAAAGTGCGTGTAAATACTTTGCTAATTTCACCTTTTTTAAGGGTAAAATTATACAAAACATTTTGAGTAGAAATTAAAAAGTAAAATTAAGTTGGCTTAAATGATTACCATCAGCAGTTAAAACTGCAGGTATAGTACAATATATTTTCTATTTTTACTATTCCATTATCTTGAAAATGACAAATAAAATTTTAGTAACCGGCGGAACCGGATATATTGGCTCTCATACTGTTGTTGAACTTCAAAATGCAGGATTTGAAGTCGTTATTGTTGATGACCTTTCAAATTCAGGAATAGAAGTGTTAGACAATATTCAGAAGATTACCGGCATTAAGCCCGAATTTGAACAATTTAACCTGGCTGACGCTCAAAAAACGGCAGACTTTTTTAGACGTCATCAGGATATTGGAGCAATTATACATTTTGCGGCTTCAAAAGCTGTTGGCGAGTCAGTTGAAATTCCATTGCATTATTACAGAAACAATCTCGTTTCACTAATAAATATTCTCGAATGCCAGTTAAAATTCGAGATACAAAACATTGTTTTTTCTTCTTCCTGCACTGTTTACGGGCAACCTAATAATTTGCCTGTTACGGAGCAAACACCTAGAAAAGATGCTGAATCTCCATATGGAAACACGAAGCGGGTTAATGAAGATATATTAAACGACACGATTAAAGCCCATCCGAATTTAAAAGGAATCGCACTGCGTTATTTCAACCCGATTGGTGCTCATCCTTCTTCATTTATCGGCGAATTACCTTTTGGAGTTCCCCAGAATCTGGTACCGTTTATTACACAAACTGCTGCCGGATTACGAGACGAGCTAAAAGTATTTGGGGATGACTACAACACTCCGGACGGTTCAGCTATACGAGATTATATTAATGTTGTTGACCTCGCAAAAGCACATGTTGTTGCTATCGATCGTTTGCTGAAAGGTAAAAACAAATCAAACTTTGAAATTTTTAATCTGGGTACAGGAGAAGGATTATCCGTTCTTCAAATCGTTAATTCCTTTGAAAAGGCAACCGGTGTAAAACTGAAATATAAAATTGTTGATCGCCGTTCAGGTGACATCGAAAAAATCTGGGCAGATACCACTTATGCAAACAAAGAACTGGGATGGAAGGCAGAAATAGGACTTGAAGAGACCTTGTTATCGGCGTGGAAATGGGAACAAAGAGTTAGAGGAATTAAAAAAGATTGAAGCCTTCCGGCTATGAACTTTCTTATCTTTAAAATGTCCTATTATTTTTAAATGTATATTTTTGACCACACATAAAATTCTCATATGAAAAAAATTCTGATTACCGGTGGTGCCGGATTTATTGGTTCACATGTTGTAAGACTTTTAGTAAATAAATATCCTGAATATAAAATCGTTAACCTCGATAAACTTACCTATGCCGGGAATTTGGCTAACCTGAGAGATATTGAAGATAAATCCAATTATGAATTTGTGAAAGGCGACATTGTAGATGGTGATTTCATTCTGAATCTGTTCGAAGAAAAACAGTTTGACGGCGTAATTCATCTCGCTGCTGAATCACACGTTGATCGATCAATCTCAAATCCAACCGAGTTTGTTTTTACCAACGTTATCGGTACAGTTAACCTTTTGAATGCAGCCAAACATATTTGGAAAGATGACTTCTCAGATAAAAAGTTCTACCACATATCAACCGATGAAGTTTATGGTTCTCTGGGAGAGGAAGGAATTTTTTCGGAAGAAACAAGATACGATCCTCACAGTCCGTATTCGGCATCAAAAGCCAGTTCTGATCATTTTGTAAGGGCATATAACGATACGTTTGGTGTGCCGACAGTTATTTCAAACTGTTCAAATAACTATGGTTCCTACCAGTTTCCCGAAAAACTGATCCCGCTTTTTATAAACAACATAAAAAACAATAAACCTTTACCTGTTTACGGAAAAGGTGAAAATATTCGTGACTGGCTCTGGGTAGTCGATCATGCACGGGCCATAGATGTTATTTACCACCAGGGGAATATTGGTGAAACATACAACATTGGTGGTTTTAATGAATGGAAAAATATCGATCTCATTCGGGTGATGTGCAGGGTGATGGATAAAAAACTTGGGAGAGAAGAAGGTGAATCAGAAAAGCTCATAACTTTTGTAAAAGACCGTGCAGGGCATGATTTGCGTTATGCTATTGATGCCACAAAAATTAAAAAGGAATTGGGTTGGGAACCTTCACTTCAGTTTGAAGAAGGCATTGAAAAAACCATCGACTGGTACCTAACCAACGAAGAATGGATGAACAACGTAACTTCAGGAGATTATCAGAAATACTACGAAGACCAGTATTCAAAAAGATAATTACACTGTAAAAATTTTTGAAGGAGATACATTTTGTGTGTCTCTTTTTATTCCTATATTTCTACATGAATTTCAGAAAGTTCTTTTTATTTTGGGTTCAGGTTTAAAAAGAAAAACATGAAAAGGCGCAACTTTTTTAAAACTGCTGCTTTGGGTAGTTCTGTTCTGGCGGTAAACGGACTTGCAGGATGCCAATCGGAAAAGCAACCACAGGAGGCTGAAAAAGATTTTACATCCTTTGATCTTAACGAAATAACTATTGATGAACTTCAAAAAAAGATGACCTCGGGAGGCCTATCTTCCGTTGAAATTTGCCAAAAATACATCGACCGGATCAATGCAGTTGATCCTACCCTAAAATCGATAATTGAATTGAACCCGGATGCGCTGGAAATTGCAGCCGAACTTGATGAAGAACGAAAAGCCGGAATATTTCGTGGCCCGTTACATGGAATACCAATCGTAATCAAAGACAACATTGATACGGCAGACAAAATGCAAACCACTGCCGGTTCTCTTGCCCTTTTAGGAAATATCGCCGAAAAAGACGCTTTGATTGTAAAAAAACTACGGGAAGCCGGAGCTGTTTTATTGGGGAAAACCAATCTCAGTGAGTGGGCAAATTTCAGATCCTCAAACTCATCGAGTGGTTGGAGTGGCAGAGGCGGACAGGTACGAAATCCATTTTGCCTTGACCGAAGCCCTTGTGGATCAAGCTCTGGAACAGGAGCAGCAGTTTCTGGAAATTTATGCGCAATTGGTATTGGAACAGAAACCAACGGATCAATCGTTTGTCCCTCAGGAACCAACGGGATTGTGGGAATTAAACCTACGCTAGGGATGTGGAGTAGAAGCGGAATAATACCCATAGCGCACAGTCAGGATACTGCAGGGCCAATGGCCCGAACAGTAAAAGATGCGGCCATTTTATTAGGAGCTTTGGCTGAATTCGATCCCAACGATGCAGAAAACCACCTGGGAAAAGGTGAAATATTTTCAGATTATACCGAATTTCTGAACAAAGACGGACTACAGGGTGCCAGAATTGGTCTGGCTATCAACATGATGGGGTTCAATAAAGACGTGGATGAAATTATCAGACAAGCTTGTCTAACCTTGCAGGAAAACGGCGCAGAAATAATTGAATTTGAATTTGAAACCAGCCGCAGAATGGGGAATCCTTCTTACCAGGTACTTTTGTACGAATTTAAATCTGATCTGAATAAATATCTGCAAAGCCACCCAAATGCAAAACCAAAAAGTTTAGCCGATTTAATAAAATTCAATTCAGAAAATGCTGAAAAGGAAATGCCATGGTTTGAACAGGATATTTTTGAAGAAGCTGAAGAAAAAGGTGACCTGACCGAAAAAGAATATTTGGATGCTTTAAAGGAATCTAAACGTTTGGCTGGCGAAGAAGGAATTGATGCTGAGTTAAAAAGACACAATCTGGATGCCATCATTGCACCTACCAACGGCCCGAGCTGGACCATTGACTTAGTAAACGGCGATCATTTTGGAGGCGGCAGTTCATCACCGGCAGCAATTTCTGGTTATCCAAATATTACTGTTCCGGCAGGATATGTGCATGGATTACCAATTGGAATATCATTTTTTGCAGAGGCTTGGAGCGAACCTAAACTACTTAAGCTAACATATGCATTTGAGCAGGTAAGTAAACACAGAAAAGCACCGGGATTTATAAAAACACTGGAAATTTAAATATAGCTCTTTCCTGTATTACTCATCGGTAAAGACTCTACTTCTCAAACAGCCGTGAGATAAAAATGGCAACTACAGTAGCGATTAGACTTGAAAAAATTCCAACCGCAATATTCTCCAACGTATTAAAATTGAATTTCACAATTAAAACGAATAAAAACAACAATGGAAAAAGAAACCAACTCGCTATGGAAAACACTCTATACCTTTTTTGAACAGACTTGTATTTTTCTATTTCCGATTTCAATTTTTGCAGTTTAGATTTGTTTTCCATAATCGAATTCAATTCCAAACTCATATTGCGCATATTATGTTCTTTTTTAAGCATAAAATAACCGTCATTTGTAACCACAGTTTGTATTTCCTCATCGTCTAATAAAATTGGCCCTGTCTGCGAAAAAATAACGATTGGAACATCCTCATACTTCCCCTTAATTTGCTTTAACGCCTTTATTCCCAGCGAATCCCATGCATTTTTTACTACACTTTTTGTAGTTTCAATCTGTTCATCCAGTTTCCCAAGTTGTTTTTCTGCTTCTTCGAGTCTCTTTTCAAAATCTTCTTTATCGTCTTTTGGATGATACAAATCCAGCAAAATCAAATCTGGCACATTTCCTTCTATACGTTCTGCCAATTTTCGTATATCGGTTTCTTCCTCAATTTTATAATGATCTTTATGTGCGTCTTTAAAAGCATCTATAAATTTCTGCTGGTCATCACAAATGAGAATTCTCTTTTTGGGCATAATGTATTTATTTGAAATTATGGAATGGACTAAAATAAATCAAAAAAAACAAGAATCAGGTATTCGACATGAATTTCTGATAGGTTTTATAAAAAGCCTTGACTTTCCGTCTACATTGTGTAAAAAAGTCCATTTCCCGGATATTTAAGAAACAGTATCTTTGCAAAAAAATTTGTGATGAAAGAAAGCCTTTTTGGAAAAACATTAACTGAATTGCAGGAACTTGTGGTTGAGTTGGGATTGCCCAAATTCACCGGAAAGCAAATTGCGGACTGGCTCTACAAAAAGGAAATTTCGTCAATCGCTGAAATGACCAACCTTTCCAAAAAAGCCCGTGAATTACTTAGCAAAAAATATGAATTTGGATTGATTGCCCCGTCTAAAGTTCAGGAAAGCAAAGACGGAACAAAAAAATACCTCTTCCCCACCATTCAGAATAAATTTATTGAGACAGCAATGATTCCCGAGCGCAATAGAAAAACAGTTTGTGTCAGTTCCCAGGTGGGTTGTAAAATGGGATGCCTTTTTTGTTTCACAGCAAAACAAGGTTTTCAGGGTCAACTCTCAGCAGGAGAAATTGTCAACCAAATAAAAAGTATTGAAGAAACCGGCGAAGTTTCCAACATTGTTTATATGGGAATGGGAGAACCATTTGATAACCTGGAGGAAGTTTTAAAAAGTATTGAAATCCTGACTTCTGAATGGGGATTTGCCATGAGTCCGCGCCGAATAACGGTTTCAACAATAGGAATCATTCCCGGGATGCTCACTTTTCTCGAAAAAAGTGACGCACACCTTGCTGTAAGTTTGCACACACCCTTTAACCAGGAGCGTCAAAATCTAATGCCGGTTCAGGTCGCCTACCCGATTGAAGAAGTAATTTCGGAGATTAAACGCTGGGATTTTGGCCGGCAACGCCGTATTTCTTTTGAGTACATTGTTTTTGAAAATCTGAACGATTCTCCAAAACATGTCAAAGAACTGGCAAAATTACTCGATGGACTAAAGTGCCGGATCAACCTGATTCGTTTTCATCCGGTTCCCGGAACGCCCTTAAAAAGCCCTTCGGATAAAATAATGCAGGAATTTAAAGATGCCCTGAACAGAAAAGGAATTCTAACCACAATTAGAGCCTCAAGGGGCCAGGATATTTATGCTGCCTGTGGATTGCTTTCTACAAAAGAACTTAGCTCATCCTAAAAAAAAGCCTTGTAAACAATGAATTTCACGTTTGGTTATAATCCTGGAAGATAAAAATCAATGTTATTTAACTCAATCGATTTTGCCATATTTTTACCCATAGTATTCATTCTCTATTGGTTTGTTACAAACAAAAACTTAAAAATTCAAAATGCCTTTCTGGTTCTGGCCAGTTATGTCTTTTACGGATGGTGGAATTGGAAATTCCTTGCTTTAATTATTTTTAGTTCTGGAGTCGATTATCTTGTAGGTTTACGTTTAAACAAAACAAATAAAAAGGCAAACAGAAAAATTCTTCTCCTTATCAGTATCATCGTTAATCTAGGGCTTCTTGGATTCTTCAAATACTTCAATTTTTTTGCTGAAAGTTTTGCCAGTGCATTTACACTATTCGGAAAGACATTTGAGCCAACCCGACTAAATATTATTTTACCGGTAGGAATTAGCTTTTATACATTTCAAACCTTAAGCTATTCAATAGACGTTTACAAACGAAAACTTGAGCCCACTAAAGATCTTATTTCCTTTTTTGCTTTTGTCAGCTTTTTCCCTCAACTGGTAGCTGGACCAATTGAAAGAGCCACCCATTTATTACCACAATTTTATACCAAACGAACCTTTGAATACAACAAGGCTTTCGACGGTCTGAAACAAATTCTTTGGGGACTATTTAAAAAAATAATTATAGCCGATAATTGTGCCTTAATTGTAAATCAGATTTTTGATAATTACACAGACTACTCGGGCAGCACCCTGCTTTTAGGAGCATTCTTTTTTGCTTTTCAGATATATGGTGATTTCTCCGGCTATTCCGATATAGCCATAGGTATAGCCCGTCTATTTGGTTTCAACTTAAAACAAAATTTCGCTTATCCTTATTTCGCTCGCGATATTGCTGAATTTTGGCGAAGATGGCATATTTCATTAACGTCCTGGTTTCGGGATTATCTTTATATTCCTATTGGAGGCAGCCGGGGAGGAGCCTGGGGCAAAATTCGTAATGTTTTTATTATTTTTCTTGTTAGCGGATTTTGGCATGGTGCAAACTGGACTTTTATCATCTGGGGAATATTTAATGCTCTTTTGTTTTTGCCATTGCTACTAACCAAACGCAACAGAAAAAATATAGATATAGTTGCGGCACAAAGCATGCTCCCAAATTTGAAAGAAATATTCAGCATGGCGTCGACCTTTATTCTTACTTCGTTCGGATGGATATTTTTCAGGGCTGAAAGTCTGCCAGATGCGTTTTCCTATTTAAAAAATATTTTCACTAAATCATTACTTTCAAAGCCTTATGTTTTTGGAATAGGTGAATCCAAAGCTCTGTTAATATTGCTGTTTGTAATAATTCTAATTATTACAGAATGGATTGGAAGAAAAAGACCCTATGCTTTATATTTTAACAAGGATCAAAATGTTTTCATTCAGTGGTCTGTCTGTTTTATTATCGCAATAGTTATATTTTTATTTGGCGGAAAGCAACAAGACTTTATCTACTTCCAATTTTAATAATGAAAAAATTTGTTTTACATATAAGCTTATTCATTTTAGGATTAACAACATCAATACTAATTATTTTCTCTTTTGCAAACGGAAGTTCTGATGAATTCTATTTGAAATTAACCACCCCAAAACAGGGGAATCTAATATTAGGAACTTCTAAAGCGGCACAGGGAGTTCAGCCTAAAATTCTGGAAAATACATTAAATAAAAAATTTTATAATTACTCATTTTCCTTACTCACCAGCCCTTACGGGAAAACGTATTTAACCAGTGTAAAAAACAAGCTTGACACATCAAAAAAAAATAATATTTTCATCCTTGCTGTCGATCCCTGGGGTATTTGTTCCTCTACAAAAAATCCAAATGATTCCTTACAATTTCCTGAAAATAAATCATTCCTTCATTCTGTGCGCAATGTTAACAGAAATCCCAATTACAATTATTTAATTCACCATTTTCAGGGAAATTATTATAAGCTGATTATTAATAAATCTCCGGCTCTTTTACATGATGACGGATGGCTGGAAGTCAATTTAAGTCATGATAGACAGGAGGTTGAACGAAGAACAAAATTTACAGTTGACGATTACAGAGAAAAATTAGCCGATTATAAATATTCAGATATTCGTTTTACTTATCTGATAAAAACAATAAACTATTTAAGTGCTTACGGCAAAGTTTACCTTTTAAGGCTTCCGGTTCATCCTGATTTAATGAAAGTAGAAAACACATTAATGCCCGATTTTGATGCTGTCATCCAAAAAGCGATTGAATTATCCGACGGATATTTAGATTTTTCCGCCTCCAACACCGAATATAATTATACTGACGGTGTTCATCTGGATAAAGAAAGCGGAGAAAAAATGTCATTAGCACTGGGGAACTGGATAAAATCAAAATAATCGAAAAATATTATACAAAAAATTCAAATACACGTACCTCAAATTTTAAAAACTCTTTTCACTCTGAATCCTTTATCTTCCGATAAAACCGTTGCACATTCGGTATAATAATCGTGTTCAAAAAACAGGACATATCCCTTTCCAGCCACTTCTTTAAGAAACTCGTCTTTTTCTTCCATTACCTTTACAGGATCCAAATCGTAGGAAGCGATCCAAAGCAAAGGAATATTTGCCACTGTCGGAACTAAGTCTGATGTATAAACTACAGTATTATCTTTATAATTTATAAACGGAATCATTTGTCCGGGTGTGTGACCGTTATAAAACCGGATTCGAATATCAGGGAAAAGTTCTCCTTCCTTTTCAACCAGTTTTAATTGTCCGGATTCAAACAGAAAATTTAAAACAACTGAATGATAAGCTGCCTTTTCGCGTTTGTTGGAAATTTTGGAATGTTCCCATTGTATTTTGCTGCACCAATAAGTCGCGCCAGGAAACCTTAGATCTAATTTTCCGTTTCTGTTAACCACAGCGCCGGAGGTATGGTCCCAGTGCAAATGGGTGAGAAAAACGTCGGTAATTTCTTCACAAGAATATCCATGTTCAGCCAATGATTCTTCCAAATAATTCCCTGGAGTATAGCCATTGTTTTTTAAATACTTATCCGGATAATGGTTGCCGATTCCTGTTTCAATAAGAATTTTCCGATCTCCCATATCAACAAGCAAACAGCGTAAAGCAAGTTTTGTAAAATTATTTTCATCCGAAGGATAAACTTTATTCCACAAAACTTTGGGGATAACTCCAAAAAGTGCTCCTCCGTCGCAATGAAAATGACCGGCTGATATGGGTATTAATTTCATTTTTTACTATTCTGAACAACAAAAGTAGAACATTTAATCTTGGGACAAACCATATCTTTTCTGAAAAATTGTATCAAGCGAATAATCCATAACAAATTTCACCACTCCCTGATAATCTTCAATTCCTTTTTCTACCTTATTGGTTTTCAGATAAGTATCATTAACTTTTGTGGCTACCTTGTCAACTTTATCATTTCGGAGGCCCATCCAGTGTTCTCTTATTTTGTGAAAATCTTCCTGAACCCTAACATCCAGTTTATTTATTATTTCTGAATAACCTTCCAGGCGAAAACCCTGGTTTATAAAATACCTCAAAAGCATAAGGTTGCCGGAATATTGAAGTTGCTTTGAAGGGCTTTTCGTGCAAACCAGCCACGCATAAAAATTTGCTTCAGCTTCACTGGTAATACCAAACTGGTGGGCCTTTTCATGCGCCAGAACAAAAGGGTATTCTATTGGCAAAACATGGCTATTCACATGCACTTCATTGAAAAACGGCCCGTAGTAACCTGATATTCCTGCCTTGGCAAAAAATTTACTTAAACTAATCTTTTTTGCCCGTCGCGTTCCTGAAGGATAATTCAGGTTTAAAGCGGGAGCCAGATTTTTATATGACTCTTCAATCAAACTATCAATTGTATTTTTATCAAATTTTTCAAATGACTGATACGATTTATTCGTCGTTTCAACTAATTTTTCAACTACCTCCAGAAACTCAGTGGTGTTGGCTTTTTGTTCCTGAATTTCGAGTCGGCTGTTCAAATCCAGCCGAAAATAATTAAAACCCCACAACATGTAAAAAAATATAAAAACGATGGAGATAACATTTAGGATGATCTTTCCGGCTTTTTTAAAAGTTATTTTCCTGATAATCAGAAATATTGTCAGAATGAAAAAAGAGAGGAGCAAAAACAAATAAAATAAATCGTCGAGCGAAAAAGGAAACCATCGACTTATAAATGAAATAATCGAAGCTAAATGCGGGTAAAGTCCTTGTGAATAAAAATGTTCTGTAAATTCGGGAAAGCGAGAAAGAACTCGTGTAAGAATGAAAATAATTACAGCCAATATTGGCAAAACCCAAAATCTTATTCTTCTCTTTTCATTTTTCATAAATGTCACTAAAATACCCGTTACCAATGAAATCAACAAACAGCTTCTTATTTTGTCTATTCAATAAAAAATAAAATTTAGTTCTTAATTCCATTTTATTAAATTACCATCCTAAATCATAGTAAATGCGAATTCTTGCCTTTTTACTCTTGCTGTTTTTCAGTTTACCCGTTTTCAGTCAGAGCCGCAGTACAGAAAACTGGATAAATTTTGGAAGCAACCACATAAGTAAATGGATTCAGGTTGCGCCAGGAAAACTAGGACCCAATGCGCTTCCAGTTCCTGATATGGACTATGCTAAAATTGACACCACATCAAGTATAGCTACTGGAATTCATTCACATTTCATGAAGGGAGATACATCTGTAAATTCATATTTAAGTTTCCAATGGACTGTTATCCCGGAAAAAGTAGCTGTTAAAATTTGGGGATATCCATCAGAAACTTTCAGAATAGATAATAAAATACGTGATGAGCGACAAATTTATTATGATGATGAGGGATGGAAAACTGAAGTTGGTGATTTATGGATAAGTACTTTTCTTCAAATTCTAAAAGACAAGGGAAAATGGCCTGATATCGTTTTGAATTATTCCATGAAAACAACAACCGGGTCAATCATACACGCGCGTTATACCGATGGTATGGCTCATTATTTTTATATCTCGTTTGGAAAAAGCTTTCACCCAAAAAATAATTTATTTGATGAAATAAGAATAGCAGGAATGGGTGGTTTTTACGAATGGCAAACGAACAAGGTTGAAATGGCTCAGGATGAGGGACCACTATTTCAGGCAGGAATTAAAATCAGAAGAAAGAACATTATCATCGCAAACGAGATTGGAGGCTATTCAGGCTACGATGCCTATAAATTCATAGGTGCAAAAGGATATAATGATCCTGTAGTTTACCGCTTAAAACTCATGAAAGAAGGTGAAAAAATTGATTGGAGAATAGAATACAAAACCGGCCTGCAAGATTACAACTACAAAACTTTCAAACTAGAGATAGCCTACCATTTTACCATCAGATAACAATTCAATTTGTGTGTTGTACTGGATTCGAACCATCCGTCAGTTGACGGACTACCCTGTCATCCGCCGACTGGCGGACTAAACCAACTGAACGAATTAGTGTTCAAAGCGTATCTTTTCTGCTGTAACCAATTCCTTGATAAACTCCCTTCCCTTAAAAGATTTTAGCTGTTTCTCCCGCTTCAATGCTTCAGTCTTGGTATCACACTTTTCAGTATAGATCAACTTCCACATTTGGAATTTTCCAGTCCATCCTTTATTCCTTTCATCATTGTGAGACAATAATCGTTTTTCAGGATTTGAACTATAGCCGATATAAATTTTGTTATGTGCTTCTGAATAAAGGGCGTAAACAAAAAACATTACATTTTATTTTGTGGGTCGTGGCAGATTCGAACTGCCGACCTCATGCCTGTCAAGCATGCGTTCTAAACCAACTGAACTAACGACCCCTAGCCTGTCATCCGCCCGCTGGCGGACTAAACCAACTGAACGAATGAACTCTCTCTGCAAAAATATAAAAAACAAGTTCACTCTATAAAGGAATGAACTTGTTTCTTAAGAACTATATAAAAAATTTCAAAATAAATAGTACTGCCAAAACCAGCATTACAATTGAAATATCTTTAAATTTTCCGGTTAATATTTTAATTAAAACATAACTCAACATACCAAATACGATTCCTTCCGCTATACTATATGTAAGTGGCATTATAATAATTGTAATGAATGCCGGTATTGAATCACTGTAGTTATCAAAATCAATTTTCAATATTGGCGACATCATAAAGAAACCAACCAAAACCAATGCAGGCGCTGTAGCCGCACCAGGTACCATCGTAAACAGCGGAGCAAAAAACAAAGCCACTAAAAATAAGGCGGCTGTTGTCAGCGAAGTTAATCCTGTTTTCCCACCTTCAGCAACACCTGACGCACTCTCTACATAAGTAGTTACTGTACTGGTTCCCAAAATGGCACCCAAAGTAGTTCCCACAGAATCAGCAAAAAGCGCCTGTTTTACTCTTGGAACTTTGCCTTCTTTATCCAACATTCCGGCTTTCGACGATACGCCAACCAATGTTCCCACAGTGTCAAACATGTCTACAAACAGGAAAGTAAATAAAACAATCAGCATATCTGTAGAAAAAATGTTTGAAAAATCCAGTTTAAAAAATATGGGTGAAAGAGAGGGAGGGGTATCAATTAGGTTTCCCTCCGGAAAATGCGTTACCCCAAGAGGAATTCCGGCAACTGTTGCGGCAAAGATTCCGATTAACAAGGCCCCTTTTACTTTCAAAATTAAAAGAACAGATGTTAACAAAATTCCTCCCAAAGCAATCAAAACAGCTGGCGATCCCATATTCCCCAATGCAACAAGGGTTGATTCATTGCTTACAACCAAACCTGCATTTTGCAGGCCAATAAAAGCAATAAATAAACCAATACCTGCCGAAACTGCATGTTTTAAAGAAATAGGAATAGCATTAACAATCAATTCACGAATATTGAAAGCCGTAAGAATCAAAAATATGATACCTTCGAGAAAAACAGCTGTAAGAGCAAACTGCCAGCTGTATCCCATACCCAGTACAACAGTAAAAGCAAAAAATGCATTTAATCCCATGCCCGGTGCAAGGGCGAAAGGCAAACGAGCTACCAAAGCCATAACAAGTGTAGCCACTAAAGCAGACAGAGCAGTAGCCGTAAAAAGTGCATTTTTATCCATGCCTGTAGCACTTAAAATGTCAGGGTTAACGGCCAAGATGTAAGCCATTGTCATAAAAGTGGTTACACCTGCGAGGATTTCTGTTTTTACCGTTGTACGGTTTTCCTTTAATTTGAAAAATTTTTCAAACATAATTTAGATTTAGAATGTATATTTTACTCCAAGAGTTGGCATAACCTTAAAAGCGTCAGTTAAAAAATTACTGCTCAACTCAACTTCACTTCCCAATGAAAATTTATCACTTAAATTGTACCATAATTGTGGTTCAGATAAAAACCGGAAATCTGTTCCCCAAAACATTTTTTCTTTCCAGAAATCCGCAAATCCAGTAAACGTCAATTTATTGTCCAACATCTGTATTGTCCAAACAGCGGTAATTTGAAAGGAAGCATCTTCTTTCTTTTTAATATACTTGTAATTAGCCTGTAAGGTAAGAATTTTTGAGAAATCGTCTGATGCGAATGTGCGCTCAACTCCAAGCAACCAGCAATTTTCAATTGGAATGAATGGAGTATCCTCCCCGTCCAGTTTAAAAACACCTCCGTTATACTCAATTCTTGGTTCGAACTTTTGGTTTTCGTTCCACTTTATTGTACGTGCTATTTCCCAATAAGCAGATGAAATTCCATTATGGATATTACGTACTTCGGAACTATAATCCATATCAACAAAGAAAAATGTACTTCCAAAATTATCAGGTCTGAACATTTCAACCGTTGATGTTAAATATTTCCTTCCCTCACCAAAATCATAGTGTAACTGGAGATTTTGCGCATTTCCGACAATTGTCATTCCAACAAGTGTAGCGACAAAAAATAACTTTTTCATTCCTTTTAATTTTTAAAATTGAGCCGCAAAAATATATAAATTTCACAAATAGAAACCCCGGTCAGGACGACCGGGGTAATATTGTTTTCGAAATAGGGAAGATAATAACAAAAACAAGGGTCTTGTGTATGTACATTCCTTTTTTCGTCAAAAAGTAACCTGTTTAAAATATCTTTTTTACACATACTTATCAACAGCCCTGTTCAAAAAATTATTCAATTTATGTAATTCACTGAATGACTGCATAATGTAATTAACAAACGAATCGCTCAACAAAACATCGTCTGTTAAAGGTGTTGAAAAAACATATGATTTATAACGAAGAAAATCGATATACTCATGATCTTTTGGAAATCCCTTAGGTGCTGTTTTTAGTTTATGATCATATAACTCCGGGTAAATCTTTTTAAAATTTTTATCTTCAATTATCGAGATAAACTCCTCAGGATTTTCAGCAATATAACTACGAATTGCTCTAAGTGGTTCTGCCTGCGGCATGTAAACTCCACCTCCTATAAAACTACTTCCGGGTTCAATGTGAAAATAATATCCGGCTCTGTCTCCCTTGCGTCCGCCTTTTGAAATAAAACTGCCAAAATTGGTTTTGTAGGGCCTTTTATCGGGTGAGAAGCGAACGTCCCTGAATATTCGAAACATACAATCTTTCGGACTTAATGCAGGTATTTCAGGATCAAATTTCCTGATTTCATTTATTAATACTTCTGTCATAAATAACATCTTATTCCGGCTTTCCTCATATCGCGTACGGTTATCGTTAAACCACTCTTTGTTGTTATTTCTGGAAAGATCTTCAAGAAACTGAAGTATTTTTTTCATAAGTAAATTGAATTAAGTTGCTTTTGAATCCCTGTAATATTGTGTAGAGACATACGCAATACCAAATTTGAATTTTGTATTATTTCTAAAATTATAGTTTTTAATCGTTACTTATAACTCCCATTAACTATATTTGGTTTAAATCTTTATTATATATCGAAAAAAATGGAAAAAATTGCCCTAATAATGGCAGGTGGCAGCGGTAAAAGAATGAACAGTTCTATTCCAAAACAATTTGAAATACTTCAGGATAAGCCAATATTAGTGCATACTTTCCTAACTTTCTTTTCCTATGATCCGGAAATAAAATTTGTTCTTGTTCTGCCGGAAAATCAATTTGACCATTGGCTGGCGCTTTGTAAAAAATACAATTTCAAACTAAAACACGACCTTGTTGCGGGAGGGAAAACTCGTTTTTATTCTGTAAAAAACGGCCTGGAAAAAATACCTGAAAATGCAATTGTATTTATTCACGATGGAGTCCGCCCATTGGTATCTATCCAAACCATAGAAAACTGTTATCAAACGGCTATGAAAAAAGGGAATGCCTTACCTGTGATACCTGTGACAGAATCAGTCAGAAAAAAGGAAAATGGGGAAAGTACTTCGGTTGATCGTTCAAAATACTTTCTAGTTCAGACACCACAAACTTTTAAGTCAGAAAAAATAAAAAACGCATATACAATTTCAATAGACAACAATTTTACGGATGATGCTTCGGTGCTGGAAAGCACGGGTGAAACAATAAACCTTGTAAACGGAAACCTGGAAAACATTAAAATTACATACCCACAGGATCTAATTGTTGCAAATGCATTACTAAAAAAGTAGTTCAGGATTAATTCATATTTTTTAACGAATCCTCTTTTGCATGTTCTCATTCCGGGATACAAATTTCGACATTAATTATCTCTATTTCGCCATTCGCCGATTCGAACTGTGAAAACTTTTTGTGTACACATAGTTTTGAAACGAAAACAATGTTCAGGTTCTTTCAACATTTCACGTTTGTTAATTGTTAAGAATAAAACTTGGGAAAACGATTAGAACCAAAAAAGTTTCCTGGGTTTATTTTTGACTATATTTGCAGCCATGGAAGAAAAAAAAATACACATATTAAAAAATGTCGGAAATTTATACCTGAAATTTGGAATCCGGGGAGTTACAATGGATGATGTAGCCAACGAGTTTGGAATTTCAAAAAAAACACTTTATCAATATTTTAATGATAAAGAAGACTTGGTAGCTCAGGTTATCGATTATTACTTAGAAAATCCGATTTTTAAACTTAATAGCGAAGATTCGGTAAATACAATTGATAGATATTTTGCTCTCAGGCAACACGTGGCTAAAATGATCAAACATTTTAATAATAATCTTGAATTTGAATTAAAAAAGACTTACCCGGAATTGTTTAAAAAAGTTCACAAATTCAAACGTGAACGTATTTATAACGATACATTGGAAAGTATACACGATGGAATAAAAGAAGGATTAGTTAGACCGGATATTGACCCTGATGTTGTTTCCAAATTGCAGGTTGGTCGTCTGCTCTGCACGTTAAACCCTGATAATGAGATATTTTCTGACGAAGAAGTTTCCACAATCGAATTATTTGATAAAATGATGGATTACCATATTCACGCAATATGCACCGAAAAAGGAATAAAATATTACAGAGAACAATTAAACAAAATTAAGGATGAAGAAAACAACTAGATTATTACTCAAACTATCTGCATTCTTTTTGATAACCTCATCGTTAACAGCCCAGACAGAAGAAGGCTCGTTTTCTTTGGAAGAGGCACAACAGTATGCAATGGAAAATTCGTATGTTTTGCACAACACAAGGCAGGACATTACAAAAGCCCAAAAGGAGGTTTGGAAAACCATTACAATTGGGTTGCCTCAAATCTCAGGCAATTTTGATTACACAAAAAACATTATGGCTGCAAAACAACCATTTCCGGTTGCCATAATTCCCAAAGAAGCTTGGCCGGCATTGGGAATTCCGGATGATACGCCAATAGATGGAACATTTCCTATCTCTTTTTCGCGCAAATACAACTCAAATTTTGGTTTCACATTGAACCAACTCCTTTTCGATGGTTCTTACATCGTTGGTGTCGGTTCTTCGCAGATTTACCTGAACCTTGCCAAACAGGCGCATGAAAAAACTGAAATTGATATTCGTGATGCCGTGGCGCAGGCCTACTACATGGTCTTAATTGGTGAGGAGAATCTGGAGGTCATGGAAGAAAACCTGGAAAATGTAAAAAAACTTTACACTGAAACAAAAGCGTATTATGACAATGGCTTTCGCGAAGAGCAGGATGTGGATCAAATGAGGCTTATGGTGAAAAATGCCGAAAATGAAATTCTGAATGCCAAGCGTGAAATTACTATTGCCAAAGTTGTATTAAAATACGCTATGGGTTACGACATGGAACAGGAAATTGGCCTAACAGACAACGTCAGAAAATTCCTTGATCCTATCCTTTCAAAAAATAGCGACAACGGTTTCGTTATTGCCAACCACATAGACTATAAATTGGCAAATACAAATTTTCAGGCTTCTGAAAAATTATTAAAACTTGAAAAGGTTGCCTATTTGCCAACACTAAGTGGCTTTTATTCCTATTCAAAAATGACTTTTGGGGATAAAGCAAATGTCTTTAATTCAGATGCTTCCTGGTTTCCATCAGCTTTCTTAGGACTTCAACTTTCAATTCCAATTTTTAACTCCGGCCAAAAAATGTTTAAGGTTCAACAGGCTAAAATCGACTTGGATAAAGCCGAAACTGAACGCCGACTTACAGAGATGACCCTTCAAAAAGATTATCTCACTGCAAAAGCAGACATGGAATCGGCGCTGGAAAAATTAGAAAACGATATTGAAAACAGGGACCTGGCTGAAAAAATTCTGGATAAATCGAAGATAAAATTCAACAACGGAATTACCAGCAGTACTGAATTATCGCAGATTGAGACTCAATATATCCAGTCTCATGGAGCTTATATAGGTTCAACTTTGCAGGTACTTCAAGCCGACTTAAAACTGAAAAAAGCAATTGGAAAACTTTAAACAAATCAGAAACAATAAAAAATGAGTATAATGAAAAAAATAGTAATTAGTTTATTCGCAGTAGCATTGCTTGCATCGTGCAGCAGCACCAGCGATGATATAGAAAAAAAACGTGAAGAACTGCAAGAATATAAACAGGAACAACACGAACTGAATCAGAAAATTGAAGCTTTGGAAAAAGAGCTGGCAGCAAGTGAGGTAGTGGAAGTAGTAAATGTAAAAGTTGCCGAACTGGAAGAGACAAATTTTGAACATTTTATTGAAGTCAACGGAAGTGTTGAGGCAGATTACGATGTAGATGTAAGCCCGGAGTCCGTGGGAGTGATTGAAACTGTTTTTGTTGAAGAAGGGCAGAAAGTTTCAAAAGGGCAGGTTTTAGCAAAATTGAGAACAGAAACCCTCCAGCGTTCTATCGATCAGTTAAACATTCAGCTGGATCTGGCAACGACAAATTATAACCGGCAAAAAAATCTTTGGGATCAGAATATTGGATCGGAAATGCAATACCTGCAAGCCAAAACCAACATGGAAAGTCTTGAAAAACAAATTGAGGGACTGGAATCTCAAATTGAAATGTCGGAAGTTAAATCGCCGGTTGACGGAGTTGTTGACGATGTTTACCAGGAAAAAGGGCAGATTGGAAGCCCGCAGACTCCATTTGCAAAAGTGGTTAATATCAACAAAATAAAAATCTACGCCGATGTTTCAGAAACATATCTCACAAAAATAAAAACCGGAGACATGGTGAAAGTATTTTTCCCTGCAATAGACAAAGAAATTGAAACTCCTATCAGACAAATTGGAAATGTAATTGATCCGAACAGCAGAACCTTTAGAATACGGTTGGATTTGAATAATACAAATGGTACCATAAAGCCAAATATTCGGTCAATCATTAAAATCCGGGACTATATGTCTGAGAATACTATTGTTGTACCTACGCTTTACGTAAAAGAAGATTTTAACGGCGAATACACTTACATCGCCGAGGAAAACGGCGGTGACAGAATCGCAAAAAAAGTATATGTAAATACCGGGGTTACCAACAATAATCTTACAGAAGTAGTTTCAGGGCTTGCAGCAGGGATGAAAATTATTTCTGAAGGTTACAACCAAATTGCAAACGGTTCAGTAATTAATTACTAAACCAAGTTTAAACCATTAACAATCAATCAAATGGTTAAAGATAAAGAATCAAACAAACAAAATATTCAGCGCAAGTTTAAACCAACTTATCTCGCACTGAAAAATAGAATTACTGTATACATTTTTACGGCTTTACTTGTATTTTTTGGCATGTTCTCCTACGTAGAAATGCCACGGGAGGCTATGCCGGAAATTGTTGTACCCTATATTTTTGTTCAAACTATTTATCCGGGAAACTCCCCTGAAGATATTGAGAACCTCATTACCAGGCCAATTGAACAGGAATTGAAAGGAATGAAAGGGATTAAGGATGTTAATTCAGCATCTTATCAGGACGTAAGTACTATTTTCATTGAATTTAATACCGATGTAACTATTAAGCAGGCATTACAGGATACAAAGGACAGAGTTGACAAATCGAAATCAGAATTACCTGATGACTTACCTTCAGATCCATTGGTAACCGACTTTGACTTATCGGAGTTCCCAATAATGAATGTTAATATTTCAGGTGATTTTAGTATGCGCGACCTGAAAAAATATGCTGAAACACTACAGGATGAATTCGAGAGTTATAAAGAGATTTCAGAAGTAAGTATTCGTGGTATTGAAGAAAGAGAAATTCAAATTAATGTTGATCCCTATAAACTGGACGCAGTTGGTTTGACTTTTGAAGATATCGCGATGGCCATTCAGTTTGAGAATATTACGATGGGCGCCGGCGAATTTACAGCTGACAAAACCA
The DNA here is from genome assembly GCA_963676775.2 of uncultured Draconibacterium sp. Lineage (GTDB taxonomy): Bacteria > Bacteroidota > Bacteroidia > Bacteroidales > Prolixibacteraceae > Draconibacterium. The sequence goes on from CAXXDA010000003.1 coordinate 1,148,222, forward strand.
GAAGGATCATCCGTACTGAAGCTGATTATACGAATGTCGATCAAATTGCCAATACAATCATTAAGGTAAACATGGGCAAACCTGTTTACATTCGTGATGTTGCTACCGTAGTCGACGGATACAAGGAAAGAGCAACAGTAGCCAGATTAAATGACAAACCTGTTGTGACTTTGTCAGTAACCAAAAAATCAGGAGAAAACATACTTGATGCTTCTCAAAAAGTATTAAACTCAATTGAAGAACAAAAAGAACTGGGCTATATTCCAAGAAATCTGGAAGTAGTGGTAACTGACGAATTAACAACTTATATTGAAGATACCATCACAAGTCTTGAAAACAGCATTATTCTTGGGATGATACTGGTAACATTTATTCTGTTCCTGTTTCTCGGATTCAGAAATGCATTGTTTTCAGGTTTGGCTATTCCGCTTTCCATGTTTTTATCATTTGTAATCCTGAATCAAACAGGAATTACACTTAACTCCATGGTTCTCTATTCGCTGATTCTGGCGTTAGGCATGCTTGTGGATAACGCAATTGTTGTAGTGGAAAACGTTTACAGGTTGCATACTCTTGGTTATTCAAAACTGAGTGCTACCAAAAAAGGTGTTAGTGAAATCGCTTTCCCAATTATATCGTCAACATTAACCACCTTGGCTGCCTTCTTTCCACTGTTAATGTGGAAAGGTATAATAGGTGAATTTATGAGCATTTTACCAAAAACACTTATTGTCGTTTTAGCATCCTCCTTATTTGTTGCCCTGATATTAAATCCGCCTTTTATTGCCAATTATATGAAAATTGATGATATCAATAAAAAGGCAAACGTGAAGCGTGGGCTTAAAAATGCCGGGATTTTGACCATTATAGCCGTTCCAATCTATCTGGCACAAATTTATTTCTTAGGCAACCTCCTCATGACAGTTGCTTTAATAATGGTATTGAATATTTTCGCTTTCCGACCGATGGCTCGCTGGTTTCAAAACAAATTTCTGGTTTGGCTGGAAAACTTCTATGAAAGACAACTAAGACATGCATTAACTGGTAGGTGGCCATTAATCTATTTCGGAGGGACTTTTATTCTAATGATACTCTCAATGGGATTCTATTTTGGAAGCAATCCAAAGGTAATCTTTTTCCCTGACACAGAACCGCAAACGGTTTATGTTACAATGGAATTACCTGTAGGAACATCTATTGAAAGAACCGATGAAGTTTCCCGTGAAGTTGAAAATATTATCAAAGAGACTTTGAAGCCTGTAGAGCATATTGTTAAGTCAGTAACCACTAATGTGGGAGTTGGGAAAAGCGGTATGTTTGAAAATGATGCAAGTCCAAACAAATCATTAACATCAATATCGTTTGTTGAATACAAACTACGTGAAGGTATAAATACCAGCCTCGTAATGCAGAAAATTACTGAAAATTTGGATGGATTTGTTGGCGCAAAAATTTATGTAGAGAAGGACGATCAAGGTCCACCAACCGGATCTCCGATAAATATAGATGTTTCGGGAGATGAATTTGCCAAATTGATCCGAATTACGGATGATTTTGTCCAGATGATAGAAGACGATAACATTCCTGGCATTGACGAATTAAAACTAAACATTAACGTTAACCAACCGGAAATGTTGATTAAGGTTGATAGAGAAAAAGCACGGCTTTACGAACTTTCAACCCAGCAAATAGCAATGGCTTTCCGTAATTCTTTGTACGGTTTTGAGGCCAGCAAATTCAAAGATGGTGAAGATGAATATGATATTTTTATTCGTTTGGATGAACAATATCGCAATGATGTGTCAACATTAATGAATCAAAAACTATCTGTAAATGATCACTCAATACCAATTTCTGCTGTTGCTGATTTTGAATATTCTACTACATACGATAAAATTAGCCGAATCAATAACAAGCGTGTAATTACCATTTCATCGGGTGTTGTTGAAGGATACAACGCTAATGAAATAAATGAACGCATTCGGCAGGTTTTACAGGAATATGATATGCCAAATGGTTATAACTACGAATTCACAGGAGAACAGCAGGAACAGGCAGAGAGTATGGAATTTTTGGAAATGGCGCTTCTGATTGCAGTAGCTTTAATCATGATTATCATGGTTACGCAGTTTAACTCCTTCATAAGACCTGCTATAATTATCGCGACAGTTCTTTTTAGCACGATTGGCGTTTTCCTTGGTCTGGGAATATTCCAAATGGAATTTGTAGTAATTATGACCGGAATTGGTATTATTTCTTTGGCAGGAATTGTGGTAAACAATGGTATTGTTCTTATCGACTATATTGATATCACGCGGCAACGTAAACGCGATGAGATGGGACTGCCTGAAGGTACTTTCCTTCCCACAAACGTTGAAATCGATGCATTGGTTGAAGCAGGAAAAACACGTTTACGTCCAGTTCTTCTGACAGCAATTACAACGGTACTGGGATTATTACCACTCGCAATTGGACTCAATTTCGACTTTTTTACACTATATTCCCGTTTTGACCCACAAGTTACATTAGGTGGTGAAAGTGTAGCATTCTGGGGACCAATGTCGTGGACAGTAATTTTCGGGTTAACATTTGCCACATTCCTTACTTTGTTAGTTTCGCCGGTAATGTATATGTTAACTGTTCGTATTAATTACAGGATTAAAAAGTGGACAGGAACATTACCAGAAGCAAATAAAAAACTTCAAAAGGCTGAATAAATCGATATTACTATATTAAAAAAGAAAAGGAGGGATATACCCTCCTTTTTTCATTCCAATACTATATAAATACTATTCAATTCATTGAAATTACTGTGCCAGGAATAAAATAGGCTGCATATGCAGTTTGAGAATTCAACGCATCAATTGCTTTCATAATTCCTTTATCTTCATTTATTGCCGAACGGATTGAACCTTTTTGGTAATAATAGCGCGAAACTATTTCATCCTTAAGCAATTCTTTAATTTCAACACTAAATTCATTTAAATCTTTATCCAGATTTGGTTCCAATTTTTGTTGTAATGCTGTAAACTCACTTTCTGCAAGCTGAAAATATTTTTCTTCTTTTGCCGATTCTTTTAACTGTTCCAGAATTTCCTTTGATTCTGAATCATATTCAAAGTCATTTTCTTTTACAAAAGTTTTAAATTGATTGTAGATAGCCTCTGAAACCTCAAAATCTTCCGGTTCAGCAATAGACTCATTTTCGTTAGAGAATTTTGTAGCGTAATCAAATATCAGGAATTTGGTAATTAATGCTATACTGAGATTACTAAGTTGGTCGGGTTCAATCTTCATATCAGGAACTACTCCACCTCCATCGTAAACTTTTCTACCTTTTTTTGTAGTGAACTCAGAAATCAGCGAGTCTGGAATATGACCGACACTGCCATCTTCATTCCGATGTGAATAATCAAGAGCCTGAATACAGCGGCCACTAGGAATGTAATATTTAGCCGTGGTAACTTTTAGTTTTGTATTATAACTCAAATCACGTGTAGTTTGAACCAATCCTTTGCCAAAAGTTCTTGTTCCGACAATAATTCCCCTGTCTAAATCCTGAATTGCGCCTGCAACAATCTCTGAAGCAGAAGCTGAATTACTGTTCACCAGTACAGCTACCTTAATCGTTGTATCAATAGGTTCTTCAGTAGCTTTGTACACTTTATCCCACTGTTTAACCTTGCCTCTGGTACTCACTATTTCCTCACCTTTTGGCACGAAAATATTTACAATTTTCACCGCTTCTACCAAAAGTCCACCGGGATTGGAACGCAAATCCAGAATAACTGATTCAGGATTGTTCTTTTTAAGCTCGAGCAGAGCTTTTTTTACATCACTGGCACAATTTGCAGTAAAATTTGAAAGACGAATATAAGCCGTATTCTGATCTAGCATACCATAATATGGAACTGCATCAATTGATATTTTTTCCCTTATCACATCTACTTCATAAGGTTTCTTTTCAAAAGGACGTTGAAGTTTTATTTTCACTGGCTTTTTTGCAGGACCCTTTAGTAAATTACTCACATCCTCCGTACTCATATTTTCAGTCGACTTTCCTTCTACCTCTAAAATTATATCGCCTGCCTTTAGGCCATATTTCTGCGCCGGAAAACCTTCATAAGGTTCTGAAATAATAATATTCCCATTCTGTTTCCCAATAATCGCACCTATCCCCGCATATTCACCTGTAGTCATAAAACGAAGATCTTCAATCTGATCTTCAGAGATATAATTTGTATAAGGATCCAAAGACATAAGCATATCATCAATACTCTCTTTTACAAGTTTATTAGGATTTATTTCATCCACATAGAATCTATTTAACTCGCTAAAAAGTGTATAGTAAATATCCAGGTTTTTAGAAATTTCAAAATTCCTTTGATCATCCTGAGTGAAGCTAAAAAAGCCTACCCCAATCATAGCAACTATGGCTGTTCCTATCCAAAATTTTTTCCAATTCATCACTTATTCATTTTTATTCTGAACTTGTATAATTCAGTTATTCACATTGTATAATTCGTCAAAAATATAAAAACTTACCTGAAATCAGTCTCTTAACAAGACGTTGTATTACTTAAAATTCATTAAAATCAGCAATTTAATAACGCATTTCACTAGCTTATGTTTCACGTTAAAGGAAGTTAAAACAGAAATTTTCTTTAAACCAAAATTCCGAGTTCCTGTCAAATATGGCAGAAAACAGAACAATTATACATTCATTTTAAAAATTGAAAAGTTATGAAAACTAAAGTTTTAGGATTACTTATGGTAGCGGCGATGTTATTTACAGCCAGTGTCTCAGCACAAAGGCCGCAAAGAGAAAACAATGTTCAAAAATGGGATCGGGAACGCACCGAGCGCAAAGCAAGGCCAGGAAACATGCGCAGCAATCTATTTACAGATGAACAAAAAGAAGCCATCAAAGAAATGAACTCGGAAATAGCCGTTAAAGTTAAACCTTTAATGAATGAACTGGGAGAACTGGAAGCAAAACAGCGTAGTTTAACAACTGGAGAAGATTCGGATTTAGATGCTATTTACAAAAACATTGAGAAAATTTCGGATGTAAGAACTGAAATTGCCAAGCTAAGAGCGAAACACAACCAGGATGTAAGGGCGATGCTCACTGAAGAACAGCTTTTAAAATTTGATTCCATGAAAAAAAGACAACCCGACATGAATCGTGATCGTGATTTTAATCAAAGAAACAGAATGAACCGGGGACGATTTGACAGATCGTAAGTCAGAATAAAAATTTTGTGATGAGGCCGGTTTACGCCGGCCTTTTTGTTTTTAGTTCACCGGTTAAAATCATTCTTTCAACGAAAAAAATTGCAGTTTTTGGCTTCCCTTATGTATTTTTAATGAGTAAGTTGAAGCCATAATTTAATTAAACAAAACATCATGAAATCAAAATTTGCCATTCTATTTACTATACTTCTTAATGCCTTATTTTTTTCATCTTGTATTTTTATAGGACCTTCGGTTAAAGGTAACGGTGATGTCGTCGAAGAAAGAAGAGAAGTCGGAAACTTTAACGAAATAAAAACAAGCCGGGGAATGAATGTCTATCTTTCACAGGGGACGAATCAAAAAGTGTTGGTTGAGGCAGACTCAAACCTTATGGATGCAATTGAAACAAAAGTAGATGATAGTACACTTGTTATAACAACTTCAAAAAATATCAGACGTTCGAAATCATTAAAAGTATTTGTGACTGCCCCTCAAATCAATAATATAAGAACGACAGCAGGAAGCAATGTATATTCTGAAAATCAGCTTAAAACTGAAAAATTGGAGTTGACTGCTTCTGCCGGTAGTAATATGCGACTTGATGTTGATGCAAACAACATGGATGTATCTGCCACAGCAGGTTCAAACATCAATATTGAAGGCAAATCAGAGGTTTTTACAGCAAAGGCAACATCAGGTTCCAATATTAAAGCAGAGGATCTAACAGTCGAAGATTGTAATGCCAGAACAACCAGTGGAGCAAATATTTGGATTCATGTCAACAGTAAATTAGATGGAAAAGCCAGTAGCGGCGGAAATATTTTTTACTCCGGAAATCCAAAATCAGTTAATTCGGAAAGTTCATCGGGGGGCAATGTAAGAAAAAATTAACCGTACGTGTAACTTTCATAAATACTAAACGTCATTTAAGAAATCACACTAATTCAATAAAAATGAAAACAATACAAAAATTTTCCATTCTCATTCTGGCCTCTATTGTTATGATTGGCAGTTCAGTCTATGCGGGAAACAGGGATAAGACCGAAAACAGAAACCTTAAGAATTTTAGTGAAATAAAAGTTTCAACCGGTATCGATCTATATATTACAATGGGCAACAGTGAAGAAGTAAAGGTTGTTGCTGAAGATGATATTATCGACAATCTTATCACGGAAGTGAAAGATGATGTTTTACATATTTATATGAAACGAAACAACTGGTTCAACTTTGGTGTATTTAACCAAACGAGAAAAGCATATGTTACCGTAAAAAATCTGGAAGCAATTGATGCATCTTCTGGTTCTGATGTAAAATCGGAAAATACGCTTGAGGGTGAAAGCATTGAAATAAGCGCAAGCAGTGGTAGTGATGTTGATTTAGACTTGGTTTATAAAAACATTAAGCTTGACACTAGCAGTGGTTCTGACGCCAAACTTAGTGGAAGAGCAAAAACATTTGAAGCGAGAGCCAGTAGTGGAAGCGATATTTCTGCACGAAATCTCGAAACTGCTATTTGTCGTGTAAAAGTAAGCAGCGGTTCAGACGCTTCAGTGCATGTAACCGACGAACTATATGCCAGAGCAAGTAGTGGCTCCGATGTTTACTATACAGGAAATCCAAGCATAAGAGATACTGACGAATCCAGTGGTGGAGACATTAGTCAACGATAATCAAAAGTTAATATTAATTAAGGCGGGATTACCCGCCTTTTTTTTGCCCTGATATTCCCTGTAAAAGATTAATTTTGTAACCGAAATATAATTCATTCAATTATTTACTAAAATTGTATTGATGGAATTACTTGTAATATTATATCTGGTAAACTTTATTCGAACTCTATTTATAATAGCGATTATCTACTTTGCTATCCATGTCATCTCACGTTATATCTTGCCCACTCTTGTTGACAAGGGTATGAAAAATATGCAACAAAAGATGTATGAGCAGCAGCAACAAAATCAACGTTCGAATAGACGTGAAGGGGAGGTTACAATAGAAAAAAATAAACAACAAAATAAACATTCCAATCAGGATGAGGGAGAGTACATCGATTTTGAAGAAGTAGAATAATATTCCGAATAACGAATTCTAGCCCAATCTTTTTTCACGGCAATCAATTAAATTTTATTTTTGTCGTTCAATTTGAAAATCAAAAAATAAATGGCACAGGAAGATATTTTCAAAAAACTGGTTGCGCACTGCAAAGAATATGGTTATGTTTTTCAATCAAGCGAAATTTATGATGGTCTTGGGGCAGTGTATGATTACGGACAGTACGGTGTAGAACTTAAAAACAACATTAAAAAATACTGGTGGGACAGTATGGTTCTTCTTCACGAAAATGTTGTTGGAATTGATTCAGCAATATTCATGCACCCGACCATTTGGAAAGCTTCCGGCCACGTAGACGCGTTTAACGATCCATTGATTGACAATAAAGACTCAAAAAAACGTTATCGTGCTGATGTTCTGATTGAAGAACAACTTGCTAAAATAGAAGATAAAATAGAGAAAGAAATAGGCAAAGCTCAAAAACGTTTTGGTGATGCTTTTGATGAGAAACAGTTCCGTGAAACAAATCCACGAGTTTTAGCCAATCAAAAAAAATACGACGAACTTCATACCCGTTTTGCACAAGCATTGAATGATAACAATTTGGAGGAATTAAAACAGATTATTATTGACCAGGAAATTGTTTGTCCTGTATCAGGGTCAAGAAACTGGACTGATGTTCGCCAGTTTAACCTGATGTTTGCAACTGAAATGGGTTCAACTTCCGACGGGGCATTAAAAGTATATCTTCGCCCGGAAACTGCCCAGGGAATTTTTGTAAACTATTTAAATGTACAAAAAACCGGCCGTATGAAAATTCCTTTCGGTATTGCTCAAATCGGAAAAGCCTTTAGAAATGAGATTGTTGCACGGCAGTTTATTTTCCGTATGCGCGAATTTGAACAAATGGAAATGCAGTTTTTTGTTCGTCCAGGAACGGAACTTGATTGGTTTGAAAAATGGAAGGAAACCCGAATGAAATGGCACCGTGCACTTGGTTTTGGCGATGATAATTACCGTTTCCACGAACACGAAAAGCTGGCTCACTATGCCAATGCAGCAGTAGATGTGGAGTATAAATTTCCTTTTGGATTTAAAGAAGTAGAAGGAATTCATTCCCGTACCGATTTTGACCTTTCTCAACACGAAAAATATTCAGGCAAAAAAATCAGATATTTTGATCCCGAACTCAACGAATCGTATGTTCCGTGTGTGGTTGAAACTTCGATCGGAGTCGATCGCATGTTTTTGCAGGTAATCTCTGCTTCATACTGCGAAGAACAACTGGAAAAAGATTCGCGCGTGGTACTAAAAATTCCACCTGTACTGGCTCCAGTAAAACTGGCTGTTATGCCTCTGATTAAAAAAGATGGGCTACCTGAAAAGGCTCGTCAAATTATTGATAATTTGAAGTTTGATTTCAACTGCCAGTACGATGAAAAAGATTCTATCGGGAAACGTTATCGCAGGCAAGATGCCATCGGAACGCCATTTTGTGTGACGGTTGATCATCAGACTAAAGAAGACGATACAGTAACAATTCGATATCGCGATACGATGGAACAGGAAAGAATTGCCATCAATGAAATTGGAAATATAATTGGCAATCAGGTGAATTTCAAGAAACTTTTTGCAAAAATATAATCCTGAAAATTATACTCTACTGATGGATAATAAAGAATATTAATTTTTGAAAAATTCCTTTATCGAATTAATAATATATTTCAATTGCTCCTCGGTAAGTTCAGTATGCATTGGTAAAGATAACACAGTATTTGCAAGGCTTTCGCTGTTTGGAAAATCACCTTCATGGTAATCCAAAAACCGATAAGCTTCCTGCAAATGAATAGGCCGGGGATAATAAACCATTGAGGGTATTTCTTTTTGTTTCAGATAATTCTGAAGTTCATCACGCCTTTGTGTTTTAATAGTATACTGATGAAAAGTGTGTGTGCTATATTTAACACGTTTCGGAATCTGAATCTCTTCAACTTCTCCTAAATGTTCGTCATAATAAGATGCAGCATGTTGCCGGGCATTGATGTGTCTATCAATATATCTCAATTTCACCTCTAGAATTGCAGCCTGAATGCTATCCAAACGTGAGTTCACTCCTATTCTTTCATAAGAATATATTCTTTCCCTTCCATGATTGGCAATTGAACGGACTACTTTTGCCAGATCTTCATCATTCGTATAAACAGCTCCACCATCACCAAATGCCCCCAAATTTTTCGAAGGGAAAAAAGAATTACAACCAATATGACCAACAGTTCCAGCCTTTTTACTTACGCCATTTCTGAACAAAAAATCGGTTCCCAAAGCCTGACAGGCATCTTCAACTAATTTTAGGTCATATTTCTCTGAGAGTGCAATAAGAGTCTCTAAATCAGCACACTGCCCGAAAAGATGGACAGGTAAAATTGCTTTTGTCTTATCCGTGATCGCTTTTTCAATCTTCCTTGAATCGATGTTAAACGTGTCCACGCAAACATCAACAAAAACCGGCTTTAAACCAAGAAGAACCAAAACCTCAACTGTTGAAACAAAAGTAAAAGGTGTAGTAATAACTTCATCACCCGGTTTCATGTCTAAAGCCATAAATGCAATTTGCAAAGCATCAGTTCCATTCCCACATGCAATTACGTTTGCCTTTAAATAATCTGATAGTTTTTCTTCAAAGCTGGTAACCTTTCCACTTTTAATAAACTGTGATGATTTTATTACTTCCTGAATAGCAGCATCTATCTCTTCTTTCATAGTTAAATACTGGCTATATAAATCGGCCATTTGAATGGTATGCATTTTACAGTTAATTTGATCAACTAAATTATAAACTGTTAAACCTGTAAATTTAGTGTACTAATAACATATACAAAACTAAATTTCTTTTCACAAAAAAGTCAGACAGTACGAATCATCATCGTAATAAAATTAACAACACTACTTTGCTATCTGGCAAAGAATGTGCAATTTTAAGCCTTAATTTTAATTTGAAATAAAACCACCCATGAATTTTAAAACAATTGTAAAAAGTGCCTTGCCTCATATAATTGCAATTGCAATAATGCTAATTGTATCATCCATTTATTTCTATCCTGCCTGGGAAGGAAAAACTTTGCAGGGAGAAGATGTTGTTGGTGGAGTTGGTAAAGTAAGAGAAAAGCAGGACTATAAAGAATATGAAAATCAGACAGTAATCTGGAATGGTTCAATCTTTGGTGGAATGCCAGAATACATAAGTGCTCCATACAAGGGAGCAACAAAATTAAAAGAGATATTTTATTTACTGCAAAACATCGGTGTACCAAGAGAAGTTTCATCCATCTTTTGGTATATGTTAGGCTTCTATATTTTACTTCTTGCTCTTGGAGTCCCTGTAAAAATTTCTGCTGGAGGAGCAATTGCATTTGCACTCACTTCTTATTACACTATAATTATACTTGCGGGACATTTCATGAAGGTTAATACCCTCGCATTGATTCCTCCTACACTTGCAGGAGTATTACTATGTTTCAGAGGGAAATATGTTTGGGGATTCTTATTAACCGCACTTTTTCTGGCGATGCAAATTTCAATGGCCCATGTCCAGATGATTTATTACTTTTTATTGGCATTAATTTGTATCGGTGCTGTTGAATTGTATTATCATATAAAAGAAAAACAAATTGTCCGATTTATAAAAACGATAGCAATTTTATTTATTGCTGCCATTCTCGGTATTGCACCAAACTACTCCAGATTAATTAATTATTACAAGTATAATGATCAGTCAATAAGAGGAAGTAGTGAGTTGACTATTGGTAATGAAGATATTAGAACAAAAGATGGACTTGACAAAGATTACATTAATAGCTGGAGCAGTGGAGTAGATGAAAGTATGATGGTAATTGTACCTAACGTAAAAGGAGGTATCACAGGTCAAATTGGCTCAGATAGAGATTTGTTAAATAAAATCCCAAGAAATTATCGTAATGTTTTGGCAAACTTTAATAAATACTGGGGAAACCAACCTTTCACCGGCGGACCAAATTATTTAGGAGTAGTTTTTGTTTTACTATTTCTGATAGGGATATTCACAATAAAAGAAAAATTAAAGTGGCAAATTTTAATCCCTGTTGTGTTATTTTTCTTTTTGGCAATGGGTGGAAACTTTTCAGTATTTACCGATTTATTTATTTATTACGTCCCTTTATATAATAAATTCAGAGCACCTGTTTCAATCCTCGCACTTTCTGCCATTTTGGTCAGTTTATATGCCATCCTCACATTATTTAAAATCATCAAAAATGATGGCATCCTTGAAAAAAAAGCAACTCTTTCCATATTCAAAAAACCAAAACCCGTTTATTTTTTGATTTCGGCTGGAATGATTCTATTCTTGTTGCTGAATGTCGCATTTCCTAATTTATTTAACAGTTATATAAGCGACGTGGAACAAAACCAATTTGACTCTTTAAGAAATCAACCCAATGTTACCAGCCAACTTGATGGCATTATTGCTGCTTTAACTGAATTTAGAATTGGTGTATTCAGGGCTGATCTGTGGAGAGCAATTCTGCTGGTGCTTCTAGTCACCATTTTCTTGTTTCTTTTTTCCAAAAAGAAAATCAACAAAAATGTTGTCGCTATTGGAATCATTATTATGGCCATTATTGACTTTTGGGGAGTAAGCAGAAGATATGTACCATTGGATGATTTTTCAAAACAGAACCTTGTTAAGGAAGCATACCAGCTCAGTGGCGCTGACAAACAAATTTACCAGTTGCAACTTAATTCAGTCCCTGGATTACAGGAACAGCTGAACAAAGCAATAACAGAATTTAATCCTCAAAATGAAGAAGAAAGGCAAAGACTTGAAACTTACATCATAAATAAATATTCCCATTACCGAGTTTTTAATACTACCCAAAACCCTTTTCAGGAAAATTTTACTTCTTATGTGCATCAATCCGTTGGGGGATATCACGCTGTTAAATTAAGACGTTACCAAGATTTAATTGAACACCAGTTAAGTACAATGAATATGAATGTACTCAACATGTTAAATACAAAATATATTATTACTCAAAATGGAGTACAGATCAATCCCGATGCTTTTGGTGTAGGTTGGTTTGTTGACTCTGTAAAGTGGGTTGATAATCCGAACGATGAAATTCTGGCCCTAAACGATATTAATCCAAAAACAACAGCTATACTTCGTTCTGACCGGATAGACAACCTGCCTGAATTTACGAAAGATTCCGTTGCCGGATCAATCATTCTGGAGGATTACGAGCCCGATAATTTAACTTATTCTGTCGAAACTCCTAAACAAAAACTGGCCGTCTTTTCTGAAATATATTATCCTGACTGGGAAGTTTATATCGATGGTGAAAAAAGCCGGATTTACAGAGCTAACTATGTTTTAAGAGCAGTAATAATTCCTCAAGGCAACCATACCGTAGAATTTAGGTTTCATCCCGCCCATTATTACAAAGCCAATACTTTTTCAGAATACTCTCTCTATGTTTTAATTTTAATGCTCCTGGCTGCAATAATATATGGTATTCTCAATCCTTCAAAAATGAAGAAATAATCATTTTGTATGCAGAAAAGACATAAAAACAGGTTACAATATTTTAAGGAACAGGAGTATACCACCAAAAACTATGTTATCCCTTATATCTCTGAAATCAAACCTATTTCAAAAAACATTAATTTGTTGGAAATTGGGTGTGGCGAAGGTGGAAATATTAAACCCTTTTTAGATATTGGATGTAAATGTACTGGTATTGATTTGTCAATAAACCAAATTGAAAGGGCAAAAAAATTTTTTCAATCTCACCCAAATTCTTTTAATCTCAAGTTAATTAATAACGACATATACAAAATTATACCGGAGTCTGCTTATGACATCATTATTATGAGAGATGTAATCGAACATATTCCTGATCAGGAAAAATTCATGTCTTTTATAAAAAAATTTTTAGCCCCCAAAGGTGTTGTTTTTTTTGGATTTCCGCCGTGGCAAATGCCTTTTGGTGGTCATCAACAAGTATTAAAAAGCAAAATTCTTTCTCACTTACCCTATGTTCATTTGTTGCCTGATTCTTTGTACAAATTTTTAATGAATTTGTTTGGCGAATCTGATGCAACTTTTAGAAGCAGAATGGATATTAAAAAAACCGGCATTTCAATAGAAAGGTTTGAAAAAATTTTAAAAAATGAAAATTATATAATTAATAAAAAGACCTACTATCTTATCAATCCAAATTATAAAGCCAAGTTTAATTTAAAACCAAGAAAACAATTAATAATAGTAACTAAAGTTCCCTGGTTGAGAAATTTCTTTACAACGGCGATGTATTATATTGTTTCACAAGAATAGCTCTAAAAAATGGACTTAAAATATTCAGTTATTGTAGCTGTATACAACCGAATTGACGAAGTTAAAGAGTTACTTTTTTCGGCTGAAAAACTGGACTTTAAAAGATCAAACTTCGAAATCCTTTTTGTTGATGATGGCTCTAATGATGGATTTCAGCAATTCATTTCTGATTATAAATCATCCTCCGGGCTGCAAATAAGAACCATTTACCAGGAAAACAAAGGCCCCGGAGAGGCCCGTAACAATGGGATGAAAAATGCAAAAGGAGAATATTTTATATATGTCGATTCAGATTGTATGTTCCCTTCCCATTGGTTGAAAAGCATTGACGAGGCAGTTATTAAAAACAATTTTGATGCTTTTGGAGGCCCTGACACATTTCACCCTTCATTTTCTCCTTTGCTGAAAGCCATTAACTATTCAATGACTTCAATTATAGGTACAGGAGGTACACGTGGAAGTAAAAAATCGGTGGGTAAATTTTACCCACGCAGCTTCAATATGGGAATCCACCGAAAAATATTTGAAAATATTGGCGGAATGAATAAACTCCGGCACGGACAAGATATGGATTTCTCGCAACGTATTTACGATGCCGGATACAAGGTTGGCCTTATCCCTGATGCTTATGTTTATCACAAACGCAGAACAAGTCTCTCTAAATTCTACAGGCAAATATTTAACTGGGGAGTAGCCCGCATTAACCTTTCGCAAAAACATCCCTCCATGCTGAAACCCATTCATCTTCTTCCTGCAATGGTTGTGACGGTATTAGTGATTTTACTTATCTTAACTTTTATTTTACCGTCTGTTGCAAAAATAATTTGGATGGTGACAGCCGCCGGATATGTAATAATAGTTCTTTGGGCTTTTTTTGAGTCACTGTTAAAATACAAATCCTTGGCTGCAGCGCTGTTAAGTCCAGTAACATTGAACATCCAGGTTTTTGCCTATGGTTTTGGATTAATTAAAGCATTATGGCAGGTGAAAATACTTTGTAGAAAGGAAGCCAGAGGATTTGTTAAAGGGTATTATGGGAAAAAGAAATAACATTATTATTGACATTTTTTTTAATGTGTATGGTAGAAAGCAGAATGGAGAAATATCATAAAATAAGTGTTATAACAGTTGTTTATAATGGTGCTTATCTTCTTGAACAGACCATAAAAAGTGTCATTAGTCAAACCTATCCAACAATTGAATATATTATTATTGACGGATACTCAAATGATGGGACGATTGCAATTATTAAAAAATACGAAAAAAATATATCCTTTTGGACAAGTGAAAAAGACAATGGAATTTACGATGCAATGAATAAAGGATTAAAAAAAGCAACCGGGGATTATGTTATTTTTATGAATGCTGGTGATATGTTTTATTCAAATAACACCATTGAGCAAATTCCATTTGAAAAAAACCAAAATGCCGATGTTTTCTACGGTGACACAGTTATAATTGATGAAAATACTGGTAAAGAATTGGGATTGAGAAGAAAAAAACTACCGAAAAATTTGACCTGGAAACATTATAAAAAAGGAATGGTAGTTTGCCATCAATCCATTTTAGTTAAAAAATCCATAGCCGGTAATTTCAATATCCGTTACCAACTTTCTGCTGATGTGGATTGGGTGATCATTGTCCTAAAAAAATCAAGAAAAATAATATATACCAACACGATTATTTCTCGTTTTTTAGGCGGTGGAGTCTCACGAAAATATCAGAAAAGAAGCCTTTTGGAAAGGTTCATCATTCTTCGGAATCATTTTGGAATAATTCAGACAATTTTTAGTCATGTTTTTTTTCTAGTTGAAGCATTAACAATAAAACTTGGTCTGAAGCCACTATACAGAAGAAATATCTTTACTTCTAATTAAATGGAAAGAAAGAAAGTTCTATATATTCATCATAGTGGTCGCTTAGGAGGAGCACCAAAAAGTCTTTGTCTACTTGTTGATCGAATTGATAGAGAAAAGTATGAGCCAATAATCCTAACCATAAAGAACGGCCCAGCGATAAAACTTTTACAAGATACAGGCGCAAAGGTTATTATAAAACCATACTTGTTCCCATACCACGGAACGACTGTATCCGGTATGAATTGGAAAGTTTTTTTAAAAAATAATCTTTTTCTGATTCATACCTTCATAGGTGCTATAAGAGAAATAAAAAAAATAAATCCTGATTTAATTCATCTTAATACAACTGCCTTATTTGCCTTTGCTGCTGCTTCAAAACTTCTTTGTAAAAAACGGAAAGTTATTTGTCACGTACGCGAACCACTTCTAAACAACATTTGGGGGAAAATATTGAAATATGCAAATCATTATTTTGTAGATGGTTATATTTCGATTTGCCACAATGATGAAAAAACCGTTATCACAAAAAACAAGCCATCTGTAGTTGTTTATAACTTTATTGATTTTAACCTGTACAATCCTAATATAAAAAATACAATTCTTAGAAAGGAGTTGAAACTTGATAAAGACGACATCATTTGCCTTTGTCTATCCAGAATATCTGAACCCAATGGAATTTTAGAACTTATTCAAAGATTTAATCGATTACCTAAAAATTTTAACCGTTTTAAACTAGTTGTAGTTGGGTTAAAGCGCGAAAACAAATACGAAAAGGCTTGTATTACTGAAACAAAGAAAAATACGAACACTTTCATTTTACCATTCAGAATAGATGTCCCCCAAATCATTGCTTCGTCGGATATATTTATATGTCCATTCACGCAGGCACACTTTTCGCGAGGAATAATAGAGGCTTCATCCATGGGAAAACCAATACTTGGAAATAATATTGGAGGTGTTAATGAGTTAATTAAAGATAAAACCACCGGCTACTTGTTTGACATTCACAATCAAGCTAATTTTGAAGAAAAGTTAGAAATAATGAAGTCTCGTTCTACCAGACAAAAACTTGGTAATAATGCGTATCTATTTGCCAATGAAAATTTTGATGCTCAAAAAAACGCAGCAAAAACGTTTAATTTTTACGAACAATTTTTTTGAATATGAAACTAATTATTTCGCTTATTAACTTGTTTTTTAAAATTTATCATCTGCCCCTATTCATTATCTTTAAGGTGAACTACAAACAGTTTCCTAAAATAAGAGGACGCATTTTTTTAAGGAATAAAGGACAGATCATAATTGGCAAGGGTGTGCGGATAAATTCTATGTATGCCCCCAATGCTATTGGAGGGCAAACTTTTATGAGTATTAAAGTAAGAAAAAATGCCACCCTTACCATCGGGAATAATGTTGCTCTTTCCAACAGTGCAATATATTGTGCTGACAGTATAACAGTTGAAGACGATGTATTCATCGGCGGAGATTGTAAAGTTTATGATACCGATTTCCACTCAATTTATTATGCCGATCGGTTATCAATACCTGAAATTAACAAGAAAACCGGCTCCGTTATTATAAAAAAAGGAGCTTTAATAGGTACTGGAAGTATAATTTTAAAGGGAGTAAGTATTGGTGAAAAAAGTGTAATTGGAGCCGGTTCAGTTGTTAGCAAAAATATTCCTGATAATGAAATTTGGGCGGGAAACCCAATACAGTTTATTAAAAAGATTGAACAGTAACAGAAACTAGCCAATACTGAGATGAATCATAAAAAAAAGGACTTACTTCTGGTATGCAACAAATTCCCAATTGGTTTCGGCGAAGTTTTTTTGGAAGTAGAGTTTCCTTATTTATATAAGGCATTTCAAAAAATCGTAATTCTCACTATTACAGACGAAATCAAACAAACCAGAAATATTCCTAATGATGTCTTATTAGTAAAAAAATCAAGAAAACTTAGCTTATTTGAAAGAATCAAAACGATTTGGTATATCCTGTTAAATTTAAAATCGTTTATCAACCTGCTTCTCCATGAAAGAAAAGCTTTCTCCTTAATAAATAAACATATCAACTACAAAAGCACAATTGGAAGATTAAAAATAATTATTCCAGTATTTGATAATATATTCAGAGCTTTTAATTTAAAACGGTTTATTGAAAAAAATGCACTTACAAAAATTAATGAAGATGCTGTACTTTATTCCTATTGGCAGGACTATACTGCATTATCTTTAGCACTTATTAAAGAGGAAAAATCTTTTTATACCAGCGCATGCAGAGCCCACAGGGCTGACCTTTATTTTGATACTAATAAATATAATTATTTACCTTTTAGAAAATATCTCTCCGATATCCTCGATAAAATTGTATTTATTTCAGAGGATGGTCTAAAATATCAAAGTAAGCTACTAAATAAGCAATATAATAATTTTATCATCTCACGTTTAGGTACTCTAAAAAATAACGAAATATTAGATAAAAAAATAAGCAAGAAATTTATAATTGTGAGCTGCTCAACTCTTACACCTGTAAAAAGGATACACTTAATCATCGATTCGCTTACAAAAATTAATGAAAAAAACATACACTGGATTCATTTTGGTGAGGGAATATTAAAAGACAAATTAATCTCACAGGCAAAAGAAAAACTGGATTCAAGATCTAAAATTACATATACCTTTATGGGGAACGTTAAGAATTCTGAGATTCATAATTTTTACGCAAATAATAAAGTGAATATTTTTATTAACATAAGTGAGTCTGAAGGTATTCCTGTAAGCATTATGGAAGCAATATCGTATGGTATCCCTGTAATTGCTACCGATGTTGGAGGGACAAGAGAAATAATTAATGATTCCTGTGGGTTACTTTTAAAGAAAGATATTGACTCTACTGAACTTGCAAGTAAAATTACAAAAGAATTAAATTCACAAACACTTGAATATAAAGCAATAAAGGCTAAAGAAAAATGGGGGAAATACTATGATGCAGACAAAAACTTTCTGAGCTTTATCAATATTTTATACCTTGAACAAATTCATATTGAAACTTAATTTTTACATTGTAATTGAAAACTTAGTCACCCAAATTTTTATAATGGATAGTTTAATTTACTAAGATCAACCTCAATCATCTCAGATAACTTTCTGTGACTCCTTGCATAATACTTTTCTATAAATTTTCCCTCTTTGCCGAAGGAATAATTTTCTGGGGTGAACCTAATAAATTTAAAAATGCAAGAGATTTCCGAATCATTCTTTCCGCAAAAATACTGCCTTTAGTATGCCTTTTGTTTTCTTGCATATCAGCAAAGTGTGAAATTGCGACTTCAGGATCTATATTCAAAAACTGATACAATCCATTTTCAATATATCCTTTAATATCTTTTACCATCTCTTCAAAAATAACGACTTTTACATTTTCAAAAAGATTCATGTAAATTTTAATTAATGAATAATAATCAGCAAAATTAAATAGGATTTTTGAAAAACCTTAAAATAATTGTTTTTTCATTTATTAAATTCTTAGTTATAAAATATTCTCATAAAGCATTTTAAATTTTTGTTGAACTTTCTCTGAACTATTGTTAATATATACATAATCAAACATCCTTTCCCCCCATTCTTTAAATATTTCAGGATCTTCATGTTTAGCTCTAATGGCACTATTCAAAAGCTTTATAAGTGTCTTGTAATGTTCTTTACGATTTTCATAATTATATGTTATTAAATAATTTTTGTCCTTAATATCACGTATTGTTCCTATTTCAGGGGCAATTACAGTTTTTGCATAAGAAAAACATAAAATTATGGTTCCTGAGTTCAAGCTACTTCTAATGTCATAAGGGAGAATTACTAAATCATAATCTGACAATAATGAAATCATTCTTTTATCATCGATAAATTTCATTTCAAGACTAATATTGCCTTTATTCTTTGAATGATTAGTAAGTTCCTTTTTGTATTTTTCATTTACAGGATTACCCGCAACGTGTAATTCAATTTCTTTCTTAAAATTATCAACTACATCCATTAAAAGTTCTATGTTTTTATATGGACGCAGTGCCCCTAAAAATAATAATCGCAATTTTGACGACTGTTTATCTGAATTTTTTGGAATATTACCATAAACATTTATATAATTGGGATGTGGAATATAAATTATTTTTCCCTTTGAAAGGTTATAATTTTCCGTTAATATATCTTCTGATATTTTACTGTGGATTACAATCTTATAAGCTGATTTAACCAATAAAAATTGTAATATTTTTTGTATATATACTATTTTCTTTATGTGTGGAGTTTTATTATGCATTGTCCAAATTATCTTCTTACGAAATATGATAAGGATAGTAAGTTTAACTATCTTCAAAATAAAACTTGTTAAAGTACCAACAGTTTCAAACCAGTTAAGATGTACAATTTTAACAGACTTAAACTTTCTTAAACTTTTAAATATTTCATCCAAAGAATATACATCAATACTATTTTGAACTAAGTAACTTACTATAATATTTGAATATTCATTTGTTTTTGAATAAGATGGATTAAATACTATTTTCATTTTAATGCTTAGTGTACTTAAATTTTAGCTTGAAATTTAAATGAATCTGTTAGCTATCCATATAGTATGTTTATAGAAACTAACTCGGGTAATCTTTTATAGTATCTTGTTAATCCTACTATAACTGTATTTTTTTACAGTGACAAAATATTAATGTATCTCTATCCAGCTAGATAAATCTCTTCCAGTAAGCTTTTCCATTTCAATAATATCGAGCTTAACAAAATCAATAACTAATTTTTGATACTTTGGGGAAAGTTTTGGTTTTTCTTTAAAAATCCGTTTTGGATTGGTTAAAACTTTTCTAACCCTCTGCTTGATTAATTCAGGTGTCTTATTTAATATTGGGGATATATGTTTTACAATTTTACTGTATTTGTAATGTAAATGGTTTTTATTAATTGATGGATTGGATTGCACAATTTCTTGTGAAATAGAAAAACATAGCGAATCAATATTTAAAAAATCAGAAATTTTATTAATTAAAATATCTTGTTGATTTTTTAAATCATCAAAATTAAGAATTAATACCTGCTCCTTTCCAAACTTTTCAATAAATGGAATTATTTGAACGTAATAGCGAGTAATATTGATGATTTCTTGATGCTTCAATATAGCCTGTTCTATACTCTCATTTATATATCCTTTTTGATATATATGCATATAATGAGATATTACTCTATCTATAGGATTCCGGATGATATAAATAAATTTCATTTTGTTATTGTAGGAAAAGATATCCTCACAAATATTTAAATTATATTTTGGGTATTTAGTATAATTAGTAGAAGCTTCACCATAGATTTTCCCTTCTTCCTCTTCAAAAAGTCCATGGTATTTAGGTAAATCTCTTTCCCAATTAGTAGTGTGACTAAAAAAATTTGGTTCTTTAACTTTACAAAAAGATAATTCTGGATGTGTTTGTAAAATCTTATATAAAGTTGTAGTCCCAGCTTTCATAGATCCAATGATCATAAAATCAACTTTCATCTTGTTTTTTTTTGAAAATCATAGATACACGTTTGTATACACTGATTTTTTATTTAAATAATTTCTTTAATAAACTTAGGTATAATTTTCTGAACTCATCAGAAATATTCAAACTTAGAACCAATATAACAAAAACCATCACAGTGGGGACACTTTTCAGTAAAATATTGATTATGATATTTTCGTTGTTTGGAACAAAATAACCAGCTAGGAATGCCACGGCCGCAATGATCAGAATTACCAAACGTTTATAGCTATAACAAAACATTTTCATTTTTAATTTAATATACCCAACTACCAGCCCGAGATACGACCAGATACTACCTTTTAAAGATTGTTTAATGATTATGCCCATGCCGTTCAATGAGTCTCAAAAATAATAATTCCTTTTATAGTAAATTTAAAACCAGTTGTGATTTCGATTGGATTTTAAAACAAAAAGTTACATTTCAAATGTAAAAACTAAATAATCCACCTTCTGAGAAGGTGGGCTTGTAAATGCCCCTATATAAGGGGCCAAAGTTGAGCCGCTGTTGCTCTTCAATACGTTCTTGTTCTTCTTGATACTTGACATACTTCTTGATTTTTTCTTCGTCAAGACCAACGGTGTCAACACAATATCCTCTTGACCAGAAGTGATTTCCCCAATATGGTTTTACTTTCAACTCAGGATATGATTTGAATATTTTGATGGCGGTCTTGCCTTTCAAGATTCCCATCAATTTGGATATTGATAGTTTGGGTGGTACGCTGACAATTAAATGAATGTGATCCTTTTGAATATTCATTTCTATTAGTTCACAACTTTTCCACTCCATCAATATCCGAATATCGTTGTTCAACATTTCTTTGACAAGACCTTCAAGAACGCAGTATCGATACTTCGGTGTCCAAACAATATGATATGTGCACCGATAAATGACATGACTTATTTTTTTAAAATTACTCATGTCTCTATGTTAAAATATTTCAGGTAAAACCAAGTTAAACATTACCACCACCAAAGGAGGTGGGTTTTTAATTTATACTAAAACTAATAATTAATTAAATAGTACTTTTTAATGTATTATTGTACCTTCTATAATAACTTTATGAAACTCATAAACTAAGCTTAATTTTAAAATATATTATTTGATATTTAATAAGCATATACTATGATTAAACTAGTAATGAAAATTCTTCCCTCATGGATCAGACGAAAAATCCATAGATTTATTTTAAACAGATTAAAAGAAGTTAATGAAATTAAATTTAGTCAAATACCTCAACACAAAATCCGACAACAAACCATAAAAAATACAAAATTATTACTCAACAGGGAAGAGTTGTTAAAGATTTTACCCAAACAAGGCGTTATTGCCGAATTGGGTGTTGATGAGGGTAATTTCTCCAAATTAATTCTAAAAGTATGTGATCCTAAAAAATTGCATTTAGTTGATGTTTGGGAAACCAAAAGGTATAATCAAAACAAAAGAAGATTAGTTGAAGATAAATTCAAATCTCAAATTAGTTCGGGAAAAGTTGAAATAAATATCGGTTATTCAACCGAAGTTGGGAGGAAATTTCAAAACAATTATTTTGATTGGATTTATATTGATACTGATCATTCTTATAAAACAACAATACAAGAGCTAGAAATATGGAAATCAAAAGTAAAGGACAATGGAATTATTGCTGGCCACGATTATTTATTGGAAATTGGAACGATATGAAAAGGTATGGTGTTATAGAGGCCGTTTATGAATTTTGTTCTAAATATAACTGGGAAATACTTTTTCTTACAACTGAACTAGAAACAAATCCAAGTTTTGCAATAAAAAAAATTAAAAATTATCGCTCTTAAATCTGAACTAAAATAAATATTCAGACCAAATATCGAACAAAGTAAATAATTGCCTAATAATTTTATTGTTTATGAAACGATGGTGATATTCACAATCTATCCTCTGATTAAATTCTTCAATTTGTTAAAGATACTAAGTAGAGTGTCGTTAATATCTGTAGAAACTCTGAACCCAATAATAATAGAAAAAAATACAATAGTAAAAATCGTCCCTTTTACTAAAATATCATATATCAACTCCACTCTTGGTATAAATACTCCAGCAAAATAGGCAAAAAGGAATGCTAGGATAACGATAAAAAAATGTGGTGTGAATGGTTGCATACCAAACTTTCTAAATAAATAAACAAACCTCATCAAATTATTAATGAAAAAGGAAAGCGCTATAGCAACCGCGGCTCCCACAATTCCCCAAACAGGAATTAGGAAATACATTAAGCTAAAAACCAGAATGATTAAAACCAACAAAAACAAAAGAGCTACTTTATAATATTTTGAATAGCCAATAATTTGTGCATTTGCGCCCGTAGCCATATCAATAAGATAACCTAACCCCACGAAAAAAATAACCCATTTGCCTTCAGCATAATCAGGACCGAGGATGACAAGGATGTTATCTATATTTATCCAAATACCTCCAAATAAAAAAGCAGCAATAATAAATTGGTTTAAACAACTACGTTTGTAAATGTCTGAAATGTAATCAACATCATTTCTTTTCCATGCATCTGCTATTAGAGTCCCCGAAATTCTGAGTAATGGACGGGAAGGAATAACAACTAGGGTGCCGAAAAAGAACGCAATAGTGTAAACCCCCGTTGCACTTAACCCTAACATTTGATTAATGATAATCTTGTCAATACTAAAAACAATACTTCCTCCAACGCCAGTTAAAATGCTATAAATAGCTACATTGAACATTTCTGCTTTTAGATTCTTTTCTATAAACTTTAATTTCGGGTTTAAGTTGATCTCTCCTTTGAAAAAGAGAAACAGAAAAATAATTACACCTTTAGCACAAACAGCTGTTGTATAAAATAAAATTAATGAGTTTAAGTTGATCCATCCAAAAATAAAAATTAAAACAGAAATAAGAATTAATAAACGTTGTAAAAATTCAATGAGGAAGGTACCAAAAACAGCATTATACAATAGTTTATTGAAATTGTCGAGCAAATTAAAAAGCAAAGTAAAAAAGGTAAGAGGAATTAGAAGGTAAACATACTTAGAAAAGAGTTGTGATTTTTCGATATTATTTTCTACCAGCCAAGGTGAAAAAATAAAATAGAAAATCAAAAAAAGTCCAAATCCAACCATCATAACCATAAAAGCTATAAAAAGGTAGCCATTATGACCTTCATCCTTATCACGAAAGTATGGGAACAATCTTAAAGTAATTCCATTGAAACCCAAGGAAGCAATTTGCGCTGATAATCCTGTCCAGGCTAGAAGCAAACCAAAAAGCCCAACGGTGTTTGTAGTTAAATATTCCGGAAATAAATATGAGGTAGTAACAAAACCAATAACAACTCCTAAATACGACCAGATTGTACCTTTTATCGATTGCTTAATGATTATTCCCATACATAAAATTGAATGTCCAAAAATAACATTTCAAACTTGATGAATGAGTAACTTTACCCTTTTTATTAAACGATTCATGATACAAACAAGAATTTATCAGGATTTCTTTCACCGCGACGTATTAAAAGTAGCCCCCGAGCTTTTAGGAAAAACCCTTGTTCGCCGGTTTGACAATGGAACAATTCAACGATTTAAAATTACTGAAGTTGAGGCTTATCGCGGAACTGAAGATTTGGCTTGTCATGCAAGCAAAGGAAAGACACCGCGCACACAAGTAATGTTTAAAGAAGGTGGATTAGTTTATGTTTACCTGATTTACGGAGTATATTGGATGCTAAATATTGTAACCGGACCAGAGAATGATGCATCAGCAATTCTAATTCGCAAGTTGGAAGGAATTTCAGGACCAGGCAGAGTTGGTAAAATTTTACAACTTAACAAAACATTTTACGGAGAAAACCTTCAAACGTCCGATAGAATATGGATTGAAGATTCTAAAGAAAAAGTAAATTTTAGAAATTCACCGAGAATTGGAATTCAATATGCCGGAGAACCATGGATAAGCAAACCATGGAGATTCACGATAATAAACGAATAAAGAATCGATAATTAAAGATTAAAATCTTCAAGGAATATTGTCATCAGAATAATCACCATGATAATTACAAACAACATGATAAAAAATCCAATAACACCAATCTTAAATCCTTGTCTGATTTTAATTTCTTTGGTAACAGAAATTAAATGTTCAATTGAACGGAGCAAATTATGTGGTGCTTTTTCATTTTTAATTATGTAATCGGCCGCGCCCAACCTCATAATCTTCACAGCAATCTCAACATCATTTTGTGCACTTAAAAAGATAAAATCAATCTCAGGATGTTCTTCTTTTACCTTTTTCATCAATTCAAGTCCGCTAATTCCTTCAAATGAATAATCCAAAACTATTAAATCAGGTTTTAAATCAATCATTTTCATACATTCTTCGCCATTTTTAAATGTTTTAATGTTCTGAAAATTTTTTGATTTTAGGTAACCAACAATCAAATCCTTGTATACCAGACTGTCTTCAACGACAAAAATTAACGGATTTTTTGCTTTTTGCATAACACCTGACTTTTATTCTTTTGCTTGAGTTTAAAATTAGTACATTTTTTCCAGATACCAAACCTATACTAATTACTAAACATAAAAATTTTTGTTTCATAGATTGATTATAATTTAACGAAAAATAGTTTGGTTTAGTCTTGCAAAATAGTTTATATTTTGATCTAATTCCGATAACCGAATGAAATACATAGCTGATTTACATATTCACTCTCATTTTTCAAGGGCTACCAGTAAAAAGCTTACACCTGAATATCTAGATTATTATGCAGGAATAAAAGGAATTAAGGTAGTTGGAACTGGCGATTTCACACATCCCGGTTGGCTGGAAGAACTTAAAAAGAAAACAGAATCGGATGGGAACGGGCTCTTAAAGCTTAAAAAAGAATACAAGCTTGATCCTCTTTTGGGTGATAATGATACACAATTTTTACTCACTGCTGAAATCAGCAATATATATAAACATGACGGGAAAGTGAGAAAAGTGCATAATGTGGTTTTGGTTCCCGGTTTTGAAGAAGCAGAAAAAATAAATCAGCGCTTAATCAACCTTGGGGGAAACCTCACTTCAGACGGCAGGCCAATTTTGGGGCTCGACTCGCGTGATCTACTTGAAATAGTGCTGGAATGCGGTGATAATAATTATTTTATTCCAGCTCACATCTGGACTCCATGGTTTTCGATGCTGGGCTCAAAATCAGGATTCGATTCACTCGAAGAATGTTTCGCTGATCTTTCACCTCACATTCATACCATTGAAACCGGTTTGTCAACAGACCCTCCTATGAATTGGCTTTGTTCATTTCTCGATGATGTTACGTTGGTTTCCAATTCTGATGCCCATTCACCCGACAGGCTGGGTAGAAACGCAAATATTTTTAACACCGGTCTGGATTATTACTCTTTGGTGGAAGCATTAAAAACAGGAGACTCTAAAAAATATCTCGGAACCATTGACATGTTTCCTCAGGAGGGTAAATACCATTATGACGGTCATCGAAAATGTAGCATTTGCTGGGATCCGGTTGAAACATTAAAGCACAACACAATCTGCCCCGCATGTAAAAAACCTGTCACGGTCGGAGTGATGAATCGTGTCATCCAACTTTCCGACAGGGAAGATATTTCGAACCGCCCCAATAAACTGCCATTTCGCTCAATTATTCCTTTACCCGAAATTCTCTCGGAAATTGCCGGTGTTGGTGTAAAATCAAAAAAAGTTGCAGAAGATTATTTGCAAACCATTCAAAAGCTGGGAAAGGAACTTGATATCCTGCTTGACCTACCTGTTGACGAAATTGAAAAGAAATCTTCGAAAACATTGGCCGAGGCGATAAGGAGAATGCGAAACCGCGAAATTATTATCAAGGAAGGATACGATGGAGAATACGGCATCATCAAAGTTTTTAAAAATGGCGAGGTTAAGAACTTTGAAAATACAAACGCACTTTTTCAAATCGAAAAACCAACACCTCCTGAAAAAAGAGCGTTAATTAATTTTGACTTAAAAGGAATTCAAAAACTAATTCGTCAAAAAAACGAGGTAGAAAATCTGGTGGCGGAAAAAACGGAAAAATATCGTAATCAAAGTACAGAGAAATCAACGTTCAATAATTTGAATACAGAACAATTTGCCGCAATTCAAAACGTCACTGGTCCTTCCTTAATTATCGCAGGCCCCGGAACAGGAAAAACAAAAACTTTAACCAGTAAAATTGCATGGCTGATTGGTAATCATCATACTAAACCAAATGAAATTCTTGCCATTACCTTTACAAACAAAGCTGCCGGAGAATTAAAAGAACGACTGGAAACGATTCTGAAAAATAAAAATCAGGTAAATGAAGTCACTCTTTCAACTTTTCATGCATTTGGACTTTCAATTTTAAAAGAATATCATGCTGAGTTCAATCGCAAAGAAAATTTTATTCTTGTTGATGAAAACCTAAAAAGAGAAATCATAAAATTGATTTCTGTGGATAAAGCAAATGAAGCAAGAGAACATTCATCTGAAGTTTCAGAAATTAAAAAAGGTAACCTGCCTGAAAATTCGTTCTTTTTTAACTACGAAAAGGAATTACAAAGGTTAAATGCTTTTGACCTCGATGACTTAATTGAAAAACCGGTTCAACTTCTTAAAAGAAACGAGGAAATTACTGAAAAACTCAGAGGTAAATATCAATTTATATTTGTTGACGAATACCAGGATACCAATGATACACAATACAAACTGCTTCGGCTCCTTGCTCCTGACTCAAATTCAAATTTATGTGTTGTCGGTGATGCCAACCAATCGATTTATGGATTCAGAGGAGCAAACTCTGTTTACATTTCAAAATTCTCTGAAGACTACCCTGATGCAAAAATCTTTCGACTAACAAAGTCCTACCGTTGTTCGCAAACTATTTTAACAGCCTCATCAAATGTGATTGAACAATCAGGATTTTTGGAAGGAATAAATGAAGGTGTACAAATCTCCATTTCAGAACAATCCACTGGTGCAGCTGAAGCCGAATTTATTGCCCGGCAGATTGTCGACCTTGTTGGTGGAGTAAGCTTTTTTTCCATCGACAGTTCGGTGGCACAAGGTGAAAAAAATGAAATCATAAGTAGCTTATCGGATTTGGCCATTTTGTGCAGAACCCGAAACCAGTTCGACGCAATAACTAAAGCACTTCGTGATCATCATGTACCTTACCAGGAAAACGGAACTGTTCCTTTTTTTCAACAAGAACCTTTTCAAAGTTTAACTGATATTATCAGTGCATTCCTG